>NZ_DATFAI010000019.1:0-54815 GCF_035254685.1 Noviherbaspirillum sp. | reverse complement strand
CGCATGCCTGGACCACCTTCCGACGCAAATCCTCTGAATAGGGAGCAGCCATGAGGACACCTCCAGCTTCACAATCCCATGAGGACATCCTTTTGCGCCTGATGTTCCTTTCCCTTTTATTGATGTGAAAACCGCTCTAGTCCTTAATCCATGAGGTTGTTCCAACACGTTTGCGGCGGTTAACAGGCCGTACTGGTCTCCAAGATAATCCGCGCCGGAAATTGGCAGAAGTTGGTCACGTCGCATATCCCCATAAGTGCCCAGACCAAGGTGATCGTGAGCTACTGACCGGTCATGTGGCCAGCGGTACGCGAGATGCTGATGAATGCTTGAACCGAATTCGTCAATTGAACAATCTGCGCCGGATTGATCATCCTTCGACCGCAAGGCCGCATGGCGATTTCCGACACCGGGAATCTCACTCTTGATGCCGTCGGTCGTTTCACGGCGAGACAGCGTATTCGTCAGCCATGCCGGACGAGGCCTTTTTGGAGCTGCGGATGACACTGTTTCTGCGGCCTGGATGGCAATGACGCTTGCAGGCGCATCCGCCATGGCTGTATTACTCATCTGGCGGTCATCACGAGCAATCGGTGAAGGAGGCTGAGGTATTTTCATTTCACGTGAATTCTAAAAGTTCAGCAGGCCAGTCGATCTTCGACGCATCACAGGAATTCGAACGCGCAATCAGGTCGACACCCACCGGGGTGTTAAGAAACGTCGCGAGTGGGCCAGGATTGGAGGCGCGGAGTGCATACGTACGAGCAGCATGCCGTTCATTGCAGTACCCAAGCTGGCCAGGCGGCGTCACTGAGTCAGGTCAGGCATGCGCCAATTCGGTGGGGGAAATTTCTTGGCCAGGACTTGCTTCGAGTTGGGCAATCTGGCTTTCGATGTAGGGAATGGCATCTGGCGTGACGACCATCCAGACGCGTAGCAGCTCAAGTGCATCTTCCCGCGCTCCAGCCCGAAGATAGGGCAATTCTTCGGCCAGGTCGTACAGAGTGTCTGCGAGTTGGTCCGCCGGCAGATGCTCCACACGCTGGTCCAGAATATGCACCAAGTCTTGTTGTCGCGCGATGAGGTCTTGTGCGGATGCCGTGCTATTTGTACCCCCGACCTGCGCTGGCGTTCCGTCAAGTAATGCAACTTTCGCACCCACTCTGATGATATCGAAAATTGCCTTCCTCACTCTTCGAATCGTGGCTTCCAGCATTGCATCCCTGGAGATGTGCTGGACTTGCCGCTGCGGGGTGGTTCTGCTGGTCGCGGCACGGCGCAGTGGCGCCGCTGCTACGGGCGTGCGCTTGATATAAGCGTCAGGATATTTCTTCTCCCTGGCTTTCGCGACAGCTTGCGTTATTTTTTCAAGAACATCAGGCGAAACTTTGTCGAAGCGAACACGTCGCCCATCCTCCGACTCATAGGTGTTGACGGTGTTGGCCGTGTGTCGTTCATCCCACAGGTAAGGATCGACCCGCGTCGACATTGTCGCTTCAGCCCCGACGGTGATGGCATTCTCGGTGTGATATCGATGTTTGGTAACGGTACAGAAAACCGACTCTTTCACCCGTTTTGTTCCTGACTTTTCTGCTGCTTCTACTGCCTGACGCAAGACGCCTCGACATGCCGCATTAAAGGCTGCCACTTGCGCCTCCCGCTCGGCACGTGATCTGGCTATGACATAGTCGTCCCTGTGTTCAGCCGGGATGCGTGCTTCTTCATTGAACATACTGTCCGGAACCGACTTTTTGCCGATGCTGACGCTTATCAGCCGGGTTTTGTCCATCTTCGCCCCCTTATGCGTGGTCATGGCAACTTCCGTAAGCTGCTTTTCCTCCACTATCTTTTTTATCTTTTCCCTCGTGGCGAGGACTCTGGGCCGGTCATCCTCCGGCACTGCGTCCATATCGATTCTGTCATAGCGCATGACGCCTTGTGCAAGGCAATACCTGTCAAGCAAGTTACTTCGAATCCCATACCTATTTCTATAGACTTCTGCCATGGCGTTTTCAAAGCCCTCGGGTCCCACTTTTTGCTCCAGGCGATCACGAATTTCTTCAATGGCCGGAAGATTGAATGCGCTCGGTACAGGATCATGAGGCTCGCATTCTTCCACGATGGATGTATGTTTATACGAGGATTCTGAAGCCAGGCAGGAAGTGGGAACGATAGCCCAAGGATCGACCATGACGGGATTTTTTCCATCATGATCGATTAATACGTACATATGGTCATTCCATCTGTCGACAACCAAGGCCGCACGCAGATTGAGCGATTTGGCGATCAAATAGGCGGCTTGTGCGTGCTGGGCACATACTCCGGTCCGGGCAACAATGGTATTGGTCGCCATTGTGGTCCCATCAACATCTCCGTGAGAAAGGTGGAAGCGGGCGTACAACCCTACCCGGTCTGCAAGCCCGCCTGATTGCATCAACCCCAGTCTCTGATTCGGCGCATTCTTGTTGATCAAGGCTTTGACTGCGTCGGCAATCCCTTTACCTAGAACCAGTTTGTCAAATGTCTGCGGGTCTACGACGACAGGTTTCTTGCCGAACCGACCGCGAAGTATTTCACCAGGAACTTTCGCAGTCGCGTTTTGCGACGCCTCAGCGATCAGCTGCAGCACTCGTTCATTATGTGACGGCCTGTCTGCACCGGGCTGATTGTGCTCCGCCAATACGGTCTGCCTCACGTAGTTGAATTGATTTCTGATTTGGTCCATATACCTGCTCTTTGATTCACTTTTCTTGTTGGCCGGCTTGTTTTTCCATCAGCCGGGAGAGATGGTGCTGCGAACGTTGCTTCGTCATTGGCCGATCGATCCAATCCTTTGCAAAACGTGCAGTCTCAAGGGCGAAATCGAGCAATTCGATCGCGTCGCTATTGCTCATTGCGTTCAATCTCTTCCTTGTCCACAACTCTACGTTGCCGCTGGCTTCGTTATAGCCAAGCTTGAAATTGAGTTCGGGATGGATCGGTGTGAAGCAATTCAGCTTCAGGAGATTGATCAGCGCTTCTGTCCCCGATGCATCAGGCAGTTTGCCGAGATCGGCAATCACGTTCAGATACCCGACGGGAATGGAAAACAATTTCAGTTGCAGCTGTTGATCAACGCTGATTGTGTACACGTCGTTGCGCCGGTCGGGCGGCAGGTCGATTCCCATATGCTGCAGTAGTACCGTCATCAGGTTTTGAAATTGGATATCCATCGCTGCCCTTGGCATTGTTTCAGGTAGGTCATGAGCCGAATGTCGCCAGGCTTGTTCGGCTTATCGATGACGTTAAAGAAGACCGCAGTGCCATCTCGTGCCGCGCTTCAATGCGAAGCTTGAATTACCGATCCACCGGTTCACGGCTGATTGAGATCGGCTGTTCATGCCTGCATCATGTCAAGAGAAATTGAAGTCGTCCTGGGTGAGCGGTGCGGCGAGGTGTCATGGCGAGAGATGGAAAGGAGCACGGCCCTTCATCTGCTTCCGCCCTGGCGGGGCGCGACCTTGAATGCGCCACGGTTCCAATTCAATCACAACTGCAACAAGCAATTTCTCAACTTTCCTCAAAGTCTCACCAATCCTCATCGATTTCTCTTCGCGCGACGACGCCTCGCTATCGTTGCTTCACGGTAATCGCACACCACACATGCAAATCGCGATGCCCGATGTCCAGGTCGTCAATTCGAACGTAAAAAAAACCGGGAGGAGATTGTGATGAAAGAGACACTCGCTTCGGCAGAGGCCACCGCATCCAGAGAGAATGCAAGCAGCACCGCCATCGATTTGAACCAGTTGTATCGCCAGCATCATCATCACCTGCTCCGGTTCGTCCAACGCTATGTGCGCAATGCCGAAGACGCCGAAGATGTCGTGCAAAACACCTTCATGGAAGCGATGCGTTGCGCAGACCGCTTCGGTGGTTTATCGAAGCCGTCCACCTGGCTGTTCGGTATCGCGCTCAATCTGGCGCGCAACCAGGTGCGTCGCAATTGCGCCCACATGCACGAGCAGATCGACGAGGCGCTGCTGGACCAACTCGTCGACATTCATGCCGACCCGGCGCATCTTGTTGAAGTGCGTCAGATAGCCGACAAGGTCGAGGCGCTGCTCGCCTCTCTGCCGGGCGATATGCGAGCCACCTTCGAAGCCGTTCTTGACGGTGAATCGACCTACGAAGAGGCTGCGGAACAAATGAAGATTCCCGTGGGCACGGTGCGCTCGCGTGTATCGCGCGTACGCGCTTCAGTGCGCGCGGAATGTGCGTAATTCGGCGAGAGACGGACAGGCCGCGTGCTGTCGCATGCACGCAATGCGTTCACCGCTGGCTTGTCTGAATGGTGCTGGAATTTGTCAGGCGCGGGAACGGGTTCGATTCCGCATCTGACCGCGCCTGACGGCGCAGGCGGTGCAGCCAACAATGCAGCAGGTACGCGGTGCCGTGTGGCTGATATCGAGGAACGAGGAGTGGATATCGGGCGGGACGGCGGAAGAGGTGCGCGCCCCTCCGGAGCGAAGGGCGCGCTTCTGCCTGCGCAGCTTACTCGTTACCACGCATGTACTGCACCTGGAACATTTCCGGCGGCGACAGCTTGGGATCGACACGTCCCTTGAACTGGGCGGTGGTGCAGCGACGCGACTGAACGTCGACGATCGAGAAGCCGTCGTCCACGCCAATACCCATGCCCTTGTTCTGGGGCAGGTGGTGGTCGGCGTGGCTCTTGCCGACCATGAGCACCTTCCACAGGTCGCCCTTGCGGTCGTAGATTTCGTTCGCACCGTTCATGCTGCCCATCTGCGCATCCATGTAGAACACGCGCTTGCTGACAGGATGCGACGAATTGACCGGCGCGGCTTCCAGCACATATACCTTGCGCAATTGCCAGCTCCCGTTGAGGAAGCAGCCACCCTGTCCGCCGAAGCTGATGTACTTGTAGCCGTCCGGGTCCTTGAATTCGTCGCTCAACGCGAGTTCATTGTGGTTCCACGCCGGCAGCAGCACGAGCTTCTTGCCCTTGAAGGTCCACTTCATGTCGCTGATACGCCCGTTGTAGCCTTCGAAGTCTTCGATCATCATGTCCGAGCCGAGGAAGGCGTCCGTGGTCTGGCCGGTTGCCATGCGACGCACGCGCTTCTGGAAGCCGAGGTAGAGATAGGCGTCATCCACCTTCAGGTCGTCTTCGAAACGCTGAATGAGCAACTGTGTATTGCGCACGTCGTTAGGCTCCCACACTTTCAGGTACGTGCCCTTGAAGATCTGGGAAGGGTTCGGCGTGACTTCGGGCGTCGGCTGCTGCAGGACGCGATGCTTGAAGTTGAGGAAATGGATGTCCATCTTCACGCGGCGCTCTTCGCGGCCGGTTTCCATGTTCTTGTACTTCCAGATCATGTTGACGGCGGCGTTGTCGCCCCAGTTCAGGCCGTAGCGGAAATTCCATGCCAGCTTTTCGCCGGCGCGTGGGTCGTTGAGGTCCGGCTCTTCCGGGAACGGGCGACCTGCCACATAGCCGATGAGTTCGCCGGGCTTGGCGCCAAGCTTGGCCTTGTTCAGGTTGGCCTTGGTGGCGGCGACGTATGCCTTGTTGAGAGCGAAATCGGTGGTCGGCCCGACTTTGATCTCGAACAGGCCGTCCTTGATCAGCTTGTAGACGCCGGCTCCAAGAATTTCCTTGAACTGGTCGGCGTTGCCCTTGTTGATGGTCATGCCGGCGGACAGCCCCGGGAAGCTGGGCATGCCGTTCCGGTAGGGGCTGAATGCGTTGTCGACGTCGGCGTCGGTCGCCGCGTGGGCGGCGCCGAAGAGCCCTGCCAGCAGCAGGGCGATCATGCTCTTTTTCATGCTTGTCTCCTTGAATCGATCAGAACTTGTAGCTCAGCTTGAGATAGATATCGTTTTCCTTGAATGCCGTGCCGATCGGGCCGGCGCGGAAGCGGCCCAGCGGCTCGATGCCGCCGAGACCGAAGGACTGGCCGACAGCCTGCGTCGGGCCGTAATTGGTGAACGGCGCGTACGGGTTGCAGGAACGGCAGTCGTCGAAGCGGTAGTGGTCGTCGCCGTTCGCGCCCTTGTAGTTCGCGCCGAAGGTCAGCTTCAGGTCGTTGGAGAGGTTCCACTCGACCTGCGGCGATACCGCGAAGGCCTTCGCCCGGAAGTCACGCGCCAGGACCAACTGCGGGCTGACGGTGCCGTTGCGCAGCGAACCGCGGATCAGGAAGGTGCCGATCATGTTGTCCTTCCAGTCGGGCATGCCGACCTTGCCCAGCGGGCCGTCATTCAGCTCATGGTTGAAGATGTGCTGGTAGAACAGCTGCGCCGACAGCAGCGTGGCCGCGGAGGTGCTGATGAACGGGATGAAGGTCGGACGATCGACGCCGATGACCGAGCGGAACACCTTGTTCTTCGAGTACAGTTCGGGCCGCGCGGTGTTCGCGAATTCCTCGCCATTGGTCAGCGCGCCTTCGAGTCGCACGGCCGCGCCGAGCTTCTCGAGCTGCAAGTCCATCGAGCCGCCGATCAGGTTGACGCGCGGGAAATGCACGTCAAAAGCGATCAGATTGCTGACCGGCACTCCAGCGTACGGCGGCGTGGTATTGCCGTTGACCCCGGTGAACGGGTTGATCGTGCCATTGCCGTTGATGCCGCGCAGCGATGGCAACTGCGAGCGGTAGGTCAAGGCGTTCAGCGAGAAGGACAGGCCGTCCTTGGTGACGCCCTCGTATTTCATGCCGAGCTGCGTGTTCTGCAGCGACCATTCAGGCAGGTTGACGTTGCGGATCCCTGCCTGGTGCGGGCCAAAGTCGGTGGCGACATGGCCGCCCGCCGCAAAGTTGGCGACCGTGCCGCCGTTGTCCCACAGGTTCGACATCGCGCGCATCAGGCAGCCGGCGTCGAGCATGACGTTGGGCGTGCCGCACTGGCCGAGATTGCTCGCGCGGAATTTGTCGAAGTTCCACACGACCTGGAAGTTGCGGTCCTGCATGGAATCGCTGGCGCCCATGCGATATTCCGTCTGCAGCATCCACATCGGAATGCGTATGTCGGACAGCTCGTCGTAGATGTTGTTGCGCGAGTAGTCGACCGGATTGATCACGTCGAGCACGCGGAACAGGTCGGTGCGGCCCCATACCACCTGCTGCTTGCCGGCCTTGACGAAGAGTTGGTTGCCGTCGGCCATGCGGAATGTTTTCTTGGCGTAGAGTTCCCGCACGAAGTCGAGACGGCTGTTGAATTCCGGTGCTTCCAGTTCGGACAGCTTCTTGTTGCCGTATCCGCCGAAATCCCTGCAGCCGCGCGAATCGACATCGCAGGGGCGAACCGGCACGCCGAAGGCGACGCCGCCGTTGGTGGCGTGCCAGCGGTCACCGAGCACGCGCATGCCGTCGTTCGGATTCTTCGTCAGGTCGAAACCGAAACCGTTGGTGGGCGGCAGGCCAAGCGCGGTCGCGATCGGGTTGTTGATGCCGCCGCCGAACGGGACGTTGGGCAGGTTCAGCGGAGTGCCGGCGTTGGTCGGCACCGGCGGCAGCGCGGCATAGCCGGTGTTCTCGATCGTGACCGGACCGCCTGCCTTCTTGCCGTATTCGCTGCTGTTCATCCGGTAGACGCCGTCCCAGGTGCCGCGCAGCGTGCCCTGCACGGTCCAGTCGTCCTGCAGTCGCTTGTCGAATTCCACCTGCAGGGTATTGCGGAACTTCGCCAGGCCGGCATTTTCGCGATGCACGGTGTGGTTTTCGTAAGTAGTGTTGACGTTCATGGGCGAGGCGTCTTCGCCCAGTGACGGCAGATTGTTTTCTGCCAGCGCCGGGGCGGCGAATGCCAGCCAGATGGCGGCAACCCCCACCTTGAGGCGATACTGCGTGTACTGATTTGTCTCCTGCATGGATTTACTCCCCTATGCTGTTATCAGGCTGTTGGAAAGGTGCTTCTCTGCTTTCTTCCGGTGGTCCGGAAGTTCTTCTTGTCATGCGGCCTCCAGCACGCCGTCCTCGTCGTACTGGGTGGCCGTCACGAATTTCGGTTTGAACACGACGCACCAGGCCGGGACGATGAGCATGGCGGCAATGGCATTGACGATGAGCATGAATGACAGCAGGATCGCCGCATCCGACTGGAAGCGCAGGTCGGACATGAAGATCCACATGACGACGCCGGCAATGAGGGTCGCGGCGGTGAAGCTCACCGCGTAGCCGGTAGTGGCCACGGCATTGACCACCGCTTGCCGGATGTCGCGCAGCGCCGCGTACTCTTCGCGAATGCGGTCCATGAAGTACACCGCGTAGTCGATACCGACGCCCACGCCCACGGCGATGACGGGCACGGTATTGACGCTCAGTCCGATGTGCATCGCTCCCATGTAGGCATACGTCAGCAGCGTCGAAAACAGCATCGGCAGGACCATCAGCCAGCCGGCATGCAGCGAGCTGTAGTAGGCCATGACGATCAGGAAGGCGATGAGCATCACGGCCGGGATTATGATCATGTGGTCGGTATGCAGCGCCTGGTTGGCCGCGGCAGTGACGCCGATGATGCCGCCGCCGAGTTCGATGTGCAGGCCGGGGACTTCCTTCTGTATCTTTGCGATGCCCTCTTCCGCCAGCGCGACGACGCGGTTGATCGTGTCGGCCTGGTGGTCCTTGTAGTAGAAGACGATGTCTGCTTCGTTCTCGTCGGCATTGATGAACTCCTTCAATGCACCGGGGATCGGGCTGGATGCCATGTAGGCGAACATCAGGCCGCCGGTTTCATCGGCGTTGTCGGGCAGCTGCATCCAGCGCGGGTCGTCGTTGTGCGTCAGCTTGTTGACCACGCGTACCACGCCGGGAATCGCCTTGGTGCCGCCGAGCGCCGGGTCGGCCAGCATGTGCGCCTGGAAGCGTTCGATCGCGGCCATGACTTCGGGCCGCTTGATGCCGCCCTTCTCGTCCGTGCGCGCCACGACGTGCAGCTCCTCCGAGCCGGGGAAGCGCGTGTTGATGGCACGGGTGGAGATGTTGTAGTCGTGGTTGCGGTGCAGCAGCGGCGAGCCCGGTTCCGATTCGCCGAGTTGCACCTTGCTGACGAAGTACATGCCGCCGAGCGCGCCGATAAGGGCGAGGATGAGGATGGAACGCGCGCCGCCTTCGGTTCCGCCGGTGAGCGCCATGGCTTTGCCGAGGAAATTGCGCACGCCCTGGTTGGCGTTCTCGTGCTTCTTCGGCGCGGGCAGGATGGTCAGGGCCAGCGGCACCATGAAGTGCACCGTAAAGATGACGGAGAAGCCCCAGAAGCCGGCGGCCATGCCGAGCTTGTAATTGAAAGGCGCCGCGCCCAGCATCAGCACTGCGATGCCGACGGCATCCACGATGATGGCCAGCGAGCCGGGGCGGAACAGCGCGTCCAGCGCATTGCGTGCAGCGCGCTTGCCGTCGCGCACGATGGCGAGTTCCTCGTAATAGCGCACCACCAGCTGCACGCCGTGCGATGTGGCGCGCGCGGCGATCAGGAAAGGAATCGGCAGCGACAGCGGCTCGAGATTGATGCCGGTCAGCGCCATGAAGCCGAGGCCCCAGACCGAGGAGAGCGCGATGCCGAGCAGCGGCAAGGCGATGCCGTAGAAGCGACGGAAATAGACGATCAGCAAGGTCGCCAGCAGCGCGATGGTCCAGGCAAGGATCTCGACAATCTGGTTGAGGTAGGTGTAGACCCAGCCGGTCAGCACCGGATTTCCGGTGACATAAATATGGTGCCCCGGCGCGGCAAGGCTGGCGCGTACCTTCTGCAAGGCGGCGAAGGTGGCCGGGTAGTCGATGCTGGATTCATTGAGTTGCGCCTTGATGAGGGCGGCCTTCATGTCAGGCGAGACGAGCAGACCGTACATGGTCGGATTGGCGACCACGTCTTTCCTGAGCTGGTCGAGTTCGGCTGCCGTATGCAACGGCTTCATCGGATCGTAGTACGGCTGCGAAGCGAAGCCGCCCTGGTCGTCGATGAAGACCTTGCGTGCCGTGCGATGCGTCAGGCTCGATACCTGGTTGTGGTTGACGCCCGGCAGGCTGTCAATGCCCTGCGTCGCCGCATGTACGAGCTTGAGTGTCTCGTCATTGAAGATGGTGCCCTGTTCCACTTCCACAGCCATGACGATCATGTTGGCACCGCCGAAGTTTTCCTTTAGGCGGTTGTAGACCTTGATGTAGGCGTGGTTCTGCGGCAGCAGGTCGGCGAAGTCGGTGAAGATGCGCAGGCGCGGCAGCGCCAGGCCGAACAGGATGGTGACGATGAGCACCATCGAGAGGACGATCTTGGGATTGCGGAAAATCCACTCTTCGCCCCGGTGCAGTGCGTGGGTGATGGAATGACGTGCTTTGCTGACCATGTTGAGTATTCCTGAACCGCGTGAATGGCGTGAATGGCGTGAATGGCGTTATTGGGTTGCCGTGGTGCCGACGGCGCGCAGCAGGCCCCCGGGGCCCGCGATGAGCACGGCCGACTGGCCGCGCAGCGGTGCGCCGCCGCCGAGAAAGACCGGCACTGCGTCGGGATAGGGCATCGCGCGCCATGCGTCGCCTTCGAGGCGGGCGACGGTGCCACCGTTGCCGACGCCATAGGGCACGCCTTCGTGCAGGAAGAGGCGGTAGAGTGCGGCCTGGCTCAGGTTGGGCTGCTTCTGCCAGCTCTTGCCGCCGTCGGTGGTGTGCATCATCTGGCCGGCAATGCCGCTCACCCAGCCTTCCTGCCGATTGATGAACAGCGCCGCGTAGGGATAGAAATCGCCGGGAATCTTCGCGCCCTTCTGCCAGGTGGCGCCGCCGTCTTCCGTGTAAGCAGTGAGGCCGAACTCGCCAAGCGCGACGCCCGCCTTGGCGTCGATGAACTGGATTGATGTCAGTTGCGCGTCTTCGCCGAGATCGGTCACTTTCCAGGTCGCGCCCTTGTCGCGGCTGGCGGCGATGACGGAGCGAATGCCGCTCACCCACCATCCGCCCTGCTTGTCGCAAGTGACGGCAAGCGGGGTCTTCGGTTGCGAAAGCGCCACGGATTTCCAGTTGGCGCCGTCGGCATCGGCCGACCACACCTTGTGGTAGAAATCGATGGCGACGAAGCTGCCGTCGCCACAGGCGGCGGTGTCGATCAGCGAGGCCGCGCCCAGTGCCGTGCGCGTCCAGCTTTTGCCCTGGTCTTTCGATACCAGCGCAGCGCCGCTCTGTGTGCCGGCCACGATCACCTTGCCGTTGCTGGCGACTGCCTGGCCGATGTCGTAGCGTTGTACCGGCTTCTGCCGTTCGCGATCGATGGCCGAGGTGTTGGCGGCTTGGGTGCAGGCGCCGAGGATGGCGCAGGCCATCAGGGACAGCACGATCGATCGTCCTCGGGTGAGGCCGGCAGCCCGGCGAATGTGATTGGTTTGCATGCTTTGTCTCGAATATTGTTATCGTCGGAATCCGGCTGTAGGCCACGCTCACACGTTGCGGAACAGCGGGCTGCGGACCTGGCTCGCATCGGCGGCGGTGATGAACTTCTCCGTGAAAATGTCCTTCTCGAACAGGCGCCCCTGCATCAGCGTCTTGATGCAGGCTTCGATCATCACCGGCGGCCCGCACAGATACGCGCGGTGGCCGGCGAACATGCCGTCGAAGACGCGCTTTGCCACCTCATGCACGAAGCCGCGTTCACCTTGCCACGCGCTGTCCTCCGGCTCGCCGGAGAGTGCGGGCGAATAGGTGAAATGCGGGAATTGCCGAGCCAGTGCGAGCAAGCGCTCGTGGTAATACAGCTCCACCCGCGTGCGCTGCCCGTAGACGAGCGTCATCGGCCGGGAATCGCCCTTTTCCAGCAGGTCGTCGATCATCGACAGCACGCCGGCGAGCCCGGAGCCGCCGGCAAGAAAGATCAGCGGCAAGGTCGAGGATTCGCGCACGAAGAAGCGGCCATACGGTCCGGAGAAGCCGAGCGTATCGCCGACGCGCAGATCCTTGTGTATCCATGTTGTGGCGGCGCCGCCCTCGACGAGGCGCACATGCAATTCGATCTCGTCGCGCGACGGTGCACTGGCCGGAGAGAAGGCACGGCGAAGGCCCCCGCTGACCGGCAAGTCGAGATTGATGTACTGGCCGGCCTGGAAGGTCATGGGCCGGTCCGGCTTCATCCAGATGCCCTTGATGGTGGGCGTCAGGTCTTCCACGCGCGTGACGGTGGCGCGGTAATCTTCCACCGGATAATTCTTTGCATCCGGCTCAACCTCGATGTCGGCCTCGATGACAAGGTCGCTGGTCGGCGTCGCGCAGCAGGCGAGGCATTGACCGTTCTCGCGCTCGAAGTCCATCAGCGCGAAGGACGATGCCTCGCCGTGGTCGACCTCGCCATCCAGTACCTGCACCTTGCAGGTGGCGCACAGGCCGTGGCCGCAGGCATGCGGCAGATAGACACCGTGACGCAGCGAGGCGTCGAGCAGGGTCTGCCCCTCCTCCACCTCGATCGTCTGACCGAGCGGCTCAATCGTGATCTGGTAAGTCATGGAAATTTCACCTGCATAAGAAGTCAGCTAGCGGGCTGCGAGGCGCGTGGCGCCATCGAGCCTGATCACTTCGCCATTGAGCATCCGGTTGTCGAAAATCTGCTTGACGAGGAGCGCGTATTCCTCGGGCCGGCCCAGGCGTGACGGAAAGGGAATCGTCTTCGCAAGGCTGTCCTGCACCTCGGCGGACATGGCGCTCACCATCGGCGTGGCAAACACACCGGGCGCAATGGTCATCACGCGAATGCCGGATCTCGCCAGTTCGCGCGCGGCGGGCAGCGTGAGCGCAACGACACCGCCCTTGGACGCCGCGTAGGCCGCCTGTCCGATCTGGCCTTCAAAGGCGGCGATGGATGCAGTGTTGATGATCACGCCACGTTCGCCGTCTTCGGTCGGTGCGTTGCCGGCCATGGCAGCGGCGCCGAGGCGCAGCATGTTGAAGGTGCCGACGAGATTGATCCGCACCACGCGCTCGAACGTAGCGAGCGCATGCGGACCATCGCGGCCGAGAATCTTCTCGCCGGGCGCGACGCCGGCACAGTTCACGACGGCACGAACGGTGCCGGACGCGGCGGCCTGTTCAAACAACGCCGCCGCATCCTGTTCCGAGGTGATGTCCGTCCTGACGAAACGGCAGCGTTCACCCAGTTCGCCGGCGAGCGCCTCGCCCTGCTGCGCATTGATGTCGGCCAGGATCGCGTGGCCACCGTTGTCGATCACCATGCGCGCACATGCCGCCCCCAAGCCGGAGACGCCGCCGCTGATGACGACTGTTACATTCTTCAGTTCCATGTATCCCTCACAGCATTTCAACGGCAAGTGCAGTCGCCTCGCCGCCGGCCAGGCAGATGGCAGCGATGCCGCGCCTGCCGCCGGTTTTCTTCAGTGCGCCGATCAGCGTGGCGACGATGCGCGCGCCGGATGCGCCGACCGGATGCCCCAGCGCGCAGGCGCCGCCGTGGACGTTCATCTTTTCGAGCGGAATGCCGCAGTCGCGCATGGCGATCATGGGCACAACGGCGAAGGCCTCGTTCACTTCAAAGAGGTCTACCTGCCCCACATTCCAGCCGAGCTGCTCAAGCAGTTTGTTGATGACCATGGCGGGAGCGACCGGAAATGAGCGGGGCGCACCGGACCAGGTGGCCTTGCCGGCCAGGCTCGCAAGCCCCGTAACGCCAAGTCTGTCTGCAGCGGCGGCATGCATCAACACGGTCGCCGCCGCGCCATCGGAAATCGAACTGGAATTCGCCGCCGTGATCGTGCCGTCAGGACGGAAGGCCGGCTTGAGCGTCGGAATCTTGTTGGCGTCCGTGGTGAAAGGCTGTTCGTCCCTGTCGATCAGCACGGTCTTGCCGCGCGTCGTGCGCGTGACCTGCGCAGTCTCCCAGGCGAAGCTGCCGTCTTCGTTGGCCTGGCGCGCAGACTGGAGCGAGCGCAGCGCGTAGGCATCCTGCTCCTCGCGCGAGAAGCCATACTTCCCGGCCCACTCTTCGGCGATATGCCCCATCAGGTCGACTTTCTTACCCGGGCTGCGTTCGAACGCATCTTCCAGCGCGTCGTAGAGCATGTGGTCCAGCGTCGCGCCGTGCCCGAGGCGCCGCCCTTTCCGGCCGTCCGGCAAAAGAAACGGTGCATTGCTCATCGACTCAAACCCACCGGCGACAACCACGTGTGCGGAGCCGGCGAGAATTTCGTCATGCCCGATCATCATGGCGCGCATGGCCGAGCCGCAGGCCTTGTTGACCGTTGTGCACGACACCGACTCCGGCAGGCCCGCCTTGAGCGCCGCCTGCCGCGCCGGAACGTGGCCGAGGCCGGCGGGCAGCACGCAGCCCATGACGACGCTATCCACCTTGTCTGTAGCAATGCCCGCACGCGACGTAGCCGCATGGATAGCAGCCGCGCCAAGCTCGATGGCCGACACGTCGCCGAATACGCCCGTGAGCCCGCCCATTGGCGTACGGGCCGCGGATGCGATGATGACTTGATTCTCTTGTTTCAAAAACTCACCTCTTTTTTCCTGCCTTGTTGATTCCGATCCTCACCGCGTGTCGGGCATACCGAGCATCATGCTGCGCACTAGTTGCCCCCCGACCGCCCGTGTTCGATGTCCCTTGCCGGTCGTGTCTTCCGCGAGGATCACGCCGCCCGCACCAATCACCTGCTTGCAGCCGTCGGAGGTTTCGATTTCCACTGCACCTTCGAGAATGACCAGGTAGAGGCTGAACGGCGCGGTGTGCCAGCCGGAGTCATAGTCGGCGGCGGTTTCGCGAAAGAAGATGTCCGTGGCCGGCACCGGCGCGGAAAACAGGCCGAACTTGTCCTTCGGCAGGAGAGCGATCTCGTGCTCGCAGAAACGCGACTCGCCCTCCACGGCATAAATGCGGATTGCCTGCATGTCGCTCCCTAGATCGCGTGCGCGAGGAAGGAATCGATCTCCACCTCGTCGTAGTAGGACAGCGCGGCGCGGATGTTCGACTCGCTCCACACCACCGGCCTGAACCCCGGATGCGGCTCCGCGAGGCGGCCGCCGCTGCACAGTTCCAGCCGCACGCCGAAGGGATCGAAGAAATGCAGCGAGAAAGTGTTGCCGTAGGGCTGGCGCGTCGGGCCGAAGCTGTCCAGCTTCACACCGTCGTTGCGCAGGTACTGGCCGTCGAGCAGGATGTCCGAGGAGTCGTCCTTGGTGAAGGCGATGTGGTGCAACTTGCCTGCGTCGCCCGGGAAGATCGCGAGTTCCTGGCCGCCCACGTTCTTGGTCATGCGAAACATGAGTGCCGACACCGGATCGCCGCTTTCGTCTTCAATCAGTTCGGAGGTAAAGAAGCCGAGGTACTGCTTCAGGAAGGCGATGGTTTCGCGTGGATCGGGAACGCAGATGCCGACGTGGTTGAGGAATTGCGGCGCAGGTGTGCCCCGGATGCGCTTGGGCGTGACCCAGTCCGGCGCTTCAAAGCCTGTCTCGTAACCAAGCAGCGCCATGTCGGCGAACAGGCGGATGCGATGGCCACCGGGAATCGCGAAGCTGACCGAGCGGCCCAGCCCGGGAAGGTCCGAGGAGGCATCATGCCACATAATCTCAATGCTGCCGCGCGCAAGCCGCTCCGCAATATTGTCGAGATCTTCCTCATCGCGTACCTGGAAGCCGATTTCGGAGAGCCTGTGCGCATCGCTTTCGTCGATCACCACCGAGAAGTTGTAAGGCTCATGCCAGCAGCGCAACTGTACCTGCCCGGGTGCGGTTGCCGTCACAATCATGCCGAGCGTGTCGGCGTAGAATTTTTTCGCTGCGCGCAGCCCGGCGTCGTTCAATGCGAGCCTGACAAAACCGATGCGCGTGATGCCCTTGTGTTTCAATGCCATTTTCCGCCCCTCCTCAACTGACCACGGTGTAGAACTGTTCCGGAACGGACGCCTCGTAGTAGAACGTGGCCTGTCCGAGCGACTCCATACTCCAGCTGATGGACGGCACCCGGCCTGACGCGCCCGATGTCTCGTACGCACCGCACTGGAATTCATTCCGATTGCCGGAGGGGTCGAAAAAGTAGACGGTGGTCACGCCGGCCACGCCATGGCGGGTCACGCCATATTCGAGCGTGGGCACATTGCGATGCTTGAGCAGGTCGGTGCGGCGCACGACGTCGGCGCGGTCGACCACGTAAAACGCGATGTGATGCAGGCCGCCGTCCGGACCAGGGCCGATCGCCAGCTGATGCATGGTGTTGCCGGCGGAAAGGAAACCGAGGAACAGGCTGCCATCCGGCGCGGCGCCGCACTCCGAGAGGTTGAAATCGAGTACGTCGCGCAGGAAGCGGATGGTCTGGTCAGGGTTGCTGCAGACGATCAGCGCATGGTCGAGATGACTGACCGGATTGACGCCATCGACCCGCTCCAACACGAGATCGGGATCGCGCATGCCGGTTTCATAGCCGACGCATTCGGATTCATGGAACAGGTTGATGCGGTGCGCGGACGGCAGGGTGATCACCACGCCTTCACCTTGCCCGAGCAGCGTGCCGGATTCCATCCATTCCACCTTGAGCCCCGCTGCAACAGCCTTGTCCGCCGCTTCCTGCAGGTCTTCGTGCGCACTGACCTTGAAGCCGAGGTGGCACAGGCCGGCACGGTCGGACGCATTCAGGACCAGGCAATGATGGTCCTGCGAATCGGGTGCCTGCATGTAGACGCGCCCAGCCGACGTGCCCGTAGTGCGCAGGCCAACGACATGCGCATAGTGCTGCTCTGCCTTGTCCAGGTCCGTGACGTTGATGCTTGCATAGCTTAGTCTGATTACTGCCACTTACTCCTCCTTGTTTTCCTTGCCAGCTGTCGCCATCCGCCGCGACAACGGGGTCTTGTCAATGACGGACCACTGCCAGTCGGTGCTGAAACAGCAGTCTTGCGTCGGGGTCGCCTGGCACAGAAATACGGTCGCAGGCGGGCAACCCTCGAGCTTCGCCTTCGATACCGGTGAGACGTAATCTACGCTGCCCGAGCGCAGCGTCGCGGCGCAGATGCCGCAGCCGCCGCTCTTGCAGGAGGCGCGCACGCGATAGCCGGCGTCCCTCGCGGCGGCATGGATGGTCATGCCTTGCGCGCAGTCGAATTCGACCTTTGCGCCGGGATCGTTCGCGAGGGAAATCCGCCAGTGCTTCATGCGCGCACCGCTTCGCACATGCTTTGCGCAGACGCCGCCTGCTTGAGGTATTCCTCGCACTGCGGCCAATTGCCGGCCTGCTGCGCGAGCTTCGCGAGTGCTTCGCGTCCGATTGAAAGCGGATCGCCACCCTGGCGACGGATCGTAGACAGGTAACCGGCGCCCTCGGTAACGAAGGCTTCGATATCGGCCATTGCTTTCTTGCGCGTCCAGCCGTAGCCTTTCACGATGCGACCGGCCTCGGCGAGCACCAGCGCGATGCGCACATCCTCTCGTGCCGCAGCGGCGATTGCGTCGAGCCACTGCTGCATTGCCTTGGTCTCGCGCACGTGCCTTGACGAAAACGGCCGCGTCCAGCGGAATGCGGCGAGCAGCCGCAGGCTCCAGTAGCCGATCACGCCATTCGAACGCAGGCGCACCGGGAACTTGATGGAACTCGCATGTTCCCGCTTGGCGTCGTCTGACGGCTTCCGGAACAGGCGTTCGAGCGCGGGCGGCAGCGCATCAAGGAATTGCTCCAGGTCGGGCACCATGTAATCGCGCACTTCGACGATGCCCTTGGCGTTGCGGAACTCGGACGCAAGCCGCGCGAATCGGTCGGGAGACGACTTGATCTGCGCCACGCGCATGGTGTCCTCATACGCCATCCAGTTGGCCAGGTTCAGGCACAAGGGCTCGAACAGACCGGCGGCATGGCCCGGCACATTCTGCTGGAATGCCTGCTCGCACTGCGTTACCTTCCGCGCGAACTCGTCGGCGTAATCAGCATTCTGGTAGACCTCGAGCAGATTTCCGATCGAGACCAGCGTGTCGTGCGCAGCCGCATTGTCAGAAGCACGTTGCAGCAAGCCAAGGAATTGCGGGCCGGGCTGGAACACGAGTTGGGTTGCGGTTTTCGCCGGCGCCGCAACAGCGCCACTGATGCGCAGCCGCTCTTCTTCCGCCAGGCGCGCCAGTCGTCCATCGCGCGCCATCTCGTAACCGAGCAGGAAAGCCTTGCTGTTCGTTTCGACTGCGACCTGATCGGCGCGGATCGCCTCGAGAAATGGCTCGGGCGGCAGGCTGAATACCGGCGAGCCGACCGCCGCTCCGAGCAGAAAGGCATTGCTGGTCAGGGCGGGAAGCTGGTTGGTCGACACGACTTCCTGTGCGTGGACGAGGAAGTTGCGCTGCGGCGCGATGCGATTGACGGCGTTGACGATGTTGGTGGAACCGAAGATGCCGTCTTCGGAAGGCATCTTCTCCAACGTCGTCAGGTAGCGATAGGTGTTGCCGATGATGACGCAATCCTGTGCCGCATAACCGCTCTGGACGAGACGCCCCAGTTCCAGCAATTCCTGCCCGATCAGCAGGTCGACATCGCCCGCCATCGCGAACACCGAGTTGACGCGGCGCTGTTCCGATTTCGGCGCGGCTTCGCAGTAGTAAGTGACGGTGCCGGCGCGCTGCGACAGGCCGAGCAGGCCGATGCTGATGGCATCCCATCCGTGGTTGATCAGGCCGCGCACCAGCCAGGCGCTGAGCACGCCACCGCCCTGCCCGCCCACGGTGCCGATCAGGATGCGGCGGGTGCGGTTGTTGTTCAGGTTTTCCATTACTTGCCCTCCATGGCCAGCACAACATGACGCGGCAACAAGAGGCTGCGTATCGCGTTCACGAGTTTTTCCCGCCATGACGCGTTAGTGACGGTGGTCACCTTCACAAAGGACGGACAAAGCTGCGCCATGGTCGAGATCTCGCCGCAGGTGCCGCAGCCGACGCAGTTCTGGTCGATGTAGGCCTTGTCGCTCTTCTTCACCACGCCGTCCGACGGCTTGAGCGTGAGCGACGGACAGCCGTTGAAGCGCATGCAGGCGTGGTCGCCCACGCATACCTCGTCATCGACATAAAGCCGGTCGGTCGCGACACGTTTTCCCGCCTTGAGCGCCGCCGCGTTCTGCGGGCGGATGCGCCGTTGGCGCTGCAACTGACACTCCGCGTCCGAGATCAGCACGCGCACCTGCGGCTTCGACTTGTCTTCGTGGATGCGGATGAATTTTTTCTGGAAACCCTTGAAGTCATACGGATTGGCCGTCTCGATGTGCTTCACGCCCATGGCACGGAACGTCTTCTCGATGCTCATTTCCGTATTCATCGGCTCGCCGTTCATCAGCACGCCGACGTTCGGGTTCTCATGCGCGCCGGTCATCGCCGTCCAGGCGTTGTCCAGCACGATGTAGGTCGATTCCTGCTTGTTGTAGATGCCGTTGGCGACCGACGTATTGAATGCGCTGTGCCACAGCGTGCCGTCGCCGACCACCGAGACGTTCCGCTGCCGCGACAGTGCCGTGATGGCCGTCGCCGCCGCGAGCCCCGCACCCATGCCGATATTGGAATCGGCCATCTCGAAGGGCTTGAAGCCCGCCATGCCATAGCAGCCGACGTCACCCGCGTGCCAATCCTTTTCGCCGAACACGACTTCCCTGATCTTCATCTGCGAAAAGACCGGTCGCTCGGGGCAGCCGGTGCAGAAGGTCGGGATGCGTGCCGGAACCGGCTTGCCGATCGACGTCATCACGTCGCGCCCGCGCTGCAGCAGGGATTGCGCCTTGCGCTGGATCGCGCCGCCGCCGTCGATGCCCATGTCGCTAATGAGATAGCCCGACAGCGGCTCGATCAAACGTTCCGGCACGAGTTCACCAATGCCGGGAATCGCGTCGTGGCCGATGATCCGGCAGGTGATCCCGCGCTTGTGCGCCAGCGCGCGGATCTGCGATTCGATCAGGTCAGGCTGGCCTTCTTCGACGATCAGCACGGCCTTCTTGCCGGCCATGAATTCTTCGATCTGCGTCTCCGACAGCGGGTTCACCACGTTGAGCTGCAGCAGGTGCAGGCGTTCGTCCAGTTCGCCGAATTCATCGGCCATGCCGAGCAGGCTCAGCACGCGCAGGGTGGAATTGAACGTGGTGCCGTGAGTGATCAGGCCGAACTCCGCATGTGAACCGCCGAAGTACTCATTGAGGCCACGTTCGACGACGAGCCGCGCAGCAGTTGGCAGGCGGTGCAGGTAGCGATCCTTTTCCTGTTCCTGTGCATAGGGCGGCAGGGCGAACAGCGTCGGGTCCTTGCGGAAAGCTTCGACCTTGTTGACGGTGCTGATCGCGGGAATGACGTTGTCGCCGACGGTGATTTCCGCATTGGTATGCGATGCCTGCGGGCGCAACAGCAGTGCCACTACCGACTTGCTGTCACGCGACAGATCCATGCCTTCCTTGACCATGCGATGCAGCACCTGCTGGTCAGCACGCGGATCGATCACAAGCAGGCCGGACTTCACGCCCCATGCCAGCGTGCGCTGCACGACGGTGGTGCTCGATACACCGTAGTCCTCGCCGACCACGATCATCGCGCCGTCCTTCACGCCGAGCTGGGAGACATGGTCGACCACGTCGGTCGCCACGCCATTGCCGACCACCTTCCAGGTCACGGCGCCGCGCACCGGGCCATAGACCGACGTGGTGAGCAAGGCACCGGCCGACATTTCATTGCTTGAACTTTCGAAGTAAACGCCGTATTCCTTCAGCAGCGGCTCATAGGCATCAGCGACCGCATCCATCAGGTTCGCCGTGGGCGAGCCGGGATAACCGCCGAAATAGCTGATGCCGGATTCGAGCAGCGCCTTGAGGACGACCAGCGCGCCGTCACCATAAAGACGCTCGCCTTTTCCTCTGCGCAGTTGTGCTACGTCTTCCGGGGTGTATGAATGACCCATGTTGTCCAACTCATCCTTGTATGACTTCTGAAACCTTACTTAGCACTGTCCGTGCCAGCGAATAAGCAATTGTTTAGAAAGGGATTTTTGAAAATGCAGAAAAAGGGCGGCGAAATTTTCTGCAGAATTTTTAGCGCCCTCAGGGATGTGGCTAAAGACAGGGTGACAAGCCCCCGTCGACATCCACCTGCGTACCGGTGATGTAGGCCGCGTCTTCGGAACAGAGAAAGCGCACGACGCGGGCGATTTCCTCCGGCCGTGCCATGCGCTCGAGCGGCACGGCGTATTGCCGTGCCGTCAAAAGCTGGTACTCGTCCAGCGATACATCAGACGGACACCACGGCCGCCAGGCATCGGTCGCCACCAGGCCGAGGCCGACGGCGACGGCGCGAATGCCGTACGGCGCGCCCTCCTTCGCGAGCAGCTTGGTAAAGGAAAGGCAACCCGCACGGACCACGCTCGAGGCATAGAAGGAGACGTCGGGCGCGCGCGCGAACACGCTGTTGATGTTCACGATGACACCGCCGCCGTGGTCGTGCATGACATCGAACACGCCGCGCGCGGTGCGCACCATGGCCATCAGCTTCTGGTCGAATTCGCTTTGCCATTGCGCGTCGCTCAGGCTCATCAGATTGCCCGATTCCGCGCTGGCGCCGTTGTTGACGAGGATGTCGATCGTTCCGCATTCATCCAGCGCTGCGGCAATCAGCTTGTCTATGCCCTGTGCGGTACCCACATCCGCGACAATCGCCGATACGCAACCGGGAAATTCCTCGCGCAGCGGGGCGAGGGATTGCTGCAGGCGAGTGTCGTTCCGCCCGCAGTAGGTCACCCGGTCTCCCGCGGCGAGAAACTCACGCACCATGGCCTGGCCGATCCCGGCGGATCCGCCGGTGATGACAACCGATCGTTGCCCGGACACGCGGCGCCTCAGCATCCGCGAAAAACGGGAGTGCGCTTGCTCTTGAAGGCATCGAAGCCTTCTGCAAGGTCCTGCGTCGTGTGCAGGAAAGCCATGGCCAGCGATTCGGCATCCATGAAGGCATCGAAGGGCTGGCGCGGAGCGTCGCGCAGCGCGCGCTTGGCTAGCGCAATAGCCAGCGTCGGTTCCTGCGCCAGCGACTCGGCCAGCTCCATCGCCTGCGCATGCAGCTCCTGCTGCGGCACGACATGCGAGTACAGGCCTTTCTGCAAGGCTTCTTGCGCTTTGAGCTGGCGGCTACGGAAGATGATGTCACGTGCCGCCGCCACGCCGAGGTATTGCACCAGCAGGTAGATCGCCGCCGAGTCGGGCATGGCGCCGATCTTGCCGAAGGCAGGAATGAATTCCGCGTTGTCGGCGCCGATGATGAAATCGCAGGCCAGTGCGAGCGATACGCCTGCGCCCGCCACCGGCCCGTTGAGGGCGGCGATGACCGGCTTGTCCGACTGCATGATGCTGCGCAGTGCCGGCCGAATGCGGTCGTTCAGGAAACGCCGCACGGAATCCGGCGTCGCGCCGGTGAAGATTGCACGCAGGTCGCCGCCGGCGCAGAACACCGGCCCTTCGCCGGTCAGGACAATGGAGCGCACTTCCCGGTCACGGTCGGCGACAGTGATGTGCTGCGCAATGGCATCGAGCATGTCGCCATCGAGTGCATTGCGTGCGGCAGGACGGTTCAGTACGACGCGCGCGACTGCGCCGCTCTTTTCATAAGTGATCAAGTTGGGCTCCTGTTACTTGGCGGACGGCCTGGAACGCGAAAGGAAGGCGTTGACGGCGGTGTGATGGTCCTGCGTGCGGAAGGTCAGGCCCTCGAGCGCGAGCGAGGCGTGCAGGATGTGGTTGACCAGCGTGTTCACCTGGATATTGACGGAGCGCTTGGTCAGCTCGATGGCAAGGCGCGGACCGTTGGCGAGGCGTCGCGCCATGTTCTCGACACGTTCCTGCAGCTCGCCCGCAGGTACGGCGTGATTCACCAGCCCGATGCGTTCGGCCTGCGCGCCGGTGAGCGGGTCGCCCGTCATCAGGAACTCCTTCGCGCGATTAGGCCCAACCAGCAAGGGCCAGATGATTGCACCGCCGTCGCCCGCTACCACGCCGACACTCACGTGCGGATCGGCGATGACGGCGGCCTCATCCGCAAACACGATGTCGCCGAACAGTGCGAGGCTTGCGCCCACACCGATGGCGGAGCCGTTGATCATGGTGATGACCGGTTGCGGCAATTGCGCTACGCCGCGCACGATGTCCACGCCGTCGCGGAGGATTTCCTCGTAGCGTTCGCCCGACTGGGCTGCTTCGCTCACCCACTTCAGGTCGCCACCGGCACAGAAGGCCTTGCCTTCCGGATCGCCCTTGAGGATCACGACGCGCACGCTGCGGTCCTGCGAGATTTGACGCCATAGTTCGGGGATTTCGCGATGCATGATTTCATCCATCGCATTGCGGCGTTCCGGCTGGCTGAGCGCCACGGTAAGCACGCCATCGGCCTGTTCGATCTTCAGTCGCTTGTAGTGTTGATATTCCATGCTGGTCTCCATTGAAGGTCCAGCATGAAAAGCAATTTCAAGGCCAGTTGGTAAGTGCCTGTTTTGGAAGGGGAAAACTAATTGGAGGAAGTGTCGTGCTGCGGAATTTTCTGAAGAATTTTTGGTAGGGTCGGGAGTTGGCTCTCCGGGCAGCCAGTAATGTCCCGAAGAGCCATGAGCCTGGGAGTCCGTTTCGGCAGGCACTGCCTGCCGACATAGTCTCTTACTGCTTGATCTTCTTTAACGTATAGGAAACCTGCGCCCTGCTCAGTCCCAGGAACTTCGCCGCGTCGCTCAGGTTGCCCCCAGCGCGGTTCACCGCCGACAGCACCAGGTCATTCTGCAGGTCTTCCATGCTCTGCTTGTGCGCGATCATCTGGTCGAGCAAGCCGAAAGAAGGATCCGCGTCCGATGTTGTGGTCGCGTTCGGAACTGTGGTGCTCGTCTCCCGTTCCTGTGTCCCGAAGCCCTGGAGTATCAAATGCTCCTCGTCGATATAGCCGCGGTTGCTGGCGAGGATCACGCCGCGTTCGATCATGTTCTGCAGTTCGCGGATGTTCCCTGGCCAGGCGTACTCGGTGAGAATTTTCTTTGCCGCGTCCGTGATGCCCAACAGCTTCTTCGCGTGCTTGCTCGAATAGATGCGCAAAAAATCTTCCGCCAGCAGTTCGATGTCGCTCCTGCGCTGCCTGAGCGGGGGAATCGATATGGGGTAAATGTTGAGCCGGTAGTACAGGTCAAGGCGGAACCGCCCCTTGCGCACCGCTTCCGCAAGATCCACATTGGTCGCCGCGATGATGCGCACATTGATCTTCTTGCATTGCGTTCCGCCGACGCGCTCGATTTCTTCCTCCTGCAAGGCACGCAGCAGCTTCGTCTGCGCGGAGGCAGAAAGTTCGCCGACTTCGTCCAGCAGCAGCGTGCCGCCGTCGGCACGCTCGAACTTTCCGGCGCGCGAAGTCTGCGCGCCGGTGTAGGCGCCCTTTTCGACGCCAAACAGTTCCGCCTCGATCAGCTCTTCCGGAATGGCACCGCAATTCACTGCGACGAAGGGATGCTTGCTGCGGTTGCTCTGTTCATGGATGTAGCGCGCGAACCGTTCCTTTCCGACGCCGGTCTCGCCCAGCAGCAGCACGGTGACATCGGACCTGGCGACCTTGTCCGCGAGGACGATCGCATCGCGGAAGCCTTTCGATTTGCCGAGAAAGGGAACATTGCGGAAGCCTTCGTCCGCTTCCCGCCGCAGCAGGTCGATGCTCTTCTGCATGTCGAGCAAGCGTTCGACCACCGGGTCGGGCTGGTACAGCTTGAGCACGCTCTCGTCGAGGTCGTCCCACTGATCGACCGGCTTGCCGATGATGCGGCAGATCGAATCGCCCTTGCCGCGGCACTCGACTTCGCGATAGTAGACCAGACAACCCATCAGTGCACTGGTATAGCCGGTCGCGTATCCCACCGCTTCCCAGCACACGGCCTCGTCCTGCGTGCCATAGAGGTCCTTATGCACATCCGCTTCGTAGGACTGGTCCCAGATGAACTCGCCGTAGAAATGCTTGTTCCTGATGTCGATGTCGATCTTCACCACGCGGGTGGATGCGCCGCCGCGCACGCTGTGCAGGCGAGGACCGAAACGCAGGATTTCCTCCGGGTCCTTGTCACCGAGGATCTTCTTTGCCCACTCGAGATCGCGCGCACCGGACGCGAATCCCATCCGCATCAGCACGCCCTTGGCGCGTTCCATGCCGAGCGTGGAGATGAGTTCCTGGCGCAGGAAACCCATGCGGCTGGTATCGACCAGCAGCATGCGCTGGGCATCCATGAAAATCACGCCCTCCTGCGGCGATGCCTTCACGCGCGAGGAAATCTGCTCGTGCCCCAGCTCATTCAACGTCATTGTCCTGTCTCCTTCATGTCTTTTTTGTCATGCCCGCTGTCGATCATCGCCGACTCTGCCGCGCTGTCACGTCTCGGTTGCCAATCTAACCCGATACCTAAGGTAGATCGCGTTTTTTGACACACAGTTTCTCAAAAGATTCCCGCCAGCGCGAATGCACCTGCACGTCCGCCCCGGAACGTGATCAATACGATAAAAAAAGGCGCAGGGTCGCTGCGCCTTTGGTCAATTAATCAACTCTCTTGCAACATCGGGCATTCAGATCCCCAGCCCCTCGATGCCGTCGAGGCCAGGCGTGGAGAACCGGAGCGCAGTCTTGTGCCCGACGCCGTTCTCCGCGAAAGTGGCCGCAGGATCGGGCTTGAACATCGTCCCGCCCCGGTACCAGACCACCTCAGCCCAGTTGATCTTTTCCCAGTCGGGATGGCTTGCGTAGGCGGACGCCATCATGGTGTTGATGAAATCGCCAAACTTCATCTCCGGCTGGACGAGGAAGGCATAGGGATTGGTGAACATGAGGTGCCGGTCCCAGGAGATATAGACGATCCTGCCGCCATGAAAGTTGGTTTCCGCATCGCGGACATTTCCCTGGTAATCGGGATACAAGGCATTAACGGTCATTGCATGTGCTCCTTCAGGCCACTTTCTTGCCAACCGACGTCTGGCTCTTCCATTCTTCCCAGTTCTTGCGGTCGTCGGATTCCGCATAGTCGAAGTTGTCGTGCCCGCTGTCGATGCCAGACCACTTCAGCACGTCGTCCAGCGACGCGCCGCCGCAGTTGCCCTGGTAGACTTGGTGCGTCGGCAGCCATGCCTGCACATACTTCTCCGGTTCCGCCTGGAAGATGTCACGGCATCCATCCGAGCAGAGATGATAGTGCTCACCCTTGTACTCGACTTCGCGGTGGCACAACTGCGTCGGGTCGTCCGGCTCGGTGAACCACGCGGGAATCTGGCAGACCTGGCACAGCTGCGGGAGCGTCGTGCTGTAGAAGCGCTTGCCCTGCTGATGCTGCTCGTCCCAGTGCTGCAGGCGCTTCTGGTAGAACTGCGGGAAGGACGCGGGATATTTCTCCGCCAGCCATTCCATCTCTTCGCCGGTCGGGATCCAGGTGTGCAGGCCGCTCGCCGCACCGTAGCTGTACAGCGCAGCCCACGCCTCGTGCGAATAGCGGTCCTTCTCCTTGATGGAGACATCCGCGTACTTCGGCATGCGGAAGCCGTAGCGCGACAGGTCGTCGAACAGCGCGCCGCCGGCCTGCTCGAAATACATCTCCCACGCCTCGCTCCACGACATCACCTTCTTGGGCAGCATGTAGTCCATCATCATTGCCACCAGCACCAGCAGGCGGTAGCCGCGCCAGAACCACTTGTCGATCCAGCGCTGGATGATCGGAATGTTGTCCGGATCCTGCTCGGCCATGAACTTGATGACTTCCAGCCCCATGGTCATGTGGCGCGCTTCGTCCGATTGTGCAGAGAAGCCGAAAGTGACCGTCGCCATGTCGCCGTTGTAGGCGGCGCCCGACATGAATGGCATGAAGATCAGGTTGGTCAGCACGTACTCGAAGGAGAACGAGATCGCGGTGAGGAACTCGAACGGTCCGGCGGTCAGCGCATCCTCGAAATAGGACTTCGGCACCGACAGGTACCACAGCCGGTCATACATCTGCTGGAAGTTGTGGAACCCGGAGAAGTGCTTGTTGTAATGGCTGATGGCATGGATCTGCGTCTGTGCATGACGAATCTCGTCGATGGCCTGCATCTGCGCAGCGACGCGCGGGCCGACGCCGCCGAACTGGCGGCCGAGATGGATGAAGCCGCGATGCGCGCTGTACTCCGACAACGTGATCCCCTGCAGGAACAGCTTGATCGCATTCACGTAGCGCGCATCGGAGATGTTCAGGTGCCCGTTGTGCTGGCTGAACGCATCGATGATCGCATACAGCTTGCGGTCCTTCTCCGCCTGGTACTTCCAGTAGGCGTCCATCGTCAGGCGGAAGGGATCTTCCCATTTGTCCCAATCGTGGATCTTGATGCCTTCAAAGCTCTGGTACGGGAACACCTTGTCCATCGGCTGGTAAGTCGTTTCCCAGCCAAGGCCGCGCGTCATCAAACGGTATTTTTCGCGCAGGCCGAGTTTTTTCGTCGTGCTCATGTCATTGTCCTTTCGCCTGTGCGCTGCCCCAGCTCACGGTAAATTCATCATCGGTCTCGCTCACGTTGCCGGCGAGTGAAATCAGGTAGAGATGCAGTTCCTGCGGATCCCATTCGCGCTCGAGACGCCGTTCCACCGATTCCCTTTTCACGGTCAGCGCGCCTTCCGCTTCGATGCGCACCATCGCCGGATAACGGCGCACCGTCGCGCCCGGGTTGTCTTCGATGATCGACGCCACCACCGGGCCCGATTCCTCGTTTTCCTGGAAAGCCATGTAGACCAGCTTCATTGCGCACCTCCCGCGTCAATGCCCAGCTTCTTCGCGCGCGCGTCGAGCAGCGATGTGACCGTCTCCAGAGTTGCCTCAGTGCTGCCCATCAGTTCCGCAGCAATCGGCCGCAACGCGTCGACCAGGAGGCCTCGCCACTTGCCGTACCACGCCGACAATTGCTGGCGGTTCTGCGGCGATTCCGCAGCCGCGATCCTGACCACCGCATCGACCCACTTCGAGGTTTCGTCGAACCAGTCGGACATGAATTCCGCGAGCATGGCTACCGTCGATCCCTGCACCCCGATGTCCTGCACGAACTGTCGGTAGACCAGCGGATAAACCAGCCCGTCACCCACGAAGTTCTGGGCCATGAAGACTTCGAACCAGTCCTTCTCCACGAACAGGTCTTCAATGACCTTGCGCAAGCCCTGCCACGCCTTGTGATCGATCCAGGCCTCCTTGCCTTCGTCGATGGTTTCCACACCGCCGAGTAGCAGCCCGATGCGCGTGAGGTATTGCGCGATACCAAGGCGATCCATTGCATGGAAGGTCGCCGGAACGTTGAGCATGGAACCGTAGGCGAACGACGCGACAAAGGAGTTGTTCATGTTCGCGCCCCATTCATAGTGGCGCAGCGGGATCAGCACGCGCGCCATCTTCGCGCGCGCCGCCTCATCGACGAACTGCAGGAGATTTCGCTTCTCCACGAATGCGAAATTGCTCTCCGCTGCCTCCTGCTGGCGTGAACGCGCGTTGGTATAGGCACCGTAATGGAACTGGCGCGGATCGAGAAACTTGTACCAGTCCCCCATCACGATCTTCGTTCTCGCCGGGTCGTAGAGCGCATGCTCCTTGTCCCACAATGCCTGGTAATGGAAGTTCGCTTCCGACTGCAGCTTCAGCGTGCCTTCCAGATAGCGTGACGCGGGCTTGTCGCCGCCCAGTACGCTCGCCACATGGTCAAACGTGTTGCGTATCGGCTCTATCGTCGCCGTACGGATTTCCACCATTTTCTTGCTCCTCTTGACTTGCCTGAAGCGCCGCTATCGGTCGCTATCGCCGTGCCGCCACGTCAGGCGCTCCATATCCACTTGGGCTCCCTGTGCTGGTGTCATGTAGATGACCTGGTTGGCCTGGCAAAACTCGACGAAGGCCTTGGGCGGAAGGATCAACTCGACGCTCAAGTCCGGTTCGCCGATCGCGAAGTCAAAAAGGATGTATTTGTCATCCTTGACTTCGAGCACCCGCACATATTTGCTGACCATGACCATCTCCACAGAACACACGCGGGATGCTACTAAGCACAATTCAGGCCAAAGCGCAGGTCGTTGAATTTAATGGGAAATTCTTCGTGCCGAAAAAACCGCAGGCGAAAATTCTTAATACTTTCGACGGCGTTGCGCGTTCGAGAAAAAGGATCGGGCGAGACTGCGGCTGATCCTTGCCGGATCGGCAAGTATCAGTGGGAACGCGCCCGCAGGAGGCACGCCATCCCGCAGATCGAGAACAGAGCGGCGATGCCGAAGGTGAGCGCGTAGCTGTGGAGGAAGGCGTAGCTTCCCGCAAAGATCGAGGGCCCGATCAGTACGCCGCCGAAGGTGAAGAAAAGCGCGCCGCCGGTTGCGGCGCTGGCCTGGTCGCGCGGCGCCACGTGCGCAACCTCTGCCAGGAAGACACCGTTCCAGCCGATCGCCGTCGCGCCGAGGGCAAGCAGCACCACGGTAGTCCACGCCGCGCTCCAGCTTGCATCCAGCTTCATAAGGGCAAGTGTCGCCAGCGTCATGATGCCGCCGAGGACAAGTAGCACGCCCATGCTGGAGCGCAGGCGGTCCGCGGCCCAGCCCCAGAAAATACGTCCGAATGCACCTGAGAGCTGCACCAGCGACAGCATGAAGCCGGCCTGCACGAGGCTGTAGTGCGCCTCGGCGACCAGCAGCGTGACGGTGAACGCCATCACGCACAGTTGCACGCCGCCGAAGCACAAGGCGGCGAGGGACAGGTAGCGCAAGGGCGGTGCGCGCCAGATCAGGGCGACGCCGCCGAACAGCTTGCCGCGAAACTGCGTCGTCGGCGCGCGGTCATCATCCCACTGCTTGCGCGGAACCTGTAGCAGGACAGTCATTGCAAGCCCCAGCATGGCCACCAGCAGCAGTGCAGAGCGCCAGCCGAATGCACCGGTCATCGCGGGCCCCGCGAGCGCAGCGAGGATGCCGCCGAGCGGCACGCCGGTCTGCTTGATCGAGAAAATGAGATTGCGTCCTTGTGCCGGCGTATAACGCACCAGCAGATGGGACGCAGCGGGATTGGCCAGTCCGTAGCCCAGGCCGATGAGCACGGATGCCGGGAACAGTACCGCGAGGGACGGCACCATCACGAGCAGCATCCCGGCGGCGACTGCCGACAGGGCGACCTGCGTGGTGCGGCAGGCGCCCAGGGCGCGCACGGCGTTGCCGCCGAACGCGGCGCTGAACATGGCGCCCGCATAGACGATGCTGATCTGGTAGCCGATGGTAGAGGGATCGACCCCGATCACTGCCGCGTAGCGCGGTGCAATCGCAGGCAATGTCAGGGTGCCCATCGATACTGCCGCCTGCGCTACCAGCGTGGCGGCAACCACCATCAGGGCGGAGCTCACTACCGGATGCTGCCAGCCAGGCCCGTTGCCAGCGGCGGGAATATCGCCACCAGTGCCAGCACCACCGCCATGATCAGCACGTAAGGCATGGTGCCGGCAATGATCCGGCTCAGCGGCACGTCACGCACCACACCTTGCACCACGAACAGGTTGAGGCCGACCGGCGGCGTGATGAGCGCCATCTCCATGTTGATCGTCATGATGATGCCGAACCACACCAGGTCCCAGCCGAAAGCGGCGACGATCGGTACAAGAATCGGCGTGGTGATGACGATGATGGAGAGCGTCTCCATGAAGCAACCGAGGAACAGCAACAGCAGATTGATGGCCAGGAAAACCATCCATGGCGACACATGCAGGCTGGCGACGGTGCGCGACAACACGGGCGCTACCTGCGTCGTGGTCATGACATAGCCGAAGGCCATGGCGGCGGCGATGATCATGAGTACCATGACGCTGCCGCGCGCCGATTCCTTCAGGATGACGATGAACTTGGCGAAGCTGAGTTCGCGATAGATCACGGCACCGAGAATCAGGCTGGCCAGCGTGCCGAGCGCCGCGGCTTCGGTCGGCGTGGCGATGCCCTGGTAAATCGACCCCAGCACGATCCAGATCAGGATGGCAATCGGTCCAATGTCACGCAAGGCACGCATGCGGTCCGCAAAGCTGGCCCTGGTGGTTTTTTCAACGCGCTTTTCACGAGCCTGCACGCGCAAGGCCAGCCAGACCTGGTACACAATGAAACCGCCGGCCATCACCAGGCCGGGCACAACCCCGGAAATGAACAGCTTGCCAATCGATTGTTCGGCGATGATGCCGTAAACGATCATGGGAATGCTGGGCGGGATCAGGATGCCGAGCGTACCGCCAGCTGCGACGGCGCCGCAGGAGGCGCTGTCCTGAAAGCCGAAGCGGCGCATTTCACCCACTGCAAAGCGCCCGATGGCGCCCGCAGTGGCCACGCTCGATCCGGACACGGCAGCCATCACGGTGCAGGCCACGGTAGTTGCCACCATCAGCCCACCGGGTACGCCGTCCATCAGCGTGGCAAGCGCGTTATAAAGCCGTGAGCCCATGCCGGAGGCCGAGATGATCGCGCCCATGAGAATGAACAACGGGACTGCCGTCAGGGTGAAGTTCGTCACCGATCCCCAGACCGTCGATGCGATCAGGCTGAGTCCGTCCAGCCCTCCATCCAGCATGTACAGCGAACCGATTGCCACGCCGAACAGCGCGAATGCAACCGGCACACCGACGACCAGCAGGGCAATCAGCGCGACGAACAGCGCCAGCCCGATCCATATTTCCATACCGTCTCCTTGCTATTTCCGTGTTGATGCTTTCCGCTATCCTGCGGCTTGCTTATTCGGCCCTGCATTCGGCCTTGCTTAGTCGACCATGTTTATTCAGCTCTATTTATTCGGTCCTGCGGCGCATCATCCGTACAACCTGCACGACCAGCAGCCAGACCATGCCCAGCGCAAAGAAGGAATAGGGAATCCAGAGTCTGACCTCGAACAATCCCCATGACTTCTCGCCGCTGGTCCATGCATCCCACCAGAATGCGCAGCTGAGCCACGCAAGCGCAATCGTCACGACGAGAATGATCACGTCCGCGATCCCGCCCATCAGGCGTCGGGCGCGGTTGCTGACGCGTTCGAGCACCAGGTCTACACCCACGTGCGCGCCCTCGGCCAGCGCGTAGGCGGCGCCGCCGAAGGTGATCAGGCCCATCAGGTAGCCGGACACATCGTTCACCCAGCCGGTGGTTGAGCCAAATACACTGCGCGCCAGGACTTCGTAGGTAACAAGAAGTGCGATCAGGAATGCGGCCAGTCCGACGATGACGCCAGACAACTGGACCGCGCCCTCCAGGCAACGGGCTGCGCGCCCGGGTGCAAGGTTTTGTGCATGCGGATTTGTCATGATGAGCTCCTGCGGTGCCGTTTACTTGGCTGGTACGCCGGCCTGTTGCAGCAATTGCTCGCCGTTCGGGATGTCCTTCTTGAATTTCTCGAAGCTGTGCTGGGCGAACCATGCCTGCCACTTCTTCCAGTCGTCCAGCGTCATCTTCTCGACCTTCACGCCCTTGTCCGCGAACAGCTTGGTCACGCGGACATCCTCATGCTTTGCACCTTCCAGCGCGCTTTGCTCCAGGCTCGCGCCGACCTCGGACAGGATCTTCTGCTGGTCGGGGGTGAGCTTCTTCCAGGTGCGCATGCTGATGGCGATCGGCTCGATCGTGTAGTACACGCTGTAATCCTCGGGCGACACGTAATATTTCGCGACTTCATTGATGCGATACGCGCCGAAGGAGCCCGACGAGGTCCACATGCCGTCCAGCAGGCCGAGCTGCAGGGCCGAATAGTTTTCCGACGACGGCATGGAAACCGTGGTCGCGCCCGCCTTCTGCAGCGCATATTCCATGTACTTGCCGGCGGCGCGCAGTTTCATGCCCTGCACATCGGTCGGAACATGGATCGGCTTCTTGGTGGAGGCGACGCCACCCGAGATCTGGATCCAGGTCAGCGTCTTGAAGCCGTAGTTCTCGGCCTTTTCCTCCAGCTTCTTCCAGGCTTCGGACTTGCGGAACTTGAACACGTCTTCATGCGTCTGCCACAGTCCGGGCAGCAGGACCATGTTCATTTCGGGAATCGCTCCCGCGGAATAAATGTAGGGGTAGATCGCAAGATCGACCGAGCCGGCCTTCAGCGCCGTATGCGTCGCGGCGGCCTTGACCAGCGATTCGGCCGGGAACATGGTGATCTTGATCTGGCCGTTGCTGCGCTTCTCGACCTCCTGCGCGAACTTCTGGCCGGTGGCGATCACGTAATCGGCCTCGTCCTGCGGCCACTGGTGCGCCATTTTCAGATTGAGCACATCGGCCATGGCAGTGCCGTTCATTGCCACGAGGGCTGCGGCGACGATCATATGGAAAGCTTTTGGTTGCGTTGTCATGATTGCTGTCTCCTTCTCTATGATTGGAATGCGTACCCGAATCGGAATGTCGTCTATCCGGGCGGTGCCAGTCGGGCCAGCACAGCCCGATATGTTTCTTCCAGCGCATCATCAAACTGCTGCGGGGGAATTTCGGTGATCGCCTGCGCCAGGCGGCGTGACAGCAGGCGGTGGATCCGGTAACGGTTGAGCCTGCGGCGGCGTTCCTGCTCGGTGACCTCTTCGCGCCGCCGGGAAAGCAGGGTGTCGAGCGTTTCGCTCAGCTTCAGGATGCCGCCCTCCTCGTCCTTGTGCACGAGCACCAGCGGAGGCGCTGCGTGTTTTGCGGCACGGCTGTTGAAGACGGAACGCAGTTCGGCCATGGTGCGATCAGCGCCCGGCAGATCGGCCTTGTTGATCACGATGACATCGGCCGTCTCCAGGATGCCGGCCTTCATGGCCTGCACCGCGTCACCGAGGCCCGGCATGAGCACCAGCACCTCGACGTCGACCAGCGCGCGCACGCCGTACTCGGTCTGGCCGACGCCAACCGTTTCCACGATCACTTCCCCGAAGCCGAAGCGGTCCACGGCGGCCAGCACCTCGGGCAGGTTTTCGCTCAGGCCGTCATGCGCTTCGCCGCTTGGAAGCGAGCGGATGTAAAGGCGGGGGTCGTCCACGATGCCTTCCATCCGGATTCGATCACCAAGCAAAGAACCGGAGGAATGCGGGCTGCTGGGATCGACTGCAATCACGGCCAGCGGCGCATGCTGTTCGAGTCGGTGGCGCGCGAGGCGGCCGATCAGGGAACTTTTGCCGACGCCGGGTGCGCCGGTAATGCCGATGCGAGGTGCGGGCGCCACATCATTCGCGGCATTCACCAGCGCGTCCTCGACACTGGCACGTGCCGCCTCGGTCAATGCCCGGGCCAGTGCGCGGCGGTCGAGGGACGATGCCATTACCGGCCCTCCTCCGGTAGCAACACCTTGTTGTGTTCGCCCAGGTGTGGCGGCGGTCCGAATTCTTCGGTTGCGCCGGCAATCTTGATCGGGTTGCCCACCGCGCGGATAGTGCCTTCCGGTGTGGCGATTTCAGCCGTCATGCGGCGTGCCCGACTATGCTCGCTGGCCAGCGCGTCTTCGAGGCTTTCGACGGCAGCCGCGACGATGCCCAGCGGCGCCAGCCGCGCCACCCAGCCATCGGTCGTGTCGGTGGCAAGCACCTCGCCGACCAGCTTGAGGACAATTTCGCGGTTCTCGCGCCGCGCAGCCATGGTGGCCATGTGCGGATCGTCGATCCATTCCGGACGCCCGACTTCGTTGCAGAAGCGCCGCCAGAAATCGTCATGCGTGATGAACAGCGTGAGCCAGCCGTCGCGCGTCGGGAAAATCTGCGCCGGCACGATGTAGGGATGGGCCGATCGCGGATAGCGCTCGGCGTGCTCACCGGCATTCAGCCACGCGCCCGCGAGGTAGTTGAGCTGGGACAGCATGACATCGTACATCGCGATATCGACCTGCCCGCCCTTGCCTTCCACCAGCTTGGACAACAGTCCGACCGCGCCCATGATGCCCACCGAATTGTCGACCGCCGAGTAGCCGGTCTTGGTCGGCGGGCCGTCCGGATCGCCGGTAATTGCCATCACGCCGGTCAGCGCCTGGATCACGTAATCATAGGCAGGCCGCTCCGCGAAGGGGCTCTCCAGGCCGTAGCCGGTGAGCGCTACACAGACGATGTTCGGGTTCCACTGCTTCAGGTTGTCGTAGGTCAGGCCGAGCTTGCGGATGGCGGCGGGCCGAAGATTGGTGACCAGGCCGCGCGCGCTGCGCACCAGTGCCGCAAGCCCGTCGCGCCCTTCCTCGGAGGCGAGGTCCAGCACCACGCTTTGCTTGCTGCGGTTGAGGCTGGCGAAGTAGGCGTTGTGCGAGCCGATCGAATGCGGGCTGACACGGCGACCGATATCCCCCTCGGGCGGCTCGATCTTGATGACCTCGGCGCCGAGGTCGGCGAGCAGCATGCCGCAGTAAGGGCCCATGAGCATGTGGCCCACTTCGATGATGCGCACGCCTTTGAGGGGTTGGTTCATGACAGCGTCCGGACAATGGTGTCGATGACGTCGGCCAGCGGCATGTCGCTGGTGAACACGCCGCGCACGCCTTGCGCACGCAGCGCTTCCTGGTCGTGGGCCGGAATGGTGCCGCCCACGAACAAGGGAATCCCCTCGCCTTTCAGCGCGTTGAGCTGTTCGATGGTCTCGGCCACGAGGTCGTTGTGGCTGCCCGAGAGGATCGACAGGCCGACCGCATCCACGTCTTCGTCGACCGCCGTTCGCGCGATGAAGCCAGGCGTCTTGCGCAGGCCGCTGTAGATCACGTCGGCACCGGCATCGCGCAGGGCAAGGGCAATCACCTTGGCGCCCACATCATGGCCATCGAGGCCGGGCTTGGCGATCAGGATACGTTTGCCGCGCAGCGGTTGCGTGGACGTGGCGGACTTGGCGGATGAGGTGGTCATAGGCGTACAGGCTCCCGGAATTCGCCCCACTGCTTCTTGAGTCGGGTCACCATCTCGCCCACGGTCGCGTAGGCGTGGCAGCAATCGATCAGGTAGGGCATCAGATTTTCGTCGTCTTTCTTGGCTGCCTCTTCCAGGCGATCAAGCGTGCGCTGGACCTCGGCATCGTTGCGGCTGGCGCGCACCGCCTCGAATTTTTCGAGTACGCGCTTGCTGGCATGCGGGTCGAGATGGAACACCTCTCCCGGCGCGACCTGCTGGTCCTCGCGCTGGAAGCAGTTCAGGCCGACCACCGGGATCTCGCCGCTGTCGAGGCCGAGCTTGCGCTCGTGCGCGCGACGCGCCACCTGCAGTTGCAGCCAGCCATCCTCGATGGCCTTGACCGCGCCGCCGTAGTCATCGACTTCCTTCATCAGCGCAGTAATGCGTTCTTCCATCTGGTCGGTCAGGTTTTCCACGTGATAGCTGCCGCCCAGCGGATCGACCGTGCGCGCAATGCCGCTCTCGTAGCCGATGATCTGCTGCGTGCGCAGTGCCAGTTCGGCAGAGAACTCGGTCGGGATCTGGAAGGCTTCATCGTAGGCGCAGGTGAAGATCGACTGCGCGCCGCCCATCACTGCTGCAAGCGTCTCGACCGCCACGCGCACCACGTTGTTGTAAGGCTGCGGCGCGACGAGAGACGAGCCGCCGCACACGACGCCGAAGCGGAACATCTGCGCCTTCGGATCGGTCACGCCATAGCGTTCCTTCAACAGGCGCGCCCACAGGCGGCGGCCGGCGCGGAACTTCGCGACCTCTTCGAACAGGTCCATGTGGACATAGAAGAAGAAGGACAGCCGCTTGGCGAAATGGTCGGCACGGCCGCCGCGACTGATCAGCTCGTCGACATAGGCAAGGCCATTCGCCAGCGTGTAGGCCATTTCTTCCGCAGCGGTGCAACCCGCATCGCGCATGTGCGCACCGGCGATCGAAATCGTGTTGAAGCGCGGCGTGGCCTGGTTGCCGAACAGGATGGTGTCGGAGATGAGGCGCATCGACGGACGCACCGGAAAGATCCAGGTGCCGCGCGCCACATACTCTTTCAGGATGTCGTTCTGGATGGTGCCGGTCAGCTTCTCGCGCGGCACGCCCATGCGGTCGGCGCAGGCACAGTACATCGCGTAGATGATGGCGGCAGTGCCGTTGATGGTGAATGACGTCGAGATGCGCGACAGGTCGATGTTGCGAAACAGGATCTCCATCTCCGACAGATTGGAGAGCGACACGCCGACCTTGCCGATCTCGGGACGCGCCATCGGATCGAGCGGATCGAGGCCGCATTGCGTCGGCAGGTCGAGCGCGACCGACAGGCCGGTCTGCCCCTGGTCGAGCAGGAAGTGGTAGCGCTCGTTGGATTCTTCCGCCGTGCCGAAGCCGGAATACTGGCGCATGGTCCACAGGCGCCCGCGGAAGCCATCGGCGAAGATGCCCCGCGTGAAGGGGTATTCGCCGGGCTGGCCGATATCCTTTGTCTTTGGCATGTCCGGTGTCACGACCACCGGCACTTCAATGCCGGAGGGCGTCGTTCCGCTCAGTCGCGGCGCTTTATCGGGGGATGCTTCCTGCTTCACGGCACTCATAGGCTTCCTCATGCTTTACGGGCCAGCACGCGGTCTGCAGCTGCCCAGTGATCGGGATGGACCCAGGTCTCGACGAACCCGGCTTGTTCGTTGCGTTCACGCTCGGCGCGCGTCAAGCCAAGGCGTTGTCCCAATGCCTGCGCCTTGAATGAGCGCAGTACCTGGGGAACATGGGCATACAAGGGTTGCAGGAAGCGCTCGACACACTGATCGAGCGACTCTTCCTGTTCCGCGACGGCATCGATGAGGCCGATGGCGCGTGCCTTGTGCGCATCCATGATCTCGGCGTTGATCAGCAAGCCGAGCGCGCGATGGGCGCCGACCAGCTGGATGAGGTCGGTGCCGCCGCCAAAGCCGGTGGAGATGTTGAGCTTGCCCTGCACGAAACCCATGCCGGCATGTGTCGCGGCCACACGAAAATCGCAGGCCAGCGCGAGCTCCGCGCCGCCGCCGAGTGCCACACCGTTGAGCGCGGCGATGACCGGCACGGGAAAGCGGCGTATGGCGCTCAATGCCTCATTGGCGTGGCGGAACAGGCCTTGCGCATCCTCTTCGCTGCGCAGGGCGACGAATTCCTTGAGGTCGCCGCCTGCCGCGAAGCTCTTGTCTCCGGCACCGGTCAGGACCGCGGCGCGCAGGCTCGTGTCCGTGCTGTGATCTGCGAAGACCTGGCCCAGTTCGGCCAGCACGTTGCGGCTCAGGCAGTTGCGCTTTTCGGGGCGGTTGATGCATACCCGCAGCACGTTGTCACTGATCGTGACGATCAGGCTCTCGGTCGATGTCATTACTGGAATGCCTCCTCGATGGCCTGGCGCGCTTCCAGCAGGCGCCGGGCATGTTCTTCACTGCGGACGGCCATGCGGTGCGTCGGGCCAGCGACCGCAAGGCCAAGCACTTCATCGTTGACCTGCACGGGCGCGGCCAGTGCTGTCACGTCGGCCACGTTTTCGCCCTGCGTCATGAAGTAACCACGGCGACGGCTCTCCTCCAGGTCGGCACGCAGCTTTTCAATATCGTTGATGGTGTTGGACGTGATAGCGGGAAGTTCATGCGACGCCAGCCAGCGATCCAGTTCGGCCTTCTTCATGCTGCCCAGCATCAGTTTTCCGATGGAACTGGAATGCAAAGGCTTGTATTCGCCGGCATTCGCCGTGTAGCGCACGGTATGCAGACCCGGAACCACTTCCAGGTAAAGCACCGAATCGCCCTGGCGCTTGCCGAGGATCACGGTTTCCTCGGTGCCGTCGCGCAGCTGCTCGAGGAAGGGCTCGATGCGTTCAAGGAAGGGGTCGTGCGACACGATGGTCTGCGCCACGTCGAGCAGGCGGCGCGTGGGGTAGATGTCCTTGCGCCGGCTGACCCAGTAGAGGTAGCCGCGGTCAAGCAGCGTCTGGACCAGGCCATGGCAGCTGCTGACCGGGACCTCGGCCTGTTCGGCCAGTTCGCTCAGCGACATGGGCCGGCATGTGGACTCGAAAGCTTCGAAGATTCCCAGGGTGCGGTCGGCGGTTCTGACGTGGGACATGGGTTTTCCGTTTTCAACAGGTTGAAATGCATTTTGAAATGCTGAAAACGGAATGTCAAGGGTAAAAATCAGTTCCATCATGCGGCGTGGGGGAATTGCGTTTTTGGCATGTTTCGATTGGTAAACGCAGGAGGAAGGACGAACCCCGGCCGCAGTGCATGACTTGGATGATCCGGACGGCACAGGGGACTGGAGCGATGGCATGGCGGTGGTTGGGCGCCGTGGGTGGGGTTGACGATGCGAATGCAAGCGTTCGAATGGCGCGAGGGCAGGCGGCAGCTTTATTTCAGCCCGCGGAGAATTTCTCCTTCATGATCCTTTGCTGCCGCAAGATAGACCTCGGACGAAACAACGGAACCGAAGCTCGATAGCGCACTCTCTCGACATGGCGTGATGGTGGCAGACCTTGGACAAGCATCGGCGCAACCGTGAAAACCGAAAAGGAAAAGATGCTCGCTGGCGAGCTGTATGACCCGTTCGATCCTGAACTGGTTTTCGCTCGGGAACGCGCTCACGCCTTGTGCCAGGCCTTCAATGCCACAAGGGAGACGGAGCAGGACGAAAGACGTCGCATCCTGAAAGACCTGCTTGGCGCTGGCGCCGATTCAGCCTGGGTGCAACCGCCGTTCTACTGTGACTACGGCTTCAATATTCACCTTGGCGCACGCGTATTTTTCAACTTCAACTGCACGGTTCTTGATATATGCGACGTCCGTATCGGTGATTACACGTTGTTCGGACCAGGCGTGCAGATCCTGACGCCATTACACCCGCTCGATGCAGGTCTGCGCAGAAAGCAGGAATACGGAAAGCCCATAGACATCGGCTCGGACGTGTGGGTCGGTGGCGGGGCATTGATCCTGGCCGGTGTCCATATCGGTTCCCGAACGATCATTGGAGCGGGCAGCGTCGTCACGCGCGATATTCCGGATGGAGTGCTTGCAGCGGGAAATCCGTGTCGGGTCATTCGCAATATCTAGCGCGAGTGCAGGCGCAACCCGTTCCTTCAGCCCATGCGGGACTGACGCTGCAGCCGACGCAAGGCTATCAGCGGGAAGCACGTGTCATCGGTACGCGTTCGTAGAGTGCCACGGTGAATTCGGCTATCGACAAATAGAAATCAACAGCTTTGCGATGCGTGCACCATAGTCGTCGCCTTGTCTGGCCGTAGTTACTGCGACTGACGTGCTTCCCGTCAAAGCCGCCGTTCAAACGCATGTTTTGGGCGGCTCTTCACTGTCCAAAAAAGCCGATGTCGATTCACTCTTTACCGTTCAATAAGACGAAACAGCGCCAACTACGAAATAATGCGAGCACAGGCACACAGTACAGCTAAATTATTCCTGCGATACAAATTCAGGCGCAATTTTCGGTGTAAAAAAACGCTCGCTCATTTCTTCTAGCCCCAGCTCCCGCATCACCTCTTGCAAGCGCTTGCTTGGACGTCCGCTTGGCAATCCCTTGTAGCTGGCAATAATCAATTCATTCTTCATGGAATGCTCCCACCCCACCAGCTCCGTCACATTGACCTGGTAGCCGTGCGCTTCCAGTTGTAAACATCGCAGGACATTTGTTACGTGGCTGCCAAATTCACGGGTGTGAATGGGATGACGCCATAGTTCGGTCAAGGCGTCCCGGCCCAGTGATTTGCCTTTGTTCTTCTTTAAGACGGAAGCAACTTCCGCCTGGCAGCACGGCACAAGCACGACGAACTTCGCCTTTTTCTGTAATGCGAAACGAATGGCATCATCGGTTGCGGTATTGCAGGCATGCAGCGCGGTGACGACATCGACCGTCGCCGGCAACTGCGTCGAACTGATCGACTCGGCCACCGACAAATTCAGGAACGACATGCCGGAAAACTTCAATCTCTGCGCCAGTTCCTGCGATTTCGTCACTAATTCGTCACGGGTCTCGATGCCGTAGATGCGCGATTTGTCGTTCAGTTTTTTAAAGAACAGGTCATAAAGGATAAAACCGAGATAGGACTTGCCCGCGCCGTGGTCCACGAGGCTGATATCCGCTTGATCCTGCTGCACAGCCTGTAACAGCGGTTCGATGAACTGGTAGAGGTGGTAGACCTGCTTGAGTTTGCGGCGGCTATCCTGGTTTAGCTTGCCGTCACGGGTCAGGATATGCAGCTCTTTCAGCAGTTCGACGGACTGACCGTGTTTGATATCGGGATTGTTGCTCATGATGGAAAGGTTCGTTTCAGAAGTACTGGCGGCCGGATTTTGACCGTTGAGTTCGGGCACGGTGGGTTTGAGACGTTTTACTGTACCACCAATAGAGAATGCATCAGGTGACCGGGGCCGAATGAAAAATACGATCCTAACGACACTGATTAGTGTACGGGACGATGGTGGAAAGGGACGTGCATCATGGCGGGTATTGGCCCCACCTCGTCTGATCGTCGTCTCCTGGTGCCGGCAATTATAGACTGCGTTCCCGACGGTTGCTCATCAGCTTCAATCTGATGCACGCGACCCTGTATCCGTTCGTGTGATTTCCTTGATCGCCTTCCTTAAATGCAGCGAAAAGCGACGTCGGCAGCTTGCTGTATCATCCCGCTCCTGATAACGAAAGCCGCTCATGCTCATCATCACCATCAAACAGGGTAAGGAAAAAGGCCTGCTTTCCGGCGACCCGTGGATTTACGTCTCGTCCATCGAAAAGGTCGACGGCAAGCCGCAGGAGCGCAACAAACCGGGCGCCACGGCGATCGTACAGTCGTCGGCTCGCCAGTTCCTGGCCCGCGCGGCCTATAACGCCAAATCGCAAATCGCTGCCCGGGTCTGGACGTTGCGCGAGGACGAGCCGGTTGACCACGCGATGATAAAGCGGCGCGTACAGGCTGCCGTGCTTCTTCGCACCAATGCGCTGCGCAGCGCCGATCCGCAGGCCCTGGTCCAGCTGGTCGATGGCGAAAAGGACGGCTTGCCGGGTCTCCTGGTGCACAGCTACGGCGCCATCGCCGGCTATCTGGTTTGCCAGTTCAATGCCGGTGGCGTCGACCTGTGGAAGGTGCCTGTAGTGCAAGCGCTCCTTAATGCCACGGGTTGCCGCAACGTTTTCGAACGCTGCGACCCACTGTTGCGCAGGGGCGAAGGACTATCCGTTACGCCGCGCGCGCTGGCAGGTGAGGAGCCGCCCCAGCGACTAATGGTGCGCGAGGGCGGCCGTCTGGTAACGATGGACATTCGCACCGGCTTCATCTACCCGCGCTGAGAGGCGCACCGAAAGGAAATTGCTGGAACAACGCTCCAAGGCATGTCGGATTTGTATGCCAAATATCTACCCAGGACTTGGTTGGCTGCTTTGAAGCGGTACCTGCCTCATTCTTGTGACTGCAATTGGCCGGACCGGGCCTGTATGCAACACTGTGACATCGACCGCAATCCGACTTCTGACCGCTTGTGCCCACGAAGCCTAAGATGATGTGCTTTTCCAGAGAAACAGGTCGCTTTAAATTTTCGGCCCGCCTTTATACCTCGGCCTATTCTGCAATCTCAAGCGCGTCATCAACCTCAATCCCAAGATACCGAACGGTGCTTTCAAGCTTGGCGTGCCCCAGCAGAAGCTGCACTGCACGCAGGTTCTTGGTCTTCCGATAAATCAGCGTTGCCTTGGTCCGCCGCATAGTGTGAGTCCCATACGCAGCGGGATCCAGGCCGATCGACTCCACGCAGGATTCGACAATTCTTGCGTACGGCCTCGTCGACAGGCGAGTAGAGCTCGTTATCCGGCTCGCAAACAGGAACAGATTGCCGGGCAAGTGCGCCTTTTCCATCCAGGATGCCAACGATGTCCGCGTTTGCTCGGTGGTCTCAAACTGGACCGGACGCTTGGTCTTCTGCTGCATCCCGATCGCACGCGGCAGTATCCGGTTTCCCTGTGCAATGTCGCTTACTCTCAAGCCAGGCAGATCCCGCCCGCGCAGCTTGGCGTCGATCATAAGATTGAACAGCGCCAGGTCACGGGTGCGCTTTTCCATCTGCAGCCGTATACGGATAGCCCAGATCTCCTTGAGGCACAAAGGTGCTTTCTGGCCAACCGGTTTTCCCTTGTTCCACGGGATACGCGTTGCCGTTTGGTAAAGGTTCGCTTCCATGGCATCCTCCCATTTCAATGGGAAGGAACCCCATTGTGGGCCGATTCATTTGAATGGGCGATAACACCTTTAGAGCAGACATTCAGAGTTCACCAGTCATCTCGAAGAGTCGACCCGGAGCGGAAATAGAAACTTTCTAAAAGCGGACGTTTAACGCCTCTCGTGACCTGTAAGCGGATGCGGGCAAAAGCCGTCGAAGCTTGTCCCTTCGATGGGAAGGTCATGGGCTTGATGTGCGTTAAAGGCGCTCATATGTGGTTAAGGCAATCTGCCTCGATCAGCCTAAGATGTTCCATTCAAAGCCTGAGAATTCTCACTGCCATAGTTAGGAGGAGATGTAATCGATCGGCGCGCTATGTTAGCGGGTCTGCCGCTTCAGCGATGAGGTTGGCCCTGGTCCAAGGAATGCTGCATATACAACAGACCGGCAACGTTTTCCGGATTTGGTACTCGTGAATGGCGCTCCAATGTCGATGGGGAGCCAATCCGTAATTCGAAAGACTTCGCAAAGGTCTGGTGTGACCTGACTACGCCGAAGGCACCGACGTCGTCTATGAAGCGCGTTTCAGAAGTGAGTCTCTATATTGAGAATTATAAGGAGAGAGAACCATGTGGTCACAGACTTACGATCCAATAAACAATGCTGTGTTGTCAACCGCGATGGCTGCCATCCCGGTGGTCGTCATGCTTGCAGCATTGGCGTTTTTCCATATCAAGGCACACATTGCTGCGCTACTGGGCTTGACCGCTGCGCTGCTCGTGGCGATCTTCGGATATTCGATGCCCGCTTCCATGGCAGTATCATCGGCCCTGCTGGGGGCGGCCAACGGCTTGTTGCCTATCGGCTGGATCATCCTTAACGTCATCTTCCTGTACCAGCTTACCGAACGGAAAGGGTACTTCAGGGTGCTGCAGGAAAGCATCACCGGCATCACCACCGACCGCCGTCTGCAATTGCTGCTAGTGGCGTTTTCCTTCGGTGCGTTTTTCGAGGGCGCCGGCGGTTTCGGCACACCGGTGGCTGTGACCGGCGCGGCACTGATCGGCTTGGGCTTTGCGCCGCTGGCTGCCTCGGGCCTGTCACTCATTGCCAATACCGCGCCAGTGGCCTATGGCGCACTAGGCACCCCCATCATCGCTTTAGCCGGCGTGACCGGCTTGGACTTGCTGCAACTATCCGGCATGGTCGGCCGCCAGTTACCGTTTTTCTCGCTACTCGTGCCGTTCTGGCTGATCTGGGCCTTCTGCGGCTTTCGCGGCATGGTGGCAATCTGGCCAGCCATTCTTATTGCTGGCGCGACTTTTGCCGTTCCCCAGTATCTGATCTCGAATTACCACGGGCCCTGGCTGGTCGATGTCGGTGCGGCAATCATTTCGATGGCTTGCCTGACGCTATTCCTCAAGGTATGGAAGCCGAAACAAATCTGGACTTCGGCCGCAGGGAGATTTAGTAGGGGCGAGCCCGATACCAGCGTTGGCGCCCAAGTTCACAATTATTCCGGCAAGGAAGTGATGCGTGCCTGGCTACCGTGGCTGATCCTTTCCGTGCTGGTATTTCTATGGGGCGTTCCAGAATGGAAGAAAGTGCTGGACGCGATTTCCTTGCCTAAGTTCGAGTGGCCGGGGCTGCACAAGCTGGTGCAACGAGTCCCGCCAGTCGTTCCCAAGGTAACTCCCGAGGCCGCGGTTTACTCCTTGAGCTGGCTGTCGGCTACAGGTTCGGGAATTCTGGTGGCAGCGCTGATTTCTGGCGTAGTCATGGGCTACAAGGTACGCGAGTTATTCAAGGTGTACTGGGATACCGTCAAACTGCTGCGCTTCTCGTTGATCACTATTGCCGCCATGTTGGCCCTGGGCTTTACCACCCGCTACTCCGGCACCGATACGACCCTGGGCCTGGCGTTTTCTCACACCGGCGTGCTGTACCCGTTCTTCGGTACGCTGCTAGGTTGGCTGGGTGTTGCCCTGACCGGTTCGGACACCGCGTCAAATGTGCTGTTCGGGGGATTGCAGCGCACTTCCGCGCAACAGATTGGCCTCAATCCAGTGCTTATGGCTGCGGCCAACTCATCTGGTGGCGTCATGGGAAAGATGATCGATGCACAATCGATTGTGGTGGCATCAACCGCGACCAAATGGTATGGGCATGAGGGCGACATCCTGCGCTATGTGTTTTTCCATTCGATCGCATTGGCCTGCCTGGTCGGCATCCTGGTGACTCTGCAGGCGTATGTGTACCCCTTTACGTTGCTGGTGAAATGAAATAGTGCCACACGCCTTTTACTCGTGATTCAAGCGCTCCGGCCTACTCCTGAAAACCCTACATGGCAGGAGCAAGCGCACTATCTGAAAAGCCACACCTTTCCAGGTGGGGCTTTTTAACATCTCGTTCGTTCAATTCTCATATGGTCAATACGGTTAAGGCACAGCGGTTCAGGCATTTTTTCAAAATAACTGCTCAACGGCTGCTTTAAGATTCAAACCCGGTAGGAACTGCTCGACCGCAGCGATGATTCTATGGTGATGATTTATCTGAGTGTGTTAACTCGGTACGGGCGTCGGACCGTGCTGCCAATGAGCCACATCAAGCACGTTATATGTACTCTTAACGTACTTTTAATGCCCGCTTTCCGGGATTAAATAGTTACCATAACTGTCTGCAATTGGCCGGTAGGGTTTGGCCCGCACTGTTGAGGCACCGGCTGCTGTCCGCTGCCTTTCAGACGATCACACGGATTGGATGAAGGAGAACATCCGACCCAAACCGGTCATTTGACTTCCTCGAAAGCGGACATAACCGTGTCGAGTTTCAACGATTGATCTCAGCAGCAGCCCACCAGGGCTGTCCGCTGCAGCGAATTGTTAGGCGGCGTCGCCAACATCGCTTTTACATACCTCATAACGGAGTTCCGCCATGCCGGCGCCAATCTGGCGAACCGAGACCAAGCGCAAGGTTGGGCTCAACACTCTGCGAGGGAACAGCTGCTTGCCCCTGCCAAGGGTGACCGAACCAATCTGGATGATTAGCTCGTCCAAAAGGCCGGCATCATGGAACTGCCCTGCGAGGTCGCCGCCTCCGACAATCCAGATATTCTTGGTGCCGGCTGCAGCTCGCATTTCGTCGTGAACATGGCGAACGTCCCCTTTCACGAACCGGATGTCCGCACCCTCGATGATCGGGAGCGCGCGACTGGTGAATATCCATACAGGCTGTGTATATGGCCATGGTGATCCCGTTTCGGAAGCGACCTTTTCTGCATGGAGAAGCATCCACTCGTAGGTGGCCGATCCCATTGCCAGTGCACCAATCTCAGCAATGAACGCCGGATAACTTGCGTCGCTCAGGTCGCCAAGTGGAAAGAGCCAATCCAGAGAGTTATCCTCCGTGGCGATGAACCCATCAAGACTTGTGGCTGTGAAGTATTGGGTTTTCATTACTGTGTTCTGCTCCAAATCTTATTCGCGGTCGCCTAATGCCACGCTCTGCGGCAAATTTGGAGCGAAGCGTAAAATTTGTCCATCAGCAGCGCATTGTTAGCTATGACTTTCTCCGCATGTACAGCAAATATCATATTCAATACTTATTACATTGCCTGGGCATGCTTCTTGAGAACAATCTTCTCGTTCAATAGGGTGCAATGAATCGCACACAAAACAGTCAGTAGGCTGGGATGCAATCCCAGCAACACCATTCATCTGAAAATAGGTTGTATCGGGTATCGAGTCATGTGGATAGATTCACATGTGACAATGATAGCTGGGATTGCATCCCAGCCTCCTGCACTGCAGCTGACGCAAGGCAATCAGCGGGAAGCGCATATCATCGGTACGCGGTCGTAGAGTGCCACAGTGAATGCGACTATCGACAAACAGGAATCAACAGCTTCGCGACGCGTGCGCCATAGTCGTCGCATTGTCTGGCCGTAGTCACTGCGACTAACCTACTTTCCGTCAAAGTAAGTACAACTGGCTGATTGTCCAACTCACCGTCCTTCATTACCTGTTCATGCAATGGGGGGCTTTTTGACGCCTGCTTTCGAAGGCATCGCGGACTGTCGGTCGGTGCATGTCAGCGCGCCTTGCGACCCATTGCTGAAGTTGCAGTTATCAAAAGCTGCCGCTCGGCAGGCGATAGTTCGTGACTGCAGCTATAACACAGAGAAATTTTCGGGTCCAAACGACTCAATACGCGGCCCAAGCATAGAGGAACAGAGTATTGTTATCTTTTGCGTTTCGACCTGCTCCATCGTAGTTTATGGAGGCGCCATGAAAGCGATTGAATGCATAGAATTGCGCACCTATCCGCAGATACACCATGGGAGTCCAAAAGACTTCTGGAATCCAGCCACGGGTTCCGGGGTTTCCGCCCGGATCCGGATAGAGTGTGCTGTCCGAACTACCCGTAGTGTTAAAGTAGCCAAGACTCGCCCCATAAGTGTTGCGGTAGACATAGCTGGTTTTCAGCTTCAACTGGTTTAGATCCTCAAATGCGTTGGCCGCAATTCCGGTAATGTCCCCGTTACGGATTGTTTCCTTGATGAAGCTCATCTGCGCAGTGAATGTGTGCGGGCTTAACAGATATTGATACTGCATGTCGATACCACGATCGCGATAGCCAATAGTTGGTCCAGTTGGCGCGAGATTGATTGGATACACATCAGCATTCATGGCGAATGCTCCAATCATTGCACTATGCGGCCCCCAGTCATGGCTTAGCGCCAGCCGTAGGTAAGGATTCATGCCTTGGAGTTTGGTCTGATCGGCATCGCTCGTGCCCTGGCTGAGGAACGACCAGATCCCATCGGCAGTGCGATAGGCAGACAATTCCGCGTAAAGGGTTTGATCCCAGAATGCATAGGCGCTCAGCCCGGCAGCCTGCTGGCCGAGTTGCGACACGATAGGAGTTGCATCTGGGCCAGTAATGCCAAAGCGTGTTGGCACATACTGTATCCACGCTGGAGCGGTATTCCATGGGTCGGCAACCGAGGGATTGTTGTTCAGACTGATGCCAGCGATAAGCCCCTTTTCCGCCAGCATCATGTTGTCAGCGTAGCGCAGATCGAAGTTGTCGGATGCCCATTTTCCTTGCCATGCACCGGTGCCCGAATCCTGACTATCGTAATTATTGTAGGTCGCCTGTGCAAGGATACCCGCTTTATCGGTGATCTTCCCCGCAAGGAAGACACTGCCGGTCTGGAACAAGGCCGCAGCATCCTTTGCAAATGCTTCATCAGAGGTTGGATTGCGCGACTTCGTAACGCTGGCCACCCCCATTACTGAAAGAGGAACGTGATGTGTTCCGATCGTATAACCGGTGAGTTTGAACAGGCGGCCAAACGAAGTCAGCTCTGGAAATTGTCCTCCTGCATGACAGACTGCACAGTTCTGCCCGGTCTGTCTTGCGAATGCAGGCAAGGCATGAGCAGGCAGTGGAGTAAAAAAAGCTTGCACTGCGATTAGCCAAGGTAACAGCGCGAATCCGATTATTCGGCCGCAACGCAGTATAAGTGTCTTATTCATAGTTTTGCCCTCATTCGGCTTTCATGCGTCTGTTACATCCATGCCTAGTGCGTTCTGGCCAAACGCTGCGTTCCATTACAGGTAGCCTTTGTTATGACTCGATGACGTTGTTGATATCGGAGCACAAGAAATTTGATTCGAGTTAACTTTGCAGAAATCATAGGGCGAAGCGCCAGCTAGAAAACCTCAATATATCCGTTACGCTTTGCCGTCCACCGCAGAAAAGTCAAACCGGAACGCGGTCACGTATCAACATGCCCACATTCGGGTCATTCTGTTGATCTCATTGGTGAACGGCGTTATGTGAGCAGACTTGGCGGGAATAGCCGGTTTCGGGTGAGGCCAGCAGGAATTGAATGTTTGTAACCGGGCGGGAGCGGAAGTACAGATGGCTTGCACCACTGACCGATTTGTGGTCAAAAGTCGTCGCTGTCAACCTTGCACCGCTACCGCCCCCAAAAAGGCTCAGCGGTTCACTCGCTCGCCGTTCTTCGTTTCCCATCCCTTGCCAGCAAAGGTAGGCCAGTTGCACTAACTGTGGCACTCAGCGGCAAATAGGTGACGCTAGTCGCGATTACTACGCCGCCCTGCGGCGGCCGCAAACCGCGTGGTAGCGGCTACAACTCAGCTGTTTCTCAGGTCCCGTCCGGCCAACTGCAGACGCCCGGCGGCTTCGCATACCGCCGGAAGCCGTCGCTTGATGTTTCCCTAAGGAGCCGACTCGATGGGTCGCTTTGCTCAATAAACTCCCCGGTGCCGACCGATGTGATGTTCCCAACCTTAAACATTCATGTAAAATAAATCTATTATTAAAGTAATGATCTTGAGCATGAGCTCAGGTGAAGAAACTCGAATGCACACTAACGACAGGAACCTCGCGCTGGCGCTTTCACCCGGAGTCTGGAGCACAGACGATTACATTCGCCGATGGGCACAAAGCCAGGGAATGGCCGGCGAATGCATCGTCCCGCTTCAAAGCCTGCAGGGTGAATGGACGGCGAAGATCAATTTCGACCAGGACGGACACCCGGTCGAACGCATTGCCGTATTGGCACAGCCTTGCATATAGCCGATCACGATCGCTGCAATACCTGAATTTTTCTCTTGGTTTTTTTATGGCTCACATTCCGACACCCCTGCTTAACCTCCGCAAACTGAGTAGTGACGCTGGCGACGTGACCGTCGCGACGCGCGAGAACATCAGCGTTCCGGTGCATACACATCCGACCACCAATTACGTCACCGTGACAGAAGGAATTCTGTACCTGACCTTACAGGGCGTGGAGAGGGAAGTCCTGCCGGGCGAATGGTGCATCATTCCCGCACATGCTGAACATGCCGAGCGCTTTGTGGAAAAGACCTCGGTAGTCGTCTTCTGGATCAAGGACCAGGCTGCACACGGCGGTGTCACAACGGCCTGAGCAAGCTACCAGGTTGCACGCTGATGACTAGGACTGTCGGTATGCTTCCTCAAATACTCCCGCAGGTATTCGACAAAACAAGCCACCTTGGCGGACAGGTTCAGTCGTTGGAGATAGACAGCATAGACATCTGCTGGGGGAGTCTGGTAATCGGCGAGTACCTGGATCAAACGGCCACTGCGCAGGTACTTGGCCACGTCCCACTCTGCCCGCATCAGGATGCCATGTCCATCCAGCGCCCGGTTCAGCGCGACTTTGCCGTCATTGGTGCTGAGCTTGCCATAATAGACACATGAAATAAACCAGGAAATGAATGGATTAGTTCGCCTGCTTCCTGTATATTGAATTCGCTGCACTTGCATCAAGTCGTAATCGTTGTCGGTCTCTTTCCTGTCTTGCTCTTCTACAGAGCCATTCCCGTTTGAATTCCTTCAGTTAGATCTCTCTTGGTTCCGGGTGCGTTTCGGGCGTCGCCCATTATCTTTTCAACAAGGAAATAACATGAGTACTCAAACCGGCACAGTGAAATGGTTCAATGATTCAAAAGGTTTCGGCTTTATCACTCCGGATAACGGTGGTGCCGACTTGTTCGCCCACTTCCAGGACATTCAGGCAAATGGCTTCAAGAGCCTGTCGGAAAACCAGCGCGTCTCGTTTGAGCGCGGCACTGGTCCGAAAGGCGAAAAGGCCAGCAACATTCGTCCCATCTAATATGCCGCGGCTGCCATGTGCGGCCGTTCAATGAGTTATCAGTCGCGAATGCCGGTATCGGTTTTTCTCGACAACCAGCACGGTAAATTCAAGCACTGACGACACCACGCAGATAGCATGGGTCCAGGAAGACTACACTGGCGACGATAACCAAGATTCGCAAAGACCCATGGGGTCTCTACTCACACATGGCCCGATGCGTTCAGGTCGTGAGGGCATCATGCAGATAGCATGGGCGCTCACAATATCTGTTCAGGCGCACCACGCAGATAGCATGGGTTGCCGCGACGGTGCGGTGAGTAGCAAGGAAGCTCGCTTCGGCGAGCTTTTTTTCTTTATGCGCCGAGAATCCGCCAAGTCGCCCTTTCGTTATGCCGAAGCGCCATGAAAAGACGTCGTGAAGCTTTCGTTGCACCGCCCCGATCACCAGGGTTGTACAGGGTCTTGGTCAGACCGCGTAGTGCGTGCGTTTGGCTTCAAGGGCATGAAAGGCTTTAAGAGCATGGAGACGCCACCAGACAAGACCGGAGAGTTGAACATGGAACGAATGAACCTTGGTGACGCAAGCGATGCTGTGTCCAGTATGCAGGTGTTGCGTGAAGAACTGGTCGAGGATCTGAATGACATAGAAAAGCGCATCGACGAGCTCTCGCAGTCGCCCCTCGCTGCATCGGATAGCGGCATTACCGACATGCAAGTTTATCGCGTAGCTCGGGCTGCTCTATATAGCGGCATTGCCAGTATCAACGAAGTGCTGGGATGGGTGCGCCTAATGGCTGCAAAAGATTCTGATGGCAACGTGGCGGAGATAGTGAAGTCGCTGCCGACGGTACCAGTGTTTTCACTTCATTAGATACAAGAAAACAATTCAACCGTTATAGGATTGGGCAAGCAAGTTCGTGAGTGAAAGTCAGGACGCAAGAAAAGCAATCAGGAAAGAGCCCGCGAAGACGTTGAAAGAAAAGAAGGCCGCAAAAAGTAAATAAGGAAGAAAAGAGGAGCGGCAGCAATAAGTCTCCCCGCTGCATCACCCCAAGCGAGCTGCTTCTTAGTTATGTGTTGGCCTTCCTCCGAGCCGCATATGGAATTGCGTCATACTCGGAACTTCCCGTGATTTGTCTTGCCTATCTGTCTACGAAGGTCGGGTACTTCTAGGGCGAGGCAATAATACGGCCTCGAGTGTGCGCGCTGGCGCATCACAACGGACAAAGGAAGGGTTTTATGCCAACAGGAACGGTGAAGTGGTTTAACGATGCGAAAGGTTTTGGTTTCATTGCGCCTGACCAAGGCGGCGAAGATTTATTTGCGCATTTTTCAGCTATAAGCGCCTCGGGATTCAAGTCCTTGCAGGAAGGCCAGAAAGTTTCTTTTGATATTACTGAGGGGCCGAAAGGGAAGCAGGCGTCCAACATCAAGCCGATATAAACCCGATTCAGCAGAATGCGGGTTTCGCTAGTCGGCCCTCTTTTACGTTAAGTGAAGAAGGTTCTCTTCAAAATAACGTGAAGCTGGTTCAAGCGCATTGACGTCGTCACTGCGATGAATCAGCTTGTCATGTACGTAGGTGCAGGCACCCGCGTTACCAACTGGGTAACCGCACGGTGCAGCCGGTCCTCGATGCGCTCCTGTCGTGACGCCTCCTTTCGGGATGTGTTCCCCGATGTCGTCAGATCCAGGTCGGGGAAATACACGCGTACCGTGTTGGTCGCGGTGCTGATTTCCAACCGATGTGCATACTCGTGCGAAAGATCAGCCCCCATATCCCATACGCATCCGGAAACAGCCACGCCAAGCTTGGCTCCAACTGCGACTGCCATTGCGGAAATGACCTCGGCGCCCGCTGAACGGTCAATTTTCATGCTGCTATCTTTGTTCATACACTGACCTCGTTTGCTAACGTCGACGCTGGTAGCCGCCAGGAGCAGGGCCGCGCTTTTCGATATGGCGAAAGGTGATCCGTCCCTTGCTTAAATCGTACGGAGACAGCTCGAGCGTCACCTTATCGCCTGCGAGGATGCGGATACGGTGCATCCGCATCTTCCCTGATGTGTAGGCAACTAGCTGGTGCCCGTTGTCGAGGTTGACGCGAAATCGAGAGTCCGGGAGCACTTCTTCCACAAGGCCGTTCATTTCAAGGAGTTCTTCTTTAGACATAAGTTATTCCCATATAAAGGGTGACGGCCGGCAAAACAGCAGGCCACAAGCTGGACGTTGCGACGTCAGCCGGATTTGTGTCGATGATCCGTGAAGGATAGGCCGGCTTGCGAACAAGCCGGTTGTGCGCTCTCATCGTGCGCCTGCCCAGGAGACACAAAAATTGAGAGCGTTGAAGGGGTGTGCTAGCGCGGCCCCTTGTTGAACATCACAAACATGAGAAGTGATCGGCACACATGAAGCGTTGAAACGTGTGCACGGGCAGGCCATGAAAGACCGGAGGAGTGACCGCCAATTCTACAAGGAGGAAACCTCTCCACGAATTTTCCAGCAGATCGTATTCAAAAGAAACAAGTGACTCTGTTGGGCTGTCTCCACTAGCAATCCATTGACCTATTGCTTGCAAGACTTGAGGATGCTGGAATTACAGTACTGTGCTGGTCGGCAAGTCGTTCTGTCCAGCCTCATTACATGGTTTGACAAACTGCAAGCTCATACGTTCCATGAAGCTGGCAGTAGCCATCCTTTGGTACTCGAAAAAATAGCACTCCCCCGACGGCACCGTGTTCAATTTGTCCAATGAAGGAAATGGCCGGGGAGCTGAAAATCAAACGTTTCCGTTCTTTATGGCCTCCGAAAATGGCGACCACGTCTGTATCGGCGTCGCACAGGTAATCACAAGCACTGCCGCCCAAATTTTCGCTCTACGCTGGCAGAAGCAAGCACGGTTACATGGCGAATATTCACATCTCCTCCGTTGAAATCTCCACATCCTTTGCCGCAGCCGTACGCAGGTCATGGTCTACGCGGTGCGTTTCAACGGGTTGATGCTCCCTCAAACAATACTCGACGTCCGCGGCAGCAAGATTGGCCTCGAACGCATCTGCTTTCCATACCGCATCGAATTTATAAATCATGGAATCCACTTGAACTTCCTTTGTCGTTACACGAACAGTTGCCATCGGTCACCATCAAGTTTCGTTGATAAAAAATGAAGGGATACGAACATCAATCACGTCGATAGTTCCCTGGGCAAGTTGTCGACGGGTGCATCGTCGCGGGCGCCTGCTGGCGCGATCTGTCGAATGATTCATTAACAGACGCATCTTTGAACTATCGTTCTGCTTCGCCACCTAAACAGGCACCTATAGCAAATTTCGCAAGGAGCTATTCATGAACAAGGACCAAGTCAAAGGTGCAGTGAAAGATGCGGCCGGCAAGGTGCAGCAAAAGGCCGGAGAAATGACAGACAGGACAGATCAGCAAGCCAAAGGTGTCGAAAAGCAAGCTGAAGGCAAGACGCAAAAGGTCGTGGGCGACGTGAAAGAGGCGGTCCGCAAGCATTGACCGTTGAAAGCCAACGTGCCAAACAGCCCGCCGCAAGCGGGCTGTTTTGTATTCGGGTGTGTTATTCCCGCTGTCAATATCTGTTATACGATCAGTGAATTAGACGGATCACTCACATGTGAGTATTATTCTTCCTGTCTCCTCCAACTCTTCTTGAATTGGATTTACCCGCTACCGCAAGGCTAGCGGGTTTTTTTTCGCCTGGATCGCCGTTCTGACAATGGATCTGCCGGCGCAGGCCGACACGGAAGAGCAAGGCCCCCTCGGGAGCGAGGGAGCACGCTGCTCTCAGTGGCTCACTCTATCTGCTCACTCTTCCAACTGCTCCGTCACATGCTTCGCGTGCATGCCGAGCTTCTCCAGCAGGGCGGTGTCCGCATCCGCATCGGGATTGCCCGTGGTGAGCAGCTTGTCGCCGTAGAAAATCGAATTCGCGCCGGCCAGGAAGCACAGCGCCTGCACCGCCTCGCCCATCTCGCGCCGCCCGGCCGACATGCGCACGCGCGCCTTGGGCATCGTGATGCGCGCCACCGCCACCGTGCGCACGAACTCCAGCGGATCGATCGGCTCGGTGCCGTGCAGCGGCGTGCCTTCC
>NZ_DATFAI010000018.1:0-95163 GCF_035254685.1 Noviherbaspirillum sp. | reverse complement strand
ATGGTCGAAGGCGGCGGTTCGGATGACTTCCGCCGCGTCAAGGCCATGCTGTACAGCCGCCCGGACCTGATGCACCACATCCTCAAGACCAATGCGCAGGCGGTAGCCGCCTACCTCAATGCCCAGATCGACGCCGGCGCGCAAGCCGTGATGATCTTCGACACCTGGGGCGGCGCGCTGGGCGATGGCGTGTACCAGGAATTTTCGCTGGCCTACATGCGCGAAGTGGTGGGGCAGCTCAAGCGCGAGAAGGACGGTACCCGCATTCCCTCGATCGTATTCACCAAGGGCGGCGGCCTGTGGCTGGAAGAAATCGCCGACATCGGCGCCGATGCCGTCGGGCTGGACTGGACGGTGAACCTGGCCAAGGCACGCGCGCTGGTCGGCCACAAGGTTGCGCTGCAGGGCAACCTGGATCCGAATGTCCTGTTTGCCGGCCCGCAGCAGATCCGCGAGCAGGCCACGAAAGTGCTGGAAGCGTTTGGCAAGCCGGCAGCAGGCAACGGGCACGTGTTCAACCTCGGCCACGGCATCTCGCAGTACACGCCGCCGGAAGCGGTGTCGGTGCTGGTGGAGACGGTGCACGAAGTCAGCCGCGCGATGCGGCGCTGAAAAGCTTTTGTCCACGGAAAACACTGAAAACACGGAAACACCCTTTCGTGTCTTTCGTGGGGTGCGCCTGGTGTTTTTCGTGGACCTAAATAGCCGCGAGCGTCTGTTGTAACGCCAAGCGAAGGCAAAAACTATGGTCCACGAAAAACACGAAAGACACGAAAAGATTCTTTCCGTGTTTTCAGTGTTTTCCGTGGACAAGCGAAGCCCATGAGCGGCGCGAAGATCTATGTCCGCGAGGTATCCGGGCGTTATGCGAGGTGGCGCTGGGCCTGTGTCTGGATCACGCAGGCGGTGTACTACGGCTTGCCTTGGCTGCGCTGGAATGGGCGGTCGGCGGTATTGTTCGACCTGGCGGCGCGCAAGTTCTATGTCTTCGGGCTTGTCCTGTGGCCGCAGGATTTCATTTATCTCGCCGGGCTGCTCATCCTCTGTGCCGGATTGCTGTTCCTGCTGAGCGCGATCGCGGGGAGAGTGTGGTGCAGTTTCGCCTGTCCGCATACGGTGTATGCGGAGATCTTCATGTGGATCGAGCGCAAGGCCGAAGGCAGCCGCAGTGCGCGCATCCGGCTCGACAGGCAGCCGCTGTCGGCGGAGAAGCTGGCTCGAAAGGGCATCAAGCATCTTGCGTGGATCGCCGTCGCGCTGTGGACCGGCACCACGCTGGTCAGTTACTTCGTCCCGATACACACGCTGCTGCGTGATATCGCGGATTTTTCCCTTGGATCGTGGCAGGCATTCTGGATTCTCTTCTACGGCAGCCTTGCCTATATGAACGCGGGCTGGTTGCGCGAGCAGGTCTGCCAGCACATGTGCGCCTATGCGCGTTTCCAGAGCGTGATGTTCGACAAGGACACGCTGGTCATCACCTATGACGCAGAACGTGGCGAGCCGCGCGGCGTGCGGCGCAGCTGGCGACGCGGTGCGACGAATCGACTTGGCGACTGCATCGACTGTTCGCTGTGCCTGCAGGTTTGTCCGACCGGCAGCGACATTCGCATGGGCCTGGCATCCGAATGCATTGACTGCGCTTCCTGCATCGATGCCTGCGACTCGGTCATGGACAGGATCGGCGCACCGCGCGGACTGATCCGCTATTCCACGCAGAACGCCATGCAGAAAGGCTTGTCGGCAAGACAAGTCCTGCGCCGGATCGCACGCCCGCGCGTGCTGGCCTACGTTGGCGTGCTGGCGCTTGGCCTGGTGCTGTACATCGCGGCGCTGGTGACGCGCGTTCCACTGAGGCTTGACGTGATACGCGATCGCATCGACGCTGGCCGGGAATTTGCCGGTGGCAAGGTCGAGAACGTGTATCGGCTGCAGGTGATGAATATGGACGAGCGACCGCATGCGTATCGCATTACGGTTGCCGGGGAGGAAGCCGTCGAGCTGGTATCTGCTGACATCATTGACGTTGATGCTGCCGCATCGCGCATGGTGGCAGCGCGGGTTCGTGCCTTGGATGCAGCAGGCGCGAGCCCGCGCAGGATCCGCTTCGAGCTCCGCGCGCAGGATGATGAACGGCTGCGTGTTGTCGAAGATGCAGCGTTTTTGGCAAGATCAGACTGATGACGGATATTGTTTGCCTCTTTGACATAACACTATTGACTACGCAATTTATCCTTCTGGACGATTGCAAGCCTTATTAAGAATCATTATCATTTATGGTGTGCGGTAAAACGGTATCGAAACCGAATTTCTTGAAAGCCAGAAATGTCAAACAATGTGCAGCCCATGCATCTTGAGGTGGTTCATCTTGGGCAGTTGAAGAAGGGCGATCACGCGAACGTGATCGGCTTGATGGACAAGGAAGGGGCAGAGCATGCAGCAATGAAGCGCCGCCTCATCGAGCTCGGCTTCGTTCCCGGAGAATCGATACGCATCGTTGCCGAATCCTTTCCGCGCCGCGATCCCATCGCCGTGCGCGTCGGCAACACGACTTTCGCGTTGCGGCGTCACGAAGCATCCCTGGTTCACGTCGTTCGCACCAACCATCACGTGAACTGAAGCACACCACATTCATGACAAGCTCGAGACCGTTGCACCTGGCTCTGGTCGGCAACCCGAATTGCGGCAAAACCGCACTGTTCAACCGCATGACCGGCGCGCGCCAGAAGGTCGCCAACTACGCCGGCGTGACGGTCGAACGCAAGGAAGGGCAATTCACTTCCGCAAGCGGCCGCTCCTACAAGGTCATCGATCTTCCCGGCGCCTACAGTCTGAATGCGATGACGCCGGACGAGGCCATCACCCGGGACGTCCTGTTCGGCAAGCAGGCCGATGAAAAACTCCCCGACGTGATCGTGCTGGTCGCCGATGCGACCAACCTCCGCCTCAACCTGCGCCTCGTGCTGGAGGTGCTGCATCTGAAGCGCCCGACGATCCTCGCGCTGAACATGATGGACGTCGCGAAAAAGCGCGGCCTGGAAATCGACGTCGTGCGGCTGCAGGAGGAACTTGGCATCCCCGTCATCGAAACGGTTGCCGTCAAGCCCGGCGGGGCTGAGGCGCTGATCGCGCAACTGGACAAAGTGTCCGCGCGATCGGATCAGGCACCGGCCGTCGCGGATACCACCTTCAACGCCGGCACGGGCGACACGCTGGAACAGACGCAGCGCGAAGTCCGCCGCATCCTCGACACCGTCATCACCCGTCATGGCGAAACGCACACGGCCGGCGACCGTATCGATGCCGTGGTATTGCATCCGGTGCTCGGCTATCCGATCCTCGCGGTGCTGCTGTTCATGGTGTTCCAGGCAGTATTCAGCTGGTCGGCCTTGCCGATGGAGTGGATCAAGTCCGGCGTCGACGCGCTCGGCCAGGCAGTGCATGGCGCAATGCCTGATGGCGTGCTGCGCAGCCTGATTGTCGACGGCGTTCTTTCCGGTGTCGGCAGCGTGCTGGTGTTCCTGCCGCAGATCCTGATCCTGTTCTTCTTCATTCTCGTGCTGGAGGATTCCGGCTACCTGCCGCGCGCCGCGTTCCTGCTCGACCGGCTGATGGGCACCGTCGGCCTGTCGGGCCGCGCCTTCATTCCTTTGCTCTCCAGCTTTGCCTGCGCGGTGCCCGGCATCATGGCGACACGCACCATCCAGGATCCGCGCGACCGGCTTGCGACCATCATGATCGCGCCGCTGATGACCTGTTCCGCGCGCCTGCCGGTGTATGCGCTGGTCATCGGCGCGTTCATTCCGAACCGCACGGTCGGCATCTTCAACCTGCAAGGGCTGGTGCTGTTCGCCCTGTACGTGGCGGGCATCGTGTCGGCCATGGCCGTTGCCTATGTATTCAAGCGCACGTTCGGCAAGGGTCGTTACACGCCGCTGATGCTGGAACTGCCGAACTACCACTGGCCGAATCTGCACAACCTCGCCATCGGCCTGTGGGAACGCGCCCGGGTCTTCGTCATGCGCGTCGGCACCATCATCCTTTCCATCATGGTGATCCTCTGGTTCCTCTCCAGCTTCCCGGCGCCGCCGGAAGGCGCAGTCGGACCAGCCATCCAGTACAGCATTGCAGGGCGGCTCGGCCAGTTGCTGCAGCATGTATTCGCGCCGATCGGTTTCAACTGGCAGATCGCCATCGCGCTGATTCCCGGTATGGCGGCGCGTGAAGTCGCTGTCGGCGCGCTGGGCACCGTGTATGCACTGTCGGCCACCGGCGAGGAACTTGCAACGGCACTGACGCCAATGATCGCCGCCACCTGGAGCCTGCCGACGGCCTTGTCGCTGCTGGCGTGGTACGTGTTCGCGCCCCAATGCATCTCGACGCTTTCCACCGTCAAGCGCGAGACCAACTCCTGGAAGCCGGTGATCGCGATGACGGTCTACATGTTTGCGCTGGCCTACCTCGCGTCCTTCGCCACCTACCAGATCAGCCGGACCTTGCTGGGAGGCGGATGATGCAGGAACTCGTGGTTGCCGTCATCGTTGTCGTTGCCGCCGTTGCGGTCATGCGGCGTTACCTGCCTCGAACCGTCAAGCGCGGACTGCGCCTGGGTGCGGCGCGAGCCCTGCGCGCGCTCGGCTGGGAAAGCGCCGCACTGCGGCTGGAAAGGGAAGCGGAAGCTGCCGCATCCTGCCTGACCGGCTGCGGCAGCTGTGGCGGTTGCGGGCCAAAGGATGCCGGCGTCACACAGACCGAGTTCGCGATCACGCCGGAGTCCATGAAGGGCAACCCGCGCCGCTGAGAGGAGCAGCGGCGTTCAGTGCTTGCCGTGCAATGCCTTGTCCGGGAAGACCGCGTGGGCTGAGTGCCAACTGCTGAAAATCGCGCCTGGACCGGAACACGGCTATGGGAGTTGTTCCAGTTCCCTTGCAAGCTCTTCATCAGGCAGCGGCCCGGAAAATGTTTTCCGTTCCCGCACTCCTTCACGGATCAGGTCAATGCCATAGCGGTCGATGCCGAGCACGCGAATGTTCGTCGGCAATCGCCCATCCAGTTTCGTAACGAGCCTCGCCTCTTCGGCCAGCGCCAGCGGCTTCACGTCAAACCATTCGCTTTCCTCGATCCATCCCATCTTCGCGAAGCCGGCAATGTAACGCACCCGCTTCGGCGACAAGGCATAGAAGGAAAAATCACCCAACGCAAGATATTGCTCCGCCTGCGGCTGATAGCGCACGAAACGCGCGACCAGTCCGGGCGATGGCTCCAGCCGCGTTGCGTCGCCAATGATCGTCATGCGCGGCGCATCCAGCACATCGGGTGCCTGCGGATCCGTGAGAAGAAAACTGGCATGGGGATTGGCGACCAGGTTTTTCGTATGTTCCGCAAGTGTGCTGACCAGGAAGACCGGACGATGCAGCTCGTCGGGTACGAAAGGAAGGGCGGTAGCGAACGGGTAGCCTGGCATCTGCGTAGCATGCGTCGCCAGCGCGCCGGACGACGCGCGATGGAGCAGTTGAAGGGCTGTGGCGGGAGTGGGCTTCATGGCTGTCTCGATAAATGGTTGGGCAATGCCGTTGATGTTGCATGATACGTCCTCCGCCTGCCAAGGATGCGTGCCGGATTTGCCATGCGCGCTCTGGATCGAGCATACTGATCTGCGGCAAGGACCGACATTTACAAAATTCACGCCGGGAGAACCATCATGATCGCAATGCTTCGACAATTCGCCGTGCTGGCCACGGCGCTCGTGACGATGATCCTGCCGCAGGGCGGGGCGTGCCAGTCGCCGCCGGCAACGGGAATCGTGATCATGCACGGCAAGGCCGGCGCGCCGGGCAAGCATGTTGCCGCGCTCGCAAGCCGCCTCGAACAGCAAGGGTATCTTGTCGCCAACCTGGAAATGCCATGGTCGGCACGCCGTCAATACGATGCAGACGTCAGCGCCGCGGACCGCGAAGTGGAAGCGGCACTGGACGCGCTGCGAAGCAAGGGGGGCGCAGAAGCTGTTCATCGCGGGACATAGCCAGGGCGGCGTGTTCGCACTTCACTTCGGTGGAGGGCACGCACTGGACGGCATTATCGCGATTGCACCGGGTGGCGACGTGGGCATCCCGTTTTTCCGCAAGGAACTCGGGGAATATGTGGACCTCGCCCGCAAGATGGTCGCAGAAGGCAAGGGAAGCGAGACAGCGCGCTTCTTCGACGCCGAAGGAAAGAAGGGAACGTTTCCGGTCATCTGCGCCGCATCGTCCTATCTCGGCTGGTTCGATCCCGATGGTGCGATGAACATGCAGATCGCCGTGAAGAACATGAAGCCGCAAACCCCGGTCCTGTTCCTTTCTCCCCGTGATGATTACCCGAGCCTGCTGGCCACCAGGCGATCGATGTTCGAGGCACTTCCGCCGCATCCCCTCAACCAGTTTCGCGAACTGGATTCCAACCACATGGGCGCACCGGCGGCCTCGGGCGACGAGATCGTGCGCTGGATTGCGGAAGTGGAAAACGGAGCGAAATGAATCGACGGCGTGATGGCCAACCTGTGCTCATCGCAACGATTGTCAAAGGTGGTCAGTCCTCTTTTCGCCTCGCCGCACCCACACGCCGCGCTCTTCGCAATGCAGCAGCTCGCTGCCGCTCAGCACGTACTGGCCGATGGGGTAGCTCACATTGTTGAAATAGCAGGCGCCGGCTTCGAACTCCATGTCCAGCGAGAGCTCATCATACTCGTCGAAGATGGGTGAATTCTTGAGTGCGGGATCCGGTGCGCCGACCTGCGTGAGATGCGTGCTCATGTTTTCCTCCTGTTTGCGGGGCCTGTCATTCCCTGTGCGGAGCTTCCCGTGCTTCCATCGCTTCGACCTGTGGAATGGCACGCTGCGGATGGTGGCGGATGATCTGCTTCAAGGTATCGTCCTGCCATGCGCCGCGGGCGCCGCCGTGGTGCATGTCGAAGGCGGCTTCGTCGATTTCCGCTTCGTCGATTTCTGTTGCATCGATGTCCGGTGCTTCAGGCAACGGCCCGCCGCGCTGGCGGGTTTCTTCTCCGAAAAGTTCGGCTTCGGCCGCGAGCCAGTCTTCCAGTTCGTGGCCTGGAGCAAATCCGCGCTGCGCTGCGTGAAAATAGGCGGCCTCGCGGATCATATGTTCGCGTTGTGTCGATGTGTTTGGATGGCCCTGCGGGCCGGATGATCGGGATGTCATGTCAGCCATTGCTGCCTCTCCCTGTTGAAAGAAGGTTTCGGGCAATAAGCAGCATAGCAAGCGTGCAGCGGCATGGAGCCGGCAAGAAAGCTGTCTGCTGATCTACTTCAGAACATGTGCAGGTAGATGGCACCGGTTGATCGGCGGCACCTTCGCGTTCGGGAAACGAGAATTGTTCCTTGCCGAAGCGGATTTCCTGCTAGTGTCGCACCTCCCACTGCCGCGTCGGCATGGCAATGATTTCCACTGCCCCGGGCTGGCCTGCGGGCACATTGAAGGCACTGATCCTCGCCTCCAGGATGCCATTGGGCAGCGTGGACGTATCGAAGTCCAGCCATGCGAAAGTCTGGTCGAAGGAGACGTTGAATACGCCGAGTCGCGGCGTGTAGCCACTGGCCGGCAGCAGTTCGACATTCCGGATGCCGCTGCCGCGCACCTCCAGCCGCATGCGGCCGCTGACAATCGCGCCATGCACCGGTGCGATCGTTACCGATGCGATGAAAGGCGTTGCCGGTGGCGGCGCGCCACCGTTGCGCAGGTCCCATCGACGCACCGGCATCGCCACGATTTCGGCCGCACCCGGCTGGCCCTGTTCAAGGTTGAAGGCGCTGATCCTGACATCCGTGATGCCGTCGGGCAGCGACCTGGAGTCGAAGTCCAGCCACGCCATGGTCTTGTCCGCCGACACGTTGAACACGGCGAAGCGTGGCGCATAGCCGGAGGCGGGAAGCAGTTCGGCATTGGCAATGCCTGCGCCATGGATTTCAAGCCGCGTAATGCCGCTCACGACAGTGTTGTCCGCCGGCGCTGCCGTCACCGTCGCGGAGAATCCGGGAGGTGGCGCAACTATGTTGTTGATGGTCCAGGTACGGGCGGGCATGGCGACGATCTCGGTCGCGCCAGGTTGCCCGGCCGGTACGTTGAATGCGCTGATGCGAACGCTCAAGGGTCCGTTTGGCAAAGTGGTGGTATCGAAGTCCAGCCACGCAATCGTCTTGTCTCCGGTAATGTTGAATACACCCAGCCGCGGCGTGTAACCGCTGGCCGGCAACAATTCAATGTTCGCCATCTCGTTGCCGCGCACTTCCAGCCGGACCACGCCGTTGAGCGTCGCGCCATCCGTCGGGGCCATCGACGCCGATGCGAAGAAGGGCGCATAGGGATTGCCGGAACAGCCTGGGCTGAAGCTGCAACTGTTGAGGGCGCGGCCTTCCGAGGTCCATACCGTGGGCAGCAAGCGGGCCACCGAAACGCCCGCACCCGAGCCGCCATCGCCGCCGCATGCAGCCAACAGCATGATCAGGACAAATGCCGGGATGAGTTTCAGGTGACGGGACATGATCGCTTCGCCTCTGCGGAAACACGCCGGCGCATCATCAACGCGTGGTGTGGCGTGGTGTGGGCCGGCAAGGGGATAAGGGTGCTGATGTGATTGGAGTCGCAGTGCGGCCAATCGGTTTTGCCGGTGCCTGTGCGGATCTTGATGCGTCTCAAAAAACGACCGGGAGGGTCGGCCGGGTGTTTGCGGGAGAAAGATTTCTCGACGGGTTTCACGCGAAATCCCGGCTTCGCGTGGTCAACCTTCCCAGCAGATGCGTCAGATCAACCAGCCGCTTTGCCACCAGGTGCCGCACCTTGCCTTCGCATTGCCAGATGCCGTACACGCCGAGCAGGTGCGATGCGAGCAACTCCTTGCGATACTGCTCGACCAGCGCCGGCCAGACGATCACATTCACCAGGCCGGTTTCATCCTCGATCGTGACGAACATGGTGCCGCTGGCGGTCTGCGGTCGCTGCCTCACGGTGACGATGCCGCAACCGCGCGCGATCTGGCGATCGGCGAAGGTGTTGAGCACCTCGGCCGGCAGGAAGCGTTTTTTCAGGAGGATCGGCCGCAGCAGCGCGACCGGATGGCGTCCGAGCGTCAGCCCGAGCGCATGGTAATCCGCGACGATATCTTCGCCTTCGGTAGGTGCTGCGAGCTGCACCTTTTCTTCGCGCACCGGCGCTTTCCTGAGCAGGCCCTTGTCGGCCTCGCTGGCGGCCGCTTCCCACAGCGCCTCGCGCCGGTTGCCGGCAAGGCTGGCGAGGGCGTTCGCATTGGCCAGCATCTGCATGTCATGGCGCGTCAATTGCGCACGCAATGCCAGGTCCGCCGTGTCGGCAAACCTGCGGATCGCGCGCGCTTCCTCGATCCGCCATCCCGCTTCGCAGGCGAGGCCGCGCACCATGTGTAGGCCGAGGCGAACGGCAGGTTCGGCATCGATAGGTGGCTGCAGCGTCGTCTCCCAATCACTGCTCTGGACATCGACGGGCCGCACCTCGACGCCATGACGCCGCGCGTCCTGCACGAGCTGCGAGGGCTGGTAAAAACCCATCGGCTGGCTGTTGAGCAGCGCGGCGAGGAAGGCGGCCGGCTCGTGGCGCTTGATCCATGAGCTGGCATAGGCCAGCAGCGCGAAACTGGCCGCGTGGCTTTCAGGGAAACCGTATTCGGCGAAGCCTTCGATCTGGCGCACGATGGCTTCGATGAAGGATTCCTCATAGCCTTTCTTCGCCATGCCGTTCTTCAGCTTTTCCTGGAACCTGCCGAGGTCGCCCTTGCGCCGCCATGCAGCCATCGAGCGGCGCAGCTGGTCCGCTTCACCGGCGCTGAAATCCGCGGCCAGCATCGCGATCTGCATCACCTGTTCCTGGAAGATCGGTACGCCGCAGGTGCGTTCCAGCGCCGGCCGGATTTCATCCTTCGGATAAGTGACCGGCTCCAGGCCCTGGCGGCGGCGCAGGTAGGGGTGCACCATGCCGCCCTGGATCGGTCCGGGGCGCACGATCGCGACCTGGATCACGAGGTCGTAGAACTTCTGCGGACGCAGGCGCGGCAGCATCGTCATCTGCGCGCGGCTTTCGATCTGGAACACGCCGACCGTATCGGCCTGGCTGATCATTGCGTAGGTGGCCGGATCTTCGGCGGGAATGTCCTGCATGCTGAACGATTCGCCGCGCTGCGTGCTGATCAGATCGAGCGCGCGGCGGATCATGGAGAGCATGCCCAGCGCGAGGATGTCCACCTTGAGCAGGCCGAGCGCATCGAGGTCGTCCTTGTCCCATTGCACCACGCTGCGATCGGGCATTGCCGCATTTTCGATCGGTACCAGACGTGACAGTTTGCCGCGCGCGATCACAAAGCCGCCGGGATGCTGCGAGAGATGGCGCGGGAAACGCATCAACTTCTCCGCGATGTCGGCCCATTGCTGCGCGATCTGGGACTCCGCATCCATGCCGCATTCGGTGAAGCGTGCCGCCAGCCCCGTCTTGCCGTCCCACCAGCGATGCGTTTTCGCCACCTGGTCGACGATGGCCAGGTCCACGCCCAGCGCCTTGCCGACATCGCGCAGCACGCTGCGCGGCTTGTAGCTGATCACCACCGCTGTCAGCGCGGCGCGCCGCCGGCCGTATTTTTCATAGATGTACTGGATGACTTCTTCGCGGCGCTGGTGTTCGAAATCGACGTCGATGTCCGGTGGCTCGTTGCGTTCCTTCGAGATGAAACGCTCGAACAGGGTATGGCTGCGCGCCGGATCGACCTCGGTGATGCCAAGGCAATAGCAGACCGCGGAATTGGCCGCCGAGCCGCGGCCCTGGCACAAGATATGTTTGCTGCGCGCAAAGCGCACGATGTCGAACACCGTGAGGAAGTAAGCTTCGTAGGCCATCTCGGCGATCAGCTGCAGTTCATGCTCGACCTGCTCCTGCACCTTCAGCGGAATGCCGGCGGGGAAACGCCGCGATGCACCGATATAGGTTTCCTTGCGCAGGTAGCTCGTCGGCGTCTCGCCTCCGGGCACCAGTTCGTCCGGGTATTCATAACGCAGTTCGTCGAGCGAGAAGGTGCACAGCGAAGCGATGCGCACCGTTTCCGCCAATGCCTCGGGTGAATACAGGTTTGCCAGTCGCAGCCGCGAACGCAGATGCTGTTCGGCATTCGGCGCAAGCGCATAGCCGCATTCGGCAACCGGCTTGCCGATCCGGATCGCGGTGAGCGTATCCTGCAAGGGCTTGCGCGAGCGCACATGCATGCAGACATCACCGGTCGCGGCAATGGGCAGGCCCAGCTCCTGTGCAACTTGCTCGACGACGGTGCGATGCTGCTCGTCGCGGCTGCGATGCAGTAGTGTCATGGCGATCCATGCGCGACCGGGAAAGGCATTCGCCAGCCATGCGGCCTGCGTTTTGAATCGCTTGGCTTCGACGCCATGCGCCGGCGTCAGGATGGCGAGGCAATGCGGCAGGCCGCGCAAGTGCACATAGGCCGGTTCGGGGTGGGTGAAGTCGGACGGCATCAGGCGGTACGCGCCTTTTTCCGCGCGCGTGCGTCCTAGCGTGATCAGTTCTGACAGGTTGCCGTAACCTTCACGGTTGGTGGCAAGCAGGATCAGCGACCACGCCGGGCCGCCGTCTTCCTCTACCAGTTGAAACTGGCTGCCGATGACCAGGTGCAGCCCCAGCTTCTTCGCCTCGACGTGCGCGCGCACCACGCCGGCCAGCGAGCATTCATCGGTAATCGCCAGCGCCGCATAGCCAAGGCTGGCGGCACGCGCTGCCAGTTCTTCCGCGTGCGATGCTCCGCGCAGGAAAGTGAAATTGGACACGCACTGCAATTCGGCGTAGTCGGGCAGGGTTTGAGGGGTGGTGAAACGCGAGGTCATGCGGTGAAGCATATACTGTATGAAAACACAGTATATGATCTATCTCAGCTTCCGTCACGGAAACATTCCTGCCTGGCTTTAATCGAGGAAAGACGCCCTTCAAACCTTTGTCAGAGTGATATCGCACAAGCTCGGCATGATCGTGGCCAGACGCACAACTTTCTTCGCGAGCCGCGACATCATCGGCCCCTCGCGATGCTTCCGGCGGAAGCCGAATACGATGGGCGCGCCCGCAGCGCGGCGCCATGCCTTCATGATGAAATTAATTTGTCAACTTGTGAGAGCCGGGCGGCGTTGAGCCATGAACCTTTGGACGCGCCGAGTGACTGATGGATTGGCTGATATCCCGCGTTCCATGGAAACGAACTGTATTTCACAGTCGAGAATGCCGCATGCCCCATGATCGTTTTTCCGCCAGGAGTTGACCATGAGTGACAAGACGCATTATTCCCCCGGGCGCCGGTCTGCCCTTGTTTCATTGTTGGGCACTCTCGTGTCCGTGGCCTGCGGCGGCGGTACGGGTTCATCATCGCCGACAAGTCCATCGTCCACGCCTGCGCCAACTCCAGCACCGACGCCGCCAGCGGCGCCTGTACCTGCACCCACACCGGCTCCTTCATTACCGGCAAGACTGACGCTGAGCGGCTCAACCATGCTGGCGCCGGATGGCACTGCGACGACGCTGCGCGGCATCAATGAAGGCACGTGGGGCAAGATGCGAAGCTACGACGCGGCAACCATCGCTGCGCAAGGTGGCAATGTCGTTCGCGTTCTTATCCGCTGGTGGGGGCTCTATGGCGGCACGAATGTCGAAAGCCGGGACGACACTTCCCCCGGGCACTTCAAGTCCGACCATCTGGCGCAATTCCTTCAGGAGATCCAATGGTGCACTGATGCCGGACTGTGGGTGATTCCTGTCATCGACTCCAACTGCGGCCAGAATGGCCTCCAGGACGCAGCCACGGCGCAGTATTGCGATCCGGACGGCACCTATCCCGGCGGCCGCAACTTCTGGACGGACCTGACTCAGCGCCAGCTATTCAAGGAGTCGTGGATCTATCTCGCCGGCATTCTCAAGGATATGCCGAAGATCGCGTTCTATGAACTCTTGCCCGAACCCCTCGCAGGGAGGGATTCATCCTACGGCGACGACGTGTCTGCGTTCTATCAGGAGTTGATGGCGGCCATTGAAGATGTGGCCGGCGATAAGAGAACGCCGTTTCTTGTCGGGCCGCGCGATGCCTACAACATCAACCTGTGCGATGAGGCATATATCCCGGCGCCGCGCTGGGCGAACCGGGTCGTGTACACCGGCAATCTTTTCATTCGCACCAATCAGACGCAGGCAGAAAACCTTGCGAACCTGGAGATGCGGCTCGGAGCGCTGGTGAACATGAAGGCGTCGCGGAATGTTCCTGTGTTCATCCAGCAGTTTGGTGTGCGAACCGGCGACGACCCTACGACGTTTTATCTGAATGCGGGACTCAGCCGCATGAATGCCGCCGGTGTCGGCTACACCGGATGGCAGTGGAGACAAAACACGTCGAATCCTGATGAGTACGCGATCGTGGTCCAGGATCCGAATACCGGCGCGGATGTAGTCAAGACGGACGTCCTTGCCGTGTATTCGAAGTACTGGAAGGGATGATCGCAAGGATCGCCACGCGCGCATTGGCTGTCGCGTGATCCGGCTTCGCTCGGTTTGCGCTTGCTGCGTTGCGATGCAGGCCGCAGATCCACTTCCCGCGCAAGTGCATTTCCTGTCCTGAATCAAGGATTTCCGATGTTTGTCTGTCGTGCCATGGTGCGCTTGATATCCGACAAGCAAGGCGAGGGTGGCTGGCTTACGCTGATTCCAGACCGGCAGTTCATCCGGGATTCCTCGACTGCCGTGGCGCAAGACGTGAGGGATGACATGAAATTTGCCAAGACTCTCGGTCAGCTCGGCCTCCTGGCGGCCGCGCTCGTCGGCATGCCGTCGCCAGCGCAGGCGCAACAGATGGCTTACGTTTCGAAAGACGTGCACATGCGGGCCGGCCCGTCCAGGGACTATCCCGTGGTGGCGATCCTGCGCGGTGGTGTTTCCATATCTGTCCAGGGCTGCCTCGGGGATTACACCTGGTGCGACGTCATGATCGGCGCGGATCGTGGCTGGGTCTACGCGGGAAATATCGTTTATCCCTATCAGGGAGCGAATGTCCCCGTGATCACTTACGGCCCGGCGATCGGCATCGCGATCATCACATTCAGCATCGGTACCTACTGGGATCATCACTACCGCGGCAGGCCATGGTATCCGCAGCGCGACTACTGGAGCCATCGGCCACATCCGGTCCACCGGCCGGACGTCTATCGCCCGCCGCCGCCACAGCATGTTCCGCGCGCTGTTCCTCAGCCCGGTCCTCGCGCCGTTCCCCGGCCGGAGCCGGGATCCCGGCGCGGTCCGGACGATCGTCGTCCTTATGGGCAGCCGCCCGCAGGAGAGCATCGCCAGCCGCCGGGCCAGGCGCAGAAAGGCGGCCGGCATCCACCCTATGGACAGGGTGGCCCGGGAGGGCGCGAGCACTGAATGGCCGACATTGACGGGGCCGTCCCGCCGCCACCTTGTGGTCTATGATGCCTGCATGAGTCACCACTCGACAGCGGATGTTCCCACCATCCTCTTTGGCGCATTCGATCGGCATAATGTCGGAGATCTCCTGTTTCCGCACATCGTCCAGCACTTGCTGGATCGAAAGAACCTGATATTCGCCGGGCTCGCGGAACGCGACCTTCGAGATTGCGGCGGACATCAAGTGAAGTCCCTGGCGCGACTTGCCGAGGCGTATCGCGAGCAGGCCGTCAATATCATTCATGTCGGCGGTGAACTTCTCACCTGCAATGCCTGGGAAGCGGCGGTGATGCTGCAGACTCCTGCGCATGCACAGGAAGTCATTCTTGCCTTCGAGGGTCATACGCGCCGCAAGCTGGAATGGGCGCACCAGCAGCTTGGATTGCCGGCGCTCGCACCCTACAGCGTGTCGCGCAGCCTGTTTCCACGGGCCCGCATTTTCTACCACGCTGTCGGCGGCGTAAGCCTCGATCAATGTGATCCGCTCATCCAAGCCGAAGTGCGGGCCAATCTCCGGGCAGCAGACTCGATCAGCGTGCGCGATGGCAGGACCCAGGCAATCCTGGACGCAGCAGGCATTGCATCGCAACTTGTCCCTGATCCTGCCGTCGCGGTAGCAGAACTGTTCGGCGAACGAATCGGGCAACATGCGAAGCACGGCGAAGTCGCCCGGGTACGTGATGCCTTTCCGAAGGGCTATCTCGCCGTGCAGTTCAGCGCCGATTTCGGCGACGACCGGACCTTGAACCGGACGGCGCAACAGCTCGACCAGCTTGCGCACACATTCGGCTATGGCATCGTGTTCTTCCGCGCGGGTGCCGCGCCATGGCATGACGACCTGTCCTGCTACCAGCGCACTGCGGCGCGCATGCAGACGTCCGCGGTGCACATGTTCGAATCACTCGGGCTATGGGATATCTGCGCGCTGATTGCATGCAGCAGCGCCTATGCGGGAAGCAGCCTGCATGGAAGGATACTTGCGATGGCATTTGGCCTCCCGCGCGTCAACCTGCGTTCGCCCTCGCAAGGAAACGACGCATCAAAACAGGAAGCCTTCGCTGCCGCCTGGGAAGTGAGCGGCATGCCGCGCAGCGTGGCCGTCGATGAACTCGTCGCTGCAATGCACGAAGCATGCGCCATCGAGCGCGAGCAGTTGCGACAGGCGGCAAAACAGCTCGCCGAACGGCATCGCCGGGAATTCGCCCGGCTCAGCGATCGCATTGACTGATTCAGCTTTGTGAGTCGAGACGCGCCAGTTTTTCCATGCGGGCAAACCATTTTCCCGCCGCTTCATCGCTCATCTCGCCGACGCTGCCGACCAGGGTTTCGCGCACCGGTGCAATGCCGACGAAGCCGAGGATATTGCGTTCGAGCGATTTGATGCTGTGCGCGCGGAAATACCAACGGTACACGGCGGCCGGCATGCCCATCGTGACCACCACGCGCGCGGAGCGGCCGGTCAGGCCCTTGTGGGCGAGCGGATTTTTTCCTTCACCGCTGAACGCAAATCCCGGGCGCGCGACCTGTTCCAGAAAAGCCTTGAGCAGGGCGGGCATGTCGCCCAACCACAAGGGGAAGAACAGCACCATGTGCTCGCACCACCTGATCGCCGCCTGCGCGTCATTCAGGCTGGCCGGGAGGGCGCCGTGTTCCCAATCGTCCTGGCTGCGCAATATCGGGAAATCGAGCGTGGCCGCGTTAATCTGTCGCACTTCGTGGCCAGCGCTGCGCGCGCCGCCCGCGTAGGCATCTTCCAGCGCGTGGCATAAATGGAGCTTGCCTGCGTCCGGATGGCCTTGGATCAGGAGAATGCGTTTTCCCATGACTGGTCCCTGTAAAAGCGATGTCCACGGAAGACATGGAAAGCACAGAAGGTATTGTTGTTTTCCGTGCTTTCTGTGTTTTCCGTGGACATGGTTTTTTATGGCATTGATGAAGCCATCAGCCCTCGATCCACCAAGCGTTTCTGTATGTGTGACAAGAGCCTGCAATGACAGGCTGGCACAGGCAGCAGTGCGCTTCATTGATCCAACGCAAGCAGTCCAGGGAGGGCCATGGCACGGCTTGCGTAAAAATTGAACGAAGCATAAAATTGAACGACGTTCAAAAATATTGGCGAGCACCACATGGATGATTCCACTCCCGGCCGGCGTGAACGCAAGCGCCAGCAGACCGCTGACCTCCTGGCCGAAAAAGCGCTCGAACTTTTCGAGGTGCATGGCTATGAAGCTGTGACCATGGAGCAGATCGCCGCTGCCGCTGATGTGGCCAAGGGCACGCTCTACAACTACTTTCCGGTGAAGGAAGCACTGCTTCGCCACTATTTCCACCAGCAGATCGCGGCTACTGCACCGGAATTGACGGCAAGGATGAAGCGCACCCCGGATGCCATTGAACGCATCAGAGTCCTGCTGCGCCATGCTGCGAACTGGTCCGAGAAGCATCGTCGCTACTGGCCGCACTACCTTCAATACCGCATCGCGAACCTGCGCGGCAGCGACGAAGAGCGCAGTGGCCTGGAAGCGGTCTTCTTCCGCGTGCTTGGCGATGCGCAGGAGGCAGGGCGCCTGCGCGCCGACCGCGACATCGCCACGCTGGTTCACTATTTTCAATTTCTTTATCTCGGCGTCTACACGCGCTGGCTGGCAACGCCCGGCTGCAAACTGGAGGATGAATTCATGACCATGCTCGACTTGTTCCTTGCCGGTGCAGGAGGGAACGCGAAATGAATGCCCCGCTCAGGACGACCCCATTGCTCGACTGGAAAACCGCGGTAGCGGGATCGCAGGAGGCCGGCGGCAAGGGCTGGCAGCTTGGCTTGCTGGCCCGTTACGGATTGCCGGTGCCGGATGGTTTCGTGATTCCCGCAACGATCTGCCGTACCGTCATGGATGCGGCTGGCATCACTGCACGCCTGGCAGGAATGGCGGATGCGCAGCCGGATGAAGCACTCCTCGCGCGCTGCCGCACTGACGTCGCTGCGCATGTTTTTCCGGAAGAGTTGAAGGCGCTCCTGCAGTATGAGCTGGAGCGCCGCGGCTGGAATGACCTGCCGCTTGCGGTGCGCTCTTCCGCTACCTGCGAAGATTCCGCGCAAGCCTCTTTCGCCGGCATCCATCTCTCGCGCCTGAACGTGCGCGGCGTGGACGCCCTGATCGATGCGGTGCGCGATGTCTGGGCCTCGTTGTGGACGCCGCACGCGGCGGTGTACCGCGCGCGTTTCGGCATTGCCGCTCGGGACGCGGCAATGGCCGTCGTGGTCATGCCGCTGCTGCCGGCAAAAGCGGCGGGAATCGCCTTCAGCTGCGATCCGCGCAGCGGACGCGACGACCAGGTCATCCTGCATGCGCACTGGGGATTAGGCGAAGCGCTCGTCGCCGGCGAGGCGGATGGGGATGAATATCGCCTGCAGGAGGACCTGCTCGACACGCGGCTCGCCGTGATCGAACGACGCATCGGAGGCAAGGCGCGCCGCACGGTCGTCCGGGCAGAAGGCGGCACGGATACCGTCGATACGCCGGCCGCCGAGCGCACACAGGCAGTCCTGACGGATGCGCAGGCACTCGAGCTCGGCGAACTTGTGCGCGATGCCGCCTTCGCGCTGGATTTCGGCCGGCCATTTTACGATGTCGAATGGGTCTGGGACGGTGCGCGCTTCTGGATCGTGCAGGCGCGTCCGGTCACTGCCATGGCGCGCAACACCTATCCCGGGATCGCGGGCCAGCCAACTATCTGGTCGAACGGCAATACGCGCGATGTCATGCCGCTGCCGCAGTCGGCGCTCGACTGGTGCAGCATGCGCCGCCTGGTGAACACAATCCTCGAACAGGGCTATCGCTGCGCCGGTTACCCCTTGCTTCCCGGCGGCCAGCGGGCCGCCTTGCACAAAGGCCGTCTCTACCTGAACCTGTCGATGATGATGTGGGAAGCATGGGACGGCTTCGGTGTCACGCCGAAGATCATCAACGACATGGCGGGCGGGCATCAGCCGGAAATCACTGTGCCGCCGGCGCATTTCGGCGACGGCTTGCGCCGGATTCCGCGACTGGTGCGCTACGTACGCAATACGCTCGCCATTCGCCGCAAGGCGCAGCAAATTGCAGATCGCGCACGTGAGCATGTCGACGTATGGGAGCGGGCGCCACTGCCGGATGACTTCCGCACGTGCCGCGATCTGATCTTCGAACGTTCCCGAACCGGGCGCAACCAGCCGGAACTCGGCCTGCTGCAAGGGGCGAGCGGTGCCAGCCTGACCCTGCTGGTCGAGCATCTCGCGAAGTACCTCCCGGGACAGGCCTACACGACGGCGACCGCCTTGTTGGCCGGCGGCGAGCCGAGCGTGACTGCGCAGCAAAGCTATGAACTGGCCGCACTGGCGGAACTGGCGTCGTCCGATGACGCCGTGCGTGCCTGGCTGACCGATCCGCAGCGAGACGACCATGCATGGCGCGCCTGGGATGAAGCACACCCATTCCGGCGCCGCTTCCACGCATTCCTCGACAAATACGGCCATCGCGCCGTCTACGAGAGCTACTGGCGTCAGCCGCGCTGGCGCGAGGCGCCCGGCTACTTGCTGGACAATATCGCCAGCCTGCTTGACGTGGATACCGCCGCGATGCGCGCGCGCCAGCAGCAGGCAAGGGAGGAGGCATGGCGCAAGGTGCGCGAATGCCTGCCGTGGCATGCGAGGCTGCGCCTCAAGTCCCTGCTTGCCGATGCCACGCGCGACTGCAACCAGCGCGAACTGGCGCGCAGTTCGCTGGTCGTGCTGACCACTGGCATGCGCCCGCTGTTTTTGCATGTCGGACGCAAGCTGGTCGAGGCCGGTACGCTGGCACAGCCGGAGCATGTGTTCGAACTGACCTTGAGCGAGGTCGGCCGTGCGCTCGAAGGGCGCATTCCGGCCAACGGCATCGCTGCGCGCGTGGCCGACCGCCTGGCGTTGCGCGAACAGTGGGAAACGGATCATGCACCCGATGTGATTTTCGAAGGCGGTACTGCCGCTCATGTCGGCGCCACCCAGTCGCAACAGGGCGATGCCGATACGTGGATGGGTGTTGCCGTTGGCGCAGGCCTTGCTCGCGGCATCGCACGCGTCATTCACAATCCCGCCGAAGGGACGCGATTGGAAAAGGGAGACATCCTGGTCGCGCCATCGACCGACCCGGCATGGACGCCGCTATTCCTCAAGGCCGGCGGGCTCGTGATGGAGACCGGCGGCTACCTGTCGCACGGAGCCATTGTTGCACGCGAATTCGCGGTCCCTGCGGTGGTCAATCTGCCGGGAATCCTGCGCAGGGTAAAGGATGGCGACATGCTCGAAGTGGATGGCGGCACGGGCCGGGTGCGCCTGCTGGACAGGTAGGATGCGAGGCCAAACGGGAACCTTCCGCACTGCAAGGATCAAATCGGGAAGGAATGCAGGATCGCCGGATTACAATGCTGGCTTTCAATCATTCACCTGCCATGATCATTGCAACCCATTCAGGAAAATTCCACGCCGATGACGTATGGGCAGTGGCCGTGCTCGACATGGTGTTCCCCGGGTGCCAGCTGTTGCGCACGCGCGACCCGGAACTGATCCGCCAAGCCGATTTCGCGGTCGATGTGGGCGGCATCTGGGATCCGCCGACCGGGCGTTTCGACCATCACCAGAAAGGGTTTTCCGGCGCGCGGCAATCGGGCGTGGTCTATGCCAGCGCGGGCCTCGTCTGGAAGGCGTACGGGCCACGTTGCGTGGCGCTCATCTCGGAAACCCATAGCGGCCACGTGTTGACGGAAGACCAGGCGCGCGAAATTGCGTATGCGATTGACGCCGACCTGGTGCAATACCTCGACATGTCCGACACCGGCGCGGCACGCAGTGCGCCGGGTGGTTTCGGCTTGTCGGCAGTCATTTCCGGATTCAATCCGACCTGGCTCGATGACCAGCGGGCTGGCAGCGTCGCAGCAGCCGAGGAATGGCGGCAGGCGCAGTTCCGCCGCGCCATGGAATTCATGTCCGACATCATTGTGAACGCCGTCAAATACCGTGTGGGCGCATTGCTGTCCATCCAGCAGGTGCGAAGCGCGGATGTGCTGGAAGGCGGCAGGGTGCTGTTCCTGGAAAACAGCGCCATGCCCTGGGCAGCCGTGGTGCGCAATGAAATGCCCAAGGTCCTGTTTGTGATCAGCTACGGCATCGCCGAGCAGCGCTATTTGCTGCACACCGTTCCCGCTGCGGCGGACAGTTTCGAGGCGCGCAAGGATTTGCCGGCAGCCTGGGCGGGGCTGCAGGGCGAGGAGCTTGCCACCGTCACCGGCGTGCCCGATGCGGTGTTCTGCCATAACGGACGCTTCATTGCAGCGGCACAATCCTTCGACGGCGCATTGCGCATGGCGCAGCTTGCGCTGGCCGCGGAATCCTGAAACGCTGCGCTACCTTATCTGCTCGTCAGCAAAATTTCCGGGGCAGAGGGAAGAAGATTCCTCTCGTCAAGGCGCCAGGAACGCCAAGAAACTAGAAGAATTTCGTGGCGTACCTAGCGCCTTGGCGAGAGCAATAAATGGTGTTCAGGGATAAGCTATCAGAAACAAGTGCCTCGCCATCCCTATTAGGCTATACGCATCAACCAATTGGCGCTCGTGGCGAGTGAAACATCCACCCACAGATTTCGCAGACGAGCCACCTACTCAGGTTTCCACCTTCCACCATCGCGGCAGCAAGCGTTGAACGTTCATCCGCGCAAAGCGGTCGTCTATCAGCCAGACCACGCCGCGATCCGTCTGTGTGCGGATCACGCGCCCCGCAGCCTGCACCACTTTCTGCATGCCAGGGAACAGGTAGGCGTAATCGTATCCCGCGCCGAAAGCGGCATGCATGCGTTCCCTGATCTGCTCGTTAACTGGGTTCAGTTGGGGCAAGCCGAGCGTTGCAATGAATGCACCCACCAGTCGTTCGCCAGGCAGGTCGATGCCTTCTGCAAAGGGACCTCCCAGCACCGCGAAGCCGATGCCGCGACTGTCCGGTGTGAAGCGCGCGAGGAACTGCTCGCGCTCCGCCTCTTCCATGCCGCGCGACTGCTCCCACATCGGAATCTGGGGATGACGCGCCTTGAACAGTTCTGCTACTTTCTGCAGGTAATCGAAGCTGCTGAAGAAGGCCAGGTAATTGCCCGGCTTTTCTTCATATTGCCCAGCCATCAGCGCGACGATGGGCGAGAGCGAATCATCGCGATGCTGGTAGCGCGTGGAGATGCGTCCGGCCACGCGCACGGATAACTGTTCCGCGTTGAACGGCGATTCCACATCGATGCAGACGGTGTTCTCCGGCAAGCCCAGCGTGTCGCTGTAGTACTGCCACGGGCTCAGCGTGGCGGAGAACAGTGTGACCGAGCGCGCCGCGTCGAAACGCGGCGTGAGGAAGGGCGCGGGGACGATGTTCCTGATGCAGAGCACCGACCCGGCGCGCCGCGCATCGGGTTTTTTCGTGATATCGAACAGCGAGTGCGTACCGAAGGTCTCGGCCAGGCGGGAGAACTGCAGCGCATCGAAGTAGAAACGCTGCAGCCTGCTGTCGATATGCGTCGGATTCTCAGCCATGAAATCGGTGATGTCGGCGATGACCTGCAGTATGGCGAACGCAAACTTCTCGGGGATTTCCGGGTAAACCTGGTAAGACTTTTCCTGGTCCTTGTGCAGCGCGTTCCAGGCACGATTGAGCCGCTCCAGGCTTTTCTTCAGCGCGGCGGGCGCGGACTGCCGCAGGAAATGGAAGTCCGACTGGTCCAGTTCCGCCGTATACATCTTGCGCGCCCGGTCGACCAGGTTATGCGCTTCATCCACCAGCACGCCGACGCGCCACTGGTTCGCCGTCGTCATGCCGAACAGCATTGCGCTCGAATCGAAATAGTAGTTGTAATCGCCGACTACGACATCGCACCAGCGCGCCAGTTCTTGCGCAAGATAGTACGGGCACACCTGATGATCGAGCGCGATGTGGCGCAGCGCTTCCTTGCCCAGCGCACCGTGTGCGAGCGCGGCGGAACGCGCCTGTGGGAGACGATCGTAAAAACCTTGCGCCAGCGGGCAGGATTCACCGTGGCAGGCCTTGTCGGGATGTTCGCAGGCCTTGTCGCGCGCGGTGAGTTCCAGCACGCGCAGCGGCAGGTCGGGCGCGCTCTGCCTGATGCGCTCCAGTGCATCGAGCGCGAGGCCGCGCCCGGAAGTCTTTGCCGCGAGATAGAACGCCTTGTCCAGCTCCTGTCCGGGACAGGCCTTCAGCAGCGGGAACAGGGTGCCGATGGTCTTGCCGATGCCGGTCGGCGCTTCGGCCATCAGACAGCAGCCGTTCGTGGTCGCGCGATACACCGCTTCCGCCAGTTGCCGTTGGCCGGGACGGAACGTCGCATGCGGGAAACGCAGTGCCGTGAGCGCCTCATTGCGCGCCGCGCGATGCGCCAGTTCCTGTTCGGCCCAGGCCAGAAAAAATTCGCATTGCTCCTCGAAGTACTGCTTGAGCGCGGCGGCGCTGTGCTGTTCGACAAGCACCGTTTCCTTCTGGCTCGCGATATCGAAATAGACCAGTGCTATGCGAATGTCGTCGAGACCGAGCTTGTCGCACATCAGCCATCCATACATCTTCACCTGCGCCCAGTGCAGGTGGCGATGATTGGCGGGCATGCGCTCAAGGTCCCCGCGATAGGTCTTGATTTCCTCCAGTTGTCTGCGCGCGGGATCGTAACCGTCAGCGCGGCCACGCACCGTGAGATGCTTGTATTCGCCGGTGAGGCTCACTTCCGTCTGGTATCCGGCAGCGCGACGCGCAGCAACAAGCGCATGGCCCGCAATGCCTTCCTGCGCGGAAGGCGAGGGCGTGAAGCGCAAGTCAAGGTCACCCTGCTTCGCAGTGAACTCGGTCAACTCGCGGACGGCGACCTTGTACTTCACGCCGCGTCTCCGGCCCAGCGGACATAGCACACCGAGACCGGCATGCCGTGTTCGATGCAGAAGTCCATCCAGCGCACCTGGTTGTCCTGCAGGCGGTCACCGGGGCCTTTCACTTCGATCATGCGATAGTGTTTTTCCATCGGCCAGAACTGGATCAGGTCAGGGAAGCCGGCGCGGTTGGCCTTGATATCGCGCAGCATGCGCTCGAAGCATTTCTTCAGGTGCGAAGCGGGAATGCAATCGAGCGCAAGGTCCTTCAGTTCTTCGCTCAGGACATCCCAGAAGACGAAGGGAGAAAGAATGCCTGACTTTTCCGCGAAATGACGGTTGATCGTCTGCACATATTCGCCGGACTCGAGTTGCGCGAGGCAGGTATCGAATTCCTTCGCGCGGCGTTGCCGGAAATCCGTGCTGTGCAGGTCGGCGGGGCCGGCGTGGAAGGGATGGAAGAAAGCGCCCGGCACGGCAGCAAACACTGCATTCCAGCAGAGCAAGCCGAAGAGCGAGTTGATCAGTGTGTTCTCGACATAGAACACCGGCGCGTCGTCCTGGACGAGATGTTCGGCAACCAGCCATTCCACCGAATAGCTTGCTTCGGGCAAGTCCAGGTCGATGCGCGGTACCGACCTTGCGGGGAGCGCGGGAATCTTCGGCAATCCCAGCTTGCGATGCAGTCGCGGCAGGATGCGCATGAGCTGCTGGCGTTCAGCTTCATCCTCCGGCATTTTCTGCGCCGTTTTTGCGAGGGCCAGCGCGGATTCGAATTGCTCAAGGCGCTCCATCACGCGGATCGCGCGCAAGCGGGCGCCGGGATGGCTGCAGGCGGAATAGATGGCAAGCGCATCGGTGAGCGCGCCGGCGCGTTCGTCATGCTGCGCGATCTGATACAGGAGCTTGGCGCGCCGGCGCTCCAGCCAGTCGTTGTCGAGACGCTTGGCGGGAATTTCGCTGAGGATGATCTCCGGCGCTTCGCCTTGCTCGAATCGTTCACGGCAGCGAAACAGGTGCATGTACATGTCGACATCCTCACGCATGCGGAATCCGCGCGACGATGCCGAGAACGCGACTTTCTCATAGCGATAGATGCCCAGGTCCGACAGCACGAACTCCGTCCAGTCCTGGCGCAGGTTGCCGAAGAACATGAGCCGCAGACGTTCGCACAGTGCATCGATCTGCACCTGGTAGACGCAGTCATCGGCGCCGGCATGCCACGCATCGAAATGACGCGCTTGCGTATATTTTTCACGCAAGGTTTCAAGCTGTTCCAGCTTTCGCGCCTGCGGGCTCGGCAGCGCGTCGCCGAAGGCAACCGCGATTTCAGATTTGTTCAGCAGGGAGAAAATTTCGTCCAGCGTGAGCACGGGACGATCGTCGATCCAGCCTTGCGCAGCAAGGGGAAGCGCTGCCTCCCGCGTATCGCCGATCTCTTCGTAGCGCAATTTGCTCGCGCGGAACAGATTCCCCTTGCGCATCACCATCCTGACGAGCAAGGCGCGCGAGGCCTGGGGCAGGGAAGGGAAGCGGTCGAGGAAGGCACGTTCCTCTGCCGACAGCAGGTCGTTGTAACGCTCGGCAATCCATGCAAGCACCTGATGGAAATTGTCGAGGTAATACAGCGGATTGAGCGGGTTGAGCGGCTTGTCGGGCGTCCTGTTCATCGTGATCAAGGGGTAATGCGGAATGGCGGATCGTGCAAGGACGCGCTGTTGAATGGGGGAACGGCGGTTTGCAGGATGTCAGGCAATGCCGTTCCGCATTATCGCGAAGGGCTGCCCGCTTCGCAACTTGCCGGTTCGACAGCAAGCATTTTGGCAAGATGCGAATCTGTTTCCGGCGGCCCGCTTCTTGCATCGCATGTCTCGTCGGCGAATCGGTATGGAGGTGACAGGATGGGTTTCGTGCTGCAACCCTTCAATGCATGGCCCACAGGCGTCGCTGCCCGTGCCGGCTTCGGCATGGTTGTCGTGTATGCCGGTAATGCGGACCGGCGCGTGTGCCATCACGAAAGCGCGACCTATCATGCGCTTGCGCAACGATTGGCGTTCATCAAAGGGTATGAGTTCGCAGGGGAATTTGACTCGTCCTGCGCATATCCCGGCACGCTGTACTTTGTGCCGAGCGACACGTTTGTCACGCTCGAGGCGGCGCATCGGCTCGGCGTGCGCGGCGACCAGGACCTGTTTGGCGGCGTGGTGCCGTTTCCGTTCATCGCCACCAAGACCATTACCCATCCGCTTTGCGACGCTGGAGCGCAGGCGCCGGAGGGATGGTCGCGCGCCCTTGCACAGCGTCTGCAGGATGTCGTGCTGCCGGGCTTTTCCGCCTTCTCGGTGGAGGACGCCCGCAAGGCTGGCAGCATCCTGCTCGAACAGGGCGCGGTACGCCTCAAGCTGGCGAACGGGATCGGCGGTCTCGGCCAATGGGTGGCGGCCGACGAAGATGAACTCGATGCGCGCCTGAAGGATCTCGATGCGGAAGAGGTGGCGCGCTTCGGCATGGTGCTGGAGCGGAACCTGGCCGATGTCGCGACACTGAGCGTGGGACAGGTGCGTGTGGATGACCTGCTTGCGAGCTACTGCGGCACGCAGCAGCTGACCGTCAACAATGCCGGCCAAGAGGTCTACGGCGGCTCGCGCCTGATCGTTGCGCGCGGCGATTTCGATGCCTTGCTGGAACTGGATCTCGAACCGGGGATGAGAACGGCCATCGCGCAGGCATGTCGCTACCATGCGGCCGTGATGCAATCCTTTCCCGACATGTTCGCATCGCGTTGCAATTATGACGTGGCGCAGGGCGTTGACGATGGCGGCAGCCGCTATTCCGGTGTGCTTGAACAGTCATGGCGCGTCGGCGGTGCGAGCGCTGCAGAGATCGCGGCATTCGGCGCCTTCCGCGCCGATCCATCGCTGAACGCGGTCTGTGCCCTGACGAGCGAAACCTATGGCGATGGCGCCCCTGTTCCGGATGATGCTGACGTCTACTTCCGCGGCGTGGACGAGCGCGTCGGTCCGCTCACGAAATATGCGAGGCTGGAGCCCTATGCCGACGCATGAAGACGCCGTCCATATCGCCGTCGACGATGGGCACATTTCAGGGACGATGGTTTCGCCCGAGACCCGCATGCCCGGCGTGCTGTTCGTGCACGGATGGGGCGGCAGCCAGGAACAGTACCTGGCGCGTGCGCGCGAGATCTCCGCGTTGGGATGCGTGTGCCTGGCCTTCGATCTGCGCGGGCATGGCGATACCAGGCTTCAGCATGAAACGGTATCGCGCGAGAGCAACCTGCGGGATGTGCTGGCTGCCTACGATGTGCTTGCCAGCCATCGCCTGGTCGACCCATCGACCATCGCCGTCGTGGGCAGCAGCTACGGTGGCTATCTTGGTGCGATCCTGACGACGATGCGTGCGGTGAAGTGGCTGGCGCTGCGGGTGCCGGCGCTCTACATGGACAATGGCTGGGAGCTTCCCAAACGGCAGTTGCACAAGGACCAGGATCTGGGAAGCTACCGGCGCACGCTGGTGCCGGCTGGAGAAAACCGGGCGTTGCGCGCGTGTGCCGCGTTCAAGGGCGATGTGCTCGTGATCGAGTCCGAATCCGACCAGACGATTCCTCACGCGGTGATCTCGAGTTACCTTGATGCGTGCATCCATGCGCGCTCGCTGACCTATCGTGTCATCGAAGGTGCGGATCATGGCCTGACCAGCGAAGCCAGCCAGCGAGCCTATACCTCGCTACTGGTGAACTGGATGACTGAGATGGTGTTCGGTGAGCGAGAAGGCAATACGCCGACGCAGACCACGACGATGCCGGGAAGCGCATTGCCGGAGGCGCCGCCGGGGCCGGCGTAGGGGGGAAGTGGTGTTTGGCGGGTGTCGCGCATCGGCGTGTGCAGGACGTTGACACGTTCCGGCTTGCGCCGGAACGTCAAGCTCTTGCAGGAGGATGCATGGCTTCAATGCAGTTGTGTCTTGATGTAGCTCTCGATTTCCTTTTCATCGAGCCCGGTGATTTCCTTTGACACTTCCTGCTCGACAAGTTGTTGCGATTCCTTGCTCAGGTTCTTGCGCAGCATGCCGAGGAATTTCGAGAAGGCAATCAGGCGCAGCTTGTCGTAGCGATGTTCCATGCGCGCCTTGTCCAGGTATTCGCCGATCTGCTTGGCGAACAGTTCCTGCCAGTGCTGGGTCTGGGTCACATTCGGTTCGGCGGTGTGGCCCATCATGCGTTCGCCCTTGCCGAAATAGCGTCCTTTCGCATCGCTGATCAGGTCCTGTTCGCGCATGCGCCCTTCGGGGCTGACGAAGTCTTCGATCTCATGAAAATTGGCCTGCTGCGCCCCCTCGACTTCGAAGATCCTGGCGCGATGCTCGTCTGCGGCGACAATCCAGGTGGTTTGCATAGGCTTCTCCTTCCATCGATAAAGCACGTTCGACAAACCACTGGCAACTTTGTTCTGGATCCGCTCGGTAGTGTGCAGGAAACCTGCGCGCATTGCCGCGGGGATGCATCATGCAAACAGTCCATGCAGGAACCAGCAGATTTCCTCTCCGGTGCGTTCCCGGTAAATCCAGTAACAGGTCGCTGCCTGCCCCTGTGCGATGAAGTAGTCGCGCACGACCAGTTTTCCGTCCCACCAGCCGCATTCGATCCGTTCCGGGCCCTTGACCATGCGTAGCGGCGAACCGTAAAACGGACGATGATTCTTCACCATCAGGGCGATGGGCGTTTCCAGTATCCAGAACGGCCGCTCGGCATGATGCGGCACGGATGGCGCGGGGCGGTTGACGGCCGCGGCAGGAACCCAGGCATTGCAGACTTCCGGCCGATGGTCGGCGCGCGGCGCGGGTGCCAGCACGCTCTGGTCGCCAAGCCGCGCCGTCAGCAGTTCCAGCAGGCGGTGATAATCGGCCGGTGTGCCGCCGGGATCGGGGAACAGCGACTCGGTGGGCGGCAGCATGGCCGATACCTGCGTTGCTTCGAGACGTATTGCAATCACCGGCGCGCAAAGTTCGGTCCGCGCAAGCCGTTCTTTCAGCAGGCGGGTCAGGTGTTCTTCATGCCAGACGGGATCGGCCAGCGCGATCTCGATGGGCGTGGGTGCGATCGCGCTGCGACCGCGCTCATGCTGCAGCCACAGCACGAAACGCGAGACAGCCAGTTGTTGCGCCACCAGCCAGCCGGTCATCTGCAGCAGCAGGCGGCGCGCAGCGAACAGCACGGCTTCTGCATGCTCGATGCGGTCGGGCAGTTCCAGCCCGGCGGAGAAGGTTTTCGGCGCCTCTATCCATTCGAACAGTTCCGGCGCCTGTCCATAGGCGCGGTCGAGCGCATCGAGCACGTTCTTGTTGCAGCGCCGCTGCAGCCCCGCGCGGGGCAGCTTGCGCAACTCGCTCAGGGTGCGGCAGCCGATACCATCCAGCCATTCACCATACGGCGCAACAGCCGGCAGCAGCGCGCAGGGCAGGGCATCGAGCAGGCGCATCATGCTCTCCATGCGAACCGTACGGCGCGTTGCCGGATGCGATGGATGATGCGCGAACAGCCACGCGCCTTGCGCAGTCGGCGCCATGCCGATGCGCGGCGTGAAGCCGAGCGCATCAACACTGGCGCGCACCAGGCGGCCCAGCCTGGGCCTGCCGCCGAACGCGCGCAGGCTGGCGGTAACGTCCAGCAGCAGGCTGTCCGTATCGGCGCAGGCGACTTCCGGCGTGTATTGCAGCAGCGCCAGTGCGATGCTGTGCATGGCTTCCTGTTCGCGCGCCGCATCCTGCTCATGCAGGATCGCATCGGGACAGAAAGCCTGCACGCCGCCGCGCCGCATGCCAATGCGCACGCCTTCGGCAGCGGCCTGCGCGCTCATCGCCAGCACATGCTCGTGATTGACGACCACATGCTTGCCGGGGTCAGACCAGTTCGGCCGAATCGTTTCGAGTGGCAGCAAGGGCAGGTGCACGGCGATCCATGTGCGCATGGCGAATGTTGTCCGGAAAAGGGAAGGGCAAGACGGGCATGTCGCTCAGCGGCAGGTACAGCGATCCGTCGCGTTGCGGGCCACGTCGCTTGACGATGTCGATATCGATGCCGCCGTTGGCCGGACGTAGCGCCAGCCGCAGCGGCGCGGGCGAGGCATCCTGTGCGCAGGCGAGCGGACGCATCAGCCAGAACAGGATTTCCGTGCCTTGCGCGGCCAGGTGCAGGCGCCGCAGCGCGTCGGTCCGCACATGGGATTGCCAGAGCAGCAAGGCGCCGCAGCTGCCGTTGCGCAGGACTTGTTCCGCCGACCACAGGGCATCGGCGCTGCGCGTGGTCCTGACCCACAGCAGCCGTTCGGCGGGCAATCCCCAGGAGGTCCAGGCGGCGACTTGCGGCAGATGGGGCGGCTGGACCAGCGCGATGCGGCGGCTTTTTGCGATCGCGTCCAGGGCCGGACGCAGCAGGTGCATCTCGCCGATACCGGCTTGCTGCAACAGCAATTCCATCAGGACTGCGCTCGGCCAGCCGCCGTTGGGCAGCTCGGTATCGAGCACATGATGGCCAGTGGATGTGACGGCCGCCTGGTACGAACCCATCTGGTTGGCGCGCCAGACGGCATGCGGGAAGGGGATGGCCATTCCCTTTTCTGTACCCGGTAGCGCCATGCTGGAAACTAAAGCAGACATCCGGACCTCCTAGTGTTTCTTGATGGATGCATTTCATTGTCATTTGTACTGTATAAATATACAGTACTTCGTGGCTACCCCTTAGTCAAATTCGTAATGTAAGGAACTGATTTCATGCAAGCCCGCATCACTTCCGTCGGTCTTCTGGTCAAGCCCGATCCTGCGGACGCTTTCGAATACCCGCATCACATCGACCGCACCAGCCTCGATGCCTTGCCCGCCAAGCCGGGCATCTACATCTTTCGCGATGAGCAGGATCGGCCGCTCTACATTGGCAAGAGTGTCAACATTCGCGTTCGCGTACTGTCGCACCTGCGCACGCCGGAAGAGGCACGCATGCTGCGGGCAAGCCGCCGCGTGGAATTCCGCCGCACTGCCGGCGAAATCGGAGCATTGCTGCTGGAGTCGCGCCTGATCAAGGAATTGCAGCCGCTGCATAACAAGAAACTGCGCCGCACGCGTGAAATGTGCACGCTGCGCTTGAACAGGGATGTGAAGTCGGCGCCGGAAATCGTGTATGCGCGCGATTATGATTTCGCGAAGACGGCGGACCTGTATGGCTTGTTCGCGACCCGCAAGGCTGCGCTGGAAAAGCTGCGGGAAATTGTCGAAGCAGAGGAATTGTGCCCGGCCGTGACGGGCCTCGAGACTCCCGTGCGCGGACGTGCCTGCTTTGCGCGGCAGATTTCACGCTGCCGTGGCGCCTGTACCGGGGAAGAATCCGCAGAGACGCATTACCTGCGGCTGAAGGCGGCGCTGCAAGAAATGCGGGTGGTGGCCTGGCCCTATCCCGGGCCGATGGGCATCGTGGAGGAATGCGGCGACGGCTGGAAGCAGATCCACATCATCGACCGCTGGTTCTATGTCGGCTCCATCGACAAAGTGAATGGCACTCCTCCTGTCAGACGCGCGACGCGCCGAAGCTTCGACATCGACACCTACCGGATTCTCGTCAAACCAATGGTGCAGGGAGAATTGCGCATCGAGCCCGTTACCGATTCCTGGCGGGCATGAAAAAGGCAGCGTAACTGCGCATGCTTGCGCGTCACGCTGCCCTTGCCTTATCTGGCTGCCAGGCTGCGAGGATTATTTGCCGGGAGTGGTGGAGCTGCTGCCGGACGTGCCGCTGGTTCCGCTGGCGCTGCCGCTTGTACCACTCGTGCTGCCGCTAGTACCACCGCTCATGCCGCCACTCGTACTTCCGCTTGTCCCGCCGGTGGAGCCGCTCGTACCGCTAGTGGTACCACTCGTGCCGCCCGTTGCGCCGCTGGTTCCGCCAGTGGTCGAGCCGCTGGTGCCGCCCGTGCTGCTTCCGGCGCCGCTCGTGTCACTGCCGCTTGTGCCGGGCGTGGTGCTTCCGGTCGTGCCGGCCGCGCTGCCAGGCGTGCTTCCTGTCGCGCCGGTGCTCGGCGTGCTCTCGCTGGTGCTGCCAGGTGTCGTACTGGTTCCCCCAGCTGTGCTGCCAGCCGTGCTACCCGTGGAACCGGTACTTCCGGCAGTTCCGCTGGATGTTCCGCCGGTGCTGCCCGAAGTGGCGGCTCCCGTGCCTCCAGTCGTGCCTGCTTCCTTCTTCTCGCACGCACCTAATGTCAACGCGGCTAGTAGCGCCGCAAGCAATACTGAGTATTTCATACTGATTCCTCTCAAGAAAATATAGTTGTAAATACATACACGGCTATTTTGAGGAAGCGGGGGACGTTAAGTGCCTATGCAATCTTTGATAAATATCAATGGTGATATGATTTTTTCAATAAATGTAACCAGTTGTTGCAGCAGGCAGGAGCTCTGACTTTTTTATGCTCGACGTTGCATTAAAGTAATTTTTTGTGTTGCCGAGGTATAATCTTTCTCAAGAATAAAAAAGACAGGGCCATGCGAATGGCCTTGTTCCTTTTCGAGGGGACTCATGAACAAATCCTCGTTGCGTCGGCAGCTCGTGCTGCCGTTCGTCCTGCTTGTGATATTCGTATCCGCCACCATCGGCTGGGTCTCCTACCAGGCGGGGGAAAAGGCTGTCAGCGAACTGGCCCACCGCGTCATGATGGACATCGTCCACCGCATCAACGCTGCCACCGAACAGCACCTTGCCGGCGCATTGACGGCCCTGAACGCAATCGATCCGGATCCGCAGACCCTGCCCAGGGCACAACCGTTTTCCGACGACCTCGCCGCGCTGGAGCCGCGCCTGTGGGTGGCCAGCGGCTTGTTCATGGACGTCAACAACTATGTGTTTTTCGGCGGCGAAGATGGCCGCTTCGTCGGCGTCAACCGCGTCAACAAGGACTTCGTCGAACTCTACCTGCGCGAGCCGCATGCGCCGGAGCGGAGCGTCTATGGAGTGACCCGCCCGGGCGACCGCACGCGCCTGCTGCGCACGGACAATTACGATCCGCGCACGCGCCCCTGGTACAAGCTTGCCGCCGGCGCGACGAAACCCGTCTGGTCGCCGGTCTATAGCGATTTCACGTCGAAGGAGCCGACCATCACGCTGGCCAAGCCCGTCTTCCGCGCCGACCATTCGCATGCGGGCGTGATGGCTACCGATGTGACGCTCAAGGCGCTGACTGATTTCCTGCGCACGGTGAAAGTCAGCGAAAACGGCATTGCCTTCGTCATGGACGGCGACGGCTTCATGATCGCCACTTCCGGTGCCGAACTGCCGTTCAAGATGGTCAACGGCGAGCCGGAACGGATGCGCATCGACGAGATGCAGACGCCGCTCATCAGGGATGCCTATGCCAAGGTGCGCGAGTGGAAAAGCGCAAGGGCGGTCGCCGGTTCGGTGCATGCGAAGGAACTCGTGACCCCCAACGGCTATCTCGAGATCGCCGCGTCCGCGCTGGGCGAAAAATATGGTGTCGACTGGGTGACCGTCGTAGCGGTACCGCGCGTCGACTTCATGGGCGGCGTAACGCGCAGCTTCGTCCATGGGCTGGTCATCGCTCTTGTTTGCGTGGTCGTCGCGCTGATGCTCGGCCTGGTTGTCCTTGACCGCGTGCTGCGCGACATCCGCAACCTCACCGAAGCCGCTAGGAAGATCGGCGACGGCGAACCGATGCCATCGCTGAACATCCGTCGCCACGACGAGATCGGCCAGCTCGCCACGAGTTTCCGGGAAATGGAGCACAACCTGCGCATCGACAAGCTCACCGCAGTGTTCAACCGCGCATCGCTGATCGCGCAGATCGGCTTCCTGCGGCGGCAGCTCGCGCAGAATACCGGCGAGCGCCCCAGCTTTGCGCTGCTGTTCATCGACCTGGATCACTTCAAGCGGGTCAACGACCACTACGGCCATGGTGCCGGCGACAAGGTGCTGGTCACCGTGGCAACGCGCCTGAAGGAATCGGTGCGCGTGACCGATGTGGTGGCGCGCTATGGCGGAGACGAATTCGTCGTCCTGCTCAAGGGCGTGACGGCGGCGGACGGCGTCATCGCCACCGAGGAAAAGATCCGCCGCATCGTCGAGGAGCCGGTGCAGCTCGAGCATGGTACGGCCAGTGTCGGCGTGTCAATCGGCTGGGCCATGTTCCCCGAGGATGGCGAAGATGTCGATGCACTGCTGAAGATCGCCGACAAACGCATGTTCGATACCAAGAAAATACGCAAGGCTGCGCGCTGATTTGCCTGATTGTGCCGCATCACGTGGGCGTCACGTAATCGCGCAGGAAGGTCCTGGTTTCGCTGTTCGGGAAAGTGATGGTCACCTTGTCATCGGCCAGGGACACCACGCGGCCTTCGCCATATTTCGGCACTTTCACCGCGCTGCCGGGCTGCGGCAGCGGCGGCTTTTCTTTCTGCAGGGAAGGCGGTATGTGCTCCCGCACATGCTCCGGACTGAGCTTCTGTTCCGGCGGTCGCAGGCAGTTGTCGCACACGCCGCAATGTGACCATTCCACATGTTCGCCGAAATACTCGAGCATGACTTTCCAGCGGCAGAACCCAGTCTGCGCATAGAAGACGATGTGCTCCAGCGCTTCATGGTCGTGCGCACTTTTTTCGCGATAGGTGTCGGCAAGCTGCGTGAGCTCCCGGTTCTTGATGTGCCGCTTTGTCAGCCTGTAATCGAGCTGGTTGTCCTGCTCGACCAGACCACCGTCGCGCAGCAGCTTGAGCGCCACCTGCAGGCGCGTTTCCGGCACCTGTTCGAGCGTATTGCGCAACTCGGAAAATGAAATGTGGTCGTGCTCCGTCGCCAGCGACTGCAGTGCGTTATACACGGTGTTCAGGTCGTCAACGCCCGGATAGCGGCGCGCAAGAAAGAATTGTTGCACCTGCTTGTCCTTGGCGAAATAGAGCAGCGTGCATTCCGCCGGCTCGCCGTCCCGTCCGGCACGACCGGACTCCTGGTAGTAGGCCTCGAGGTTGGCGGGGATCTGGCTGTGGATCACGAAGCGTATGTCGTGTTTGTCGATGCCCATGCCGAACGCATTCGTTGCCACCATGACCCGACTGGCTCCGGACATGAAGCTGTCCTGGTTCTGCGTCCGGACCTTCGCCGGCAACTGGCCGTGGTAGAAGGTGACGCTTTCGCCCGCCTGCTGCAGGAGCTGGTGCACCTGCTCCACGGCCTTCACGGTCGCGGTATACACGATCCCCGAACCGTGGCTCTCCCGCACAAGGTGCACCGTCTGTTCCAGTTTTTCCGCTTCGTCGGTTGTAACGATGACACGGTAATGCAGATTTGGCCGGTAGATGCCGGTATTGATGACCTGCATGTCATCCAGCCCGAGTTGCTTGCCAATGTCCTCGATCACCTCATCCTTCGCCGTCGCGGTCAGCGCCAGCACTGTGGGATGCCCGAGCGCTTTGATAGCTGCGCCGAGCTGCAGGTAGGTAGGGCGGAAATCATGGCCCCATTGCGAAATGCAATGCGCTTCGTCGATCACGAACAGGCTCACCTCGCCTTGCCCGAGCGCTGCAAGGAAATCAGGGTCGGACATGCGTTCAGGTGTGGCGAAAATGAATTCACTGTCCGCCTGCCGGATACCCTCCATCACCGTTTCTTCTTCCCGCGTGCTCAAGGTGCTGTTGACTTCATGTGTGGGAAAGCCCGCGCTCTCCAGTTTCCCCGCCTGGTCCTTCATCAGCGAAATCAGCGGCGATACGATAATGGTCATGCCCGGCATTTTCAGTGCGGGAAGCTGGTAGCACAACGACTTGCCCGCGCCGCTCGGCATGATGGCGAGCGTATTGTGTTTATGCAGCACGCTTTCAATCACTTCCCGCTGGCCCGGACGCAAATGGTCGATGCCAAATGACTCATGCAGGGTATCCCGCAAGCCTGCGCGTTCGCGGTACGAATCGTTATTGGGGATTGCCGACCGGCTCGCCGGCAAACCTGTACTCCTGCTAGTGGAATTTACGGCGGAAAATGAGCGTTGCATGATGAGAGTTGGGAAAATGGCATGATTGGCTTTTGCACAAGCAGCAAGCATGCCAAACCTGGCGCGGATCGCGGGCGGGCAAGGGCAACTTGAAGGGGAGATGCCCGGTTTTTCACTGGAGAAAAAACGGAAAAATATGTTTACATCGCTTTCCGCATATGGGTTACAATGCGCCACCGATTGAAGTTTGAGCTAGTAGTGCAGTATTGGTCTGTCATTCCTCTTCTTGCTTCAAAGGATCTACCGGGCGAAAGCCCATTAACACTGTAATAGGAATTGAAATGGCAACAGGTACTGTCAAGTGGTTCAACGACGCTAAAGGTTTTGGCTTCATTACTCCGGACGAAGGCGGCGAAGATTTGTTCGCGCACTTCTCCGCGATCCAGTCCAATGGCTTCAAGTCGCTGAAGGAAAACCAACGTGTTTCCTTCGAAGTGACGACCGGCCCGAAGGGCAAGCAAGCTTCCGCGATCCAGCCGCTGTAATTTCCGCAGGCTGCATCCAGCAGAACAAAAATCCCCGGCATGCCGGGGATTTTTTTATGCGCGGCGAATATGTAAAAGCGAATCGCCGCCGGTATTAATTTCCTTTCACTTCTTGCGCATCAGCGCGGCAACAGGACGGCCGCACCGTCGAATTTTCCTGCGCGCAAGGCAGCCAGCGCTTCATTGGCCTGTTCCAGCGGAAACGCCAGCGGTGAGGTTCGTATCTCCATCGCAGCGGCCAGTGCAAAAAATGCCTCGCCATCCGCACGTGTCAAATTAGCCACCGAACATACCGTGCGCTCTCCCCAAAGCAGCGAATAGGCGAAGGCCGGAATGTCGCTCATATGGATGCCGGCACACACCACGACTCCACCCTTGCACGTCGCGGCAAGCGCTTGCGGCACGAGCGCGCCGGCCGGCGCAAAGATGATTGCTGCATCCAATGGAGCCGGCGGCGCCGTAGTCGAATCTCCCGCCCATACTGCGCCGAGCGAGCGCGCGAATTCCTGAGAACGGAGATCGCCAGGCCGCGTGAACGCATAGACTTCCCGGCCTTGCTGGCACGCAACCTGGGCGATGATGTGTGCCGCGGCGCCGAACCCGTACAAGCCCAGCCTTCGCCCGTTTCCCGCCATGCTGTAAGCGCGATAACCGATCAGCCCGGCGCAGAGCAGGGGCGCGGCATGCAGGTCGTCATAACGATCAGGCAGCAGGAAGCAATAACGGGCATCGGCAATCGCATATTCAGCATAGCCGCCATCACGGTCATAGCCCGTAAACACCGCTTCATCACAAAGGTTTTCCCGATGCGCCGCGCAAAAGGTGCATTGATGGCAACTCCCGCCCAGCCAGGGTACGCCGACACGATCGCCGACGGAAAACTGGTGCGCGAACAGCCCCACGTGCACCACCTCGCCAACGATTTCATGCCCCATGACCAGGGGCGACTTATGCGGAGGCAATTCGCCGTCAGCAATGTGCAGGTCGGTTCGACAGACGCCGCAGGCAGTCACGCGAATCAGGACTTCATTATCGGCGGGGAAGGGGATGGGTATGCGCGCCAGGCGCAGGGTTGTATGCGGCGCATCCAGCAGCATGGCACGCATGGCACCATCATGTGTGGGGAAATGGAGAAGATTGCTCATGATCCTGACGATCCTGGCAGGTCAAGCGTTGTATGTATCATATCGCAGGAATACCCCTACTCCATTGACCTATTCCATTGACCTATTCCGCTTCGGGTTTTACGATACGCAACAAAAAAGCCGACAGGGGACTAGTCATCATGATTCTCAGATTTCGCAGGGCGGCGCCTCCGGCCGAACCTGCGGTCGAACCGACATCCGCTTCATCTTCTCCCGACCTCGAACGCATCGTCAGCGATGTAGCACACCAGGCATCGGGCCTGGGCAAGGAGTCGGCCAACCTCAATGGCCTGATCGACGATCTCGCGCTGATGAGCCGCCAGCAGGCGGAAACATTCAAGACCCTTGCCGCTGAGATCGATGCGATGGTCCATGCCAATCTTGCCATCGAGGAAGCGACCAAGGTCAGCAATGAATCGGTGCGGCATGCGCGCGAAACCGTCGAGCAGATCGGCCAGGGCGTGATCGCCGTGACGGACAACCTGTCCGAAGTCGCCGACGCCGCCAACGAAATTACGCAGATCGCCTTGCAGACGAGGCTGGTGGCATTCAATGCCTCGGTCGAGGCGAAAAGGGCCGGCGAGGCAGGGCGCGGTTTCGGTGTCGTCGCGGATGCCGTCAGGGATCTGGCCGCCAAGGTGGAACAATCGTCCAAGCTCATCATGAGCACGGTCACGCAACTGGACGCACGTATCAAAGCGCTGGCGAACGATATCCAGTCGCGGGGGCGCGATCGCAAGGATGATTCAGAAAACAGTTCATTCCATGCAGCTGTTTCCGAGGTGGAGCGCGGCGTCGCGGGCATCGCCACCACGGCAAAGAAAAATCTCGAGGGTTGCGCCGGCGTGCTCGATTCGGTGCGCGGCTTGTCGGAGCAGGTTACCGGTACGGCGACTGCATTGCAGAGCGCCCGCAAGCGTACCGAAGGTTTTCTGTCCCTGTCCGAATCGCTGATTGAAATGACTGCCGAGAGCGGAATCCAGACCGAGGACACACCCTTGATCGAGGCCGCGCTGGGAGCGGCCGGGAAGATCTGCGCATTGCTGGAAGAGGGTGTGCGCAGCGGCCAACTGTCGGAAGCCGATCTGTTCGACGGCAAGCACCAGCCCATTCCCGGTACGAACCCGGAGCAGTTCATGACGCGCTTCACACCCTACTGCGAGAAGGTGCTGCCGAATATCCTGGAAGACATTCTGACCTGGTCGCCGAAAGTGGTGTTCGGCGTGGTGACGGATAGTCACTGCTATATTCCGACCCATAACCGAAAATTTTCCAAGCCCCAAGGCAGTGATCCGGTCTGGAACCAGGCGAACTCGCGCAATCGCCGATTCTTCACCGGCCGCACCGAATCTGCCGCGATCAAGAGCCGCAGGAAATTCCTCCTGCAAACTTACCGCCGCGATATGGGAGGCGGCGTCCATGCCGTCATGAAGGACCTGTCGGTGCCGCTCATGGTCAACGGCAAGCATTGGGGTGCGTTGCGTATCGGCATCCAGTTTTAGAAAGCAAAAACGGCCGATCGAAATCGGCCGTTTTTCGGGACGTCTAAGACGTTGAAGACGGCGCCTACGGTTTGAAAAATCCTGCACCAACAATCATGTTGTCGACTTTCTCGACATAGCTCGACTTCGATTCCACATTCTTGGTCATCGGGTTCGGCCATTTGTAATCGACCCATCCCTTGCCCTTCGCGTTCAGGACTTCGACGAAACTGCGAATAATGTATTTGCCGTCGGCATCACGCATGTCAATCAGGTTTTTACCGACCATTTTCGACGCATTACCGTTGCCGATCGAGAGGTTGGTGCCTTGCATGTCGTAGACGAAGATATAGAGATCGCGATCGACAAACTCGCCCTTCGGATCATTGAATGCGGCAAATGCCTTTTCCTTTCCGTTGGCCTTGAGATAGCTAACGGCCTTCTTCACCAGTGAGCTGGCTTCCTCAGCCGTGGCGCGTTCGGCGGCGCAAGCGGTACCGGCGACAAAGCCGGCAGCCAGTATCAAGGCAAGCATCCTGAACAAGATTTTCATTTGTTGTCTCCTTTGCTGTACTTAATCGTCAAGTGTTATTTGGGGGAATCGCTTCCAGTCTCCAAGTGAAATTTCCGATTGGAAATGTTCATCTTGATGATGGCATGCATTCGGAAGGCAATGGGTGAAAACCTTGCACCTGTTAAGTGAAAGAGGTGCAAGCAAACCCGTACTGGCGGTCTGAGACAGACCTCTCAGGCCTTGCGCCAGTACTCAGGTTGGGAATAGGTGTGACGAAGAAAGTCGACGAAAGCGCGGATGCGCAAGGGAAGATGCTGACGTTGCGCGAAAACAGCATAGATGTCATTGCCGGGCGCGGCGAACTCGTCGAGGACGGTCATTAGTTGTCCCGCTTCGATGGCATTGCTGACCTCCCACATCGAGCGCCATGCAAGTCCTTTGCCCGACAAGGCCCAGTCGTGCAGGACTGCACCATCGTTGCAGACCATGTTTCCGCTCACTTTCAGCGTGACATTCTTGCCGGCCTGGCGAAAGGTCCAGCCTCGCTGGCTGCCTTCGCTGCTGATGGCCAGGCAGTTGTGCCTGGCGAGGTCATCGAGCGACTTCGGCGCGCCGTTTTTCTTGATGTAGGAAGGCGCGGCAACCACGACCCGCTTGTTGTCGGCCAGCTTCACGCCGATCAGGTTGGAGTCTGACAATGCGGCAATGCGGATGGCGACGTCGATACCTTCTCCGATCAAATCCACCACACGGTCGTTCAGATTCAGTGTGACCGTCACGTCTCTATGCTCCGCGAGGAACGAGGGGATGAGCGGTGCGACATGCTGGCGTCCGAAACCGGCTGGCGCGGAAATCGAAAGATGACCACTTGCCTTCGCGCTGCGTTCGGAGACGGCGGCTTCCGCGTTTTCGAGGTCGGCGAGGATGCGCTGACAGTCTTCCAGGAATGCCAATCCCTCATTGGTCAGTGCGAGCTTGCGAGTGGTCCGTTGCAGCAGTTTCACGCCAAGCCGCTCCTCCAGCGCATCGAGCCGTCGTCCGATCATCGCGGGCGCAATGCCCTCCGCGCGTGCCGCAGCGGAAAGACTTCCGCGGCTGGCAACCTCGACGAAAGTGGAAATCTGCTTGAACTGGTCCATGTTCGGAAGGTAATGGATTCAATACTAATTCGCAAGAATAAAGTGACTATTCTTGATGTTTATGTGAATTTTTATTGAATATACTCTGAGGCATTCACGATCGGCATACATTCATTGACACAATGTTCATTCAGACCATGACACATGACGCCCGCGAGATAGTGTTCGGCGCACACCCTTTCAACGTAATGCAGGACGTGACCGGCATGAGCCTGCCGATGCAGTCCGTACGGAAGCAGACTGGCGGTGCCCGATGAGCGCCTGGCAAATCGCTCTTGTCGGCATCGCGGCCTTTTGCGCGGGCGCGATGAACTCCGTTGCCGGCGGGGGCACCTTCTTTTCCTTCCCCGCATTGCTCGCTGTCGGCGTGCCACCAGTGACAGCCAACGCGAGCAACTCGGTCGCCTTGTGGCCTGCCAGCCTGTCGGGCGCCTGGGCCTATCGCAAGGAACTGGCGCGGTACAAGCGCTATCTGATCCCGATGGGTATCGTCTCGTTCATCGGGGGCATTGGTGGCGGCCTGCTTTTGCTAGCGACCAAGGACGCGACATTCTCCAGGCTGATTCCCTGGCTGCTGCTGTTCGCTACCATACTCTTCGCATTTTCCGGCCACCTGTCAGCCCTGCTGCGCGGACATGATGCGGCTGAGCCCGGCAATAGCCCGGCGTCACTCGCCGGGCAAGCCGTGGTCTCCGTCTATGGCGGTTTCTTCGGCGCAGGCATGGGCATCCTGATGCTCGCCAGCTTGGCCATGTCCGGACATGACGACGTGCATGAGATCAACGCTATCAAGAACCTGCTGTCCGCGATCATTTACAGCGTCACCGTGCTGACATTCGTCATCGCCGGCGCCATCAGCTGGCCGTACACCCTCATCATGCTCGCTACGGCAACCCTGGGCGGCTACTGGGGCGCGACCATTGCGCGCAAGATCCCGGCGGCTTGGCTGCGCCGCTTCATCATCGTGATCGGCTTCACCCTCACCGCGTTCTATTTTTACAAGACGTTCTGACATCCGGATTTCTTCGAAGGAGAACGAAATGGCTCTGCAACTCCCTGCCGGCATGGAAATCCAGGCCGAGATCAAACCAGGATACGAAAAGGTCCTGACTCCCGAAGCACTGGCGCTGGTCGCCAGACTGCAGCGCGCTTTCGAACCGCGCCGTCAGGAACTGCTGGTCGCCCGTGCCGAGCGCGCCAGGCGGCTGGATGCGGGCGAGCGCCCCGACTTCCTGCCGGATACGGAACACATCCGAGAAGGCGACTGGAAGATCGCCCCGATCCCGAAGGCGCTGGAATGCCGCCGCGTGGAAATCACCGGGCCGGTCGAGCGCAAGATGATCATCAACGCGCTGAACTCCGGAGCGGACAGCTACATGACCGACTTCGAAGACTCCAACACACCGAACTGGGACAACCAGATTACCGGCCAGCTCAACCTGATCGAAGCGGTGCGCAGGACGATCTCGCTGGAGCAGGGCGGCAAGACCTATGCGCTGAACGACAAGACTGCGACCCTGATCGTGCGTCCGCGCGGCTGGCACCTGGATGAAAAGCACGTCCTGCTCGATGGCAAGCGCATCTCCGGCGGCATCTTCGATTTTGCGCTCTTCATGTTCCACAATGCGAAGGAGCAGCTTGCGCGCGGCGCCGGTCCGTATTTCTATCTCCCGAAGATGGAATCGCATCTCGAAGCCCGCCTGTGGAACGACATTTTCGTCATGACCCAGAATGAACTCGGCATTCCGCAGGGCTCGATCAAGGCGACCGTGCTGATCGAAACCATTCTCGCCGCCTTCGAGATGGACGAGATCTTGTACGAGTTGCGCGAGCATAGCGCCGGTCTGAACGCCGGCCGCTGGGATTACATCTTCTCCTGCATCAAGAAGTTCAAGGTCGACAAAAACTTCTGCCTGGCCGACCGCGCCAAGGTCACGATGACCTCACCCTTCATGCGCGCGTACGCGCTGCTCTTGCTCAAGACCTGCCACAAGCGCAACGCGCCGGCAATTGGCGGCATGTCGGCCCTGATCCCGATCAAGAACGATCCGGCTAAGAACGATGCAGCGATGGCCGGCGTGCGTGCAGACAAGGCGCGCGACGCTTCTGACGGCTATGACGGCGGCTGGGTCGCCCATCCCGGGCTGGTCGAGCTGGCGATGACCGAATTCAGAAAGGTCCTGGGCGCCAGGCCGAATCAGATCGACAAGCAGCGTCCGGACGTGAGCGTGACGGCGGCCGACCTGCTGGAGTTCCAGCCCGAGAAGCCGATCACAGAAGCAGGGCTGCGCATGAACATTCATGTCGGTATCCATTACCTCGGCGCCTGGCTGGCCGGGAATGGCTGCGTGCCGATTCACAACCTGATGGAAGATGCAGCCACCGCCGAGATCAGCCGCTCGCAGGTCTGGCAGTGGATCCGCTCGCCGAAGGGCGTGCTGGAAGACGGTCGCAAGGTAACCGCTGACATGGTGCGCACGATGATTCCGGAAGAATTGAAGAAGGTGAAGGAAGTGGTTGGCGAGGGTGCCACCTACGATCGCGCGGCGCAGATCTTTGAACAGATGTCGACGGCGGAAAAATTTGCCGAATTCCTGACATTGCCGCTGTACGAAGAAGTCTCTTGATGAATCTGCCGTTGGCGCAATCCGGCGGTGTGAGAAAAGGCCGGCTTCAACCGGCTTTTTCATGCCCATTGATTTTTTGCACCCCGTCGATAAGATGGGACCTGTCCTGATGGCCGGGAGGTCGCCATGCATGCGCTCAAATTGATTCGGATCGACGGTGGTGCGGGGCTGGTACTACCGAAAGATGTGCTTGCGAAGCTCGGGCGAGGTGCTGGCGACACGGTATATCTCATCGAAACGGCCGAAGGCCTGCTTCTTTCCCCGCACGATCCCGCCTTGCAGGGGCAGATCGATGCAGGCCGCGAGTTCATCGATGACTATGCCCAGGCCTTGCGCGCCCTGACCGAATGAACCTGAACTCGATCGACCGGGCCGCGCTGCTTCTGCTGCATCAGGAAAGCCTTGAAGAAATCGGGGAAGACGCCGGGCCCTGCGATGAAGTGCTGCTGGATGCGGCGCTGGCTTATCCCTTGCACCTTGCGGCGCTCGAAGCGGTGGATATCGCTGCCATCGCGGCAGCCTACGCGACAGGCATCCTGAAATACCGGCCATTCCTCTTATGCAACGAACGGGCGGCGTTGCTTGCCCTTGGTCTTTTCCTGTATTCGAATGAGTGGCGCTTGAACGCTCCCCAGGAGGACGCAGTGCGCGTCATCACGGATCTCAGCGCCGGCAGGGTGGACGAAGCCGACCTGGCGGACTGGATTTGCGCGTATCTTTGATCGGGTACGTGAAAGGAGCAAGTTCACAAGCATTGCGAACAAGGTCCTGCAAGTACTTGTATTTCCGTGATTTTCCGGATTCTCATGCAATACATTTAAAAGCTCTCGCAACAGCTTGAAGCAAAGGGGATTTTCTCAAAGGGATTTGACGTAGGCTCGAACCCCGGCCAGCAGCATCTCCACCGCCATTGCCGTCAGGATCAATCCCATCAGGCGCTCGACCGCAGTCATCACGCGCGCACCGAGCACGCGCTGCATCCGCTCCGCGCTCAGCAAAACCACCAGCCACACCACCGCCACTAGCGAAAGGACAGCCACATGCAAGAGGCTTTCGATTGCGCTGCTCGAGGAAAATAGCAGGACAGTGACCAGCGCCGACGGTCCCGCGAGCGCCGGAATCGCCAAGGGTACGATGAAGGGTTCATGGTCGTCCGCCTCGCCATCGCCGAATACACCGCCAGGTTGGGGAAATACCATGCGCAGCGCAATCAGGAACAGGATCACGCCACCGCCGATCCGCAGCGAGATGTCGGTCAGTTGCACGGCGAGCAGGAAGTGGCGTCCGAAAAACATGAACAGCAGCAGGATCACAAAGGCGATCGCGCATTCCCTGATCACGACCGTGGCGCGCCGTTCGGCCGGGACATGCGACAAGGCGCTCACGAAGAGAGGCACGTTGCCGACAGGATCGGTCACCAGCAGAAGGATGACGAAGGGCTGGAAAAAGTTTTGGCTCATGCAGTCAATTCCCGGGAATCGCCAAACGGCGTGCTCTCCGTTCTTGCAAATTATTCAAGCGGAGAGCATGCCCAATCGCCGCAAAACTTGATTCGGAGAATGCACGAAATCCAGTACGCCTGAAAAAACTCCTGACAGAAAATCCGTCGCTGCTTCCTCCAGGTTGAAATCGGCGTTTCCGGCACACTGATCTGCGGTTGCTCGTGTAGCGAATGCCTTACTGTGGGGCAAGCGCTTTCGCACCCTGGGGCTTGAACAACCTTAGTCGGAAGTCTCGCGGAGCCGCGTGCGCAGGTTGCAGATGCGTTGCCACTCGGCGCGCTCCGAGGAGCTTGCGGCCTGCCTGCGCAATTCCTCGTCGCTCAGTTCGGCCTGTGCATTGATCAGGCGGTCGGCGAGCTTCACGTCCGGCAGGACAGTGCCGAAGAAGGCCACCACTTCGCCGCGCTGGATCAGCAAGGTCGGAAAATTCTCGACATCGATATCGCCAATGAAATCCGACTGGTCTTCGATATCGATCCAGACGAAATGCTTGTCGGGATGCATCGCAGCCAGGTGTTCAAAGCTGTTCCTGTAGCTGCGGCAGGTGTCGCACCATGCTGCACACAGGCACGCAACCACCCATGCATCTCCATCCAGCCACTTGGCCAGTTGGGCGTGGTTGTCGTTTTCCAGGGGCATGCAGGGTGAAGGCATAAGGGATGAGGCGGGCAGTTCGAGGTGTGACTATTGTAAGGCAAGGCGAAGGCCGAAGGCCAATGCCACAGCCACAGCCACAGCCACAGCCACAGCCGCAGCCACAGCCACAGCCCTGCAGGGGCTTGCCGTGTGGACCCGGGTTCGCCTGGAAACTTCGCGGACAATCAGGCAGTCGTATTGACGTTTTGTCCGAGATGCGGGGGAAGGTTGACTGATGGCGCCGGCGGCAGTGCTTCCAGCATTGCCATTGCACTGCTGGCCTGGATATCCATGGCTTTCTTCAGCACGGCGACGCCGACCGCCTGGTTCGTTGCTGTGCTGGCGAGAGTGGTGGCAAGAGCCGCAATGTTATTGACTTCCATGGTTTCCTCCGATTCTTTCTTTGTTAACGGCAGCGATGGTACGAAATTTAGCTTGCCTGTCACTGTAAAATACCGGCATGCGAACCATTCTTGCCATCGAAACCTCCTCCGACCTGGCTTCCGTCGCCTTGCTCCGCAATGGGCAGGTGCTGGCGCATGAGGCGTCGGGTGTGCAAACCCATTCACAAACCCTGTTGCCGATGGTGCAGGCATTGCTGACGCAGGAAGGCATTGCGCTGAAACAGTGCGACGCGATCGCCTTCGGCGCCGGGCCGGGATCGTTTACCGGCGTGCGTACGGCATGCGGTGTGGCGCAAGGTCTCGCGTTCGGGCACGATTTTCCGGTGGTTCCAGTCGTGACGCTGCTGGCGATGGCGCAGGCATGCCGCGATGCTTGCGGCGCCAGTGACGTGCTGGTCGTGCTCGACGCGCGCATGGAGGAAGTCTACTGGGCACAGTACCGCTACCAGGACGGATGGCAGGCAGTGACCGAGCCGACCCTGTCGGCGCCCTCGATGGTGATCGCTACAGGCGAGGTGGTCGCATGCGGTAATGGATTGACGGCCTATGCATCAGCGTTCGAGGCGATGCCGTTCGCCGGCAAGGTGCAGGCCGACATCGTCCCGCATGCGGCGCAAATTGTCCGGCTCGCGGAACCCGAGCTGGAAGCGGGACGCAGCATTAGCGCGCGCGAAGCGCAACCGGTTTACCTGCGCAACAAGGTGGCGATGACGACAGTTGAACGTCTGGCAAAGGCGTCGGCATGAGCGCAGTCTATAAAGCATCCGGTGAGTCGCCGGCGTTGCCATCCTTGCAGTTCGCACCCATGCAGGTCAGCGACCTGCCGGAGGTGCTGACCATCGAGAACGATGTCTATCCCCATCCCTGGACCCGCGGCAATTTCCTCGATTCGCTTTACAGCGGCTATGAAACGTGGACCTTGCGCGATTCCAACGGGACGCTGGTCGGCTATTTCCTGCTGATGCTCGCTGTGGACGAAGCCCATCTTCTGAACATCAGCGTGCGGCGCGACCTGCACGGCAAGGGTATCGGCCGCATGCAACTCGACAAAGTGGCCGACGTGGCCCGCGAGAAGGGTATGCACTCTATTCTCCTCGAAGTGCGTCCATCGAACGTGCGGGCGCTGGCGGTGTACCAGCGTTATGGTTTTATCCAGATCGGCGTGCGCAAGGGCTATTATCCCGCGGCTGACAACACGCGCGAGGATGCGATTGTCATGAGATTCCAGCTATGACAGGTACACCGGAACGTCGTGCCGCTTTCCTGCAGGAGATGGGCATCGAACCATTGTGGCGGAGCCGCGCTGCACCCGCCGCACCCGCTGCGGAAACGCAGGCTCTCGCAGAGCCTTCCATGCCGGTGATCGAGCCAGTCGACGCGTTCGGAGACCTGTCCGTTGGCGCACCCTTGGCCGAGACGTTAGAAACCGGCATCGCTCCCGCAACCGTGACGGGTCAATCCGAAGTTGCGCATATGGACTGGATGCAGCTCAAGTCCACCGTCGCCGGATGTACCAGGTGCGGACTCTGCAACGGCCGTACCAACACGGTATTCGGCGTGGGCGACGAGAAGGCAAAATGGCTGTTTGTCGGCGAAGGCCCCGGCCGCAACGAAGACCAGCGCGGCGAACCGTTCGTCGGGCAGGCGGGAAAGCTGCTCGACAACATGATGCTCGCCATGGGATTGCGGCGAGGTGCCAATGCGTACATCGCCAATATCGTCAAGTGCCGCCCGACCGACGAGACCGGCCGCGACCGTCCGCCGACGTCGGCCGAGACGGCTGCCTGCATCCCTTATCTCGAACGACAGATCGCGCTGATCCAGCCGTCGATCATCGTGGCACTTGGCAAGATCGCAGCCATTTCCCTGCTCGGACTGGATGCCGAAACACCGGTTTCCAAGTTGCGCGGGACGGTGCATCGCTATGCGGATCGACCGCTGATCGTCACCTATCATCCGGCTTACCTGCTGCGCAACATGGTAGACAAGAAAAAGGCGTGGGCCGATCTTTGTCTTGCGATGGCAACCTATGCCGGTCTCTGCTGAAACCGGCACACCTGGTTTTCAAGCCCGGTTCCATCGCCGCTGGAACCATCTGAACGATCCGCACGTGCGCACCCTCGCGTGGCTGCTGGACTCACCTGATCTGCTCGATCCGCATTCCGCGGAATGGGCTGGCCGCATTGCCAGCGTCGGCGCCGTGGACGGGGCTATAGAAGCCTGGCTCACCGGGCTCGACCAGGAGCCCGGCACGCTGCACGCGTACCTCGACCTGAAGCCCTTCGCGCGGCTCGGCCGCTATGCCGAAAAGCTGATGGCCTTTTACCTCGAACACCGCGGCTGGCTGGTCGCCCATGGAGTACAGGTTCGCGTCGGCAAGAATGACACGGTGGGAGAATTCGATTTCCTGCTCCGGCAGGACAAAGCGTTGATTCATTGGGAATTCGCCACCAAGCTGTTTTTGCTGGAATCGAGCGGACACGGGTGCGAGGCAGATTATTTCATCGGCCCCGGCCTGGTGGACACGCTGGGAACGAAGATCCGCAAGATCATGGCGCGGCAGCTGGCGCTTTCACGGCACCCGGCGGCGCTGCTCCAGCTGACGGAACCCATTGCAGCAGCCCAGGCACTGCTGAAAGGCTGGCTGTTTTATCATGAACGATCCCCGATGCCGGCGTTGCCATCCTGGATTTCTCCGCAGCATTGCCGGGGGTTCTGGCGCGCGCTGGAGGAACTGGACGAGATTTCAGGGCAGCATTTTGTCGTCCTGCCCAGACTCAGCTGGCTGGCGCCGGCCAAGCTGGCTATCGTCGAAGCGGCGCTGGACCGCGAAGCTCTCAGGCAGGCATTGACTAGCCATTTTGCTGAAACATCCGGCCCGGCCCTGGTCGCGGTGCTGGAGTCGGAAGGCGGGCACATGCTCGAATCCGACCGGGGATTCATCGTGCCGAATGACTGGCGAACCCGTGCGGAAGCGAAGATCAGTCAGGCGAAATGACAGCTCGTGGGTCCGGCAAGCTCAGTGCTTGTGCTCGCCGATCAGCGCCAGCGAATCGTGTTCCCTCTGATTGTAGGCGTGCCGCCGCATGGCCAGGTACATGGTTCCAGCCACGAAAAGACCGAATAGGACGATGACAAGGTTGATATTCAAGTTCAGCTTCACCATCAGCGAGTAGAGCATCAGCATCGTCAGTACGGACAGGTTCTCGTTGAAGTTTTGCACGGCAATCGAATGGCCGGCGCTCAACAGCACGTGCCCGCGATGCTGCAGCAGGGCATTCATCGGCACCACGAAATATCCCGACAAGGCGCCAACCAGGACCAACAGTGTATACGCCATCCAGGCAGTGTGCACCAAGGTCATTGTCATCACGATAAAGCCCATGATCACACCGAGCGGCATGACGGAGAGCGATCTTTTCAAGGGAACGAAACGCGCGGCGGCCGCCGCGCCGATCGCAATGCCCAGAGCAAAGATGCCCTGGAACGTGGCCGCGCGATCGAGCGGCATGTTCAGCGATTGTTCCGCCCATTTCAGCATGATGAATTGCAGCGTGGCGCCGGCTCCCCAAAACAAGGTGGTGACCGCCAGCGAAATTTGGCCGAGCTTGTCCTTCCATAAGGTCGTAAAGCATCCGGCGAAATCGGCGACGAGGCGAATCGGGTTGCGCTCCTGGTGCGGGTAGCGCGCTCCGGTGTCGGGAATTCTCAAATTGAAGACCGCCGCCAGGCAGTAGGCGCCCATGATCACCGTCAAGGCCGCTTCGGCCGGCGTGTTGATTCCGGTATCGATGAAGGGCATGTCGATGCTGAGCAGGTCGGCGGAAATGTGGGGGTTGACCAGCGCACCGCCCATCACCGTTCCCAGAATGATCGAAACCACGGTCAAGCCTTCGATCCAGCCGTTGGCCGCCACCAGCTTCTCAGGCGGCAGCAGCTCCGTCAGGATGCCGTATTTTGCAGGCGAGTAGGCCGCCGCCCCGAATCCCACCACGGCATAGGCCGCCAGCGGATGGATGTTAACGAACATCATCGCGCAACCCGCGATCTTGATCAGGTTGGTAATGAACATGACCCGCCCCTTGGGCAGGGAGTCGGCGAAGGCGCCGACAAAGGCTGCAAGCAGGACGTAGGAAAGGACGAAGAACAGCTTGAGGAGCGGCGTCATCCAGGCCGGGGAATTCATGGTGGACAACAGGGCAATGGCTGCGATGAGGAGTGCATTATCGGCAAGCGATGAGAAAAACTGCGCTGCCATGATGGTGAAAAAACCGCGATTCATCCGCATGTTGAGGTTTGCCAATGTGTCTCCGGCAAGCTTTATACCATGAAAACCCTCGCTCAAAGTGGATTTCCTGAACGGCTGGCAAGGTGGATCCGGTAAAATGGACTTTTGGCCTGCTTCATTGTTGTCCAACCTTCAAGACCTGTTTTTTTCCATGCCCAGACCTCTCGTTGCCACCATCCACCTCGCTGCAATGCAACACAACTTGTCGATCGCAAGGCAATGCACTCCGCATGCCAGGGTGTGGGGCGTCGTCAAGGCGAATGCATACGGCCACGGGCTTGCGCGAGGGATGCGGGCATTTGCTGCTGCGGACGGGTTGGCGCTGATCGAGGTCGATGCCGCGGTCCGTCTGCGTGAAATGGGATGGCAAAAACCCATCTTGCTGCTGGAAGGTTTTTTCGATGAACCCGACTTGCCGGTCCTTGCCGCACATCAGATACAGACAGCGATTCATTGCCATGAACAGATCGACATGGTGGAGCGCGCCGGATTGACATCGCAGATCGACGTGCACCTGAAAATGAACAGCGGCATGAATCGCCTAGGGTTCCAGCCGAACGCCTTCCGCGCGGCCTACGAACGGCTGCGTGCCATCCCCGCAGTGCGCAACATCATATTGATGACCCATTTTGCCAACGCCGACGATGCCGTCAACGTCAACCTCCCGCTCAGCGAACAGGTTCGCCGTTTCCAGGGGGCGACGGAAGGATTGCCCGGCGAGCGCAGTATTTCCAATTCGGCAGCAGTCTTGACGCGCCCGGACCTGTCGAGCGATTGGGTGCGTCCTGGCATCATGCTGTACGGCGGGACGCCGGGCGGCAAGACAGCCGAGGAATTCGGCCTGCAACCAGCGATGACACTATCCAGCGAAATCATTGGCATCCAGCAGGTCCGCGCCGGCGAGGCGGTTGGCTACGGTAGCCGCTTCGTTGTCGATCGGCCGATGACGATTGGCGTCGTCGCCTGCGGATATGCGGATGGCTATCCGCGTCATGCACCGAACGGTACGCCGGTCGTGGTTGAGCGCGAGCGGACCAGGCTGGTCGGCCGCGTGTCGATGGACATGATCACCGTCGACCTCACCGGCATCCCGGGCGCGCGGATCGGCAGCAAGGTCACCCTCTGGGGCAAGGGCATGCCGATCGACGAGGTGGCGAATGCCGCCGGCACGCTTGGGTATGAGTTGATGTGCGCCTTGGCGCCGCGCGTGCAGGTCGTCGAAGGGTAATATTTCAAGTTCATGGCAAAGCAGAAAACCAATTACACCTGTACGGAATGTGGCGGCGTTTCCAGCAAATGGGCGGGCCAATGCCCATCGTGCGGGCAGTGGAATACGCTGGTGGAAACGGTCGTCGAAAGCGCCGGAAACCGGTTTTCCGGCCAGCACCAAGGTCTGGCACAAAGTTCGCCGGTACTCAGCCTGGCTGATATTGAAGCGATCGACGTGCCGCGTTTCGGCACCGGCATCGAGGAATTCGACCGTGTGCTCGGCGGCGGACTGGTTGCTGGCGGCGTGGTGCTGATCGGTGGCGATCCGGGCATCGGCAAATCCACCTTGCTGCTGCAGGCGCTGGCCAACATGTCGCGCGTCAAGAAAACGCTATATGTCAGCGGCGAGGAATCCGGCGCGCAGATCGCGCTGCGTGCCAAGCGCCTGGCCATCGATGCGAAAGAATTGCAGCTGCAGGCAGAAATCCAGCTTGAAAAAATCCTCAACACACTGGCCGACCACAAGCCGCAGGTTGCAGTGATCGACTCGATCCAGACCATCTATTCCGACGCGCTGACTTCCGCGCCGGGATCGGTCGCTCAAGTGCGCGAATGCGCGGCGCAACTGACGCGCGTGGCGAAGCAGTCCGGCATCACCATCATCATGGTCGGCCATGTCACAAAGGAGGGCGCGCTGGCCGGCCCGCGCGTGCTCGAGCATATCGTGGACACGGTGCTGTACTTTGAAGGCGACACGCATTCGAGTTTCCGGTTGGTGCGCGCCTTCAAGAACCGCTTCGGCGCGGTCAACGAACTCGGCGTGTTCGCGATGACCGAAAAGGGGTTGAAGGGCGTGTCCAACCCTTCGGCCTTGTTCCTTTCGCAACATGACAACCAGGTGCCCGGCTCCTGCGTGATGGTGACCCAGGAAGGAACGCGTCCGCTGCTGGTCGAGATCCAGGCACTGGTCGATACATCCCATGTGCCGAATGCGCGCCGGCTTTCCGTCGGACTGGAGCAGAACCGGCTGGCCATGCTGCTGGCGGTGCTGCACCGTCATGCAGCGGTTGCCGCCTTCGACCAGGATGTGTTCATCAATGCCGTTGGCGGCGTGAAGATCACCGAGCCCGCGGCGGATCTCGCGGTTTTGCTGGCGATTCATTCCTCGATGCGCAACAAGCCCCTGCCGCGCGGACTGGTTGCCTTCGGTGAGGTTGGGCTTGCAGGAGAAATCCGGCCCGCACCGCGCGGGCAGGAACGATTGCGCGAAGCGGCCAAGCTCGGATTTTCGATTGCACTGATCCCGAAGGCGAACGCACCCAAGCAGAAGATCGAAGGGTTGACCGTCATCGGTGTCGAACGCATCGACGAAGCGCTCAACCGCGCGCGTGAGCAGGACTGATTGTCACTTTTTCAAGAGAAGTTTTGCCGCTTCCACGCCGCTTCGTACTGCGGATTCCAGCGTGGCCGGGTAGTCGCTCGCCGTATAGTCTCCCGCAATGACAAGGTTCTCGCAGCCGGTCTGGTTGCCGGGGCGGGCGAGGGCCGGCGTACAGGAGAAGGTCGCACGCTTTTCGCTGATCATCTTCGTCCATTGCGGATGCGCCAGTGCGGGCTGCTGGAAGACCGTTGCAAGTTGCATCGCGATGGCCGTGGCGGTCGTCTCATGGCCAAGCGCGACTGCATCGGCCGATGCGCTGACGACAACCGACAGCAAACCGGCGTGCCGCGCGTCGAGTTGGCCGCGATCAAATACGAATTGCCCCCATTGCCCGCTGGCCGCATCATCGAGCAGCGCGAATAAGGGCTGCGCAAGGCTGATATCCGGCGCGTACTGCAGGTAGCAGGTGCTGATCGGCTCGTAATCGAAATCTGGAAGGGATACCGCGGCCACGCCATCCAGGAGTGACGCGGCACGCGTTGCCTGCGTCGCAACGACGACGCCATCAAATTTTGCTTCGCTGGCTTCGGGCGTATTCGTAACATCGAGCCGCCAGCGATCACCGTCCCGCCCGATTCCCCCCACTGACTGGCCGCAGCGAATGCTGCCTCCGTGCCTTTGGATGAAGCTCGCGGCATGTTTCGGGAATATCTGGGTCATGTCGAAACGCGGGAGCAGCATGTCCGACGCAGCGCGTCGCGCACCGAGGCTGTCGCGTAACACATTGAGAAATATCTGCGCCGATGCGCGCTCCGGCGGCGTATTCAGTGCGGCAATGCACAGCGGACGCCACATCAGCCGGATCAGGCGATCGGTTTGGTCGTAGCGGTCGAGCAGTTCGGTAACGGTGCAGTCGATATTCAACTGCCAGTCCATCCAGCGTGCCGTGGTAGAGAATCGTGCCAGCGAAAGCTTGTCTTCCCGGCTCAAGCCGCTGGCGCGCAGCAATCCGGCCAGTACATGCAGCGGGGCAGGCAGGCGCGGTGCGACAAAATCCATGCCGGCGCTACTGGACGGGTAGCGCATCTGCAGCGGCAAGCGCAACAACGCGCTACCAGCCTGCATGCCGACGACGCGCATGAGGCGCAGTGTTTCGGTATAAGCGCCAAGCAGGATGTGCTGGCCGTTGTCGAGCTGGCAGCCATTGATCTCGACCCCACGCGCCCGGCCGCCGAGCGACCGTGCAGCTTCAAACAGCGTCACATTTGCTCCCCGGCGCGCCAGTTCCACTGCCGCCGCGCAGCCCGCCCAGCCGCCGCCGATGACCGCGACTTCTCGCATCGCTAGGGCTCTACACCGGATTTATCCGCGCACATAGGTCTTCCACGCAAGCCAGAGCTTGCGGATCGGCGTGAGGGAAATTTTCTGGGTCAGGACGTGGAAGCCATCGTGCTGGATTTCGTCCAGCAACGCGCGGTAGATGGCGGCCATCATGAGGCCGGGGCGCTGAGCGCGGCGGTCGCTCTTTGGCAGCAGGGCAAGGGCTTCCTCATAAACGTCTTGCGCGCGCTCCGCCTGGAAGCGCATGAGCTTCTCGAAATTCTCGCTATGGCGGGCGTTGAGGATATCGGCCGCCGGTACCTGGAACTGCTGGAGTTCATTGACCGGAATGTAGATCCGGCCCTTGCGCGCGTCTTCACCGACATCGCGAATGATGTTTGTCAGCTGGAATGCGAGCCCGAGTTTTTCCGCATACTGCAAGGTCTCGTCCTTCGTTACGCCGAAGATGCGTGCCGACAGGATGCCGACCACGCTGGCGACATGCCAGCAGTAGCGCTTCAATCCGGTGAAGTCCAGGTAGCGGGTCTGGTCGAGATCCATCTCCATGCCGTCGATGATCGCCTGGAAATGCTTGCCGTCGAGCTCATAGGGCGCGAGGTGCGGTTGCAGCGCCTTGGTGACCGGATGTGAAGGATTGCCCTTCAACATTGCCTGGACTTCGGTACGCCACCACATCAGCTTGTTGCGCGCCACGGAGATATCGGTGCATTCATCGACCGTGTCGTCGACCTCGCGGCAAAACGCGTACAGTGCCGTGATCGCACGGCGGCGCTCGGCGGGCAGGAACAGGAAGCTGTAATAAAAGCTGGAGCCGCTCTGCACGGCTTTCTGCTGGCAATATTCGTCTGGCGACATGAAGACCTGGTCGAAAACTGATCCAAACCCGCTATGCTAGCCGACGCGAGGCGTTCGCGCCAAACTGTATTTCATCCACACCGCGCGCCATGTCATTCGCAGCCAGTCGCCAGCCTTCAGTTGCGGGCGTCTGCGGAATACATCGTAATCGATCGCTTCGATGCATTCCAGGATGCGCAAACCGCCCTGGACGATCAGCCGCAGTTCCCAACCGATGCGCCCCGGCATCCGCAGGGCGAGCGGCGCGCCGGCAAGCATTATTGCGCGCGCGCGCTCCACTTCGAAGCGCATCAGTGCGTGCCAAGCGGCATCGGCACGGCCCCCGGCAAGGTGGGCTTCCGTGACGCCGTACCGGGACATGTCCTCTGCGGGCAGATAAATGCGGTTCTTTTGCCAGTCGACAGTCACGTCCTGCCAGAAGTTAATCAATTGCAAAGCTGTGCAGATGGCGTCAGACTCTTTCAGGTTCGTCGCGTTCGCCGCTTTGTACAAGTGAAGCATCAGGCAGCCGACCGGATTGGCGGAGCGACGGCAATAGTCGAGCAGGCTTCCGAAGTTGGCATAACGTGACGTGACGATATCCTGCCTGAAGGCCGATAGCAGGTCGCGAAACGGTTGGAGGGGTAAGCGGTGAGCCGTTATCGTTTCCGCAAGGCGGGAAAGCAATGGAACATCCGACGGTATTCCGCGCTCAATGGCATCCAGCGCCCGCTCGTATTGCTCTAGTGATTCAAGCCGTGCTTCAGCGCCGGCGTTTCCTTCGTCGGCAATGTCGTCTGCGCTGCGCGCAAATGCGTAGATTGCTTCGACGGCCGGACGAAGCCGTGCGGGCAACAGCACCGAGGCAACCGGGAAATTTTCGTAGTGATCAACGGGCATGGGTTAGAGGAAACTGACTAAAAAGTCATATGCAAAACAGTTAGGCGTGCTTATAATTACTGACCAATCGGTTAGTAATAGTCGTGTCTTTTGAATAATGCTTCTGGATGCAGATCCAGCCCGAATAGTAAAGGAAAAGAATGTGGCCGCTCTGATTAATCCGTATCAGCCTCCGCCCGCACGATCGAATGCGAGCCGAACGGCAGTTCTTCTCGTGTCCAGCCTTCTCGCCGTGGCGTGCTCGAAGCCGGTCGAGAAGGTCGAGGAAGTTCGCCCTGTGCGCGCGATTCAACTGGCAGCCGGCAACGTCGACATGGTTGCGGAATTCTCTGGCGATGTGCGGGCGCGGGTTGAATCTCGCCTGGGGTTTCGCGTCGGGGGCAAGATTGTCGCCCGCAAGGTAGATGTGGGCACGACCGTCAAGCGAGGCCAGGTTCTCATGCAGCTGGACCCGCAGGATCTGCAGCTTGCACAGGCCCAGGCAAACGCCGGCCTGCGGGCAGCGGAGAGTAACCGAGAACTCGCAAAAGCCGACCAGAAGCGCTACCAGGAGCTGCGCGCGAAAAATTTCGTCAGCCAGGCAGTTCTCGACGCAAAGGAAACTGCCTTCAAGGCGGCACAAGCAAGCTATGAACAGGCGCTCGCGGCTTATCGCAACCAGTCGAACCAGGCAGGGTATACAACACTGGTTTCCAATGTCGACGGCGTCGTGACCAGCGTAGATGCGGAGGTCGGTCAGGTCGTCGCCGCCGGCAGCCCGGTCGTGCGCGTGGCGCAGGCAGGGGAAAAGGAAATCGTGATCGGCATTCCGGAAGACAAGGTCGACGCCCTGCGGCGCGTGTCCGATGTCCGAGTCCGTACGTGGGCAAAGCCCAATCAGGTCATTCCCGGCAAATTGCGTGAACTGTCGCCGATTGCCGATCCCGCTACCCGCACTTATACAGCGAAGATCTCGATCCCGAATGCGCCGGAAGATATCAAGCTCGGCATGACGGCATATGTTGCGTTCGCCGGCAAGACGTCGAATGCGATGATCAGGTTGCCCCTGAATGCGTTGTTCCGCGACAAATCGGCAACTGCAGTGTGGGTGATCGAAAACGGCGCCGTCAAGCTTGTTCCGATCGAGGTTGCGGGCACTGTCGGCAACGACATCCTGGTTGCCGACGGCATTTCCCCTGGCCAGACCATCGTGACCGCCGGCGTGAACCTCTTGAAAGAGGGACAAAAAGTCAAGATTCTCGGCGATGACAATCTCGCAAGGCCTGACGGCGCGGTTGCTTCTCAACGCAATGCCACCCAGACTGCCAATGCCGAGACCGTAGCCGGGGTCATCAAATGAGGGGCGGTTTCAACCTGTCCCGCTGGGCGCTTGAACACATTCCGCTGACACGTTACCTGATTGTTGCGCTGCTGCTCGGCGGCATCATGAGTTACAGCCGGCTCGGGCAGGACGAGGATCCACCTTTCACCTTCCGCGCCATGGTGGTGCGCGCAATGTGGCCCGGCGCGACGGCGCTGCAGATGGCGGACCAGGTGACCGACAAGCTGGAAAAGAAGTTGCAGGAAACCCCTTACATCGACAAGATCCGCAGCTATTCCAAGCCGGGCGAAACCCTCATCATCCTGCAACTGCGCGAATCGACCCCTCCCAAGGACGTTCCTTCGGCGTGGTACCAGGTGCGAAAGAAAATCGGTGACATCCGAGGGACGCTGCCAGGCGGCGTGGTCGGGCCTTTCTTCAATGATGAATTCGGCGACACCTATGGTTCCATTTTCGCCTTGTCGGGTGACGGATTCACCTACGCTGAAGTGAAGGATTATGCCGATTTCGTCCGCCAGCAGCTGCTGAAAGTGCCTTCAGTCGCGAAGGTCGAACTGTTCGGCGTACAGGACGAAAGAATCAATATCGAGTTCTCGCACAAGAAGTTTGCGCAACTCGGTATTCCGTTCGACGCGATCGTCGCGCAGCTCAATGCGCAGAATGCCGTCGAGTCCACGGGCGTGCTGGTGACGCCGACTGACAACCTCCAAGTCCGCGTGACGGGCGCAATGAAAACCGTGAAGGATCTGGAGGACCTTGAACTGCGGGCGGGCGGGACAAACTTCCGCCTCGGCGACTTCGCCACCGTCCGGCGCGAATACAAGGATCCCCCGCAGGACAAGATGCGCTTCAACGGCAAGGAAGTCATCGGCCTTGGTATCTCGATGGAGAAGGGCGGCGACATCATCCAGCTCGGGCGCAACCTTGAAGCGACCGTCGATGAAATCAAGGGCAAGCTCCCGGTTGGCATCGAGCTGCAACGTGTTTCCGACCAGCCGAAGGCGGTCTCGTCATCGGTGAACGAATTCCTGCGCACCCTGACCGAAGCGGTGCTGATCGTGCTCGGCGTCAGCTTCCTGTCTCTTGGCCTGCATACCAGGCCATTCCGCCTCGATGTGTGGCCGGGGCTGGTGGTTGCACTGACCATCCCGATGGTGCTCGCCGTGACTTTCCTGTTCATGCGGGTGTTCAATATCGATCTGCACAAGATTTCGCTTGGCGCGCTGATCATTGCGCTCGGGCTTCTTGTCGACGACGCGATCATTGCCGTCGAAATGATGGTGCGGAAAATGGAGGAGGGCTTTTCACGCTTTGATGCCGCGACCTTCGCTTACACATCGACCGCGAAGCCGATGTTGACCGGAACGCTGATTACCGCCGCCGGCTTCCTGCCGATCGGCTTGGCGAAATCCGCCGCCGGCGAATACACTTTCTCGATGTTCTCGGTGAACGCGCTGGCACTGCTCATTTCCTGGGTGGTCGCGGTGCTGTTCACACCCTACATCGGCTATGTCCTCCTTCGCGTTAAGCCGGCGACCAATGCTGACGGCCACCATGAGTTGTTCGATGGCCCGTTCTACAAGCGCTTCCGCAATCTCGTGAACTGGTGCGTGGAATGGCGCAAGCTCACCATCATGCTCACGCTTGGCGTATTTGCGCTCGGCGTGTTCGGCTTCCGTTTCATCGAGCAGCAATTCTTCCCCGATTCCAGCAGGCCAGAGCTGATGGTCGAACTCTGGATGCCTGAAGGAACCGCGTTTTCGGCGACGGAAGCGCAGGCGAAGAAGTTCGAGAACTTCATTCGCAAGCAGGAAGGCGTGGAAAGCGTGACGAGCTATGTCGGTACCGGCAGTCCGCGTTTCTACCTGCCGCTGGACCAGATTTTCCCGCAGACAAACGTCTCTCAAATGGTCATCCTGCCGAAGGATCTGCATGCACGTGAGGCACTACGGCTGAAGATCATTGATGCGTTCAAGAACGATTTTCCGGAGGTCCGCGGCCGGGTGAAGCTGTTGCCGAATGGTCCGCCGGTTCCGTATCCGGTCCAGTTCCGCGTAAGCGGGACGGATGTGTCCAAGGTGCGTGTTATTGCCGACCGCGTGAAGGAAATCATGCGTGCCAATCCGAACACCGTTGGCGTCAACGACAACTGGAATGAATCGGTGAAGGTGTTGCGTCTCGAGCTCGATCAAGACAAGCTGCGCGCATTGGGTGTCAGCTCGCAGAGCGTCATGCGTATGGCCAACACGATCCTTACCGGGACGACCATCGGACAATATCGTGACGGCAACAAGTTGATCGATATCGCCGTGCGTCAGCCGGTGGAAGAGCGGTCCACCATCTCAGCCCTGAACGAAGCCAACCTCCAGACCGCGAGCGGCAGGGCTGTCCCGTTGGCGCAAGTGGCACGTGCGCATTTCGTCTGGGAACCGGGTGTGGTCTGGCGGGAAGGCCGCGAATGGGCGATCACGGTACAATCGGATGTCGTCGACGGCATCCAGGGGCCCACTGTATCCAGCCAGCTCAATCCCAGGCTGGATACGCTGCGGGCGCAGCTTCCGGTAGGGTATCGCATCGAGCTCGCCGGCGCCGCGGCTGACAGCGGCAAGGCGCAGGAATCAATTGCCGCCAATGTGCCCTTGGTGATTTTCATTATCTTCACCTTGCTGATGTTGCAGTTGCATAGTTTCTCGCGCGCCTTGCTGGTATTTCTGACCGGCCCGCTCGGTATCGCGGGCGCAGCGCTGGCCCTGCTCATCCTGCATCGTCCCTTCGGTTTCGTCGCACAGCTTGGCGTGATCGCCTTGTTCGGCATGATTATCCGTAACTCGGTTATCCTGATTGACCAGATCGAGTCGGACATCGCCCAGGGCGCTGCGCCGTGGAATGCCATTGTTGAGGCGGCCGTGCGTCGATTCCGGCCGATCATCCTTACCGCGGCGGCGGCGGTGCTGGCGATGATCCCGTTATCGCGCTCGGTATTCTGGGGGCCAATGGCGGTCGCAATCATGGGCGGCCTGATCATCGCGACGGCCCTGACGCTGCTGTTCCTGCCCGCGCTTTACGCCGCCTGGTTCAGGGTGAGGAAGCCAGCACCGGAGGTCGCCACGATTCCGTGATCACGGTTCCAACCGACCCTTTCCTGTCAAAATCGGGACAGGCAAAGGAAAAAATGCAGTAAAATGCCGGGTTGAAGTTGAAGAGCTACTAACAAGAGCTTCCTGGGGCGACCAAATTTTTCACTTCATGGTCGCCCTTTGCTTTTGTGCATGATCAATACCAATCCCGGCGAGGATGGCGAAATTGGTAGACGCACCAGGTTTAGGTCCTGACGCCAGCAATGGTGTGGGGGTTCGAGTCCCCCTCCTCGCACCACAAGATAGTTAATTTTTTGGACGATTCACATGGCAACTGCAGTCGAAACTTTGGACAAACTCGAGCGCCGCATCACTATCACCGTGCCGCTGGCGGATGTACAGGCAGAAGTTGAAAAGCGCTTGAAGGTTCGCGCCCGCACCGCAAAGGCCCCGGGCTTCCGCCCCGGCAAGGTGCCGATGAAGATGGTCGCCCAACAGTATGGCTACCAGGTTGAGACCGAGGTGTTGAACGACAAGGTTGGTCGCGCATTCAGTGACGCTGCGAGTGAAAACAACCTGAAGGTCGCCGGGTATCCGAAGATCGAGCCGAAGTCTGGAGAAAGCGTTGCTGAAGGCGTGGTTTCATTCGACGCAACCTTTGAAGTTTACCCGGAAGTGAAGATCGGTGACCTGTCCCAGGTTGAAGTCGACAAAGTTACTGGCCAGGTGACTGATGCGGAAATCGACAAGACCATCGATATCCTGCGCAAGCAGCGCGTGCACTATCACACAAAGGGCGAGCAGGGCGCGCACGGCGACGGCGGTGCTGAGCAGTCTGCGCAAAACGGCGATCGCGTCACGGTCGATTTCGTTGGCAAGATCGATGGTGTCGAATTCCAGGGTGGCAAGGCGGAAGACTACGCCTTTGTCCTGGGTGAAGGCCGCATGCTTCCAGAGTTCGAAAATGCCGCTCTTGGCCTGAAGGTCGGCGAATCCAAGACCTTCCCGCTGAATTTCCCCGCCGATTACCATGGCAAGGATGTGGCCGGCAAGACTGCCGAATTCACGATCACCATGAAGAAGATCGAATGGGCGCACCTGCCGGAAGTCGACGCTGAATTTGCAAAGTCGCTCGGCATCGCCGACGGCGAGCTGCAGAAAATGCGCGATGACATCAAGCTCAACCTTGAACGCGAAGTTAACAGCCGCGTCAAAGCCAAGACCAAGGACAGCGTGATGAACGCTCTGATCACGGCTTCGGAGTTGGATGTGCCGAAGGCACTGGTCGACCAGGATGTGCAGCGCCTGATCGAAATGGCTCGCCATGACATGGCGCAGCGCGGCATGAAGGTGAACGACATGCCGTTCCCGCCGGAACTGTTTACTGCACAGGCAGAGCGCCGCGTTCGCCTCGGCCTGATCCTGGCTGAAGTGGTGAAGACCAACAAGCTGGAAGCAACTGCGGACCAAGTCAAGGCACAAGTCGATGAATTTGCGCAAAGCTATGAAGATCCTCAGCAGGTAATCAAGTTCTATTACAGCGATCGCCGCCGACTGGCTGAAGTGGAAGCACTTGTTTTGGAAGAAAACGTCGTTAACTACGTGCTTGGCAAGGCCAAGGTGACCGAGAAGCCGGTCGCATTCGATGAATTGATGGGCAACACCGCGCAGGCCTGATCATCCTGATCGCCTGTCGCGCACTCCATAAGGAAAGCACATGTCACGCATGATGAAAAATTCAGCGCTTGAGACCGAAATGCTCGGTATGGTGCCGGTTGTGATTGAACAGAGCGGCCGTGGCGAGCGTGCATACGATATCTACTCGCGCCTCCTGAAAGAACGTGTCATTTTCCTGGTCGGACCGGTCACCGACCAGACTGCGAACCTGATCGTTGCACAACTGCTGTTCCTGGAAAGCGAAAATCCGGACAAGGACATTTCGCTGTATATCAACTCACCGGGGGGCTCGGTTTCTGCCGGCATGGCGATCTACGACACCATGCAGTTCATCAAGCCGGACGTGTCCACCTTGTGTACGGGCCTGGCCGCATCGATGGGCGCTTTCCTGCTGGCTGCGGGGGCGAAGGGCAAGCGTTTCTCCTTGCCGAATTCCCGTATCATGATCCACCAGCCGCTGGGCGGCGCCCAGGGGCAGGCGGCAGACATCGAGATTCAGGCACGCGAGATTCTGTACCTGCGCGATCGCCTGAATCATATTCTTGCTGAAAAAACGGGTAAATCCGTGGAACAAATCAGCAAGGATACAGACAGAGATAATTTCATGTCAGCCGCGGAAGCGGCGGAATATGGCATGATTGACAAGGTGCTGACCACCCGCGTCTAAGAGGGCTGTCCAAACGGAAAACGCCCGGACGCAGGCTCGTTCGGGCGTTTTGTTTTTTATGGCGACGGATTTTTGTCAGTTTGCTCAGATTATTGAGCGGCGTCGTGACGAATTCGGAATTCGCAGGTAATATCGATTCAATCTCCACCCACACATTGCTCTATGTCTGACAAAAAATCCTCCAGCGGCGAAAAATTGCTTTACTGCTCCTTCTGCGGTAAGAGCCAGCACGAGGTAAAGAAACTCATCGCGGGCCCTTCTGTTTTCATTTGCGACGAGTGCATCGACCTGTGCAATGACATCATTCGCGACGAGGCATCCAGCATCGAGTCGGTCGCCGGACCAAAGTCCGACCTTCCGACACCACAGGAGATCTTTGAGCTGCTCGGTCAGTACGTGATCGGCCAGGAGACAGCCAAGCGTATCCTGTCGGTTGCCGTGTATAACCATTACAAACGGTTGAAGCATCTCGGCAAGAAAGATGATGTGGAATTGGCGAAGAGCAATATCCTGTTAATCGGCCCGACGGGTTCAGGCAAGACCTTGCTGGCACAGACGCTTGCGCGCATGCTCAACGTGCCGTTCGTCATTGCAGATGCCACGACGTTGACCGAGGCGGGCTACGTGGGCGAGGACGTCGAGAACATCATCCAGAAGCTCCTGCAAAACTGCAACTACGAAGTCGAAAAGGCGCAGAAAGGCATTGTCTACATCGATGAGATCGACAAGATTTCGCGCAAGTCGGATAACCCGTCCATCACGCGCGACGTCTCCGGTGAAGGGGTGCAGCAGGCCTTGCTGAAACTGATCGAAGGCACGATGGCGTCGGTTCCGCCTCAGGGTGGTCGCAAGCATCCCAACCAGGATTTCGTGCAGATCGACACCACGAACATCATGTTCATCTGCGGCGGCGCATTCGACGGGCTCGCCAAGATCATTTCCAATCGTTCCGAGAAGAGCGGCATTGGTTTTTCGGCCAGCGTCAAGAGTCAGAGCGAGCGGAACGCGAGCGAAATGCTGCTGGATGCCGAGCCTGAAGACCTGATCAAGTTCGGCCTGATTCCGGAATTGGTCGGCCGCTTGCCGGTCGTGGCTACCTTGAGTGAACTAAACGAGGAAGCTTTAATCCAAATATTGCTTGAGCCCAAGAATGCCCTGATCAAGCAGTATGCGAAGCTGCTGCAGATGGAAGGCGCGGAGCTGGAGGTTCGACCCGCAGCATTGCACGCGATCGCGAAGAAAGCGCTTGAGCGCAAGACGGGTGCGCGTGGGTTGCGCTCCATCCTTGAGCATGCCCTTCTCGAGGTGATGTTCGAGTTGCCGAGCCAGCAAAACGTTGCGAAGGTAGTGATTGACGAAAACACGATCTTCAATGGAGCAAAACCCCTGTTGATTTATCACGAGCAGCCAAAAGTGTCTGGAGCCAAATAATTGGCTTGATTCAACGTGGCGGGCATGGCACAGATGGCCGTCGCATGAAGCACCAGAAACGTTTTACGACTATGGTTATGAGCCCGATCTTTTCCTAAACGCAGTACAATTTGAAACACAGGAATCACTTCAGGTAACCATTGCAAAGCCACCCGAGGGCGACTTCGTGTGTGGCTTTTTTTATTACGCACTTTGAGGAGGAGTGATTTTTGTTGCTGCTTGGACTTGAGTTTTAGGCTGCCATGCCTACATCATTAACAAGCTATTAGATAAGGTTCGCCATGACGACTTCTACAACACTAACTGAACACACCCAACTGCCGCTTTTGCCGTTGCGGGACGTTGTTGTCTTCCCGCATATGGTGATCCCGCTTTTCGTTGGCCGCCCCAAGTCGATCAAGGCACTCGAGGCAGCGATGGAACAAGGTAAAAGCATCATGCTCGCCGCGCAAAAGGCAGCTGCCAAGGACGAACCGTCGGCAGACGACATTTATGAAATCGGTTGCGTCGCCAATATCCTGCAAATGCTGAAGCTGCCTGATGGCACCGTCAAGGTCCTGGTGGAAGGCGCACAGCGGGCGCGCATTCATCACATCAGCGAACTGGAAACGCATTTTGTCGCAGACCTGACTCCGATCGAATCGGAGCCGGGCGACGAATCGGAAGTGGAGGCAATGCGCCGCGCTATCGTCCAGCAGTTCGATCAATACGTCAAACTGAACAAGAAGATCCCGCCGGAGATTCTTACATCGCTTGCGGGTATTGATGACGCAGGCCGCCTAGCCGACACCATAGCAGCGCACCTGCCTTTGAAGCTTGAGCAAAAACAGATCATCCTTGAGATCTTCAACGTCGCGAAGCGCCATGAGCACCTGCTAGGCCAACTCGAAGCGGAACTCGACATTCTGCAGGTCGAGAAGCGCATTCGCGGCCGTGTCAAGCGCCAGATGGAGAAATCGCAGCGCGAGTATTACCTGAACGAACAGGTCAAAGCGATCCAGAAGGAACTCGGTGAAGGCGAAGAGGGCGCGGACCTCGAAGAACTTGAGAAGAAAATTGTCGCCGCACGCATGCCGAAGGAGGCACGCGAAAAGGCTCAGTCCGAATTGAAGAAGCTGAAGCTGATGTCGCCGATGTCGGCCGAGGCAACCGTTGTACGCAACTACATCGACACACTGCTGAGCCTTCCGTGGCGGAAGAAGTCGAAGATCAACAATGATCTGACCAATGCAGAGAAGGTGCTGGAGAGCGATCACTACGGCCTGGAGAAGGTAAAAGAACGCATCCTCGAATATCTCGCCGTGCAACAACGGGTAGACAAGGTGAAGGCGCCGATCCTTTGCCTCGTCGGTCCGCCGGGTGTCGGCAAGACTTCGCTGGGCCAGTCCATTGCACGTGCCACGAATCGCAAGTTCGTGCGCATGGCTTTAGGTGGTGTACGCGACGAGGCCGAAATCCGCGGCCATCGCCGGACTTATATCGGCTCCATGCCGGGCAAGATCCTGCAAAGCCTCGCGAAGACCGGCGTGCGCAATCCATTGTTTCTTCTCGACGAAGTGGACAAGCTTGGACAGGATTTTCGCGGCGATCCGGCGTCGGCGTTGCTGGAAGTGCTCGATCCGGAACAGAACCACACTTTCTCGGATCATTACGTGGAGGTCGATTTTGACTTGTCCGATGTGATGTTCGTCGCCACCTCGAACTCGTACAACATTCCGCCGGCTCTGCTGGACCGCATGGAAGTCATTCGCCTGTCTGGTTATACGGAAGACGAAAAGACCAACATCGCGCAGCGTTACCTGCTGCCGAAGCAGATCACCAACAATGGCCTGAAGGAAGACGAAATCACGGTATCGGAATCGGCAATCCGTGACATCATCCGCTACTACACGCGTGAGGCCGGCGTGCGTTCGCTTGAGCGCGAGATCTCGAAGATCTGCCGCAAGGTTGTGAAGATGCTCTTGCTGAAGAAGCAGGACAAGGAACGCAAGATCACCGTGACGTCGAAGAACCTCGACAAGTTCCTTGGTGTGCGCCGTTACGATTTCGGCATGGCCGAGAAAGAGAACCAGGTCGGGCAGGTTGTCGGGCTTGCGTGGACTGAAGTCGGCGGTGACCTGCTGACGATCGAGGCCATGACGATGCCGGGCAAGGGCGATATTATCCGCACCGGCACGCTGGGCGATGTGATGAAGGAGTCGATTGAAGCGGCACGCACCGTGGTGCGCAGCCGTGCCAAGCGTCTCGGCATCAAGAGCGAACTGTTCAGCAAGAGTGACATCCACATCCACGTACCGGAAGGCGCAACGCCGAAAGACGGGCCGTCTGCAGGCATTGCCATGACGACGGCACTGGTCTCGGTGCTGACGGGTATTCCAGTGCGTGCGGATGTTGCGATGACGGGTGAGATTACCCTGCGTGGCGAAGTGCTCCCGATCGGAGGCTTGAAAGAAAAGCTGCTGGCGGCGCATCGCGGCGGCATCAAGACTGCTCTGATTCCAGAGCAGAACGTAAAAGACCTCGCGGATATTCCTGACAACGTCAAGAACAAGCTCGAGATCATTCCGGTTCGCTGGATTGACAAGGTACTGGAAGTCGCATTGGAGCGGCAGCCGACCCCGCTGACCGAAGTTGAGGCGCCTGTCGAATCGACAGTCGCCCAGACAGCCGGACAGACTGATCCGAACGTCGTGAAACACTGACTGAATGACCTCCGCAAAAGCGCTCTTCGGAGCGCTTTTTTTATTTCTGCACGGCCGTAAAACAGATGCTTGGCGATTCCTCGTAAAAGTTGATTGCGAACAGCCAACCGCCCGGGAAACCGCTTGACACAAGGCTTTGCGACTTGTTTAATACGGGCTGCAGAAAATTTCTTATCTGCATTTTGTGTTGCTTGCGCCACCAAAAAAAGCGATAAGCAGGCACCGCAGAATCCAACTTTTTTGAGGGGGCGTCAGTGAATAAGACCGAACTAATTGATCACATTGCCGGATCAGCGGACATTTCCAAAGCAGCAGCAACGCGTGCGCTTGATGCGCTGATTGGTGCAGTGAAGACCACGTTGAAGAAGAATGGAAGTGTGACCCTTGTGGGTTTTGGCACTTTCTCTGTTGGCAAGCGCGCAGCACGCACTGGCCGCAATCCCCGCACTGGCGATGCAATCAAGATCAAGGCAGCCAAGGTGCCGAAGTTCCGTCCGGGCAAAGCGCTCAAGGATGCCGTCAACTAATGATTAGTTAGTGCATCGCGATAAAAGATGCTATATAATTTTGTTTTTTCAGGGCGTGGTGACAAACGTCCGAGAAGTTTGGCTGACTAAGTGTGAACGGGGTGCTTAGCTCAGTTGGTAGAGCGGCGCCCTTACAAGGCGTAGGTCGGGAGTTCGAGCCTCTCAGCACCCACCAAAGCAGCCAGGCTTTTGTAGCAGAAGTTTCGGGAGTGGTAGTTCAGTCGGTTAGAATACCGGCCTGTCACGCCGGGGGTCGCGGGTTCGAGTCCCGTCCACTCCGCCAAAAAACGAAAAAGGCGAACGTGAGTTCGCCTTTTTTCATATGCAGTGACGCTTTTGCATCGGTTGCAGCTGACGCTTCACAACTTGCGAAGCAGGTTGGATTGCGTCGAAACTGTGTTTTCCTATCTGTGAACCTGTGGTAGACCATGTTTGAATTTATCCGCACGCACCAGCGCTTGATGCAATTCCTGCTGATGCTGTTAATCATGCCTTCATTTGCATTCTTCGGTATCGAGGGCTATTCACGGTTTCGCGGAGGCGAGGACTCAGTGGCCAAGGTCGCGGGGCAGTCGATCACGAAACAGGAGTTCGATGCCGCGCAGCGCGAGCAGATGGAACGTTTCCGGCAGATGTTCGGCGGACAGTTCGACTCCAAGATGCTCGATACGCCTGAAGCGCGAAAGAACATCCTTGATGGACTGATTGCGCAACGTGTCCTTGCTGCGGAAGCAGCCCACGAGCGTCTTTCCGTGAGCGATCAGACCCTGCAACAAACGATTCTCAACATTCCAGGGATGACGGGCGCGGATGGCAAGTTCGATGTCGAGCGCTACAAATCGCTACTCGCGGCACAAGGCATGACGCCGGCAATGTATGAAGCGCGTTTGCGCCAGGAATTGACGCTGCAGCAGGTCAACAATGCCGTCCAGGGCACTGCTTTTGCGCCGAAGACCGTTGCTGGTCGCCTTTCCGATCTCAACGACCAGGAGCGTGAGGTACAGGAGTTGCTGTTCAAGACTTCCGGCTACGTATCGCAGGTCAAGGTCACCGATGACATGCTCAAGGACTACTACGAGAAGAACGGACGGCAGTTCGAGATTCCCGAGCAGGTCAAGGCTGAATACGTTCTGCTGAACAACGATGTAGTGGCCTCGCAGATCAGCGTCAGTGATGCGGATATCCAGTCCTACTATGAACAGAATGCGAAACGTTACTCCGAAGAAGAGCAGCGTCGCGCCAGCCACATCCTGATCAAGGTAGACAAGAACGCTTCCGCGGCGGAGAAGGCGGCAGCGAAGGAAAAGGCTGAAAAAATTCTCGCGCAGGTGCGAAAGAATCCGAACGATTTTGCCAAGCTGGCGAAGGAATATTCGCAGGACCCGGGCTCGGCCGAACGTGGCGGCGATCTGGACTTCTTCAGCCGGGGCATGATGGTCAAACCGTTCGAGGATGTGGCATTCAAGCTCAAGCCAGGTGAAATCAGCGACCTGGTCCAGACCGATTTCGGATACCACATCATCCAGCTGACGGCGATCAAACCGGCAAAGGCCAAGAGTTTCGATGAAGTGAAAGCGCAGATCGCGGCAGATATCAAGAAGCAGCTGGCAGCAAAGAAATTTGCCGAGATGGCCGAACAATTCACCAATACCGTCTATGAGCAGTCCGAGAGCTTGAAACCGGTGGCGGACAAGCTGAAGCTGAAGATCGAAACGATCGGCGGGCTCACGCGCACCCCGAGCCCTGCACTGCCGCAGAATGCGCCGTTCAATCAGCCGAAGTTTCTGACAGCGCTGTTTTCGGACGACGCAATCAAGAACAAACGCAATACGGATGCCATCGAGGTCGCACCGAATACGCTGATTGCGGGACATGTAATCGAATACAAGCCGGTGGCCAAGCGGCCATTCGATGAAGTCAAAAACGTCATTCGTGACCGCGTGATGCAGGCTGAGGCCGAGAAGCTCGCGAAGAAGGCCGGCGAAGAGAAACTCGCCGCACTGAAATCCGGTGGCGAGACTGGCGGTTTCTCCGAAGCGAAGACGGTATCCCGCGTCAAAAATGCAGGCATGAGTGGCGCAGAGCTCGGATCAGTGATGAAGGCAGATGTCTCCAAGCTGCCAGCGTTTGCCGGTGTGGAAGTGCCGGGCCAAGGCTATGCGGTATATCGTATCAACAAGGTTGGCCAGCCCGCGACGCCTGATACGGCGCGCCGTCAGGCGGAGCAGCAGCAGGTTGCCAATGCCCTGGCACAGCAGGAGATGCTAGCTTACCTTGAGGTGTTGAAGAAGAAGGCGAAGGTGCAGATCACGAAACCTGTCGCTGAGAAATCCGAAGCGGATGCGAATGAGACGAAGTAGTTTGCATCAGGCACAGTTAAAAAGCCGCTCCTTGAGCGGCTTTTTTTTGTTTCAGTCCGACCTCTGCGGGAATACTATTTGATGGTTTTAGATTTGCGTCAGCACAGCTCAGCGGACGTTCTTGTGCAGATGGGGCGGCGGTCCATCTCATCGCGTCGCGCCTAGCAGGGGTGCCAGCCGCGGCCAGATGTTGTCAAGCATGAGCGGCTGAGCGTTGGCTAACGGATGGATCCGGTCGGCCTGAAGCAGGCGCGGTGAGTCTGCAATGCCTTCGAGCAGGAAGGGGGCAAGTGTTGTCTTTGTTTCTTGCGCGAGTTTCTGGTACATGCCTGCAAACCGTTCGGCGTATTCACGGCCGTAATTCGGTGGAATCTGCATCCCGACCAGTAGGACCTTTGCTTTCGATTGTTTTGACTCATGAATCATGATGCGCAGGTTCGCCTCCGTCACTGCAATTGGTAATCCTCGCAAGCCGTCATTGCCGCCCAGTTCGATGATGACGATATCCGGATGGTGCTGACCGAGCAATGCGGGCAGCCGAGCCTTGCCGCCGCTGGTTGTCTCGCCGCTGATGCTGGCGTTTACGATCACGGCATTGATCTTCTCCGACCGAAGCCGTTTCTCCAGCAGAGCGACCCATCCTGCGCCCCGCGCAATACCATATTCCGCGGAGAGGCTGTCGCCGAGCACAAGCACGGTTTTTGATGCAGAATAGGCGCACGTTGCATACAACGCGAGCCATGACACCAGCAACGTTTGGAAGAAGCGCTTCACTTTTTCGTATTTCCCAAAAACATTCTGCATGCCTGATCCTTCCTCACTTCCTGCCGCAATCGAGGTCGTCCACTTGAGCAAACGCGTTGCGGACGTGACTGGTGAGTTGACAATATTGAGTGCTATCGATTTTACAGTGCAGAGGGGTGAGACGCTGGCCATCGTGGGCGCATCGGGTTCCGGCAAATCGACGTTGCTTGGGCTGCTCGCAGGATTGGATATTCCTTCGGAAGGAACCGTCAGGCTCGATGGCGTCGATATCTTTGCGCTGAATGAGGATCAAAGGGCTGGGCTGCGGCAAGCCAAGCTCGGGTTTGTGTTCCAGTCTTTCCAGTTGCTGGCGCATTTGACAGCTCTGGAGAACGTGATGCTGCCGCTGGAACTCCGGCGCGACGAGCGCGCGAGGGAAAAAGCGGAAGCAATGCTCGGGCGGGTCGGCCTGTTGACCCGGTTGCGTCATTATCCGAAATTCCTGTCCGGCGGAGAACAGCAGCGCGTGGCGCTGGCCCGGGCCTTTGTCACGGCTCCACCGCTTCTCTTCGCCGACGAACCGACTGGAAGCCTTGATGCGGCGACAGGGGAGTCGGTGATAAAGCTCATGTTTGAATTGAACGAGGAGCGGGGATCAACCCTTGTGCTGGTCACCCATGATCCAACGATTGCCGCGCGTTGCCGCCGCATTATCACGATTGCTGCCGGCCGACTGATCTGACAGCAGGAAATTCAGTGTCGATGTTCAGGTCTTGCGCGGTTGATGCTTGCGCTGATTACCGGCGTCACGAATTTTTGTTCCCCTTGCACAGATTGCGGTCACGCCGAGACGGAGGCTAGTGAGGCCGCGTGTGCTGCCCGACGAGCTGGTTCAGGATCGTGCGTACACAAGGAATCAATTCGCCAGCCGTCATTCCGATTGGGCCGATGCCTTCACTGACGAGGATATCGGCGGCTTCCCCATGCAGCCAGCACGCCGCGAGTGCAGCATTCCATGCGGGGAAGTGCTGCGCGAGTAGTGCCCCACAGATGCCGGCAAGGACATCGCCGGTGCCTGCTGTGGCGAGTGCGGGGTTGCCGGTAGGGTTGATCATGATTTCGCCATCGGCTTTTGCGATGATGCTGCCTGAACCTTTCAGGATGACCGTCGCGTTGAATTGCAGTGCCAGCAGGCGTGCAGCGGACAGACGATCTGCCTGGATTTCCTTTGTTGACACTTGCAGCAGTCGCGCGGCTTCCAGCGGGTGCGGCGTCATCAGGCTTGGTGCCTCGCGCTGCGAGAGGATCTGCTGCAGGCCCGGTTCGGTAGCAACGAGATTCAGCGCATCGGCGTCCAGTACAAGCTGCTGGCGGCTATGTAGCGCCTTTGCCAGCATGTCATGCGCTTCGCGTGAGGTGCCGAGTCCGGGGCCCGCAACAAGCGTTGAGGATGAGAGATCCATCTCACTCGCCGCGCGGCACATCAGCTCCGGTTGCATGCTGTCGTAGGCTGGCGGTTCGTCGAGGAAAGCAGCGAATACACGACCTGCACCGCATTTCGCTGCGGCGCGGGCAGCTAGGATGGGCGCGCCGGACATGCCATGTGCGCCGCCGATGATGATCACGTCGCCAAAGCTGCCCTTGTGGGAATTGTGCGCCCGCGGACGCAGAAAGGCAGAGAACGCGGCGATACTGTTCAGGTGAATATGCGATCCGGGGACGTGACTGTGCTCGATATCCAGGTCTGCCACGTGCACCTCACCCGCATAGTCGCGCCCATAGAGCGTATGCAGGCCCGGTTTGTCGGCGATGAAGGTGATGGTGTGGCTGGCATACACGGCGATACCACCCTCACCGACAATGTTGCCCGTGTCGGCATCGAGTCCGCTCGGCACATCCAGTGCGAGCACGGGACAGGCAAGGCCATTCACGGCTTCCACCACCATGCGCAATTCGCCCGTGATCGGCCGAGCCAGACCGATGCCGAAAAGACCATCCACCACGAGACTCCATTCTGACTGCTTAACGGTCGCGACAACCGGATCGCCAAACTGCACGGCGCTTTGCCTTGCGCGCTCCATCGCTTGTTGAGCGTCAGGGCTGTGGGTCGCGCCAGGTACGCAGAGCAGGGCCACCACCTCCATGCCCGCTTGAGCAAGAAGATGTGCGACTTCCAGCGCGTCGCCACCGTTGTTGCCAGGGCCGACAAGCACCAGGACCGATGCGGCCCGGCGGGGCTCGGGAATCAGGCTTGCAGCCAAGCGGGCGGCTGCGCTTCCAGCTTTCTGCATGAGTGTTCCGGGTGGAAGCGCAGCCATCGCAGTCAGTTCGATGTTGCGGATTTCCGCTACCGGGTAGAGCGCTGTTGGAGAGGTCATGGCCTGGGCGCGAAGGCTGTCGATAGGAGGGGTAAGTTCAATTGCATATCTGGCTTGATTTTATGCCATCCGGTGACGTCTCGTCGAAGGGTATTGGGAGGGGAGTCGCGCGAAAACATACATTTCGTTTGCATCGATTAAAAGATGGATTTAAAATGAATCTTAAATGCGATTCCCACTCACTTTTTGAAAACTAACCTCCAGGAGAATTGTTGCCATGCATGCATCAAAGAAACTCTGGACCTGGCTAGGCATCATCTGTGTCCTTTCCTTTGCAGTACTCGGATGGGTCGGAACAGAGATTTATGTGACGGCCCCGCCAATTCCCAAACAAGTCGTTGGTACGAACGGTAAGATCCTTTTCAACGAGGGGCAGGTTGACCGGGGCCAGCAGGCATGGCTCAACGCTGGGGGCCAGCAGCTTGGCTCCGTCTGGGGGCATGGCAGTTATGTGGCACCGGACTGGTCCGCAGACTGGCTGCATCGCGAAGCAGTGGCTCTGCGTGAAATCCGAGCGAAGCATGATTTCGGCAAATCGTTCGAGCAACTGAATGCTCCGCAACAGGCGCAACTGACTGGTCTGCTCCAGGAGGAAATGCGTCGCAATACTTATGATGCGAAAACCGGTACGATCACCGTTTCGCCGGAACGTGCAGCTGCCATCGAGCAGGTTGCTCAGCACTACATCGGCCTGTTCGGCGATGAGCAGTCGCTGGACAAGCTGCGCGAGCAGTATGCGATGACGGCCGGATCCCTTCCGGATACGGCTGATCGTGAGGCACTGGCAGCGTTCTTCTTCTGGTCGTCCTGGTCGGCTGCCACCGATCGTCCGGGCGAGGAGCACCTCAGCTATACGAGCAACTGGCCGCATGAGCCGCTGGTCGGCAATACGCCGACGGCCGGCACTGGCATCTGGTCCGTCGCTTCCGTGATACTTCTGATCGCCGCCATTGCGGGCATGGTGCTGTTCCACACCGCCAGGAAGGAAGAAGACGATCCGACACCGCCCAAGGCCGATCCGCTGTTCGACCTGAAGCCGACGCCCTCCATGAAGGCAACCAAGAAGTATTTCTTTGTGGTGATCGGCCTGATCATGGCGCAAGTCGCGATGGGTGCGATCACCGCGCACTATTCCGTGGAAGGCACCAGCTTTTTCGGCATTCCGCTGGCCGACATCCTCCCGTACAAGATCAGCCGCACGATCCACACGCAATTCGCAGTGCTGTGGATTGCCACCGCGTGGCTGGCGACCGGCCTGTACATTTCGCCAGCGCTGTCCGGTCACGAGCCGAAATACCAGAAGCTTGGCGTCGATGTGCTGTTCTGGGCGCTGATCTTCATCGTGGTCGGCTCGACCGTGACCGGCTGGCTCGGTAGCCTGCAGCACGCCGGCACTCAATTCAGCTTCTGGGTCGGCAACCAAGGCCTTGAATTTACCAGCATGGGGCGCGTGTGGCAGATCCTGCTGTTCGTCGGCCTGATGATCTGGCTGTTCCTGATGGGCCGCGCACTGATGCCGGCACTGAAGCGACCGTCGGAAAGTCGCGGCCTGGTGTCGATGGTGTTTCTGTCGGCGACGTGCATCGGTCTGTTCTATACGACTTCGCTGACGTGGGGCCCGCATACCCATTACTCGATCATCGAGTACTGGCGCTGGTGGCTGGTTCACCTCTGGGTGGAAGGCTTCTTTGAAGTGTTCGCGACCGCTGTCATTGCGCTGCTGTTCTCGCGCCTTGGCCTGATCCGTGCCGCAACCGCGAACACCGCGATCGTGCTGGAAACCATCGTGTTTCTGTTCGGCGGCATCCTAGGCACTTTGCACCACCTGTACTTCACCGGCACGCCGACCTCGGTTATCGCGCTGGGTGCCATGTTCTCGGCGCTGGAAGTCGTGCCACTGGCCATGATGGGCGTGGAAGGCTTCCACAACTACAAGCGCTCTAAGGTCGCGCCGTGGGTGCAATCCTACAAGTGGTCGATCCTCTGCTTTATTGCGGTGGGCTTCTGGAACACCGTCGGCGCGGGTTTGCTTGGCTTCGCGATCAATCCGCCGATTTCCCTGTACTACGTGCAAGGCCTGAATCTGACAGCAAGCCATGGCCATGCAGCGCTGTTCGGCGTCTATGGCATGCTCGGCATCGGCCTGATGCTGTTCTGTCTGCGCGGCATGTCCGAGCGCGCAGCATGGGCTGACAACCTGCTCAAGCCTGCCTTCTGGCTGCTCAATATCGGCCTGGCGATGATGGTGTTTATCTCGCTGACGCCGGCTGGCATCTACCAGGCATGGGCAAGCATTTCACGCGGCATGTGGTATGCGCGTTCGCCGGAAGTGGTGCACTCGCCACTGATGGAAACGCTGGTGTGGCTGCGTGTGCCTGGCGATATCGTGTTCGCCGCAGGTACGGTGTTCCTCCTGCTGTTCGCACTGCGCCTCTTGAAGGGCAAGCGTGCTGCAGGCCAGACGATTCCTGTAACGCGCGCGTTCAGGGCTTGATTTCAACAACGCCGAAGGAGCAAATGCTCCTTCGGCAAATTTACTTTACTCACAGGAGAGTTTTACATGGCACATGATTGTTCCCGTCCGACGGTTTCCGAAGGCATTTATCCGTTTGATGCGCGCGGCATCGCAAAACGTTTCCGTCACGCTGCGATTTTTGGCGCGCTCGAGGCCTTGCAGCCCGGTGAGACCATGCGCTTCTGCAATGACCATGATCCGCTGCCCCTGCTGGCGCAGATCAATGGCTACTTCGGTCAGCGCGTACAGATTTCTTACGTGCAGCGCGAACCCGGCGAAATCGTGATCGATTTCCTGGTCGCAGGCTGATCGTCGTTCCGAAGAAAAACTGAAGGCACGCCGGGGAAACCCGGCGTGCTTTTTTTATGGGCGAGAAATAAGGCTTGCCGCGTGATCCGCAATGGCTAAAGACGCCGTCAGTCCAGGCGATTCAATGCCATACAGGCCGAGGTAATGCGGATTGCCGTGCGAAGTGAACAGAAAGTCTGCTGCAGGCGCGCCGGGCGCGCTGATCTTCGGGCGCACGCCGGCGTAGGCGGGCTGCAAGGATGCGTCCGGCAGGGCAGGCCAGTAGGCCCTTATCTCGCGGTAAAAGCGGTCTGCGCGGCCCGGATCGACCGCGTAATCGATATTGCCGTCGACGGGTTCGATCCATTCCACGTCTGGACCGAAGCGTGCCTGTCCGCCGAGATCCAGCGTGAGGTGCACACCGAGTCCGCCAGATTCCGGCACGGGATACACCAGCCGTGAAAACGGCGCTTTGCCCGCCAGGGCGTAGTAATTGCCCTTGGCAAAATGGGCTATGGGAATGCTGTCCTGCTGCAATCCCTCGATGCGGCGAGCAAGATCGGGTGCCCACAGACCGCCGCAGTTGATGACGATGTTCGCATGCAGTTCCGACTGCGCGCCGTCGACTGCGCTGACCTGCAACACGACACCATCGCTACCGGCGTTGCCCGATGCGACCTCGCTGCCGAACGCAAACACAGCGCCTGCGTTTTCCGCATCGCCTTGCAATGCGAGCATGTAGGCATGGCTGTCGATGATTCCGGTATTGGGCGAAGACAAGGCCGCGACACAGGAGAGATCGGGCTCGATCTGCCTCGCCTCCTCACCGGAGAGCGCAACGACTTCTGTGCAGCCATTCGCATGTGCCTGCGCATGAATGGCGGCAAGCCGCGGTGCTTGCGCATCCGACGTTGCCACGATCAGCTTTCCGCAGCGGCGATGCGGAATGCCGCGTTCGTTGCAGTAGTCGTATAGCGCGCCGCGGCCGGCTACGCACAGCCGTGCCTTGAGACTGCCGGTCGGGTAGTAAATGCCGGCATGGATCACCTCGCTGTTGCGCGAGCTCGTTTCCATGCCGATCGCGGGATGTTTTTCGATGACGACGACTTCGTGTCCAGCCATGGCGAACCTTCGCGCCATGGCCAGGCCGACGACGCCCGCGCCGATAATGACGCAATCCAGTTTATCCATAACGTGTCATGGTCAGGCCATCCATGTCGATCTCTGGAGCATAGCCCGAAACGATGTCAGCAACGACCTTGCCCGAACCGGCCGCCATTGCCCATCCCGAGGAACCGTGGCCGATATTGACGAAGACGTTGCGGATCGGCGTGGCGCCGAGCAGGGGCGGGCCGTCGGGCAGCATTGAGCTGGCGCCGCTCCAGAAGGTGGCATTGGCATAGTTGGCCGCATCGGGGAACCAGTCGTAGCCGACCTTGACGAGCGTTCGGATTGCGCGGTCGAGAAGTTCGGACTCGCGCGAAGCGAAATCCGCCGTGCCGGACACGCGGATCCTGTTCCCCATGCGCGTGATGGCCACTTTGTAGGCTTCGTCGAGCAGTGCGGCTTGCGGCGCCTGGTCGAAATTCTTGATCAACGCGGTCGCCGAGTAGCCCTTCACCGGATAAAGCGGCAGGTGGATGCCGAGTGCCTTGAGCAATGGAACGCTGTCCGCGCCAGCTGCAAGCACGATCGCATCGGCGCTGAATTTCTTGTCGTCGATCTGGAGGCCGACGCCGCGGCTTTCCGGCTCGATTGCCTGGACTTCGCTGGCAAAGTGGAACTGCACGCCGATCGAGCTAGCGATCTGCTTCATGCGCTTAGCAAAGAGCGGGCAATTGCCTGCCTCATCCTGCGGCATGTAGAGACCGCCTGCCAATGCCGTGTGCGGCGCGAGGGCCGGCTCGATGGCGCGCGCGCCGTCGGCGTCGAGCAGCTGGTGGGGAACGTCGCTTTCCGCCAGGAGCGCGATGGCTGGTTCGGCCGACTTCATGTCCTTCTCGGTGCGGAACAGCTGCAGAACGCCCTGGGTCTGCTCGTACTCCAGTTGATAGTAGTCGCGCAACTGACGCAGGATGTCGCGGCTGTAGAAGACGATGCGATGGATCCTGTCCCTGTTGATGCGATAACGGTCCAGCTCCGATTCATTCATCCAACGGCGTACCCAGCGCCACAGGGCACGGTCGAATGTCGGCTTCAGCATCACTGGTGCTTCCGATCCGAACAGATACGACAGCATTTTCGCGGGCACGCCCGGCGGGGCCCACGGTGTGGCGAAGCCGGATGCGATGACGCCGGCATTGGCGAAGCTGGCTTCCTGCGCGACGTTCTGGTGACGCTCGATGACGGAAACCTCATGCCCCGCGGCGGCGAGAAAATATGCCGTGCAGACGCCAACCACGCCGCCGCCGATTACAGCCACTTGTTTTTGTGTCACTTCTTTACCTGATTACTTTTGGAACGCCATTGCAGCACGCGATGTGCCGTGAACGAGAGGATCTGCCGGAGCCTCGGCGGCCTCGTTTTCCTTTGTACAGGGAAACATAGACAGCCGGATATATTTCTAGTTCGAGGGCATCATTTTAATTTCTCGGTGGGAAGTCGGGGGATTTCCGATGCGCTTCTGTACCGAACGCATCTTCCGCACAACACCGGCCTCAGTTCGCAGGCACAGGATGCATGCCGTTATTGCCCGATTGGCACGGGCCGGCATATCCCGGCAGATCTTTTGCCTCGGGCTTGCAGGCGAGGCGTTCCGCTGCCTGCAGCGCGGAGAGCAGATTCAGACGTTTGATGGGTTGCCAACCCATCTGCATGCCGAAGTAGCGCGCCCATTCGAACTCCATGAAATAGGCATCGGTTCGTCTGAAATAGCCGGCCGTCTCGGCATAGGTGGCGAGCGCACGATAAGGATCATCGGCAAGCTCGTCGATCCGTACGGGAAGCGCGGAGGGTGGGATGGAATTGCCCTTGGAGTCGAACAGATAGACCCAGTGCCTTGCCTGCATCTCCTGCCAGAAGTTTGCGGGATCGTCGAGCCGTCCGATGACCTGCGCCATGACCTTGTCAGCGCCGACGCGCAACAATACGCTGACCAGGTGATGGCTGTCCGTCAGATAGAACGTGCCGTCAGGTCCCTGTACCACTGGAACCGGCCGTTTGCTGGTGTACTTGACGAAGTCCGTCACCGGCTTGAAATGGCCGACTCTTTCTTCGACCGGAATCAGTCCGATGGCAGGCTGAGTCGGATGAAGCGCAGACAGGGAGATTTCGCATTTTGCGTCGATCGGCGTGCTGCGATCGCATGCCGGTTCTGCGCGCGCCGTTGTGGCGACAAATACGATGGCAAGCGTTAGCAGGAGAGAATGAAAGGGGCGTGTCGCAAGTGCGTGCAAGTACTGCATTGTCTTCCAGTCGAGGGGCATCGATCGTGCGATGTGGTGATTCGGTCAAGCCGCGTGCAGAGTGTGCTCGATTGCGCGCGCAACGGCAAGAATCCTTGCATCCGACATTGCCGGCCCGGCAACCATCAGGCCGACCGGCAGCGTGCCGGACGCGTGGCAGGGCAGGGATACGGCGCAGCCATCAAGCAGATTGATCGTGGACGGATTGCGCAGCAAGAGGCCATTCGCTTTGAAGAAAGCATCCTCGGATGCTTCCAGGTCGGCAATCGGCGGCGCCACCAGCGGCACGGTCGGCATGATGATCGCATCGTACGGTGCAAGTGCGGTTTCCATGCGTGCGATCCAGTCGCGTCGTTTCGCATGCAGATCGATGTAGTCGGCGGCGCTCAGGCCGGATCCGAGCTTGATGCGCTTGGCGACGCGGAAATCGTACTCCGCTTCGCGATCGGCGAGCAGGGTGCGGTGCCATGCGAATGCTTCGGCCGGGGAAAATCTGTTCAGCGCGGCGGCCTCGGCGAGCGGCGTGAAGCTTGCGTCGATGACACTGGCGCCGGCAGCAGACAGGCGCGTGAGGGCAGCCGAGAATGATGCAGCAACATGCGGGTCGAGGTTGTCGAGGACAGTCGTGTCCGGAACGCCCAGGCGCAGTCCGGCCAGAGGCAGGTCCGGGATCGACAGGGACTGGTCGGCGATGATGCCATCGACCAGGATGCAGTCGTCCACCGAGCGCGCCATTGCGCAGACGGTGTCTAGAGTCGTCGACAGCGGCAAGGCGCCGGCCGTCGGCACGCGCCGCGCGGTCGGCTTGAATCCGACGATACCGCATAACGCTGCCGGGATACGGATCGAGCCGCCGGTATCCGAGCCGAGTGCGGCCACGCACATGCCCGCTGCGACCGATACCGCGGCGCCCGAGGAGGAACCGCCTGGAATGCGGGCCAGCGTGGCATCTGCAGGATTGGCTGGCGTGCCGTAGTGCGGATTGATACCGACGCCGGAAAAGGCGAATTCGGTCATGTTGCTCTTGCCGATGATGGCCGCACCGGCCATGCGTAGCCGCCTGACGGCCGGTGCATCAGCCTTTGCCGGCGGCGCCCCCTTGAGCACTGTTGAACCGGCAAGCGTGGTTTCGCCTCCAATATCGAACAGGTCCTTGACCGAGACCGGCAGGCCGGCCAACGGCGGCACGTCAAGTTGTGCAGCACGAATGGCATCGGCATATGCCGCGGTTGCGCGTGCTGCTTCAGGATACAGCGTTGTGAACACCGACCGGGACTTTTCCGCTTCGGCCAGGCAGGCTTCCAGCAAGACTGTGCGCGGTTGTTCCGCAAGCGCGGTGATGGAGCGGTTGGCAAGAGGTGTCATGCTCGGGACGATGGTGAGGAAATGGGCAGCGGAACAATAGCATATCGAACCGGCTTGCATGAAGTGGGCAGGCCATGGAAACGCGTTTCCGCACCGTACGCACAAGTAATCCTGCCGACGCATTGACAAGCTGCCATGCCCCGGTGTCGCGGTATAATCCCGGTTTCTGATTTAACCTGCGGTCAGGCCCTGTTTGCGGGCGCTTGCACTGCCTCAAATTTCTCATCGCCATGCTGATTCTGCCGGGCTCGAACGCCCTGTCTGCCTTCCGTACCCAACGCCTTTTGTCACAATTGCAAGAAGTCGAGCCGGCCATCGTCGGCGTGACGGGACGCTTTCTGCACTTCATCGATGCGACGAGCGCGCCGAGCCAGGAAGACATCGACCGCCTGAAAGCTCTGTTGACCTATGGCGAACCGTTTAGCGCCGGTGCCGAGGGCGAGGAATTCGTCGTGATCCCGCGTTTCGGCACGATCTCGCCGTGGGCGAGCAAGGCGACCGACATCGCACACAACTGCGACATGGTCCACATCAAGCGCATCGAACGCGGCGTTTCTTATCATGTGAAGATGAAATCCGGCCTGTTGGGCGGAAGCAAAAAGCTGTCGGAGGAATCCGCGCAGCAGGTTGCCGCATTGCTGCATGACCGCATGATCGAAATCGTGCTGCGCAATCCGAATGATGCTGCCGGGCTGTTCAGCGAACTGGAAGCAAAACAGCTGGAGTTCATCGATGTGCTCGCCGGCGGGCGCCAGGCCCTGGAGCAGGCGAATACCGAACTCGGACTTGCCTTGTCTGACGATGAGATCGATTACCTGCTGAATGCATTCACACAGGCGAAGCGCAATCCGACTGACGTCGAATTGATGATGTTCGCGCAGGCCAACAGCGAGCATTGCCGCCACAAGATTTTCAACGCCGACTGGACCATCGATGGCGTGAAGCAGGACAAATCGCTGTTCGCGATGATCAAGAACACGCACCAGCTGCAGCCGAAGGGCACGATCGTCGCCTATAGCGACAACTCGTCGATCATCGAAGGCGCAACGGTGTCACGTTTCTATCCGCGCGGCGCGGCCAGTGGCAACGTCTATGAAGCGTCGGATGAGCTGACCCATATCCTGATGAAGGTCGAGACACACAATCATCCGACCGCGATTTCACCTTTCCCGGGGGCGTCCACCGGCGCAGGCGGTGAAATCCGCGATGAGGGCGCAACCGGCCGCGGCGCCAAGCCGAAGGCGGGCCTGACCGGATTCACGGTGTCCAACCTGATGCTGACCCACTCGGTGCAGCCGTGGGAAAACGCGCGCGATGTTACTGAGCCGCTCGTGCAGCGCGTTTCGCATGGACAGGCCGGCATCTACGGCAAGCCGGACCGCATTGCATCGCCGCTGCAGATCATGATCGATGGCCCGATTGGCGGTGCTGCGTTCAACAATGAATTCGGACGCCCGAATCTCGGAGGCTATTTCCGAACCTACGAACAGAACGTCGGCGGATCGGTGAAGGGCTATCACAAGCCGATCATGATCGCTGGCGGCATGGGCAACATTTCGGACAAGCATACGAAGAAGCATGACCTGCCGGTCGGCAGCCTGTTGATCCAGCTCGGCGGCCCCGGCATGCGCATTGGCATGGGCGGCGGCGCGGCATCGTCAATGGCGACTGGCACCAATACCGCCGACCTCGATTTCGACTCGGTACAGCGCGGCAATCCGGAAATGGAGCGGCGCGCGCAGGAAGTCATCAACGCCTGCTGGGCGATGGGTGACGACAATCCGATTCTGTCCATTCATGACGTCGGGGCCGGCGGCCTGTCGAATGCTTTCCCTGAGCTGACCAATGACGCGAAGCGCGGCGCAGTTTTTGATTTGCGCAAGGTGCAACTCGAAGAAAGCGGCATGGCGCCGAAGGAAATCTGGAGCAATGAATCGCAGGAACGCTACGTACTCGCCATCGCGCCGGAAAGCCTTCCGCTGTTCCAGTATCTGTGCGAGCGCGAACGCAGCCCGTTCGCCGTGGTTGGCACCGCAACCGAAGAGCGTCAGCTCAAGGTGATCGATCCGGAACACGGCAACAATCCGGTCGATATGCCGATGGATGTCCTGCTCGGCAAGCCGCCGAAGATGCATCGCGACGTCAACCACGTCAAGAACGACTACCCGCCCGTCGACCTGACCGGCATGGATCTGGTCGAAGTCGCACAGCGTGTGCTGCGCCTGCCGGCCGTGGCGGACAAATCCTTCCTCATCACGATCGGCGACCGTACCGTCGGTGCAATGTCCGTGCGCGACCAGATGGTCGGCCCCTGGCAGGTGCCGGTGGCGGATTGCGCAATGACCGCCATGGGCCTTGAGGGGTATCACGGCGAAGCGATGTCCATGGGCGAGCGCACGCCGCTGGCTGTCATTGATGCCGCCGCGTCGGGCCGCATGGCGGTGGGCGAGGCGATCACCAATATCGCAGCGGCACCGATCAACGATATCTCCGACATCAAGCTGTCCGCCAACTGGATGGCCGCTTGCGGCCAGCCGGGCGAAGATGCGGCACTGTTCGATACGGTGAAGACTGTCGGCATGGAATTGTGCCCGGCACTCGGCATCAGCATCCCGGTCGGCAAGGATTCGCTGTCCATGCGCACAACCTGGACCGATGCTGAAGGCAGCAAGTCGGTGACTTCTCCGGTATCGCTCATCGTCTCCGCCTTTTCGCCGGTACACGACGTCCGCATGTCGCTGACACCGCAGTTGCGCAAGGATATGGGTGATACGGCCTTGATCCTGATCGACCTCGGTCGCGGCAAAAACCGCATGGGTGCATCTGCGCTGACGCAGGTCATGCAGCAGATCGGCAATGCGACGCCGGATGTCGACAGCGCGGAAGACCTCAAGGCATTCTTTGACGCGATCCAGCAGCTCAACAAGGAGCGCAAGCTGCTCGCCTATCACGACCGTTCCGATGGCGGCCTGTTCGTGACGCTGGCCGAAATGGCATTCGCCGGTCGCACGGGTGTATCAGTGAATCTCGATATCCTTGCGATGGAAGGCGAGCATGCATCCGATTCGGGCGAAGCGAAGAACTGGACAGGGCAGATTGCCGAGCGCCGCAACGATCTGACGCTGCGTGCATTGTTCAGCGAAGAACTCGGGGTCGTAATCCAGGTGCGCGCCGAGGAGAAATCCGACGTGATGAATGTGCTGCGCTCCTACAAGCTCGGTGCATGCAGCCACATCATCGGCAAGCTCAATGACCGCGACGTGATCGAATTCACTCGCGACGCCAAGGTGATCTACAACCAACCTCGCATTGAATTGCAGCGCCTGTGGAGCGAAACCAGCTGGCGCATCGCGCGCCTGCGCGACAATCCTGCATGCGCCGATGCGGAATACGATCGCATACTTGATGTGACCGATCCGGGGATCACGCCGAAGATCAGCTTTGATCCGCAGGTTGACGTCGCGGCGCCCTTCATTGCGACGGGTGCGCGACCGAAGGTTGCCATCCTGCGCGAGCAGGGCGTCAACTCGCATGTGGAAACGGCGTATGTCATGCACAAGTCCGGATTCACTGCCGTCGACGTGCACATGAGCGACCTGCTCGCCGGGCGTGCGAAGCTGGACGATTTCAAGGGCTTCATTGCCGTCGGTGGTTTCTCCTACGGCGACGTGCTGGGCGCGGGCGAAGGCTGGGCCAAGACCATCCTGTTCCACAGCAAACTGGCCGAGCAGTTCGCCGGCTTCTTCAACCGCGGTGACACCTTTGCACTGGGCATCTGCAACGGCTGCCAGATGATGAGCAACCTGAAGTCCATCATTCCGGGCGCTCAGGCGTGGCCGAAGTTCACGCGCAACAAGTCCGAGCAGTTCGAAGCGCGCTTCGCGATGGTGGAAGTGGCCGATTCTCCATCTATCTTCTTCCAGGACATGGCCGGGACGCAAAGCCCGATCGCCGTGGCCCACGGCGAGGGGTTTGCCGATTTCTCGCAGACGGGCGACATCAAGGAAGCGATCGTGGCGATGCGCTGGATCGACAACAAGGGGCAGGTGACGGAAAACTATCCCTACAACCCGAACGGCTCGCCGCAAGGTATTACTTCGGTGACCACGCCGGACGGGCGCTTCACGGTCCTGATGCCGCATGCGGAGCGGGTGTTCCGCTCAGTCCAGCACTCGTGGCATCCGGATTCATGGGGCGACTACTCGCCGTGGATGCGCATGTTCCGCAATGCCCGCACATGGGTGGGGTGATCAAAGCGTCCGGCAGTGCAGGCTGCCGGATAAATGACGCCAGAAAATGACGCCAGAAATAAAAAAGCGCTCCGGATGGAGCGCTTTTTTTTGAGCGACGAAATTACTGGATCTTTGCTTTCTTGCGCAGTTCTTCCTGGTAGCCCTGCAGTTTCTTCTGCTGCAGCGACTCGGCGATTTGCGGCTTCACTTCATCCAGCGTCGGGACCTTCGCCGGGCGGACATCTTCCAGCTTGATCACGTGATAACCATATTGCGTCTTGACCGGTGTCTCGGTGATCTGGCCCTTTTGCAGGCCGACCATGGCGTCCGAGAACGGCTTCACAAAGGAAGCGGGCGATGCCCAGTCCAGGTCGCCACCGTTGCTGGCGGAACCCGGATCCTTCGACTGCTTCGCGAGCTCTTCAAACTTCGCGCCGCCTTTCAGCTTGGCGATGATCGCCTTGGCGTCGTCTTCCTTGTCGACCAGGATATGGCGCGCATGGTATTCCTTGTCGCCGGCCTGTGCCTTGAACTTGTCGTATTCGGCCTGGATCTCGGAATCCTTGACAGGGTTCTTCTTCAGGAAGTTCTGGACCAGCGCGCGAATGGCGATCGACTGACGGGCGATTTCAACCTGGTTCTTGACCTCGGGGCTGCTGCTCAGGCCTAGCTTGTCCGCTTCCTGCATCAGGATTTCACGGTTGATCAGCTCTTCCTTGACCATGGCGCGGAGCTGCGGGCTGTCCGGCTGGCCTTGGGCTGCCAGTTGCTTGATCATCGTGTCAGCGCGGGACGAAGGTACGGGCTTGCCATTCACGACAGCGAGGTTCTGCGCCATTGCAGGCAGCGCAACGGCGGCAACAAGCAGCATCAGCAAGCGGGCAGGTTTTAAAGTCATTATCTGTTCCTAAAAATTGCAGTGTGAGAGTAAGGTTGGAGAAATCGGGCGCGTCTTATTTGGAGTCTTGTGTGACTTCAGACGGCGCGATTGCGATGATGTTGAGGGCGTGTATATCGCTTGTCATCATGTCACGGAGGCAATCATACACCAGCCGATGACGCGCTACGCGATTTAACCCCTCAAAACGGTCGGAAACCAGTCGCACCGTATAGTGACCTGCGCCGGAAGCGGCGCCCGCGTGGCCTGCATGCAGATGCGATTCATCCTCCAATTGACATGCGAGAGGGGCGAAAGTTGCAGTCAGGCGGCTGCGCATTTGTTCGATGCGATCGCTCATCGCGAATCCTTTACGTATTTTGACAAGAACAGGCTCTGAGCGATCACGAAGACAAACATCAGTCCCGTGAAACCAAACAGTTTGAAGTTCACCCAGGCTGCGGTGGAGAAGTTGTAGGCGACATAGAGATTGACCAATCCCATCGCACCGAAGAATGCGGCCCATGACAGGCTCAGACGCTGCCAGACCAGGTCGGGAAGGGTGACCTGCTGTTCCATCATCAGGCGGATCAGGTTTTTCCCCAGCAGCGCCTGGCTGATCAGGAGGGCCGTGCCGAAACACCAGTAGAGCACGGTCGGTTTCCACTTGATGAAGGTCTCATTGTGGAAATAGATAGTCGCCCCGCCGAACACCGTGATGATGACGAGCGATACCCAAAGCATAGTGTCGACCTTTTTGCCGCGCAGCAGAAGGTAGGTGATCTGCGCGATCGTGGCAAGGATGGCAATGGCGGTGGCCAGCATGATCGGCGCCTGGTCCGCTGCGGCGACACCGCCGTTCACGAGGCCGGACAGGTATTGCTGGGCCAGCGCCTGCGCCGCGTCCGGGTGTCCCTCTCCCCATTTGAACATGGAGAAGAACAGGATGACGGGAAAAAGATCGAACAGGAACTTCATGTGTGATAGAGGTCTTTCATCATGTTGGTTCAAAGCGCAGGGATGCGGAGTTGATACAGTAGCGCAAACCGGTCGGCGGCGGTCCGTCCGGAAAAACATGCCCGAGATGCGCATCGCATACATTGCACAGAATTTCGGTGCGTATCATGCCATGACTGCGGTCCACGCGCTCGGAAACATGTTCAGGATTGACTGGTTTGAAATAACTCGGCCAGCCGCAGCCGGATTCGAATTTGGCATCGGACTCGAAGAGCGGCGTACCACAGCATGTGCAGGTGTAGATGCCGTGCTCGTGGTGATCCCAGTAGCGTCCGGTGAAGGCCCGCTCGGTGGCGGCATGCCGCGTGACTTCATAGTCGAGCGGATCGAGCATGGCGCGCCATTCCGCGTCGGTTTTGATCACTTTTTTGTCGGTCATGATGAACAACTCACTTCCAGTTCGTTTGCCCAGTCGGGCGGGAGATCGGCGTATTTCTCGTTTTCCGGCTGCTCCTCGAACGGGTTTTCGAGTACCGAGAGCAATTTGGCAACTTCCGAGAAATCCTTATTTTGCGCTTTTTCTATCGCGGTTTGCGCCAGATAGTTGCGCAGTACATATTTCGGATTAACGGCGTGCATCGCCATGCGGCGGACTGCATCAATGCTGTTTTCGCGGCGCAGGCGGGTGCGGTACTGTTTTGCCCAGGCGTCGAAGGCGAGGCGATCGATGAACAGGTCACGCACCGGTGCATCACCAGCGGGATCATCGACCTTCAGCTCGCCGAGGTGCCGGAAGAACAGGGTGAAGTCCGTATGGTTTGCCTGGAGCAGGGAAAACATCTCGTTGATCAGCGTGCTGTCGTCGGGATCCTTGCTGCGCAAGCCGAGCTTTGCATGCAGCAGGTCGTCCAGCCGGTTCTCGAATGCAGGCTTGTAAATCTCCAGCGCCGAGTGCGCGTCGTCGATGTCGCCGATAAGCGGCAGCAGGGCCTGGGCAAGCGCGAAGCAGTTCCACTGCCCGATCTTCGGCTGCATCTGGTAGGCGTATCGTCCCTGCTGATCGCTGTGATTGCAGATGTGCCGCGCATCGAAGGCTTCCATGAATCCGAAGGGGCCGTAGTCGATCGTCATGCCGAGGATAGACATGTTGTCCGTGTTCATCACGCCGTGCATGAAGCCGACGGCCTGCCATTGCGCGATCAGCTCCGCGGTGCGGCGCGTGGCCTCCTGGAGCAACGCCTGATAAGGATTCGGCGCGGCGCGCAGCGCGGGATGGAAACGGTCGATGACATAGTCAGCCAGCGTCTGCAACTCTTCCTTGCGATCCCTGGATGCCCAGTGTTCGAAGGAGCCGAAACGGATAAAGGTCGGTGCCATGCGAGTCGCGACCGCGCCGGTTTCGGGCGTCTCGCGCATCACGGTCATGTCCGATCCGACCACACTGAGCGCGCGCGAGGTCGGAATGCCGAGTGCTGCCATCGCTTCGGAACAGAGGAATTCGCGTATCGACGAGCGCAGCACGGCGCGGCCGTCGCCCATGCGCGAGTAGGGTGTCAATCCGGAACCCTTGAGCTGCAATTCCATCCTGCCGCAGGTGCCTGGCACATCGCCGAGCAGGATGGCGCGGCCGTCGCCAAGTTGTCCCGCCCACACGCCGAACTGGTGCCCGGAATAGACAGCGGCAAGCGGAATCGAGCCGGGAAGGATGCGATTGCCGGCAAATGCTTCAAGGAAAGCGGTCTTGCCGAATTCGGCGGGATCGAGTCCGATCAGCTCCGCCGCCCTTGCACTTGCGCCCACGAGATAAGGCGCGGAGATCGGCGTGGGAAGCAGGCGCGTATAAAACGCGGGCGGCAGGCTAGCAAACGAGTTTTCGATCGGCAGGGTCTCCGTGCGATGGAGGCCAAAACTCAATTCAGGGGCGTTCATGTCGATTCCTTGCTGTCACGCGCGCTTGTGGGTGATCTGCTTGCGTGATGGCGCGTGTGTCGCGAGATCCGGATAGGCGAGGCTTGTCAGGGCATCCGGCTGCTTGATGGATATGCGGCCATATCTGGTTTGCACCAGGCCTTTTTTCTCCCACAGATGTAGCAGCTTGGCAATGCTTTGACGTGATTTTCCCAGTAGCTGGCCGATCTCTTCCTGCGTCAGGGGAACCTCGCGCCCGCCTGGAATAGTTCTCACGCTCATGGGCGAGGGCTTGATATGCGCCAGTTCCAGCAGGCGCCGCGCAAGGCGCTGCTGCAGTGGGACGGTAGCCGCCTCTTCCACCAGATCGAAGGTGGTGCGCAAGCGCATGCTGAGAATCTTTGCGAAGCGCTCGCAGATCGCGGGATAGCGCGCGACCAGTTGCTTGAAGTCCGACTTGGCGTGAAACAGCAGGACAGTCCTTCCGGAAGCATGGCCGTCGTGCGAGCGCGGCATGCCATCGAAAAGCGACATTTCGCCAAACCAGTTGGGAGCATCGAACACTGAAATCGTGGTCGCGCGGCCGTCGGCGGTGGTGCGCGTGAAGCGCACCGAGCCGCTTGCGATCGTGTACAGGCCATCTGCCGCGGCACCCCGCGCGATCACCGGCGCGCCGTCCTCGACGACGCGCAGGCGTCCGCAGGCGGCCGCCTCGGCGATCACCTCCTCTGGCAGTCGGGCAAGCCACGATCTCCTCAGCAGTTCGATTTTGTCGATCTCATCGACGATTCGGATAGGCATGGCAAATGTTAAAAAGTTGACAGAGTTGCGGAAAGCGATCTGTTGATACTGCGTTCTCCGTCGGATTTTGTCGTACGGAAGTCATGATGCCTTACGTTGATCACGCGGAATTGCAGGTGCTTTTGCGCACCTTCGCACCTTATTTTGACAGAGAAGGAGACGGCCCACATGAATGCACCTGGACAACTGGATATCCCGTCCATCAGGGACCGAGTATCGGCCGAAGAATGGCAGACCCGCGTCGATCTCGCTGCCTGCTACCGGCTCGTTGCGGAGTTCGGATGGAGTGACCTGATTTTCACTCACATCACGGCGCGCGTACCGGGGACGCAGGACCAGTTCCTGATCAACCCGTACGGAATGATGTTCGACGAGATTACTGCGTCGTCGCTGGTGAAAATCGATCTTGAAGGAAACAAGCTCGACGAGTCGCCGTTCCCGGTCAACCCGGCCGGCTTCACCATCCATTCCGCAATCCATTCCGCACGGCATGATGCGCAATGCGTGCTGCATGTGCACAGCGTTAACGGCGTTGCCGTCTCGGCGCAGAAGAACGGTCTGCTTCCGGTGTCGCAGCAATCCATCTTCGTGCTGAACAGCCTCGCTTATCACGATTACGAAGGCCTTGCATTGAACGAGGAAGAAAAGCCGCGCCTCATCGCGGACCTCGGTGACAAGAACTATCTGATGTTGCGCAATCACGGGTTGTTGACATTGGGCAAAACCATTGCGGATGCATTCGTCAACATGTATGTTTTTGAGGCGGCCTGCATGATCCAGGTGCGGGCGCAGGCGGGCGGCGCCGAGCTCCTGACGATTCCTGGCCCAATCATCGACGGCGCGCGCCGCCAGGCCAGGACAGTGACGAAGGCGCAAGGCGGCATGCTCGCCTGGCCCGGATTGCTGCGTCGCCTGGATCGCATCGATCCTTCTTATCGCACTTGAACCAGAACAGGAATCAGAACATGGAGACAACGATGCATCCACATGCGACGTTCCGCGACATGAAGGACAGCACTGCGGAAGACTGGCAGATCATTTCCGGTGAATTCAAGCACTATGCCTCCGCCTTGCCCGATCGCGTGCTGGCGCACCTGCGCCTGCTGGGCGGCGATTGCGGCGGCTTTCCGGTGGACCGGCTCACGCACAGCCTGCAAACGGCGACCCGCGCACATCGCGACGGCAGGGACGAGGAATATGTGATCTGTGCCTTGCTGCATGACATTGGCGACACGCTCGGCAGCTACAACCATCCCGATATCGCCGCTGCCATTCTGAAGCCTTTCGTCAGCCCGGAGAACCATGCGATGGTGGAGAAGCATGGCATCTTCCAGGGCTACTATTTCTTCCATCATCTCGGCATGGACAGGAACCTGCGCGACCAGTTCGCGGGCCAGCCGCTGTATGACGCGACGCGGGAATTTTGCGAGAAGTATGACGCGCCTGCATTCGATCCGGACTATGACACGCTGCCGCTGGCGTTTTTCGAACCCATGCTGCGACGCGTAATGGCCCGCCCGAAAACCACCATCTATAAGAAGGTTGTCGACTGAAAAGTCATGTGCGGGACATTGATGCGTCGCACCATCGAAAGTCATTGACGATATTAGTACGGTCGTTCAAAAATCACGCTATAAATTAAGTGGCAACACTCTAATCACATGGCAGGAGGCAGTATGTCGGAATATATGAAGAGCCCTTTGATGGGCCAGATGATGAGCCAGCCTTTGCTCATCTCCAGCATCATCCAGCACGCAGATCGCTATTTCGGCAGCAACGAAATTGTCTCGCGTCGCGTCGAAGGCGATATCCACCGATATACCTATCGTGACTGCCACCGCCGCTCGCGGCAGATGGCCAACGCGCTTGGGAACCTGGGCGTGAAGATGGGCGACCGCGTCGCCACGCTGGCGTGGAATGGCTACCGCCACATGGAGCTGTATTACGCTATCTCCGGTTCGGGCGCTGTCATGCATACCATCAATCCTCGCCTGCATCCCGACCAGATCGCCTACATCGCCAATCACGCGGAAGACCAGTACCTTTATTTCGACATGACCTTCCTGCCGCTGGTCGAAGCCTTCGCTGCGAAGTGCAAAACAGTCAAGGGATTCGTGATGATGTGCGACAAGGACCGCATGCCGCAGGACTCCAAGGTTCCGAACCTGATGTGCTATGAGGACCTGATCAGCAACAACTCTGACCAATATGAGTGGCCGCTGTTCGATGAGAACTCCGCATCCAGCCTGTGCTACACGTCCGGCACGACCGGCAATCCGAAGGGTGCGCTCTATTCGCACCGGTCGACGGTGCTGCATTCCTACGCGTCGACCATGCCGGATGCGCTGAACGTCTCATCGCGCGACGCGGTACTGCCGGTCGTCCCGATGTTCCATGTGAACGCTTGGGGCCTGCCGTATTCCGTCCCGCTGACCGGAGCGAAAATGGTTTTCCCCGGTGCGGCCCTGGACGGCAAATCGATCTACGAACTGTTCGAGCAAGAGAAGGTGACGTTCTCCGCCGGCGTTCCGACGGTGTGGCTCGGACTGCTGAATTATGTAGGACAAAACAACCTCAAATTTTCGACGTTCAAGCGTACCGTCATCGGCGGTTCCGCCTGTCCGCCGGCGATGATGAAGACCTTCCGTCATCAATACGACGTCGAGGTGGTGCATGCATGGGGCATGACGGAGATGTCACCGCTCGGCACGGCCTGCACATTGCAAGGCCACCACTTGGATTTGCCGGAAGACGAGAAGCAGGCTATTCTGGAAAAACAGGGGCACGCCATTTTCGGCGTCGACATGAAGATCGTCGACGACATGGGCAAGGAACTGCCCTGGGACGGCAAGACTTATGGCAACCTGCTGGTGAAAGGGCCATGGATCATCAGCGGTTACTTCAAGGGTGAGGGCGGCGACGTGCTGCAGGATGGCTGGTTCCCGACGGGTGACGTCGCGACCATCAGCCCGGACGGCTACATGCAGATCACCGATCGCAGCAAGGATGTGATCAAGTCGGGAGGAGAGTGGATAGGCTCGATCGACCTGGAAAATATCGCGATGGCGCATCCTGCCGTCCAGCAGGCCGCATGCATCGGCGTGTTCCATCCAAAATGGGACGAGCGCCCCCTGCTCGTCGTAGTGAAGAAACCGGGCGCCGAAGTCAGCAAGGAAGAGCTGATCAAGTTCTACGACGGCAAGATCGCGAAATGGTGGACGCCGGACGACGTAGCTTTTGTCGACGCACTGCCCATCGGCGCAACCGGCAAGGTCCTCAAGAACCGCATTCGTGAGCAATTCAAGGAGTACAAACTACCGACAGCCTGAAACCTCGAAACAGAAAAGCAGAAGCCAATCAGCCATCGTTCCATAACTACAAGTACCTACGTAAGGAAAAGAGACAAATGATGAAAACGATTCGACCCCTCGTACTGGCGTTCTCCGTTGCAGCGGCATTTGCGCCGTCCGTTCATGCCGACACCATCAAGATCGCAATGATCGAAACCATGTCCGGCGCATTTGCTCCTATCGGCCAGAACCAGCTGAACACCTTCCGCATGTTCACTGAGATGGCCAATCAGCAGAAGTGGGCTGGCAACCATACCATCGAGGTAACTGCTTTCGACGGCAAGGGCAGTCCGCAGGAATCACTGAACCAGCTCAAGACCGTGATCGACCAAGGCTATCGCTATATCGCGCAAGGCAATGGATCAGGCGTTGCGCTGGCGCTGATCGATGCTGTGAACAAGCACAACGAACGCAATCCGGGCAAGGAGATCGTTTTCCTCAATTATTCGGCGATCGATCCGGATCTCACCAACAGCAAGTGCAGCTTCTGGCATTTCCGCTTTGACGCCAACTCTGACATGAAGATGGAGGCGCTAACCTCCTACATGGCCAAGGATCAGAGCATCAAGAAGGTCTATATCATTGGCCAGAACTATGCGCACGGCCACCAGGTCACACGCGCTGCGAAGGAATACCTGAAGCGCAAGCGTCCGGATATCCAGATCGTCGGCGACGACCTTCACCCGATTGCGACCGTGAAGGACTTCGCTCCTTATGTCGCAAAGATCAAGGCATCTGGCGCTGACACCGTCATTACCGGCAACTGGGGCGCCGACCTGGCGTTGCTGGTCAAGGCTGCGAAGGATGCCGGCCTACCGGCCAAGTTCTACACGTACTACGCCGGCACATCCGGTGTGCCCACAGCAATGGGCGGCGCTACGGCAGGCATGGTGAAACAGGTTGCCTACTGGACGCCGAACAATGAAACCTTCTCGGGCAAGGAACTCGCGGAGGCGTTCAAGAAGAAATACAACGACGACCTGTATGTCACTGACATCTATACCGTCGTTGAGATGGTGGCCAAGGCAGCCAAGGAAACCAATTCCGTCGATCCGGTGAAAGTGGCTTTTGCGATGGAAGGCATGAAGGTCAAGGCGATCAACGGTGACGTTGAAATGCGCAACGTCGATCACCAGCTGCAACAGCCGCTCTACATCTCCACCTGGACCAAGGTGGACGGCAAGAAGATCAAGTATGACCAGGAGAACACTGGCTATGGCTGGAGCAACGACCAGAAGGTCGAAAGCTATGTAGCTACCCAGCCGACTTCCTGTCAGATGAAGCGTCCGGCACGTCCGTCCAAATAATCACATCAAGATCGGCATGGCATAGAACGCGCCATGCCGATTCCCGCTGTCAGTCAGCGGATAACAATAACTACTACACCTTATCGCGTAACGTGGGAGGGCGAAGGCCCGAGTACGTTGCTACGCAAGTGATGCAGCCGCCGGGAGGAGCGAAGCGGCGGCCGGTTCTCGACCTTTCAGTTCGCAACACAGATCACGTGTGAAAGGAGAAGGCCATGACAGACAGCAGCTAGCTTCCGACAATTTCAAGGCTTTACACAGGATATAACCATCGATATGCTGTACACACAAGATCGATAAGGAAGAGACAAATGGCTACTCACCTGAAGTCCCGGATCTTACCGCTTTCACTGGTTGCCGCGTTTGCCATCCCAGCGACAGCTGGTGCCGAAGTCGTGAAGATGGCATTCATTGACCCGCTGTCGGGGCCCTTCGCTCCGGTCGGGCAAAACATCCTCAAGAGCTGGCAGTTCATTGCCGAGAAGGCGAATGCCGAGCACTGGGCGGGCAACAACACGTTTGAAATCGTCGGCTTTGACAACAAGGCCAGCCCACAGGAATCGCTGAGCCAACTCAAGGCTGCCATCGACCAGGGCTATCGCTATGTCATCCAGGGCAACGGCTCGGGCGTCGCGCTTGCGCTGGTCGACGCCATCAACAAGCACAACGAGCGCAACCCCGGCAAGGAAATCCTGTACATCAACTACGCTGCGGTGGATCCTGATCTCACCAACAGCAAGTGCAGCTTCTGGCATTTCCGCATCGATGCCAACAGCGACATGAAGATGGAAGCCATGACCTCGTACATGGCGAAGGACCCGAACATCAAGAAGGTCTACATCATCGGTCAGAACTATGCGTTCGGCCATCAGGTGAGCCGCGCGGCGAAGGAATACCTCAAGCGCAAGCGGCCCGACATCGAGATCGTCGGCGATGACCTGCATCCGATCGGACAGGTGAAGGACTTCTCGCCGTACGTCGCGAAGATCAAGGCGTCCGGTGCCGATACCGTCATTACCGGCAACTGGGGCGCCGACCTCGCGCTGCTGATCAAGGCAGCGAAAGACGCCGACCTCAAAACTAATTTCTACACCTACTACGCGAGTACGACGGGCGTCCCAACGGCGATGGGAGCGGCGGGCGCCGAGCGTGTGAAATACACCGGGTACTGGAATGCGAACAACCAGGGCTTTGTCGGCAAGGACATCGTCGAAGGCTTCAAGAAGAAGTACAACGATGACTACTACACGATGGCGACCTACACCGGCCTTCTCATGATGGGCAAGGCGATAAAGGAAGCAAAGACCACCGATCCTGTGAAAGTCGCGTTTGCCATGGAAGGCATGAAGGTACAAAGCCTGAATGGCGAAGTAGAGATGCGCAAGACCGACCACCAGTTGCAGCAGCCGCTTTATATTGCGACATGGACCAAGGTCAACGGCAAGGATGTGAAGTTCGATCAGGAAAATACCGGTTATGGCTGGAAGACGGATGTGAAGCTCGACTCCTATGTCGCGACACAGCCGACTTCCTGCCAGATGAAGCGGCCATCCTGATCTGTTTTGGCGGTGCAGCGTGCCGGTGCTCGTCGTCACGCTGCTTTTTTGTGGGTTGAAAATAGTACGGTCGTACAAGAAATTTCAATAGGGGTTGTTTCGTGGAGTTCACCTTAATCACCTTGCTGAACGGTCTGAGCTACGGGCTGCTGCTGTTCATGCTTTCGTCGGGCCTGACGCTCATTTTCAGCATGATGGGCGTGCTCAATTTCGCCCATGCCAGCTTCTACATGATCGGCGCCTATTTCGCCTATGCCGTCAGCAGCCAGATCGGCTTCTGGCCGGCGCTGGTGATCGCGCCCCTGCTGGTGGGCGCCATCGGCGCCGTGGTCGAGCGCTACGGC
>NZ_DATFAI010000017.1:0-176061 GCF_035254685.1 Noviherbaspirillum sp. | reverse complement strand
CCACCCCTTCCCATCCCGAACAGGACCGTGAAACGACTTCGCGCCGATGATAGTGCTGCAACCAGTGTGAAAGTAGGTAATCGTCAGGCTTGTTATACCAGAAACGCCCCGGCTCCAACGAGTCCGGGGCGTTTCGCGTTTGGGGCATGACAGTTTGAGCTCCGTTAGGAGCCTCCTGTCAGCTGGATACCTTCTCACAGCGGTAAGCACCCGGTGATCCCGTCTTGAATCGGCTGGTCGAGATCGGCGAGCATCGTGTCCACTATCAACTTAAGTGGACACGTGTACACCATGGAATCGAATGCTGAAGTACAGCCGGCGCGGCGCCGTCGCCATAGCGCTGCATTCAAGGCGGTGGCGGTCAAAGCCTGCATGCAGCCCGGCGTATCCATTGCGGCCGTCGCTCTGCATTACCGGCTCAATGCCAACCTGCTGCGGCGTTGGGTCGCGGCACAGCAAGAGCGGGACGCCACCGAGCAGGTGCGTCCATCGATGGTCGTGCCGACGGCCGAATTCGTCCCGCTGCAGCTGGGTACGGCCGATGCCACGGCATCGCAGGATATCGTCATTGAAGTGCGGCGCGGTTCTGCCATCGTCACGTTGCGCTGGCCGCGTTCGGCCGCGGCTGAATGTGCGAACTGGCTGCACGGGTGGCTGCGTTGATCCGCATTGATGCCATCTGGTTGGCTACCGCTGACCTGCTACCCAATTTAGTCCGAAATCGACATGGAGTCTGCGTGACCTGCTACCCAATTTAGTCCGAAATCGACATGGAGTCTGCGGTTAAAAAACTCTCTGCAAATCTGTTCGGCGTCAGGTAGCCGAGCGAACTATGTGGCCGTTCGCCATTGTATTCCTGACGCCATTCCTCAATCACTTGCCGCGCATGGCGCATCGAGATGAACCAATGCTCGTTCAGGCATTCATCCCTGAACTTGCCGTTGAAGCTCTCAATATATGCATTCTGTTGTGGCTTGCCGGGCTGGATGAAGCTCAGTCGCAATCCCCGGCTGTAGGCCCATTCATCGAGCGCCTTGCCGGCAAATTCAGGCCCATTGTCTATCGTCACTGATTGCGGCAATCCCCGCAGTTCTGCCAGGCGTTCCAGCACGCGCACCACGCGACCTCCAGGTAACGAAGTGTCGACCTCGATTGCCAGACATTCCTTGGTGAAGTCATCAACGATGTTCAGACACCGTAGCCGGCGACCATCCACCAAACCATCCGAAACAAAGTCCATTGACCAGCGTTGATTCGGTCCGGCTGCTGGTGCTCTCACCTGGCGTTCGACACCGGCGATTCGCTTGCGTTTGCGCTTGCGCACCATCAGCCCTGCCTCGTGATAGATGCGGTATGTGCGCTTACGGTTGATTTCCCAACCCTCCCGGCACAGCAGTACATGAAGCCGACGATAGCCATAACGTCGCTTCAGTTCCGCCAGTTCGGACAACCGTTGTTTGAGCGCCGCGTCATCCGGACGTTTGGCCTCATACCGGTAGAGCGACCGGGAAATGCCGATTAGCCCACAAGCGCGCGTGACACCCAACTGGGGGACAGTCATCAGGTGCGATACTGCAGCACGCCTGGCTTGCGGGCTCACCACTTTCGGCCCACAACATTCTTCAGGGCAGCATTGTCCAGCATGGCCTCTGCCAGCAATCGTTTGAGCTTGTTATTCTCGGCTTCCAGCGCCTTCAACCGCTGCGCTTCAGACACTGTCATGCTGCCGAACTTGGCCTTCCAGTTGTAGTACGTCGCATCGCTGATACCGTATTTGCGGCACAGCTCGGCCACCTTCATTCCCGCTTCGGCTTCTTTCAGGACGCCGATCATTTGTTCATCGGTGAATCGCTTTTTCATGCCTGCCTCCCAAGGGCAGACTCTACATCATTGCCGTACTAATCTCGGGTAGCAGGTCACGCCGGCCTGGCCATTCCGGACTCGACACTGGCGCAGTGGGTGGGCCGCTGCGGCGTGCAGCTGCAGCCGCTGGTCGACGCCATGCGTGCAGCGCTGCTGCAGGAGACCGTGCTGCATGCTGACGAAACGCCGGTGGCGATGCTCAAGCCGGGCCATGGCAAGACGCACCGTGCCTACTTGTGGAGCTACAGCAGCACCAGCATGAGCGAGACGAAGGCGGCGGTGTTCGACTTTGCAGAAACGCGCGCCGGCGAACATGCACGCACCTTCCTGGACAAGTGGCAAGGCACGCTGGTGTGTGACGACTTTAGCGGGTACAAGGCGTTGTTCAGGCAAGGCATCACGGAAGCCGGGTGCATGGCGCATGCACGACGCAAGTTCCACGCATTGTGGGCCAACCACAAGAGCCAGATTGCCGAAGAGGCGCTCAAGCTGTTCGGTGTGCTGTACGACGTCGAGCGGCAAGCGCAGCAACTGGATACCGACGGGCGGCGCCAATTCCGCCGGCAACACGGGAGAGCGGCAGCCGATATGCTGCATTCCTGGCTGCTGGCGCAACGACAGCGCGTGCCGGACGGTAGTGCAACGGCCAAGGCGATCGATTACAACTTGGGACGTTGGGGGCCGTTGACGCACTATCTCGACGACGGCGACGTCCCGATCGACAACAATTGGGTTGAGAACCGGATCCGGCCAATTGCCCTTGGCAGGGCCAATTGGCTATTCGCGGGCAGCTTGCGTGCTGGACAGCGCGCCGCGGCCATCATGAGCCTGATCCAGTCGGCCAAGTTGAACGGGCATGATGCCTTCGCGTACATAAAGGATGTGCTCAAACGTTTGCCGACTTGGCCGAACAGCCGCATCGACGAACTCCTGCCGCATCGCTGGCGCTCGGCCGCATAACCTCACGGCATCCCCGTCAAGGAGGGATGCCCGGGTGCTTACTCACAGCGAGATGGATTCTCACCGCGAGCCCATCATCTAGAGCAGATACTCGACTCGCAATATTACGAAGTTCACGCCACTATTTGGATTCTTGATGCCGCCGTTCGAAAAGTGCTGAGCTTTGAGCCCTAAATCTAGGTTGTTGGAAAACACATATCCAGCACCAAGATGGTCGCCGAACTGGAAACTGGTAGAGAGCCGACGATCATTGTTGTTATACAGTTCGGAGAACAGATTGGCGCCGATCCCTCCCTCCAGATAAAAACCCTTCCCGTTGTTGCCTTGAAGCCGGAAGACCGGCGTAAGCCCGAGCACCGTGATGTTCTGGGTATTGCCGGGAATACCCTTATAACGCGACGCATGCCACCGGGCGAGGCTTAAATCCCAATATCCTCCGATATGCGTGCCATTTGATTCCCACCACTTATGCGACCAGTTCCATTGCGCACCGGCACGAACAAGCTTTGTCTTGTTCCCCTCGCCGTATTCCAGTGATGTGCCGTCAACCGCGTGGCAACTCAGTGGAACGAGGATAAGAGCCCATGCGAGGGCAAGAGCGCTGCCAGTTTCCCGATTAAATTTTTTGGTCATACAATTAGCCTTAATGTTCAAATCCCTCATACGATTGAATAGCTGTGCTTCATGGTTGGTACGGTGTCTCAATACGGCCCGCCACATCAACGTGCAGCATCAGTACGCACCCAGACAAGGGATAGTCTTCGAGTTCGGCAACAGACCGATTGTTACGCGCGGTGGTGATAAAGAGCGTTCGCATGTCTTCTCCCCCGAACGCGATCATTGTGGGACAGCGCACGGGTAAACTTACTTCCTGCAGAATCTCACCGGTGGGCGACAGCCGAAGCAGACGACCACCTTCATACATTGCACACCAATACGCGTCTTCGCAGTCAACAGCGGCGCCATCCGGGCGGCCGCCATAATTGCTGCTCGTTTTGTCCGGAGAGAATTGCTTAACAAGACGGGAACGCCCTAACTGGCCCGTTGCAAGATCGAATTCGTAGGCCATGATTCGATGTGCAGTGGTGTCGGCATGGTATAGCGTCCGATTGTCGGTCCTGAACGCCACACCGTTTGACACGGTGACCGGCTTGCTGGCGTCACGTATCACACCGCGCTCAATGCAATACAATGAGCCTGACGGATTATCTCGCGGGTCGTAGAGTGTTCCGACCCATAAGCGGCCGGCAGCGTCGCATCGTCCATCGTTGAAGCGGGTGCTTGCGCTATCGTAAGGAGCATCCGCGATATGAGTCAGCATGCCGCTGCGCGTATCCAGTATGCCCACGCCTGCGCGCATCGCCACAACAAGACCTCCGGTTGCACAAAGCGCGATGCAGCCGGGTTCAGAAGGCAGGCGCCATGAACGGTGTGATCGTGTCCGACACTCGAAACAATGCACCTCGAGGGCGGGAATGTCGATCCAGTACAAGGCCGATTCTTCCGGGTGCCATAGAGGGCATTCACCTAACAACATCGGCCTATCGAATAGCACATCTATCTTGCTCGTCGACATGGAAGTTGTTTTTTTGAGATGATGATGCACCATTATGCATTGATTTCGATTTTTATGAGGAGAGGACATTGAGTGTCTCCAAATCGCTGCCGACTATCGCTTTCCTGGGCATCGGCCTGATGGGAAAACCGATGGCTGGTCGCTTGCTGCAGGCGGGCTACAAGTTGACCGTTTGGAATCGCACGCCCACCAAGGCGCAGGCCCTTACGCCGCTCGGCGCACGCGTTGCGGACACGCCAGCCGAAGCGGTTGCAGGCGCAGACATCATTATCACAATGCTTGAGGCAGGTCCCGTGGTGAGACAGGTGATCGAGGCAGCATTACCTGGCTTGCGCCAAGGCGCCCTCGTTATCGATATGAGCTCGACGCGCCAATCCGAAGCGCAGGACCTGACCCGAATGCTGGCGAACCGCGGCGTCGGATTCGTGGACGCGCCGGTCTCGGGCGGTGTGGTGGGAGCAGAAGCGGGGACGCTTGCCATCATGGCAGGAGGAAGCGTAGCTGATTTTGCCAGAGCGGAACCGATCCTGGCCGTCATGGGGCGTCCGGTCCATGTTGGGCCGGCGGGGTGCGGGCAGGTGGCCAAGCTTTGTAATCAGATGATTGTCGGCGGCACGCTCAGCATCATCGCGGAAGCCTTGTTGCTGGCGCAGGCGGGTGGGGCGGATCCCGTTGCGGTTCGCATGGCGATTCGTGGCGGTTTTGCGGAAAGCCGTATTCTCGAAGTGCATGGACAGCGCATGCTGGATCGAAATTTTCTGCCGGGTGGACAGGTGAAGAGCCAGACCAAGGATCTGGAAAATGTCCTGATTGCCGCAAATGCCGCCGGTGTGCAGTTACCGGTGACCGAGCTCGTCACGCAGATCTATCGCAGCATTGTCGACATCGTGCCCAATGCTGACCAGTCCGCCGCATTGCTCGCCCTGGAACGGCTCAATTCTGGCAAACGCCTCGGCGACGCGCCGGACAAGCTGCCGTAGCAACGCAGGACAACAAATCCGCCCTCAAACATGATCTCGCCGGCAATTCACGCCGGCTTCTCATCATTCGCACTGTATCGCTGTAACTCCCTATGATCGTCAAGCAACCTGAACGCACCGATTGGCGCCTCGTCTGGAACCTGATCAAGCCCTATTGGGTTTCCGAGGAGCGATGGAAAGCGCGCGCACTGCTAGCCGCAGTCGTGGCGCTGGCGCTTGGGATGGTCTATCTCGACGTACAGTTCAACGCGTGGAATCGTGATTTCTACAATGCGTTGGAGAACAAGGACTTTCAGGTTTTCAGGGCGCAGCTCTGGCGGTTTTCCTATCTGGCGTTCATTTACATCACTGTAGCGATCTATCAGGTGTATCTCACGCAATCGCTGGAGATGCGGTGGCGGGCGTGGATGACCCGGCAATATCTCGATGAGTGGATGGACAACCAGGTGTATTACCGCATCGAACAGGCGCGCTCAGCGGACAACCCTGACCAGCGTATCGCCGAAGATCTCAGCTTCCTCACCAGCGGCTCTTTGTCGCTCTCGATCGGCTTGTTGTCGAGCGTAGTGAAGCTGGTGTCCTTCATCGGGATTCTGTGGGGCGTCAGCGGCCCGATTTCATTCATGCTTGGTGCGCAGTCCATCACAATCCCGGGTTATATGGTCTGGTTTGCCATTGCCTATGCGGGCATAGGTTCAGCGCTCGTATGGTGGATTGGCAAACCGCTGGTGGTGCAGAATTTTCTCCAGCAGCGGTACGAGGCGGATTTTCGTTTTGGCCTGGTGCGCATGCGTGAGCATGCCGAATCCGTGGCGCTGTATCGCGGCGAACAACAGGAGCGTTCGCAACTGGCCGGGCGGTTCGAATGGATCCGGCACAACTGGTGGTCCATCATGCGCACCACCAAACGGTTGAACATGGCGTCGAATTTCTATGCGCAATTTGCCATCATCTTTCCCTTTCTCGTCGGTGCGCCGCGCTACTTCAGCGGGGCAATTACGCTGGGTGGGTTGATGCAGATCAGCTCGGCGTTCGGCCAGGTCCAGGAGTCACTGTCGTGGTTCATCAACGCGTTTACTTCGCTCGCCAGTTGGAAGGCGAGCGTCAACCGGCTTGCCGGTTTTCACGCGGCAGTGACGGCTGCACGCGTGCAGCCGCGGGGCATCAGCGTGGAGCGCAATAACGTCGGGGCGATACTGCTGGACGATGTGGAACTGCGATTGCCGGCGGGATCGTCCCTCACTGCCCCGTTGTCGGCGAACATTTTTGCTGGTCAGCGCATCCTGATTGCCGGGCCGTCGGGCTGCGGAAAATCCACGCTGTTTCGCGCGATTGCCGGTATCTGGCCCCATGGCGCGGGAACCATCGAAATTCCGAGCGAGGCGAAACTGCTTTTCCTGCCGCAGAAGAGTTATCTGCCGATCGGCAGCCTGCGTGCAGCCATTGCATATCCGGCAGCTGAAGAGGCTTACAAGGACTTGGCTATCCGGCATTACCTTGCCTTGTGCAGCCTGTCCCATCTTTCAGACAAGCTCGACGAGTCTGACAACTGGAGCCAGCGTCTGTCGCCGGGTGAGCAGCAGCGTCTGGCGTTCGTCCGTGTGCTTCTGACGCGGCCGCAGATCCTTTTTCTCGACGAGGCAACCAGTGCGCTCGATCCCGAGACCGAAGCTCGCGTATACGACCTCGTGCTGCAAGAGTTGCCGGCCGCTGCAGTGATCAGCATTGCGCATCGCGAGGTTGTTGCAAAATATCATCAGGTCCGTTGGCAGTTTGTCCACGAAACGGCTGGGGAAAATCAAATTCACCCGGCGTCCGCCCCGGTACGCTATACAATCCAGTCAACTCACATCAACCGGTCGCAAACACCGCAGTTTTTAGAGTCCTAGTGCCCTTGTTCGTTGGTGGAATGACGGTGCGCAGGTGGCCGTGCGGGGTAGCATCGCAATCCATCTTTCTGCCATGACGCATCGCCTTGTCTCGCTTGTCCTCCCATTCCTGATTGCCGGATGCGCCTCCTATCAGGGCGACAATGGACAGGCTTCGATTGCAAGGCCGGTGACTCCCGATACCACGGTTCCACTTTTCTCCAGTCGCGCGCCTCACGGTCTGCCCGAAGGCTGGAAGCCACTGATCATTCTGCGCACCAAGAAACCCACGCAGTATCAGCTGGTGAGCAAGGAGGGCAAGACAGTGCTGCATGCGCGTGCCGACAGCGCGTCATCGGCACTGATGCATGATCTCGACGTGGATCCAGCCCGCCGCCCCTGGCTGCAATGGCAATGGCAGATTCCCGCGCTGCTGAAGACTGCTGACAACACGAAGCGTACGACGGAGGATTCACCGGTGCGCATCGTTCTCGGCTTCGACGGTGACAAGGATAGCCTGCCGTTCACGGACCAGGTGCTGTTCGAGACAGCGAAGGTGGTCACCGGACATGATTTTCCTTATGCCACGCTGATGTACATCTGGGAGAACAACCTGCCTGTCGGCACGATCATCAGGAGCACCTACAGCAGCCGCATCAAGATGATGGTCGCCGAGAGCGGTTCGACGGGCCTCGGCGAATGGCGGGTGTTTTCGCGCAATATCATCGAGGATTACGAAAAGGCGTTCGGAGAAAAACCGGGAAGGCTGATCGGAATCGGCGTGCTCACCGATACCGACAACACCGGCGAGTCGGCGGAAGCGTGGTATGGGGATATCCGCCTGTCGCGCACCCCGGTTCTCGCGACGGCCATCGACAGGCCGGTGAACGCCTCGCTGCCGCTGTTCCCCTCTCCGTAACGGCGCGAGCCCCGTCAGGTATTGGGCAGGTATGCCTCCACCAGGCGCACCCAGTAGGTCGCCCCGATGGGCAGTAACTGATCGTTGAAATCATAGCTCGGGTTGTGCAGATTGCACGGGCCAATGCCATGCCCGCAATCGCGATGGCCGCCTTCGCCATTTCCGAGGAAGACATAACACCCGGGCTTCTCCTGCAGCATAAATGCAAAATCCTCCGCGCCCATGGTCGGCTCGACATGCGTGTTCACCATGTTTTCGCCGACGATCGATTTCATCACCTCGATGGCGAACGCCGTTTCTTTCGCATGATTGACGAGAGGCGGATAGTTGCGCGTGAAGCGGAAATCGACCTGTGCATCGAACGCCTGCGCGGTATGCTCGGCGATCGTCCTCATGCGCTGTTCGACCAGGTCGAGTACATCGGTCGTGAACGTACGGACCGTGCCGATCAGGCAGGCTTCATCGGGAATGACATTGGTCGCACTGCCTGCGTGGATCTGGGTAATCGACAGGACTGCGGAATCAATCGGGCTCTTGCTGCGCGTCACGATGGTCTGCCAGCTCTGCGCTATCTGGATGGCAACCATGATCGGATCGATACCTTTGTGCGGCTGCGCGGCGTGGGCTCCCTTGCCGCGGACGACGACTTCGAATTCATTGGACGATGCCATCATCGGACCTGCAGTGGCGCCGAAGGTACCCGTCGCAATCCCGGGCCAGTTGTGCATGCCGAATACGGCATCCATCGGGCATTGCGAAAACAGGCCGTCGTCCATCATCTTTTTCGCGCCGCCGCCGCCTTCTTCCGCAGGCTGGAAGATCAGGTACACGGTACCATCGAAATTGCGATGCTTCGACAAGTAGCGCGCAGCACCGAGAAGCATGGCGACATGCCCGTCATGTCCGCAAGCATGCATCTTTCCGGCGTGTTTCGACGCGTGGGGGAAGCTGTTGATTTCCTGGACAGGCAGGGCATCCATGTCGGCGCGCAGGCCAATCCCGCGCGTGCCGGCGCCGTTGCTGATCATGCCGACAACACCGGTAATACCCATGCCTCGAATGATGGGAATTCCCCATTCGGTCAACTTTTGTGCGACAACATTTGCCGTGCGCTGCTCTTCAAAGCACAGTTCCGGATGGGCGTGGATGTCGCGACGGATCTGCTGCAGCTCGGATTGAAATTCGGTAATCGGGTCAAGCAACTTCATCGATCTCTCCAGATGGCCGCGCCATGTTGCCGGCGGGCATGCGGATGTTCCGCAATATCGGTATATTAAGCCCAGACGGGTATAGCATATTTTAACTACTGCAAACGCATGAAAGATGTTCCGCCGGATTGCCGGCCTACTTCGGAAAGATTTATGACCACGTCAATTGTTCGCGCCACCTGCCCCCACGATTGCCCTGACACCTGCGCGCTGCTCGTCACCGTGAAGGATGGCGTTGCCGTCGATGTGCGCGGCGATCCCGAACACCCGACCACCGCGGGCGTACTCTGCACCAAGGTGTCGCGCTACACCGACCGGACCTACCACAAGGACCGCCTGCTTTATCCGATGAAACGCATCGGAAAAAAGGGTGAAGGGAAGTTCGTTCGTATCAGCTGGGACGAAGCGCTCGACACCATTGCTGCGCGACTCAAGGAGATCGCCTCACACGATCCGCAAGCCATCCTGCCATACAGTTATTGCGGCACGATGGGCCTGGTTCAGGGCGAATCGATGGCGATGCGCTTCTTCCACAAGCTCAACGCGTCATTGCTCGAACGGACCATCTGCTCCACGGCGGGCGGCGCCGGCTACCGGTACACCATTGGGGCGCGCATTGGCACCGACGTGGAGCAGTTCCAGGACGCAAAGCTGATCCTGATCTGGGGCGGCAATCCGATCGCATCGAACCTGCATTTCTGGATGCGCGCGCAGGAAGCAAAGCGGCGCGGCGCGAAGCTGATTGCGATCGATCCCTATCGTTCATTGACCGCCGAGAAATGCCATCAGCATATCGCGCCGATGCCTGGTACGGACGGTGCGCTTGCACTAGGCATGATGCACGTACTGATCGCGGAAAACCTGATTGATGAAGACTACATTGCCCGGCATACGCTCGGCTTCGAGCAATTGAAGGAGCGCGTGCGCGAGTGGACGCCGCAACGCACGGCAGAGGCATGCGGTATCGCGGTGCATGAAGTTGAGCAATTGGCACGCGAATACGGAACGGCTGCGGCACGCGGTGAGCCGGTTGCGATCCGGGTCAACTACGGCGTGCAGCGCACACATGGCGGCGGCATGGCGGTGCGCAATATTGCCTGCCTGCCGGCGCTGGTCGGCGCCTGGCGTCACCCCGCCGGCGGCATCCAGCTCTCGACGTCGGACGCGTTCGCGAAGAACAGCCATGCGCTGCAGCGACCGGACCTTCTCACGCGGCAGCCGCGCACGATTAACATGGTGCAGATCGGAGATGCCTTGTTGCGTGACGCCTCGCCGACATTCGGCCCCAAGATCCAGGCGCTGGTTGTCTACAATTCAAATCCGGTCGCCGTCGCACCGGAATCGTCGAAAGTGGCGCAAGGGTTTGCGCGCGAGGATTTGTTCACGGTGGTGCTGGAACATTTTCAAACTGACACCGCCGACTATGCTGACATCCTGCTGCCGGCCACTACGCAGTTGGAGCATGTCGACATCCATACGACCTACGGTCACATGTACATGATGGCCAACAATCCCGCGATTGCTCCGCTCGGCAAGTCGAAGCCGAACACCGAGATTTTTCGACTGCTCGCTGCGCGCATGGGTTTCGATGATCCTTGCTTTCAGGAGAGCGATGAGCAGATCGCGGCGCAGGCGTTCAACAAGAATGACCCGCGCGCTGCGCACTTCGACTGGGAGTCCCTCAAGCGAAAGGGATGGCAAAAGGTGAACATGCCGGATGCACCTTTTGCCAACGGCGGTTTTCCGACGCCGTCGGGCAAGTGCGAGTTTTATTCCGAGCGCATGAGGGCCGACGGACTCGACCCCTTGCCCACCTATGTTCCGCCACATGAGTCGCTGACGAGCAGCCCGGAGTTGGGAAAAGACTATCCGCTCGCCATGATTTCTCCGCCCGCCCGGAACTTTCTCAACAGCACCTTCGTCAATGTGGAGAGCCTGCGCAATACGGAAGGCGAGCCGCATCTCGACATCCATCCGTCCGACGCCGCGCAGCGCGGCATTGAGAACGACGACCGGGTGCGTATCTTCAATGCGCGAGGCTCGTTTGTTGCGAAGGCGCGCGTGACCGACAAGGCACGGCAGGGTCTGGTTGTCGGTCTGTCGATCTGGTGGAAGAAGTTTGCTTCCGATGGCAAGAACGCCAATGAAGTCACCAGCCAGCGCCTGACCGATATTGGCAACGGGCCGACGTTCTATGACGTGCTGGTCCAGGTGGAGAAGGTGTAAGCAGGATATGAAGATGAAGTGGCGGGCGTTGGTTTTTTGCGGCATCGCGACTCTGGTCGGCGGTTGCGCACAGGTCGGGTATTTCGTGCAGGCGGCGCAGGGGCAGTTTGCCTTGCTGTCGGACGCACGGCCGATTGATGACTGGCTGGCCAATCCCGAGACAGGCGTCAAGCTGAAAGACAAGCTGACCCGCGTCAAGTCGATCCGCGCCTTCGCCGCCCGTGACCTCGGTCTGCCGGACAATGACACCTTCACCACGTATGCCGACCTGAAGCGTCCCTTCGTCATGTGGAACGTCGTGGCCACACCGGAGCTGTCGCTCAAGCCGCTGGAATGGTGTTTCCCAGTCGCGGGATGCGTGAATTACCGCGGTTATTACAGCAAGTCCGATGCGCAGGCTTATGCGTCCGAGTTGCGCGCCGAGAAATACGATGTTGAAGTGTCCGGCGTGCCCGCCTATTCGACGCTGGGCTGGTTCAAGGATCCGGTGCTGTCGACCTTCATCCGTTACCCCGATGGCGAGGTGGCGCGCATGGTCTTCCATGAATTGGCGCACCAGGTAGTGTATGTGCCAGGGGATTCGCGTTTCAATGAATCATTCGCGGTCTCTGTCGAAGAGGCCGGCGTGGAACGCTGGCTTGCGAAGTATGGCGATGACAAGACGCGCGCCGACTACGCCGCCTACGAAGCGCGCAAACAGGATTTCCTCAGCATGCTTCTCAAGTATCGCAAGGAGTTGCAGGCCAATTATGACCGTCCGGTGAGCGACAACGAAAAGCGGAAAGAAAAGGCAGCGATCTTCCAGGCGCTGAAAGATGAATATCAGGTCCTGAAGAAGAGCTGGGGGGGCTACACCGGCTACGATCGCTGGTTCGCCGAGCCGCTGTCGAACGCGCATCTGTCCGCCATCGCAACCTATCACGATTTCGTGCCGGGGTTCCGTGCGCTGATGGCGCAGACCGGGACCATGTCCAGGTTCTATGAGGCGGTGCGCGCCTTGGCAGCACTGGACAAGGAGGAGCGCCATCGCGAGCTTGCTGCCCTCGGCAATACACCTTTGAATGCCGGAAGCCTGCACGCCGCCGCAGAGCACTAGGCTCATCTGCAGGACAAACGCAAAGCGACCTTCGAGGTCGCTTTGTCATATCTGGGAGCAGATAATACTGCCCTGTTGTTGCGGTGCAGCATCGTGCCGTGCCTAGAAGAATTCTTCTTATCGTCTTTCCATTCCCTGAAAAGACTTGCATGCGGCTGCAGCCACCGATAGCATCTATGCTAGAAAAAAAGAACCGATCGTTCGATTATTTTGACGATCCAATACCTTCCCACCAAAATAAGATCAGAGGCAGACATGGAAAAAATTTGGCAGAAGTCGTACCCGCAGGGCGTACCGACGGAAATCGACGTCACCCAGTATCGTTCGCTGGTACACCTCCTGGAGGAGTCCTTCCGCAAATTTGCATCGCGCAATGCGTATGTATGCATGGACAAGTTCCTGACCTATGCGGAGGTCGACCAGCTGTCCAGGAATCTCGGCGCGTGGCTGCAGGGCCGCGGCCTGCAGAAGGGCGCACGCGTGGCCATCATGATGCCGAACGTGCTGCAGTACCCGATCGCCATCGCCGGCATACTGCGCGCGGGTTACACGGTGGTCAACGTCAATCCGCTGTACACGCCGCGCGAGCTGGAGCACCAGCTCAATGACTCCGGCGCCGAAGCCATCATTATCCTCGAGAACTTTGCCACCACGCTCGAGCATGTCCTTGCGAAGACCAAGGTCAAGCACATCCTGGTCGCCAGCATGGGCGAAATGCTGGGCGGGCTGAAGGGCATGATCGTCAACTTCGTCGTGCGCAATGTGAAGAAGATGGTGCCGGCGTTCTCCCTGCCGAATGCCACCCGCTTCAAGCAAGCCCTTTCCCAGGGCGCGCGCATGTCGCTCAAGCCGGTCAACCTCACGCAGGACGATGTCGCATTCCTGCAGTACACCGGCGGCACGACGGGTGTGTCGAAGGGGGCGACGCTACTGCATCGCAACATCATCGCCAACGTACTGCAGAACGATGCATGGGCGCAGCCGGCGCTTCAGCACGAACCCAAGATTGATCCCCTGACGATGGTCTGCGCACTGCCGCTGTACCATATCTTTGCGCTCACCGCCTGCTGTCTGATGGGCACCCGCTGGGGCGCGATGAACATCCTGATCCCGAACCCGCGCGACATTCCCGGCTTCGTGAAGGAGTTGTCGAAGTACAAGTTCAACCTGCTGCCCGCGGTGAATACCTTGTACAACGGCCTGCTGAACAACCCCGATTTCGCCAAGCTGGATTTTTCCGGGCTCAAGATCTGCAACGGCGGCGGCATGGCGGTGCAGAAGGCAGTCAACGACAAGTGGCTGAAGGTGACCGGTTGCCCGATCGTCGAAGGCTACGGACTGTCCGAGACTTCGCCGTCCGCCACCATCAATCCTGCCGATGCCACCGAATTCTCCGGCTCGATCGGCCTGCCGATTCCATCCACCGAGATCGCCATCCTGGACGACGACGGCAAGCCGGTGCCGCTCGGCCAGCCGGGCGAGATTGCCATTCGCGGTCCGCAGGTCATGGTCGGGTACTGGAACCGCCCGGACGAAACCGCCAAGGTCATGACGCCGGATGGATTCTTCAAGTCGGGAGATATCGGCGTGATGGATGAGCGCGGCTTCATTACGATCGTCGACCGCAAGAAGGACATGATCCTGGTGTCCGGATTCAACGTTTATCCCAACGAGGTCGAAGGCGTGGTCGCTGCCCATCCGGGTGTGCTGGAATGCGCCTGTATCGGCGTGCCGGATGCCAATTCCGGCGAGGCCGTAAAGCTGTTCGTGGTGCGCAAGGATCCTTCGCTGACGGTGGATGAACTGATGAACTACTGCAAGGAACAGCTCACCGGCTACAAGAAACCGAAATACATCGAGTTCCGCGACGAGTTGCCGAAGACGAACGTCGGCAAGATCCTGCGTCGTGAATTGCGCGATGAGAAGAAGGCCGCATAAGATAACAAGCCTGGGACGATGAGAAAAACCGCCTGCTGGTCAGGCGGTTTTTTATTGAACGCCAGCTGCCTTTGGCCGGGGAGGGATTCAGTCGTCCCGGACGATGCCTGGCCGCCCATCCTCGACGACAAATCGTGCGATGGTGGACACATCTGAATCCGCCTTGTGCACGTCCTCCAGCGCCTGGAACTTCACTTTGGCTCGGCCCGGCGTCACCTCCATCATCACATAGCCGCGGCGGTCGCTGCGCCCGAATTTGATATGCGGATTCTGCGCGACGTATTGATCGGTACACGACTGCGGCCGCGAACTGGAGGTGACTGAAGTTCCGCAGAACTCGGTGGCGATCACCGGGTTGGCGGGAGAAACGGGGTGATTGAACTCGCGCTTCAGGTCCGACGCGTAAAACGTATGAACGTCACCCGACAACACCATCGGATTGGCAGGGCGATGCCTGGTGATATTGTCGAACAGTCGCTGCCGTGCCGCAGGGTAGCCGTCCCAGCCGTCGGTCCAGAACCGGCCATCGTCCGCGTTCGAGACAGGTACTTGCGATGCCTGTGCCATCAGCGTCTGCTGGGCGACGAAATTCCATTGCGCGCGTGACGACGCGAAGCCGTTGTACAGCCAGCTTTCCTGTTCGAAGCCAAGCAGTGTGCGCGCCGGGTCGAGGCGTTCCGCGCAACGCGATGTGACCGATGTCGAGCCGCCGCGCCCTGGTTGCTGACAGGCGTGGTACGAGCGGTACTGCCGGTCATCGAGCATATTGAAGCGTGCAAGCCTGCCCCAGTCATAGCGATCGTAGATCTGCATGTGCGCAAAGCGTTGCGGTCCATCCGGCAGCGCCAGCAGGCGCACCGGCATGTGTTCATAGAACGCCTGGTAAGCGCCGGCGCGGCGCGCGAGGAAATTCGAGTCAAGCAGTTCGTCGCGGTCATTGCCATAATCGTTTGCAACTTCGTGATCGTCCCAGGTGACAATCCACGGTGCGGCGCGATGCGATGCCTGTAGATGCGGATCGGATTTGTATTGCGCGTAGCGGGCGCGGTAATCCGCGAGCGTCATGCAAACATTCATCCGGCGTCGCGGCGTCGCGGGATGGCTCAGATCGTACGGTCCCCACTCGTAGATGTAATCGCCGAGGAAGGCAACCAGATCTGGCGCTTCCACAGCGATATGCCGATGCGCGCCATACTCGCCGAATTCCCAATGCTGGCACGAGGCAAAGGCAAGGCGCAGCGATGCCGGCATCGCATCCTGCGCCGGGGCGGTGCGAGTACGCCCGACCGGGCTGACCGCATCGCCGAGCAGGAAGCGATACCAGTACCAGCGGTCCGGACGCAGGCCGGCCACGTCGACATGAACGCTGTGCGCCAGTTCCGGCAGGGCGGTCGCACTGCCTTTGGCGGCAATGCGCGTGAATGCTTCGTCCTCCGCCATTTCCCATTGCACGGCATAGGCTTGCGCTCCGGCGGAGAAGGCATCCAGCGGATCGGGGAGGATGCGCGTCCAGATGACAACGCGGTCGGCACGTGGCGAGCCGGAGGCAATACCCAGGCTGAACGGATAGGCAGCGGTCCGGCTCAATGCCCGACCGGGAAAAGCTGAGGAGAGCGCGGCCAGTGTCAGCAGTCGTGCCGACAAGGCAAGAAAATTTCTGCGGTGGTGTGACATGAGCGTTGTTGAATGCACAAGGCGTGCAATGGAGGGCGACTGCATCGTCGCCAATGCGAAATGGCAATACCCGCGACGGGTCGGCCTGTTACTCCATCAGTGGCGGCACCAGGCGCGGCTTGCGGTCCGCGCCGGTGGCAACATAGGTCAACGTGGCCTCCGTGACCTTGACTGTCTCCGTCTGAAGACGATTTCGTTCTGCGTAGACTTCGACATTGACGGTGATCGAAGTCTTGCCCACCTTGACGATGTCGGCATAGAAGGAAAGGAGATCGCCGACGAAGACCGGGTGCTTGAAAAGGAAGGAATTTACAGCGACGGTCGCCACGCGACCGTTGGCGCGCCGCACCGCCGGCAATGCGCCCGCGATGTCCACCTGCGACATGATCCAGCCGCCGAATACATCGCCATGCACGTTCGCATCGGCCGGCATTGGCATGACACGCAATTGCGGGACTTTCCCTTCGGGAAGCCTGGTATGGTGGTTCTCTTGCATTGTCATTCTCCTCAATGTGCGCGGATCCGGGCGGGCCTTCCGATGCATTATCCGGGCGTGGGCTACAATCATTCTGACCCGAAGCATAAACTATTCTGACTGCAATTTTCATGCGCCGCCATTCCGTTTCCTATCCCGAGCCTCCTGCCAACCAGGGCACCCGCAACGACTGGGCAACGCTCAAGACGCTGCTTCCGTACCTCTGGACCTACAAGTGGCGCATGCTGCTTGCACTGGCTTTCCTGGTCGGCGCCAAACTTGCCAATGTCGGCGTGCCGCTCGTGTTGAAGGCACTCATCGACCACATGACGATCAAGCCCGGGCAGCCGCAGGCGATGCTTGTCCTGCCGGTCGGCATCCTCATCGCGTATGGCGTCTTGCGCCTGTGCACGACCATGTTCACCGAGCTGCGCGAATTTGTGTTCGCCAAGGTGACGCAAAGCGCGGTGCGCACGATTGCATTGAAAGTGTTCCAGCATCTGCATTCACTGTCCTTGCGCTTCCATCTGAACCGGCAGACCGGCGGCATGACGCGCGACATCGAACGCGGCACGCGCGGCATTTCTTCGCTAGTGTCCTACACGCTCTACAGCATCCTGCCGACGCTGGTCGAGATCACGCTCGTGATCGGCTACCTGGTGCTGCATTACGACATCTGGTTTGCGGGGATCACCTTCGTCGCGCTCGTCGTCTATATCGGCTACACCGTCGCCGTCACCGAATGGCGCACCAACTTCCGGCGCACGATGAACGAGCTCGATTCGAAAGCCAACACGCGTGCAATCGACTCGCTCATTAATTACGAAACGGTGAAATATTTCGGCAACGAAGAATATGAAGCGCGTCGCTATGACAAGAGCATGCAGAAATGGGAGACGGCCGCGATCAAGTCGCAGACCTCGCTCTCCATTCTCAATACCGGCCAGTCGCTGATCATTGCCATCGCCGTGACCTTGATCCTGTGGCGCGCCACGCAAGGCGTAATCGACGGCAAGATGACGCTGGGCGACCTGGTGCTGGTGAACGCGTTCATGATCCAGCTCTACATTCCCCTCAACTTCCTCGGCGTGATTTACCGCGAGATCAAGCAGAGCATGGCGGACATGGAGCGACTGTTCACGCTGCTCGACCAGCACCGCGAGGTTGCCGACGCGCCGCATGCCAAACCCTTGGCCATTCGCGGTGCGGAGGTCAGCTTTTCGCACGTCAATTTCAGCTACGAAACGAAACGGCAGATCCTGTTCGATGTCGACTTCATGATTCCGGCGGGCACGACGACCGCTGTCGTCGGTCACAGCGGCTCGGGCAAGTCGACATTGTCGCGCCTGCTGTTCCGCTTTTACGACATCCAGTCGGGCAGCATCGCCATCGATGGCCAGGACCTGCGCGACGTAACGCAAACCTCGCTGCGCAAGGCGATCGGCATCGTGCCGCAGGACACCGTGCTGTTCAACGACACGATCGAATACAACATCGCCTACGGCAAGCCGGATGCGAGCAGGGAAGAGATCGTGGCCGCAGCCAAGGCAGCTTACATCCATGACTTCATCGAAAGCCTGCCGGATGGTTATGCCACCATGGTCGGCGAGCGCGGGCTGAAGCTGTCCGGCGGCGAAAAACAGCGCGTCGCGATCGCGCGCACGCTCCTGAAAGATCCCGCCATCCTTATTTTCGACGAGGCAACCTCCGCGCTGGATTCGAAGGCCGAACAGGCCATCCAGGCGCAATTGAAGGAAATCGCAAAAGACCGCACGACGCTGGTCATTGCACACCGCCTGTCGACCATCGCTGACGCCGCGCAGATCCTGGTACTGGACCATGGCCGCATCGTCGAACGCGGCACCCATGCGCAATTGCTGGCGAAAGACGGTGCCTATGCGCAGATGTGGGAGCGCCAGCAGGCGCGCCAGGCGGCAGGCGCGGCTCAGACGTCTTCGGACGAGATCGGGCCGGAATCGGCAGTGGCCTGAGAATCTTTGCGCAGGGTGCCGAACCGCACTACCATAGCGCCATGGAAACCAAATGGCTGGAAGACTTCATCTCCCTTGCTGAAACCCACAGTTTCAGCCGCTCCGCTGAGTTGCGCCATGTCACGCAGCCGGCATTCTCCCGGCGCATCCAGGCGCTCGAAGCCTGGCTCGGCGCCGACCTGATCGACCGCACTTCCTATCCGACCCGCCTCACGCCTGCCGGCGAGGTGTTCTACGAGCAGGCGCTGGAAATGCTCGGCCAGATCAACAATGCGCGCGCGCTTATGCGCGGCAAGCGTCCCACGGCGCACACCACCGTCGATTTTGCCGTACCGCACACGCTGTCCCTAACCTACATGCCGCAGCTCATCACTGAGCTCGATGCCGGCTTCGGGACTCTCCATACCAGGTTAATCGCGCTGAACGTGCACGATGCCGTGATGGCGATGGTCGAGGGCGGCTGCGATCTGCTGCTGTGCTATCACCATCCGCGCCAACCGGTGCAGCTTGATGCCAGCCATTACGACATGCTGACGCTGGGCAGCGAGGCCTTGCGCGCCTACTCGAAGAGCGACAAGAGCGGAACACCGGAATTCCAGTTGCCGGGTACCGCCAAATCGCCATTGCCCTTTCTTTCGTACACAAGCAATGCCTACCTGGGGCGAATGGTCGACCTGATCCTGTCTGACGCCAAACGTCCCTTGTACCTCGACAAGCGCTATGAAACCGATATGGCCGAGGGCCTGAAAATGATGGCGCTGGAAGGGCATGGCATGGCCTTCCTGCCGGAGTCGGCCGTCACGCGCGAAGTAAAGCAGAAGCAACTGGCGAGTGCCGACGGCGGACATGCCGAATGGGAAGTCAACATGGAGATCCGCTTGTACCGCGAGCGCCCATCCGTACAGCGCCCAGGCAAGCCGATCGTCTCGAGGCTCTGGGATTACCTGGTCCGGCGCAGCGAAAACAAAGCCAGGGTGCTGGAACGCAAACGCAAGGCTGCCGCAGTCAAAGGCGCCTGAGAGGTCTTTCCTTTAAAAAAAGCCATTTATGCATTTTCCGCATAGTTGCATGCGAACAAAGCATTGGCTTTGCTGCACTGCGTTGCCGTACGATTCATGCATGGAATCCGTCATCTACAAGATAACGGCAAATCTGAACCCACAAGGAGCAGCAGCATGTCAACCCAGCATGAAATTCCCTCTTATTTGACGCCCCGCGACATCGGACCCTGGGGCGTTTATCTGGAGCAGATCGATCGCGTCACACCGCATCTCGGTTCGCTGGCGCGATGGGTCGAAACACTGAAGCGGCCGAAGCGTATCCTGATCGTCGACGTGCCGATCGAGCGCGACGACGGTTCAATCGCTCACTACGAAGGCTATCGCGTCCAGCACAATACTTCACGCGGCCCAGGCAAGGGCGGTGTGCGTTTCCATCAGGACGTGACGCTGTCGGAAGTGATGGCGCTATCCGCCTGGATGACCGTCAAGAACGCAGCAGTCAACGTTCCTTATGGTGGCGCCAAGGGCGGCATTCGCGTTGATCCGAAGACCCTCTCGCAAGGCGAGCTGCAGCGCATGACCCGCCGTTACACCAGCGAAATCAACATCATCATCGGTCCGAACAAGGACATCCCGGCGCCGGACGTCAACACAAATGAAAAGGTGATGGCGTGGATGATGGACACCTATTCCATGAACATGGGCAGCACTGTGTCCGGCGTCGTCACCGGCAAGCCGATTTCCCTCGGCGGCAGCCTCGGACGCCAGGAGGCGACCGGCCGCGGTGTGTATGTGGTCGGCTGCGAGGCAGCGGCCAAGCGCGGCCTGGACATCAAGGGTGCGCGAGTGGCGGTGCAAGGCTTCGGTAATGTCGGCGGGGTTGCTGCGCGCCTGTTTGCCGAAGCAGGCGCCAAGGTCGTCGCCGTGCAGGACCATGTCGCGACCGTGATGCGCGACAGCGGCATCGACATTCCGGCATTGCAAAAGCATGTTGCCGAGCACGGCAGCGTGGACGGCTTCAAGGGCGCGGAGCTGGTGCGTGACCGCAGCCGTTTCTGGGAAGTCGACTGCGATATCCTGATCCCCGCCGCGCTGGAACAGCAGATCACCGAAGCGAACGCGAACAAGATCCGCGCCAGCATCATCCTCGAAGGCGCGAACGGCCCGACGACACCTGCCGCCGACGACATTCTCAATGACAAAGGTGTGCTCGTAGTGCCTGATGTGATCGCCAACGCTGGTGGCGTGACCGTCAGTTACTTCGAATGGGTGCAGGATTTTTCCAGCTTCTTCTGGACCGAAGACGAGATCAACCAGCGCCTCACACGCATCATGCGCGAGGCCTTTGCTGCGGTCTGGCAACTCGCTCAGGAGAAAGAAGTGTCACTGCGCACCGCAGCATTCATCGTCGCTTGTACCCGCGTGTTGCAGGCACGCGAGATGCGCGGCTTGTACCCCTGATTCCCGATTGAAGACCTGATACCGGATGCGGCTGGCTATATGCCAGCCGCATCCGGTTTTGATTCGCCCGGCGCCATCACGGAAATCGATACTGGCGGTTTGGCTCGAACAAGACCGGTTCCAGGAATGAACCGGCGTGAGACGGAGACAAAATGCATCCAACCATCCACATCATCCCCGTGGTTCGGGCGAGCGTCGTCGCGCTGTGCCTTGCCGCCGTGTCGGCGCATGCAGGCGATACCCTGTCGAGAATCCGCGATACACAGACTATCACCATCGCCTACCGGGAGGCGTCGGTACCATTTTCCTACCTCGACGCCAGCAAGAAGCCGATTGGCTACTCGGTCGATCTCTGTCTCAGAATCGCCGAGGCGGTCCGACGCGAGCTGAAGCTGAACCACATCAACATCACCTACCTTCCGGTCACGCCTGCGATGCGCATTCCCGCCATTGCTGAAGGCAAGGCCGATCTCGAGTGCGGATCGACCACCAATACGGCCGAACGGCGCAAGCAGGTTGCTTTTACCATCCCGCATTTCGTTGCAGCCGTGCGCATGGTGGTGCTGACAGGATCCGGAATCCGGAACTGGGCCGATCTGCGAGGCAAGCGAGTGGTGACAACCAAGGGTACGACTACCGTCAAGCTTCTGAATGAGCGCGACAAGGTTCGTTCGCTCGGACTGCAGTTGGTCGAGCGGGCCGATGATGTAGAAGCTTTCGGCATGGTCGACAAAGGCCAGGCTGAAGCATTTCCGATGGATGACGTGCTGCTGTTCGGCCTGCGCGCCGATTCACGGGACCCGAACCGTTTCACCGTTGTGGGAGATGCGCTCTCCGCGGAACCTTATGCCATCATGATGCGCAAGGACGATGCGCCTTTCAAGGCTGTAGTCGACCGCGAGATGGGGCGGATCATCCAGGATGGGGAAATCTACAAGCTGTACGACAAATGGTTCAGGAACCCGATTCCGCCGAAGGGCATAAACATGAATATGCCGATTGGCCACTTGCTTCGGGATACGCTGCGTTTTCCGACAGATAAGGTTGGGGATTAGCGTCAGGAACGCCTTAGAATAGCGTTTCAGCGCGTCGGATTCACGGCAGCCTTTTTGCAGTGCAGCGACGGTTCGAAGATCGGCCGGAAACACCTGCCCGGGCGGCACTCGAGCCGTAGCCCTTTTGGTACACTAAGAAACACAACTTTCTCAGGAGGCAACATGAAGACATCAAAGATCATTTCCGTCCTTATCGCCGCCGGCGCAATCGCCGGTACGGCTCAAGCGCAAGACCTGACCGGGACGCTCAAGAAGATCAAGGACACCGGCGCCATCACTGTTGGCTATCGCGAGTCTTCGGTACCCTTTTCCTATTTGGATGACAAGCAGCAGCCCATCGGCTATGCGATGGACCTGTGCATGAAGATCGTCGATGCGGCGAAGGCAGAACTCAAGATGCCGGGTTTGAAGGTAAACCTGCAGCCCGTGACATCCAGTAACCGCATCCCTCTGCTCCAGAACGGCACGATCGACCTCGAATGCGGCTCGACGACGAATTCCGTCGCGCGTCAGCAGCAAGTGTCATTCGGCCCGACTTACTTCGTCATCAACGTGACGGCAGCAGTCAAGAAGAGTTCGGGCATCAACTCCCTGGCTGACCTTGCAGGCAAGACCGTCTCCACGACTTCCGGCACCACCTCCGTGCCGCTGCTGAAGTCGTACGAGAAAACCAAGCACGCCGAAGTGAAGGAAATTTACGGCAAGGACCATGCCGAATCCTTCCTGCTGATGGCCGACGACCGCGCCGCCGCCTTTGTCATGGACGACATCCTGCTGGCCGGCCAGATCGCCAATTCACGCGACCCGAAAGCATTCAAGATCATCCCCGAGTCGCTGCGCCAGGAGCCATACAGCATGATGGTGCGCAAGGATGACCCGCAGTTCAAGGCGCTGGTCGACAAGACCATCGGCGGCGTGATGAAGTCCGGCGAAATCGAGAAGATCTACTTCAAGTGGTTCCAGAGCCCAATCCCGCCGAAGGGCATCAACATCAACTTCCCGATGACACCTGCGATCCGCGAAGCATTCAAGAACCCGAACGACAAGGGCGTATAAACGCACTGCTTCAGCTGAGAAGCCGGACGGCCTGGCCGTTCGGCTTTTTTTCAGGCCGGCGATGTTACATGGCCGGCGCGCTGGGAGACATTACATGAATTTGGGGATTTTTTTCGAGCAGATACCGGACGGTGACGGGACATGGGCGGATTCGCTCCTTTCCGGGCTGGAATGGACGCTGGCAACGGCAGCACTGGCATGGATCATGGCGTTCGTGCTGGGCTCGATCGTCGGCGTGGCACGCACGACCGAGAAGCGCTGGCTAATCAGGCTGGGCAATGCTTATGTGGAGCTGTTCCGCAACATACCGTTGATTGTCCAGTTTTTCGTCTGGTATTTCGTCGTGCCGGGCCTGAGCCATTCGGTCAAGGCGTGGGTCACGACGCTCGATCCGACCGAGCACCAGTTTGCGACCTCCGTGGTCTGCCTCGGCTTCTTCACATCGGCACGTATCGCCGAGCAGGTGCGCTCGGGCATCCAGGCGCTGCCGCGCGGCCAGCGCAACGCCGGTTACGCGCTCGGCCTGACGCAGATTCAGACCTACCGCTTCGTCCTGCTGCCGATGGCCTACCGCATCATCATTCCGCCACTGACCTCTGAGGTCATGAATCTCATCAAGAATACCGCTGTTGCCTATTCCATCGGCCTGGTTGAGCTGTTCTTCCGAACCCGTGAAATGGGCGAAATGACCTTCCGCTATTTCGAAGCATTTGGTGCGGCAACGCTCATCTATGTCGTGATCGCGATGACCGCAAACCGCATCATGGCCTTCATTGAGCGCAGGGTTGCGGTGCCTGGCTATATCGCAGGGGGCAAATGATGGGTGATCTCGATTTTGACGTTGTTGCCCGTACCTGGCCTTACCTGCTGGGCGGCTTGCAGTACACGCTGCAACTCACGGTGATCGCCGCCGTCGGCGGCACGGTTTTCGGCACGCTGCTGGCCATGGCACGCCTTTCGCACTTCAAGCCGCTGTCCATGTTTGCCGCAGGCTATGTGAACTTGATGCGTTCCATTCCGCTGCTGCTGGTGATCTTCTGGTTCTACTTCCTGGTGCCCGTGGTGCTGCAGGCGATCACCGGCGCGGAGCGTCCGATCCAGCTCGGAGCCGACCGTTCCGCCTACATCACCTTCATCATGTTTGAAGCAGCGTATTTCTGCGAAATCATGCGTGCCGGCATCCAGAGCATCCCGAGAGGGCAGGTCGGCGCCGCGTATGCGCTCGGGCTGACCTACCGCCAGGCGATGCAGCTGGTGATCCTGCCGCAGGCATTCCGCAACATGCTGCCTATCCTCCTGACGCAGACCATCGTGCTGTTCCAGGACGTATCGCTGGTTTCCTTGCTGAACGTAACCGACTTCGTCGGCGCTGCCGGGAAGATCGCACAACGCGACAGCCGCATCGTCGAGATGTACCTGTTCGTCGCCGTCATCTATTTCATGCTCTGCTTCGCGCTGTCGGTACTGGTCAAGCGCCTGCAGCAACGCATTGCCATCATTCGCTGAGGACAAGTCATGATCGATATTAACAACGTGAGCAAATGGTACGGCAGCTTCCAGGTGCTGACCGATTGCACAACCCATGTCAGCAAGGGCGACGTGATGGTCGTATGCGGCCCCTCCGGTTCCGGCAAGTCGACGCTGATCAAGACCGTCAATGGTCTGGAGCCGTTCCAGAAGGGCGAAATCCTGGTCAACGGCGTCTCGGTCGGCGATCCGAAGACCAACCTGCCGAAACTGCGTTCGCATATCGGCATGGTGTTCCAGAACTTCGAACTGTTCCCGCACCTGTCGATTCGCCGGAACCTCACGCTCGGCCAGGTCAAGGTGCTCGGTCGCAGCGAAGAAGAGGCGATGGAACGCGGCCTGAAGTATCTCGATCGCGTCGGTCTGCTGTCGCAGAAGGACAAGTTCCCCGGTCAGCTGTCCGGTGGTCAGCAGCAGCGTGTTGCCATTGCGCGGGCGCTGTCGATGGATCCGATCGCGATGCTGTTCGACGAGCCGACCTCGGCGCTGGATCCCGAGATGATCAACGAAGTGCTCGACGTCATGGTCGGTCTCGCGCAGGAAGGCATGACCATGATGGTGGTCACCCATGAAATGGGGTTCGCAAAGAAAGTGGCGAACCGCGTCGTCTTCATGGACAAGGGCTGCATCGTCGAGGACTGCACGAAGGAAGAATTTTTCGGCTCGCCGCGTTCCGACCGGGCACGCGACTTCCTCGCGAAAATTATTCATTAAGCAATTATTTTCATCCGCCGCACCGCGCCGGCATGCCCGCCCGCGCGGCGCTTTTGCCATCTGGGACGCCCCATCCGGCAGCGCCCGAGCAGGTAAAATAGCGGCACTTCAAAGAAAGAGCCGCCATGTCCCAGCCTTCCAGCATCACCCTCACTTGTCCTGACGATTGGCACTTGCACCTGCGCGACGGGGCAACGCTGGCCAGCGTCCTGCCACACAGCGCACGCCAGTTCAAACGTGCGATCGTCATGCCCAACCTCAAGCCGCCGGTCACGACGACCGCGCAGGCTGCGGCCTACCGCGAGCGCATTCTCGAAGCACTGCCGGCCGGCATGGCGTTCGAACCGCTCATGACCTTGTATCTGACCGACAATACGCCCGCCGATGAAATCCGGCGCGCAAAGGAGAGCGGTTTCGTCCACGCCGTGAAACTCTATCCGGCCGGTGCCACGACCAACTCCGACGCCGGCGTGACGGCACTGACGAAATGCTACAAGGCGCTGGAGGCGATGCAGGAAGCCGGCATGCCTTTGCTTGTCCACGGCGAAGTCACCGATCCGGCAGTGGATATCTTCGATCGCGAAGCCGTCTTTATCGATCGCGTGCTGCAACCGCTGCGCCGCGATCTGCCCGCGCTAAAGATCGTGTTTGAACACATCACGACCAAGGACGCCGCGCAATACGTGAGCGAAGCCAACGACAGGATCGGCGCCACGATCACGGCGCATCACCTGCTGTACAACCGTAACGAAATCTTCAAGGGCGGTATTCGCCCGCACTACTACTGCCTCCCTATCTTGAAGCGTGAGGACCACCGACAGGCACTGGTGCACGCCGCGACATCGGGCAGCGCTAAATTCTTCCTTGGCACTGATTCCGCACCCCATCCCAAGGGCTTGAAAGAGCATGCTTGCGGGTGCGCCGGTTGCTACACCGCGCTGCATGCGATGGAGCTCTATGCTCATGCCTTCGACCAGGCCGGAGCGCTCGACAAACTGGAAGCCTTCGCCAGCTTCAACGGCCCGGCATTCTATGGATTGCCGCGCAATGGCGGCACGATCACCCTCAAGCGGGAAGCGTGGACCATTCCAGCCGACCTGCCGATGGGCGACACCGTTGTCGTGCCATTGAACGGCGGCGAGACGATCGACTGGAAGCTGGCCTGAGCCGGCCGGGCGTGCTACTCCGGGCATGAGTGCCGCGTTCCTGCACGAGATCGACTGGCGTCGGCCTTGGCTGGCGCCTTATGCTGAAACAGGTGCACTGCTGACCCAAGTGGCGGACTGGCGCGTGCAGTTGAACGCGCTGGCTACTGTCCACAAATTGTGCAACCATCGCGGCTTGCCAATCCGGTTTGTGCCACAAGCTGAATTGCCATCCGGCGTCGCCTATGAAGCGTTCATCAGTGACACCGGCCGCGTGCCGACGCGCGAGAATCTTCACGATTTTTTCAACGCACTGGTCTGGCTCAGCTTGCCCGCCACGAAAATGCGGCTCAACGCCCTGCAGGCATCCATGCTTGCGAAAGCGGATGTAGGTCCTACTCGTGGCAAATTACGCGATTTTGCAACTATCTTCGATGAGAATGCAGCGATTTTCGTCACGCGTGATGCATCCTTGAATGATCTTTTGCGCAGGCATCGCTGGAAGGAATTGTTTCTCGGAAGGCGCGATACATTTTGGCGTGAATGCGAGGTCTGGCTATTCGGTCACGCATTAGTGGAAAAGCTTGTCTGTCCCTTCAAGGCAATCACGACGCACGCGTTTCCGTTGATTGCTGATGCATCCTATTTTTCATGGCATCCCGTGGACAAACGGCATTGGCTCGATCAGGCAGTTTCAAAGAGTTTATCCGACCAACTGACGACGGTTGATTTCACGCCATTGCCAGTCCTCGGTGTGCCGGGTTGGTGGGAAGGGCAAGATGCTGGATTCTATGCAGATTCGAATGTCTTTCGTCCGATGCGGAATTCGAGAGATGCGTCTGCGTGAATACTTCAACCGAGGTATTTCCACGGAGCACCCTGGCCAGATATTCTTCCTGTTCATCCTGTTTCTGACCATATAAACAGAAAAGGCATCCGAAGATGCCTTTTCGATACTGCATTCAAATCGTTACGGACTTACGTCCGCAAAAGATTAGAACTTGTGGCGAATACCAACGGCGAATGCGTTGGAGTTGTTGCCAGCAGCAACTGCGTTACCACCGCTCGATGCGTCGCCAACCACGAAGGCTGCGCCGGAATCATTCTTGATGTGCGCATACGACGTGTAAAGGTTGGTGCGCTTCGACAGAGCGTAGGTGTAGCCGAGAGCGTACTGCTTGGCGCCGCCAGTGTTGGCAGCGGAGCGGTCATCCTTGTTGATGAAGGAAGCCAGAACGGTGCCAGCGCCGATCGGAGCGGAAACGCCGACCATCCAGTCACGGTAGTCAACGCCTGCGTCGTTCTTCTCGCTCTCGTAGCCGAGGTGAGCGGTTGCCACGCCGAAGTTGTAGGTACCGCCGAGCAGCCATTCCTTGGTGGTGTTGGTGTTGGTGGCGTTGTTGTTGTTGCTGTAAGCCAGAACTGCAGTGACCGGGCCGTTGGCGTAGGTGCCGGACAGAGCGTAAGTGCGGTTCTTGGAGTTGTCGCCAGCGACTTCACCGAGGCCATACAGTGCGGTGGCGCTGAAGCCGCCGAAGTTGTTGGTGGTGTAGTTGATGGAGTTGTTGACGCGAACGTCACCAGATGCGCCAAAGCCCATCAGGTTGGTCGTGGCGCCGGACAGACCGGTGTCAAACGGATCGATGGTGTCCAGAGCGATAAACAGCGGGTCATACTGACGGCCGAAGCTGACGGAGCCGAAGCCACCGCTCAGGCCAACCCATGCTTGACGGCCGAACAGCGCGCCTTGGCGTTGCGTACCGTTGTCCAGGTTGAAGCCGTTTTCCAGTTGGAAGTTTGCCTTCAGGCCGCCACCGAGGTCTTCGGTGCCCTTGAAGCCCAGGCGGTTACCCGACTGCACACCGGTTGCCAGCTTCCAGACGGAGCCTGCAGCGCCGTTTTCACGTGCGATACCAGCGTCGACCAGACCGTAGACGGTCACGTTCGTTTGTGCAGAAGCGACGCCCGCAAATGCGCCGAGCACTGCCAGGGCGAGAAGCGATTTTTTCATTGAATAAATCCCCAAAAGGTTATCGAGCTAAGTTTTTTGTAGTACCTCATCTCTGGCAAGGCCACTAGCGGAAACGCCCCTGCCAGAAACTGACTCCTTAATCAGTAAAATCAGAAGTCCGTGGATATTTCATCAAATATCCGGCTCGACGACAAAGATTATTTGGGGTTTTGGCTATGGAGACGATAAGCCTGTGGTGTTCTTGCAACGAGTTTCCCACAAATAATTATCATTATGACAGGAGTTTGCGCCAGGTTTGTGCATATCCGTATTTTATGCGGGTAATTCTGATCCATTGAAGGATGACAAAAGGGGCGCCAAAAAAGAAAGCGGACTCACCATGAAGATGAGTCCGCTTGTTCAACATCGCTTCCAGATCGTGGCATTCAAGCCGCGATCAAGTTGCTTAGAACAGGTGGTTGATACCGACCGAGATACCGGTTTGGCGGGTTTGGCCAACGGTAACAGCGGTGCCGCTCAGCTTGGAGTTGTCGATGTCTGCGTAGAAGTTCGTACGCTTGGACATTGCATAGGTGCCGCCCAGGATGACCAGGTTACGACGGCCGGTGGTCGTCGCGGTATCGGTCGTGGTGCGATAGTATGCCAGGCTCAGTTGAGCTGCCGGGGTCACGTTGTAGCTGCCGCCCAACCATGCATCCTTCACGTTGGTTTCGGTCGTTGCGCTCGTGTCTTGCTTTGCTTTAGCGTAACCAACAGCGACACGGAACGGGCCGGTTGCATATGCGCCGCCAACGGTCCAGTTATCGAAGTCCATGTAGGTCGTGCCAACCAGGTTCTTGCGCTTGGTGTAGGCTGCACCGACAGTGACCGGGCCGCCAGCGTAGTTTGCGCCGATGGCTTCCGTTGCGCCGTTGCTGGTGCTGCCAGCAACTTCACCGAGAGCGTATTCAGCACTGACGCCAACCGGGCCGAACTTGCCGTTGTACTGGACGTCGTTGTCGAGACGGGTCAGACCGCCTTGCGCTGCCAGCGGGACGATCGCGGTGTACTTGTAGTTGAACGGATCGTACAGGCCGATCGTCTTGAAGTTCACGGAATATTGACGGCCGAGGTCAACGGAGCCCCAGGCGCCGCCCAAGCCGACAAACGCGGAACGATTGAACAGACGATTGGCTGCATTGTCTAGTGTGCCGGTGCCGGTGTTGAAGCCGGTTTCCAGAACGAAGTGAGCATTCAGGCCGCCACCGAGGTCTTCAGCGCCTTTGAAGCCGATGCGGTTGGAGTTGTACGTGCCGTTCGAGCCCATGGTCAGGCGATTGTCGCCAGCAGCGTTGACATTGGTCAGGTTGCGAACGCCGCCGTCAAAAGAACCATAGATGGTTACAGCGGATTGTGCTTGAGCAGCACCTGCAAAGGCACCCAGAACTGCCAGTGCGAGAAGCGATTTTTTCATTGAATAAATCTCCAAGGGTTGGCGTGCTAAATTTTTTTGAATTGCCTTGAATTTCGTCCAGCAAGTCCACTAGTGGTAACGTCCCTGCCGGAAACCTCCGATCACTGATCAAGAAGCTAATGGTGATTTCATCAAATATGGCCCGTTAGGGCAAAGAGAATTTGGTTTTCCTAGCGATGTGCCGGCATTTATGTGGCTTCTTAACAACAGGCTTCGCCGCATTGATACGGTCGCAGCAATAAATGTCGCTTTGAGACCGTAATTTATTGCAGCCACTGGCTTTGGCTTGGCGGATTGGCCCCGTTTGCAAATATAAAACAAAGATTTCTCGTTATTTTTTAAATAAAATTTGGTTTTGGAAGGCGAATATATTCCAAATATTCGTAAAGGATGTTGCCTTTGTGGCAGCAGTGTTCAGGAGCCCAGTAAAAATGCGAAGCGTCGACGAACTGATTTTTGGGATCGACAAAGCCTTGCGTGTTGTAGCCGGCGTGGCGTCTGCCTCGCGCCAGACTCCGGCAGCCAAGGTGGCCGAACTGTCCATGGATGACAAGGAGCGGCGTCATAGCGCCGGTTTGATGCGCGTGAATCATGTCGGCGAAGTGTGTGCGCAGGCACTCTACGACTCGCAGGGGCGGTTTGCGAAAGAGCTGGTGCTGCGTCAACAGTTTGATCAGGCCGGCCGCGAGGAAGAGGACCATCTGGCGTGGACTGCGCAGCGATTGCAGGAACTTGGTTCACACACCAGTCTTCTGAATCCATTGTGGTATGCCGGTGCGTATGCCATCGGCACCGTCGTTGCGCGTATGGGAGATGCCAGGAGTCTTGGCTTCGTCGTGGAGACTGAACGCCAGGTAGAGGCGCATCTTGTCAGTCATCTTGACCGCCTGCCGGGGCGGGATGAAAAATCACGCGCGATCGTCGAGCAGATGCGCGTCGACGAAGTGGCGCACGGCGCGAAAGCGCAAGAGCTCGGTGCGGCTGAGCTTCCCGCGCCGATCCGTCAAATGATGCGAGCGATGGCCAAGGTGATGACGACGGCGGCCTACTATATATAAGGCTGGAGGAGGGCGTCTGGCCGAGTCAGCGCCCATGCAGATCAGGACGTCGTTTCCGGCGCGTCCGCGAGATCGTCAATGATTTCGAAGGAGTGTGTGAGCTCCGCCGTTTTTTCCAGCATGATCGAGGCAGAGCAGTACTTTTCGTGCGACAGCTTGATGGCGCGTTCGACCAAGCTGGACTTGAGATTGCGGCCGCGGACCGTGAAATGAAAATGTACCTTGGTGAAGACCTTGGGATCCTTTTCCGCACGTTCCGATTTCAGGGTGACATCGCAGCCGCGCACATCCTGATGGCTCCTGCGCAGAATCAGCACGACATCGTAGGCCGTGCAGCCACCTGTTCCGGCTAGTACCACCTCCATCGGGCGCGGCGCCAGGTTACGCCCGCCACCGTCCGGGGCACCATCCATGGCAACTACATGACCGGATCCGGTTTCTGCCAAAAAAGTCATCCCGGACAAACCTGTCCAGCGTACAGTGCATTCCATTGTCGTCTCGCTTGCTTCTGAAGAGCTGTATTGTAGCGTGTTTGAAGTTAGCACATCGTCAAGGGGGCGGTGTCGGCAAGTCGAGATGCCCGGGAAGTTTTCTGCCATTACCGGCAATATAACTTCTCAACGCAAAACGATATAATTATTGCAATAATCGCCGAGTGAACCCGGCGTTAAAAACATTGTTGATTATGAAAATTCATAACGTGGTGACAAAAACCATATTGTGGCATTTAGGTAACTGTTTGAATTTAAAGAATAAATGTCTTGAAATTCCAGAAGGTGCGCTAAAAATCACGCGTTTTTCTTGCATTGCACAATAAAATTGAGTAGAATTTGATTGCTGGTTGTTAAGGCTGATTTGACAGCGACAACCGACCGATTGTCTCCTCCACCCTCCTCCTTTGGTGTGGATTGAACCCGAAGCTTAATCGCTTCGGGTTTTTTTTGTCTCCGGTTTCCAAGATCGGTGAATCGTGTTGCCAGACGCGGCAAGTGGGCATCCGGTTTTGATGCGTGCAATATTCCGCGCGATTAAATTTGACGCCAAGTCATTGAAAAGGCTATACTTTCAGGCTTTCCGTTCGCTCAGGAAAAGATAACAAGGAAGAGCTCGCCAGTTTCAAGCGGCGGGACCGCCAATTTGAGCGTTTATTCATTTAGGACATCATCATGAAAACCTTTTCCGCGAAACCCCAAGAGGTTCAGCGCGAGTGGTTCGTGATTGACGCAACGGACAAAGTCCTCGGTCGTGTCGCCAGCGAAGTGGCACGCCGTCTGCGCGGCAAGCACAAACCCGAGTTCACTCCGCACGTCGACACAGGCGACTTCATCGTCGTCATCAATGCAGGCAAGCTGCGCGTGACTGGCAACAAGGCAGTGGACAAGACTTACTACCGTCACTCGACCTACCCGGGCGGTATCTACGAAACCAGTTTCCAGAAAATGCAACAGCGTTTTCCGGGACGCGCACTGGAAAAGGCGGTCAAGGGCATGCTGCCCAAGGGGCCGCTCGGCTACGCAATGATCAAGAAGCTGAAAGTGTATGCCGATGGCACCCATCCGCACTCCGCTCAGCAACCCAAAGTACTGGAAATCTAAGGAGCGGACATGATCGGTAACTACAATTACGGAACTGGCCGCCGCAAGAGCGCAGTGGCTCGCGTTTTCATCAAATCGGGCAGCGGCAACATTGTCGTCAATGGCAAGCCGGCAGGGGAATATTTTTCCCGCGAAACTGGTCTGATGGTCATTCGTCAACCTCTGGAACTGACCGGCAACCTCGAGCGCTTCGACATCTTGGTTAACGTCCATGGTGGCGGCGAGTCCGGCCAGGCAGGTGCAGTTCGCCATGGCATCACCCGTGCCCTGATCGATTACGACGCAGGTCTGAAGGCTGAGCTGTCGAAGGCGGGCTTCGTCACGCGCGATGCACGTGAAGTCGAACGTAAGAAAGTCGGCCTGCGCAAGGCACGCCGCGCAAAGCAGTTCTCCAAGCGCTAATCTGCGTTTTCAGAACATCGAAAAGCCGCTGGGTTGGTGCCTGGCGGCTTTTTGCATTTATGGCGCAGCGCAGACGGGCGTGCTTCCCGGGTCTCTTCATCTGCGGTGTGTCGCGTCATCGAGGAAAGTGCCCGGCGTGCGTGGTCGCGCGGTCATGGCGAACCGGGCCAGCCTGATAAAATTCAGGCATCTGAGTCAATGTCTTCTGCAAGGAAAAAGAGATGATCAAAGTCGGTATCGTAGGCGGCACAGGTTATACGGGTGTGGAACTGCTGCGGCTGTTGGCGGCGCACCCGGATGTGCAATTGACGGCAATCACGTCGCGCAAGGAAGATGGTATGCCGGTTGCCGACATGTTTCCGTCGCTGCGTGGCCATGTATCACTCGCTTTTACCTCGCCGGAGAAGGCAAGGCTGACCGACTGCGATGTCGTGTTCTTTGCCACGCCGCACGGTGTCGCCATGGCGCAGGCACGCGACCTGCTGGCCGCGGGTGTGAAAGTCATCGATCTTGCTGCTGATTTTCGGTTGCGCGACACGGCAGAGTTTGAGAAATGGTATGACATGCCGCATTCATGTCCGGACATTCTTGACGAGGCGGTCTACGGGCTGCCGGAAGTGAATCGTGAAGCCATCAGAAAGGCGCGAGTGATTGGCTTGCCGGGGTGCTATCCGACTTCGATGCAACTCGGTTTCGCCCCGTTGCTTGCGCAAGGAAAGCCGCTGGTGAATGAGTCGACGTTGATTGCCGACTGCAAGTCCGGCGTATCGGGCGCCGGTCGCAAGGCCGAGGTGCATACGCTGATGGCGGAGGCATCTGACAACTTCAAGGCCTACGGAGTGAAAGGGCATCGCCACCTGCCGGAGACAGTTCAGGGATTGCAGGCGATTGCAGGGCGCAAAGTAGGGCTGACCTTCGTTCCGCACCTTGTGCCGATGATCCGCGGTATTCATTCCACCCTGTACGCAACGATCCTGCCGGACGCGCGTGAAGTCGATTTTCAGGCGTTGTATGAGCGCCACTTCGAAGGCGAAAAGTTCGTCGATGTGATGCCTTCCGGCAGCCATCCGGAAACACGTTCGGTGCGCGCTTCAAACAAGCTGCGGATTGCGGTGCATCGCCCGGGTGGCGGGGATCTGCTGGTTATCCTGGTCGTTGAAGACAACCTCGTCAAGGGGGCTGCGGGGCAGGGTGTGCAGTGTATGAACCTGATGTTCGGCCTTGATGAAAGTGCTGGATTGATGCACATTCCAGTATTGCCGTAGGCAATCCATTTCATCGCATGGCAACTCCATCATCACCTTTCAGTTCCATGAAGTTCAGGCTCTGGCGGAGCCGCATGTCGGTCTCCTCGCCAAAGGTGATGATCCGGTCACAGTTGCCATGGCCGATGCGCATCTTCCTTTTCCTTCTCAGCGGCGCTCTCGGCGCCACCTTGATGTGGTTCTATGATACAGGGCGTATGTTGCCCGGCAAGCACACCGAAAACGTGCAGGAACAGATTGAGCGATACAGGGCGCAGGTCGAGAAACTCACTATGGAGCGCGACCAGCTCTCAGCCACCGCGAATTCAGGGGAAAGCAAGCTCAACATGGAGCATGCTGCGCAGAAACAACTTGCGGCGCAAGTGAGGACGCTGGAGGCCGACAACATGCGTTTAAAGGAAGATCTTGCGTTTTTTGAAAGTTTGTTGCCGAACGCCACGGGTCCGCAAGGGGTAAGCATTCGCCGCCTTAAGATAGATCAGACCGCACCCAACCAGATCCGGTATCGTTTGCTCATCATGCAAGGTGGAAAGGGTGACCAGCAGTTTGTCGGCAGCCTGCAACTTGTTGTCAACACTCTCGTGGGCGGCAAAAATGCTATGATGAACTTTCCTGCTGCAAACTCTGCCGAGCAGGAAAAATTCAAACTCAGCTTCAAGCATTACCAGCGAGTCGAAGGGGTGCTCACCCTGCCTGAGGGCGCGACGACCAGACTGGTCCAGGCGCGCGTGCTCGAACGAGGTCTGATTCGGGCGCAAGTATCCGCGAATTTGTAAAGGAGGAGCCATCATGTTAGGCCGCAAAAACAAAGGCACAATTGACAGCCTGATCGGCATTTCCACCAGGATCGAGGGCAATGTACATTTTCAGGGCGGTTTGCGCATCGACGGACAGGTAAAGGGCAATGTCGTCGCGACCGGTGAAGAGCCGAGCATGCTGGTCATTTCCGAACATGCAAAGGTCGAGGGTGAGGTTCGCGTTGCCCACCTCGTTGTCAACGGCGAAATTGTCGGACCGGTACATTCGTCGGAACTGCTTGAATTACAGCCGAGAGCCCGCATAACTGGTGATGTGTACTACAAAGCGCTCGAAATGCACGGCGGCGCGCTGGTAGCTGGCAAGCTCACACATGACCAGGTCGGCGAGCCCGTACTGAAGCTGGCGCTATCAAATACGTGAAAGTCGCCAAGCGTCTATAATGATTCCACTGATTTCTGCAGGAGCCTGAAATGAATGCTGTTACCGAAATGCCTGAACCGATCGTCTTTACCGACAGTGCTGCAGCCAAGGTTGCGCAACTGATCGAGGAGGAGGGTAATCCCGACCTGAAATTGCGTGTTTTCGTACAGGGAGGGGGCTGCTCAGGCTTCCAGTACGGCTTCACCTTTGACGAAATGGTCAATGACGACGACACCACGATGACCAAGAACGGTGTCCATCTGTTGATTGATTCGATGAGCTACCAGTACCTGGTCGGCGCCGAAATCGACTACAAGGACGACCTCGATGGCGCACAGTTCGTGATCAAGAATCCGAATGCCACCACAACCTGCGGTTGTGGCTCTTCGTTCTCGTAATCCCGGTTTTCGTTTAGGCAAAAGCGCAGGCAAGTCCTGCGCTTTTTTTATGTCTTTGCGAATATCCTATGCAGGATAGTGGGCGCCGAGGATGCGCAATCCACATGCTCCTGTGACTGCCGGCAGATTCCCAGCTTTGTGCTCGATATGCTGTTGCGCCAGCCAGGCAAACGCCAGAGCCTCGACGTGGTTGGGCGACACGCCCAATGCATCGGTGGAGCCCACCCGCACCACAAGGCGGCGTTCAATCAGCGCCTGTTGCAGGATATGCATTAAATGGGCATTGTAGGCGCCGCCACCGCATACATAGACTGCACTCGCATTGCCTGCATGTGCAGCGATGGCATCCGCCACGGTTGCCGCCGTGTAGGCGACCAGGGTTGCCTGTACATCGCCTGGTTCAGCACCTTCAAATCCTTGCAGCTTGCTGTCCAGCCATGCCGCATGGAACAGGTCGCGACCGGTACTTTTCGGCGGAGGCAATGCAAGGAAAGGCTCGGCAAGAAGTGTGCGCAGCAGCTTCGGCAGGACAGTGCCCTTTGCCGCCCATTCGCCGCCCGCATCGTAGGTCTTTCCATGGTGACGTGCAATCCACAGATCCATCAGTACGTTGCCGGGGCCGGTATCGAATCCGATGACCTTGCCGCTTTCCAGCACGCTGATATTGCTGATCCCGCCAATGTTGACCACTACCCGCACTTCGCCTGCGTTGCCAAAAACAGCCTGATGGAAAGCTGGCACCAGCGGCGCACCCTGTCCGCCAGCCGCAATGTCTCGAGCGCGGAAGTCGGCGATGACGTCAATACCGCTCAATTCCGCCAGCCGCGCGGGATTGTTAGTCTGGCGCGTGTATCCAAACTCCGGGCGATGCCGGATCGTCTGACCATGCGCACCGATGGCTTTGACTTCCGACGGTTGTCTGCCCGCTTTCTCCAGCAATCGTGCTACACATTGTGCGTACAGGCTCGCAAGCGCGTTGGCTGCCAACGCCTCCCGATGTAATTCGTTCTCGCAGGGCGCCTGCAATGCCATCAATTCCTTACGCAACTCGGTGGGGAATGGCAGATAGGCCGTCGAAAGCGTTTCGATCTGCTGCGCACTACCGGATGAGGGAAACGCGGCGAGTGCGCCGTCGACGCCGTCCAGGCTGGTGCCGGACATGAGGCCGATGAAAAAGGAGGGTGATGTATCTGGCATAAAAAAACCGTTCAAGTGCCTTGATTCTACAGGCGCTTGAACGGTTTGTTCAGTTAGGCGGTGCCGATTTACCTTGCAGCCACCCTGACATTCTGTTCTTGCGGATTGAGCAATGCAAAGCGATGGAGCATTTCGCTTGCGACGCCGTGGAAGCGTTGCAATTCGGCACCTGCCAGCGGCTGTGCATTGGGCACATCAATTGACATTGGGTCGCGTGGATGGTTGTTCACCCGGAACTCGTAATGCAGGTGCGGGCCAGTTGACCAGCCAGTGGTGCCGACGTAGCCGATCACTTCGCCCTGATTAACCTTCATGCCGCGCTTCACGCCGCTGGCGAAACGGCTCATGTGTGCATAGGCCGTCGAGTAATTGTTCCAGTGCTTGAGAACCACCACGTTGCCATAGCCGTTCTGGGTTCCGACGAAGTCCACGGTACCGTCACCTGCAGCGCGGATCGGCGTGCCGACTGGCGCCGCAAAGTCGACGCCTTCATGCTTTTTCCACAAGCCGGAGATTGGATGCAGGCGCATCGCGAAGCCGGATGTCACGCGGCTGAATTCCAGAGGAGATTTCAGGAACGCCTTTTTCAGTGACTTGCCGTCGAAGGTGTAATAGCCTCCGCCCTGCCTGCTGCCCGGCTCGTCGAACCAGACCGACTGGTACCTGTTGCCGGCATTGTTGAATTCCGCTGCCAGCACGCGGCCTGAACGGACATATTCGCCGTTCTGCCAGAAGGTTTCGTAGACGACATTGAAATGGTCGCCGCGGCGCAGGTCGGACGCGAAGTCGATATTGGTCGAAAACATGTCAACGAGCTGAGTGGCGACACCATCCGGTATCTGCGCCGCATCGGTGGCGGCGAACAGGGATGACCGGATTTCCGCGGTCTGCATCTCGACACGCCGCTCCAGCGCGGCGGAGGATTCGGAGGACTTGAACTGGTCTCCGTCGCGGGTAATCGTGATGACTCGGGCCGGTTGGTTGTTGCCTTCGGTGGCCGTCGCCGTCAGGCGCAGCAGCTGACCGTCCTTGTCAGTTTGCGCCTGTACGTGGCGTCCGGACTTGATAGTCAGAACGGCATGGGCAATGCGGTCCGACTTGATGAAGGCCGCAGCCGCATCATCATGCACGCCGAGACGGAACAGCAGGGTTGCCAGCGTATCGCCAGAGCGGACTTTCTCTTCGCGGAAGTAAAACTGATTGTCCGTCTGCAGGTGTGCGATCTGCTCGGACAAGCTGGGAATGGCAAGCTCTTCGGTGATCGACTTGACCGGCAGGTTCGCAGGATCCGGCGCCATCGGCGCGACACCTGCTGCGCCGAACGCGCATGCAGCGAGGAACAGGGCGGACGCGGTCACGATGCGCGTCTTGCGCGAGGCGCCGAAAAAAAGCTTGCTGCTCGAGCCCAGTTTCAGGAATTTGTCTGTAGGGAGCATGCAATAAGTTAGAATTTGCTGTTTTACGGAAGCGCTTGTGATTGACGCCGTGGTGTGGCCGGTTACTGATCGGTGGCGTCTGCCGGGGCAGCCGCTTCGTCGCACTTGATGTCGCCCAGACCCGCAGATCGGCGTTCTGCTTCACAAGCCTCGATTTTCATCTTGCTGCTTTTGTTGTTGCATTGCAAGGTTGAAAATAAGCAGCGATTATACCAAGCGATGGTATTGATTTTTCACGGTAGGTTTTTAATTTTTCTCAGCTCATGGACGTCTCCCAGAACTTGCAAAATAACAATGCAGCGCCTGAGGCATTGCCCTTGACGGATTCCGTTCAGGAAGCCCTGGCAATCGCCAAGCGCGGCGTTGAAGAATTGTTGATCGAATCCGAGTTTGCGCAAAAACTGGCGCGCTCCGAAAAGACCGGAACGCCGTTGCGGATCAAGCTCGGTCTCGACCCGACAGCACCGGACCTGCACCTTGGGCACACCGTCGTGCTCAACAAGATGCGCCAATTGCAAAACCTGGGCCATACGGTGATTTTTCTCATCGGCGATTTCACGTCGATGATCGGCGACCCGTCCGGCCGCAATATCACCCGCCCGCCGCTGACCCGCGAGCAGATTGAAGAAAACGCGAAGACCTACTTTGCACAGGCGAGCCTGGTACTCGATCCGTCCCGCACGGAGATCCGCTACAACTCCGAATGGTCGGATCCGCTCGGCGCGCGCGGCATGATCCAGCTCGCTGCAAAATATACCGTGGCGCGTATTCTCGAACGTGAAGATTTTACAAAGCGTTTCAAGGCCGGCACGCCGATTTCCGTGCATGAATTGCTGTATCCCTTGATGCAGGGCTACGACTCGGTCGCGCTCAAGTCTGACCTCGAGCTCGGTGGTACCGATCAGAAATTCAATCTCCTCGTCGGTCGCGAATTGCAAAAGCATTACGGACAGGAACCGCAATGCATCCTGACCATGCCCTTGCTCGAAGGCCTCGATGGCGTCGAGAAAATGTCGAAGTCAAAGGGCAACTATGTCGGCATCACCGAACCGGCCAACACGATGTTCGCCAAGCTGATGAGCATTTCCGACACGATGATGTGGCGCTACTATGACCTGCTGTCCTTCCGTTCGCTGGCGGAAATCGCAAAGTTCAAGACGGAAGTCGAAGGCGGACGGAATCCGCGCGACATCAAGGTGCTGCTCGCGCAGGAAATTGTTGCGCGCTTCCATTCGCAAGGAGCGGCGGAAGATGCGCTCGCCGACTTCAACAACCGCGCGCGCGGCGGCATTCCGGACGACATTCCGGAAGTCGGCGTGTCCGGTGCGCCGCTGGGTATCGGACAGTTGCTCAAGCAGGCGAATCTTTGTTCGTCGACATCGGAAGCCTTGCGCATGGTGGAGCAGGGCGGTGTCCGGATTGATGGCGCGACCATCAGCGACAAGGCACTGAAGGTCGAGGCAGGCACGTTTGTGCTGCAGGTCGGAAAGCGCAAGTTTGCGCGCGTCACGCTGTCGTAGGGCCATATGATCGCACTGCTGCAGCGCGTGCTGGAAGCGCGCGTTACCGTGGAAGGCGAATCAATCGGTGCCATCGGCAAGGGTCTGATGGTGCTGGTTTGCGCCGAGCGCAATGACAGCGAAAGGGAGGCGGATGCGCTGCTTTCCAAGCTGCTGGGCTATCGGGTTTTCGCCGACGATGCCGGGAAGATGAATCGCAGCGTGGTCGACACGCAGGGCGGGTTGCTGCTGGTGCCGCAATTCACGCTGGCTGCCGACACGCAGTCTGGCACGCGTCCGTCATTTACGCCGGCAGCCGCGCCGGATGAAGGACGACGTCTGTTCGATTATTTCGTAGGCAGGGCGCGCGTGAAGCATCCATGCGTCGAGACCGGGCAGTTCGGCGCGCACATGCAGGTGTCCTTGACCAACGATGGACCGGTGACATTCTGGTTGCAGATCAAGCCGCAGGCAGCAACGTAACGGACAATAGGCGACAATACGAAAAACTCATCTCAACAATGAGTTCCAGCAGCATCAGAAGCTATCCGCCAACCAATAAACACAGGAGGTCAAGATGAAACTCTGGAGCGAATCATTCAAGGATGGCGCCGCGATCCCCGGCGAATTTGCGTTCGGGGTGATCGACCCGGCGACGCATGTTGGGCTGTCGTCCAACCGGAATCCGCATCTCGCGTGGAGCGATCTGCCGGCCGGCACCAAATCGTTGGCGGTGATCTGCCATGACTATGACGTGCCGTCGCGCGGCGACGATGTGAACCAGGAAGGAAAGACCGTGCCGGCCGACCTGCCGCGTGTCGATTTCTTCCATTGGGTGCTGAGCGATCTTCCTGTTAGCGTATCGTCCATCGCGGCCGGGCAGTACAGCAATGCGGTGACGCCGCGCGGCAAGCCGGGACCGGAGGCCGGTGAAGGCCGTCCGGGACGCCAGGGCATCAACGATTACACCGGCTGGTTCGCTGGCGACAAGGATATGTCCGGCGATTATTTCGGTTATGACGGCCCGTGCCCGCCGTGGAACGACTCGATCCTGCATCACTACGTTTTTACGGTGTACGCGCTGGACGTTGAACGCTTGCCGGTGGAGGGCAAGTTCACCGGGCAGCAGGCGCGCGATGCGATGCGAAGCCATATCCTTGGCGAAGCGAAAATCACGGGGATCTACACCCTGAACCCGAAGTTGGCGTCGGCCGGCTGAGGAAACACGGAGCCGTTGTGACAGAAATCTTGTTGATACGCCACGGGGAAACCGCGTGGAACGCCAGAAAGCGCCTGCAGGGCCATCTCGACATTCCACTTAATGCGGAAGGTGAAATGCAGGCCGCTGCACTGGGGCTGGCGTTGATGGACGAGCCGCTGGACGCCATTATTTCCAGCGACCTGCAGCGCGCGCGGCAGACCGCCAAAGCGATTGCTGCGCCGCGCGGGATGGAAGTCCAGGTCGATGCCGGCCTGCGCGAACGCTGCTATGGTGCATTCGAAGGCATGCTGTATGCGGAAATCGGTCAGCGTTACCCGGAAGCGTATGCGGCCTGGCAGTCGCGCGATATCGATGCGCGTTTCCCTCACGGTGTGCATGCCGCGGAGACCATGCGGGAGTTTTTCCAGCGCGCGGTCGGCACGATTACGCGCATTGCGTCCGAAGGCAAGTATCGCAAGGTGGCCTTGGTGGCGCACGGGGGCGTGCTCGAATGCGCGTACCGCGCAGCGCAAGGTGTGGGTTTCGAGCGGGCGCGCGACTTCGATATCTTCAACGCGAGCATCAATCGCTTTACATGGGATGGCGAGAAGCTGAACCTGATGCGCTGGGGTGACGTGAGTCATCTGGACACCGAGCAGGCACTTGACGAAATTGATCGGGAATAGCGGTTTTTTCGGTCAATTTCGTTGTGTCTATATGTTGCGCCGGCTCATTGGTTTTGCCAATTTGATGGAAACCCCGAAGACGCTAAAATAGCGGCTGTTCTCTGCACCCCTCCCTCCTGTCTCGTGAAGATCGGCCCTCATTTCCTTCGAAACAATGTCTTTGTCGCGCCCATGGCGGGGGTGACCGACAGACCTTTCCGCCAGTTGTGCAAGCAGCTGGGCGCGGGTTATGCCGTGTCGGAAATGGCCGCATCGGATCCGCGCCTGTGGGCCAGCGAGAAGACGGCGCGCCGCATCAATCATGACGGCGAGATGGAGCCGAAGGCCGTGCAGATCGCCGGCGCCGATCCCGCGATACTCGCAACCTGCGCGAAGTTCAATGTGGACCACGGCGCGCAGATCATCGACATCAACATGGGTTGCCCGGTCAAGAAAGTGTGCAACAGCTGGTGCGGATCGGCTCTCCTGCAAAATGAAAGGCTGGTCGGCGAAATCCTCGATGCAGTGGTTGCGGCGGTCGATGTGCCCGTCACGCTGAAATTCCGCACCGGCTGGAATCGCGAGAACAGGAACGCCTTGTCCATTGCACGCATGGCGCAGGAAAGCGGTATCGCGATGCTGACCTTGCATGGCCGTACGCGCGCGGACGGCTACGGCGGTGAAGCAGAATACGAAACGATTACGGCGGTGAAGGCGGCGGTGTCGATTCCGGTCGTCGCTAACGGCGACATCACCTCGCCGGAGAAAGCGAAGCATGTGCTGGATGTGACGAAGGCCGATGCGGTGATGATCGGGCGCGCCGCGCAGGGGCGGCCGTGGATCTTTCGCGAGATCGAACATTTCCTGCGCACCGGCACGCATCTGCCACCGCCCCTGGTGTCGGAAGTGCGTGCGCTGATGAACGAACATCTCCAGGCGCATTACGCCTTTTACGGCGAGTACATGGGCTTGCGTACTGCGCGCAAGCACATTGGCTGGTACGTGCGCGATCTGTCAGGCGGGGAGGTGTTCCGCCAGCGCATGAACCGCCTTGAAAGCTGCGAGGAACAACTCGCGGCGGTCGACGCTTACTTTGAATTACAGTCAACGCTCGGCGACCGGTTACAATACGGCCTTCCCGAGGAAAAGCTGGCTGCGTAAGCATATAAAAACTACAATACACAACTCCCATGAGCAAAGACAATATCCAGGACGTCGTCAAGAAAAGCCTTGAGAAATACTTCAAGGATTTGGGCGAGCAACAGCCGTCCAATGTCTATGAAATGGTGGTCTTTACCGTGGAAAAACCGGTTCTCGAAGTGGTAATGGCGCGTGCCGACGGAAACCAGTCGCTGGCGGCGGAAATGCTCGGGATTAATCGCAACACCTTGCGCAAGAAATTGCAGCAGCACGGGTTACTGTGATCCATAACGTAAGGGCAGTCAGCCGGTGCAGGCCGGCGGCACCGCTTTTACGTTATCAATCACTTCCTGCACTTCATCATGATCAAACAAGCACTCATTTCGGTCTCTGACAAGACCGGCGTTCTTGATTTCGCCAAGGCACTCTCCGCATTAGGCGTGAACATCCTGTCCACTGGAGGCACGGCCAAGCTGCTGGCCGACAACGGCGTGAAGGTGACTGAAGTCGCGGACTACACCGGCTTTCCGGAAATGCTCGACGGCCGCGTGAAAACGCTGCATCCGAAAGTGCATGGCGGCATCCTGGCCCGTCGCGACTTACCCGAGCATATGGCGGCATTGCAGCAGCACGGCATTCCGACGATCGACATGGTGGTAGTGAACCTGTACCCGTTCCAGCAGACCGTGGCCAAGGAGCAGTGCACCTTGGAAGATGCGATCGAAAACATCGACATTGGCGGCCCGACCATGCTGCGTTCCTCCGCGAAGAACCACAAGGACGTGGTCGTGATCTGTGATCCGGCCGACTATGGCCGCGTGCTGGACGAGATGAAGACGAACAAGGGCGACGTCAGCTACGACACCAAGTTCGGACTGGCGAAAAAAGTGTTCGCGCACACTGCGCAATACGATGGTGCGATCACCAACTACCTGACTGCGCTCGGCGAGGACAAGCAGCACGTGACGCGCAGCGCCTATCCGCAGACACTCAACCTGCATTTCGAAAAGGTGCAGGAGATGCGCTACGGCGAGAATCCGCACCAGTCTGCGGCGTTCTACCGCGACATTGCGCCCGTGGCCGGCGCACTCGCGAACTACAAGCAGTTGCAGGGCAAGGAACTGTCCTATAACAACATCGCCGATGCGGACGCGGCATGGGAATGCGTGAAGACCTTCGATGAATCCGGCAACAGCGCCGCCTGCGTGATCATCAAGCATGCCAACCCTTGCGGCGTGGCGGTCGGCGCGGATCCGCTGGAGGCTTATTCGAAGGCATTCCAGACCGATCCGACATCGGCTTTCGGCGGCATCATCGCATTCAATCGCGAAGTCGACGGCAAAGCCGCGGAAGCGGTGTCGAAGCAATTCGTCGAGGTGCTGATCGCGCCTTCTTTCACGGCGGAAGCGCGGCAGGTCTTTGCGCCGAAGCAGAATGTGCGACTGCTCGAAATTCCGCTGGCTCGCGTCGTCAATACCTATGACTGCAAGCGTGTCGGCGGCGGCCTGCTGATCCAGTCGCCGGATGCGAAGAACGTCGCATTGGCAGAACTGAAGGTGGTGACGAAGAAGCAGCCGACCCAGCAACAGTTGCAGGACCTGATGTTCGCATGGCGGGTCGCGAAGTTCGTCAAATCGAATGCAATTGTTTTCTGCGCCAATGGCATGACGCTGGGTGTCGGTGCGGGCCAGATGAGCCGCGTCGATTCCGCGCGTATCGCGTCGATCAAGGCGCAGAATGCCGGACTGTCGCTGGCGGGCTCGGCGGTGGCGTCGGATGCCTTCTTCCCGTTCCGCGACGGCCTCGATGTGGTGGTCGACGCGGGCGCGACCTGCGTGATCCATCCGGGTGGTTCGATGCGCGACCAGGAAGTGATCGATGCGGCGGACGAACGCGGCGTGGTCATGCTCTTTACCGGCACGCGGCACTTCCGTCATTGATATCCTGAGCGCCGTTCCCGTGCAAGCGGGAACGGCTGACGCATGAAAATCCTCGGCATCGACCCCGGCCTCCGCACCACCGGCTTCGGCGTGATCCTCAAGCAGGGCAACAAGCTCGGCTACGTCGCTTCCGGCACCATCAAGACTCCCGACGCAGACTTGCCGCAACGGCTGAAAACCATCCTCGGCGGCATTTCCGAAATCATCCGCACCTATGCGCCCGACTGCGCGGCGATTGAGAAGGTGTTCGTCAACGTCAATCCGCAATCGACGCTGTTGCTTGGGCAAGCGCGTGGCGCGGCGATTTGCGCGCTGGTGAGCGCGGATCTGGCGGTCGCGGAATACACCGCACTGCAGATCAAGCAGGCGGTTGTCGGCCACGGCAAGGCCCAGAAGCAGCAGGTGCAGGACATGGTACAGCGCCTGCTGATGTTGTCCGGTACGCCGAGCACCGATGCCGCCGATGCGCTGGGCGTAGCGATCTGCCACGCGCATAGCGGCGAAGCCTTGTCGACCTTGGGCGGATTGGCGCCGGCGCTCGCGAAGAAAGGATTGCGCGTGCGGCGCGGACGCCTGATTGGCTAGAAACGCTTTTCGGCCTTGCGCGCCGCGATTTCGAAGCGGTTATGCCAATAGGCGTCACGGCCGCGCATGAATGCCCAGATGCTGGATGCAAGATAGGCGAACGGGAACAGCGGTCCCCATCTTGCCGCCTGGCGGACATGTGCGAGTTCGTGGACGAGCACTCGCGACGAGAGACCTTCGCGCTCCGCGATCACGACATGGCCGAGCGCCATCGCGTTCATGGCGCCGAAAGGGTGATGCCTGAGCAGCCAGTCAGCGAACGGCCCGCGCGCCAGCAGGGCGGGAGTGTGGCCATGCACGACGTGCAGGTGCCCGCGGAACAAGGCAACCGGCAGTCCAACCAGCAGACCGAACAAGGTCACCGGCGATGCCCAGATCATGCCGAGCAGGGTCGCCGTCCAGAACAGCGGGCGCCGTACATATCTTTGTCGAAACATGCGTTGCATGCGCAAGCGCAATTGCCGTTTCAAGAATCCCCTCAATTCACCCGGCGTATCCGCCTCGCGTCTGAACGCGAAGGAAGACGTCGCAGGTTCTGCAAATTCGTTTGGAGCTTTTTCCATGGAAAAAAATCCTTGCTGGATCGGCAACTCAATCCACGGGCAAGATCCCCGATGCCATGGCCGGAGCGGCGCCATCACCTTGTTTTTTTATGGGGCCAAGCAGGAATGTCCTGTATGATTCCACTGAAAGACTGTGGAAAAAAACAGTAGTCAGGCCGTCTCCCTTTCTGGAGACATACCATGGTGCAACATGGCCTGCGCTTTCCAGCAACCTGGCAACCATTCAATACATTATTCGCCATGATAGGCCGCATCTCCGGAACTCTGCTTGAGAAAAATCCGCCCCAGTTGCTCGTCGACTGCAATGGCGTCGGCTATGAAATCGATGTGCCGATGAGCACCTTCTACAACCTCCCCGCCATGGGCGAGAAGGTCGTGCTGCTGACCCATCTTGCAGTGCGGGAGGATGCTCACCTGCTGTACGGCTTTGGTACTGCCGAGGAGCGCAATGTATTCAAGCAGCTGATCAAGATTTCCGGCATTGGCGCGCGCACGGCCTTGTCCATCTTGTCCGGCATGTCGGTTGCCGATCTGTCGCAAGCCATCACGCTGCAGGAGGCGGGACGACTGACCAGGATTCCTGGCATCGGCAAGAAGACCGCCGAACGCCTGCTGCTGGAACTCAAGGGCAAGCTGGGTGCGGATCTGGGTGCTGTCGGCGGCGTGGCGCAGAATGATGCGACCTCCGACATCCTGAATGCACTGATCGCGCTGGGCTATTCCGACAAGGAAGCGATGCTCGCGCTGAAGCAGGTGCCGGCGGGAACGGGTGTCTCGGAAGGCATCAAGCTGGCGCTCAAGGCCTTGTCCAAGGCGTAATGAAGGAGCAGTGTCATGAGTATCCAGACCGATAATTTCACGGAACAGCGGATCATCGCTGCAACACCGGCCTCCACCAACGAGGAGGCGGTCGAGCGCGCCTTGCGGCCGAAGCAGCTGGACGAATATGTCGGGCAGGAAAAGATCCACGGGCAACTGGAGATCTTCATTGCCGCCGCACGCCAGCGCCGAGAAGCGCTGGACCACACACTGCTGTTCGGGCCGCCGGGCCTGGGCAAGACGACGCTTGCGCACATCATTGCGCGCGAAATGGGCGTCAACCTGCGCCAGACTTCCGGTCCCGTGCTGGAGCGGGCGGGCGACCTTGCCGCCTTGCTGACCAACCTCGAGCCGAACGATGTGCTGTTCATTGATGAAATCCATCGTCTATCGCCCGTGGTTGAGGAAATCCTGTATCCGGCGCTGGAGGATTATCAGATCGACATCATGATCGGCGAAGGGCCGGCTGCGCGTTCGGTGCGGCTGGACCTGCAGCCCTTCACGCTGGTCGGCGCGACCACGCGCGCCGGTATGCTGACCAATCCCTTGCGCGACCGCTTCGGCATCGTGGCGCGTCTGGAGTTTTACACACCGGAGGAGCTGGCAAGGATTGTGACGCGCAGCGCGTCCTTGCTCAATGCAGCGATCGTGGACGAGGGCGCACTCGAAATCGCCCGGCGCAGTCGTGGCACGCCGCGTATCGCCAACCGCCTGCTGCGCCGTGTGCGCGACTATGCGGAGGTCAAGGGCACCGGCAAGATCACCAAGGCGATGGCTGACGCGGCGCTGAAGATGCTCGACGTCGATCCGGTCGGGTTTGATGTGATGGACCGCAAGCTGCTGGAAGCGGTGTTGTTCAAGTTCAACGGCGGGCCGGTCGGGCTCGACAACCTTGCCGCCGCTATCGGCGAAGAGCGCGACACCATTGAGGACGTGCTCGAACCCTATCTCATCCAGCAGGGCTATCTGCAGCGCACGCCGCGCGGCAGGATTGCGACACCAACCGCTTACACGCATTTCGGCGTGACAGCACCACGCAGCCAGAACGGTGACTTGTGGGAGCAGTCCTGAAAAGTCAGGAAGTCCTCACTTCTGCAAGCGTCATTACTACACGCGGTTTATCTGGGAACCTTTTCGCGGAGTTGTCTGCCTGACATCCGTAGAAATACGTGGGTTGGCCGACCTCTTAAGAAAACCGCAAACTTGCCCCTATAATGTTCCTTTTCGCACGGGTGCACTTTTTTGTCTGACGAAACGCAATCCTGCGCCATGGTGCCCGCGTAAAGTGTGCGGGTCAGCCCGGTAGCCGCAGACCAGGGCAAGTGCTCCCGCGCCACCCCTTTCCCGATCGAGTCCCGCCATGCTGATGTCTACTCAAGCCAACCGCTATGCGCATCAATTGCTTGATGCGCGCGCCAAGGGCGAACTGATACCACCGCTGTCGGCGAATGCGAGCCTGTCGCTGGCGGACAGTTACGATATCGTCAAGAGTCTGATCGATATCCGTACCGCCCAGGGCGAGACCATGATCGGCCGCAAGATCGGCTTTACCAACCGCAAGATCTGGTCGCGCTACGGCATCGTCGATCCGATCCGTACGCCAATCTGGACGCCGATCTTCGACGCGACCGTGCGGTACACCGAAGACAACCGTGGCATCCAGAGTCTGCAGGGCGCATTGCAGCCGCGCATCGGGCCGGAACTTGTTTTCCGGCTGGGCAAGACGCCGGCGGCCGAGGCGACGATCGACGAGCTGGCGGAATGCATCGAGTGGATGGCGCATGCCTTTGAGATCGTGGTGTGTCCGTTCCCGGACTGGAAGTTCGAAATGGTGGATTCGATTGCTGCCTTTGGCCTGCATGGATCGCTCATCATCGGCGAGCCGAAAGTGCTGTCGGCCGCCAGTCGGCGCAATCTCGGCAATGTTCTTGCGCATGCGAGCTTGTCGCTGTCCTGTGGCGACGAGTTGCGCTCCGCCGGTTTCGGCAGCGATGTGCTTGGCAGTCCGCTGCATGCGCTGTGGCATCTGTATGAGGTGCTCAAGACACAGCCACAGTTTCCGCCCCTGTCGGCCGGCGAGATCATTACGACCGGCACCTGGACGGATGTGTGCCCGATCAAGCCGGGCGAAACCTGGACCTCGGCCTTTTCGGGCGTCAGCCTGTCGGGCCTGACCGTGTCCTTCGTCTGACGCGGTTCGCGCGCGTCGCTACCAAGGGAGTCGGATTTGGCCTGGACAATGCTGTTTATCGCCGGTTTGCTCGAAATCGTCTGGGTGATCCTGTTCAAGCAGTCGGAGGGTTATACGCGCTGGGGCTATGCTGTTGCCGGCCTGGCTGTATCGCTGGTCAGTTTCGTGATGGTGGGCTGGACCCTGAAGACGCTGCCGGTCGGGACGGCCTACGCGGTGTGGACCGGGATGGGCGCGGCCGGCGCAGCGATCGTCGGCATCCTGCTGTTTAATGAGCCGGCAACGGGAACCAGGCTCGCCTGCGTTGCGCTGATCGTGATTGGCATCATCGGACTGAAGCTGACGCATTGAGCGGCCGCTGCGGTGTAAAAAAAGGCGCCACGGGCGCCTTTTTCATTGCATTGCGTCTTACTCCGCGCGGAGCCAAGTTTGCGTGCGGCCCAGCAGAGGCACGCCGATATAGCCGCGCACGTCCAGTTTCTTGCCACCGTCGGTCACGGACATCTTGCTCCGGTACACCTTGCCGTTCGCGGGATCGAGGATCTGGCCGCCGTTGTATTCGCTGCCATCTTTTTTCATGCCTGTGATGATGGTCATGCCGAGGATAGGCTGATCCTTCAGCGCGCCTTCACATTTGTCGCACTTGGGATTCTGGTCTTCGCTGGCGTCGCGGAACAGCTTTTCGATCTTGCCGCGAAGTTCGCCGTTGTTCTCGCTGATGCGCACCAGGGATTTAGGCTTGCCGGTCTCGTCATCAATGGTCTTCCATACGCCAACCGCCGATGCTTCCTGCGCCCATGCGCCGGAGGCGGCGAGGGTGGCCGCTGCCAGGCTGAATGTGACTAATCGTCGAATCATTTTGTCGTCTCCAAGGATATAAGTGTAAACAGCCCCACGGGTCGGGACTCTGTTGTCCGGTCCGGGAAATCGCTTCTGCTCTGTCCGCTCGACGGCGGACAGAGCAGAAGTTTGGGGCCTTCAATCCTTACTTCTTTTGCAATATATCAAACTGCTCGCGCAGTTTTTGGAGTGTGGCTCCGAAAGTCAAGAGACGGTCTTTTTCTTGGGCAACCACTTGGGCGGGGGCGCGCGCAACGAAGCTTTCGTTGCCGAGTTTGGCATTGGCTTTGGCGATCTCGCCTTCGAGGCGGCTGATTTCCTTGGAGAGACGTTCACGTTCGGCGGCGATGTCGATTTCGACCTTCAGCATCAGTTTTGCCGTGCCAACGATGGAAACCGGAGCGGGGGATTCCGGCAGGATGTCGACGATCTGCACGTCGGACAGCTTGGCAAGTGCCTGCAGGTAGGGCGCAAAGGATTTCAGTTGCTCCTGCTCGCCGGCCGCCGCTTCGATGACCAGCGGCACGCGTTGTGCGGGCGACAACTGCATCTCGCCGCGCAGGTTGCGACAGGCATCGGTCATCGACTTCAGCTGCGCCATCCATGCTTCGGCCTGCTCGTCGAGCTTGTCCATGTTCGGCTGCGGATATGGCTGGACCATGATCGAGTCGCCGGCCGGATCCGTCTTGCGGCCGGTGAGCGGGGCGACCGTCTGCCACAACTGCTCGGTGATGAAGGGGATGACCGGATGGGCGAGGCGCAGCACCGTCTCCAGTACGCGCAGCAGGGTGCGGCGGGTGGCGCGTTGCTGCGCTTCGGTGCCGTTCTGGATCTGCACCTTGGCGACTTCCAGGTACCAGTCACAGTATTCGTCCCAGACGAACTTGTAGATCGCCGAAGCGATGTTGTCGAAGCGGTAGTCGACGTAGCCTTTTTCAACCTCTGCTTCGGCGCGTTGCAGGAGTGATACGATCCAGCGGTCGGCCTGCGAGAAATCGCGGTCCGGTCCGCAGGTGGCGGGATCGAAACCGCAATCCTTGCCTTCGGTGTTCATCAGCACGAAGCGCGTCGCGTTCCACAGCTTGTTGCAGAAGTTGCGATAGCCTTCGCAGCGGTTCAAGTCGAAGTTGATGTTGCGGCCGAGCGAGGCATAGCTTGCCATCGTGAAGCGCAGCGCATCGGTACCGAAGGCTGGAATGCCGTTAGGGAATTCCTTGCGCGTGGACTTCGCAATGCTCTCGGCCTGCTTCGGATTCATCAGTCCGGTGGTGCGCTTGGCGACCAGCGATTCGACGTCGATACCGTCGATCAGGTCGATCGGGTCAAGCGTATTGCCCTTGGACTTGGACATCTTCTGCCCGCTGGCGTCGCGCACCAGGCCGTGCACATACACCTTCTCGAACGGCACCTTGCCGGTGAAGTGCGTGGTCATCATGACCATGCGCGCCACCCAGAAGAAGATGATGTCGAAGCCGGTCACAAGCACGGATGACGGCAGGAACATCTTGTAGTCCGGCGTTTCTTCCGGCCAGCCGAGCGAGGAGAAGGGCACCAGCGCGGAGGAAAACCAGGTGTCTAGCACGTCGCTTTCGCGGGTCAGTGCCTTGCCGCCGGCTTGTGCCTTGGCTTCTTCCTCGTTGCGCGCAACGTAGATCTTGCCGTCTTCGTCGTACCATGCCGGGATCTGATGGCCCCACCAGAGTTGACGCGAGATGCACCAGTCCTGGATATTGTTGAGCCACTGGTTGTAGGTGGTGGTCCAGTTCTCCGGAATGAACTTGATCGAGCCGTCTGCGACTTTTTCGAGTGCGACTTCAGCGATCGACTTGCCGGGGAAGTGTGCGCCTTCCGGTGCCGGTTTGCTCATCGCGACGAACCATTGGTCGGTCAGCATCGGTTCGATCACCACGCCGGTGCGGTCGCCGCGCGGCACCATCAGCTTGTGCGGCTTGACCGATTCGAGCAGGCCGAGCGCTTCGAGGTCGGCGACGATCTGCTTGCGCGCGTCGTAACGGTCCATGCCTCGGTACTTCTCGGGTGCGTTCTCGTTGATCTTCGCATCCAGCGTCATGATGTTGATCTGCGCGAGATGGTGGCGCTGGCCGATCGCGTAGTCGTTGAAGTCATGCGCCGGGGTGATCTTCACGCAGCCGGTACCGAATTCCTTGTCCACGTAGTCGTCCGTGATGATCGGGATTTCGCGGTCCGTCAGCGGCAGCTTCAGCAGCTTGCCGACGAGGTGGGTGTAGCGTTCGTCGGTCGGATCGACGGCGACGGCCACGTCGCCCAGCATCGTTTCCGGACGGGTGGTGGCGACCGTGATGTGGCCGCTGCCGTCGGCGAGCGGATAGCGGATGTGCCACATATTGCCGTCTTCTTCCTCGGAGACCACTTCGAGGTCGGAGACGGCCGTGTGCAGTTTCGGATCCCAATTGACGAGGCGCTTGCCGCGATAGATCAGGCCCTGCTCGTACAGACGGACGAACACTTCGGTGACGGCCTTGGACATCTTCTCGTCCATGGTGAAGTATTCACGCGTCCAGTCTGTGGAGGCGCCGAGGCGGCGCATCTGGCCGGTGATGGTGGAGCCGGATTTCTCCTTCCACTCCCACACTTTCTCCAGGAATTTTTCGCGGCCGAGGTCATGGCGCGAAATCTTTTGCGCGTCGAGCTGGCGTTCCACCACGATCTGGGTCGCGATGCCGGCGTGGTCGGTGCCGGGAATCCAGGCAGTGTTGTGGCCGCGCATGCGGTAATAGCGGGTCAGGCCGTCCATCACGGTCTGGTTGAACGCGTGGCCCATGTGCAGCGTGCCGGTGACGTTGGGGGGCGGCAACTGGATGCTGAAGGACTGCTTGTCCGGATCGGTGCTTGCGGTGTAGTAACCGCGCTGCTCCCATTCGGTACGCCAGTGTTTTTCAATGTCGGCGGGCTCGAACGACTTGGCTAATTCCATGATTTTATTGAATGCTTTGCGAAAAGCTAGATTATAAGGGAGCCATCGCGAATGAGCCCTGGAACTCTGAGTGTGCCATTTGCATTCACCAAAAAACCACTGTGCAGCAATGATGGTGAACAGACGAGCGCTCTTCCATCAAGATGCTCTTTTGTCACCATTCCCTGGAGATCTTCCTGCCTCTGAAACAGCGCAGCCGTCTTCGTGGGGATGACGATTTTTTTCACGAAAGGAGCAGCGACACCAATGTTCGCGGAGGATGGCTATGTCGATTCGGGAGTCAGTGCCCGTTGTTGTTCCTGTGTCAGTCGGGCCAACAAGTCGTTCAACTTCTGCTGGACGCCAGGCGAGGGAGAGCGCCGCAACTTGTTGACAAAATCCTTTTGCTCGTTTGAAGCAAGGATGTTGAACGCTTCCAGGTTGATGTCATGGTCGAGTACCCCGTTGGCAGGATCGTAGTTTTGATAGCGATTGGCCTCCATCAGGTACAGGCCGGCCGCCTTGAAGGAGATGGGCTCCTTGGGCAGGTCTTTAATCAATTTTTCCGATGACCTGAAGTTCACGACTGTGCCCAACAAGGCCATCCTGAGATATTCAGTGAACGCCCTGACGCCAGCAACGTCTTTGGCGGCAGACAGACTGGTTCCGATACGCGTAAATAACGTGCTCCGCTGTTCGAAATTGAGCTCCAGGTCTTTGGCAACTCTTTGGGCCGCTGAGCAATAAGCTTCGATCGCCGCCAACATGGAAGTGATGTCGGCTTCTGTGCGAGGCAAGAGCCTTGCCATGCGTTCCTCGTGTGGCAGCTTCGCAAGAAAAGCGCCAGCAGCACTCGTCACGACGCCACTTTTTTTCTCCAGTGCAGCGAATAGTAGCGAATCGGGGATAAGCCCGGTACGCTGCTGTTCCTCCACTGCGTCGATATCCTTCAATACAAGATCGATAATGGAACGATAAACATTCGGCGATTCCAGCAAACCTGCAGTACTCTCTTTTGTCTGCGGTACAAGTCTTTCGATGCGCGCAGAGAGCGAGCGCTTTGCCAAAAAATCACCTAGGGTATCTTCCAAAAGCGCCGTCAGAAAACCGCCCAGAGCGTCTGCCAAGCCGTTGCCGCGCGTTTTCTGTACCGCATTCCAATAGCCGCCCACGAATCCCCGGACTTGGTTGGTGTCCCCATTACGGAGCAGCTGCATCAGCGCGACTGAAAAGCGATCGTAGGCTTCCTTCAATGCGGTGATCCTGAGCTCATGGTCGGATTCCGACTGCGCCTTTTCGATTAAGGCATACCCCAGATGAAAATTGGCATAAGAGACAGCAAACGGGGCCTGCGTGACGCCAAGCGGCCTCTTGTCCGCCCACACCTTCAAGACCGCAATCCAGGATTCCCTGTCCGGGGTATGGCCGAGCGTAGCGAGCGTCGCCATGATGGTCGGATTCAGTATTCCAGGATGAGTGGGACTTAACCATCTGATCGCCCGCATCGGATCGACACGGGGATCGTTTAACAGCGCCTGGGCGATTGTGCTCAGGTCATTTCTTTTTTTGGGATCTCTCTGCTGAGCAAACGTCAATGCGAAGGCCAATTCTGATTCCAGCACTTCCCCTGACCGAAGACGGACCCACAAATCGTTCGGATTGATCGACATTGAGGTGAGGCGCCCTTCGTCATCCACTGAGTACGGAAGGTCAAGCATCGCCCGCACCATCGCGACATTGTTCTCTTTCACCGCCACGCTGAATGCGCTAAGACCGTTGTACGCTTTCGCGTTGATGTCGTAGTTCGGAAGGTTCTGGGCGATGTGCTTGTGCAAGCGCGCAAGCAAAGCGAATACGTCGTCTTGCGTGGAATCGGGCAGATTGCCTGCCGGTCGAGTGACCATCGCGTACAGTGCCTCGGTCACATCCGGCGTGCTTAGGTCTATGCTCTTCCCATCTGCATCCGTCCATTCCAGGAGCATCTTCGCGATGGAGGCACTGCAGCCGCACGCGACGACAAACGCAGAGCGTCCTTGGCTATCGCGCACGTTCGCGACATCCGCGCCACCAACCTCCAGCAGGACCTTGGCGGCCAGAGCATTGGCCGACATTGCTGCGGCATGAAGCAGTTGGCCCGCTTTTTCAGTGAAATCCGGCTCATCCAGCCCCATCTCGAGCAACTCCTGGAAATGCTCCATATTCCTTGCCGTTGCGGGGATACCGCCGGCTTCCCGCAGCTGCGCGGCAATGGGCGATGCAGGATCGATGTCGCAGGCCAAATCCAGCGGCGTATTACCGTTGTTGTCCTTGACATGGACATTCGCGCCTTTTTCCAGCAAGGTCGCCACTGCCGGGGAATTGCCTTGGGCAACTGCCAGATGAAGTGGTGTGAAGCCCTCGCTGTTTCGTTTATTGACTTCGATACCGTCCACGGCGAGCACCTCCTCGAGAATGACATGGTCGAAGTTGGAGCTGTTGTCGGCGTCGTGGTCAGGAGTGGGGGCGTTGCAGGCGTAGTGAAGACGGTTCATCCCCTTGCTGTTCAGCGCATTAACATCCCTTAGCAGCCGCCGAAGTCGGGTCTGGCGTTCTACTGGTAATTTTCCCAACAGATGCTCGCAGCCGCCAACGGCTTTCTCATTCGGACTCGCGGGCCGGAACTTCGGCATTTCATCGAGCAGCGTTTCAATTTCGTCCGTACCCAGCAAGTTCGCGAATGCGATAAACCGGCCGTCACCGGAGGCAGGCGCGTTGAGCAGCATGCCCAGCGGCGTAAAATCCTGGGCATTTTTTGCTTGCAGCACCCGAAGGCGATATCCCGCGGGAAGCCGCGCCAGAACTGGAGCAAGGGCGGCAATCTTCTCGCTTTTCTTCTCCATTATGGCAAGGTGAATGGCAAGGTGAAGCAGCGTGTTCCCATCACTATTCTCGTCCAACATCCTGTCGGCCGCACAATTCGGCGGAAGCGCACGTGCCAAGGTCGCAAGGGTGTTGGAAAAATTCTTTGCTAGTAGTGCGTTATGAAGCGCGGTACAGCCCTCGTCATCTCGAAGTTCCAGCAGTTTCCCCACGCTCGCAGGTACGAGGTTCTTCGCAAGATAGAGGCAGGCATCAATAATGTCATGCGCTCCGAGGGCGGATGGCGCCGTGATACCCGGGAGCATCCTGTTGCGGCCGTCGGGATGCGCCTCGCATTTGAGCACTTCAACAATTTCCTCGGGTGTCAGATTTTGGCGTAATGCGTCCTCCAGGGCATAAATATTTCCAGGAAATCCGTAGTGCACGAAGTACTGCATCGCGGCCTTGAAATCATCGACGCTTTGCAGGGATGCGCAGCTTGTCAACATGCGGTTCTTGATAGGAGGGGTCCCGATGCCGAGATCCTCATCTCGGCGTCGAAACAACATGGAAAAATCGAGCGTGTTGTTATTGAAATAAACGTTCCACTTCTCGTCGTCTTTCACCCACGATCTGAGACCCTCGAGCGCAAGCCCGGTCCATTCCGTCGAATCAAGCCGTGCATGGTCATCCGAGATATTCGGGTCGTACAGGCGGACAAGGTAATGGATCGTTCCGTCTTGATCCTTCTTGATAATGAGGTCGAGATTCATGGCGTGAGCGAACGATTGAAGGAGAAACGGTGTGCCGGCTGAATTCCTCCCTGCAGCCAACATTTCAGACTGCATCTGCTCGAATTTCTCGACCGCAAAAATCCCCAGGTCGCCGTTGCGCACGAGATGCGTTTCCGTTGACTTGGCGACCACGCGCATCCATTTTTCGTCCAGTCCGCTTTCCCCCGCCATGTGCGTTTTCAGGACTTCCTTGTTTTGATATAAGGCCCAATTCGGTTTGATCCGCCCATGCGGACCGGCGGGCTTTATGGACTGATCCGCAAAATCGAGGGACATATGCACGCATACTGCAAGCATTCCACCAAGCATCTCCAATTCCCCGTTCCAGTTGTCGCCCGTACTGCTTCCAGGCTTCCTGCTATGCACGGAAGCGCCAATGAGTTTGGCCATGCCGGGGTCAGCGATACGCGGTGGCTCCGCTTTCACGGCGAGGCGCAACGAGGTGGCCTCGGATTGTGAGATGGGCGTGAGCAATAGCGCCACACGCAGCAGGTCCAGCGTTTCAGTCGACAGCGCCTGGCCACCCTCGACCTCCGCCATCACCGCGCTACGCTGCTCATTGGTCAGGTGTCTATTACGGAACGTAGCATCAAAGTCGCAATGGCATTCGCGCATCTGCTTGTACAGAGGCGTTTCTTGCCTGTTTCCCTGGCTGGGATAGAGCATCTGTTGACGGCGATAAAACTTCATTACCTCCCGCATCTCACCGCTTATTGTTGACACGAAACTCCAATCGATCTGCGAGATATCGACGTCGGGACCGTGGACGAGCTTTTTAATGTCCGCGAAACGTTTTTCGGTAAACGCCGCTTTTAGCTCCTGCAAGCGCGTGGTCTGCGACGAACTGGTCAGCGCCGATAGATCGGTCTGGGAACCGATGTGAAAATGAGTAGTGATGGTCATATCTTTCTTTACCTCTGCTTGTTATTGTGCCGGGCAAGTGTGTTGCAACTGCCAATCGGAATCGTGCTGGGGCGGCCGCGCTTGCGATCATTCCTCATCAGGGTGAGGCGTGAGCGCTCGATGCAGAAGGGCAGGTTTATTCACGCAATGAAAAAGGTGATGCCGAGTTGCCGTGCTCGTTTCGCCGGTAGTCGAGAGTTGCGCCGATGTGCGGATGCTGTGAATCATTGGAGTGGGTCTTGGGTTCTGATTTGGGAGACTTCGTCGCCGAGGGTGTCAGGAATCAGGAGGGGGTGCCCTTCCAAGGTTCGCAATATCTGCGAGACAAAGGCTTCGGGGATGAGTGGCAAGCCGGTTGCGTTAGTTCCATTCGGCATGCTTTGACGGGACGCGTTGGCTCATGCAAGCTGGCTTTGTTTGCGGAAGACCGCAATCGTGTCCGTGGTTATCAAAATGCCACCAAAATCGTGGCTGACTTGGCTGGACCTGACCGGTATAATGCGATTCGCTACATGCGGGACGCTAGGGGTCCTGGCCTACGATGATTCAGTTGGCCGGGTGAGAAATACCCTCGAACCTGATCTGGGTAATGCCAGCGAAGGGAAGCAATCGGAAACACCCCCATTCCGAGGTTCCTTTCGCTATTTGTCTGAGCAAAGGAACTTTATGAACGCCAATCCGCAATTCCTCGCCGCCACCGCCAAGGTGGACGAAGCCGCGATCCAACCGCTGCCGAATTCCCGCAAGATTTACGTCGAAGGTTCGCGCCCCGACATCCGCGTGCCGATGCGCGAAATCAGCCAGTCCGACACGCCCGCTTCCATGGGGGCGGAAAAGAATCCGCCAATTTATGTGTACGACACCTCCGGTCTGTACACCGACCCAGACGCCAGGATCGACATCCGCTCCGGCTTGCCGGCCTTGCGCGCGGGCTGGATCGCCGAACGCAGCGACACCGAAGAGCTGTCCGGCCCTTCCTCTCAATACGGCGTTGAGCGCCTGAACGACCCGAAACTGGCGGAGCTGCGCTTCGACCTGCATCGCAAGCCGCGCCGCGCGCTGACCGGCAAGAACGTGACGCAGATGCACTATGCGCGCCAGGGCATCATCACGCCGGAAATGGAATACATCGCGATCCGCGAAAATCTGCGCCGCAAGGAATACCTCGAAGGACTGAAGGCATCCGGGCCGATGGGACAAAAGCTGGCCGATCTGATGGGCCGCCAGCATCCGGGCCAATCGTTTGGCGCTGCGATTCCCGCCGAGATCACACCGGAATTCGTGCGCTCCGAAGTCGCGTGCGGCCGCGCGATCATTCCCGCCAATATCAACCATCCGGAAAGCGAGCCGATGATCATCGGTCGCAATTTCCTGGTGAAGATCAATGCCAACATCGGCAACTCCGCAGTGACCTCCTCCATCGGCGAGGAAGTCGAAAAGATGACCTGGGCGATCCGCTGGGGCGGCGACACGGTGATGGATCTGTCGACCGGCAAGCACATCCATGAAACGCGCGAATGGATCATCCGCAATTCGCCGGTGCCGATCGGTACCGTGCCGATCTACCAGGCGCTGGAAAAGGTGAACGGCAAGGCTGAGGATCTGACCTGGGAAATCTTCCGCGACACGCTGATCGAGCAGGCCGAGCAGGGCGTGGACTACTTCACCATCCACGCCGGCGTGCGCCTGCAATACGTCCCGCTGACCGCCAAGCGCCTGACCGGCATCGTCTCGCGCGGCGGCTCCATCATGGCCAAGTGGTGCCTCGCGCATCACAAGGAATCCTTCCTGTACACGCACTTCGAAGACATCTGCGAAATCATGAAGGCCTACGACGTCGCGTTCTCGCTCGGCGACGGCCTGCGTCCCGGCTCGATCTTCGACGCCAACGACGAAGCGCAGCTGGGCGAACTGAAGACGCTGGGCGAGCTGACGCAGATCGCATGGAAGCATGACGTGCAGGTGATGATTGAAGGCCCCGGCCACGTGCCGATGCAGCTGATCAAGGAGAACATGGAGCTGGAGCTGAAGGATTGCCACGAAGCGCCGTTCTACACCCTCGGGCCGTTGACGACCGACATCGCGCCCGGCTACGACCACATCACCTCCGGCATCGGCGCAGCCATGATCGGCTGGTTCGGCACCGCGATGCTGTGCTACGTGACACCGAAGGAGCACCTCGGCCTGCCGAACAAGGCCGACGTGAAGGAAGGCATCATCACCTACAAGCTGGCCGCGCATGCCGCCGACCTTGCCAAGGGCCATCCGGGCGCGCAGATTCGCGACAACGCGCTATCCAAGGCACGCTTCGAGTTCCGCTGGGAAGACCAGTTCAACCTCGGCCTCGATCCGGACAAGGCACGCGAATTTCACGACGAGACCTTGCCGAAGGATTCCGCCAAGGTGGCGCACTTCTGCTCGATGTGCGGCCCGCATTTCTGCTCGATGAAGATCACGCAGGATGTGCGCGACTTCGCTGCTTCGCAGGGCGTCTCCGATGAGGAGGCCTTGAAGAAGGGCATGGAGGAGAAGGCTGTGGAGTTCGTCAAGTCCGGCGCGGAAATCTATCGCAAGCAATGATGGGCCAACTGCGTATGGAAATCGAACTGAACGGCGCGCCGCATCCGGTTTCGGAAAACCTGAGCGTGCAGGAGTTGATCGCATCGCTGGATCTGGCAAACAAGTCGCTGGCGGTGGCGATCAATCGTGAAGTCGTGCCGCGGCATCTGTGGCAGCAGCGAGTGCTGCAGCCGAGTGATCGTGTCGATATTGTGAAAGCGATCGGCGGCGGTTGAATCGTCGCCATAAAGTTCCCTCCTCCTTGCAGGAGGAGGGCTAGGGTGGGGGGTAGAGTATTTGCGTAATCGCATGCACTGGTTTGAGCGCTTTACCCCCATCCCAACCTTCCCCCTAAGAGGGGGAAGGAGCCCTTCGTAGAATTGTTAAAGGGATCTCATGAGCCAACTACAAGACACGCAAGACCAACCCCTCACCATCGCTGGCAAGACCTATCGCTCCCGCCTGCTGGTCGGCAGCGGCAAGTACCGCGATCTCGAGGAAACCCGCACCGCGACGGAAGCGTCCGGTGCCGAAATCATCACCGTGGCGATCCGCCGCGTAAACATCGGTCAGGACCCGAATGCGCCCAACCTGCTCGACGTGGTCCCGCCGTCGAAGTACACCATCCTGCCGAATACCGCAGGCTGCTACACCGCGAAGGATGCCGTCTACACCTTGCAGCTGGCGCGCGAACTGTTGAACGGTCACAAGCTGGTCAAGCTCGAGGTACTTGGCGACCAGAAGACTCTCTTCCCCAACATGCCGGAAACTCTGAAGGCGGCGGAAGCGCTGGTGAAGGATGGTTTCGACGTAATGGTGTACTGCAGCGACGATCCGATCCAGGCGAAGATGCTCGAGGAAATCGGCTGCGTGGCGGTGATGCCGCTGGCTTCGCTGATCGGTTCCGGCATGGGCATCCTGAATCCGTGGAACCTGTCGCTGATCATTGAACAGTCGAAAGTGCCGGTGCTGGTGGACGCCGGCGTGGGCACCGCCTCGGATGCGGCCATTGCGATGGAACTCGGCTGCGACGGCGTGCTGATGAATACCGCGATCGCCGGCGCGCGCGATCCAATCCGCATGGCGCGCGCCATGAAGCTCGCGGTCGAAGCCGGTCGCGATGCCTATCTCGCGGGCCGCATTCCGAAGAAGTTCGCCGCTTCGCCATCGTCACCGATGGAAGGGCGCGCAACATGATTCGCCCCAGCGTCCTGGTTTTTGCCGGCTCCGACCCGAGCGGCGGCGCGGGACTGCAGGCGGACATCCAGGCCATCTCCGCGCTAGGAGCGCATCCCTTGTCTGCGATCACGGCGTTGACGGTCCAGGACAATGACCACGTGTTCAACGTGCATCCGGTGCCCGCCGGTCTCGTGCAGCAGCAGGCACATGCCTTGATTGCCAAGATGGACATCGGCGTGGTCAAGATCGGCATCGTCGGCAACCGCGCCAATGCCGACGCGATCGCGGACATCATTCAACTCATGCGGCAGCGCAGGCCGGCTCTGCAAGTGGTGCTTGATCCTGTGCTGGCAAGCGGCCATGGCGACAGCCTGTCGCAGGACAATCCGGTGAACGCGATCGCATCGCTGCTGCCGCTGGCCACCATCGTGACGCCCAACCTGCCGGAAGCGTCCGGCTTGTGCGGCGGCGATCGGCGGCTCGACACCCAGGTCGAAACCTTGCTGAGCTATTGTCCGAATGTGCTGATCAAGGGTGGTCACGATTGCGGGCCGGATGTGGTCAACCGCTGGTTCACCAACGGCAACCAGTGCACCTGGACCTGGCCGCGGCTGGAGGGCGGTTTTCACGGCACAGGCTGCACGCTGGCTTCTGCAATCGCAGCGCTGCTGGCACTCGGCAAACCGATGGTGGAAGCCATTGAAGAGGCGCAGGCATATTGCCACCAGGCCTTGCAGTCAGCCTATGCGATTGCAGACGGACAGCGTATTCCGAATCGCTGTGTCTTGCTGGAGGAAGGAAAATGAAAGGCTTGTATCTGGTCACGCCCGATTGGGATGACACGCAAAAAATGCTGGAAGTGACCGAGGCGGGCTTGCGCGGCGGCGCTGCACTCGTGCAGTATCGGCACAAGACGGCGTCGGCGGAATTGCGCAAGGCGCAGGCGGCGGCTTTGCATGCCCTGTGCCGCGATTATGGCCGGCCGTTCATCATCAATGACTTCGTTGGGTTGTGCATGGAGCTAGATGCTGATGGCATCCACGTGGGCGGCACGGATGCGCCGATTGCGCAGGTGCGCGCGGCGGTCGGCGCCAGCAAGATCGTCGGCGCTTCCTGCTATGGCAGCCTGCAGCTTGCGCGCGATGCGTATCAGGCGGGCGCAAGCTATGTCGCGTTCGGCGGCTTCTATCCCTCGCGCGTGAAGAAGTACGAAGTCACGACGCAACCCACGATCGTGACGCAGGCAAAACAGGAAGTGCCTGTGCCGAACGTCGTGATCGGCGGCATGACGCCGGAGAACGCAGAGCCGCTGGTGGCACATGGCGCCGATATGGTGGCAGCCATCAGCAGCGTGTACATGGTCGATGATCCCGAAGCGGCGGCGCGCCGTTTTGTGAATCTGTTCAAGGCATAGTGACGGCAGGGCGCAGCAAAGCCAGTTGCGCCAGCGCCGCTAGCAAACGATCCAGGTCCGCCGGCGTGTTGTAGAGATGCGGCGTCACGCGCACCACATCTACGCCAGCGACCCTGGTCGCCACCGTGAATATCCTGTGCACCTGCAAGAGGTAATCCGCTACCTCCTTCGCTTCCTTTCCCTTCATCCTGAACGCGGCAATCGCGCATGAACGTTGTGGGTCTTCCGGCACCATCAGTTCGATGCCCGGAAGGCTCCTCGCGCGGCTGACCCAGTGTTCCTTCAGGTAGCGCAGGCGCGCTTCCTTGTTCTTGCCGCCGATGCTGTTGTGAAAGGCAATCGCATCCTCGATCGCCATCACCGGCGCCGGCGGCGTCGTGCCGAAATGGCCGAGCTTGCGGATGTCGGAGGGATCATGCGTCGTGTCGCCGAACAGGGGCGCGATGTCGCGCACACGATCCTTGCGAATGTAGAGCAGGCCGACGCCGAGCGGCGCGCCCAGCCATTTGTGCAGGTGGGCCGCGACAAAAGCGCTGCCGAGCTCAGGCAGTCGATAGTCGAGGTGCGCGAAGGAATGCGCGGCATCGACAAGCACATCGACGCCGCGGCTTTGTGCCATCGCGGCGATCTTCGCCACCGGAAGGATCTGGCCAGTCCGGTGCAGCAGATGCGTCACGAGCAGCGCGCGCGTGCGCGGCGTGATCGCCTGCTCATACAGCCCGACGATCTCCTCATCGCTTTGCGGATGAAACGGCAGTGCGATGCGCACCAGTTTCAGACGGCCGCGCTGCTGCAGCATGTGCAGTGTCTCTTCCACGCTGTCGTAATCCTGGTTGCTGATCACGACTTCATCGTCCGACTGGAAAGGGTAGCCCTGGATCAGCATGTTCATGGCTTCGGTCGGATTGCGCACGATGAGCAACTCTTCCTCCGACGCTCCGCTGAATGCCGCGAGCGCCTGCACCGCTGCTTCCAGGCGCTGCGGATACCTGTTGCGCATGAAGAAGGTGCCTTCGCAGTTCACCTGACGGTTGTATTCTTCAAACGCCGCCATGACCGGTTTCGACGGCACGCCGAAAAAGCCGTTTTCGAGGTTGATCAGGTCGTCATTGAGAACATACTGATCGCGGATGCCGGACCAGTAGATTTCATCGCCGGCATCGATATGCGGAGGAAGTGGCGTTGCCAATGGAACCTCTCTGTTGGTCGCTGAAAATTCATTGTAATCGCATGCTGCAGGAAGGGCACGCCGTGCCCCTCCGCTCAATCTACAGGCATTCCAGGCGCTTCAGTTCGCGCGCCAGGAGCGCTTTCGTTTCTTCAGATGCACCTTGCATCGGCGCGCGCAGCTCATCGCGCATGCAACCCATCATCGAGAGCGCCGCCTTGAGTGGAGCGGGGTTGGGTTCCCTGAACAGCAGCCGCATCAGGGGCAGCAAGCGGTGGAAGAGTTCGCGTGCTTCGCTCAATGCGTCGCGTTGCACCAACTGCGCGATCCGCACGAACAGGTCCGGCCGGATGTGGGACGATGCCACGATGCCGCCCGTGCCGCCGAGACACAGCGTGGGCAGCAGCAAATGGTCTTCGCCGGAGAGCACCTGCAGTTTGCCGTCGCCGATCAGGCTCATGGTCAGCGGCAGGTCACCGCCACAATCCTTCAGTGCAACGATGCGCTTATGCTGCACGACGGTCCTGAAGGTTTCCAGTTCGATGTTGATGCCGGTGCGGTAAGGAATGTTGTAGAGGATGACCGGCACGGACGACGCATCCGCCACCGTCCGGAAAAAATCGACGAGGCCGGCTTGCGATGGCCGGATGTAGTAGGGCGAGGGGACGAGCAGGCCGGCGACCGGCCGTTGCTGGATGCGCTGCATGCGGTCGAGGATGGCGGGCAGGTTGTTGCCGGCCATGCCCATGACGACCGGGCACTCCGGCACTGCATCCAGCACCGCATCCAGCACCGCATCCAGCACGGCCAGTTGTTCGCCTTCGCTCAACGCCGCCGGTTCTCCGGTGGAACCGCATACGACGAGGCCCGATACGCCTGCTTCGACGCAGCGGCGAGCGAGCGATTGCAGCGCGTCGAAATCGACTTCATTGTGACGAAAAGGGGTGACGAGAGGCGCCCAGATCCCTGTAAAACTTGTCATTGCATTGACTCCCATGGTCAGACCGACAGGTCACCGTCAGGAAGATCTGCAAGAACGCGTATGACAGAGGGGGAGGGGTACCGGCCTTTGCGCTTACTGTCCTGTCAGCCCACCTGACGGGACAGTGCGCCCCGGTCAGATGAGCGACTGTTTTTTCGATTTCTCTGCACCTGCGACGCGTGCCGATGCCTGGGCGTTCAAGCCCGAAGCGCAGCAATGGTCGAAGGAACAGGAATGCATTTTTTGCATGAAGTGCGGAGATGAACCGATTATGGAGCTGCGAATCTTGTGCGTCAAGCAATGCCGGCAGGCGAGATTTCGCCGCAGGCAGAAGCCCCTCGCCGGTATAATCGAGGCATGCAGAATCTCCTCCACAATCTCAATCCCGAACAACTCGCCGCTGTCACCTTGCCCGCGCAACCCGCGCTGATCCTCGCCGGCGCGGGGTCGGGAAAAACACGCGTACTGACGACCCGCATCGCCTGGCTGATCCAGACCGGACAGGTGTCGCCGGCGGGCGTATTGGCCGTGACCTTCACTAACAAGGCGGCCAAGGAGATGATGTCACGCCTGTCGGCGATGTTGCCGGTGAATACGCGCGGCATGTGGATCGGCACGTTTCACGGCCTGTGCAATCGCCTGCTGCGCGCGCACTATCGTGAAGCCGGCCTGCCCCAGACCTTCCAGATCCTCGATTCGGCGGACCAGCTGTCCGCCATCAAGCGCCTCCTGAAAGCGCTGAACGTCGATGACGAGAAATACCCGCCGCGCAACTTGATGTACTTCATCAATAATGCGAAGGAGCAAGGAATGCGCGCGAAGGATGTGATCGCGAACGACGATTACAACCGCCGCTTTGTCGAGCTCTACGAGGCCTATGAGCAGCAGTGCCAGCGCGAAGGCGTGGTGGATTTCGCCGAACTGCTGCTGCGCTGTTATGAACTCCTGATGCGCAACCAGCCCTTGCGCGAGCACTACCAGGCGCGATTCAAGCACATCCTGATCGACGAGTTCCAGGACACCAACAACCTGCAATACAACTGGCTCAAGCTGATGGCCGGACAGCACAACGCGATCTTCGCAGTGGGCGACGACGACCAGAGCATCTACGCCTTCCGTGGTGCGAACGTCGGCAACATGATGGCCTTCGAGCGCGAATTTCACGTCGAGAACCTGATCAAGCTGGAACAGAACTATCGCTCGCACGGCCACATCCTCGATGCCGCCAACGTGCTGATCGCGAACAACAGCCGCCGCCTCGGCAAGAACCTGCGCACCGATGCCGGCCACGGCGAGCCGGTGCGCATTTACGAAGCGAGCAGCGACATCCAGGAAGCGCAGTGGATCATCGAGGAGGTCAAGGGACTCATCAACGAAGGCTGGCTGCGCAGCGAGATCGCGGTGCTGTACCGTTCCAATGCGCAGTCGCGCGTGATCGAGCATGCGCTCTTTACGGCCGGCATCCCGTATCGCGTCTACGGCGGGCAGCGCTTCTTCGAGCGCGCCGAGATCAAGCACGCGATCGCCTACCTGCAGCTGATGGACAACCCGCACAATGATTCCGCGTTCCTGCGCGTGGTGAATTTCCCGACTCGCGGCATCGGCGCTCGCTCGCTCGAGCAACTGCAGGACGCGGCGCGCCAGTACGGCATTTCACTCTATGCGGCGGTGCCCTATGTGACCGGCAAGGCCGGCACATCGCTCGGCGGCTTCGTGAAGCTGATCGAGGGAATGCGCTTCGAGACGCAGAACCTGCCGCTGCAGGAGATGGTGAAGGTGGTGCTCGACATGAGCGGGCTCATCACGCATTTTCAGGGCGAGAAGGAAGGCGCGGACCGCATCGAAAACCTGGAGCAACTGGTCAGTGCGGCAATGCTGTTCGTGTCTGAAGAAGGCTTCAGCATCGATGCGCCGGCGCTGCTCGGGCCAAAGACGCAGGCAACGGCGGGCGTGCAGCTGGCCAACGGCGACGAGGTGATCGACGCCGATGCGCCCTTGCCGACGGTGATGTCGCCCTTGTCGGCATTCCTGTCGCATGCCTCGCTGGAAGCCGGCGATAACCAGGCGCAGGCCGGACAGGATGCGATGCAATTGATGACGGTACATTCGGCCAAGGGGCTCGAATTCGACGCGGTTTTCATCACTGGCCTGGAGGAAGGTCTGTTCCCGCATGAGAACAGCGCGCAGGAAGAGGGCGGGCTGGAGGAAGAACGCCGCCTGATGTATGTGGCGATCACGCGCGCGCGCAAGCGCCTCTACATCAGCTTCTCACAGACCCGCATGCTGCACGGCCAGACGCGCTACAACATGAAATCGCGCTTCCTCGACGAACTGCCGGAAGAATCCTTGAAGTGGCTGTCGCCCAAGGTGCAGCATCACTGGTTCGGTCAGCGCAAGTCGGCGTGGGACGAGGCGCCCGAGTCCGGCGTCAATGCGATCGCGCAGAACTTCAGCCGCAAGGACGTGGGCTGGCGCATCGGCGAAACCGTGTCGCACCAGAAGTTCGGCGAGGGCGTGATCGTGAACATCGAAGGCAGCGGCACCAATACCCGCGCGCACATCAATTTCGGCAAGCACGGCATGAAGCTGCTCGACCTGAACATTGCCAAACTGGAAAAAGTGGCATAGTGACATAGCGGCCCGGCGGCGCCCCGCCGGTCATGTTTCTTCTGACGTGGATGGAACCTTTTCGGCACCCGCTCGTTGGTACGGGTATCGACAATGAAAACCCTTGGCCATCTCGACGATCTTGCCTGCGTGACGCTCGCACAGCGCGGCGACGGCAAGGCATTTTCCGAGTTGGTCAGGCGTTACCAGGACCGCATCTACCGCTTTCTGCTCCGCCTCACGCGCTCGCCGGATGACGCGCTGGAACTGACACAGGACACTTTCCTGCGTGCTTACCAGGCCCTGGAGCGCTGGCAGCCCGATGCCTTGTTCCGCACGTGGCTGTTCCGCATCGCGCGCAACATCGCCTTCGACCGGCTGCGGCGCGACAAGCTGGTGGAATTCGTCGAACTGGAGCCGGACGTGGACCTGCCCGACACGGCGGCCGGACCCGAGGCGATCGTTGAGACCGCACAACGCCTGCGCCAGCTGGAAACGGCGCTGGAACGCCTGCCGGCCGGGCATCGTGAAATATTGCTGCTCCGCGAAATCGAAGACATGACCTATGACGAAATCGCCGAGGTGCTCAACCTGAATGCCGGCACCGTCAAATCACGACTGGCGCGGGCGCGGTCTGCGCTGCTCGACAAGCTCAAAGCCCAACCGGAGATCACGCGATGAACTGCCCGGAGCATGAAGAGGTTTCCGCCTACATCGATGGCATGCTGCCGCCTTCCGAGCGGGAGCAATTCGTGGCGCATACGCGCGCTTGTCCGATCTGCCTCGCGCGTATCGACGAGCTGCTTGCACTGCGACGCGACTTGCGCGAGTTGCCCTCGCCGACACTGGGGTTCGACCTTGCAGCACGGCTCGGGCCGCAGCTGCGGCGACCACCTGCGCGGCGTCCCATGCGCGCGTTCTGGATTGATTGGGGCGCCCCTGGCCTCGCCGCGGCCCTCTCGCTTGCCGTGGGGGCGTGGCTCGGAGGCATGCTGCTCAGCGGGGGAGCGATGCTTGCGCCTTCAGCGACGATGGCGCGCGTCTTTGATCCCGTGCCGCCCGGCGGCCTTTGTGCTGCGGCGGAATTATGCGGGACACCGAAAGGACTGAAATGAATCGCACTGCATTGAAGTGGCTTCTCGTCATCTCGCTGGCGCTCAACGCGGGCATGGTCGCGAGCGTGATCGTCAATCGGATGGGAACGGCACCTGGTCCGGCGGCGCAGCATGAGAATGCGAGCCTGCCCGATTATTTGCAGTTGAACGCGGACCAGCGCCGCCGCTGGTCGGAGATCGAAGAAGGCTTCCTTAAGGACATCGCGGTCAACTGGCGTGAGATCCGCGCGCACCGCGAAGCGCTGGTGCGGCAGGTGTTTTCCGACAAGCCGGACCGAAGTGCAATTGATGCCGAGCAGGCAAGGATTGCGACCCTGCAGGATAGCCAGCAGCGCAGGGTGATCGCGCAATTGCTTGCCGAGCATGACCTGCTCGATGCGCAGCAGCGCGACAAGCTGATGAAGCTGCTCCTGAGCCGCTACACGCAGGAAGCAACAGAAGAGGAAATGCTGCATCGTCATTGATGGAACAATTTCGCGTGTGCTTCGTTTAAGAAGGCAAGGTATGGAAAATGTCCGACCGAACCTGAACCTGAAACGGAGTACAACATGAAATCCTCTACGCTACTGTTCGCCGCCATCTCGCTGGCGCTTCCTCTCACGACACTCGCCGCCGAGTCGGGGCATCATGACCATCACGGCGCCGCACCGCAGAAAATCGAACTCAACGCCGGCAAGAAGTGGGCAACCGATGCATCCCTGCGCAAGGGAATGGGCGCGATCCGGGAACAGGTCAGCGCCGCCTTGCCGGCAGCGCATGAAGGCAAGCTCACGCCGGAGCAATACGAGAAACTTGGCAAGGAGCTGAACGGGCAGGTGGCCTACATTGTCCAGAACTGCAAGCTCGATCCGAAGGCGGATGCACAACTGCACGTGATCATCGGCGAACTGGGCCAGGGCGTCGACACGATGGAAGGAAAGCAGGGCACGGAACGTGCGCTTGGTGTGGTGCAGGCGGCGGAGGCGCTGAACACCTACGGGAAGTACTTCGATCATGTCGGATGGAAGCCGGTGAAGTTACCGCACTGAGGGCTACCGCACTGAGGGAAGGCGCGGAGAGGCAGAGGTCTGCTCTTCGCGCTACGCCATGCTGAAGAACTTCATCGGCTCCACGCGCCACTTCTCCGGTGATTCGTGGCTGACGATCCTGTCGCCGCCGCCCGTGCCAAGCGGTCTGGAAAGATCCACTTCCTCCGGCTTGATGTAAGTGTTCGACTTGGTGCTGAAGAAGACCCGTACTTTCGGCGCCAGCAGGTTGGTTTCATGCGGCTCGGTCACTACGGCGAGTCGCCCCGATTCCAGCAGCACCAGCGTGCCGACCGGGTAGATGCCGACGCAGCGCAGGAAGTTCTGCACCTGCTGCGGGCTGAAGTGGAATTTGCTCCACTCGTAGATCTTGCGCAGCGCCTCGGCTGCCGACATCCCGCGGTGATAGCAGCGGTCCGCAGTGATCGCATCGTACACGTCGACGATGGCCGCCATCTGCGCAAGCGTGCTGATCCGCCCGGCAGGCAGCTTGTCGGGATAACCGCTGCCGTCCATGCGTTCATGGTGGTGCAGCGTGATATCGAGCGGAATCTCTTTGATGGCGGGCGATTTCAGCAGGATGTCGTAGCCGTCCCTCGGATGCTTGCGGATGAGATCGAACTCCTCCTCCGTGAGGCGTCCGGGCTTGTTCAGCACTTTGTCCGGCACCAGCGCCTTGCCGGTATCGTGCAGCAGGCCGCCGAGGCCGGCCTCGCGCGTCAGGGCCGCATCCATGCCGGATGAATGACAGAACGCGACCAGCAGGGTGCAGACGCTGACCGAATGCAGGAAGGTGTAGTCGTCCTTGTTCTTGATGCGCAGCAGGCCCAGCAGCGCGCCAGGGTTGCGCAGGATCGATTCGGTGATGTCCTGCACCACCGGCTCCACCCGGTCGAGTTCGATGGCCTTGCCGAGCCGCGCATCATGCATGACCGTACGCACCAGATCATGGGCCTGGTCCTTGATCTTCTTCGCGCGCAGGAGTTCTTCAGCAAGGGATACGTGCGCCGTGGCGGCGGGCCGGATGCTCGCAATGTCCAGGATTTCCTTTTCCAGCGCGGTCGATGCTTCCTGCACCGTTGGCGCGTTCTGAACGTCAAGCCCCTTGCTGGTGTCGATATAGACTTCGTGAATGCCGGCCGAGGCGATTTTCGCGATCTCTTCCTCGCTGGCCACCATCAACTGGCTGCGCAGGAAAGGATGGTCCATCCAGTGGCAGTTGAAGTCGTGGATGAACATGCCCACCTTGATCTGGTGCACATGGATTTTCTTGATCACGACGAGCCTCCCCCTGGCGTTACGCGCGGAATGGATACTTCCGGAACCGGCATTCCGATGTCAGTATAGCCATTTTTTGATGCCCTAAAGCATCACTTGCGGAAGGGGTAAGGGAAGGGATAAGCGCGGCGGGAAATCCGTTCAGCCCTGGCCGCTGTCGGTATCCGGCCGCGGCTGGTTTTGTTCAGGCAGGGCGCGCGGGCGACCGAAGATGGCGGTATAGGTGGGATAGAAGGAGCAGTACATGACCACCGTCAGCGCCAGCGACAGCGGCAACAGCACGATCACCACGGCGATACCCTTGGCGACCAGCAACGCAAGGATGCTGCTGACCAGGGCAGGGAACACGACGCCGATCAGGACCCACGCCATGCCGTAGACGAGGAAGGCCTTGCCGGAGCGCAGCACCGCGAAGAAGCTGTAGAAGAGCGACTTGCCGACGCCCATGTCCTGCCATGCGATGAGCGGTGCGGCGTACCAGAACGCCATCATGGCCGGCGTGTAGACTGCGGCGGAAAAGATCATCGCCAGCGACATGTGGGAATTGCGGATCGTTTCCTCGTCCAGCTGCTTGCTGCCGGCCATGACCTGCCAGAAGACACCGCCGTCCACCAGTGCCGAGGCGGCAACCGCAAGGACGGCCGCCAGCAGGTACAGCACGCCGAGAACCAGTAGCCGGCGCAGCGCGGGAGAGCGGAAGAAGGTCACCAGCAGGTTCGGGTACACCTTCTTGCCCTGCTCGATGTTCAGGCAGGCTTCCATGAAAGCCATGGAGAATACCGGCACCAGCACCAGCGGCAGGACCTGGCCGAGCACGGGCAGGATACCGATGGCCAGCATTACGAACATGTAGGCAAGGAACAGCGTCGCCATTTCCACTGGTTGCTTGCGGAACAGCGCAAATCCTTCCTTCACCCAGGCCCAGCCGGTGTTTGCAGGCAGCTTTTCCATTGTCAAAAGAGGGCGGGAACCGGATTGCTGATGCGCTGGCGCAGGATGCGCTCGAAATGCCCCGGGTCGTGCGGCGTCAGCATTTCCGCTTCACGCGGCATGTAGAAGTCATACAGGCGCGACAGCCAGAAGCGCAACGCGCCGGCCTGCAGCATCGGACGCCACGCGATCTTCTCCGGTTCGACAAATGGACGCACTGCGTGATAGGCATCAAGCAGCGCGCGCACGCGCTGCTCGTCGAGCGCGCCGGTGTTGACATCGATGCACCAGTCGTTGACCGTGACGGCAACGTCAAAGATCCAGGTATCACAGCCGGCGAAATAGAAGTCGAAGAATCCCGTCAGGCGTTCGCCGACGAACATCACGTTATTGCGGAACAGGTCGGCATGGACCGGTCCGCGCGGCAACTGGTGATAGGTGGCCGAAGCCGCAAATGCCTCCTGGGTATGGATTTCCGCACGCAGCAGGTGCTGGCTCTCCTCGGGAATGTAGGGCAGCACGACCGGCGTGGTCGCGTGCCACCATGCGAGGCCGCGCAGGTTCGGCTGCTGCATCGGGAAGTCCTGTCCGGCCAGGTGCATCTTCGCCAGCATTGCGCCGACCGCGGCGCAATGCACCGGTTTGGGATCCATCTGCGATTCGCCTTCCAGCTTCGTGACGAGGCTGGCCGGTTTGCCGTGCAGGGTGTGCAGGATGTCGCCATGCCGGTTGGCGATCGGCGCCGGCACCAGCACACCGTGATCGGCCAGGTGACGCATGAGTTCCAGGTAGAACGGCAGCTGTTCGAAGGTCAGCTTTTCGAAAATCGTGAGGACGAACTCACCGGCTTCGGTAGTGACGAAGAAATTGCTGTTTTCAATGCCCGACGAAATGCCTTTGATGGCGAGGGGTTTGCCGAGGTTGAACTGCGCGAGCCATTGGGTAAGGTCATCCAGGCTGACCGGGGTGAAAACTGCCATGAGCGAATCGGTAAGTAAAAGGTTATTTTTTCGGCGCCGCTGTGGCAGGTGCCTGGGGCGGGGCCGGCAGCGTGCCCGCCTGCGCCTCTTCCGCTTCCTTGGCTTCCCGGGATTTCCCCAGGTCGAATTCCAGCACTTCCCACTGCGCCGGGCGCATTGTACTGCTTTGTGCGTCTCCCGGGAGCGCGCTGCCGGCCTGGTCGTTGGATTTCACCACATAAGTGCTGCCGCCGGTGGTGACCTTGACTTCGGTGACCTTGCCGCCCGGCGCACGTTTTTGCGTGATCTTTGCGCGCTTGTCGCGCGGACGGATCGTCACCGCGGGCGGCTCGCCTTCCTCGAGTTTTTCCAGCTTGGGCGGGGGCGGAGCGGTATCGGACTTCTGCTGCGCGACGGTCGGCAGCGGAATTGCAAAAGCAGCAACAACTGCCGCAGCGACGAGCCAGACCCTGAATGTGCGCATGATGATGTTTTGAACTGTTATTGGAATGCGGAATGGCTGGATGACAATCGAGCCTCTATGAAACATTTTAGCAAACCGCACCTGCAAGGACAGGAAATGTCCGGCTGCTGTTGCGCACGGGTATTGAGGCAGCACAAGCCTTCAGACGGTCTGAAGGCGTGCTTCCGGAAGGGCTCAGAGATAGGCGCCCGGTTCCTTGCTCTCGGCGGTCAGCAATTCATTGCTGGCTTCGTAGAAGGCGAAAATCGCGTCCACCACATTGGCCGGTTCGTCGATCAGTTGCACCAGGTCCAGGTCCTTCGCATCGATCATGCCGTCGCCCACCAGCTGCGCGCGGAACCAGTCGAGCAGGCCGCGCCAGAATTGCGTGCCGACCAGGATCACCGGGATGCGGCGCGACTTGCCGGTCTGGATCAGCGTCAGGACTTCGGTCAGCTCGTCCAGCGTGCCGAAGCCGCCGGGCAGCACGACATAGGCGTCCGCATATTTGACAAAAGCCACCTTGCGCGCGAAGAAATGGCGGAAGCTGATCGAAATGTCCTGCCATTTGTTGCTGGCCTGCTCATGCGGCAATTCGATGTTCAGACCGACCGACGACGACGCGCCATCGAAGGCGCCCTTGTTGGCCGCCTCCATGATGCCGGGGCCGCCGCCCGAGATGACCGCCAGGCCCGCATCGGAAAGGCGGCGCGCGATGTCGATGCACTTGGCGTAGTTGGGATCATCAGGCTTGATGCGGGCCGAGCCGAAAATCGAGACTGCCGGGCGCAGCTCCGCGAGGCGTTCGGTCGACTCGATAAACTCTGCCATAATCGTCAGGATGTGCCATGATTCCCGCGCCTTTTTTGCGGTGGCGCGGTTGATGTCCTTGATCTGCCGGAGGCGCGGCACGTATTTCCCTTTTGACTCCATATGAATAAAACCCTTTTGCTCGTCGATGGTTCCAGTTACCTGTATCGCGCCTTTCACGCGATGCCGGATTTGCGTAATGCCGAAGGCGCGCCGACCGGCGCCATCTACGGCATGATCAACATGTTGCGCAAGCTGCGCAATGATTTCCCCGCAGCATACATTGCCTGTGTGTTCGACGCAAAAGGCAAGACCTTCCGCGACGACGTGTATCCGGAATACAAGGCACATCGCCCGTCGATGCCGGAAGACCTCGTGCGCCAGATCGAGCCGATCCATGAAGCGGTGCGCGCGCTCGGCTGGCCGATCCTGATGGTCGACGGCATCGAGGCCGACGACGTGATCGGCACACTGGCGGTCGAGGCTGCGAAGCATGGCATGCAGACAGTGGTCTCGACGGGCGACAAGGACCTCGCGCAACTGGTGAATGAGCATGTCACGCTGATCAACACGATGAGCAATGAAAAGCTCGACCGCGAGGGCGTGATCGCGAAGTTCGGCGTGCCGCCCGAGCGCATCGTCGATTATCTGACGCTGGTCGGCGACGCGGTCGACAATGTGCCAGGCGTCGACAAGGTCGGCCCGAAGACCGCGGTGAAATGGCTGACGCAGTACGGCACGCTCGATGACATCATCGCGCACGCCGATGACATCAGTGGCGCCGTCGGACAGAATCTGCGCCGGGTGCTGGACTGGCTGCCGCAGGCGAAGCATCTGTTGACCGTCAAGACGGACTGCGACCTGGCTGCCCATATGGCATCGATCCAGCAGACCCTGACGGCGAAGCCGGCCGACACGGAGGCGCTGATCGAATTCTTCAGACGCTATGGCTTCAAGACCTGGCTGCGCGAACTCAGCGGCGAGGCAAGCCCCGCGCCGCGTCCGGCAGCCGTGGCGACCAGCGGCGAGCCGCAGGGCAGCCTGTTCGACGCCGCGCCCGTCGCTGCCGAATACGAAACCGTGCTGACCGAAGCGCAGCTCGAACGCTGGCTGGAGATCATCAATGCTGCGGAACTGACGTCGGTCGATACCGAAACCACCTCGCTCGATCCGATGCGCGCGCAGCTGGTCGGTATTTCGCTGTGCTGCAAGCCCGGCGTGGCGGCCTACATCCCGGTGGCGCACCGCTACCAGGACGCGCCGGCGCAATTGTCGCGGGAATTCGTGCTGTCGAAGCTGAAGCCTTGGCTGGAAAATCCGACTAGGCCCAAGGTCGGGCAGCACCTGAAGTACGACAGCCATATTTTTGCCAACCACGGCGTCGCGTTGCGCGGCATCGTGCATGACACGCTGCTCGAGTCCTATGTGTTCGAGTCGCACAAAAACCACGACATGGACAGCCTAGCCATGCGGCACCTGGGACGCAAGACCATCACTTTCGAGGAGGTGTGCGGCAAGGGCGCTTCGCAGATCTGCTTCGATCAAGTGGCGATCGAGCGCGCCACCGAGTATGCGGCGGAAGATGCGGATGTCACCCTGCAGCTGCACCAGGCAATGTGGCCGCGCGTGGCGGAGGATGAGGGGCTGACATTCATCTACGAAAAGATCGAACTGCCGACCTCGGTGGTGCTGCAGAAGATCGAGCGCAATGGAGTGCTGATCGATGCGCAACTGCTCGCAACGCAATCGCATGAGCTTGGCACGCGCATGCTCGAGATGGAGCGACGGGCTTATGAGCTCGCCGGCCAGCCGTTCAACCTGAATTCGCCCAAGCAGATCGGCGAAATCTTTTTCGACAAGCTGCAGCTGCCGGTGGTGAAGAAGACACCGTCCGGCACACCGTCCACCGATGAAGAAGTGCTGCAGAAGCTGGCCGAGAATTATCCGCTGCCGAAGATCCTGCTTGATTATCGCGGGCTGTCGAAGCTGAAGTCGACCTACACCGACAAGCTGCCAAAAATGGTGAATCCGGACACCGGCCGCGTGCACACGAATTACGCGCAGGCCGTCGCGGTGACGGGGCGGCTGGCATCGAATGATCCCAACCTGCAGAACATCCCGGTGCGCACCGCAGAGGGCAGGCGCATCCGCGAAGCCTTCGTTGCGCCACCGGGCAGCGTGATCGTGTCGGCCGACTACTCGCAGATCGAATTGCGCATCATGGCGCACATCTCGGGCGACGAGAACCTGCTGCGCGCTTTCGCGGAAGGCGAGGACATCCACCGCGCGACCGCTGCCGAAATTTTCGGCGCAGCGCCCGCTGACGTCACCAGCGAGCAGCGGCGCTATGCGAAAGTGATCAACTTCGGGCTCATCTATGGCATGAGCGCGTTCGGGCTGGCGAGCAACCTTGGCATCGAACGTTCCGCCGCGCAGATGTACATCGACAAGTACTTCCAGCGCTATCCCGCTGTCGCGCAATACATGGCCGAAACGCGCGCGCAGGCCAAGGAGCGCGGCTATGTCGAGACCGTGTTCGGACGGCGTCTGTGGCTGTCGGAAATCAATTCGCCCAACGGCCCGCGCCGCCAGGCCGCGGAACGTGCCGCGATCAATGCGCCAATGCAGGGCACCGCTGCCGACCTGATCAAACTGTCGATGATCGCCGTGCAGGACTGGCTGGAAGGCGAGCGGATGGCGTCGAAGATGGTGATGCAGGTGCATGACGAACTGGTGCTCGAAGTGCCGGCAGCCGAACTGACTGGCGTTCGGCAGACCTTGCCGCAACTGATGAGCGGCGTTGCCACGCTCAAGGTGCCCTTGATTGCCGAAGTCGGCGTCGGCAAGAACTGGGACGAGGCGCATTGACGCAACGCCAACGCGCACGTTGATTTATCGTTATCATTTTCCGGTCGGCCGCCTGGCCGGTTCAGCGGACACAAAAAGGAGATAACGATGGTCAATGTGAAGCAAGCGATTGTTGCAGTCCTCGGCCTGTTGCTGGCCGCGGTTGTGCCGGCATCGATGGCCCAGGGAAAGACTGAAGTGCAGTGGCTCGGGCAGGCGACGACGAAGATCACCACGCCGGGCGGAAAAGTCATCGTGGTGGATCCGTGGCTCACCAGCAATCCGAAAACGCCGGAGCAATACAAGAAGCTGGAAGCGCTCGGCAAGGTGGACGTCATTCTCGTGACGCATGGCCACATGGACCATTTCGGCGATGTGCCGGCACTCGCGAAACTCAGCAAGGCGCCGGTGTACGGGCCTGCGGGGCTGCTGCAATCGGCGGTGGCGCTCGGCATCCTGCCGCGCGAGCAGGCGCAGGGCTTCAACAAGAGCGGTACCGTCGTTCCGCCTGGCACCAGCATCAAGGTGACCGCGGTGCACGCCGAACACAGCTCCGAGCTGGCCTGGCACAACCCGGCGAGCGGCAAGGATGAAGTCCACGTGGGCGGTGAGCCGGTCGGCTACATCATCGAACTGGAGAACGGCTTTCGCATCTACCACATGGGCGACACCGGCCTGTTCGGCGACATGGCGTTCATCGGCCAGTACTACAAGCCGGACCTGGTGCTGATCCCGATCGGCGGGCATTACACCATGGGGCCGAAGGAAGCCGCCGTTGCCCTCCGCGACATGCTCAAGCCGAAGTATGCGATCCCGATCCATTACGGCACCTTCCCGCTGCTGAAGGGCACGCCCGCGGAATTGACGAAGGAACTCGGCGCGTTCCCGACGAGAGTGATTGCGATCAATCCGGGCGAAAAGCAGGAGTTCTAGTCGGCGTAGAAATCCTTGTCCACGGAAAACACGGAAGACACAGAAATTTCCGTGTTTTCCGTGGACATCCATCACGCCGTCGGTAACAGGCATCCGTTTGCCGAAATAGCCAGTCTGTGCCAAAATTTGCAACTTTGTTGCATATTCGTCGGGGCTCAAAATCAACTCCACGCTGTTATCCATTCTGCTTGCCACGACCATCTCCGGCGTCATCAGCATTAGCGCTGCGGCGCTGTTTTCCTTTTCACTGCTGTCAAAAATGGTCGACCGGATGGTGAGCCTGTCCGTCGGCATCCTGTTGTCGACCTCGCTGCTGCACGCACTGCCGGAAGCCTTCGAATCCAAGGCGGACAATCATCTCCTGTTTGCCATGCTGCTGGCCGGCCTGCTGGGATTTTTCCTGCTGGAGAAATTCGCGATCCTGCGCCACTCCCATCATTACGAAGGCGACGGACACGCTCATGAACATGGCCACGACGTGCATGAAGCCGGCAAATCCGGATGGATGATCCTGGTCGGAGACGGTCTGCATAACTTCACCGACGGCATCCTGATCGCCGCCGCGTTCCTGGCCGATCCGCACCTCGGCCTGATCACCGGCCTGGCCATCATCGCGCATGAAATCCCCCAGGAGATCGGCGATTTCATCGTGCTGCTCAATGCCGGCTTTACCCGCACCCGGGCCTATGTCTACAACCTCCTGAGCAGCCTGATGGCGATCGTTGGCGGCCTGCTCGGCTATTTCACGCTGGGACACGTCTCGGACTGGATTCCTTATGTTCTGGTGTTCGCGTCATCCGGCTTTATCTACATCGCGGTCAGCGACCTGATGCCGCAGATGCAGCGGCGCTCGACCCTGCGCGAAACCATCCCGCAAATCATCCTGATCGCCGTCGGTGTGGCGCTGGTGGTCTTCGTGACGGGGCATGCCCACCAGCACTGATGGTTTCGAATCTTCTCCTGAACAACGTTGCATAGCTAACGAGGGCGAGGCGCTCGTAGAATCGTTTCAGCCCGTCATGACGGCAATCGCGCGCAGCAGTACTTTGACAGGCGCTCTAACTCTACAGCCAAGGTAAGCCCTCCTTCTCAGAAGGATGGCAAGCCCATCGGGCATGCCAGTGCCCTTATCGGAAGGTGGCTGATCTAGGCAACAGGGCTGGCGCCCCAGGTGTCCCGGAGGATGGACAGCATGCCGACGAGCACCGGGTCGAATTCGGTATCAACGCGATACAGGAATGAGAGCTGCGTATCCGCGGCGGCATGGCTCCAGATTGAAATCTCGCCTTTCTCCGCAGCGAGTAGAGCAATATCCTCGCGCATGAGCGACAGGCCCAGCCCCGCGCGTACGAGGCTGTGCGGCGACGTCAGTTCGTCCGTTTCCATGACAATGTTGGGACGCAGGCCCTGGCGCCCGAACAGAGATACGAGCAGCTGATGAACATGGCTCTTTTCCGGTGCGCCGATCCATGGCATTCCTGCAATTTCACCCCACCCGCATGCCGGCAGGCGTTCGCCATAATTTGCCGGTGCGACGACCCGATACCGCACACCGCGCAGGCCAAGGCTTGCCACGTCCGGATTGTTGACCGTGCCGATGTAGTAGCCGGCGGCGATTTCGCCGGATGCGACGGCATCGAGGACTGACGCGGCAAGGGCTGAGCGCGTCTTGATTTCAAGCAGGGGGAGGGCGTTGAGCAAGCCGTTGAGGAAGCTGCCCAGCCTGAGGAAGTCCGGGTCACCCACGGTACCGATCAACACCCGGCCGGTAATCTCACCCTTTAACTCCTTCGCCTTGGCCAGCGTCAGGTTGAACGCACTGAGTGTCTTTTCTACCTCCGGCAAGAGGAGCTCTCCAGCTTTGGTCAGGGAAATGCGACCATGTCCGCGATCGAACAAGGTGATTCCCAGGTCTTGCTCCAGTGCCTTGATATGACCAGTGACAGCCGGTTGCGTAACATGCAACGCCTCGGCCGCCTTGGTAATATGCCCAAGCTTGGCCACCGTAACAAAGGTGCGTAGCTGATAGATCTCCATACGGGTGCACCGCCTTTTGCTTAAGTCCACGCGATTCGCATCAGATTGGTTGAGCCTGGAGTCCCGAACGGCATGCCCGCCACCACGACAAATGGCCTTCCTGACTCGGTGAACCCGGAGTTTTTTGCTTCGCGAAAAACATCATCCAGCATGCTTTCCACCGTCGGCGACGCGGCCGAATGTATCGGGTGCACTCCCCAGACCAGCGATAGCATCCGCGCCGTCTCCAGTGATGGAGACAACCCGAGTATGGTCGAGCGAGGGCGCGCCCTGGCGACAGAGAGGCACGTCGATCCGGAAAATGTATAGGCTGCGGTAAAGCACAGCGGGAGAATTTCTGCTGTGCCGCGCACCGCGGCGCCGATGGCGTCTTCCGGGCCGATGGTCGGCAACGCGATGGGATGACGGTGCACTTGCTCGGTATACGCGGCGTCGCTTTCCACGCGTTGTGCGATGCGGTCGATCGCCGCGACCGCCTCTGCCGGATAGTTGCCGCTTGCCGTTTCTGCCGACAAGACAACTGCATCCATGCCTTCGGACACGGCGCTTGCGACATGGCTCGCTTCGGCAGCGGTTGGTAAAGACAGGCGTTCCATCGAGTTCAGCATCTGAGTGATGCCGATGACAGGCTTGCCTTGCCCAAGGCATTCCCGCACGATTGCCCTCTGGGTCGTCGGCAGGTCTTCGACGGGAAGTGCGATGGAAAGCGCTTCGCGAACAATCATGATCGCGTCTGCCTCAGCCACGATTTCGGTCAGGTTCGCCAGCGCCTCACGGCATTCGATCTTGGCGATGGTACGCGCCTTGCCGCTTTCGCCCGCATGCTCGTGGAATGCAGCCAGGTCGGATTTGTTCTGCACGAAGCGGCCAATCCCTTCGTCGCCAACTTCGTCGGTACCACCAACCTGCTCACCGGCGAGATCGACCAGGTCAACGGGGATACCGTACGTTTCAAAGCTCCCGGAATTGGAGAGCTGGTGCTGCCGAAGCATCCTGAAGTTCGCACCGGACGCGTAGCAATCAGCTTTAGACCGCATACAGTGAAGATGCTGGTCGGCGACGGCATTCGGGATGGAGCGTATCTCTGGCTGAATGGCGCTGTAGAGTATACGGAGTTTCTCGGCGAGTTTACGCGCTACCGCGTCCGGGTCGGACAGTCGCTCGTCACAGCCGATCAGGCACACTACTCCGGCATGGCGCCGTTTGCCGACAACGCATCGGTCAGACTGGGTGTGGATGCCACACAGATCAGGTATTTGCCTATCTAAGCTTCATTCACTTCGTTAGTCCACTGGCATGTCACCAGATCTCTGATCCGGTCATCGCTAGTGGGCGACGATGACTTTCACTGGACAGAGATCTTCTCGCCATGCAGCTGCAGCTTTTTTCCTGGCAGGAAAGAGAAGAAGCTGACTTGCTTTTTATCGCCATGAAAACAAAGCATCCCTCCGATGCACACGCTACGCCGAACAAGCGCCGGACATCGGCCTTCTAGTGCGTTTCTGCATCAGCACCAAGACGCGCGGAAGATGGTATGCGCTGGGAAAGCACACAAGGCATAGGCGTTTGCATCGCCAGTTGGACAGTGTTGCACGCAGCGAATTCAACTGCGGAAATGCTCCGGCACAGAGACATTCACGATTTGCGAATCGGTAACGACGCAATTCCGCCCATTGTGTTTGGCCTGATAAAGTGCCGAATCTGCGGCGTTAAACAGTGCGTTCGCATCAGTGTGTGTTCTTAACTCTGCGATCCCTGTTGAAAAGCTTGCGCTAAACCGCTGTTCACCCGCATCGTGTCGTATCTCTGAAAATGCGATGCGTACGCTGTCGAGTACGCCCGTGGCAGCTTCTGAAGAAGTGCCAGGCATGATGACCGCAAATTCTTCGCCGCCGTATCGGCCGATGATGTCGCCACGACGCAAGCGTTGCTGCAGCAGACGTGATAATGCACGAATCACCCGGTCGCCGACCGGATGCCCATACGAATCGTTGACCCGTTTGAAAAAGTCGATGTCGATCATGGCGAGCGTCAACGGCGATCCTTCCCGGCCTGCACGTACGATTTCGCGGTCGAGTTGATCCTTGAGCGCGACATGATTCAGCAAGCCGGTCATGCCGTCGCGTGTAATCAGCGTTCGCAAGGTACGAAAGCGTTGCGCGCGACCGGTCAGGATGCCGATCAAGTCCGCCGCTTGAACAGGTTTTGCAAGAAAGTCATCAGCACCGGACTCGATCGCGTTCAAATGCGCCGTTGAATTCGCTTCGCTGGACATGAAGACGATCGGCACGTCGAGATTGGTATCGTCCTGCCTGATCAGTCTGGTCAGATCGACGCCATCAGACGATGGCCGTTGCACGTCGATCAGGATCAGTTCCGGCCTGGATTTCCTCAGCACTTCCAGTCCGTCCGCGATCTTTCGCGTTGCCGTCACTTCCATGCTGTCACTGACCAGGCTGGACACATATGACTCGGCAGCATCCGAATCATCACTGATCACAAGGATTCGATAGGGGAGAATATCCTGCCGCACGGTGAGCTTGTCCAGGCAGTCGGCCAGCGCAATCGCGTTTAGCGGATTCGAAAAATACCCGCTGGCTCCTGCGCGAGCGGCGGCAAGCCGCGTAACAAAATTGCCGTGAGCGGAAATAAAGAGAACCGCGAATCCCTGCCCGAATTTCTTGTTGAGGCGCGAGACTTCATTCGCTGCGGCGAATATCGTCGCAGGTACGCCAATGTTGATAATGACCGCTGCAGGTGGTTGCACATCCATGGCGTGTTCCAACTGCGTCATGCTCGCCACCACAGCGACTTTATGGCCGGACTGCCCGAGATGAGCAGCCAGATCTCGTGCCACCAGTTCGTTGTCATGAACCAGGTAGACAAGCCGCTTTATGGCTGGCGGAAGAGCGGGAAGAGAAGACGTTGTGAAAGTTTGCATGTTGAACTTTTCAATGAACGTGTGCTCGCGGTCAAGGTGTTTTCCGCCCATTCGAGACTGGGTCTCTCATCGAATGTGCCGTTATAGCTTGCGTTGAATATAAATGTCGGTTTCACCCCAGACAAATTTTCCGCGTATTGTTTTTTCCAGCGCGAACATGGGAAGCTCGGTATAGCGGCTCAGAGAATAGCTGACGGTGACGACCCGCGTTCCCGGTTTCAGGGTGACGAAGCGTTCAACCAGATTGACAATCGCCGTATCGCTGAGGGCCGTGCCGTACAGATAAATGACGGTGGCATCACTGTAGTCGGCATCCATCAAATTGCTGAGGATGAATTCGACGTTATCGATATCCAGCGCTTTCTGGATCAGCCGTGCATTAATCACGAACATCGGATTGATTTCAATACCGACGGCGCGGCAGCCAAACATCGTGTTAAACCAGAACACGCTGCGTCCACGTCCGCAGCCAAGGTCATAGACGACATCCTTGTCGTCAAGGTCGACTGCCTCGGCAATTTTTTCCAGGGTCGTGAAGAAACTCTCGCCGTACATCTTTTGTACCTGATCGTCAGGGTAGTCTCTCAGGAAGTGTTCGCAAATCGCGTGTGGGTCGCGTGTCAGATAAGCCCACAGGCAAAGCAGATCGGCCCGGCGAAAACGCGGATTTGGGTAATAGCGGCGGATGGTGGTTGCGTATTCCTTAAACCCGTTGAGAACATGAACGGGATAGGCGGCCAACGCAAGCAGCGGAGAGAGAACATTGGTCTTCATACATTGAGCCGTCTTGGAAAGGTGGACAGAATTAATGGATAAGTGGCGTGTCCAGTCTTTGAGTTCCAATGAGAAACTGCGTCGGCCGAGTAGATCAATGCGCTCCCGACCGAGCGTTCGCGAGGCAAGGATGACGGCATGGGACGCGGCATGGCATGAAGCGGATAAATGCCATGCGCCCCTATTCACCGTCGGCGAGGTGAGGAAATGGTGGCAGGGTCTGGTTGGGCGTGACAAGCTGCGTCGCGTCGTGCGGGCCCCCGCCTTTTAGCTGCTTATTCGCTGCGGACGCGATGATGACGCAAGACGCAACACCAAGCTCGTGAGGGTGGATTGTTGAGGCAGTCCACAGCTTGATTCAATCAGTTTTACGCATTGCCCGTGCGGCGGGAAAACGGAGGGATACGTATTACGCCATGCACCAGTCTTCCCGCTGCCTCCTTGCGTGATGCGGCGCTCTATCGAAACGTGCTTTTAATGAGAAGGGTGGGAAATATTTTCCGAATCCGAATCGGAATCCCAATCTGAACCCGAGGAAAAATCGTCCTCTGAATCCGATTGCAAGTCATGAAAAAGCTTGCCGATGTCTTCGTCTGATACGGCTACACCATTTTCCGCGAGTCTTGTCTGAAACAAAGCATGGAGAGCAGTCCCGGTACCACTGTTCGCGTTGGAAGCGCCTTTGGATTTCGACGGGAAAACGTATGTTGAGGGTATCGGGTCCTTCGTTCTGAAACACACATTTTCCATCTCGTCCGCGTCAAGTTGATCGGGGTCCGGCTCAAGCGAGACGCTATTCTCATCAATGCCTACTCGTACCAATGCAGGATCGCTTGAGTCAGTGCGCCTGGCATACGCTTTTGCCTCGTCTTTGTCAGACGTAACAAAATGATAGGAGCGGGCATTGGAAATGAATTCGTCAATTTCTTCTTGCGGGGCCTGGCGAAGCATTGCGGCACCTCTTTTACTTGCTACAAGACCTGCAGTAGGACCGCTCGTTTGCCTGCTTAGGTCAAATCCATATTCCTGGATACTCGTCTTGGAAGTGGTGCATGTGCCGTGGTAGAAAACCAAGTTGCTGAACACCATACCAATGACTTGCCGATCATTGGGAGAAAACTTATTAAACGTCGGTGATTGTGCCAGAACGGCGTCGATCAAGGCTTGGTCTATCGGTTGCAGATCGCGTTCTGTTACCGCTTGATTGTCGGGATTCGGCGGTTCGGCTATCGATCCGGAATGCGAAGACTGAGGCGGCGTGACCGAGGTGCTCTGCAAGTCCGGAGCGGCGGCATTGACAACAGGCGACGCAGCATCGGACACCCTTGCTGCTGCGGCGGCGGTCTGGCGATACAAGTGCAGACGAAGGGAGGAATTAGGCTGCATGTAAATAGATCTCGTGCCGTTGCGTGAGCGAGCTTCTTGAGACGAAGAGGTTTCTGATCTTTCAGTATCGTCCTTTGAAGGCAAACAGCACTGGAAAAGAGACGCCGCCGTATCTCGTATCGAATTCATTTCAGAACTACCCCTTTGTGTTGTCGATTTTGATGTCTAGCCTGGTTTTGGATGAGTGTCGGAAAAGAAGAGGTAGTTCCAGGCGTGTGCCATTTGAGGCCATGCGGTGGGATAAGCCGATGCTCGTTCGCACAAGCGTACGTGGATTATTTGGATCTGGCAGGTCTTGCCAGCGGTGGATTTGCGCGTCTTGAAGTCACGTCGTCGACAACAGGATTCCGACGTTCCAAGGGAAGAGCTGCAACTGAAGCGGGGCATCACGCAACTGAATCGTTCCGGCATATGAGGATGCCAGTTGATATGAGGATGCCAGTTGGTGTGAGTCAGGTCATTTCGATTGGCGGACTGTTTCCAGGCATCTGTTCCTCGGAAACTGTGAGATAGCCATGGGGGTTCAGACCGGATGCGATGCAAGGCCCCCGGCCTTGACGTAGTGCAGGCACTGATTCGGGTAGGTGACGAGGCAGCGCGCTTGCGTTGGCTGTCGATATCCGCAGTTTCTGGTGAGCAGGTATCTGGAATTGACCAGCACCCCGGCATGCCCTATCCGCCGGTGGCCACCGGCCGCGACGGATTGGAGCACCATTCGCTCCAGGAACCGGGATACAAGGCCGCACCGGACATGCCGGCGATCTCGGTTGCCAGCAAGTTGTGGCAGGCGGTTACGCCGGAGCCGCACTGCATGATGGCGTCCTCGGGTTTGGCGATGAGTGCGCTGAATTCCATGCGTAGCTGGTCAGGCGCCTTGAAGCGTCCATCCGCTTGCAGATTGTCCTTGAAGAAGCGATTCTTCGCGCCGGGAATATGTCCGCCGACCGGATCGAGTGTTTCATTCTCACCCCGGAAGCGGTCCGGTGCGCGCGCGTCGATCACGACCCTTGCCGGATTCGACAGATTGGCGATGATCTCGTCCGCGCTCACGGTTGTCATGCGTGAGGGATGCGGCTCCACGTTCCCGCGTGGCCGCGTCACCGGTTCGGTCGAGAGCGGCAAGTCGAGTGATTGCCAAGCTGGTAGCCCTCCGTCCAGCACGGCGGCGGCGCTGTGCCCTACCCAGTGCAGCATCCACCACAGTCGCGCGGCAAACATTCCGCCCTGCGCATCGTAAGCAACCACTTGCGTGCCGTGGTTGACGCCCCAGCGGCGCAGTGTCTCCACGAAGGCATTGCGTTCCGGGAGAGGATGCCGTCCACGGAACTCGCCGTTTGGTCCCGGGCTCTTTTCCGACAGGTCGCTTTCTACGTCGGCAAATTGTGCACATGGAATGTGTCCGCCGGCGTAGGCCGCGCGGCCCGCATCCAGTTTGGCAAGGTCATGGCGACAATCGAGGATGACCCAGTTTGCATCCTTGTTATGCCGGGCGAGGTCGGCAGCGGAAATCAGTGTGGTGTATTGCATCTAGACCTCTGTAGCGATCGGATCATTGGCCTCGGCGATGGAAGGTGTCTCCGTTCTGGCGCCGATATTGCGGGTATTGTAATAGGTTGCGGCGATTCCACTGGCCAGAATGACCGTGATCCCGAGCCAGCCAAGCCAGCTCAACACGTCGCCCCAGATCAGGATACCCCAGATGCTGGAGAAGACGATACCGCTGTATTGCAGGTTGGCCGTCACCAGCGTCCTGCCAAGACGGTAGGCGCGCGTCATCGCAACCTGCGCAAGCGTTGCGGTCACGCCGATCGCCAGGAGCAGGGCGAATCCTTTCGCCGTATGTCCATGCAGCCAGGTCATGGTTCCCTTGCCGGCGATGGTGCCGACGATGCCGGCGATCAGGCCGGTCAGTGAAAAATAGAATACGACGCGATACTCCGGCTCGCCCATCTGGCCGAGTTTTTTTACTTGCAGGTAGGCGAGCGCAGAGAGCACCCCGGATACGAGCCCGACCAGAGCAGCGAACCATTGGTCCGCATGGAACGCCGGTCGCAGTAGCAGTGTGACGCCGATGAAACTGCATATGATCGCCGTCGCCAGCCCCCACTCGAACCTGCTCTGCCTTTGCCACCAGCCGACGGAAAACAGGATCGCAGCGATCCAGATCGGCGCCATGTAGTTGAGCGTCATGCCAGTGGCGATCGGCAGCTTGCCGATGGAGTAGAACCACAACGAGAGGGCCGTGACGCCGACGATGCCGCGCGAAAGGTGCTCTTTTGGCAAGGATGTGCGCAAGGTGCCGCCGCGTACCAGTGTCAATCCCGCCATGAAGAGGACGCCGACGATGCCGCGCCAGGTGACAATCTCGGCCACGGAGTAGGTGCTTGAGGCCAGCTTGACGCACACGCCCATGATGGAGAAAGCGAAACTTGCGAAAAGCATCCAGAGCGATTGCATGGGAATCAACGGAGAGTAGCGCGACGGCGGTGCAGAAGTTGAAAATGATACGCGCATTCGGCATTGCCGGCAGCGCGCATTGCGGCGAAAGGGAGGTCGAAAGCAGGCTGCGAGCAGATAGCGTGCAAGCAGCGTACAGGCGGACCTAGCCCGCCTGTACCTCCATGATTAGACAGCGATACGCTTGCGGTACCACTCATGGAAGTGCTGCATGCCATCTTCCATCGGCGACTGGTAGGGGCCGACCTCGCTGACGCCGCGTTCCAGCAGGATCTTGCGGCCGGCGTCCATGCGCAGGCCGATCTCGTCGTCCTCGATGCACGTTTCCATGTAGGCGTCACGCTCGGCTTCGACGAATTCGCGCTCGAACAGCACGATTTCTTCGGGATAGTAGAACTCGACCACGTTGCGGGTTTTCTGCGTGCCGTTCGGCCATACGGTCGACACCGCCAGCACATGCGGATACCACTCGACCATGATGTTCGGATAGATCGTCAGCCAGATCGCGCCATGCGGCGGCAATTCGCCATTGCGGAACTGCAGTACCTGCTCCTGCCACTTGCGGTATTTGGGCGTGCCGAAGCGCGACAGCGCGTGGTTCACGCCGACGGTCTGCACGCTGTAGTTCTCGCCGAATTCCCAGCGCAGGTCGGAGCAGGTCACGAAGCTGCCGAGGCCCGGGTGGAAAGGCTCTACGTGGTAGTCCTCCAGGTAGACCTCGATGAAGGTCTTCCAGTTGTAATCGCAGTCGTGCACTTCGATGTGGTCCAGCATGTAGCCGCTGAAATCGAGATCCTTGGTCACGCCGAGGCCCGCCATGATTTTCGCGATGTCCACGCCGTTCTGCTCGAACAGCAGGCCGTTCCAGCTCTGCAGCGGCGTCTTCGACAAGTTCATGCAGGGCGTTTGCTCGAAATGCGGCGCGCCGATCAACTCACCCTTGAGGTCATAGGTCCAGCGATGCAGCGGGCAGACGATGGTGCTGGCATTGCCGCGGCCGTCGAACATCTTTGCCTGGCGATGGCGGCAGACGTTGGAAAGCAGTTCGATGCCCTGCGGGCTGCGCACCAGCATGCGCCCTTCGTTTTCCCACGCCAGCGTGGCGTAGTCGCCGGGATTCGGCACCATCAGTTCATGGCCGACGTAACGCGGGCCCTTTTGAAAAAGTTGCTGGACTTCCTGCTGTAACAGCGCTTCGTTGAAATAGACGTTGACCGGAAGTTGCGCGTCGGAGCGCGCGAGCTTGGCGACATGTGCCAGATCGGACATCCCCACCCCCAAATTAATTTGCACCAACCTAAGAGAGAAAGAATCCGCAAAGACCAGTATTCAAAGATGAAACGGAAATTTTGGACAGAACCCGCGATTATACCGCAGGGCGGGATGCACGCCTTCCCGGTCCCGACTTACGAAGCAAGAAGCGACCCAATAATATTGCAGCGCCTCGCATTGCGAGATTCGCAATAGTGCTATTGAGTGGCCATGGCGCAAGCGCGTAACTCCATGGTGTTGCCTGATTTTTAACTTGCCTTGATTTTTCGCAATGCCGGGGTGATTTGGCCGGGCAGCACAAGGCATTGTCGCTTGCCGCTTCTCAACTGCAGGAGGTGGTTTGTTCTAAAATATCGGGCTACACTTCACATTTGCCCACTATGTCCAAGAAAACAACACCCGCGGGAGAGCCGGCATCGTTCGAAGATGCGATGGCGGAGCTGGAACGGCTTGTCGCCCAGATGGAGGCGGGTGAATTGCCGCTTGAGGCTTCGGTGGCCGCCTACAAGCGCGGATCCGAGCTGGTCAAGTTCTGCGCGGCGCAGCTGGAAAAGGTCGACAGCCAGGTCAAGGTGCTCGAAGGCGACATGCTCAAGCCATTCTCGGCCGGCACCGAACCCGAGGCGGAAGAATGACGGAATTGCAATCATTCGTCGACTGGATGAAGGGCGTCCAGTCGACGATGGAACACGGGCTCGCTTCCTTCCTGCCATCGCCCGCGGAGACACCGGCGCGCCTGCATGAAGCAATGCGCTATGCGGTGCTGGACGGCGGCAAGCGCGTGCGGCCCTTGCTGGTGTTTGCGGCCGGCGATCTGTTCGATGCCGGCGCCGATATCCTGGCGCGCGCCGCGGCGGCAGTGGAAATGATCCATGCCTATTCGCTGGTGCATGACGATATGCCCTGCATGGACAACGATGCACTGCGACGTGGCAAGCCGACGGTGCATGTGAAATACGACGAAGCGACGGCCTTGCTGGTGGGTGACGCATTGCAGTCGCAAGCCTTCCTGGTGCTGTCCGAGGGCGGGCGCAACGACGATGCATCGCGTACCGTCGCCATGCTGCGCCTGCTGGCGCATGCCTCCGGATCGGTCGGCATGTGCGGTGGGCAGGCGATCGACCTGGAAAGCGTCGGCCTCAATTTGTCGCTGCGCGAGCTGGAACAGATGCACCGCCTGAAGACCGGCGCTCTGCTGCGGGCCTCCGTGCTGCTCGGCGCGCTGGCCGGCAAGGCGCTGGACAAGCAGGAAACTGCGGCCCTGGATGCATATGCGAGCGCAGTCGGCCTGGCCTTCCAGGTGGTCGACGATGTGCTCGACGCAACGGCCGATTCGGCAACGCTCGGCAAGACGGCCGGCAAGGATGCGGCGGACAACAAGCCGACCTATGTCTCCATCCTCGGACTGGAGCAGTCGAAGGAACTGGCGGAAACATTACGGACCGACGCGCATAAGGCGCTCATGCCGTTTGGAGAAAAAGCACGACGCCTGCGCGAAATCGCGGACCTGATCGTGCAACGGAAAGCATAGTATGACTTTGTTGAAGATGATCGACACCCCGGCCGACTTGCGCAAGCTGCCACGCACGCAGCTGAAGCCGCTGGCGGACGAACTCCGTGCATTCCTGCTGGATTCCGTATCCAAGACCGGCGGGCACCTGTCCTCCAACCTCGGCACGGTCGAACTCACGATTGCGCTGCATTACGTGTTCAACACGCCGGAAGACCGCATCGTGTGGGACGTCGGTCACCAGACCTATCCGCACAAGATCCTCACCGGCCGCCGCGACCAGATGCCCACGCTGCGCCAGCTGAACGGCATCTCCGGCTTCCCGCGCCGCAGTGAAAGCGAATACGACACCTTCGGCACGGCCCACTCGTCGACCTCGATTTCTGCCGCGCTCGGCATGGCGCTGGCCGCGAAGACCAAGGGCGAGAGCCGTCACTCCATCGCGGTGATCGGTGACGGCGCCATGACCGCCGGCATGGCCTTCGAGGCATTGAACAATGCAGGCGTCTACAACGACATCAACCTGCTGGTGATCCTGAACGACAACGACATGTCGATCTCGCCGCCGGTCGGCGCGCTCAACCGCTATCTCGCGCGCCTCATGTCGGGCAAGTTTTACGCCGCCGCCAAGAACGTCGGCAAGTCGGTGTTGCCCGGCCCGATGCTGGAACTCGCGAAGCGCCTCGAGGAACATGCGAAGGGGATGGTAGTGCCCGCGACCATGTTCGAGGAATTCGGCTTCAACTACATCGGCCCGATCGACGGCCACGATCTCGAATCGCTGATCCCGACACTGCAGAACCTGAAGAACCTGAGAGGCCCGCAGTTTCTGCATGTCGTCACGAAGAAGGGGCAGGGCTACAAGCTGGCGGAGGCCGACCCGGTGCTGTACCACGGTCCGGGCAAATTCAATCCGGCCGAAGGCATCAAGCCCTCACCTAGTAGCAAGGTGACCTACACGCAGGTCTTCGGCGACTGGCTGTGCGACATGGCCGAGCATGACACGCGCCTGGTCGGCATCACGCCAGCCATGCGCGAGGGTTCCGGCCTGGTGGAATTCGAGCGCCGCTTCCCCGGCCGTTACTACGATGTCGGTATCGCCGAACAGCACGCCGTCACCTTTGCCGCCGGCCTTGCCTGCGAAGGGCTCAAGCCGGTGGTTGCCATCTACTCTACCTTCCTGCAGCGCGCGTATGACCAGTTGATCCACGACGTCGCGCTGCAGAATCTCGATGTCACTTTTGCACTCGACCGCTCCGGCCTGGTCGGTGCCGACGGCGCCACGCATGCAGGCAATTATGACATCGCCTACCTGCGCTGCATTCCGAACATGGTCGTCATGGCAGCCTCCGACGAGAACGAATGCCGGCAGATGCTGTCCACCGCCTTCCACTATCATGGCCCCGCTTCGGTGCGCTATCCGCGTGGCGCGGGCACCGGCACCAAAGTGGAAAAGGATCTGGCAACCATCCCGCTTGGCAAGGGCGAGATCCGGCGCGAAGGCAAGGGCGTTGCCATCCTGGCATTCGGCACCATGGTGGCGCCGAGCCTGAAGGCAGGCGAGGAACTGAATGCCACCGTCGCCAACATGCGCTTCGTCAAGCCGCTGGACCTGGACCTCGTCAAGCAGCTTGCCCAGACGCATGATGCGCTGGTCACGGTCGAGGAAGGCGCGATCATGGGCGGCGCCGGTTCTGCGGTCGCGGAAGCGCTGGCCGAAGCCGGTATTGTCAAACCGGTCTTGCATTTGGGCCTGCCGGACAAATTTATTGACCATGGCGACCAGGCGCAACTGCTTGCGCTGTGCGGACTGGATGCAACAGGCATCGCCGCGGCTATCCGGAAGCGCTTCGACAAGGGCGAACCGCGCCTCGTCGTCAACAACTGAACTCCCTCCATCTCGCGGCCGGCGCTTGCGCCGGCCGCTGCAATTGAAAGCAAGGCAATGAATACCCGCGATCTCACCCTCCACGCCATTCCCGATGTGCAAAGCACGGTCGACACGCGCCGCCTGTCGATCCAGCGCGTCGGCGTGAAGGGCGTGCGTTATCCGGTCATGATCAAGACGGCCAATGGCGTGCAGCCGACGGTGGGCACCTGGAACCTGTATGTGCACCTGCCGGAGCAGCAGAAGGGCACGCACATGTCGCGCTTCATCGCGCTGCTGGAAGATAATTGCGCGCCGCTCGACGGTGCGAAATTCACCAGCCTGCTGCAGCAGATGACGCGCCTGCTGGAAGCCGATGCCGGCCGCATTGAAGTGTCGTTCCCGTACTTCATCAACAAGATCGCGCCGGTGTCCGGCGTCGAAAGCCTGATGGATTACGAGGTCGGATTCACGGGCGAGATTCGCAATGGAGTGACTGAAATTTCATTGAAGGTGCTGGTGCCGGTCACCAGTCTGTGTCCCTGCTCGAAGAAGATTTCCGAGTACGGCGCGCACAACCAGCGTTCGCACATCACGGTCATGGCAGTGCTGGACGGCGAGCTTGCCGTGGACGAACTGATCGCGAAGATCGAGCAGCAGGCTTCCTGCGAACTGTACGGCCTGCTGAAGCGTCCGGATGAGAAGTACGTGACGGAGCGCGCTTACGACAACCCGAAGTTCGTCGAGGACCTGGTGCGCGACGTCGCCGGCATGCTCAACGCCGATCCGCGCATCCTCGCCTATACGCTCGAAGCCGAGAATTTCGAATCGATCCACAACCACTCGGCATATGCGCTGATCGAAAACGACAAGCGGGTGAAGTAAGCCCGCGGCGAGAAAAGCATAATGAATGTCCACGGAAAACACGAAAGGCACGGAAAACAATAATATTTTCTTTTCCGCGCCTTCCGTGTCTTCCGTGGACAAGAATTTTTCCGCCCTGGATAGCTAGTCAAACGTCGCGCTTGCGATCCTTTTCCCACAGTACATCGCTGCCGCCGGCGAAGCGGTTCAGCACGCGCGACAGCACGAACAGCAGGTCCGACAGGCGGTTCATGTAATGCCGCGGGTTGTCGTTGATCTTTTCGCTGCTGCCCAGCGTGACGATCGAGCGCTCGGCGCGGCGGCAGACCGTCCTGCACACGTGCGCCAGCGCTGCGGCACGTGAACCGCCTGGCAGAATGAATTCCGCCAGGCGTGGCAGGTCGGCATTGTACTTTTCCAGCAGGGTATCAAGGCGCGCCACATGCGAATCGGCAATCAGCGCGTATCCGGGAATGCACAGCTCGCCGCCGAGGTCGAACAGATCGTGCTGGATGGAAATCAGTTCCTCGCGCAGCGCGGGCGGCAGCTCTTCGCACAGCAGCAGGCCGATCTGCGAATTCAGTTCGTCCACGTCGCCGATCGCCTGGATGCGCTGGCTGTCCTTGCCGACACGGCTGCCGTCGCCCAGGCCGGTCGTGCCGTTGTCGCCGGTGCGCGTGGCGATTTTGGAAAGTCGGTTGCCCATGGTTGCTTGTTGATGAAAGGTGAAGATCAGAGGATAAGGCAAAACCGTCTGGCGCAGTGTCATCTCCACGTCAATGTATCGGAATTAACGCGGTAGAATCGAAGCAAAAGGAGACGACCATGACACTCATGACTCATTCGACCCAGGCTTCCGCGCCGAAGAAACCCTTGCCCGAGGAACTGGTAGCGGCACTCGCCACGCTGTTCGAAGACCGCTTCTCCACCTCCGAAGCCATGCGCGAACACCATGGTCGTGATGAATCCTCCTACGATCCGATGCTGCCGGATGCCGTGGTCTTCGCGCAGACTACCGAGGAAGTGGCCGAGGTGGTGAAGCTGTGCGGCAACCATGACGTGCCCATCATTCCCTACGGCACCGGCACCTCGCTCGAAGGCCATGTGCTCGCCTTGCGCGGCGGCGTCACGATCGACCTGTCACAGATGAACCAGGTGCTGGCCGTGCATGCGGAAGACCAGACCGCGACCGTGCAGGCCGGCGTGACGCGCAAGCAATTGAACCAGGAGATCAAGGACACCGGCCTGTTCTTCCCGATCGATCCGGGCGCCGACGCGTCGCTGGGCGGCATGGCCGCCACCCGCGCCTCGGGCACCAATGCCGTGCGCTACGGCACCATGCGCGAGAACACGCTCGCGCTCACTGTCGTCACGGCGGATGGGCGCATCATCAAGACCGGCACCCGCGCCAGGAAGTCCTCCGCCGGCTACGACCTCACGCGCATTTTCGTCGGCAGCGAAGGCACGCTCGGCATCATCACCGAAGTCACTGTCCGGTTGTACCCGCAGCCGGAAGCGGTATCCGCGGCCGTGTGCTCCTTCCCGAGCACCGCCGATGCCGTCAATACCGTCATCCAGACCATCCAGATGGGCGTACCGATCGCGCGCGTTGAATTTCTCGACGAGAGCTCCGTGCGCTCCATCAACGCCTACGACAAGATGAACCTGCCGGTGAAGCCGCTCTTGCTGTTCGAATTCCATGGCAGCGAAGCAGGCGTAAAGGAACATGCGCAAGTCGTGCAGGACATTGCCGCTGAGCACGGCGCCAGCGGCTTCGAATGGGCGACGAGGCCGGAGGAGCGCTCGCGTCTCTGGGCCGCGCGCCACAACGCCTATTTCGCGATGCTGCAGATGCGGCCGGGCGGGCGTGCCATCACCACCGATTGCTGCGTCCCGATCTCGCGCCTCGCCGAGTGCATTCTCGATACGCAGGCCGATTGTGAAAAGAATGGCATGATCTATTCCGTCCTTGGTCATGTGGGCGACGGCAATTTCCATGTGCTGATGATGATCGATCCGCACGACCCTGCGGAGGTGGCGAAGGCTGAAGGCATCAATGCGCGCATGGTGGCGCGCGCAATCGCCATGGACGGCACCTGCACCGGCGAGCACGGCGTGGGACTGCACAAGATGGATTTCCTCGTGCAGGAGCACGGGGTGGAGGCGATCCAAAGCATGCGCACGCTCAAGCATGCATTTGATCCCAAAAACATATTGAACCCCGGTAAAATCATCAGTTACTGAGCGGGTGCGCGACGGTGTTCGGACCGGACTGGCGGCAGCTCCACTTTCCATCGAGTCTTCATCATGGCCATACGCCTCCCGCCGGTTCACGCACTCTCCGCCTTCGAAGCGGCCGCACGTCATGGTTCCTTCGCGGTCGCTGCCGAGGAGCTGTGCATCACGCCATCGGCCTTGTCGCACCGCATACGCCTGCTGGAGGATTTTGTCGGCGAGCGGCTGTTCCTGCGTGATGGCCGCACGGTCAGCCTGTCGGAGTTCGGACGACGCTACCTCGATGTGGTGAGGGCGGCATTGCGCACCCTGACCGATTTCCCGCTGCCGCATCGCACCGCGCCCGTGCAGCCTCGCATCAAGATCACGGTGCCGCCGACTTTCTCGCGCTGCCTGCTGGTGCCGCGCCTGGCGGAGTTCACCGCGCAATATCCCGATATCGTGATCGAAGTGTTTCTGTCGGTGCCGCTGTACGACCTGAGCCTGTCCGAGAGCGATGTCGAAGTGCGTTTCGGCGCCGGCAAGTATCCGGACCTCGTAACGGAGAAACTGTTCGAAGAGCCGACATTTACCGTCGCCAGCCCGAAGTACCTGGAGACGATTGGTGGCCTGAAAACGCCGGCCGACCTGCAGAAGGCGATCTTGCTGCGCTCCGCACTGGAGCCGTGGCAGCCGTGGTTCGAAGTGGCAGGACTGGACTGGGCGGAACCTTCAGTCGGCTTGCGCTTCGACGACCTCGGGCTCCTGCTGGAATCCGTGCGGCACGGCCACGGCGTAGGGCTCACGCGACAGCATTTCGCGCAGAACATGATCGCCAGCGGCGAAGTAGTGCAGATATTTCCCGATATCGTTTTGAAAACACCGCCGCATGCCTACTACGTGGTCTATGAGCAGCATGTGCGGGACCGGCCCGAGGTCGGCGCCTTTGTCGACTGGTTGCTGAACACATTTCGCACCGCCTGAGCATCGCTGCTTCAAGACCGGCGGCGTTGCTTGAAATAGTAGCAACACACTTCGAGCGAAGCTTGCCATGCCTCCCTGCAGAATGCCGCGGATCCGCGCATAATTCCACTCACCGGTTTTCTCCATCGTAATGAAATGGCAAGCTAATGCCTGGTGCATGGCATTTGCCTGAAAAATATTCACTGCAACGGGCAAAGCTTTTCAGGCGCGCGAGCGCCGTGGATCCGCCCCGGCAGCATGGTATTTCGCTACACTCTTGCGCTAACCAGTAGGAATACACATGAACGCCCCCTCTCCAATCCAATTCACCGTCGAACGGCAGCGTGAAGTCGTCCACGCCTTGCGTGCACAGCTGCCGGAAAGCTGCGTGCTGTTCAATGAAGAAGATACGCGGCCGTACGAATGCGACGGCCTGTCAGCCTTTCGCCAGTTGCCGATGGTGGTGGTGCTGCCGCAGACCGAAGCACAAGTCGTTGCCATCCTGAACACCTGCCGCGAGCTCAAGGTGCCGATCGTGCCGCGCGGCGCGGGCACAGGGCTGTCGGGCGGCGCGATGCCGATCGTGGATGGCGTGGTGCTCTCCACCGCCAGGTTCAACAAGATCCTGAAGCTCGATCCGTATGCACGCACCGCGATCGTGCAGCCGGGCGTGCGCAATCTCGCAATTTCCGATGCCGCCGCCGCGCACGGCCTGTACTACGCGCCCGATCCCTCATCGCAGATCGCCTGCACCATCGGCGGCAATGTCGCCGAGAACTCGGGTGGCGTGCACTGCCTGAAGTACGGACTGACGGTGCACAACGTCCTGCGCGTCCGCATGGTGACCATCGACGGCGAGATTGTCGAACTCGGCAGCGAGGCGCTGGATGCGCCCGGCCTTGATCTGCTCGCAGTGTTCATCGGCTCCGAAGGCATGCTCGGTGTAGTCACCGAGGTGACCGTGAAGCTGGTGCCGAAGCCGCAGACTGCGCGCGTGATCATGGCCTCCTTCGACGACGTGGTGAAGGGCGGCGACGCGGTGGCGGAAGTGATCGCGGCCGGCATCATTCCGGCCGGGCTGGAGATGATGGACAAGACCTCGTCGCGCATGGTCGAGCCCTTCGTGAAGGCGGGCTACGACACCGAGGCGGAAGCCATCCTGCTGTGCGAATCGGATGGCATGCCGGAAGAAGTGGAAGAGGAGATCGCGCGCATGAGCGAGGTGCTGAAATCCTCTGGTGCGACCGCCATCTCCGTCTCGCAGAACGAGGCAGAGCGCTTGAGATTCTGGTCCGGCCGCAAGAATGCCTTCCCTGCGGCGGGACGCATTTCACCGGACTACTACTGCATGGACGGCACGATTCCGCGCAAGCGGCTTGCTGAAGTCCTGATCGCCATCACCGAGATGGAAAAGAAGTACGGCCTGCGCTGCGCCAACGTGTTCCATGCGGGCGACGGCAACCTGCATCCGCTGATCCTGTTCGATGCCAACAAGGAAGGCGAGTTCGAGCGTGCCGAAGCGTTCGGTGCCGACATCCTCGAGATGTCGGTGAAGGTCGGCGGCACCATCACCGGCGAACATGGTGTGGGCATCGAGAAGATCAACTCGATGTGCGTGCAGTTTTCGCCGAAAGAACTCGAAGCCTTTCGCGCCGTCAAGCGCGCGTTCGATACTCCCGTGCTGCTCAACCCTGACAAGGCGATCCCGACGCTCAACCGTTGCGCCGAATACGGCAAGATGCGCGTGACCGGCGGCCAGACGAAATTCGCTCATTTGCCGCGCTTCTGACTGGAACAAGAATGGATCAGGCATTACAACAATTCCGCGAGCGGATCGCTTCGGCAACCGCGAACAAGACACCGCTGCGCATTCGCGGCGGTGGCAGCAAGGACTGGTACGGGCAGGCGCTGCAGGGCGAGATTCTCGACACGCGCCACCATACCGGCATCCTCGCGTACGACCCGACCGAACTGGTGATCACGGCGCGCTGCGGCACGCCGCTGGCCGAGATCGAAGCTGCTCTCGCCGAGCGCAACCAGATGCTCGCCTTCGAACCGCCGCGCTTCGGTGCTGATTCCACCATCGGCGGCGTCGTCGCTGCCGGCCTGTCCGGCCCGCGTCGCCAGGCGGTAGGCGCTGTGCGCGACTTCGTGCTCGGTGCTGTGCTCATGGATGGGCATGGCGAAGTGCTGCGCTTTGGTGGCCAGGTGATGAAGAATGTTGCGGGCTATGATGTGTCGCGCCTGTTGGCGGGTTCGCTCGGTACGCTCGGCCTGATTCTCGAAGTTTCGTTGAAAGTGTTGCCCAAGCCTTTCTACGAAACGACGCTGCGCTTCGAGATGCGCAAGACCGAGGCCATCAAGCAGCTCAACCAGTGGGGCGGCCAGCCGCTTCCGATCTCGGCCAGCGCATGGCATGGCGGCGTGCTCATCGTGCGCCTGTCCGGCGCCGAGGCGGCGGTGAAGGCGGCCGTGCAGAAGATGGGCGGCGAACAGGAAGCGCAAGCGGACATCTTTTGGAACGAACTGCGCGACCACGGTAACCAGTACTTCAGCGCGACCAGCGGCCCGACTGCCTTGTGGCGCTTGTCCGTGCCGCCGACCACGCCGCCGCTGGCGCTGGAAGGCGAGCAGCTGATGGAGTGGGGCGGCGCGCAACGCTGGCTTCGCACCGAGCTCGACGCGGCCACCATCCGCTCTGCCGCCTCGCAAGCCGGAGGTCACGCGACCCTGTTCCGTGGCGGCGACAAGAGCGTGGGCGTGTTCCATCCGCTCGCACCGGCGGTTGCGAAAATCCATCGCAACCTGAAGAACGCATTCGATCCGTCCGGCATTTTCAACCCCGGCCGGATGTACACCGATTTCTGACCATGCAAACCAAGCTCGCTGATTTCATCAGGAACACGCGCGCCGGCGAAGAAGCCGATGCGATCCTGCGCAAGTGCGTGCATTGCGGCTTCTGTACCGCGACATGCCCGACCTACCAACTGCTCGGCGATGAGCTCGACGGCCCGCGCGGCCGTATCTATCTGATCAAGCAGGTACTGGAAGGCAAGCCCGCGACGCAGAAGACACTGGCGCACCTGGACCGCTGCCTGACTTGCCGCAATTGCGAGTCGACCTGTCCGTCCGGCGTGCAGTACGGGAATCTGGTTGATATCGGCCGCAAGATCGTGGAAGAGCAGGTGCAGCGCCCCATGTCGCAGCGTATCGTGCGCACGGTACTGAAGGAAGCGCTGCCGCGCAAATGGCTGTTCACGCCGGCGATGAAAACCGGTCAGCTGATGCGGCCGTTGCTGCCGAAATCCTTGCGCAACAAGGTGCCGGAGAAGCAGGATGCCGGCAAGTGGCCGAGGACGGAGCACGCACGCAAGATGCTGCTGCTCGACGGCTGCGTGCAGCCCGCGATGGCGCCGAACATCAATGCCGCGACGGCGCGCGTACTCGATGCGCTCGGCGTGCAATTGATCGTCGCACCGAAGGAAGGCTGCTGCGGCGCGATCCGCTATCACATGAATGACCAGGAAGGCGGCCTCAACGACATGCGCAACAACATCGATGCATGGTGGCCGTATGTTGAAGCCGGTGTGGAAGCGATCGTGATGACGGCGTCCGGCTGCGGCGTGACCGTCAAGGAGTATGGCCATCATCTCGCGCATGACGAGAAATATGCGGCCAAGGCCAAGCGCATTTCGGAACTGACGAAGGACCTGAGCGAGATCATGCCGGCCTTCGAGCAGGATCTGCAGAAAAAGCTCGATGGCAAGATCAGGAAGCGCGTTGCCTTTCATCCGCCCTGCAGCCTGCAGCATGGCCAGCAGATTCGCGGCAAGGTGGAAGGCGTGCTGCGCGCAGTGGGCGTCGATGTGAACCTGTGCCAGGATAGCCACCTGTGCTGCGGTTCCGCCGGCACCTATTCGGTGCTGCAGCCGGAGCTTGCCTACAAGCTGCGCGATAACAAGCTGGCCAACCTGGAAGCGACCAAACCGGAGATGATCGTGTCTGCCAACATCGGCTGCCAGACGCATCTGCAGTCGGGAACCGCGACCCCGGTGAAGCACTGGATCGAGCTGATCGACAAAGCGCTGACTGCCATCTGATATTCAGGCGACGAATGTTCGCCATGAGAAACCGTGATTGGATTTATGACTGGTGCATCCCTATACTGCAATCAAGAAGGTTGATTGTTGAAAGGAAGCATCATGAACGTCGTACCAGTTGTCGTTATCGGAACCCTGGTTGTATTTGGACTCTTCGAGGCATTTGCATTCGGTCTGTTGAAGGACAAGAGGCGGCACATGATGCATTGGCACCTGAAGTAAGGCAGGCGATGCAACAAGGTAACCGGGGAATGCAAATGGGCGCCGAGGCGCCCATTTCTTTTTGTCCGATCGTTTTATTCGGCAAGCAGTTTCTCGATGTCCCGCATCAGTTCTTTCGGTTCGGTCTGTGGCGCATAGCGCTTGAACACCGTGCCATCCTTCCGCACCAGGAATTTGGTGAAATTCCACTTGATCGCTTCGCTGCCCATGAGGCCGCGCGCTTCGCTTTTCAAATGCTTGTAGAGCGGATGGGCGTTATCGCCATTGACGTCGATCTTCTCGAAGAGCGGGAAGGTGACACCGTAGTTCTTCTCGCAAAAGGTGCCGATTTCCTCTGCCGTGCCCGGCTCCTGCGCGCCGAACTGATTGCAGGGAAAGCCAAGCACTTCAACGCCCTTGTCCCTGAACTGCTCGTAGACCTGTTCCAGGCCCTTGTACTGCGGCGTGAAACCGCAATTACTGGCCGTATTGACAATCAACAGCACCTTGCCCCGATAGGCCTTCAGGTCTATCGGTTTGCCGTCGAGGCTTTTTGCGTTGAAGTCGTAAACAGTCGTCATCCCAGTCGTCACACAATCCCCAGGTGTTCGGTGCCCTTGCTCAGGTCGCGGCCCTTCGCATCCTTGCTCTGCAGCTTGATGGTCAAGCGCAGGTCATTGACCGAATCGGCATTGCGCAACGCGTCTTCGTAGGAGATCTTGCCCGCCTCGTAAAGATCGAACAAGGCCTGGTCGAAGGTCTGCATGCCGAGCTCACGCGACTTCTTCATGATTTCCTTGATCTCGTGCACCTCGCCCTTGAAGATGAGGTCCGAAACCAGCGGCGAGTTCAACATTATCTCGACGGCGGCGCAGCGCCCCTTGATATCCTTCAAGGGAATGAGGCGTTGTGAAATCAATCCCTTCAGGTTGAGCGACAAATCCATCAGCAGCTGCTGCCGGCGTTCTTCCGGGAAGAAGTTGATGATGCGGTCCAGCGCCTGGTTGGCGCTGTTGGCATGCAGCGTGGCAAGGCAAAGGTGGCCGGTTTCGGCGAAGGCGATCGCATAGTCCATGGTTTCGCGGTCGCGGATTTCGCCGATCAGGATCACGTCCGGCGCCTGGCGCAACGTGTTCTTCAGCGCAGTGAACCAGTCGGCGGTATCGACGCCGACCTCGCGCTGCGTCACGATGCAGTTCTTGTGCGGATGGACATACTCCACCGGGTCTTCGATGGTGATGATGTGGCCATAGCTGTTTTCGTTGCGATAGCCGACCATGCCCGCGAGCGTGGTTGATTTACCGGAACCGGTCGCGCCCACCATGATCACCAGCCCGCGCTTGGTCATCGCGATTTCCTTCAGCACGTCCGGTACGCCGAGGTCTTCCAGTTTCGGAATCGCGGTCGTGATGGTACGCAGCACCATACCGACCTTTCCTTGCTGCACGAATGCCGAGACGCGGAAACGGCCGAGGCCGCCCGGGCTGATCGCGAAGTTGCATTCCTTGCTGGCTTCGAATTCCGCCGCCTGCTTGTCGTTCATGATGGCGCGCGCGAGTTCTATGGTATGCGTCGGCGTCAGCGGCTGGTTCGACACCGGCGTCATCTTGCCGTCGATCTTGAACGCCGGCGGAAAATCGGCCGTGATGAAAAGGTCGGAGCCGTTCTTGCTGAGCATCAGCCGCAGCAGGTCGTGCATGAATTTCGTCGCCTGGTCCCGTTCCATGATGTTTCCTTTGTCGGCTAGTGCTTTGTTTGAATCGTAGATCAAAAGCTATGTCCACGGAAAACACGAAAAACACGAAAGGAAACAATCTGTCTCAGGTTCCCTTTGGCGCGAGAGCTTTTTCGAGCCAGGAACTTTTCGTGTCTTTCGTGTTTTCCGTGGACAAGGGTTTTAAAACACAGGTAATCCGCAGACTACCCCGGGAAGTTCTCCGGAATCTTCGCCGCAGCGCGTGCAGCAGCCGGTGAAATCACATTGCGGCGTACCAGGTCGGTCAGGTTCTGGTCGAGCGTTTGCATGCCGACGTTCTGGCCGGTCTGGATGGCGGAATACATTTGCGCCACTTTCGCTTCGCGGATCAGGTTGCGGATCGCGGGCGTGCCGAGCATGATCTCGTGCGCGGCAACGCGGCCGCTGCCGTCCTTGGTCTTGAGCAGGGTCTGCGAAATCACCGCCTGCAGCGACTCGGACAGCATGGCGCGGATCATTTCCTTTTCTTCCGCCGGGAACACGTCGACGATACGGTCGATGGTCTTTGCCGCGGAGGAGGTATGCAGCGTGCCGAACACGAGGTGGCCGGTTTCGGCGGCGGTCATCGCGAGGCGGATCGTTTCAAGGTCGCGCAATTCGCCGACCAGGATCGCGTCCGGGTCTTCACGCAGGGCGGAACGCAAGGCGTTCTGGAACGACATGGTGTGCGGGCCGACTTCGCGCTGATTGATCAGGCACTTCTTTGATTCATGCACGAATTCGATCGGGTCCTCGACCGTGAGGATGTGACCGTACTCGGTTTCGTTCAGGTGGTTGATCATTGCCGCCAGCGTGGTCGATTTGCCCGAGCCGGTGGGGCCGGTCACCAGCACCAGGCCGCGCGGTTTCAGCGCGAGTTCGGTGAAGATCTTGGGCGCATGCAGCTGTTCCAGCGTCAGCACTTTCGACGGAATGGTACGCAGCACCGCCGCAGCGCCGCGGTCCTGGTTGAACGCATTTACGCGGAAGCGCGCCAGGCCCGGGATGGCAAAGGAGAAGTCACATTCGAGCACTTCCTCATACGCCTTGCGCTGGCCGTCGTTCATGATGTCATAAATCATGCCGTGCACGTCGCGATGCTCCAGCGGCGGCAGGTTGATGCGGCGAACATCGCCATGCACGCGGATCATCGGCGGCAAGCCGGCGGACAGGTGCAGGTCGGATGCGCCGTTCTTGACGGCAAAGGCTAGAAGTTCGGAAATGTCCATTTATAATCCCAAGGCTGACACCAGCCCATCATGAAAACGTAAAAGCAACACCGCAAGGTGTTGCTCAATGCAAACTGATTATGTCCTCAATCTCCGACAACTTGCAAGCCGTCAAGGATCGTATTGCCACAGCCGCGCGCGAAGCGGGGCGCGACCCGCAAGACGTCCGCCTGCTGGCCGTTTCCAAGACTTTCGGCCCGGATGCAGTGCTGGAAGCGGCACACGCGGGCCAGCGCGCCTTCGGCGAGAACTATCTGCAGGAAGCACTCGACAAGATCAGCGCCGTGCGCGAAGCGCAACCGGATTTGTTGCTGGAATGGCATTTCATCGGCCCGATCCAGAGCAACAAGACGCGGCCGATTGCCGAGCAATTCGACTGGGTGCATTCGGTCGAACGTGAAAAGATCGCGCAGCGCCTGTCCGAACAGCGGCCGTCGCAGCTGCCGCCCTTGAACATCTGCCTGCAGGTCAACATCAGCGGCGAGGCCAGCAAGAGCGGCGTCGCGCCGGAAGAAGTGCTGGCGCTCGCGCAGAAAGTGGCGAGCATGCCTCACCTGAAGCTGCGCGGCCTGATGGCGATCCCGGAACCCGAAGGCGATATCGACCGGCAGCGTCTTCCATTCCGGAAGATGCGCCTCTTGATGGACGAACTACGCGCGCATGGACTCGAACTGGATACCCTCTCGATGGGCATGTCTGCCGACATGGACGCCGCGATCGCGGAAGGCGCGACCATCGTGAGGGTAGGAACGGCAATCTTTGGACAAAGGCATTATGCAAACTAAGCTGAAAATCGCATTCATTGGCGGCGGCAACATGGCCACCGCCCTCATCGGCGGCCTCGCCGGCAAACTGACTGCAGGAGAAAACATCCATGTCGTCGATGTGAACCCGGAAGCGCTGGGGAAGCTGCAACAGCAATTCGGCGTGAGCACCGCGCAGCAGATCGATGCAACGCTGAAGCAGAGCGATGTCATCGTGCTCGCCGTGAAGCCGCAGCAGATGAAGGACGTGGTCGCGCAACTGCAGCCGCATATCGCTTCGCAGCTGGTGCTGTCGATTGCGGCGGGCATCCGCGCGATGGATCTGTCGCGCTGGATGAACGGGCATAGCGCCATCGTGCGTACCATGCCCAATACGCCGGCGCTCATCGGCAAGGGCATCACCGGGATGGTGGCGTTATCTGGCGTGTCCCAGGCGCAGCGCGATGCGGCCGATGCGATCATGCGCGCGGTCGGCGCGACGGTGTGGCTGGATGATGAATCACTGATCGACCCCGTGACCGCAGTTTCCGGCAGCGGCCCGGCCTACGTGTTCTATTTCATAGAGTCGATGCAGCAGGCCGCGCAGGAAATGGGACTGACTGCGGAGCAGGGCACGCAGCTGGCGATTGCCACCTTCGTCGGTGCGTCGCAGCTTGCGGCGCAATCGACGGAACCCGTGTCCGTGCTGCGCGAGCGAGTCACGTCGAAAGGCGGGACCACCTACGCCGCGCTCACCAGCATGGATGCGAGCGACGTGAAAGGCGCCATCGTCAAGGCATTGAAAGCAGCGGCGGCGCGCGGCAAGGAACTGGGCGAGGAATTCGGCCGCGATTGAACAAAGCGGCTAGCGCGGCAGCAAGGCTTGCAGGCCTGGTCCGAGCGTGCGCCAGCTACGCAGGCCGGCCGATCCCAGCCGCAGCAATGACGACAGGCGGCGCGGGCGGACCAGCATCACTCCGAATGCAGCTGCAGCGAGCCATCCGGGATGCTGCCGCACGCGATCGAGAATGCGCAGACCAACTTCGACCGATTGCATGTCATGCTTCAGCGGTTGCATCTGCATCGACAGCTCGGCGCGTTGCAGGAGGCATTTCGCAAGCAGTTGCGTGCGCTTCAGTGCAAGCTGTTCGGCGCGGGTCTTCATGCGGGCGGCTGCAGCATTTCGCGATCGCGCGACAGCTCTTTCGCCGTATGCGCCAGCAGCTTCGGTTTCACCTGGACTTGCCGGCGCGCGCGCAGGCCGATGAAGGCGCCAACGATCCCGAATAGAACGATCAGCGTCAGCAGCACGCCGACGCGATGCGTATCCCAATAGAGCGTGACGGCCAGTAGCACCCCAAGCACCACCGCGATGCCGACGCAGAACATTGCCGCGAGCGACAGGATCAGGCAGGAGAAATAGCGCAGCGACTCTTCCTCGACTTCCGTCGCTGCTAGTTCGATGCGCGTCTGTACGATGGCAAGAAGCGAGGCTGCGAGCCGCGCCACCGATTCGGAAACCGCCATGCCGTCAGCGGCGGCCGAGCCAGAGGCCGACAACCACGCCGGCCAGGGCGCCGATACCCACGGACTGCCAGGGATGGTCCTGAACGTAGCGGTCGGTGGTTTCCATGGCATCGCGCGCGCCGGCGGTCACGCTCTCTTCCAGCGCGGACAAGCCATTTCGCGCGGTCCCCAGCGTGGTTTCGAATCGGGCGCGTGCGGCACGATAGCCTTCATCGACTTGCTGACTGGTGTTTCTGAGCAAGTCTTCCGCGTCCTTGATCACCAGCCTCAGGTCGTCGAGCAAGCGATCACGCATCAGGCTGCGTCCGTTCGATTCCATTCCACACCTCCTGTCCAAGATGAGCTTCCTGCAGTGTAAGTAACAGGAGGGTGTCGATTTTGCGCGGTGTCAAACTGTCCAGCGGACACCGCGTAATGCGGTATCAGCGCATGGCGAAGTCGAGGGCGATGCCTGCAAACACGGCCGCGCCGAGCCAGTTGTTGTGACGGAATGCCGCGAAGCATCTCATGCGGTCGCGTGTGTGGATCAGGGTGTAGTGATACAGGGCGCATATGGCTGCGACCAGCATTCCGCCGATAAACCACATGCGCAAACCGTATTGCCAGCCGACGACCAGAATGATCGCAAAGGTGACGGCGTAGCACAGCATGACCGCCATTACATCGAAACGGCCGAAGGTGATTGCCGAGGTCTTGATGCCGATCTTCAGATCGTCGTCGCGATCGACCATCGCGTATTCGGTGTCATAAGCGACGGCCCAGAAAATGTTGGCGACCAGCAGTAACCACGCGGCGGGTGGCACGGTGTCGAGCACCGCGGCGAAGGCCATCGGAATGCCGAAGCCGAACGCAATGCCGAGATAAGCCTGCGGAATCGCGAAGAAACGCTTGAAGTACGGGTAGCTGCCGGCGATCAAGATCGCAGCGACCGACAGCAGCTTTGTCAGCGTGTTGAGCGGCAGGATCAGCGCGAAGGAAATGAGCGCCAGCACGACGGCGACCATGACGGCTTCCCAGGCGGCGATCTTGCCGCTGGTGAGCGGGCGCTCCGCCGTGCGCTTCACATGCTTGTCGAAGTCACGATCGGCAAAGTCATTGATCGCGCAACCCGCCGAACGCATGAGTACCGTGCCGATGGTAAAAATCGCGACCAGCTTCCAGTCAGGCTTGCCGTTTGAAGCAAGCCACAGGGCCCATAACGTTGGCCATAACAGGAGCAGGCTGCCGATCGGCTTGTCGATCCGGACCAGGCGGGCATAGAGGGAAAGTCGGTTCATGACTATGAATTCAATCAGGAAAAAACAGAATGACAACAAGAATCCTGCAGAAGGGCTACACTTGCTTTTCCGGCGCTTCCGATTCCTGGAGCCGGTTTGCAAATCTGCTGCACAAGCAGATTTGCAAACCGGTTCTTATTGCGATGCAAAATCGAATTATAAGCGCCGCCAGCATGGTTTCAGTTATCGTCATGCAACTGTCATATCACCTTCGTAGAATCAAAACGTCAAAGGAGGAAAACATGCAGTTTCGTTTCAAGCCTATGGCCGCCGCAGCGCTTTTCGCTTGCATGGCCTCATCTGCCCACGCCACCACCGAAATCATCTGGTGGCATTCCATGACCGGAGCGCTCGGCGACCGGGTCGCCGGCCTGGCCGACCAGTTCAACAAGAGCCAGTCCGCCTACAAGGTCACGCCGGTCTTCAAGGGCAGCTATGACGAGGCCCTGGCTGCGGCGATTGCCGCCTATCGCGCGGGGAATGCGCCGAACATCCTGCAGGTGTTCGAGGTGGGCACTGCGACCATGATGTATTCGAAGGGCGCGATCAAGCCGGTGTCGGAAGTCATGAAGGCCGCCGGCGAAAAATTCGATCCCTCGGTCTACGTGCCCGCGGTCGCGGGCTACTACACCTCGCCCAAGGGCGCCATGGTGTCCTTGCCGTTCAACAGTTCGACCACCGTGTTCTTCTATAACAAGGACATGTTCACGAAAGCGGGACTTAACGCGAACAAGCCGCCGGCGACCTGGCAGGAAGTGGCGCTGGCAGCCGCCAAGCTCAAGGCGAGCGGCGAGAAATGCGGATTCACGACAGGCTGGCAGTCGTGGGTGCAGCTCGAAAGTTTCTCGGCCTGGCACAACGTCGAATTCGCCTCGAAGAACAACGGCTTCGGCGGCCTCGACGCGCGCCTCAAGTTCAACAGCCCGCTGCACGTGCGCCACATCGAGAACCTGGGCAATCTGGCGAAGCAGGGCTATTTCACCTATGCGGGCCGCAAGAACGAGCCGGAGGCGAAGTTCTATTCCGGCGAATGCGGCATGCTGACCTCGTCGAGCGCGGCGTATGCGAACATCGCGAAGAATGCGAAGTTCAAGTTCGGCGTTTCCCAGCTGCCGTACTACAGCGATGTCAAGGGCGCGCCACAGAACACTATCATCGGCGGCGCATCCCTGTGGGCGATGAACGGCAAGAAGACCGACGAATACAAGGGTGTCGCGAAATTCTTCAAGTTCCTGTCGCAACCTGAAGTGCAGGCGAAGTGGCACCAGGAAACGGGCTACCTGCCGATCACCAAGGCAGCGTACGAACTGACGAAGAAATCGGGCTTCTATGAAAAGAATCCCGGCACCGATGTCGCCGTGCAGCAGATGATCGTGAAGACGACCGACAAGTCGCGCGGCATCCGCCTCGGCAATTTCGCGCAGATCCGCACCGTCATCGACGAAGAACTGGAGATGGTCTGGAACGGCAAGAAGACCGCCAAGGAAGCGCTTGATGCGGCAGTCAAGCGCGGCGACGAACTGCTTGTGAGGTTCGAGAAGGCGAACAAGTAACCGGCCTCGCGCCCTCTCCGGCTTGGAGAGGGCATCGTTCTCCTTACGCCATCCCCTATGGAAAAACGCGCCCGCTTCCAATCCGCCTGGCTGCCCTATGCGCTGGTCGCGCCGCAGATCCTGGTCACGCTGCTGTTCTTCTTCTGGCCGGCGGCGCAGGCGCTGTATCAGTCGGTGCTGATCCAGGATGCTTTCGGCGTCTCGTCGCAATTCGTCTGGTTCGACAATTTCCGCGACCTGTTCGACGATCCGATGTACCTCGACTCGTTCAAGACGACCGCGGTCTTCTCCGTGCTGGTCGCCTTCTTCGGATTGACCCTGTCGCTGCTCCTTGCCGTCTTTGCCGATCGTGTAGCCAAGGGCGCAGCGGTCTACAAGACCTTCCTGATCTGGCCATATGCCGTGTCGCCGGTGGTCGTTGGCGTGCTGTGGATGTTCCTCCTGAACCCGACACTCGGCGTCGTGGCGCATGCGCTGCGCGACATGGGTATCGAATGGGACAGCCTGCTCAACGGGCGGCACGCGATGATCCTGATCGTCGTTGCCGCCATCTGGAAGCAGATCAGCTACAACTTCCTGTTCTTCCTCGCCGGCCTGCAGGCCATTCCGAAATCACTGATCGAAGCCGCCGCCATCGATGGCGCCGGGCCGGTGCGACGCTTCTTCACCATCGTGTTCCCGCTGCTGTCGCCAACGACCTTCTTCCTGCTGGTGATCAACATCGTGTACGCCTTTTTCGACACCTTTGCGATCATCGAAGCAACCACGCACGGTGGGCCGGGCAAGGACACCGAAATCCTGGTGTACAAGGTGTTCCAGGACGGTTTCAAGGGCGGCGACCTGGGCAGCTCGGCCGCACAATCGGTGGTGCTGATGGTGATCGTGATTACGCTGACCGTCCTGCAGTTCAAGTACGTGGAGAAGAAGGTGCAATATTCATGATAGACGCCCATGATTGAACGTCGCCCCATCCTCGATTTCATCAGCCATCTTGTGCTGATCCTCGGTGTCGCGCTGGTCGCGTTCCCGATCTACGTCGCATTCGTCGCGAGTACGCAGACAGCCGAGCAGGCCGCCGCCGCGCCGATGTCACTGCTGCCCGGCGACCAGTTTTTCGCCAACTACGCCACAGCGATCATCGAAGGCGCAAAGGGTAATGCCTCCGTGCCGCCGGTAGGGCGCATGATGTGGGTCAGCCTGGTATCGGCGCTGGCCATTGCGATCGGCAAGATCGCCATCTCCATGCTCTCGGCCTTCGCTATTGTGTACTTCCGCTTTCCCGGTCGCGCACTGTTTTTCTGGATGATCTTCGTCACCCTGATGCTGCCGGTCGAGGTGCGCATCACGCCAACTTACCAGGTCGTGTCGGACTTCGGCATGCTGAACACCTACGCCGGCCTTACCATTCCGCTGATCGCGTCCGCCACTGCCACCTTCCTTTTCCGCCAATTCTTCCTCACGGTGCCGGACGAGCTTGCGGAAGCGGCGCGCATCGACGGTGCGGGACCCTTGCGCTTCTTCAAGGATGTACTGTGGCCGCTGTCGCGCACCAACGTCATCGCGCTCTTCGTGATCATGTTCATCTACGGCTGGAACCAGTACCTGTGGCCGCTGCTGATCGCGACCGACCAGGGCATGTACCCGATCGGCATCGGCATCAAATCGATGATCACGGCCGGCGACGCGGCGATCGAATGGAACATCGTGATGGCCATGCTCATCCTTGCCATGCTGCCGCCCGGCCTCGTGGTCGTCATCATGCAGAAATGGTTCGTCAAAGGACTGGTCGATTCAGAAAAGTGACAGCGTCGCTGAACATGTTGTGAACCTAGTGCACATCAGCAGAAACAACACATGGCAAAAGTCGAACTCAAGAACATCACCAAGACCTACGGCAAGGGCACGAAGGCGGTACAGGTCATCCACGGCATCTCCATCGACATCGCTGACGGCGAGTTCATCGTGATGGTGGGTCCTTCTGGTTGCGGCAAGTCGACGCTGTTGCGCATGGTGGCCGGACTCGAGGAAATCACGGGCGGCGACATCGTGATCGGTCATCGCGTTGTTAACGGGCTGGAGCCGAAGGACCGCGACATCGCCATGGTGTTCCAGAACTACGCGCTGTATCCGCACATGAGCGTCTACGAGAACATGGCTTACGGGCTAAAGATACGCCACTTCTCGAAAGCGGATATCGAAACGCGGGTACAGAAGGCGGCGAAGATCCTCGAACTCGGCGCACTGCTGCAGCGCACGCCGCGCCAGCTCTCTGGCGGGCAGCGTCAGCGCGTCGCGATGGGGCGCGCGATCGTGCGCGAGCCGGCCGTATTTCTGTTTGACGAGCCCTTGTCCAACCTCGATGCCAAGCTACGCGTGCAAATGCGGTTGGAGATCCAGAAACTCCATCGGGCACTCGACACCACCAGTCTGTACGTGACGCATGACCAGGTCGAAGCAATGACGCTCGGACAGCGCATGATCGTGATGAATGCCGGGCGGGCGGAGCAGATCGGCACGCCGGCCGAGGTCTATGGCAGACCGGCGACGATGTTCGTTGCGGGGTTCATCGGTTCACCGCCGATGAACCTGTTGCAGGGAAAGCTCAGCGGCGATGGAACGCAGTTCGAGATGGGGAATGGTGAGCGCATCAACCTGCCGGCGGCGCAAGCGAGGCATGCCAATCGCGATTGCGTCCTTGGCGTGCGCCCTGAGCATCTGGAGCTCGGAAAGCCGGGCATTTCATTGCAGGTGGAAATGGTGGAGGCACTGGGCGCGGATGTGCTGATCCATGGGACCGCAGGCGGACAATCCGTGATCATTCGCGCGCCATCTGGCATCCATGCAGAAGCGGGCCAGAACCTTACAGCGGGATTCGACGCCTCGGCCATGCACTGGTTCGATCCGCAGACAACGCAGCGGCTGGTCTGAGCTACGAAGCCCAGCAGGATCAGGCTTCCACCGTCTCCGCTTCATGCAGCATGGTTACGCCATGCAGGTTGCAGGACAGCACGGCGTCGCGGACGGCATCGATGGCCGGCCTGCGCGTGAAGCTCTTGCGCCACGCGATCACGACGCGACGCGATGGATCGGGCGACGAAAACGGGATGTAGCGCAGCATGCCGTCCCTGGACTGCATGTCCGGCACGGACGCCTTCGGGAGGACCGTGATGCCGATGCCGGACGCCACCATGTGCCGGATCGTTTCCAGCGACGAACCTTCGAAGGTGCGTGCGATGCCGTCGCCAGTGGTGGAGAAGCGCGACATCTCGGGGCAGACCTCCAGAACCTGATCGCGGAAGCAATGGCCGTTGCCGAGCAGCAGCATGGTTTCCGACTTCAACTCTTCGGCAGCGATCGAGCTGCGTGTTGCCCAGGCGTGATGCTTCGGCAAGGCGACGACGAAAGGTTCGTCGTACAGCGGCTGCACCATCAAGCCCTGGTCGGAGAACGGCAAGGCCATGATGGCCGCGTCAAGCTCGCCCTGGCGCAGCGATTCGATCAGGCGTACGGTGAAGTTTTCCTGCAGGACCAGCGGCATCTGCGGCACCTGCTCGATCATGGTCTTTACCAGCGGCGGCAGCAGGTAGGGGGCAATCGTGTAGATCACGCCGAGGCGCAGCGGACCGGCGAGCGGGTCCTTGTTCTGCTTGGCGATTTCCTTGATCGCCGCGGTCTGCTCCAGCACGCGTTCGGCCTGCGCGACGATTTGCGCGCCGAGCGGCGTCATCGAGATTTCCATGCCGCCGCGTTCGAAGATCACGACGCCGAGTTCATCTTCCAGTTTCTTGATCGCCACCGACAAGGTCGGTTGTGCAACAAAGCATGCCTCTGCGGCATGGCCGAAATGCTTTTCGCGTGCAACCGCAACGATGTATTTCAATTCGGTAAGCGTCATGATCGTCTTGCCTCAAAGCCAGTCAATGAATTATTCGGCAGCAACTGCCATAGTATATGACTATGTAATGGGGCGCAGGGATTAGACTTTCAAGTACTCTTCGCGTCCGCCCAGCCAGCGGGCCAAGTGCGCTTCCACTGCGGCAGGGTCTTCATGTAATAGCATTTGTGCAACATTGCGTGCTTTTTCCACCAGCCATTGATCGGTTTGCAAGTCCGCGAAACGCAGCATGGCCTGGCCGGACTGCCGTGCGCCAAGGAATTCGCCCGGGCCTCGGATCTCCAGGTCGCGGCGCGCGATCTCGAAACCGTCCGTGGTTTCCCGCATGGTCATCAGGCGCTGCTTCGCCACCGGTCCGAGCGGGCTCTGGTATAGCAGCAGGCACACACTCGCTGCCGATCCACGGCCAACGCGCCCTCGCAATTGATGCAATTGCGACAAGCCGAAGCGCTCCGCATGTTCGATCACCATCAGCGACGCATTCGGCACGTCGACGCCGACCTCGATCACGGTCGTGGCGACCAGCAGATGGACGTCGCCACGCGAGAAGGCATCCATCATCACCTGCTTTTCCGCCGGCTTCATGCGGCCGTGCACCAGTCCGACGTTCAGGTCGGGAAGCTCCTGCGCCAGCATCGCATGCGTGTCGGTCGCGGTCTGCAATTGCAGCGCCTCCGATTCTTCGATCAGCGGGCAGACCCAGTACACCTGCCGTCCTTCCAGCGCGGCTGCATGCACCCGTTCGATCACTTCATCGCGCCGGTTCTGGTCAACGACACGCGTGACGATGGGCGTGCGCCCCGGCGGGAGTTCATCGATCACCGACACTTCCAGGTCGGCGTAATACGTCATCGCCAGCGTGCGTGGAATCGGCGTGGCGGACATCATCAGCTGATGCGGCACGGTCTGCATCGCGCCGTTCGCTTCAAGTCCCTTGTTGCGCAGGGCTAGCCGCTGTCCGACGCCGAAGCGATGCTGTTCGTCGACGATCACCAGCCCGAGCCGCGCGAACTCCACGCCTTCCTGGATCAGCGCATGCGTGCCGATGACCAGTTGCGCTTCACCAGATTCGATCATCGCCTGTGACGCCTCTTTTTCCTTTTTCTTCAGGCTGCCGGTCAGCCACGCGACCTTCACGCCGAGCGGTTCCATCCAGAGGGCGATCTTGCGGAAGTGCTGTTCGGCGAGAATTTCGGTCGGGGCCATCAACGCGGCCTGGAAGCCGCTGTCGATGGCCTGCGCCGCCGCCATTGCCGCGACCACGGTCTTGCCGCTGCCGACGTCGCCTTGCAGCAGGCGCTGCATTGGAAAGGATTCCCGCAGGTCGGTGCGGATCTCCTCCAGCACACGCTGCTGTGCGCCGGTCAGCTGGAAGGGCAGGTTGGCGAGGAATTGTCGTGACAAATTGCCAATCACCGGCAGGGCCGCGGCACCTTTCGCGCGGCGTGCGGCCTGCGCGCGCTTGAGGGAGAGCTGCTGCGCCAGCAGCTCGTCGAATTTCATGCGTATCCATGCCGGATGCGTGCGCTCCATCAGGGCATGTTCGTCCACGTCCGGCGGCGGGCTGTGCAGCAGCTTCACAGACGGCGCGAAGGCCTGCAGCTCGAGCGATGCCAGCAGCTCCGTTTTGAGCGTGTCGCGCCAGTCGATACGAGACAGCGCGTTGGCGATCGCCTTGCGAAGATAGGCTTGTGATAAGCCCTCGCCGGCAGGATAGACGGGCGTCAGCGCGTCGGGCAGCGGATCGTCTTCCTGCACCACCTTGTAGGTCGGGTGCACCATCTCCGCGCCAAAGAATCCGTGCCGCACCTCGCCGCGCGCGCGCACTCGCGTGCCGACGGCCAGTTGCTTCAGTTGGCTGCCATAGAAATTCAGGAAACGCATCACCAGCTGGCCGGAGTTGTCCGCGATGGTCACGACGAGCTGGCGCCGCGGACGGTACTGGACGTCGCATTCGGTGACCACGCCTTCCACCTGCGCCGCATTGCCGGCCATGAAACCCGCCTCGTGGATCGGCACGATTTTCGTTTCGTCCTCGTAGCGCAGGGGCAGGTGCAGCGCCAGGTCCATGTCCGTGCGCAGGCCGAGCTTCGCGAGCTTGTCCTGGGTGGTGCTGGTCTTGCGTTTGGCAGTGGCTGCGGGCTTTCGCTGGGCGGCGGGCATATCCAATGTAAATCGAGCGGCAGGGCGTAGAATAGAGGGTTTGATTCGACGGAGGTCGGACGAAGCGCGTCAGCCATTGTATGGCAATTCTGTCAAGAATGGGCGCCTTCTCCGAAGTGGTATTACACCGCACATTCGGCCTCCACGCCATTCATTCTCACGCATGTATTCGCTTTCCGATTTCGATTTTGACCTGCCGCAGGAGCTGATCGCGCAATTGCCGCTGCCCGAACGCAGTGCGTCCCGCTTGCTGCATGTCGACGGCGACCGCCTGATCGACCGCGCCTTTGCGGACATTGTCGACCTGCTCGCGCCGGGCGACCTGCTGGTGTTCAACAATACTCGCGTGCTGAAGGCGCGCTTCTTCGGCGCCAAGGAAACCGGCGGCAAGGTCGAGGTGCTCATCGAGCGTGTGCTCGACCATCGCACCGTGCTTGCCCAGGTGCGCGCCTCCAAGTCGCCGCAGGCAGGCAGCAGGATGCGTCTTGCCGATGCTTTCGACGTCGTGGTCGGCGAACGGGCGGGCGAATTCTTCACGCTCACTTTCCCGGCGGATGTCTTCGACCTGATCGAAAAACACGGCCACCTGCCGCTGCCGCCCTACATCGAACACACTGCAAGCGATTTCGACGAACAGCGGTACCAGACCGTCTATGCGAGAGAGCCGGGCGCGGTCGCGGCGCCGACGGCCGGTCTGCATTTCGACCAGCCCCTGCTCGACAGACTGCGCGACAAGGGAGTGCGCTTCGCCTACGTGACACTGCATGTCGGCGCCGGCACCTTCCAGCCGGTGCGCACCGAGAACCTGGCCGAGCACAAGATGCATAGCGAGTGGTACACCATGTCGCAGGAGACGGTCGATGCCGTGCAGGCGACGAAGGCCGCAGGGCACGACGTGATCGCGGTCGGCACCACCAGCATGCGCGCGCTTGAATCGGCATCACAATCCGGAGCGCTGCAGGCGGGCAGCGCGGATACCAATCTGTTCATCACGCCAGGCTACGCGTTCAAGACGGTGGATCGCCTGATCACCAACTTCCACCTGCCGAAATCGACCCTGTTGATGCTGGTGTCGGCCTTCGCCGGCTACCAGCGGATCCGCAGCGCCTACGCGCACGCGATCGCACAGCGCTACCGCTTTTTCAGCTATGGCGATGCCATGCTCCTCACGAAGAACCCCACATGCTGAATTTCAAACTCATCAAGACCGACGGCAAGGCACGCCGCGGCCGCCTGACGCTCAACCACGGCGTGATTGAAACCCCGATCTTCATGCCGGTCGGCACCTACGGCTCGGTCAAGGCGATGTCGCCAGCCGAACTGCACGAGATCGATGCCCAGATCATCCTCGGCAATACCTTTCATTTGTGGCTGCGTCCCGGGCTCGACGTGGTCGGCAAGTTCGACGGTCTGCATCGTTTCATCGGCTGGAACAAGCCCATCCTCACCGACTCCGGCGGTTTCCAGGTCTTTTCGCTCGGCGCGATGCGCAAGATCACCGAAGAGGGCGTCAAGTTCGCCTCACCGATCAACGGCGACAAGCTGTTCCTCTCGCCGGAGGTCTCCATGCAGATCCAGCGCGTGCTCAATTCCGACGTCGTGATGCAGTTCGACGAATGCACGCCCTATGAAATCGACGGCAATCCGGCTTCCGAGCAGGAGGCGGCGAAATCGATGCGCATGTCGCTGCGCTGGGCGAAACGCTCGCGCGACGAATTCGACCGCGGCGAAAATCCGAATGCCTTGTTCGGCATCGTGCAGGGCGGCATGTTCGAAAGCCTGCGTGATGAATCGCTGGCCGGCCTGCAGGAAATCGGCTTCGAAGGCTACGCGATCGGTGGCTTGTCGGTCGGCGAGCCGAAGGAAGAAATGATGCGCGTGCTACAACACATCGGCCCGCGCCTGCCGGAGGACAAGCCGCATTATCTGATGGGCGTCGGCACGCCCGAGGACCTGGTGGCCGGCGTGGCGAACGGCGTCGACATGTTCGACTGCGTCATGCCCACACGCAACGCCCGCAACGGCTGGCTGTTCACGCGCTTCGGCGACATCAAGATCAAGAATTCGCGCTACAAGGACGACGAGCAGCCGCTCGACGAAACCTGTGAATGTTATGCCTGCCGCAACTTCTCGCGCGCCTACCTGTATCACCTGCACCGCGCAGGCGAGATCCTCGGTGCGCGCCTTAACACTATCCATAATCTGCATTACTACCTGCAACTGATGCGCGAAATGCGCGCCGCCATCGACGCCGACCGCTTCCAGGCATTCGTCGTGCAGTTCCACAGGGATCGGGCGCGGGGCGTGTAGCTCGTTGCTTGTCCACGGAAAACACGGAAAGCACGGAAAAATCCCGTCAGAAAAGTTTCCGTGTTTTCCGTGTCCTCCGTGGATAAGATCGCCCGAATGGAAGGGTTTTTCAACATTGCAGGGAAAACGGGCGGTGAATGCTAAAATGCCGGGTTGATCCTCATGACAACCTGGAGCAATAACGTGTTCATTTCCAATGCATATGCACAAACCGCGGCCGCAGGGCCCGAAAGCAGCCTGATGAGCTTCCTGCCCATCATCCTGATGTTTGTGGTGCTGTACTTCCTGATGATCCGCCCGCAGATGAAGCGTCAGAAGGAGCAGAAGTCCATGATGGAGGCCTTGGCCAAGGGCGATGAGGTCGTTACCGCCGGCGGTATCCTCGGCCGGGTCACGAAGGTGACGGACGCCTATGTCACCGTCGAAGTGGCCGATGGCACCGAAGTCGTCGTCCAGAAGGCGGCTGTTTCCACGTTGTTGCCGAAGGGCACCATCAAGTCGCTGTAATCGGGGCAAACGCGGGGTGCGTGATTGCTGCATCCCGATGTTTCGAGCAAGCCCGACAATCCAAGCTGAAATCCTATGAATCGCTATCCCCTCTGGAAATACGTCACGATCGTCATCGCCCTGATCTTCGGGGCCTTGTACACGGCGCCGAACTTCTTCGGTGAATCGCCTGCCGTGCAGGTGAGCAGCGCCAAGGCCACCGTCAAGGTCGACAGCAGCATGATGGACAGGGTCACGCAGGTGCTGCAGGACGCAGGGATCAAGCCGGACGGCGTGTTCTACGACGTGACCGGCAACCATGGTTCAGTGCGCGCCCGCTTCAACGATACGGACACCCAGTTCAAGGCCAAGGCTTTGCTCGAAAAGTCGCTGAATACCGATCCGACCGATCCCACCTACAGCGTCGCGTTCAACCTGTTGTCGAACACGCCCGGCTGGCTGCAAAGCCTGCACGCGCTGCCGATGTCGCTCGGCCTGGATCTGCGCGGCGGCGTGCACTTCCTCATGCAGGTCGATACCAAGGCGGTGCTGAACAAGCGTCTGCAAGGATTGCAGGCCAGCGTGCGCAGCCTGCTGCGTGACAAGAATGTCCGTCATGCCGGAATCAACCGCAACGGCGATACCATCGAAGTCAGGTTCCGCGACCAGGAAACCCGCGCCAAGGCAAAGGAAGTGCTGGCTTCCCAACTCGGCGAACTGGTCCTGGCCGAGGCCGGCGAGGGTAGCGACCTGACGCTGGTTGCCACCATGAAGCCGGAAGCGCTGAAGACGACGCTGGAAAATGCGGTACAACAGAACATCAGCACCCTGTCCAAGCGCGTCAATGAACTCGGCGTCGCCGAACCGCTGATCCAGCGCCAGGGCGCCGACCGAATCGTCGTCCAGTTGCCCGGCGTGCAGGATGTATCGCGCGCCAAGGACATCATCGGCCGCACCGCGACGCTGGAGGTCCGCATGGTGGATGAATCCGTGCCGCGCGGCTCGGAGGAAAGCGCCGCTATCCCGTTCGGTTCCGAGCTGTTCAAGGTGGGCAAGGGTGCACCCGTGGTGCTGTACAAGGATCCGATTATCACGGGCGATTACATCTCGAATGCAACAGCCAGCTTCGACCAGAACCAGCAGCCGGCGGTCGGCATCGACTTGAACGGCGACGGTGGTCGCAAGATGCGCGAGGCCACCCGTGACAAGATCGGCAAGCTGATGGCCATCGTGCTGTTCGAAAAGGGTAAAGGCGAAGTGCTGACCGTGGCCACCATCCGTGACGAACTGGGCTCGCGTTTCCAGATCACCGGGATGGGTTCTTCCGAAGCCGCCAATGACCTCGCGCTGCTGCTGCGCGCCGGCTCCCTGGCTGCGCCGATGGAAATCGTCGAGGAACGCACTATCGGCCCGGCACTTGGCGCCGAGAACATCAAGAAAGGCTTCAACTCCACCTTGTATGGCTTCGTGGCGATTTCCGTGTTCATGATGGTGTACTACATGCTGTTCGGCTTCTTCAGCGTGCTGGCGCTGGCTGTCAACGTCTTCCTGCTGGTCGCACTGCTCTCGCTGCTGCAGGCTACGCTCACCTTGCCGGGCATTGCCGCTATCGCGCTGGCGCTGGGTATGGCAATTGACGCCAACGTGCTGATCAATGAGCGCATCCGCGAAGAACTGCGGTCGGGCAATACGCCTCAGGCGGCGATTGCCGCGGGCTTCGAGCGCGCGTGGGCCACGATTCTTGACTCGAACGTGACAACGCTGATCGTCGGTCTGGCACTCCTGATCTTCGGCTCCGGCCCGATCCGCGGCTTTGCCGTGGTGCACTGCCTGGGCATCCTGACTTCCATTTTCTCGGCAGTGTTCGTGTCGCGCGGCGTGGTCAACCTCTGGTACGGCCGCAAGAAGAAGCTGGCGTCGGTCTCGATTGGCCAGATCTGGAAGCCGGAGAAAGCGTAATGTGTTGCCCCCTACTACAGTGGGGGCGATGCGAAACTGGTTGCCGGCAAAGCCGGGACGAGTGAGAGCAACACTGAATAACAGGATGTGACATGGAATTTTTCCGCATCAAAAAAGATATTCCCTTCATGCGCCACGCGCTGGTATTCAACGTGATCTCCGCGGTCACGTTCGTTGCCGCCGTGTTCTTCCTCTGGCACAAGGGCTTGCATCTGTCGATTGAATTTACCGGCGGCACGGTGATGGAGGTGACCTATGCGAAGCCTGCCAACATCGAGGCCATTCGCAAGTCAGTCGAAGGGCTTGGCTACACCGACACCCAGGTGCAGAATTTTGGCACCGCGCAGGACGTGATGATCCGCCTCCCCGTGAAGAAGGGGACGACCTCGGCGCAGCAGAGTGAAAACGTCATGTCGGCGCTGAAGACGCACGCCCCGGACGTGAAGCTGCAGCGCGTCGAGTTCGTCGGCCCGCAGGTCGGTGAAGAGCTTGCGCATGACGGCTTGTCCGCGCTCGCGATGGTGGTGATCGGCGTGATGATTTACCTGGCGATCCGCTTCGAATGGAAATTCGCTGTGGCCGCCATCATTGCCAACCTGCACGACGTGGTGATCATTCTTGGCTTCTTCGCCTTCTTCCAGTGGGAATTCTCTCTGTCGGTGCTGGCCGGTGTGCTGGCGGTACTGGGCTATTCGGTGAATGAATCAGTCGTTATCTTCGACCGGATACGCGAGAACTTCCGCAAGCTGCGCAAGGCTACGGTCATGCACGTGATCGACAATGCGATCACCAGCACCATGTCGCGGACCGTCATCACCCACGGGTGTACGCAATTGATGGTGTTGTCGATGCTCTTCCTCGGCGGAGCGACGCTGCATTACTTCGCTCTTGCGCTGACCATCGGCATTCTGTTCGGCATTTATTCGTCGGTGTTCGTTGCGGCGGCCGTTGCAATGTGGCTGGGCGTCAAGCGCGAAGACCTGGTCAAGCCGGTGAAGGAAAAGGATGAAACGGGTGGCGCAGTCGTCTGATTGATGCCTGCGGGACCAAAGCCGGCTTGCGAGCCGGCTTTTTTCTTGACGCTTCGAATTGGGGAGAAAAACCATGAAAAAAGTGCGTGTATGGGATCTGCCGACCCGCCTGTTCCACTGGTCGCTGGTCACGCTCGTGGTGACGGCGGTAATCACCCAGGAAATCGGCGGCAACGCCATGGAATGGCATTTCCGGGCGGGCTATGCAGTGCTGGCGCTGATTGCCTTCCGTATCCTGTGGGGGCTTGTCGGCAGCCGGTATGCCCGTTTTGCCAGCTTCGTCTACGGACCGGCCGCGATCCTTGCCTATATCCGCAACAGCAGCCAGGGGCGGAAGGATGGATTGCTCGGCCACAATCCGCTTGGCAGCCTCTCGGTATTCGCCCTGCTCGCCAACCTGCTGGCGCAGGCACTCACCGGCCTGTATTCGAATGATGACATTGCTAACGACGGTCCTCTGGTCAAATTCATCAGCAAGGATTTGTCCGACCAGGTCACCTGGTTTCACAAGGAAGTCAGCGGCACACTGTTGTACGTGCTGGTGGGATTGCATGTAGCCGCGATCGTCTTTTACGTGTTCAGGAAGAAGCAGAACCTGGTCGGCCCCATGATTTCGGGGGATCAGCAGGTCGATTTCGATGCGCCTGCCGCCAACGACTCGTGGGTGATGCGTTTGTTCGCACTGGCGATTTTTGCGATCTGTGCGGCAGTGGTGTATTACGTCGTAACCTTGTCGCCGCAACCACTTGCATAATTCCTGCGTGGTGCGGCCCTTGTGGTCTTGGGACTCTTGACGAACTAAAGGGAAATCCGCCCGGCCATAGCGGGCGGATCAGGATGGCGGATTTACTTGTTGCGGAAGTCGTCGTGGCAGCTCTTGCACGCCTGGCCGGTTGTGCCGAATGCAGCCTTGATCGCACCCTGGTCGCCCGATTTCGCGGCTACGGCAAGCTTGGCCACTTCGGACTGCATCTTGTCCGCCGCGGCCTTGAATTTGTCCTGTTCTTTCCAGATTTCCGGCTTCGCCTTCGAGTTGGCCAGGTTCGAATTCGTCGGGAAAGCGCTCCATGGAAGTCGCGACATCGTTTCAATGACGGCCACGTCCGCCTCCACCGCAGCCTTGTCGTATGCCTTCTCCCCCTTGACCACTGCGCCAACGCGGCCCATGTGCGTACCCATCACGGAAAATGAGGATTGGCGATACTTGACGGCATCTTCCACCTTGGCGAATTGCGCTTGGGCGGAAAAGGGAATGACAATCAGGGCAGTCAACGAGATGCCGGCAAACAGATGCTTCATACGTTCTCCTGTGTTTGAGGTAAAAACATGCAGCCTTGGGAAATTATCGCCAGGCAAGCAGGGAGACATATCATAGCAACCTTCGGTATTTTTCGCGCAACCACAAGTCGCGCACCCGGCCATGCCGGAGCGGGCGCTTGCGTGTACTTGGGGGAGAAGAGATCGGTGGGAGAGCGGACGTCTGGATACGTCCGCTCCGGGGCAGGATCAGACCTTGCGCGCCAGCTTTTCGGCGTGGCCGATATAGTTTGCCGGCGTCATTTCCAGCAGGTGGGTCTTCGCCTCCTGCGGAATGGCGAGGCTATTGATGAACTCGCGCAGCGCTTCCTTCGAAATGCCTTTGCCGCGCGTGAGTTCCTTCAATTGCTCATACGGATTCTCGATGCCATAACGGCGCATGACGGTTTGCACCGGCTCGGCCAGCACTTCCCACGTCGCATCCAGGTCTTCAGCCAGTCGCGCCGGATTGACTTCCAGCTTATTCAGGCCGCGCAGGCAACTGTCATAAGCGAGCACGGCATAGCCGAATGCGACACCGATGTTGCGTAGAACCGTCGAGTCGGTCAGGTCGCGTTGCCAACGCGATACGGGCAGTTTTTCCGACAGATGCTTCAGCATTGCGTTTGCCAGGCCAAGATTGCCTTCGGAGTTCTCGAAGTCGATCGGATTGACCTTGTGCGGCATGGTGGACGAGCCGATCTCGCCGGCCTTGGTGCGCTGCTTGAAATAACCGAGCGAAATGTAGCCCCAGATGTCGCGGTTCAGATCGAGCAGGATGGTGTTGGTGCGCGCGATCGCGTCGAATAGTTCCGCCATGTAGTCATGCGGTTCGATCTGGATGGTGTACGGATTGAAAACCAGCCCGAGGCGCTGCTCGATCACGCTCTTCGAAAACGACTCCCAGTCGAAATGAGGATAGGCGGACAGGTGAGCATTGTAGTTGCCGACTGCGCCGTTCATTTTGCCCAGGATTTCAACTGAAGCGATGCGTTGCACGGCGCGCTTCAGGCGGGCAACGACATTTGCGATTTCCTTGCCCAGGGTGGTCGGGCTGGCGGGCTGGCCGTGGGTACGGGACAACATCGGCAGCGCGGCGTTGTCGTGCGCAATTGCAGTCAGCTTCGTGATCACGTCCTGCAAGGCCGGCAGCAGCACGCTGTCGCGCGCGGCTTTGAGCATCATGCCGTGCGATGTGTTGTTGATGTCTTCCGAGGTGCAGGCGAAGTGAATGAATTCGGATGCCGTGACAAGCTCCGGCACATCTTTCACCTTCTCCTTCAGCCAGTACTCGACAGCCTTGACGTCATGATTGGTGACCGCTTCGATTTCCTTGATGCGCGCGGCATCCGTTTCGCCGAACTCGTTCGCCAGCTTGTCCAGGATTCCACTGGCGGTGGCGGAGAAGGGTTTGATTTCAGCAAAGCCGGCATTCGACAATGCCTGCAGCCAGGCGATTTCCACCTTCACGCGATGGTGCATGAAGCCGGCTTCGGACAGGATCGGACGCAGCTTGTCGGTCTTGGCGGCGTAGCGTCCATCCAACGGTGAGAGGGCGGAAAGGGAGGAGAGCGGCATGATAGTGAAATGCGGTGAAGTCAGTAAAAAACGCGGGGAAATGGTGAAATCGCGACGCAAACGCGATGGAATCCGCCATTTTACCATCTGCTACAGGCGCGAAAGAACCCGCCGCGCGCCATTCTTGCCTACCGGCGGGCCTCTCGCATGCGCTGATGCGCAGTTCCTCAATGCTATAATCGCAAGCAACTCTTAACATTTGCATCTATGAAACTCATCGGTTCGCTTGCCAGTCCTTACGTTCGCAAAGTCCGCGTTGTGATGGCGGAAAAAAAGCTCGATTACGAGCTCGTTCTGGAAAATGTCTGGGCTCCTGACACGACGATCCAGGAATCCAATCCCCTCGGCAAAGTGCCATGCCTGATCATGGAAGACGGCGGCGCAATGTTTGATTCGCGCGTGATTGTGGAATACCTCGACACGCTGACGCCCGTCGGCAAGCTGATCCCGCCCAACGGGCGCGAACGGGCTGAGATCAAATGCTGGGAAGCTTTGGCAGACGGCGTGCTCGATGCGGCCGTTCTGGTGCGTCTTGAACGCACACAACGCCCGGAATCGCAGCAAAGCCCCGAATGGATCCAGCGCCAGATGAACAAGGTCAACGCAGGCCTAAAAGCGATGTCCGCAGGATTGAAAGACACACCTTTCTGCTGCGGCAATCACTACACTCTCGCCGACGTTGCAGTGGGTTGTGCACTCGGCTGGCTGACGTTTCGCTTCCCGGAAATCGATTGGCGCGGTGAGCATGCGAATCTTGCGAAGTTGTTCGACAAGCTTTCCGAGCGGCAGTCGTTCAAGGATACGATCCCGCAATAAGCTGCGTGCAAGGCAGACATGCAAAGGGCAGTCGAATGTTCGACTGCCCTTTTTCATTGTGCCGACATTTCATCGAACGCCTGATCGATCGATTAATCGCCCATTTGCGCCTGGAGGTAGTTCGGCAGGCCCATCTTGTCGATCAGTTCACGCTGGGTTTCCAGCCATTCGATATGCTCTTCCGTGGCGTCCAGCAGGTCCTGCAGGAGGTCGCGCGTTACATAGTCTTTCGCCGCTTCGCAGGCGGCAATGCCATCCTTGAGGGTGAGCTGGGCTGCCTGCTCGAGCTTGAGATCGCATTCCAGCATTTCCGCCACGTTTTCTCCGATCAGCAGCTTGTCGAGGGCCTGGAGATTCGGCAGACCGTCCAGCATCAGGATACGGTTGATTAGACCATCCGCATGTTTCATTTCATCGATGGATTCTTCGTATTCCTTCGCAGCGATTTTTCCGAGTCCCCAATGCTTGTACATGCGGGCGTGCAGGAAATACTGATTGATGGCGGTGAGCTCGCTCGTGAGCTGCGTGTTGAGCAACTTGATGATGTTGGGATCACCCTTCATGAATGCCTCGACAGTGAGATGTGGATGGTTTTCATGCGGCAGTGCGGACCAAGCCGATTCGGGCTTGAATACTCATCATAGACGACGAGTTCATTTTTTCCATCGCCGTGTTCGTATGCGCCAGTCGTGTCGCTGGGTTGCGGCAAAGTGATGGGGGGAACTGTTATGCGGCGATTGCGGTGGAAAACATCAGGGGTTGTGCTTCGCGAACGCCCTCTTCAAGGCATTCTCGTAAAACGGTCTTGGCGCAGGAATGGCATTTTCCGCAGCAGGTTCCGACACCGAGTTCAGTCCGCAGCGCCGGCATTGTCGTTATCCCTGAATTTACGGCTTGACGAATCTTGCTTTCGGAAACGTTTTGGCAGACACAGACAATCATGGAAGTACCTCGATGTTTTGCGAAACATGAAGAAGTGTTCGTCTTGCGTCACCCACGAGGCGCGATAGCTCGGCCGAATACGTTCAGCCTTGGAAGCAGAGGCAGATTAATCTGGCCAGAATCGCAAATGAGAACAATTCTTATTCAAATTATTGACCATCTGAATGGGGATTGCAAGAGCTTTTCGGCGGGCTGTGAAAATATCGCTGGCATCCAAATCGCGACGGACGAAGACAATCCGACATTGTTTAGGAGTAAGGACTTGCTGAAAAGTCAGTATTCACTGACGGAAATACCGGTGTGGCGGAGTACTAGAAGTGGTAACCCGCGTGAAATCCGATCGCACTCCGCTCGTGTTCCGGCTGAGTCACCGTGCCGGTCGGGAGTCCGTCCTTGCGCAGGACTTCGTCGTTGCTGCGCCGGATCCGCATCCAGTCGACATTGATGCCGAAGGAGAAACGCGGGAATGCGCGCGGGTAACCCGTCAGATCGAGGCGCAGTCCTTGCGCTGACTTGGTGTTCAGCACTGCGTCGTCATAGAGCTGGTTTTCGAAATGCGCATGCAGGCGTTCAGGGCCGGCCAGTACCAGAAGGCCCTTCAGCCTGAAATCCGTCGAGGAGGTATGCCACGCGCTGCTGGCCGCTCCGGCAAGCAGTCGCCAGGAAGAATAGTTTTCCCTGACGCCGGCAATGCCGTCGCGCCCGAGCACATGACGCCGCCATCCGTCATATTCGAGTCCACCGACAAGTGCCGTATTCTCGGTTAGTTGGCGTGTCACTTCCGCAGCGATGCGGCCTTGCGTGGTTGCCGTATCCGTGGTGAACGGTACGCCGTTTTGCAGGCGGCCATCGTAATCCAGGTTCGCGCCATAGATCTCGCCGGAAAGGCCGAAAGTCCATGCCTGGTAGCGGCGCGTTGCGTTCAGGCCGACGCCAGGTAGCCAGCCATGTTCGCGGACAAGCTGCCGCCCGCTGGCATCCATTTCTGTCATGCGCACATAGCGCAGCCCGGCGCCCATGGAGTATTCCGATTGCGCAAAGGCTGGCGCAGAGGCAAGCAGCCCGGCAAGAATGGAAAGGGAGACTTGAAAAGGTTTCATGGCGGCACCGCTTTCATTGTACGCCGGAAAAAAGCAGGGGCGCTTGTGCGCCCCGCGGTTTTTCGGAATTACTCTTTCGGCAATAATCAGAAGAGGGTTTTCAGATCCGCCCAGGTAGTGGTGATACTGTCTTCCATCGTGCCGTCGCCGTTCTTGTCCAGTCCGAGCTGAACGCTGGTGGTGTTTAGCACCGTGAATTTGAGCGAGGAATGGTCATTCGCAGTGATTGTCATCACGCCTTGCGATGGATAGGAGCCGCGCTGCTGCTTGAAGTCCGTCGTGGTGCGCACCACGTAGTTGGCACTTCCCACGCGCGGGAAGTCACCACTGACGGTGAAGTTCGATCGGTAGGTGTAGAGGTTCGCCGGGGTGACGGATCCGGAATAGGTATAGGCAGTCAGCGTGTAGTCGCTGGTCGAGGTGCTGCTCACGACATGCATTTGCAGCGAATTCCCGCTGCCGGAGAAACTGGCGTCATTGAGACCGGACTGGTTGTAGATCAGGGCAAGATCGCCTGTCGCGGTATTCGAGGCGCCGGTAAAGCCCTCCGTCACTGAAAATGCGCTGAAGGTGACGGCCAGCGATGCGCTCCATGCGGAAGTTTCGGATGGCGTGCCCGAAACACTGTTAAAGACAATATCCATCACGCCATTCATCTTGACCGTGCCTTCCACGCAGTTGCTGGTGCTGATGTTGACATGGTCTCCCGACGTGACCGTATTGGCGTTGGCGACATTTGCTGCAAAGGTCGCGCTGCCCGCGCCGCTGCACGCGACGGTATCAGTCGCGGTGACGCCCACTGCGAGGCCGGGCGCGGGGTGCTTGAGCGCAAAATAGATCTGCTGCAGCATGGCGTCGATGATGCCGGTCCCGTTGCCGCTGGTGCTGACTGCGGTCACAATCGCCGGCGTGCTCGTGACCTGGTTATTCAAGCCCTGGGACGCGGAATAGACCTGGGCGCTGACGTCCCTGGAATTGGCCGAGGTAATGGCAACGCCCGTCACTGGTGTCGAGCTGCCAGCCTGGCCGCTCGTCGGGCCGGATGTGCCGCCGCCACCGCCGCACGCGGCCATGAGAATGCTCGTAACGAATAGCGCCGCCACCGAGGCGCGAGAAGTTGGAATTGCCATAAATTACCGTCCCTGATGTTGAGAAATGAATCAAAACGTCGATGAGCGTTGCCGTTGCAAATTAGCAAACCGGCAATGCCGACATCTTAATCAGGAAATAATTAGTGTGGCAATTCTATTAATGCGCAGTCATGACGGAAGAGGGATTCATCCAGCCATCGTGACATGGCTGCCGATTATGCCGCCGCCGAGGCATACTTCACCATCGTAGAGGACGGCGGACTGGCCCGGTGTGACCGCCCATTGCGCATCCGGGAAGGCGAGCGAAAAGCCTGCGGCACCTGTCGGAGCAAACTCGCAGGGCACGTCCGACTGCCGGTAGCGTGTCTTCGCATGCAGGCGTCCGGGCGCAGGTGGCTCGCCCGCGATCCAGCTAGCCTGTTCCGCCTCGAGCGCAGACGAAAGCAGCCAGGGATGATCGTGGCCTTGCACCACGTAGAGGGTGTTGTGCTCGATGTCCTTCCTCGCCACATACCAGGCGTCGCTGCTTCCTTCGGCATTCTGGTAGGACTTCATGCCGCCGATACCGATACCCTTGCGCTGGCCGAGCGTGTAAAAACTCAGGCCCACATGCGTGCCGACGCTCGTTCCATCCGGCGTCATCATGGGCCCCGGCTTGTAGGACAGGTAACGGTTCAGGAATTCGCGGAAAGGGCGCTCGCCGATGAAACAGATACCGGTCGAGTCCTTTTTTTTCGCATTCGGCAGGCCGATCTTTTCCGCGATCCGGCGCACTTCCGTCTTGGGAATTTCGCCGAGCGGGAACAGCGTTTTCGACACCTGCGCCTGGTTGAGTCGGTGCAGGAAGTAGCTCTGGTCCTTGCTGGCGTCGAGCGCCTTGAGCAATTCAAACCGGCCCGATTCATTCTGGCGCACACGGGCATAATGGCCGGTTGCAATCAGGTCGGCGCCGAGCTTCATGGCATGGTCGAGAAAGGCCTTGAACTTGATCTCGGCATTGCACAGCACATCAGGATTGGGAGTGCGTCCAGCCTGGTATTCACGCAGGAATTCGGCGAAGACGCGGTCCTTGTATTCGGCGGCGAAATTGACTGCCTCGATGTCGACGCCGACCACGTCGGCGACGCTGGCCGCGTCGATCCAGTCCTGGCGCGACGAGCAGTATTCCGAGTCGTCGTCGTCTTCCCAGTTCTTCATGAACAGGCCGATGACTTCATAGCCCTGCTCCTTGAGCAGCCACGCGGACACTGACGAATCGACACCGCCGGACATGCCGATGACCACGCGCTTCCTAGCCATTCGGTACCCCGGTGGCACTCGGATGCGTATAGATCAGCGAAAGAGGCGCACGCTTTCCCGCGAGGTAATCGTCGACGCAGCGCAGCACCAACGGGCTGCGGTGCTTTTCCTCGCATTCGAGCATTTCCTCGCGCGTCATCCACACCGCGCGCAGGATGCCATGGTCGAGCGGACGGTCGAGCGCACGCCCGACTTCGCCTGAAAAGGCAAAGCGCAGATAGGTGACCTGCTGCCCGGTGCGCGAGGAAAGGTAGCGCGACATGTACATGCCGACCAGCGCCGTCGGAACAAACTCATGCGCCGCTTCTTCCATTGTCTCCCGTGCAACGGCATCGATCAGAGACTCGTTGGGGTCGAGATGCCCGGCCGGCTGGTTGAAACGAATGCCATCGCTGGTCTCTTCCTCGACCAGCAGGAACCGGCCGTCGCGCTCGATGATCGCAGCGACCGTCACAGAAGGTTTCCAGACTTCACTCATAGTATCCCTTGAAGAGGGCGCCATTTTACCGTGCATGGCGCGCTTGTGCCGCGCCCGGCAGACGCATGAAGGTGCCTCGTGGCGCAAACGGTTTGCCGAGAAGCGGAATAATCACGGTCGGCACGGAAAACTTCTTGATGTCGCACAATTTTTTCTTACAAGTTTTCAATGGTCGCGGAAAAATGCCGCTAAATTCCTCTTTCGCTGTTTTTTTCATTTATCCTCACAGGAAACCGGCAATAAGCAGGCAATAAGCACGCAATAAGCAGGCAAGAAATGCACGCTCAGGGATCCTGAGCGGCAAGAGAATAAAAAAGGACGGTTGTGCTATTTTTTGGTTTCCGTGTAAGATCGATGTAAGAATTTCGGCATTGGGGAAGTTCATGAAAGTCGGCACATCCGCCGAACCGCGGTCGGACACGTCGTACGGCCGTATCCCGCACATCCATCGGAAATCAGCGTGCCGCCATGCCATGCGCTTTAGCGGCAAGGAATTTTTGTAATCAGTAGGAGAGAAAATGCAACGTATCATGCTTCGGTCGAAGATCCATCGGGTGACGGTTACGCAGGCCGACCTGCACTACGAAGGTTCGTGCGGCATCGACCAGAATTTGCTGGAAGCAGCCGACATCAAGGAATTTGAAAAGATCGAACTCTACAATATCAACAACGGCGAACGCTTTTCGACCTATGCGATCAAGGGCAAGCGCGGCAGTGGCGAGATTTCGCTCAATGGCGCAGCTGCGCGGCGCGCACACCTGGGAGATCTGCTGATCATCTGCACATATGCACCGATGAGCGATGCCGAGGTCGAAACCTATGTGCCAAAGATTGTTTTTGTCGATGAGAAGAACCAGATCACCGGGCTCAAGAAATCTCCCGCATGAAGGCGCCAAGCCCTTCCTGTTCAAAAAATACAGAAAAGGGGCGGCAGCAATGCTGTCCCCTCCGCGTGAATATCCACTTCCATAACCACCAAGGGGAAAGCGTATGCCTCTAACAATTGGAGTACCACGGGAAGTCTTTCCGGGCGAAAAGCGTGTTGCAACCGTTCCCGACGTTGTTGAAAAACTCATCAAGCTGGGTTTCTCGGTCGCGGTCGAATCCGGCGCCGGTGACGCAGCCAATTTCAGCGATGAGACTTACCGCGCCGCAGGCGCACAGATCATAGAAGGCGCTGCCAAGCTCTGGGCAGCGTCGAACATCGTATTCAAGGTCCGCGCGCCTAACGCCGAAGAAGTGGCGATGATGCGCGAGGGCACGACGCTGATCAGCTTCATCTGGCCGGCGCAGAATCCTGAGCTGATGAAGCAGCTCGCCGCCAGGAAGGTGACCGTGCTGGCTATCGACTCGCTGCCGCGCACGTTGAGCCGCGCACAGAAGATGGACGCGTTGACCTCCCAGGCCGGCGTAGCCGGCTATCGCGCTGTCATCGAGGCTGCCAATGCATTCGGCCGCTTCTTCAGCGGCCAGGTGACAGCGGCAGGCAAAATTCCGCCGGCTAAGGTATTTATCGCAGGCGCAGGGGTGGCCGGCCTGGCGGCGATCGGTACCGCCGCAGGCCTGGGCGCCATCGTGCGCGCCAATGACACCCGTGCCGAAGTGGCCGACCAGGTGGTGTCGCTGGGCGGCGAATTCGTCAAGGTCGATTACGAGGAAGAGGGCTCCGGCGGCGGCGGTTACGCCAAGGTGATGAGCGAGGGCTTCCAGAAGGCCCAGCGCGAGATGTATGCCAAGCAGGCGAAGGAAGTCGACATCATCATCACGACGGCTTTGATCCCCGGCAAGCCGGCACCGAAGCTGATTACTGCGGAGATGGTGAAGAGCATGAAGCCGGGCAGCGTCATCGTCGACATGGCGGCCGAGCAGGGCGGCAACTGTGAACTGACTGAGCCTGGCCAAGTGGTGGTGAAGCATGGCGTGACTATCGTCGGCTATACCGATCTGGTCAGCCGCCTGTCGAAGCAATCGTCGACGCTGTACTCGAACAACCTGCTGCGCCTGACCGAAGAATTGTGCAAGACCAAGGACGGAATCATCAACGTCAACATGGAAGACGACGCCATCCGCGGCCTGACCGTCATCAAGGACGGCGAAGTCACCTGGCCGCCGCCGGCACCCAAGCTGCCGCCCGCGCCGGCTGCCAAACCGGCTGCCGCTGCAGTAGCGCCGGCCGCCAAGAAGGGCGGCCACGGGCACGGCGCGGCAAGCGAACCGGCGTCCGGCTCGCGCATCGCGATCCTGTTCGCGGTGGCGGCGGTCCTGTTTTGGCTCATCGGCGCCTACGCGCCGGCGGCATTCCTCGGACACTTCACCGTGTTCGTGCTGGCCTGCTTCGTGGGTTACATGGTGGTGTGGAACGTCACGCCTTCGCTGCATACGCCGCTCATGAGCGTGACCAATGCGATATCGAGCATCATCGCCATTGGCGCGCTGGTGCAGATCGCTCCGCCGCTGGTCTCCGGCGTGGAACGTCCGGGCGACGTGATCCGTTGGCTGGCCGTGGCCGGTATCGTGCTCACGACGATCAACATGTTCGGTGGTTTCGCCGTGACTCGTCGCATGCTGGCGATGTTCCGCAAATAATAAGAGGGAGCCGATAAAAATGTCTGAAAGCCTCACAACAGTCGCTTACCTGGGCGCGACCATTCTTTTCATCCTCAGCCTCGGCGGTCTCTCCAATCCGGAAACCGCGCGCCGCGGCAATGTGTACGGCATGATCGGCATGGCGATCGCCGTGCTGGCCACGATCTTCGGCCAGCATGTCACGACCGCCGGCATTCCGTGGATCATCGTCGCGATGGTCGTCGGCGGCTCGATCGGCCTGTATGCGGCGCGCGTCGTGCAGATGACGCAGATGCCGGAACTGGTGGCATTGATGCACAGCCTGGTCGGCCTGGCCGCCACGCTGGTCGGATATGCCAGCTATGTCGATCCGGCTGCAAGCGCGCATTTCAGCGGTGCGGAAAAGGCGATCCACGAGGTGGAAATCTACGTCGGCATTCTGATCGGCGCGATCACCTTCTCCGGCTCGATCATCGCCTTCGGCAAGCTGTCCGGACGCATCGGCGGCAAGCCCTTGCTGCTGCCGGGACGCCACTGGCTCAACCTCGTCGCGCTGCTGGTCGTGATCTATTTCGGCGCACAGTTCCTGCATGCCGAGACGATCAACATCGGCATGACGCCGCTGGTCATCATGACGGTGATTGCGCTGCTGTTCGGCATCCATATGGTGATGGCGATCGGCGGTGCGGACATGCCGGTGGTGGTGTCCATGCTCAACAGCTACTCCGGATGGGCGGCGGCAGCGACCGGCTTCATGCTGTCGAATGACCTGCTGATCGTGACCGGCGCGCTGGTGGGTTCCTCCGGTGCGATCCTGTCGTACATCATGTGCCGTGCGATGAACCGCAACTTCATCAGCGTGATCGCGGGCGGCTTCGGTACCGAAGGCGGCAAGGCTGCTCCGGCGGGCGGCGGTGCTGCACAACCGGCCGGCGAAGTCGTGCCGGTCACGGCTGCCGAGACCAGCGAGCTGCTGCGTGAAGCGAAGAACGTGATCATCGTGCCGGGCTACGGCATGGCGGTTGCGCAGGCACAGCACACGGTCTACGAGATCACCAAGCTGTTGCGCGAAAAGGGCGTGAACGTGCGCTTTGGCATTCACCCGGTCGCGGGCCGCATGCCGGGCCACATGAATGTCCTGCTGGCGGAAGCCAAGGTGCCTTACGACATCGTGCAGGAGATGGACGAGCTCAACGACGACTTCTCGGACACCGATGTGGCGATCGTGATCGGCGCCAACGACATTGTCAACCCGGCAGCGCAGGAAGATCCGAGCAGTCCGATCGCCGGCATGCCGGTGCTGGAAGTGTGGAAGGCCAAGACCTCGATTGTCATGAAGCGCAGCATGGCTTCCGGCTACGCAGGCGTGGACAATCCGCTCTTCTACAAGGAAAACAACCGCATGCTGTTCGGCGATGCGAAGAAGATGCTGGACGAAGTGCTGGTGTCGCTGAAGGCCGCTGCCTGAGAGTGGTTGCCATTGGCGAAGAAAGCCGCGCATAGCGCGGCTTTTTTTTTCCTTTATCGCTTTATTGCCTGCTGCCGAACAGCATGTGCTCGGCCAGCAATCGCTTGGCGGGTTTGAGTGCATCGACCAGTGCGAGCGAAAAACCCAGTGCCGATTGTGACAAGGCCCCGTCCGGCGCGCTGGCAAAGATGCGCGCCAATGCATCGGTCAGGGTGATCGTGAGCTTGCGGTCCGTCTGCCGCAGGCGGATGAATTGCTGCAGCATTTCCGGCGTGGCTTCTCGCGCGAGCAGGCGGGCCAGCACCGCGGCATCGCGCAAGCCGAGGTTCATGCCTTGGCCGGCAACCGGATGCAGGGTTTGTGCCGCGTTGCCGATGGCAACGGTGCGCGATGAAACAGCCGCGTGGGCATTCAGGCCGAGCGGAAAAGCAGCGCGAGGACTGACCTTGGTGAAGCGGCCAAGCCGGGAGCCGAATGCGCGCTCCAGTTCGACAAGGAATTCCGTATCCGGCAGAGCCGCCAGGCGCGCTGCATTCGCGGGGCGGGCGCACCAGACCATGGCGTAGCCGTCATCCTGGGGCAACAGCGCGAGCGGCCCTTCCTCGGTAAAACGTTCGAAGGCGCGATGTGCGACAGGCTTGCTGCAAACAACATGCGCGATGACCGCTGTCTGGTCGTAATCACGGCTGACGGATTTCGTGGCCTGCTCCGAGAACACGCCACCCTCGGCCTGCACCATGATTTGCGCAGTGAAGGCTTTGCCATCGGCGCATCGCAATTCGACTTCTTCGTCGCGCTCGATGGAAGAGGCGACGAGTACCGGGCGCAGGGTCACGACCGCGTTCCGATCCGCCAGCGCAGCCAGCGTCGATACCAGGCTGCCGTAGCGTGCCACATAACCGAGCGCGGGCACGCCATATTCCTCGCGATCGATGATGGTGCGGCCGAAGTGGCCGCGACGCGATACATGGATCTGGTGGATGGCGTCGGCGACGACTGGCCAGGCGCCAATGTTTTCGAGGATCTGCCGGCTGCCGTAAGAAAGTGCGATCGAGCGTGGATCCTGCGATGCTGTCTCAAGCGGCTTGGCATCGACCAGGACAATGCGCCCTGCAGGAGCGCCATGCTTGACGAGCAGCAGCGCGAGCGCCAGGCCGACGGGGCCGGCGCCGCAGATGGCGATATCGAAATCCGTCGTTGTCATCGCCTCAATGCTTCATCACGGCTTCGATCTCGGCGACCGTCTTGGGAGCGGCTGCGGTGATGATGTCGCATCCGGATTCCGTTACCAGCGCATCGTCTTCAATGCGGATGCCGATATGCCAGAACTGCTCCGGCACGCCCGGGTCGGGGCGGACATAAATGCCTGGCTCGACAGTCAGCACCATGCCCGGCTGCAGCACGCGCCAGGGCTTTTCCCCCTGCAGTACGCTGGCTTCGCGATATTCGCCGACGTCATGCACGTCCATGCCGAGCCAATGTCCGGTGCGATGCATGTAGAACTGTTGATAGGCGCCTTTGCTGATCACGTCGTCCACGCTGCCCACCTTGTCCTTGTCCAGCAGACCGGTGTCGAGCATGCCTTGGGCAAGCACCCGGACCGCCGCATTATGGCCGTCCATGAAACGTTTGCCGGGGCGCGCTTCGGTGATTGCGGCGGCTTGCGCCGCGAGCACGAGTTCGTAGAGCGCCTTCTGCGGCCCGCTGAATCTGCCGTTCGCAGGGAAGGTGCGGGTGATATCTGAAGCGTAGCTGTCGAGCTCGCAGCCGGCGTCGATGAGGACGAGATCGCCGTCCTTGATCTCCGCATTGCTGGCGCGATAGTGCAGTACGCAGGCATTCGCGCCGGTGGCAACGATCGAACCGTATGCAGGATATTGCGAGCCATTGCGGCGGAATTCATGCAGAAGTTCCGCCTCGAGATGGTATTCGCGCAAGCCTGGGCGGCAGGTCATCATTGCGCGCCGGTGCGCCTCCGACGAAATCGCGGCGGCACGTTTCATGATCGCGATTTCCTCTTCATCCTTGACCAGCCGCATTTCGTCCAGCAGCACGTGCACGTCATGCACGATCGATGGCGCGACGACGCCAGCGCGCGACTGCATCCGCACCGCCTGCAGCCAGCCCTGCACCTGCTTGTCGAGCCTCCTGTCGCTGCCTAGCGCGTAGAACAGCGCGGGCGTGTTGGCCATCAGCTTCGGCATTTCGGTATCCAGCGCGCTGATCGGATACGCCGCATCAAAGCCGAAAGCCTCGCGGGCCGCTTCCGGACCGTAACGATAGCCATCCCAGATTTCGCGCTCGAGGTTTTTCTCGCGGCAGAACAGGATAGCCTGGTTCTTCTCGCCGGCCACCAGCACGATCACGGCTTCCGGCTCGTCGAAGCCGGACAGGTAGTAGAAATAGCTGTCATGGCGATACGGATAATCCGCGTCGCGGTTGCGCATGACTTCGGGTGCAGTCGGCAGGATGGCGATGCCGCCGTGCTTGTCCTGCATCTGCTTGATCAAGGCTGCTCGTCGGGCTGCATACGATTTCATGGGCGTTCCTTTGCGTAGGTTTCACCATTGAGCTGCGCCAGCCTCTCCGGGGTTCCAACATCGGTCCAGTCGCCGCGATACACTTCGCCGCCGACCTGGCCGCGGGATGCGAATTCGCGCAGGAGGGGAGCGATCTGCGCGGATTGCCCCGATTCGACGGAATCGAACATTTCTGTCCGGTACACGCCAATGCCGGAAAACGTGTAGCGCGGGTCGCCGTCATTGACTACGGAGAAGCTGTGCAGCGCGAAGTCGCCTTTCAGATGGTGCGGCGGGTTCTTCACGAGGTACAGCCAGGCGACGTCGCGCTTGTCGAGCGGGTGCGGGTTGCCCCACATGTCATTGTCCTTGAGCACGTCCTTGACCTGCTCGAAATCGAAATGCGGACAATAAATGTCGGCGGCAATCGCGACGAAGGGCTCATCGCCCAGCAGGTGGCGCGCCTTCGCAACCCCGCCCGCGGTTTCGAGCGCGCTGCCCTCGGCGGAATAGGCGATGCGCGCGCCGAAGCGCGAGCCGTCGCCGAGCGCTTCCTCGATCATTTGGCCGAGGTGCGCGTGGTTGATCACGATGTCGGTGATGCCGGCGCGCACGAGGTTCAGGATGTGCCAGACGATGAGCGGCCGGCCGCGCACTTTCAGCAGCGGCTTCGGACATTCATCCGTCAGCGGACGCATCCGCTCGCCGCGTCCGGCGGCGAAAATCATGGCTTTCATGCTTGCGATATTCCGTTTTTTCGCGTCAGAAGGTATAGCCGACCGACGGCGCCTTGTCTTCCAGTTCGTCCAGCAGCCGGATCAGCGGCGCCAGCGCGTTGTAGCGGCCGGCCGCCTTGCGGGTGTATTCCATCACCAGCGGCAGGTCTTTCAGGTAGCCGTCCTTCCCGTCGCGATGGTACAGGCGGGCGAAGATGCCGAGCACTTTCAGATGGCGCTGCAGGCCCATGAATTCGAAGTCGCGGTAGAAGGCGTCGATGTCCGGATTCATGGGCAGCCCGGCGCGGCGCGCCCGTTCCCAGTAGCGGATGGCCCAGTCCAGCACCATTTCTTCGTCCCACTGGATGTAGGCGTCGCGCAGCAGCGAGACGAGGTCGTAGGTGATCGGGCCGTACACCGCATCCTGAAAGTCCAGAATGCCGGGATTACCCTGGCTGAGCACCATCAGGTTGCGCGAATGGTAATCGCGGTGCACATACACCTGCGGCTGCGCCAGGTTGTTGGCAAGCAGGGTCTCGAAGACCTTGTTGAGCGTCGCGCTCTGCTTGTCCGTCATGGTGATGCCGAGATGCTTGCCGACATACCATTCGGGAAACAGCATCAGTTCGCGATGCAGTAGAGCGCGGTCGTATTCCGGCAGCACGTCGGGCTTGCTTTGCGCCTGGATCAGCACCAGAGCGTCGATGGCGTCGAGGTAGAGCTTGTGCGCGCTGTCGTTGTTGAGTTGATTCAGGTACGTCGTCGACCCAAGGTCGGAAAGCAGCAGAAAGCCGCGTTCCACATCCTTTGCCAGCACTTTGGGCACCGACACGCCGGTTTCGCCGAATACTTCGGCGACGTGGATGAACGGGCGCACATCTTCATGCGGCGGCGGCGCGTCCATCAGGATATACGTGGCGCCATCGGCGGCATCCGCACGGAAATAGCGGCGAAAGCTGGCATCGGAGGAGGCCGGGCGGATCGACTCCGGCAGAAGCTTGATATCCGGCACCGAGGCCAGCCATTCCTTCAATTGGGTTAGACGAAGATCAGAGGGGGTATTTACAGACATGAAACTACCTGAGGCCTATGGATGAGGAGTTCCCATATAATAAGGGATTCAACCTAAAAATGCGCCTGCCACTCCCCTTTTCATGAACCGGTTTCCAGCATTTCCCCCTTCGCAACGCCTGCTTCGCATCCTGACCGCCGCCATCGCCGCAGCGTCAATGCCGACGCTTGCTTCGGCGCAAACAACAGCGAAGTCGTCGCTGGCGAAAGACAAGGACCTGCCGGCGACCATCAGCGCCGAGCAGATGACGGGCAGGCCGGACCGGGAAGTCCATCTTGAACGCGATGTCGAAATTACACGCGGCGCCACCGTCATTAATGCCGATCGTGCAACGTATCGCATTCCCGAGGACCAGGTCGAAGCCGAGGGCCATATCCGTATGCGCCGCGACGGCGACGCCTATACCGGGGATGAGCTGAAACTCCGGATCGAGGCGGAGGAAGGCTACGTGCTGAATCCGACCTATCGGCTGAAGAAGAACAATGCGCAGGGCAAGGCGCAGCGCATCGAATTCGAAGGGGAAGACCGCGCATCCGTGATCGAAGGTTCCTACAGCACCTGCGAAGGACCGGACCCCGACTGGTACCTGAAATCGAGCAAACTGGACCTCGACGCCGAGCGTGACGAAGGCTACGCACGCCGCACCACGGTGTATTTTAAGGATGTGCCGATCCTGCTCGCGCCGGGCATGTCGTTTCCGCTGTCGGATGCGCGCAAGTCCGGCCTCCTGCCGCCGACGATCGGCACGACCAACAAGGGCGGCTTCGAGTTTACGCAGCCTTACTATTTCAACATCGCGCCAAACCGGGATTTCACGCTCTATCCGAAGCTGTACGCACGGCGCGGCCTGCAGCTTGGGGCGGAGGCGCGCTATCTCGGCCAGAGCTATTCCGGCGAAACCAGGGCGGAAGTGCTGCAGAACGACCAGATCACCAAGACGAACCGCTATGCGATTTCGTCCACCCACGCGCAGACGCTGGCGCCGGGCTGGAGTTTTGGATGGAATATCAACAGTGCATCCGACAACGACTATCCCAGCGATTTTTCGCGCACCATCACGACCGCCTCGCAGCGCCTGCTGCTGCGTGATGTCGCCCTCGGTTACGGTTCGAGCTTCTGGAATGCGACGCTGCGCACTTCCAACTTCCAGGTCCTGCAGGACCCGGTCGTGCCGATCACGCAGCCCTACGATCGCATGCCGCAACTGAGCGTCCATGCCGGCCGTCTCGACGTCAACGGCTTCGACTGGACGGCGGACTCGGAACTGACGCATTTCATCCATCCGATTTCCAGCTTCGTGCAGGGCGACCGCTTCTTCGTGAATCCGCGCATTGCCTATCCGATCATCCAGCCCGGCTATTTCTTCACGCCGAAGCTGTCCCTGCATGCAACCAAATACAGCCTGCAGAATCCAACGCCGGGTGCGCCGAGCGATCCGTCGCGCGTGCTGCCGACCCTGTCGATGGATGGCGGACTGGTGTTCGAGCGCGATGCCCGGTTCTTCGGCAATGCCATGACCCAGACGCTGGAGCCGCGCTTGTTCTACGTGTACACGCCGTACCGCGACCAGAGCGCCTTCCCCAATTTCGATACGGCCGAGGCCGACCTGAGTTTTGCGCAATTGTTCAGCGAGAACCGTTTCGTCGGTAACGACCGCATCAGCGACGCCAACCAGCTGACCGCGGCGATGATCACTCGCTACATCGAACCGACCGGCGCCGAGCGCATGCGCTTTGCAATCGGCCAGCGCTTCTACTTCAGTGAGCAAAAGGTCACCCTCGGGCAGGTGCGCAACGAAAGCCGCTCGGATTTGCTGCTGTCGCTGTATGGGCAGATCAGCCCGAAGCTGAACATCGACAACAACGTCCAGTACAGCCAGTCGCTGCACTCGATGAGCCGCGCCAATTATGGCGTGCGCTGGCAGCCGAAGCCGAAAAGCGTGCTCAACCTGCAATATCGCCGCGACCGCGTGAACAAGCTGGAACAGATGGAGATGTCGGCACAGTGGCCGTTCGCCAGCCGCTGGTATGGCGTGGCCCGTGTCAACTATTCTCTCCCCGAGGCCAAGGTGGCGGAAGGCCTGCTCGGGGTCGAGTACAAGGCCGACTGCTGGGTGTTCCGCACAGTCGGCCAACGCATTCCGACTGCGACCGGAGAAGTGACCACGGCACTGTTCTTCCAGCTCGAACTGAACGGATTGACGCGCCTTGGCTCGAACCCGCTTGACGCGCTCAGGGCCAGCATCCCTGGCTATCAGATGGTGAATCAACCCAGTAACCCTTGACGAAGATGTTACCCATGAAAAATCTCCCGACCGCGCGCAAGGCCGCGCAACCCATGTCACGCATCCGGCTGGCGGTCGCCTTGTGTGCCGCGATCGGCATGCTGCCGCACGCCGGCGCGCAGACCAGGCCCGCGACAGCTGCGCCCGCGCAAACAGCAAAGGCACCACGCATCTATCTTGCCGACGCGATTATCGCCGTGGTCAACAACGAGGTGATCACGCGCCAGGAGCTGGTCGAACGGATGCGGCTGGTCGAGCGCCGCATGAAGAATCAGGGCATCGCCTTGCCGCCGGAACCCGAACTGCAGCGCCAGCTGCTGGAGCGCATGATCGTCGACAAGGCGCAGATGCAACTGGCAAAAGAGGACGGCATCCGGGTTGATGACACGATGCTTGACCGCGCCGTTGCGCGCATCGCGGAGCAGAACAAGATGTCGCTGCAGGAATTCCGCACCCAGCTCGAGCGCGAAGGCACGCCATTTGCGAAATTCCGCGAAGAGATTCGCGAAGAGATCATCATGCAGCGTCTGCGCGAACGCGAAGTCGACAACAAGATCCAGATCAGCGAGTCGGAAATCGACAACTACCTCGCGGCCGAGCAGGGCGCGGCGGCACAGCAGGAATACAACCTGTCGCACATCCTCGTGCGCATCCCGGAGAATGCCACTGCCGAGCAGATCGCCGAACGGCGCAAGCGGGCGGAAGGCATCCTGCAGCAATTGCAGTCCGGCGGCGACTTCGCCAAACTGGCTGCAACGTATTCCGATGCGACCGACGCACTGACTGGCGGCGACCTCGGCTGGCGCAATCCGGACCGTCTGCCGCAACTGTTCGTCGATGCGATCGCGAACATGAAACAGGGCGACGTCTCGCCGCTCCTCAAGAGCGGCAATGGCTTCCACATCCTGAAGCTTTCCGGCAAGCGCAGCCCGAGCGTCATGAAGGGCGCCGCCGCTGCGGCCGTGCAACAGACGCACGTGCGCCACATCCTCATCAAGGTGAACCAGATCGTGTCGCCGGCTGACGCGAAGCGCAAGCTGCAAGAGCTCAAGCAGCGCCTGGACAACAATGCAGCCAAGTTCGAGGACCTGGCCAAGCTTTACTCCAATGACCTGTCCGCGTCCAAGGGCGGCGACCTCGGCTGGATCTATCCGGGCGATACCGTGCCCGAGTTCGAGCGCGCGATGGATGCGCTGAAACCCGGCCAGGTCAGCGAACCGATCGAATCGCCTTTCGGCTATCACCTGATCCAGGTGCTGGAACGCAAGAAGGATGACGTCTCTCCGGAGCGCCAGCGCCTGCTTGCGCGCCAGGCGATCCGCGAACGCAAGCTGGAAGAAGCGACGCAGGACTGGCTGCGCCAGTTGCGTGACCGCGCCTACGTCGAATACCGCTTCGACGGCGATGCGCGCTAAGCCGCCGGTCATGCAGCCGTGAGCACAAAACCGACCATCGCGATCACCTGCGGCGAGCCTGCAGGGATTGGGCCCGAAATCTCCGTCAAGGCGGCGTGGGAATTGCGTCACGCCGTCAATAGCGTGCTGATCGGCGATGCCGCGCTGCTGTCGATGACGGTGTCGGACATCGATCCCGCGATCCGGTTGCTGGCGATCTCCACGCTGGCGTTCCGCAACAGCGGTTTGCCCCAGCTCCCGCAGGACCGGATCGCCGTGATCGACTGCCCGCTGCTTGAGCCGGCCGTACCGGGCAAACTGGACAAGCGCAACGGCAAGGCCGTGCTGCAGACACTGGATGTCGCGATCCGCGGCGCCATGCAAAAGCAGTTCGACGCCATCGTCACCGCACCGCTGCAGAAGAGCACGATCAACGATGCTGGTGTGCCGTTTACCGGTCACACGGAATATCTGGCAGAGAAGACCAGCACGCCGCAGGTCGTGATGATGCTGGCCGGCGGCACGCCATTGATGCGCGTTGCGCTGGCGACCACGCACCTGCCGCTGAAAGATGTTGCGGCCGCGATTACCTTCGACAGCCTGATGCGTACCATCGAGATCGTGCACCACGACCTGCAGCGCAAGTTCGGCCTGCCGCAGCCGCGCATCCTCGTCACCGGCCTGAATCCCCATGCAGGCGAGGGCGGTTATCTTGGCCGTGAGGAAATTGACGTGATCACTCCGGTGCTTCAGGCTGCGCAGGCGAAAGGCATCGACGCGCGCGGCCCTTATCCGGCGGACACCCTGTTCCAGCCTAAATACCTGGAGCAGGCCGATTGCGTCCTCGCGATGTATCACGACCAGGGTCTTCCGGTGCTGAAGTTTGCCAGCTTCGGGCATGGCGTCAACATCACGCTCGGTCTGCCCATCATCCGCACTTCGGTGGACCATGGCACCGCGCTCGATCTTGCAGCTTCCGGCCTCGGCCATGCGGACCACGGCAGCATGCTGGAAGCCATCAAGGTAGCGGCACAGATGGCAGCCGCTTCTTCCTCAATCACTCAATGAAACATATTCCGCGCAAACGTTTCGGCCAGAACTTCCTGACCGATCAGGCGGTGCTGCACGACATCATCCGCGCCATCGATCCGCAGCCCGATGACACCATGGTCGAGATCGGCCCCGGCCTCGCCGCGATGACCCGCCTGCTGCTCGAGTCGCTGAAACAGTTGCATGTGGTCGAACTCGATCGCGACCTGGTGGCGCGCCTGAAGAAAAGCTTCGATCCGGAGCGCCTCATCGTGCATGAAGGCGATGCGCTGCAATTCGACTTCGCATCGATTTCCGCCGCGCCCGGCCACAAGCTGCGCGTCGTGGGCAACCTGCCGTACAACATCTCCAGCCCGCTGCTGTTCCATCTCGCAGAGATGGCGCCGCAGGTGCAGGACCAGCATTTCATGCTGCAGAAGGAAGTGGTGGAGCGCATGGTGGCCGAGCCGGGCAGCAAAACCTATGGCCGACTGTCCGTCATGCTGCAGTGGCGCTATTACATGGAACTGTTGTTCGTCGTTCCGCCGACCGCATTCGATCCGCCGCCGCAAGTCGATTCCGCCATCGTGCGCATGATCCCGCTCGCGCAGCCGCTGCCGTGCGATGCGCCGGCACTGGAGCAGGTGGTGACGAAGGCCTTCTCGCAACGGCGCAAGGTGATCCGCAACTGCCTCGCCGGCATGTTCACCGAAAACGACCTGGTCGATGCCGGTATCGATCCGCAGGCACGTCCTGAAACGGTGCCAGTCGAGCAGTTTGTTGCGTTGGCAAACCGGCTCTCATTACGCTGACAATTAGTTGTCCACGAAAGACACGAAAAACACGAAAGATACTGAAAGAATCAGAATCGCTTTTTTCGTGTTTTTCGTGAATTTCGTGGACAAGATAAGGCGGACTTAATCTCATCCGGATCGGCCGGGCTGCGCTCATGTGCGTGGTAGACAGGCTCTATGCGCGGAGAATTGTTTGTCCACGGAAAACACGGAAATTGAGAAGGGTTTCTTTTCCGTGCCTTCCGTGTTTTCCGTGGACAAAACAATACGAACTTAAACCAGCCCAAACCAGCCGAGCAACGCACCCACGCCCAGCATCCAGAGCAAGGGCATCTTCGTACGCCAGATGATCAGTGCGGCGGCTGCCGTCAGCAGCCACAGGCGCCAGTCCGTTGACGGATTGTTGTGGGCGCTCGTCAGGATCCAGCCGGTGGAGATCAGCAGGGCGATGACGATGGGCGCCAGTCCCTGCTTGAAGGCGCGCACGGCGCGCAGGCTGCGGTTGCGATGGCCCCATTGCGCCGCGAGGAATGTGAGTGTTGTACTGGGCAGCATCATGCCAACCATCGTGAGCAGTACGCCGAACAAGCCCATCGGAATGCTGCCAGTATTGATGCCGACATGCCAGCCCATCAACGCGACGAACAGTACGTTCGGGCCCGGCGCGGCCTGTGCCAGCGCGATCGATGCATTGAATTGCGTGTCGGTGATCCAGTGGTGCTCGTCGACGAGGTAGCGATGCATGTCGGGCGCGGTCGTGATCGCGCCGCCGACGGCCAGCAGTGACAGCGACATGTAATGCAGGAACAACTGGAGCCAGTCGCTCCACTGCATGGAAAGATGCAAGGCATTGCTCACGGCTTGAGCTTCCGGTAGGCGAGCACAAAAGCGGCCACGCCGAGTACGGGCAGTACATACGCGAGCGGCCAGTGCAGCAGGGCGATCGCGATGAAGCAGGCCAGGCCGAGCGCGATGCAGACCGGAAGCCCGAGCGGGCTGGTCTTGAGGGCGCTGAACAGTTTCAGCCCGGTGGCCGTGATCAGGCCGGCCGCAACTGCGCCCATGCCGCGCAGTGCACCGGCCAGCGCAGGATGATCCGCGAAGCGCGAATAGAACATGATCAGCAGAAGAACGATGATGAGAGGCGCCACGAGCATCCCGGCCAGCGCCGCCAGGGCGCCGGGCAGGCCGAAGTAGCGGCCGCCGATCATCAGCGACAGGTTCACCACGTTGGGGCCGGGCATGATCTGCGCAACGGCCCAGTCCTCCACGAACTCTTCGCGCGTCATCCAGCGCTTCCTCTCCACGATCTCGTGCTGCACGATGGCGAGCACGCCGCCGAAACCTTGCAGTGCCAGCAGGGAAAAGGAAACGAACAGGTCGGTCAGCGATTCGGGACGTGGATGCTCGGTTGTCTGCGGGGCTTCCATGAATCGACCGAATCCCTTACTGCGGCTTGCGCTCGATCAGCTCGATCTTGTAGCCGTCCGGGTCCTGTACGAAGGCGATGACCGTCGATCCGCCCTTGACCGGGCCTGCCTCGCGGGTGACAACCCCACCCTGCGCTTTCACGTTTTCGCAGGTCTTGTAGGCGTCTTCCACCTCGATCGCGATGTGTCCGTATGCCGAGCCGAGATCGTACCTGTCGACGCCGTAGTTGTAGGTCAGTTCGAGCTCGGCGTGTTCCGGGTTCTTGCCGTAGCCGACGAAAGCGAGCGTGTATTTCTGCTCGGGCCGGTCGGTGGTGCGCAGCAGGTTCATGCCGAGCACCCTGGTGTAGAAGTCGATGGAGCGTTGCAGGTCGCCGACCCGCAGCATGGTATGGAGAATGCGCATGACTGTTTCCTGTTGTCGTTCAGAATATTGGTAGTGTTTCCGGCCCGCTCTCGCGCAACACGCGCTTTGCCGCCTGGAATTCCGGGAACACGGATTGCACCGTGGCCCAGAAGCGCGGGCTGTGGTTCATTTCGCGCAGGTGCGACAGTTCATGCGCCACCACGTAATCGATCATGGGCAAGGCAAAATGGATCAGGCGCCAGTTCAGCCGGATCTTGCCTTCAGCCGTGCAGGAGCCCCATTGCGTTGCGGCCGAGGACAGCGCGAAAGACTGGTAGCGCACGTCGAGCTTTTCCGCATAGACGGGCAGGCGTTCCGCAAAAATGCGTTTGGCTTCGGCCTGCAACCATCCTTGGACTCGATCCTTCAACTGTTGTTCGCCGGAGTCGGGCGGCAGGCAGACCGTCAGCTCGCGCGCAACAGCATCAAATGCGATGCCGGTCGATTGCGCCGCAAGGATGCGCAGCGTGACGTCCTCACCAAGATAGGGCAGTTTTGCGCCGTCGCACCATTGCATGTGCGGCTGCAGGCGGCGCGCGGACCGCTCGCGGCGTTCGGTCAGCTTGGCAAAGATCCAGCGCTGCTTTTCGCGGATGGCGCTCTCGATCTCAGCGACGCTCACCCAGCGCGGCGCGGTGATGCGCAAGCCGTCGTCATCGATCAGGAAACCGATGGAGCGGCGCCTGGAGCGCAGCAGGCGGTAGTCGAGGATATGCACGCCGACCTGGATGCGTCGCCTTCCTTGCGGGGCGGCAGGCGAGGGCGGCGTGGAAGGCGAGGGCGTCAACTGCAGCGGATCGCGCTGCGGGACGAAGGTCGATCCGGGTGCCTGTTGCGGCGCCGGCTGATCGACCTTCGGTTGCGATGAATGTTCGGGAGAAAAAAAGTCGAGCTGCAACGCAAGCTGTTGCGGATCAGGCGGAGTCTGGCGTAGCAGCTTCAAGGGAGTCGGAGAGTTTGTTTTTTGAATAAATTCCGGGCGATGAAATCACCCGCATCTCAGATTCTATCCAATTTTCAACTTGTTGCATGAGCTGTGCTGCAGTCAGGCCTTCCGGCGAAATCGGTTTGCCGATCGAGACGGTGATCAGGCCGGGCTTCTTGATGAAGGAATTCTTCGGCCAGCATTCGCCCGCGTTCATGGCAATGGGCACTGCCACGGTGTTGGTTTCCACTGCGAGCCGCGCGCCGCCGCCCTTGTACTTGCCTTTCTTGCCGACATGCGAGCGCGTGCCTTCGGGGAACATGATGATCCACAATCCCTCTGCGAGACGCTTCCGGCCGCGCTCGACGACCTGCGCAAAGGCGTCGCGCGTATTGCCGCGATCGATCGGGATCATGCGCAGCAGTGCGATGCCCCAACCGAAGAAGGGAATGTACAGCAGCTCTTTCTTGAACACGTAAACCAGCGGACGCGGCATGGCGTACAGAAAGAAGATGGTTTCCCAGGCCGACTGATGCTTGGACAGCAGGATGGCCGGTGAGTCCGGCAGGTTCTCATAGCCCTTGAACTGGTAGCGGATGCCGCAGATCACCTTGGCGGACCAGATCACGAAGCGGTTCCAGAACGAGGTAAGGAAGTAGCGCTTCCTGTAGGGGAGCGGCGCGAACAGAAAGCACATTGGCGCCCAGACCAGTGTTGCAAGGATCATCAGCAACACGAAGAGGAGCGAGCGCAGGAACGGAATGATGTTGGACATCGAGTCTCCAGTCATGGCGGAAGATATTCCCCTGGCGCGCATTACGCGGCAGCGGGAACGTCCGTATTTGTTGTTAACAGGTGGTCAACCACGGCGGCGAGATTGGGGTGGACGGTTGTGCCCGGCGGCAGGCCGCCGGTTTCCTGCGTCTTCTTCCCCTTGCCGGTCAGGACCAGGTAGGGAATGCACCCGCTCACAAAGCCGGCTTGCAGGTCGCGCAGCGAATCTCCGACCGTGGGCACACCCTTCAGGCTGACGCCGAAGCGCTTGCCGATTTCCAGCAGCAGGCCGGGCTTGGGCTTGCGGCAGTCGCAATTGTCGTCCGCCGCATGCGGGCAAAAGAAAACCGCATCGATGGTGGCGCCCACCTGCTTGGCGGAGGTGTGCATTTTTTGATGAATCGCATTCAGCGTCACGATATTGAACAGGCCGCGGGCGATCCCGGACTGGTTGCTTGCGACGACCACGCGATAACCGCACTGGTTCAGGCGCGCGATCGCTTCGAGCGAGCCCGGGATCGGAATCCATTCATCCGGCGACTTGATGAATTTGTCGGAGTCGTAGTTGATGACGCCGTCGCGGTCGAGGATGATCAGTTTCATGTTCGCGTGCTCGCTTGGTGTGCCTGATCTGGCGCTCACGCCGCCAGCTTCGAAATGTCCGCCACCCGGTTCATCATGCCGTGCAATTCCGACAGCAGTGCGAGGCGATTGTTGCGCAACTGCTCGTCTTCCGCCATCACCATCACGTCATTGAAGAAGGCGTCGACATCATTGCGCAGATGCGCCAGCGCCTTCAGGGTACCGGTGAAATCACCCTTGGCGAATGCCGCATCCACGCGCGGCTTCAATTCCGTCATCGCCGCATAAAGGCTGGCTTCGGCGGCTTCCTTCAGCAAGTTCTTCTGCACGGCGCCGGTAGCCACTTCGGTCTTCTTGAGGATGTTGGTGATCCGCTTGTTGGCGGCGGCCAGCGACTCGGCTTCCGACAGCGCGGCGAAGGCGTGCACGGCGTCGAGGCGCTCGATGATGTTGTCCAGGCGGTCCGGATTCTGCGCGACCACTGCTTCGATTTCATTCTGCGCATAGCCGCGCTCGCGCAGCAGGCCGCGCAGGCGGTCGAGCATGAAGTTGAAGACTTCCGCGGTGGAATCCTTGAAGTTGGCGTTGCCCGCGAACAGCTGTGCCGCATCGCGCAGCATGCCGTTCAGCGACAGCGGCAAGCGCTTCTCGACCAGCATGCGCAGCACGCCGAGCGCATGGCGGCGCAAGGCGAACGGGTCCTTGTCGCCGGTCGGCTGCAGGCCGATGCCCCAGATGCCGACCAGCGTTTCCAGCTTGTCGGCCAGCGCCACCACGGTGCCGGTTTGCGTCGAGGGCAATGCATCGCCGGCGAAGCGCGGCTGGTAGTGTTCGGAAGCAGCAAGGGCGACTTCATCATGTTCGCCGTCATGGCGCGCATAGTAGGTGCCCATGATGCCCTGCAGCTCGGGGAATTCGCCGACCATGTCGGTCAGCAGGTCGGTCTTGGCCAGCAGTGCGCCGCGTTCAGCCAGTGCAACGTCCGCATGCAATTCCATTGCGATCTTGCCGGCGAGCGTCTTGACGCGTTCCGTGCGCTGCGCCTGCGTGCCGAGCTTGTTGTGATAGACGACGTTCGCGAGGCCGGGCAGGCGGTCGGCGAGCTTTTTCTTCTTGTCCTGCTCGAAGAAGAATTTTGCGTCGGACAGGCGCGGGCGCACCACGCGCTCGTTGCCGCCGATGATGTGCTGCGGATCGGCAGTTTCCAGGTTCGAGACGATCAGGAAACGTGAACGCAGCCGGCCGTTGGCATCGGTCAGTGCGAAATATTTCTGGTTCGTCTGCATCGTCAGGATCAGGCACTCCTGCGGCACCGACAGGAAGCTTTCTTCGAACTGGCAGGGATACACGACCGGCCATTCGACCAGTGCCGTGACCTCATCGAGCAATGCTTCGGGCATCAGCACCTTGTCATGGCCTGCCTTCTCCAGCAGTGCGGCGCGGATCTTTTCCTTGCGTGCGCTGACGGAGGGGATGACCTTGCCTTGTACTTCGAGAGTCGTTTCATACGATTCCGCATTGGCGATCGCCAGTTCGCCTTGGGACAGGAAGCGATGGCCGAGCGTCGAGCGACCGGCGGACAGGCCGAGGATGGCGACCGGCACCACCTCGCCGCCATGCAAGGCAATCAGCTTGTGCGCCGGGCGCACGAACTGCACGGTCGAACCGTCCGGGCGCTGGTAGCTCATCACTTTCGGAATCGGCAGCTTGCCAACGATTTCTTCCAGCACTGCTTCGAGGCCGCTGTGCAGGGTCGAGCCTGGTGCGGTATAGGTGTAGAAGAAGCTCTCCGCCTTGCCGTCCTGCGCGCGCTCGAGGTCGCTCAGCTCGAGGTCGGGAAAGCCGAGGGCGGCAAGTTTCTTCGCCAGCGGCGCCGCGGGATTGCCTTCCTTGTCGAGTGCAACGGCGACTGGCAGCACTTTTTCGCGGATCGATTTGTCCGGCGAGTTGGCGCGCACGCTGGTGATCAAGACCGCGAGACGGCGCGGCGTGGCATAAGCGGTAAAGGCCGAATCAGGCTCGACGAAGTCGCGCGCTTTCAGGCCGTTGAAAATGCCGGCGGCAAACGCATCGCCCAGTCTGGCCAGTGCCTTGGGCGGGAGTTCTTCGGTGAGCAGTTCGACTAACAGTGTCTGGTTCATGGTTTATTCTGCGCTGTTTCCGTTCTCGCCCTCACCTTCAAGGGGAGGGCCGGGGTGGGGATGGGTTGGGTAAGCATCGCTTGAAGCCTATCCTCCACTTGACCTCCCGGTTGAAGGGGGAGGGAATTCGTTATTCGATAATTCCGTTTCTCAAGCTGCCTTGCGCGCGTCACCGCACATCGGGAAGCCCAGCTTTTCGCGCGAATCGTAATACGCCTGTGCGACCGCGCGCGACAGGTTGCGAATGCGTCCGATGTAGGCTGCGCGCTCGGTCACCGAAATCGCGCCGCGTGCGTCGAGCAGGTTGAAGGTATGCGCCGCCTTCAGGATCATCTCGTAGGCGGGCAGGGCTAGCGGCACTTCCAGCAGGCGCTTGGCTTCGGATTCGTAATTGGAAAACAGCGAGAACAGGAATTCGGTGTTCGAATGCTCGAAGTTGTAGGTCGACTGCTCGACCTCATTCTGATGGAACACGTCGCCATAGGTCAGGCGCTTGGTCACGCCGTGCTCTTCCCATTCGGTCCAGATCAGGTCGTACACATTCTCGACGCCTTGCAGGTACATCGCGAGGCGCTCGATACCGTAGGTGATTTCACCCAGCACCGGCTTGCAGTCGAGGCCGCCGACCTGCTGGAAGTAGGTGAACTGCGTGACTTCCATGCCGTTGAGCCAGACTTCCCAGCCGAGGCCCCATGCGCCGAGGGTCGGATTTTCCCAGTCGTCTTCGACGAAGCGCACGTCGTTCTGCTTCAGGTTCAGGCCCAGTGCCTCGAGCGAGCCAAGATACAGGTCAAGGATGTTTTCCGGCGCCGGCTTCAGCACCACCTGGTACTGGTAGTAATGCTGCATTCGGTTCGGATTTTCGCCATAGCGGCCATCCTTCGGGCGGCGCGACGGCTGCACATAGGCGGCGCGCCATGGTTCCGGGCCGATGGCACGCAGGAAGGTCGCAGTATGCGAGGTGCCCGCTCCGACTTCCATGTCGTAAGGCTGGAGCAGGGCACAGCCTTGCGCATCCCAGTACTCCTGCAGCTTCAGAATGACTTGTTGAAATGTTAGCATCGTGTGGTGACCCTCCTGCGCGGCAGCGCAGGACGAAGGTGGTGAATGGTGGAAACTCGCTAAAACCCTAGATTTTAGCGGTTTTCAGAGGCCTTATGCGCATTCTTGCGACTGGCGCGGCCGAGCAGGCGCGCCGCGGCAAGCAGCAACACCGCGCCCGCCAGGACGATGATGTTGCCGTAGCGGATATACGGCGTGAAGCCTTCGAAACCCTGCACGCTGGCCGTCAGCACACCGCGCTGGAATGGCGGCAGGCGGGCGACGACCTCACCCTTCTGGTTAATGACCGCCGTTGCCCCGGTATTGGTGGCGCGCAGCATCGGGCGTCCCGTTTCCAGCGCGCGCATCTGCGATATCTGCAGGTGCTGAGGCAGGGCGATCGAATCGCCGAACCAGGCAATGTTCGACATGTTCAGCAGGATGGTCGCCTGCGGCATGTCGGCCGTTCCGCCTGCGGCGATCTGCGCAGCGATTTCCTCGCCGAACAGATCTTCGTAACAGATGTTCGGCAGGATCCACTGATCGCGTACCGCAAACGGTTTCTGCAGCAGCTTCCCGCGCGTGAAATCGCCGAGTGGAATGTTCATCATCTCCACGAACCAGCGTGCGCCAAGCGGAATGAATTCACCGAAGGGAACGAGGTGGTGCTTGTCGTAGCGATACGTCGGCGCGTTCGCCTGCGGCGACAGGCCCACCATGCTGTTCGCATATTGCCCCGGCCCGTCGCTGACCGGGATGCCGAGCGCGATGTGGCTTTTTGATCGCCGTGCGAATGTCGACAGCAGGTCGAGGTAGTCCGCCGGCAACTGGCTCGAGAGCAGCGGGATGGCTGTCTCCGGCGTGGCGATCAGGTCGGCCGGTTCGCGCGAGATCATGCCGTAATACAGCGAGAGCGTCGCCTCGATCTGGTCGGGTGCGAACTTCATTTCCTGCGGCACGTTTCCTTGCAGTAAACGCACCGAAATCGGGCTGCCGTGCGGCGTGGTCCAAGCAATGGATTTCAGGCCGAAACCTGCGGCCAGCAGCGCGGCGGCCAAGGCCAGCGGGAGCCGCCTTGCGGGCAGCAGCGCGAGGCAGCCGGCCATCATCCCCGCGATCCAGCCCACACCATAGACGCCGACCACCGGCGCGAAACCGGCGAGCGGACCATTCGTATGCGCATAGCCGGAACTGACCCAAGGGAATCCGGTGAATACCCAGCCGCGTATCCATTCCGCCAGCGCCCAGAGCGAGGGAAAGACCAGCAGCAGCGTTACCGGCTCCGACAGACCCCAGCGCTGCTTCAGGCGCACGCCGCTGCCCAGCGCGATTGCGGCAAAGATGCTCAATCCGAAGGCGAGCAGGCCAACTGCAGCGGCCGCCATCCAGCCGGGCAAGCCGCCGTAACGGTGCATGCTGATGTAGAGCCAATGGAAGCCGGTTGCCAGCCAGCCGAAGCTGAAGGTCCATCCGATCCATTGTCCTTGCCGGAATCCTTGTGCACGCAAGGCTAGACGGAACACCAGCGCCGTTGCCACGATCTGCAGCGGCCAGACGCCGAACGGCGCGAACGCCAGCACGTTGACGGCGCCGGCAACGACGGCGATGAATGGAATCAGCAGCGGAGAAGATGCGGGGGAGGAGAGCTTGTTCACGCGGTCAGGGGCGAATGTTATTTGTCTTGTTATTGATTGTTCGGACGTTGGCCAGATTGACCGACCGGCGCCGACTGGTCGGCGCCGTTGCGAGACTGCTGGTAGAAGATCAGGAAGCGGCCTGTGCTTCCTGCTCCGGAAGTTTGTCCACCAGCAGCACATGCGCTTGCCGCGCGTCGGCGCGCAGCACTTCGAAGCGCAGGGTATCGATGTCGAAGATATCTCCCTTGCGTGGCACGCGCCCGAGGTGGTTGGCGACCAGTCCGCCTATCGTGTCGACGTCTTCGTCCGAAAATTGCGTGCCGAGCGTTTCATTGAACTGCTCAATCTCGGTCAGCGCCTTGACGCGCCAGCGCAAGCCACGCGCGCCATCCCTGACCGGCAGAATGTTGTCTTCTTCCTCGTCGAAGTCGTACTCGTCCTCGATATCGCCGACGATCTGTTCAAGCACATCCTCGATCGTGATCAGGCCGGCGACGCCGCCATATTCGTCGACGACGATGGCCATGTGGTTGCGGTTGGCGCGGAAGTCGCGCAGTAGCACATTCAGTTGCTTCGACTCAGGGATGAACACGGCCGGGCGCAGCATGTCGCGCACCTCAAAGAACTCTTCCGCATAGTAGCGCAGCAGGTCTTTTGCCAGCAGGATGCCCACCACCTTGTCGCGATCGCCGTCGATGGCTGGAAAGCGCGAGTGCGCTGTTTCCAGTACCAGCGGCATCCATTCCTCGATGGGCTTGGTGATATCGATGACGTCCATCTGCGAACGCGGCACCATGATGTCGCGCGCGGACAGGTCGGAAACCTGGAACACGCCTTCGATCATCGACAGCGCGTCGGCATCGATCAGGTTGCGTTCATGCGCCTCGTGCAGAATCTCGAGTAGTTCGGCGCGATTTTCAGGTTCGGGGGAGATGAGTGCGGTCAGGCGTTCGAACAATGACCGGTGTGGTTTGGTGTCAATTAACTTGTTGGCACCACTAGGGTGATCTTGCATATGGCGGGAAGCCGTCGTTGGAAGTGGGTATAGCATACAACAATTGCGCCCCGATGCTCAAAAAGCCGGGGCTGCATCTTGCTCAAAATCCAGTGTCACTGGTAGGGGTTTGGCTCGCCGAGGCTTGCCAGAATTTCAATTTCGAGCTGCTCCATTTCTGCAGCTTCTTCATCGGTGTCGTGATCGTAACCCTGCGCATGCAGGACGCCATGCACTACCAGGTGCGCAGCATGTGACTCCACGGATTTCTTCTGCTCGGCGGCCTCGCGCTGCAGCACGTCGGTGCAGAGGATGATATCGGCCTGCGTGACTTCGCTATCCTCATCTTCCGTGTATGCGAAAGTGAGCACATTGGTAGCGTAATCTTTATCGCGATACTCGCGGTTGAGTGTCCTGCCTTCTTCCGCGTCGACGAAACGGATGGTCAGTTCCGCTGGCGCAAACAGCGCGGCCTGTACCCATTGGCGCAACTTGTTGCGCGGAATCAGTTCTTTCAAGCGAGGATCCGGGTACTGAACAGATAGCGTGAGCTTATTTTTTTGCGACATTTTTTACGGCTGCGCTTTTTGACGTGGCGGCCTCGTAAGCATCGACGATGCGCGCAACCAACGGGTGGCGCACCACATCGGCGCTGGTGAAATGGGTGAATGCGATGCCTCGCACGTTACGCAGGATCTGAACGGCATCGACCAGGCCGCTCTTTTGCGTGCGCTGCAAATCGATCTGCGTCACGTCGCCGGTGACCACGGCCTTGCTGCCAAAACCGATGCGGGTCAAGAACATCTTCATCTGTTCCGGCGTGGTGTTCTGCGCTTCGTCGAGGATGATGAATGCATGGTTCAGCGTGCGGCCGCGCATGTACGCCAGCGGCGCGATTTCGATCACCTGTTTCTCGAACATCTTCTGCGTGCGGTCGAAGCCGAGCAGGTCGTAGAGCGCGTCGTACAGGGGACGCAGGTAAGGATCGACTTTCTGGGTCAGGTCGCCTGGCAGGAAACCGAGTCGTTCACCGGCCTCCACGGCAGGACGCGTGAGCACAATGCGCTTGACCGCATCGCGCTCCAGCGCGTCGACGGCGCAGGCCACGGCGAGATAGGTCTTGCCGGTGCCGGCAGGGCCGACGCCGAAGGTCACATCGTGTTCAAGGATCGACTTGATGTACTGGTTCTGGTGCGGTGTGCGGCCACGCAGGTCATGCTTGCGGGTCTTCAGCGCAGGCCCGGCTTCCTCGTCCTGCTCTACTTCGTCTTTTTTCGCAGCCTTGCCTTCTTGTGTCACCGCGCGCTGCTCGACCAAGGCCAGTTGAACGTCCTCGACGGAAATCGTCTTGTCGGCGATCTGGTAGAAGTTTTCCAGCAGTTCCACCGCGCGCGGCGCGTTGTGGCCGCTGATGACAAATTTTTCACCGCGACGGAATATGGTGACATCCAGCGCCGCTGAAATCTGGCGCAGGTTTTCATCCATCGGTCCGCACAGATGTGCAAGCCGCTTGTTATCCAGCGGTTCCGGAGTGAAATGATGTGGCTGGGCAGGAATTTTGGTTTTCAAAAGTGGTGTCGACTCTCTTCAGATTCACTGTTTGATGACAAGTTCGCCGCGCAGCGAGTGTGGATAGGCGTGCACGATCTTGACGTCGATTAACTGGCCGACCAGGCGCTGCGCATTCGGCCCGCCGTCGAAATTGACGACGCGATTGTTCTCGGTGCGGCCTTGCAGCTCCTGCGGATTCTTCTTCGCCGGGCCTTCCACCAGGATGCGCTGCACACTGCCCACCATCTGCTGGCTGATTTTCAGCGTGTTGGCTTCGATGACTTCCTGCAGGTGCTGCAGGCGCTTGAGCTTTACTTCATGCGGCGTGTCGTCCGGCAGGTTGGCTGCCGGCGTACCTGGACGCGGACTGAAAATGAAGCTGAAACTGTGGTCGTAGCCGATGTCATTCACCAGCTTCATCAATGCCTCGAAGTCTGCCTCGGTTTCGCCCGGGAAGCCGATGATGAAATCGCTCGTGACGCAAATGTTCGGGCGGATCTCGCGCAGGCGACGGATCACCGACTTGTACTCAAGTACGGTGTAGCCGCGCTTCATCGCCATCAGGATGCGATCCGAGCCGTGTTGCACCGGAAGGTACAGGTGGTTGACCAGCTTCGGCACCTTCGCATAGGTATCGATCAGGCGCTGCGTAAATTCCTTCGGATGGCTGGTGACGAAGCGGATGCGTTCGATGCCGGGAATTTCGGCGACGTACTCGATCAGCAGTGCAAAGTCGGCAATTTCTCCGTCAGGCATTTCGCCGCGATACGCATTGACGTTCTGCCCCAGCAATGTGATTTCCTTCACGCCCTGCTCGGCGAGGCCGGCGACTTCGGCCAGGACGTCCTCAAAACGACGCGATACTTCCTCGCCGCGCGTGTACGGGACCACGCAGTAGCTGCAGTACTTGCTGCAGCCTTCCATGATCGAGACGAAGGCCGTCGCGCCTTCCACCTTGGCCGGCGGCAGGTGGTCGAACTTTTCGATTTCCGGAAAGCTGATGTCGACCTGCGCGCGCCCGGTTTCGCGCCGCCGGTGAATCAGATCGGGCAGGCGATGCAAGGTTTGCGGTCCGAACACCACATCCACGTAGGGAGCGCGCTTGACGATCGCTTCGCCTTCCTGTGAAGCTACGCAGCCACCGACGCCAATCACCAGACCGGGCTTTGTCTGCTTGAGTTCGCGCAGACGCCCGAGATCGGAAAATACCTTCTCCTGCGCCTTCTCGCGCACGGAACAGGTATTGAGCAGGATCACGTCCGCATCTTCCGGCGTATCGGTTTTCACGACGCCTTCGGCGGCGTTCAGTACGTCTGCCATCTTTTCCGAGTCGTACTCGTTCATCTGGCAGCCGAAGGTTTTGATAAAGACTTTTTTCGGCATGGGCTATCGGGAAGGGCTGTTTGTCTGCCTGGCAATCGACTGGCGCGCCTCGTCGACGGTCAGGATCCAGACGCGATCGACGTCGCCCTGAGCATCTTCAGTGTAATTGACAACAAAGTCGCTGCCGCGCAGCGACGCCGGCATCTGGATCAGGTTGTCCTCGTTCCAGATTCGTGCGCCGGGAGACAACGCGCGCAATTTACCTTCAATGAAGATCTGCGGGTAAGGGGCGGGGGACATCGTGCCGCGCTTGGTGTTGGCGGGAAACGGCCGTTCAAGCGCAAGCGCCGGAAGCGCGGTGACAGCAGACAAGAAAAACATGAGCAAGGGTCGTTGCCACATCTCATACCCCGTATCGTCTCAGAAGGGCCGGTCATTATACACCGCGCACCAGTGCATCAGTTGACGAAACCGGAACCCGGCTTGCACCGGGATATCCGAATCCATCGCGGATCGGAGCCGGTCGGCGCGGCAGCAGCATCCTGCGCCAGGAAAAAGCTCAAAAAATATTTTAACTAATTGACAATTATCAAAAACAAAACTATTGTCGCGCTTAAATCATTATCCATTTTGCAATTTTGCGGACGTTCAATCGCAATCAAGCGCACTCAGGGAGCAAATTGTTGATGTTGTCGCGCTTACTTCTGCTCGCTTCTCTTTCCTTCGTGGCGCTGGTGCAGGCAGTCGCCGAACCGCGTATGCCACAACCTGCGCCCGCCATCAGCGTGGACAAGCGGGCCTTGCAAGAGACGTACGGCGGCGTCGTGACCGATGAAACGGTGACCGTTGGCGGGCAGGATTTCTACCAGTGCTTCGTGACGGCATGGCGTGAGCGCGACTTGAGCGAACGCTATGTGATTTCAATTCATGAACGGCCGTCGGCGCGATGGGGCACACGGGTCTGGATCGAATACGCGCAGCGTCAGGTCTTCCAGATGCAGTTGCCTGTTGGACGTACAGGAATCCGGGCGTTGAGCGAACAGGCGGCGGAAATTGCCTATAAAAAAATCACCGATATCGAGGTTGAGCGTTTGCTGTTCCGCGATACGGACATGGGCGCCGACGAAATATAACAACAGACGGGGAAAGAGATGAACTGCATAAGAGCCGCAGCGCGGGCGACGCATGGCGTACTGCTTCTCGCGTTTGGCCTGGGAATGTCCGGAGTACGCGCGGGGGAGCTGGTCTATACGCCGGTCAATCCCAGTTTCGGTGGAAATCCGCTCAACGGATCGATACTCCTCAACGCTGCTCAGGCCCAGAACAAGACCAAGGATCCCGACGCGCCCCCGCCGCCGAAAACGACGCAGCAAACATCCTTGCAGCAGTTCAACGACATCCTCGAGCGTTCCGTGCTTAACCGCCTCGCATCGGCAGTGGCGTCAAACATCATGGGGCCAAACGGCCAGCTTGTGCCGGGCACGATCAATACCGGGGACTTTATGGTCCAGATTTCCGACCTCGGCGGCGGTCTGCTGCAGGTTACGACAACCGATCGCGCGACCGGCGCGACAACTTCCTTCCAGGTGGGGCAGCAATGAACCTGCTCTTCCGGATACGAGCGGGAGTGCTCCTGCTCGCGGCGCTGCTTGCGGGTTGCGCGACGTCGCAGGCTCCTTCCAATTCTGTCGCCAATGCCCAGTTGACGCCCGCCACCAAAATCACGCGCGACCTGTTGCGACTTCCGGAACCCAAGGGCAAGGTTGTCGCGGCTGTCTACGCTTTCCGCGACCAGACTGGACAGTACAAGCCATCGCCGGACAGCTCCTTCTCCACTGCAGTGACCCAGGGCGCGGCGTCCCTGCTGGTGAAGGCGCTGAAAGACTCGGGCTGGTTCACTCCGGTGGAACGAGAAAACCTCCAGGATCTCCTTACCGAACGCAAGATCGTGCGGGCGCTCGAAACGCCGCAGGACAAGAACGCACAGGCGAACATCAACCTGCCACCGCTCATGCCGGCAACGGTGCTGATCGAGGGCGGCATTGTCGCGTACGAGAGCAACGTACGTACCGGCGGGGCGGGTGCGCGCTACCTCGGCGTGGGCGGCAAGACGCAATATCGCGTCGACCAGGTCACGGTCAACCTGCGATCCATCGACATACGAACCGGGCAAATCCTCAACAGCGTCTCCACCACCAAGACGATCTATTCCTATGAGCTTTCCACCGGCGTGTTCCGCTTTGTGAATTTCAAGGAACTGCTCGAAATGGAGGCTGGCTATACCCGCAACGAACCCTCCCAACTGTGCGTGAGGGAAGCCATGGAGGCGGCAGTCGTCCATCTCGTGGTGCAGGGACTGAAAGACAAGGTATGGGCCCTGAAGAACCAGGCCGACAAGAACTCTCCCATCCTGCAGGCTTATCTGAAGGAGAGCAACGAGTATTTGAGCCAGGTCGAGAACGATACGCACGCGTCGAAGACCGCGTCTGAGCCGCCTGCGACGGTGGAACCAAATCCGATAGCCACAACAAGGGAGTGAATCCATGGAAAGAACCGGCATCTCGACGCATAGGGCTCCGTATTGTGCGATAGCGCTTCTTTTGGCCATTGTGCAGATCGCTGCCAGAGCGGGGGACCTCGCGTCAGGTTCGGAGCTGAGCGGGTCCGACTTCGGTGGATCCAGTCGCGGACTGTCTGCGCAGATATCGCAAACCGGCGAGCGCAACGAAGCGGTCATGAACCAGCAGGGCACATTTCATTCTGGCCAGGTTGCTCAGATCGGCAGCGGCAACGAAGTCAGCACCGCGCAGCGTGGCGAAGACAATCAGTTCGCCCTCAGGCAGTCGGGCATCGGCAATGCGCTGGAGCTGACCCAGGCCGGGCGGGCGAACCAGGCTTGTATCGCACAGACGGGCGATGGAAACCATGCGCTCGTCACGCAGTACGGAAATTCCAACCAGGTGAGTGTCCAGCAAGGCGCGCTCAGTCCCAGTCTCACCATCCAACAGCACGGCAATGGTCTTGCAGCAAGAGTGATCCAGTACTAGGGCGCTGGATCGCCCAGGTTAGTCCGCCCTATTCTTCAGAGGAGAGCACAATTGAAAACAAAACTGTCAGCATTGGCGTTCGCAATCAGCATGGCTTATGCCGCGTCGCCTGCATTTGGCCAGGCGATCATTTCGTCCACCGGTTCGGGCAATGAAGCGTACGTTGACCAGAACGCTTCCACCGGTGCGTACGCATCAATCACCCAGACCGGCAATGGCAACGTCGCAGGCGTCCCCGGTGCTACACCGAGCGATCCTGCGGCCACCACCGGCATCCGCCAAACGAGCAGCACGGCGGTCAATGCCGTGATTGAACAGGCTGGCAACTCCAATATCGCCAGCATCACGCAAGACACGGCGGCGAACAGCAATGCCTCTTCCAGCCAGCTCGGCAACTCGAACGTGGCAGCCACCTCCCAGACCGGGAATACCCAGAGCTCACAGGTCGTTCAGTCCGGAGCGAACAACACGGCTTCGGTTACGCAAAGCGGCGCCAACCAGACCGCGTCCGTAAGCACGACCAATTCGTTTAATGCCAGCGCAACGATCAACCAGATCGATGGCCTTGCGGCGGGAAATTCGGCATCGATCGCCCAGAATTCGGTCTATAACCAGGCTACGACCATTAATCAGTCCGGCAACAACCAGAATGCTAGCGTGACCCAAAACGTCGGCTCGAAAGAAGGCAGCGCGCTTGTGTCGCAATCCGGCGACAGCAATACTGCCAACGTCGTGCAGACCAATACCTGGTTCAGCCACGCATCGGTAACGCAGACCGATTCGCAGAACACGGCAAGCGTGACGCAAGGCCCGCTCGCTGATGCCAGCACCGCAACGGTATTCCAGTCCGGTAGCAACCAGCAAGCCACGATCAGCCAATCCGGTGGCACGGTATACGCGGGCGGTGGTTCCATTCAAGGCGATTACGCAGCCACGATCACGCAGTCCGGCGGTTTCGCCAACACTGCAACGGTCACCCAGTCCAATGGCTATCACGACACAGCGGTCATCAACCAGATTGGTACGCATGACCAGGTTGCGAGTGTGACGCAGTCCGGCAATGACAACAGTGCGACGGTCACGCAAAACAACGGATCGCACAATGGCAGCGCAACTGTGGCGCAGGCTGGTCACAGCAATACCGCCACCGTACTGCAGACGGACACCTGGTACAGCAACGCTACCGTCAATCAGAACGGCTCCTTCAATGCAGCCAATCTGACTCAGGGCGGCCTCGCAGATTCGAGCACTGCTTCGATCGATCAGTCCGGCAACAATAACGCCGCAACGGTCCAGCAAAGCGGTGGACTTGTAAACGTGGGTGGTGGCTCGATCCAGGGCCTGTACCAGGCCAGCGTGACGCAATCCGGCGACAACAACATTGCTGCCGTGACGCAGACGAACGGCTATAACAATGTCGCAACCGTGAGCCAGGACGGCACGCTGAACAACGCGTCGGTCACTCAGAGCCAGGCTTCCAATTCGCAGGCGCAGATCAGCCAAACCGGCAACAACAACGACGCGCTGGTCGGTCAATCGGGTGGCAATGCGCTGACCGGAAACGTCACGCAGACCGGCGACTGGAGCTATGCAACGATTGCCCAGGCCGGCAGCGGCAGCGTGGCCAACATCCTCCAGAACGGCGATGGCGGAAGCTTTGCCGCTCGGAATACTGCTGCAATCCTGCAGACTGGTAATGGCTTCGTTGCATCAATCAGCCAATCAGGTAATACGAACCATGCCGCAATCTGGCAGCACTGATCTTTACTGGTTCGCAAAGTACCAGTAAAGACTACGGCGGGCGAAATTTCGCCCGCCTTTTTTGCTTCATGAATCGAAGGAGGGCAGGATGGTCGCCGATGCAAATCTGCAGGTATGGCTCGATACGCAGGCCAATGTCGGGCAAACTTTGCTGGTTCCCTACGTGAAGAGTGTGACGGAGAGGCAGATAAGCTTCAGGCTTGACGTGATTCAGCGCGGTGGTTCAGGAACATCCCGCGTCAGTCAGCATGGGGTGGTTAAAGCTGCAGCGGAGGCGCCGACGTCACTGGGCAGGGTAGCGCTGGGAGTGCAGAAGAATGCGCAGTGCAGTATCGAACTTCAATTGAAAGAGGACGGACGCGATCTGGGCGTTTACCACTTCGAGTGTTCGCGCTAGCGGGCCTGCACCCGCTCACCGCAGATTCATTTCGCCGGTTACGACGGCGCGTGACTTCCAAATACATCGCAGCGCCGTCCGATTACTTGAGTGTATTGGCTTTGGGTTTTGCGTTCTCTACTTGCGCTTCGGAACGTGGCTTAACCAATTTCGGCATTTTGGCGGCAACCTGTTTTTGCTTTTAGGGGCAGGCCCCCACGCATGCCCCCAAAAGAACTGAATCTCAGCGAAACGAATTGGACGTGTTAAAACAAAAAACCCGCAATCTCCGAGCGAGAAGTGCGGGTTTTAGGACGTTCTTGGAATTCCAGAAACATCGAATTGGTGGGATAGGTGGAGTTGAATAAAGCCTTGAAATCCGCATGGATTCTGGCTATTAAATTAAATATCTGAAAGTATGGATGCAACTATGGATGCATAAACCATTCCTTAGCTGCAAGGATGTAATCGGAGGCGACATTTCACAACCTATGTCGCGCAAAGGCCTCTGCCATCGAGCTGGCGGGCATCTCCGTTTTTGAAATTAATATTCCCTCATCAATGAGGGGCGTGAGTTCTGCAAGAAAGTTATTCCCAAGTGTTGGCGGCCCGTTCCGTCTTGGTTGCTGCGGTGTTGGCCCGGATCGATGCCTGCGGCGATCTGTCCGCGGGCCTCGTCGCGTTTGAAGCCTGCATCCCTTACGGAAACCTCGGGTAGGTACCAAACGAGAACAGCTTTTCGTTGCTCAAAGCGTACTAGAACCGCCGCCAGCGCACTGACAGGAATCACAAAAACACGGCTAAGGCGCACCATGTAAGACTTTGTCGATGCGGTCAATTTTCGATATCCCCGGAAATACCCTCAAAACCGTTAATCTTCGTAAATATTGGGCATGCGGACGGTTTTCTTGCCGAGAGACATTCGTTTTACCGAAGTGTGTTCATTAATAAGAACTTGACGTTCCTAAATCTTGCTTACGCAACATTGAGCTCGTGTCCAGCGCGCGGTCTGGTACGCTCCGGTTGCTGCGTCCGACAGGACTCACATCGGTGCTGGGTTCGATCTCTCCCGCGATCGACTCCTTCATCAGCTGCCCTGCACGGCCAACACGATCGTTTTGATTGCTGTACGGACGCTGTCGCGCTGGACATTGAACGACAATCCCCCATTTCCCTTTTCCGTGGTTGGTGAAACTCCTGTAAGCCTATCCTTCAGCCCTACAGGGGCAGGCTGCCCGCCAAACGACAGTTTCATCTCGAATTTCTTTCCAGAATTAAAGACCGTTAGCATGATCTTCGTACCATCCGACGGGCATTCCATGGCGATATGCGGTTCTTCGGTGTCTGTATTCACGGACCTGTAGAAAGGGGCTGTGAATGGAACCAGCTCGCCTTTTGCCGCCATATCCTGAAGCACCGTCCGGTACAAGTGATAGGAGTAAAGCTCGACATGGTCGCCATTCATCCGCTGCTTACGAAGAAGGTAAATGCGGTCGGGTGATTGGTAACGAATCATGTGGAATTGGCAGTATTCCAGCACTGCTGGACAGCGTATGAACGGCTCGCGCCAGTCATTTGTCGCAGGCGCATCAGCAATGATTCGCTCCAGAGAAGCGGATAGGTTTACATCGGTGTCTACCATATCAAGCAACTCCTTGACATAGCGGCGCTTCCGTTCCGCTTCGCCGCTACCCTCGATATTCCCACGCAGGAACCGTTTCCAGCTGGTGTCGCGACCATACATTTGGAGAAAATGGCGGTTTCGTCCAGCTGCGAGCAAGTAATCGCCGATCGTGAGTAACGCGCGCTCCCAGCGCTTATCGCCGAGGGCGGAAGGCCCACCTGAAAACACGCGCGACGCCTTGCTGAAATAATCGTCGAATTTGCTTTGGAGCGTCTTATCTTCGCCGTCCGACCAATCGGCGGCTTGATGCATTTTCCAGCGCTCGAGTACACCGGAAAACTGGAAGAGGAATTCAATCTGTCCACTGAAGTACGGGTGTGCTTCGGCCTTCAGGATACGTGTCCTCCAATCATCGCTGCGTGCAAGCAAGTGTGCCTTGAGCTGTTCCTCCCGCATCTGCTGCTCAAAGAAGCCCGCCGAGTCGACTGACGGTTGGCGTAAGTAGGCCAGAATATCCTGCGCATGCTCTATCAGGTTGTTGACCGCCTTTACGCTACGGCGAAAGTCGTCAACGTCGTCGTACGATGTATTGCTCGATAGGTTGACCACCACCCGCATCCAATCGGCCAAACTATCGGGCTGCAATTGATGTTGATAGCGGCGTAGGTAAGTGGTGTATGCATGGAATTGCACCAGTTCCGCGTAAGTCAGCTTCGTGCTGTCCGACACAACGTCAAGGAACGCCTTGCGCTCATCGTAATAAGGGAAGCCCGCCAATATGGGGCGGATCCCATCTTTCCCACCGGACCATACGTCCAACGTGGCAACCAGCGTCTCGAGCAGCGCTGTGTCCAAGCATCCCTCGTCCCGGTAACGCAAGAAAGAGAACGATGAGAACGGGCTCCTCAGTTGGGTAAGCAGCGCTCTCGAGGTTCCGGCATCGGGGTCACGCGTCACGGTGGCCAGGGTCCGCACCAAGTGCATGATGCGGTCGTCGAACAGCATGGTTTCGTTGTTCCTGTAGTGCCAGAACAAATCGCCCCATACGGTGTCGATCTTATGGCTGAAGTATTCCTTGAGCGTGACAGGTTTGCCATGCAATGTATGGTCTTTTCGCGGGAACAAGTTCCCGATGTGGTTCTCTAGCCGTGCTTTGAATGTTTCAAACGCAGTCAGTGGTTTGCCGCGCGCGTTCATTTTGATATAGAGATCGTCGCTCAAGCCAAAGCTTCTTAGGTCAAGGAGCTGGAATGTAATATAAGGCTGTGTCGGATGTACCAGGCGCGCATAACACCCACTGCTGCCAGAAAACCGGCGGTGTATTGCATCCAGCATGGCGAGCGCCGATTGGATAGTTGGGTCCAGCCGCCAGGCGCGGAAGAACCAGGGTTGATCGACGATCACCCTTGATAGGACGCCGGCCTGCGCGGCGCCTTCAGGGGGCGTCCAGCAAACCAAGGCATCAAAGAACTCCCGGCTGCTGGGGCGGACCGTATAGGTGAAGCGTGACCTCTTTCCGTCCCGAATAAACGCATTGAAGTCGTCTGCGGCACCGTCGTTCCAAGCCAAGTACCAATGCAGCAAGAACAAGGTTGTCAGGCGTTGCTGCCCATCCAGGGGGGAAAATGCCATCCGGCCACCTGGTGGCGCACTGCCATAGATGAAATCGAGGTCAAGTGGAAGGGATGAATCTCCTTCGGATTTCATCAAGGCTGCGTAAAGCGCTGACAAGAATTCCTCCCGCACTTCTGTCTCTGATGCACGGCCTTGGGCATAGTCCCGCTGAATAATCGGGACTTCAACGAACGCATGTACTTCAAACAGGCCCTTGAACGTCACCTGCTTGCCGATACCAAATTCAACAATCGCATTCATTGAAAAGCCCCCGCTTCATCGCTGCAGAAAAACGTCGCGAGCGTGTGCGCTATCGCGGACTGGTAGTTCGCCATGTCTCCAGCAGTCCAAAACAACATGTTGTCGAGTTTCTTGCTGTAGCATTTCATGAAGACATTCTTCGTACACAGAGGTACAAACACGCCGTCCTTATCGCGGTCGATGATTTGCTTCCGCTTGACCGGAAATACTGCATTCTTGTAGCCGCGGTTCGTGGCGGAGTCGAGTAGCGTCAGGTTGCCGATTCCATTTTCGACAGCCATTTCGTCGCTTTCGCCGAAGTGCTGTAACACCGCGTCATACAAGCGGTTGAACCGCTCTGGCCCGTCCCGAGTTGGTCCATCTTGGTCCCGCAGTTCCTGGAATTGCTGCTCGACTTCGTCCCGGAGCGCAGATGCCTCCTCACTCCACGCAAAATACTCATGGAGGTCGTTGATCCATTTTCTCCGCTCAGGTTGCCCATTCGGCCTGCCTGTTGCCACTGCGCGGATATGCTCGAGGTCCCAGCTCTCTTCCTTGAAGCGGTCGAACGGGAAGCGGAGGTTCGCATCCCGGTTTTGTAAGAGGGTGGCGATATTGAACAGTAGCAGGACTGATCGGATTTTCTTCTTTCCCGTGCTTGCCTCGTAGTCCAGCCGTTCGAGTTCCGCAGCAATATGCGCTTCCAGGTCGGCCGGCTGTGCATGTACCCGCAACTGGCGGTTCATCAAGCGCTCGAAAATTCGCTGTTTGAGAGTGCGCCGGAATCCTGTTTTGGACGGCCCGTCTGCCGCCTTCCTTATTTCAACGAGGTCGTCGCCATCGTGCACGAGAAAGCCAACCAGGTGGTACAGGATGCGGTCGCTGAACCACTCTTCCAGCCGCATAAAGTACTGCTTCACCATCAGCCATTCCGCTGCAACAGCGGTACCGGGACCAGACAATTTCTCATGGTAGAAATAGAAGGTGCCATAATTGTCCTGGGCTTCGCCGGAGGGCCGGTCGGCTTCGCGTGCGATGAGCTGAAAGAGATACTCGATCCGGCTTGGCGGGATCTTCGTGCCGTCATGGAGGAAGTACCAGACCTCGTTGTTTTGCAGTGTCTTCTCGATCGCATCCCATTCCTGGGCAATTGCGGTACGTTCGAGGTGGCTTGTCACAGGGTTGAAATTACTCTCACGAAGGAACAGCGCGCGGACGAGCTCCGCATTTGTAAGTGGAATTTTCCCTACGTTTAACCTCGTGAATGCCAGTACGGCGTCTTCGTGCCGGGGTAATTCATACCAGATGACCCGGGCATTCTTCCCGATCTTGTCAGTGTTGGTCAGGCACTGGGCCAACTTCATCTTGTAGCTCCCGTCCTGTCCCGCGAACCAGTCCTCGATCGCGCGATCAGCCTTGCAAATATGATAGAAGTCGATATTTTCCTTTTCTCGGCCGGGATCAACTTCCTCAAGGAATTTCGCACTCGATTCGCGCGTCTCAAAGGTGAGGGTGAAGCGCTGTTTCCCCATCATCTGAAGGAATCCGTCCAGACGTCGCAGGATCAGGAAAATCGTGGTCAAGCGTTGCTGTCCATCGACCAATTCCCAGGAACCATCGTCGCGGAGCAGTACCACAACAGGCTGGAGGCAGTAGAAGGCAGTGCGATCCTGGTCCTCGGCCGCTACCGCGAATTCACTCAGGTCGTCCAGCAGGTTGATGACCTGGCGCTCAGTCCAGCGGTAACCACGTTGGTACGCTGGCACGTAAAAAGGTTTGCCGAGGATGTCATTAATCGCCACGAGGCGGATATTTGTATCGCTCATTGTTTTCCGTATACCCACAACTTGATGTCTTGCCATTTTAGACCGGATATTGCCAGGGGCTTGCAACGCACGGCGTTTGCGATTGACCCTCAGCAAATGCAACGAGATTGAAAGTCTTACCTAGCAACAGAACAGGCCGAAACTACTTTCGATATGTGCTTTTCGGAAGCTACTATGGTTCGAAATGACCGCAACTTGTATATTGTCTAGTGGCGAATATTTGATGCCTTCCGGGTCACTAGAAAAAAGGTCAAAAAATGACAAAATCAAAACCGCATGCGACCGCACTTGACAGCAGCGTCGTTATGAACAACGAACGTCCCGCTCCCGATGGGGATGACATCATTTCAAAGGGCACGGCATATTTTCGGATCGACAGGGCAGCGGCACTACTTGGCTGTACTTCCGAAGATTTATTGCACCTGGGAGCAACGGGTAATGCGGAAATCATCGCGCCAGTTATCGCGGGCGGCGGCTATGAGTGGCCGGTTGCCTGGGATGGCACGCCATTTCCTGACCTGGAGCCGTCATTTCACGCCGAATTTAATGCGGCCGACCGCGTGATTCTGTCAGCATTTGATCTTGCCAAAATCGAAGGGATAGGATGGACAATCCCCACTTTCTTTTGTGCGCCTGCGAAGGCGCGCGAGGTGACGGAAAATTGGCACGGGTCAGCCTTTTTTGGGCAAGGTGAGTTAAGTGCGCCCGAACCGCAAGGCCTAGGCGCTGAAACTGGTGACGGCGTGGATGGGGAGCGTGCAGACCATTCCCCGGAACGAGTGTTCACGGATGCCGACGTCATTGCAGCTAAATCGTATCGTCCTAACCGTGGTATGCCGAAGCAATGGCATACGCCAAATCCCAAACACGAAAAAGCCTTTCTGAAGCGAATGGATGAAAACGCTGTCTCGATCCCGTGGTATGCGGTCAATCCGGTCGCCCGCCATATTGATGACGCATACGCCGATGGGCTGGATGCCAAGGTGGTAAACGACAAGATCGCCGAATTTGAGAGAAACAGGCCCCCGGCGGAAAAAACCACCATTGCCCACTTGTTCATTGCCAAACCGGAGCTGCTTCGACTGAAAAGCGGGTTGCCGCAGAATGACGCGGCGTTAGAGCGAAACAAGCAGATGCAAGCGCAAGCCGAGAACAAAAGGCCCCACGGCGGAGCGGAACGATTTGCCATACCGCGCGTTCCGGTATTGCAAGCAGCAATCTATTGCGCAGCTAAAGAGCCGGCACTTTTTCAAAATGCCACAGAATGGACGACGCGCATATTTCAGACCGAAGCACGTGGAATATGGCGGCGGCAAGGCACCATTACATTGAGAGAGTCTACAATTGAAGGGTTGTTGAGAGATGCAGTGAATGGAAGATTTACGCGTCCAGCGGACTAAAACCGGCGACTAAGAGTTAAATTAACTCACGCGACGGTCAATTTAGTCCCTAAAATCTGCCGGTCCGAATCAGTACGATGCAAACCATACCGGTATTTCCCGGTGTCTCCAAAGGAGGATTCATATGGCTCAGCAACGTCCACCCCTCGCCATGCTGCGTATCAAGCAAGTCGTCGCGCAGCTGTCAATCTCGAAGTCGAATATTTACGATCGCCTCAACCCGCGCTCACCGCGCTATGACGCGTCGTTCCCGAAACCGGTAAAGCTCGGTAATTCGACCGTATTTTTTTCCCACGAGATCGACGCCTTCATCTTGTCCAAGGTTGCCGGCAGCCGCGGCGCAAATGCCGACAACAATTAACACGCCCAGTACCACGCCGGCACACGTCCGCGTCCCGCACGGGCCGGGCATGTGCCGCAGCTGGCTACAACGGCCTTCTCCCGGCTAGAAAACCGTGGCCGCACAGGCGGATTCAGTCACGCCGGCAATGCAATGCGAAGACGAGAGGCAATGTTTAGTTGCGGTCGTTGGCGTTGCCCACGCACTGCCTGCGCTAGTTGGCCAACGCAGTCGAGCGGCTCTTCGCCCAACAATCACCACCACGCAGGCACTTGACATCTGAACCAAGGCGTCAAGCCGTACAACAATTGAGTAAAAGAGGTTATCGATGGATAGTAAATACGACTCTGAAGCCACCATTCCCGGCAATCCGGAACAACAACTGATCGAGCAACTGGACGCATTGCAGCCGAGTAAACAACAGCAAAAAGCGGTGCTGTTCCAGAAACTGTATCCGGCAATCGAGCGCGCGCTGGCGCGTGAGGTGCCGCAAAAGACAATCGTAGCCCAACTGAAGCAGATGGAGTTGCATCTCTCCATGGGCGGCTTTCGCTCGATGCTGGAAGCGGAGCGAAAGCTGCACGCAGAAAAGGGCGAATGCCTGTATTGCGCGCACTGCGGATCGCCCATTCCCACGTCGAAGGAGCTGGCGACACAACAAGTCAGTGCAGTCGATGATCGCATTGAAGAGTAAGCGATAAGCTGTGGCCAACCAAGGTGGGTTCGCTGCGGAGCAAGTACATATCACTACACGCGCGAATCTTCAGCGTCAAAAGAAGGGCTGGTGCGAACCAGTGCCGACACACAGCGTCCGCTGGAGAAGGCGTAATCAGCAGACATCAACCAGTTATTTTAGGAAGTCAAATGAAAATCACGAAAAATTCAGCATCATTCAGTGCGCGGGGCACTTCGTTCTACGCCCAAGCCGAGCGCATGATAAATGGCGACGGCATCATGTCGAATTCAGGCAAGTGTCCTTCCGAGATCGGCGTGAAGGAGATCGCATGAACTTCACAATGACACCGCCTCCATACCCATTGGGCGAGTTTCATCTCGCCGCCAGGGAGGCTGCCGGGGAAGTAGTGAGGCACGTCCAGGCACCGGACGCATTGGTCGGTATGGCGTTTCTGACGAGTATGTCTGCGTCGGCACAAGGTTTGTACGATGTGCGTCTGCCGACTGGCCAGGTCCGTCCGCTTTCGTTGAATCTGCTGATGGTGGCAGACTCTGGTGAGCGCAAGACTGGCGTGGACAATCTTGCGTCAGCACCGATCTACGCCTTTGATCAATTGCGCATGAGGAAGTACGGGGTCGACGTTGAAGAATACGAACTGGAGATGCGTATCTGGAAATCGGTAGATGCCGGCCTGCGTCGTCAGATTACAAAGCTGACACAAGAAGGACAGCCGATCGACGAGTTGTGCCGCCGGTTGTCCGAACACGCGACTGGCAAACCGATCAAGCCGAGACTGCGGCGCATCATGCGGCAGAACGCGACCGAGCGTGCGATCATGGATGCAATCGAGGGCGACGGTGAGTCAATCGCATTCATGTCGGACGAAGGCGAAATCATTATCAAGGGAGGTGCGCTCAATCAGACTGGCACACTCAACAAGACATGGGACGGTGCTCCCATGTTGGCACTCGACCGCAGCGACGGCGTAAGCATTGTCGCGCGCAATCCCCGTGTCACTGTCGCCTACATGGTTCAGCGGCAGGTGCTCAAGGAGCTGCTAGATCGGCGTGGCGATGTCATGCGCGGTTCAGGTCACTGGGCGCGATACCTTATCGGATGCCCGGCGTCGACCCAAGGCACTCGCTACGCTTATCAGCTCGACACGACCTGGACTTACCTGCCGAAGTTTCAGGAGCGTATGCGCGAATTGCTCGACGAATTCGGCCAGCGTATGGACGCGGGTGTGATCGAGCGAACGATACTGGAGTTTTCGGAGGACGCGATTGTGCGCAGCATAGAGCTGACGAATCAAACCGAGTCGATGCTAAGCCCGTGGGGTTACCTGCACGACATCAAGGACTTTGCCTCCAAGGCGGTGGAAATCATAAGCCGAGTTGCAGCATTGCTCCATGTGTTCTCGAAGCAGGAGGGCAAGATTTCGGTCGATACCCTTAATCGTGCTGTAAAAATTGTCGAATGGCACATCCACGAATTCAAACGGCTCTTCTCGCCCAACTTTGCGGTTCCGCAAGAGCAAGCAGATGCGCAAGTGCTCGAACACTACTTGCTCACTCACTACTGGCATCGCAATTACAATTTCGCGCAGCGGAACCAGGTACTTAGGAACGGGCCGATTCGCCCGGCGTCACGGCTGGAGGCCGCGCTAAATTGCATGATTGCAGCAGGTCGCGTGCGTATCACAGTCGGCCCCAAACGAGAGCGCTACATCGAACTCAGTAGCGCATACTTCGGCTCATTGGGCGGTGGCGCATCGATCTAGACGTTCGATCGGGTTTCGTTGGCAGGGGCAACCGGTGCAATGAGCATAAGTTGCTAACCGATCGGCATGTCAAAGGGGGCAGTTTGCCCCCCTTTTTTTGTCCTTCACCAAACACAGCCACGACGACGTCAGGTTCATGAACCGTCAAATCGATTTCACTTGAAGCAAAGCCAGGCGCGGCTAACTCAAGACACAAACGAAATTTGTCGGCGATTGAATTCATCATTGCGCTAAGGCTTCGTCTGGCGAGCATCCGAAGCGCCGAATCGAAACACTCGGAATATGCAAGGCGCGTTCTTACCTGCCGATCCGGGTTGGGTGCGCGGTTTGCAATAGCGTGTGAAAACATTTGTTCAGTTGACACTTTTTGGAAAAGGCATCGTTTTACGTGCGATTCATGCGACTAATCGCATGAATCGCGTCCTCCAAGGCGTGGGGCGGGCATCATAGAACGGCGACGGATGTGCCTAAAGGTTTTGCGGCTCCCATGCCGCATGCTCGATTCCCAGTGATAGCCGTTCTGCCAACGCCTTCATGAAACGGACAACGAATGCGGCGACTGGGGCCATCTCCGTATCGATGGACTGCGCACGCTCGTCCGGATAACAGGCTCAAACGGTTACACCCTTTTCTTCACCGAAGTTGCGCCGCATGTTTTCGTGCAAGTGCGGCGCACTCGTACCAGCGCGATCGTCTGCTGCCATAGACGCGCCCCGTATTGACATGTGGACGCATCCATATGGAATTGCCGACTGCGCATGATCCGTCGCTGCCTAACCCCTTCTACACATTGGTGATGGATCAGTGCGGGACGCATGCATCATGTATCTTGCTTGAGCTTGACGTGTGAATGCGGTGTACGTGCCTGTACCAGCCGTGCTTTATCTTCTTCCGTCATGTTCCTGATCCCTCCCGGTCCGATGTGCCGCTCCGGTGCACGCTCGATACCTTGCGCTTCCAGACTCCGGTGGTCGACCCGCGCAGCGTGGCCGTGCTTCTCGAGCGCGGCATTCTGGATATCCGCCCAGAGCTTGCGCTTGGCCACCAGTTCTTCTCGCAGCACTTGGGCTGACTTGCCACCACTGTCTTTCCTCGCTCCACCACGCGATGGATAGTGCGGGTTGTAACGTCGAAACATCTGGTCGATGGGACGTTCAAATCCGTCCGGGATGCGATCGCAGACCAGCACGTGCGCGTGCGGATTGCTCTGGCAGCTTAATGCGCCCACCGGCTGATGGATAGCGAACTGGAATGGTTTGTCGCCAATCGTGCCGTCGATGAATTCATGCAGCACCTCTTTCTGCTGCTCGAGCGTCAGCTCGGCGGGCAAGGCTAGTTCGAATTCCCGCGCCGCGCACCCGTTGGCCCGCTCGTGTTTATCTGCGCTCTTCCACAAGCAGTAAGGGTTACCGTTTGCAGATTCAGGCAGATTGCCGGATCCCGTTGCCACGAGATCATCCCCGCGAGTGCGGTACTTGCCTTCGCGGGCGATGTACGTTGACCGGTCGGCGGCTTTGCCCTTCATATGACTTTTTACCCTAAGGTGATAGGTTGACATCGTTTTCTCTCCATTCGTTGAACATAGCAAGAACGGTGTTTCTTGCTGCGATGGAGTGAGGGTGCAAGCGAGTTGCGAGAACATGTGCAGAGAAAGGGTAATTGCGCACACCCAATCTCCTCCTATAGTGATATCCCTGCTCTATGCAGTAATGGATCAGCTATCTTTCACTATTTATTACCTTCGCTACTTGACCTACTCACTCCATATACATACGGAGTGATGTAAAAAAATACTTGTATGGTTCTACCAATGTGTATCAAACAGTTGGCATCCACATGTTCCGGATCGGTCGTACATATCAACAGCGAGAACATGATCGAACCGATTTCGATATAAGAGGCGGAAAAAAAAGACAGGATGACCCTGTCTTTTTCATGTGAGTTGCCGTTTGCTTCCGTGCAGATGGGAAGCGACATCCGCTCTAGAGGCGCACCGACAACTCCATCAGTACTCGCATGGCAATAGCAAGGTGGTGACGGAGCGATCCCACTCGGTGATGATCCAGACTCGGTCATCGCCATCTATCGGGTAACTGGACAAGATACGATCGTTCTCGCTGACTGCCGCGTGATTGGCAGCGGCATCTTCCGGATCAAGGCTTCCCCAGTCTCCTCGTACATGCCTAGCGAGCAGCTGCATCGGTGACCTGCCATGACGCGTCAGCAAATCTAATGCGCCGGGCGTTGCGACAATCTGTCCCAAGGAAAAAAGGTCGGAAGTGTCTTTCGTGTGGGTGAGTTCTTCTGCTTTCATAGCGTTTCCTTTCTCGGCAAACAGTGCACCAGTAATCTCTTTCGCTGTGTGCGGAAGCGGGCAAAGCATGCATGCTTGGTGAAGGGGAAAATTTATAGCGGAAGCGATACCGTCAACGTCATGCCTTCGTGCACGGCGCTGTCGATTGCAAGCTTGCCCCCGAGGGCGGTGATTCGCTCCCGCATGCAGGACAATCCGAACGAATTCGTCCTTGCGTGCTCGACAGGCGCACTGCCGATGCCGTTGTCGGATACCGTCATGACGATGTGCTTGTTATCGATGTACACGGTGACCCAAACGCGACTTGCCCGGGCATGCCGGTGCACATTGGTGAGGGATTCCTGCAACGTTCGAAACAGCGCCGTGGCGCAGTGATCGTTCACGACGATGTCGCCGACGTTCCATGCCAGGTCGCAGGCAATCCCGCTGCGCCGCATGAATTCCGCGCATTGCCATTCAGTTGCCCCGCGCAGTCCGAGGTCCAGCAGGGCGGGGCGAAGGCCACGGATGACGGCGCGTACGCTCTGCATCGTCGTGTCGAGTTGCGCCAGCACATCTTCGATAACGGTCTGTAGTTGCGGATGCGCGTCGGCGATGCAGTCGCGTAGCCTCAATAGGTCCATGCGCAGCACCAGTATCTGCTGGCCCAGTTCATCGTGGATGTCTCGAGCAATGCGCTTGCGTTCATCTTCCCGTATCCATTCGTCATTGGCCGATATGCGGGGGATCGTGTCGAATGGCGGAACAGCTTGGTTATCGTCGCCAGAAATCCGGCTTTTCGCTCGATGGGTCATAGGGTTCTCCATGGAAGTGGCCATCGGACGGGGGCATATTGCGCCGTCCGATTATGCCGATAAGAAATACAATGAGGAAATTGCGGTGATATATCGGGCGTCGGGATAGGTGGCGGGCACTATCGATCTCGTACCCAGTTGACGTATGCTGCCAATACCGTCGTTGAAAGAACGCCAGCTACGAAGGCAATCGCGAATGCGGCAAGGCTTTCAAGAGACGATGCGTTGTTTCCCATGTGAGCTTCCTTTCAATTTTTGCGCGCATAAATTTGCGTTGGAAAAACGACAACTGCTGCGGAGAAAGTGTGTGCAAGAGGGGCGGCATGATTCCAATCGTTGACCGCCCCAGCTTGCTGATCCGGCGCTTTTGCTTGCTGTGACCTGACCTGAGATTTTCGGGTCACGGTAAATTTGAGAAGATAGCTCCCAAACGAAAGGGAGCAATGAAGAAGAACCGATACAGTGACGAGCAAATCGTCCGGATTTTGCGGGAAGCCGACAAGTCACCGATTGCGGAGGTAGCCAAGCGCCATGGGGTAAGCGAGCAAAGCATCTACGGCTGGCGCAAGCGTTTTGGCGAGATGGGGACCGATGAGGAAAAGAATCTCAAGGCACTGGAGTAGGAGAATGCCAGGCTCAAGAAGCTGCTGGCAGAACGAGATCTTGAAATCGAAGTGATGAAGGAGATTTCAAGAAAAAATGGTGAGCGCAAAAGCTCGTCGGATTGCGGCGCTATATGCAATTGAGCGAGGAATCTCTCAACGACGAGCTTGTGCGCTCATGCACGTGGCAAGGTCTAGCCTGCTGTATGTCCCGACTCTGTCACAGAAGAACGCAGCCATGGTCAGTGCGATGCACAGGCTGCCACGCCAATACCCGCGCTACGGACCGCGCCGTATCCGGACTTTCCTGGGGCGGGAAGGTATTGAGGTCGGCAAGGAGAAATGCGGCCGCCTGTGGGCGCAACAAGGGCTACACATGCCACGCAAGCATCCGCGCCGCAGAGTGGCAACCAGTCGGCCGCGGCCTCTTGCACCGGCCAAGGCAAACTCGGTATAGAGCTACGACTTTGTCTTCGACGCCTGCGCTAACGGACAGCAAATCAAGTGTCTGACGGTAGTCGATGAATACACTCGTGAGGCGCTTGCCATTGATGTGGCTGGATCAATTCGCTCGGGTCGAGTGATTGAGGTGCTGTCGCGCGCTATCAGTATGCGTGGCGCACCGCGTTATTTGCGCAGCGACAACGGCCCGGAGTTCGTCAGCCCCGCACTTCTCAAATGGACCGTCGAGCAAGGGATAAAATGTGCACTCATCGATCCCGGCAAGCCTTGGCAAAACGGAACGACAGAAAGCTTCAACGGCAAGTTCCGCGACGAGTGCCTCGCCATGGAGTGGTTCAGGAATCGTCTCGAGGCCAGGGTTGTTATCGAGGATTGGCGGCAGCACTACAACCGCGTACGACCGCATTCCAGCCTGAACTACGAAACCCCAGAAGCGTTCAGCATGAAAGCAGCGACAACTTTATCAACCGGAGCTATCCCAAATTAGCTTGGTCCGAAAAAACCGGTCAGGTCAGCTATAGCCTTCCCGATGAACGAATACATGTTTGAGTTTTTTCTTTTCCTGATTGCTTCGTGCTACTCAAGAGGCATCCCGTATGCCGGGATTGAACTTCATAACTGCAGGCGACAAGCGGGCTAATTGATGTCCTCCAAATAAAGAGTGCCAATCGAGATTTAGTAAAGTTCGCTTGGTGAGGTCACGGCAAAACCCTCGAATGAGATCAGCAGGGGCGCTCGCGTAGAATTTGTGAAGTAAGGGAAAGGAGGCAACATCTGCTTATCGCTGTACGGTCCGCATACGACTCGCTCAACCCGAATGAGACTTCTGCTCTCGCGTCTTCAATTGTGTGGATCGTAAGACGGTGGATGCAAGGGCAGGAAGTGGGGTTAAATAAATGCTCCTGCATTATTACCTGAGGGGGATATGTGATTGAAAATTTTTGCAATCAACTATCGATAGCGGCATAACGTCAAACTGGCAGCACAATCTTGTATGTCACCCATAAATTAAGTTCGTTCGATGTCGCAGAAAGCGACGCAGCACATTCGCTATTAATCAGAGGCATCCTATTTCTGTATGTGCAAGAAGTTCGTCAACATGGCGACGCTAAACAGCGACAACCCGGCATCTCGCGGCGCTGGTGATTCGTTATGTACAGCGAATTCGTTCATAAAGCGATGCAAACCTGACGGAATGTTCGACCGGCGGCGCGCCAAGTGCCGATACCCAGGCGGCGCCTTCGGCCAAAACATCGTATTTTTCCGAACTGTCCGCTTATAGGGCTTTCCTCGCTCGTTGGCGTTGACGTTGCGAGTGTTGGAAGTCGTGGTGCTTCCGTAGAAAAGCGCGTTGGTCGGCCCGATTGAGGAGGTAGACAAGTTCATTGAAGACTCTATGGCAGGGGGCGGCGGGGCCGCAGCGTAGTGGACTGCGCAATACTGGCCTGAGCCAACACTAGAGCGGTTTTCACATCAATAAAAGGGAAAGGAACATCAGGCGCAAAAGGATGTCCTCATGGGATTGTGAAGCTGGAGGTGTCCTCATGGCTGCTCCCTATTCAGAGGATTTGCGTCGGAAGGTGGTCCAGGCATGCG
>NZ_DATFAI010000016.1:0-171674 GCF_035254685.1 Noviherbaspirillum sp. | reverse complement strand
GCCGTAGCGCTCGACCACGGCGCCGATGGCGCCCACCAGCAGGGGCGCGATCACCAGCGCCGGCCAGAAGCCGATCTGGCTGCTGACGGCATAGGCGAAATAGGCGCCGATCATGTAGAAGCTGGCATGGGCGAAATTGAGTACGCCCATCATGCTGAAAATGAGCGTCAGGCCCGACGAAAGCATGAACAGCAGCAGCCCGTAGCTCAGACCGTTCAGCAAGGTGATGACTGTAAACTCCATGAAACGTCTCCTGCCAGCTAGGGGCCTGTCAAGGAACAGATTGTGCATTTTCCCGGGCATGGCGGGATGCAATGCAAGGCGTTCGTTGCGCCGCAGTGCGCCCGCTATGCTCAAACAAACGTGCAATATGTTCCTTGGCAGACCATAGGCAACTCTCTTGTTTTTATGGCTAGGGGAACAGCGTGATGACCTGCGAGCCACCACGCTGCGCGGGGCTTCTTACTTCGACGGACGCTTCATCTGGCAGGAAGTCGGCTGCGCTGAGATATGGGTATCGAGCACCTGGTTAGTCTTCCAGCCATAGCCGGTGTTCTCCTGGTCGAACTTCACATCCTTGCCGTTGACCTTGGTCCACGTCGTGATATAGAGCGGCTGCTGCAACTGGTGGTCAGTCTTGCGCATCTCGACTTCGCCATTCAGGCTTTGCACCTTCATGCCTTCCATGGCAAACGCGACCTTGACGGGATCGGTCGACTTCGTCTCCTTGATCGCCTGGCCCAGCATCTTCATGCCGGTATAGGTCGCCATCGTGTAGTAGTCATCGTTGTACTTCTTCTTGAAGCCTTCGACGATGTCCTTGCCGACAAAGCCCTGGTTGTTCGGGTTCCAGTAGCCTACGAATTTCACGTGGTCGGCGCCGGCGCTGCCCATTGCGGTAGGCGTGCCTGTGGTCACGGCGTAATAGGTATAGAAGTTCGTCTTCAGGTCGGCGTCTTTCGCGGCCTTGATCAGCAGCGCGAGATCAGCACCCCAGTTGCCGGTAATGACGGTATCGGCGCCGGCTGCCTTGATCTTCGCAATGTAGGGCGAGAAGTCCTTCACCTGTCCGATCGGATGCAGATCATCGCCAACGACCTGGATGTCCGGGCGCTTGCGCTTCAGATACTCGCGGGCTGCGCGCTGGACGGAATGGCCGAATGCATAGTTCTGGTTGATCAGATAGACCTTCTTGATGTTCGGGTCCTTCGCCATGTACGAGGTCATGGCCTCCATCTTCATGTCGCTGTTGGCGTCGACACGGAAGTGCCAGAAGCTGCACTTGCTGTTGGTGAGATCGGGATCGACCGCCGCATGGTTCAGGTAGATGACCTCTTTGCCTGGATTCCGGTCGTTGTACTTGTTGATGGCGTCGATCAGGGCAAGCGCGACGCCCGAGCCGTTGCCCTGGATGATATAGCGATAGCCCTGGTCGATGGCCGCCTTCAACTGGACCAGCGATTCCTGCGGGCTGCCTTTGTTATCGAAACCAGTGATGCTGAAGGTGTTGTCGCCCGCCCACTTCTGCTTGTTGGCCATGTCGGCGACATACTGCCAGCTTCTTAGCATGTTTTCTCCGACGGGCGCGAAAGACCCCGACAAGGGATCGATGAACGCCATCTTCACCACTTCCGCCCCGGCCATCGCGGGGACGGCAATCGCTGCAGCGAATGAAACTGGGAGAATCAGGGATTTCAAGCGAATAGTCATTTTCCTCTTCCTTATGGATGGTGTGCCTACGCCATATTGCTTTGGCGTTCTGAAATGGTCAGTACTGCAATGTGGTCACTGTTCTTTTGGTTCCTCCCTTACCGGGGTTCAGGCCGGCTTCTCTCCATGCCTGGCCAGAGTCATTGGCTCATGCCACCTCGAAAAGGCCGGCCGCGCCCATACCGCCGCCGACGCACATCGAAATCACGACGTATTTCACGCCGCGTCGCCGACCTTCGATCAGCGCGTGTCCTACGAGGCGCGCACCGGTCATGCCGTAGGGATGGCCCACTGAAATTCCACCGCCGTTGACGTTGTAGATCTCCGGATCAATACCGAGCTTGTCGCGGCAGTACAGTGTCTGGCACGCAAACGCCTCGTTCAGCTCCCACAAGCCGATGTCCTTGACGCTCAGGCCGTGCTGATCGAGCAGTTTGTGAATAGCAGGTACGGGACCGATGCCCATTTCTTCCGGAGCGCATCCCGCTACCGCGATGCCGCGGTAGATACCAAGCGGTTCCAGCCCGCGACGTTCGGCCAGCCTGCGCTCCATCACGACGCAGGCAGACGCCCCATCCGAGAGCTGGCTCGCATTGCCTGCAGTGATGACACCGCCTTCGATCACCGGCTTGAGGGCCTGCAATCCTTCGAGCGTCGTGTCGGGGCGATTGCCTTCGTCGGCGGACAAGGTGACGTCGCGGTGACTCACCTGCCCGGTTGCTTTATCGAGTACGGCCATCGTGGTGCGGATCGGTACGATCTCTGCATCGAACAAGCCTGCCTTCTGGGCCGTGGCGGTTCGGCGTTGCGATTCGAGGGAATAACGGTCCTGCGCATCGCGCGAGATGCCATATTTGGCGGACACGAATTCTGCCGTTTTCAACATGGGCATGTAGGCATGTTCGGCGGCCGTCACAACGTTTGGATCGGCGTCCTGCCAGGTCCAGTCCATGTAGCGATTCTGGAGCGCGGAGATGTTGTCCTGGCCGCCGGCAACGACTACCTGCATGCCGTCAACGATGACCTGCTTGGCGGCGACCGCCACCGCCATCAAGCCCGAGGAACACTGACGGTCAATGGTCTGCCCCGGTACCGTGTTGGGAAGGCCGGCGGCCAGTGCGGCGTAGCGGGCAAGATTGCCGCCGCCGGTTCCGGCGGTCAGCACGCTTCCGATGACGACGTCGTCAATTTCTGCACCGTCGATCCCGGCGCGATCCACCGCGTGCCGGACGGCATGCCCCATCATGGTGGGCGACTTGATATGGTTGAGTGATCCCCGGAAGGCACGGCCGATAGGCGTGCGTGCGGTGGAGACAATGACTGCGTCTTTCATGTATTCCTCTGGAGCGACCGCTTATTCGATCTGAATTTCAAACTGGCTGCCCGCTGCAAAAGCCCTGCCCTTCTCCAATCGGCCCGGGCAGCAAAGGCAGGCTTCATTTTTTGAAAGCCATCGCGTTCGCCCACGACTGGTGAACGAGGCGCGAAGATCGGATTCAAGTGTCGGGGATGGGCGTCTCAAAAACTATGTGCATTAAGTACATATACGGGGGCATCGGGATGTAGCAACTGGATGGAATGGCGCGAGTTTCAGCGGTAAGCCGCCGGCGCCTCGCCGCCGCATGGACAAGCGAGAGCGCGCGCGGCATGCCGCGCAAACAAGATTTGCGTCGTGCTGGTGCTTGGTTGACCTTATGCGACCTTATGTCACCTTAGTCGACCTCATGCACCCTCATTCGACCGTAGCGCCGGCCTTGGCAAGCTCAGCCTGGTACTGGGCCCAGCCCGATTCCGGAACAGTCTCGCCGTGTCGATCCCGGATCTCATCGAACCTCTTGCAGATGTCGGCAACCGGATCCTCCGCGTCACCTGCAAAGATGCCCTTTGTCATGGTGATGTGCGCGCACTCGAAGCTTCCGGCGCCCGCCAGAAGAATCATGCGTGTCGGTGCATTTTCTCCCGCGAGCGCCACCACGCCCGGGCTCACGGCAGCCGGCTGGAGTTGCGCCAGGTCTTCCGGCGAGAGGATGCCTTCCGTCATTGCGGTCGCTGCAGTCGGGGCCAGGCAATTGACGCGGATATTGTGCTTGGCGCCCTCCAGCGCGAGCGTCTGCATCAGACCGACAAGGGCCATCTTGGCGGCGCTGTAGTTCGACTGGCCGAAATTTCCGTACAGGCCGGATGAGGACGTCGTCATCACGATGCGGCCATACTGTTGCGCGCGCATTTGCTCCCATACCGCCTTGGTGCAGTTGACGGAGCCCATCAGGTGCACGTCCATCACGAGGCGGAATTCATCGAGCGTCATTTTTGAAAAGCTCTTGTCTCGCAAAATGCCGGCGTTGTTGACGAGGATATCGACGCGCCCCCACTCGCTCACGGCGAGCGCCGCCATTTTTTCCATCTGGGCAAAGTTGGTGACGTCACCCCCGTCCGCCATGGCGATGCCGCCATTGCTCACGATCTGATCGACGACATTCCGTCCTGGCGATCCGGCATGGCAGCCTCCGATATCGTTGACCAGCACCCGCGCACCGTACTTCGCGAGCGCCAGGGCATGAGCGCGCCCCAGACCGCTTCCTGCTCCGGTCACGATGGCCACCCGGCCGTCTAGAAACTTTTTCATCTTTCCTCTCCTGTTTGAACGGTCTATCGCATGCCCACGATCTCGGGCATGCTTGAATTCTTGTCTGATTGCAAATGGCATTCGCTGCCCGGATTGCGGACTGACCGCATCGCCTCGGCACGCGACCGGACTCACTATATGGAGCTCTGCATGACGACTCAATGTGAGAAACCGACATCGCAAGCCCTGCATTTGTGTAGCTGGACAACATGGCCTCCGGCGAAAGCCTGGAAACGGCAGCGGCTAATTTTTTCAGTTGGCTTGGATTACAATGACCCGAATACAACAATCGCTACACGGTCTGGTCGGCGCGGAATGAAGAAATTGAATGATCATGTTGGAATCGTCCACACGACTGAAAGCATCGCTGCCGATCTGATTGGCCTGCTGCACCAGAGCGCACCGGCAAAAGAGTTCGCACTGCGCCTGGCCCAGGCTGAAGCGATTCCCGATGGCGATCCGCACAAGTCCAGCGTTGTCGAACTCGTGCACATGGCGATGGCGGTTCAGGACCGGTTGGAGTCGCAGCAGCACAGTGAGCAGGGCATGCTGGCCGTGGTCGAATCCGCCAAGGATCTTTCCAGCCGTCTGAATCTGACCGGACTGCTGGGAGCGATTGCCACTCGCACCCGTAACCTGTTGGGAGCGCATGTCACCTGGCTGTCGGTGTACGACGCCGATCACAACGAATTCCGGGTCGTGGTCACCGACGGCGCGATCGCCGAAAGCACAACGAAGATGACCGCCGGACGGCAGCTGGGCGTCGCCAGCGTCGTGATGTCGACGCGCCTGCCTTTTTCGACTCCGGACTATCTCCACGACAATCGGTTTCACCACGACCCCGAGATTGACAATACGTTTCGCGATGAAGGCATCGCTGCATTGCTTGGCGTCCCGTTGCTCTGCGACGGCGAAGTCCTTGGCCTGTTGTTCGTCGCAGATCGCTACCACAGGACCTACACTGCCCTGAACGTTGCCATTCTTTCCACACTGGCGACGCACGCCGCCGTCGCGATCAATAACGCAAAAGCCTTCGAGCAGGCCAAGGCGGCGCTGCACAGGGCCGATCTTGCACGCGCGGAGCTGGAATGCCGCGCACGCGATGTGCAGAGCGCCGCCGAAGCGCACGAACAACTGACATCCCTGCTTGCGAAGGGGGCGTCGCTCGGCAACCTCTGCCATTCCATTGCGCAGTTGCTCGAAGGCGACGTGCTCATCCTGGACGAAGCATCCCAGGTCATCTGTCGAGCGACAGCATCCGGATATGTCGGAACAGCAGCCGCGGCCTATGCGCCGCACACGGCACACAGCGCCGCCATCACGCAGGCACTGCGCGAAAGTCGGTTGAGAGGGCGATCGGTGCTTGCCTACAAAGCGGATGGCGAACTATGCAGGGTCACTGCCGTCATCGGCGGCGACGACGTGTTGGGAGCCGTACTGCTCTTCCGGCATGACGACCTGAGCGAAATATCGATACGCACACTGGAGAGAAGCTCGAGCGTCCTCGGCATCGTTTTGCTTTCCCAGGAACGGATCGAAGCCATCAAGAGCCGCGACGTATCCACCTTGCTGCGCGCTCTCATTTTCCCCCGGCAGGAAGACACGAAACTGATCGGGGAACGCGCCGAACGTTTCGGGCTTGACCTGTCCCAGCCGATTTCAATGATGCTCATCGAAATGGCGCAACCGAAACCGGAGTTTGTGGCGCGGCGGCTGCGTGCGAGCGTTCCGTTTTCCAGACTGGTGCTGGATGAAGTCGATGGCGTGCTGGTGATCGTTTGCGGGACCACCAGGGCGCAGGACATCCTGAAAGAATTCACCGCCGCGATCAGGCGTGAATTCAGCCAGGATTATCGCGGCGTCATGTCACGGCCGATTCAGGCTTCCGCAGAAATTCCCTCGCTGTATACCGTGCTGAGGCGTGCGCTTTCCGTGCTCGGGCGCATCGGCGTCCAGGGGCAGATCATCGATCAAAACGAGATGGCCCTGTACTCGGTCTTGTTCGAGACTCACGATCAGACAAGCCTGAAAGCGTTTTTGAATGCGAACATCGGGCCGCTGATCGCTTACGACCAGAAGCGCAGCGCCGATCTCACGCATACGCTGCTCAGTTATTTCGAGAACAGCCAGAACGCGAAATCGACTGCGGCCCGCTTGGGCATTCATGTCAACACATTGCGGCAGCGTTTGGCCAATATCGAAGAGCTGCTGGGTTATTGGGGCAGCCCAAGCCGGGCGCTGGAGATTCATGTCGCGTTGCGACTCTGGAGTCTGAGCATCCGCAAATAAACTCGGCTCGGAAACAGCTTGATCCGACGGTGAAGGCAGGATCCGGGTGACGCATGCGAAGCCGGCACTTCGGGCATCCGCAATCACGAAAGGGACGGCGGGCATCGTTCGAACCTTCTGCCACGACCGGCACCGATGCCGTGCTGGCATGACTGAACGCTGTCTTGTTTATGACAAGCCTTAGAGTCCATTTCGGTAGGCAGTGCCTACCGAAATGGACTCTTAAGAGCCGACGACGCTCGCGGCGATATTGATCGTCAGGCCGATGATGGCGGCATTGAAAATGAAGGCCAGCACCGATTGCGCCAGCACCGCTTTCCGCATCTGCGTCGTGATGACACTGATGTCGGAAGTCTGGGCAGCCACGGCGATCGTGAATGAAAAATACAGGAAGTCCCAATAGCCCGGATCGGCGAGATCGTCCGGAAAGTGTAGCGGCTTCTCTCCTGGCGCGGCCCTGTAGAACATGTGCGCGTAATGAAACGTGTAGATGACCGCCACCAGTAGCCAGGAGCCGAAGACAGTGGTCCCCGTGAGTAGATAGTGCGGCAGGCGACTGCTCGCCGGAACACTCCTGGCCGACGCCAGTTCAATGACGATGGCCGCCAGGCTGAGAATGGCGCCGATGGACATCACGACCAGCACAAACACGGCGTTGTTATCCTCCTGCCTGGCCAGGCTGTGCATGCGGCGGCTATCGCTGTGAAGCATCAACCATGTCACCAGCATCAGATAGGCCCAGACGGCCGCATTCCAGCCAATGAGTGCCCGCAGGGGAGTGCCGAATGCCGTGGGTGACGCGGCGCCGACGACGAAACCGAGGAGTAGCGCAGTCATCAGGCGCGGGTGTGAGTGAAAAAGCCGGCGGCGGTTTGGCAGGAAATTGGTGCGCATGTCAAATGGAAAGTTTGTCCTTCGTTGCATTGTAGTAGGCATTTCATCCCCCGGTAGAACTCGGCGCGATTGTTGCAGTCAGACTTTTGCATAAAAAGACGTTTCAATGCCTGGAGTCAATTCAACGCTGGTCGTCCCGAAAGGAAAACATCATGAATCCCGGATCAATGAAATCCCTTCTTGTCTGCGCCTTTGGAGCTGCTGTCATCGCCGGATGCGCGTCCTCCCCAACCTCGCAAACAACCGCGTCCACACAGAGCAACGTTCAAAGCGGCAAGGTGGCCGCTGTCGAAAACACGGCAGTCGTCGACCAGACAGCAGTGAAGTCCAGTTCCGGTGGCAGCGCTGTCGTCACGACGGCCAGCGGCGGACCGTCCATCGTTACCGTGCAATTTCAGGATGGAACGCAAGGCCGCTATCTCATCGAACATCCAACCGCTGCGCATGCGGTCGGCCAGCCGGTGTACGTCATCTCTGATGGCGACCGTACCACGATCGTCGCACGTTAGCAGCCGGGTTCGGCGTGAGACAGTTGAAGGAGTTGAAGGAGTTGAAGGTACACCCTCTTGCATGATGATCGCCTTCCCGGATGTGGCATGAAAGGAGCGCCGAAAGATACTCCGACACTCCGGCACTCCTGTTCGCCAGGGAAGGTCTATAACGGGTGTTCATGCGGATAGCTGCGTGAACACCCGTCGCTGTTTTCCAATCTTGATGGTGCGATTCTTTGGGGCTCACGTTAGCGCACATCAATTTCCATAGCTCAAGGCCCAACGCGGTATCGCTGAACTGGCGCCATCAGTCACCCCTCCCCTTCCAGCGAGCGAACTTTCGGCACAGCGATTGCTTGCGGGCGCAAGAGCAAACAGTGGAAGGCCGCACGCCCAAGGTCCGCAGCGGTTTTCCGAACGCACATGGAGGCAAGACACCCATGGCTTCAGACGAACATCACGCCAATGACGCCCATTCTCCTTACGGCGACAACCGGGATGCACCTGGCAGCAAGGTCAGGCTGAGCAGACGGAAGTTTCTACAATCTGCCAGCGCCATCGCGAGCACGCCCTTTTTTCCTGCGGCCAATGCATCACCACCCGGACGCTATCCGGACCGGCCTCCCACCCTGCCCGTGAGCTTGCACATCAACGGCGTACAGCACGATCTGCTGCTTGAGCCGCGCGTGACACTGCTCGATGCATTGCGCGAGTACTTGGGGTTGATGGGCACGAAGAAGGGCTGCGATCGCGGACAGTGCGGCGCGTGCACTGTCCTTGTGAACGGCCGGCGCATCAATTCCTGCCTGACGCTTGCCGTGATGCACGATGGCGATGAATTGACCACCATTGAAGGCATTGGCCTCCCGGAGCAACTGCATCCGATGCAGGCGGCGTTCATCGCGCATGACGGATTCCAGTGCGGGTATTGCACGCCTGGCCAGATCTGCTCGGCCATTGCCATGCTGGACGAAGTGCAGCGAGGCGATGCGAGCGCGGTCTCGCCGGATGTCGGCGCGGAGAATATCGCGTTGAATGCCGATGAGATCCGCGAGCGCATGAGCGGAAATCTGTGCCGCTGCGGCGCTTACCCCAACATCGTCAAAGCCATTGCAGCAGTGGCCGGACCGAAACCGGGAGGCCGCACATGAATCCGTTCGACTACCGGCGCGCATCCTCGGTGGAAGAAGCAGTCGCTCTGGCCAAAGCACCCGACGCCGCATTCATTGCCGGCGGCACCAATCTGCTCGACCTGATGAAAGGCGGAGTCACGACGCCTGCAGTCCTGATCGATGTCAGCCGGCTGGCGCTTGCCGACATCACCGAATTGCCGGATGGCGGGGTGCGAATCGGTGCGATGGTGCCCAATGCCGATGCTGCCAATCACCCGCTGGTACGGCAACGCTATCCGCTTCTTTCGCAGGCGCTGCTCGCTGGCGCATCGCCGCAGTTGCGCAACAAGGCGACTATCGGGGGCAACCTGCTGCAACGGACGCGCTGTTACTACTTTTACGATACGGCTTTCGAACACTGCAACAAGCGCGCGCCGGGATCGGGCTGTGCCGCCATCGACGGCTACAACCGCAATCACGCCATCCTGGGTGCAAGTTCTTCGTGCATCGCGACCAATCCATCGGATATGTCAGTGGCGCTTGCCGCGCTGCGCGCCACGGTGCGCGTCCAGGGGCCAGGCGGGGCACGGGCCATTCCGATGCAGGACTTTCATCGCCTACCGGGGGCCAACCCCGAACGGGACACCACGCTCATCCCCGGCGAATTGATCACGGCAGTGGACCTGCCGCGCAGTGCGTTTTCCCGCCATGCGCATTATCTGAAAGTGCGCGACCGCGCCAGTTACGCCTTTGCGCTGGTGTCGGTGGCCGCCGCGCTCGATCTGCGCGATGGCATGGTCCAGGACGCCGCGCTTGCGCTTGGCGGAGTGGCGCACAAGCCATGGAGAGTGCCGCAGGCCGAAGCGATGCTGATCGGGCATCCACTCGATCAGTCCGCCTTGCAGGCAGCGGCAGATGCCGCCCTGCTGGGCGCACATCCCTACGAACACAACCGCTTCAAGCTCGCCCTTGCAAAGCACGCCGTGGTGCGGGCATTCAGCGTGGCGGGAGGTATCGCATGACACACATCGGCGCACCGCTGGACCGCATCGACGGTCCGCAAAAGGTCTGCGGCATGGCGCGGTATACCGCGGAGTTCACTGTTCCCCGCATGGCGCACGCCGTGATGGTGCAGAGCACCGTTGCGAACGGACGCATCAGGGAAATAGGCAGCAGCGACGTGGAAAAGATGCCGGGTGTGATCGCTGTGCTTACCTATAGGAATGCCATGAAGCTGCCGCAGGGCGGCAAGGCAGCGGTGCAGCCGCCGCAGGGCAGGGTCTTGTCCTTGCTTCAGGACGACCTGGTGCATTACAACGGGCAGCCGGTCGCGGTGGTGGTGGCCGAAACATTCGAGCAAGCGATCGCCGGCGCGGATGCACTGCGCATTCAGTATGAGCGCACGCCGGCGCTGCTTCGTGTCAGGGATGCCATGGCCAGTGCGCATTCGCCCGGCACAGTGCTGGACATGCCGGCCGATACGCAGCGCGGCGATGCCGCCAGGGCGATGGCAAGCGCTGTCTATCGGACGAACGCGGTGTACCTCACGCCGATGGAGCACCACAACCCGCTTGAGCCGCATGCCACGCTGGCGTTCTGGGAAGGCAGTCGGCTGGTTCTGCATGACTCGACGCAATATGTCGCTGGGGTGCAGAAGACGGTCGCAAGAACCTTCGGCATCCCAATCGGTCAGGTCCAGGTCCGCAATCTTTTCGTGGGCGGCGGATTCGGCGGCAAGGGTTCTGCCTGGTCACACGTCGTCCTCGCCGCGATGGCTGCACGACACGCAGGTCGTCCGGTGCGCCTCGTGCTTCAGCGGCCGCAGATGTTCGGCCCCGTCGGCGGCAGGCCGCTGACCGAGCAGACCGTATCGTTGGGATGCGATCGCGATGGACAGCTTCTCGCCATCGAGCATCATGTGATCGCGAATACCTCCGTCATCGAGGACTGGACCGAAGCGTCGGCAGTCGTCACGCGGATGCTGTACGCCTGCGCGAATGTCGCGACATCGCACCGCCTGATCAAGCTGAACGTCGGCACGCCGACCTTCCAGCGCGCGCCCGGCGAAGCGACCGGCAGCTTCGCGCTGGAATCCGCGATCGACGAATTGGCGGTCGCAGCCGGCATCGATCCGCTGGAAATGCGCTTGCGCAATTACGCCGAGAGGGATCCGGAGCGCAACCTGCCATTTTCGAGCAAGTCCTTGCGCGAATGTTATCGGCTCGGCGCCGAGCGCTTCGGCTGGGCGCGGCGCTCCCCTCGCCCCGCATCCATGCGGCAAGGCCGCTGGCTGGTCGGCATGGGAATGGGGACTGCGACGCGTCCCGCCAAGCGCAGCCCCGCCGCCGCGCGCGTGCAGCTGTTCCCCGACGGTACCGCGCTTGTGCAATCGAGCACGGAAGACCTCGGCACCGGTACCTACACCGTGATGACGCAGATTGCCGCCGATGTGCTCGGATATGCACCCGCCCAGGTTCGCTTCGAACTCGGCAATACCGATTTTCCGGAAGCTCCCATCTCCGCCGGTTCCATGACGGTGGAAAGCGTCGGCTCCGCGGTGCACGCCTGCTGCCTGCAGGCGCGTCACCGGCTCGTCGAACTCGCCTGCAGCGATCGGCTCTCGCCCTTGTGCGGAACAAACCGAAGTGACCTCAAGGTCGAGGATGGCTGGCTGCGCCATGCCGATGGCAAGCGCATGGAACCGGCAGCCGCGGTGATCGCCCGCAGCCCCGGCCACCGCATCGAGGCCGAAGGAAAAAGCGCCGCCGGAGCGGAGACAAAGCGACATTCCATGCACTCGTTCGGCGCGGTGTTCACCGAAGTGCACATCGATCCGGAACTCGGCCTGATTCGTGTGCCACGCGTGGTCGGTGCCTATGGCGTCGGGCGAGTGATGAATGCCAAGACGGCGCATAGCCAGCTGATGGGCGGCATTGTCTGGGGGATCAGCCAGGCGCTGTTCGAGGACTCGGTACTGGATATGCGCGATGGCCGCTTCGTCAATGCGAATCTGGCCGAGTATCACATCCCGGTCAACGCCGATATCGGCGAGATCGAAGTCCTGTTCGTGCCCGAAGAGGATACGCAGGTGAATGCGCTCGGCGCGAAAGGCATCGGCGAAGTAGGAATGACCGGTGTGGCCGGCGCTCTTGCCAACGCTGTCTTCCACGCGACGGGAAAACGCATCCGCAGCTTGCCGATTACGCTGGACAAGGTGCTTGGCGCGGTGAAGATGTAGCAGGCTGTCAGGGGAGAATCGCGATGGCGGAGCAGTCACAGCCGACTGCCGCGCTCCCGCTTGTGGTGCGCGCGGTTGAGGCTAATTCACGCCAATTCCCGCCTGATTTCCGGCACGCCACCAGGCGAACTGTGCGCAAATGCACGCTCCAGCCGATCAGCCGCCGCCTGCAGCAAGGGCAGCACTTCGCGCACCAGACGCGCGCGGGTGAATTCCTTCGACGGCACCGACACGGCAAGGCCGAAAGCCTGTGATCCGCCGGTCCGGACAGTCACGCCGATGGCCGAGTAGCCAAGACCAAGCTGTTCTTCCACGACGGCCCAGCCGCGCTGCCCGGCTTCCTGGATTTCGTGCGCGAGATGCGCGCGATGGATCAGTGTTTTCGGCGTCATCTTCGTCACGCGCATGGTCGATACGAACGCCGGAATGTCTTCAACCTCGGTGGCGATCAGTACTCTTCCCATCGCGGTGCAGTGCGCCGGCAAGCGGGTGCCGATATGGATGTTCATCGTCACCAGATTGCGGGTTTCTCGCGATGCCACCTGGCGGCCAACGATCACGACCTCGTCGCCGTCGAGCATGGACAGGTTCACGCTGCCACGTACTTCCGCTGCGAGCGCTTCCATTTCGGGCTCCGCGATCATGGGAAGCGACAGGCTCGACAGCGCGGCGTAACCCAGTTCGAGGATGAGCGGCCGGAGCTGGTAGCGCTTGGTCTGTTCGTTAAAGCTCAGATAGCCCTCTTCCTGCAGGGTGCGCAGGAAGCGCAGGCAGGTCGCCTTGGTGAGCCCGACGCGCGTCGCGATTTCGGTCAGGGTCGGCGCGGGAATCTCGTTAAAGACGCGAAGAATCGTGAGTCCTCTTGAAAGAGATCGATTCGAGACAACCATTCCTGGCTCCTTAAAAAACGCTGATGCTGACAAACATCATGACGGCCAATGCTTCCTTGCAGCAATCTTGTCCAAATGTGTTGCATTGCTTCGATGGCGGTTCGCCGTTGCCCTGTGCCGCTCCGGAACGCCAGCCATGGAATAGCGCGTAACTATCAGTTTCATTGCGCCCGCACCGCATATTGATGCCGCGCATATTACGCTGCATTGCGTCACATTCGCGCCTTGCATTCAAAAAAAAAGCCGCCTAAGATGGGTTTAAACAATGATACACGGGTTCACTAAATGAACCAAGTGATCAACACCGATAACATAGGAGACAACGCATGGTTTGCTACCAAACACTCATTGGTTTCTTCAGGCGTGCAGTTTTCACCGTAGTCCTCGGAGCAATGCTCAGCCCGCTGGCCGCAATGGCCCAGCAACCCGTCAAGCTCACCCTCTGGTTCACCGACTCACGTGCCCAGTACAAGACCTGGCTGGACAAGGCCGCCGCGGAATATCGCAAGACCCATCCCAACGTCACCATCGACATCGTGCAGATGTCGCCCAGCGATGCCTACGTCAAGTGGCCGGCGGCAGTGGCATCCGGCAATACGCCGGATATCACCTGGATGTTTTATGCATTTGCCGCTTGGGTGAATGACCTGCCCGGTGGGACACTGACGTCGATGGACGACATCGTCAACGCCCTCGACAAGAACAAGTTCCACGCCGCAAGCCTGGACGCGTGGCGCTACAAGGACAAATATCTCGGCGTGCCGTACACCCGTCAGCCGTACTACCTGTTCTGGCGCAAGGACCGCTTCGCCGCGGCGGGACTGAAGGAGCCAAAGACCTGGGACGACATCATGAACGCGGCGAAGGTGCTGCACAAGCCGGAGAAGGGCGAATACGGCATCGCCATCGCCGGCAAGGGCGACTGGGCGTTGCGCCAGAACTTCGAAGTCGTGCTGTATTCGAACGGCGGCCATCTGCTGAGCAAGGAAGGCAAGCCGGTCTTTGACAATGAGGTGGGCCGCAAGGCAATCGACATCTACACCGAGCTGTTCAAGTACACGCCGCCCGGCTCCCTGAATGCTGCCTATGCCGAGGTCAACCGCAGCTTCGCCCAAGGCGGCCCCGCCATGGCCATCTCCTTGCCGGTGGCATTGTCCCAGTTCCATGACGCCAATCCGTCCAAGGCAGGTCAGGTCGGCGCATTGATCCCATCCAATGCCAACCTGCAGATCACCATGCAGAACAACAAAGGGTGGTCCATCTTCGACAAGTCGCCCAACAAGGCAGAGGCGAAGAAATTCGTGCAGTTCCTGTACACCACCGAGCAGTATGCGGCCGGCCTGGAAGCAACTGCCCTCGGTGGCTTGCCGTTGTATGACAACAAGGAAGCGATCGACGTGTACTTCAACCGCGTCGGCTCGATCAAGGCTTATCCCGACGTGGTCAACACGCTGCTGGCGAACCAGACCGGGTATTACGCCGGCATCGACTGGTATGGCCAGAATCCCAAGGGCGGCATCGTTGGCTCGAAGGGCATTCTCGAGCGCAACCTGAATATTCATCTCGCCAGAAAAACAGGCAGTGCGGAAACGGCGAAGAACATCCAGCGCGAGCTTGCGGAGATTTTCGGCGATTAAGCCCGGCGAAGAGGAGCGCCCTCTTCGCTTTCCCCCACATTTTTCCGGAGAGATCAATGCAGGATGAATCCGTCCTGCTTCCGGGGCTGCGCAAGCTCGCGCAGCGCTGGGAGCAAAGCGGCCATCAGCTGATGAGCCGCCGCCTGGAAGGCGCCCTGGGGCGCGAGTTCCGATTCGAATGCCACGGCGAAGAGCCGCTGTTCCTGCGACTGGAACCGAACGGCGCAAGCGTGGGCCCGGCGCTGCCGGACCGCCAGCCGCACGCGACCATTGCCATGGGCGCACAGGACTGGAAGCGAGTGCTGTCGGGACGCTGGTCGGTCATGACCGTCGTGCTCGGCGGCCGTGCGAATTTTCCCAAACATGAGCGCCGCTACATCATGCAGTTGTCCATGGTAATGCAGGCGCTGTTGCTGCTGGAGGCCTGAATGGGTGCACCCGAACTGAACAGGATTGCTGAAGTGAGCCGACCGCAGGCCACGATGGAGTATGCTCGTTTCGCGAGCACGCTGCGCTTCGATGAACTGCCGCGCGATGTGGTGCACACCGCCAAGGAGCAGATCCTGGCCACGATCGGCTCCTGCCTCGCCGGCACACGCATGCCCGGCGCCGAATCCTTGCGGCGCGGCAGTCGCATTCTCGGCAACGGCTCCGATGCCACGCTGTTCGGCCTGCCGGAAAAGGCGCCGGCGCCTGCTGCAGCACTCTACAACGCCGGCACTGGCCAGATCATCGAATGGGATGACTGGGTGCTGATCAGCCATGTCGGCGCCTGCGTGGTTCCGACCGCTTTTGCGACCGCGGAGATGCTGCACGCGAACGGCCGCGACCTGATTACCGCCGTCGTCATCGGCGATGAAGTGGCGGGCCGCACCTCGCGCGCCATCCAGCGCGGCGCCTATCTCGGCAACGGCATGCCGAACCACCAGGTCGAGGCACCACTGGTCGCCGGCCACCTCATGAAACTCGACCAGATCGCACTGGCACGCGCGGTCAGCCATTCGAGCTACATGGCGATGGAAAACTGCTTCCTTGGCTGGTCCAGCGATTCGAAAGTGCTGGTCAACGGGCTGCCCGCGATGTGGGGCATCGTCGCGGCGAACCTGGGCAAGGAAGGCTTGATCGGCAACCTTGACATGGTTGAACATCCCGCCGGCTTTCTCGCCACCGTGTCCGAGCAAGTCGATCACGAAGAATTGCTGAAAGGCCTTGGCATCGAGTGGTACACCCGCACGCTGAACACCAAGCGTTATCCCTCCTGCGCCTACAACCTTGCTGCCATCGAATCGGCAATCAACCTGAATAAACGTCTCGGCACCGACGGCATGCGCAAGGTCAAGCGTATCGTGATCCATTGCCCGGGCGTCACGATCTATGTCGGCGAGCGCTATCACGGCTTCCAGCCAGACATCTACGAACTGATCCGCCAGGACAGGCTGAGCCACATGGGGCTGTGCTTCGACGCCGGCTACGCCGTGGCGGCTTCGCTGGTAGACGGCAAGCTGACCTATCGTCAGTTCCTCAAGGAGCGCATCTTCGATCCGGAAGTCCGCCGCCTGCATGAAGCGGTCGAATATCGCACCGACGCGCGCATGCAAGCGCTCTATTACAGCGATTACCAGTACGGCTCACGCGTGGAACTACACATGGAAGACGGCTCGGTGGAAGCGGAAGAGCGCAACCAGCTGCTCGGCGCACGCGACCGTCCGTTTGATCACGCCGAGAAATTCATGGAGGGCGCTGAAGACGTGCTGCCCTATGCACAGGCAAAAGAAGCTGTGGACGCCATTCGGGCGCTCGACAGCATGAGCGATGTCAACGAGGTAGCCGCGCTGCTGCGTCCCGCTGCCGTCTGAATTACAGAAAGGATATCTGCAATGATGCAATTCTCCACCGTCTGGCCGCGCGACATGCTGTTCGGGCGCGGCGTCCTGAAACAGCTGGGCGCCCGCGCCCTGGCCATGAACGTCAAGCGCATGATGATCGTCACTGACGCGGGCCTGGTCCAGTGCGGCCTGGCCGAGCAGGTTGCCGCTGCCTTGAAGAAGGACGATATCGACGCGCATATCTTCGCCGAGGTGCAACCGAACCCGACCATGAAAGAAGTGCGCAACGGCGTGGCACTGTGGCGCAAGAGCAGTTTCGATGGCCTGCTCGCACTCGGCGGCGGCAGCTCGATGGACGCCACCAAAGCCATCGCGACCACCCTGCTCTCCGGCATGGAGATCGTGGACCAGGTGAACAAGGGCGTCGACCAGTTGCCCGGCGATCCGGTTCCCTTCTTCGCGGTGCCCACCACTTCCGGCACTGGCAGCGAGGCGACTTCCGCTGCGATGGTGAAAGATGACGACGGCCGCAAGTACCTGATCCGCAGCCTGCGCTGCCGCCCGGTCCTGTCGGTGCTCGATCCGGAACTGACGGCAAGCGTGCCGCCGCGCATGACCGCCGCCACGGGCATCGATGCGCTGATCCACTCGCTCGGCGCTTATACCAATGCCAACGTCCACCCGGTTGCCGACGTGCTCGCGCTGGAGGCGATTCGCCTGGTGATGGAGAACCTGCCGCGCGCGGTACAGAATGGCAAGGACATGGAAGCGCGCGAGAACATGATGCTTGCCAGCCACATGTCCGGGATTGCCATCTCCTGCAAGGGCAATGATGCGATTCACGGCCTCTCGACGCCGGTCGAATCGCTGCTCGATGTGACCCACGGCGAGAGCCTGGCCGCAATCCTGCCGCACGTGGTGGCATTCAATATCGAGGCCAGCCCCGAGCGCTACGCCAACATCGGCCGCGTGATCGGCGCTGCCAGTCAGTCCGCCGACACAACGGAAGCGGCGCGCGCCACGCTTGCCAGGTTCACGGAGCTGCGCGACCAGATCGGTGTCTCGCGCGCGCTGGGGTCGCTGGGCGTGAAGGCCGAGATGATCGATCGGCTGTCGGAGTTGGCCGAGGGCAGCCGCTCGACCCAGCTGAACTGTCGCAAGATGTCGCGCGACGACATCCAGTCGCTCTACCAGCGGATGCTGTAATGACTGCCGCGGCCCTTCCCATGTCGCGGCCGGGCGGGAGGCTGGCGCAGGTCAGCCTCCCCTACCTCCTGATGGCGCCGGCCTTGCTGCTGCTGACGGTGCTCACTCTCGTTCCGCTGCTGTACTCAATCGTCATGAGCTTCTTCGAGGCGGAGCTGGGGCAAGGGCTGGGCCGCTTCGTCGGCTTTGCCAACTATGTCGCCGTGCTGCACGACGCGCGTTTCTGGAACGCCGCGTGGAATACCGTGGTCTGGGTGCTCGGCTCGGTATCCTCGCAGGTCGTGGTCGGCGTGTTGCTCGCCGTCGCCCTCGACCGACTGGTATTCGCCCGCATGTTCTTCCGCGGCGCGCTCTTCCTGCCGTGGGTGATGCCAGTCGCCGTAATTGCCTATCTGTGGCGCTGGATTCTCAATCCGCAAAACGGCATCGTCAATGTCACGCTGCGCAACGCGGGCATCGAATGGGGCGCTACGGCTTCCTGGCTGTCCGATCCCGAATCGGCGATGTACAGCGCACTGGTGGTCAACCTGTGGCGCGGCGTGCCATTCGTGTTCGTGATGGTGCTGGCGGCACTGCAGGGCATTCCGAAAGAGGAATACGAGGCCGCGCGCATCGCTGGCGCCGGGCCCTTGCGCGAGTTCTGGTACGTCACCCTGCCCAATCTGAAGCTGATCATCGCGACGATCGTCCTGCTGCGCACCATGCAGATCGCGAACAATTTCTCGATGATGTGGCTGCTCACCGGCGGCGGGCCGGCAGAATCGACGGAAATCCTGCCCATCCTCGTGTACGTGCACGCATTCGGCGCGCACAAGTTCGGCCAGGCATCGGCGCTGGCGGTGCTTCTGTTGCTCCTGCTGATGGCCATTTCGCTGATATACGTCCGTGCATTACGGGAGCGACGCGATGCTTAAGAAGACCTCTCCCGGCTCGGCGTTTGCCTACGCATTGATCGTGCTCGTGACGCTGGCGACGCTGTTCCCGCTCGCCTGGATGGTGCTGACCGCCATCAAGCCAACGCAGGAGATCTATTCGCCCACAGCATCGTGGCTTCCCTCGGTCATAGACTGGACGCACCTGAAGACGGCGTGGGTGGAGAAGAACTTCAGCCTGTACTTCGTCAACAGCCTGCTCATCTCGCTCGTCACCGCCACCTTCAGCACCGCAGTCGCCATCCTCGGCGGCTACGCGCTGGCACGCTTCGAGTTCCCAGGAAAACGGATACTCGGCGCCTTCGTGCTGCTGATCTACCTGGTGCCGGTGATCCTGCTGGCCCTGCCCTTCTACCTCCTGCTGTCCGGTCTCGGCCTGCTCGACACCAGGATGGGCCTGGTACTGGCAGTGGCCACCTACGCGGTGCCGTTCTCGGTGTGGGTGCTGAAGGGTTATTTTGCGCAGGTGCCGCCGGAAATCGAGGAGGCCGCGGTGGTGGACGGCGCGAGCCGTGTCGGCGCATTGTGGCATGTGGTGCTGCCGGTCGCGCTGCCCGGCATTGTCGCCACCTTCCTGTTTTCCTTCATCCTCGCCTGGGATGACTATCTGTTCGCCCTCATCATCGTCAACTCCGACTCGATCCGTACCTTGCCGCTCGCGGTCGGCCTGCTCGCGAGCGATTACGTGATCTCGGACGGACTGATGATGGCCATGGGCACCATCACCACGATACCGATCGTTCTGCTGTATCTGTTCTTCCAGCGCTACTTCATTAGCGGCCTGACCGCTGGCTCAGTCAAAGGCTAAATTCAAGGAGACATATCGATGGACCAGACATTACCGAATTTTATCCGCCAGACGCCCTACCCCCTGCTGATCGACGGCAAGGAAATGCCGTCGGAGTCGGGCGCAACATTTGCAACCATCAATCCTGACACCGGCGAAGTACTGGCACAGGTGGCGCGCGCCAGCGCGCCGGATGTCGATCGTGCGGTGCAGGCGGCGCGGCGCGCCTTCGAGGGGCCGTGGGGCAAGGCCACGCCGCGCGAACGCAGCAAGGCGCTGATGCGGCTTGCATCGATCCTGAACGACAAGGCGGAAATGCTGGCCCAGATCGAAATGCTCGACGTGGGCAAGCCGATCAAGCAATCGCGCGCATCGACGATCTCGCTGGCGCCGACCATCGAGTATTACGCCAGCGTCCTGCTCTCGCTCACCGGGGAAACCATCAACATCTCCGATCCGACACTGATGGATTTCACGTTGCGCGAACCGCTCGGTGTCTGCGGTCTGATCGTGCCATGGAACTATCCGGTCAGCCTCGCAGTATTGAAGATGGCCCCCGCGCTGGCTGCCGGCAATACGGTCATCATCAAGCCTTCGGAAGTGACGCCGCTCTCCACCACCGAACTCGGTCTGGCCGTGATGGAAGCCGGCATTCCGCCGGGCGTCGTCAATATCGTGCATGGCACCGGCCCCGAGGCTGGTGAGGCCCTGGCACGCCACCCGGGCGTGGCGAAAATTTCTTTCACCGGCGGCACTGTCACCGGCCGGGCCATCTTCCGTGCCGCGGCGGACAGCATCAAGCGCCTCACCCTGGAACTGGGCGGCAAGTCTCCGCTGCTGGTATTCGCCGATAGCAATATCGACGCGGCCGTCACGACGGCATACAACGATATGACGCGCAATACCGGGCAGGTCTGCGCAGCCTGCACGCGCCTCGTGCTGGAGCGCCCGATCGCTGAAGAATTCCTCGAGAAGCTGAGCAAAAAAGTGGCCGGCGTGAAGATCGGCCGCCCGCAGGACAACGACACGGAAATGGGGCCGATCGTGAACAAGACCCAGGTCGAGCGCATCCATTCCTATCTGAAGGTTGCGCAGGAAGAAGGTGTGCAAACGGTGCGTCATGTCGATCTCAGCGGCCGTGCGGAGCTGCAGCGCGGTTTCTACATGGACCCGGTCCTGTTCCTTGGCGCGAACAACAGCATGCGCGTGGCGCGCGAGGAGATTTTCGGGCCCGTGCAGACGGTCCTGACTTTCGATACTGAAGAGGAAGGCGTTCGCATTGCCAACGATTCTCCCTACGGCCTGGCCGCTTCCATCTTCACGCGCGATGCCGCCCGGGCCATGCGCATGACGCGCCTGATCCAGGCCGGCACGGTATGCATCAACCATGGTGCCAAGGCCTCGGTCGATGCGCCGTTCGGTGGCTACAAGGAAAGCGGGATCGGCAAGGAGCGCGGGATGCTGGCCATGCTGGATGACACACAGGTGAAAAATGTCCGTTACTCCATTCAATGAATCGCGGCCGCACATCGAGATCAACGGCATCGTCAAGAGCTTCGGCGGCCACACGGTCCTGCCGGACCTGAACCTCTCGATCGCGCCCGGTGAATTCGTTGTGCTGCTCGGCCCCTCCGGCTGCGGCAAGAGCACACTGCTGCGGCTCCTCGCCGGACTGGAGGAGCCGAGCGCCGGCCGTATTCGCATCAATCAGCGCGATATCACCGACCTGCCTCCGCGCAGCAGGGATGTGGCGATGGTGTTCCAGAGCTATGCGCTGTATGCGCACCTGTCGGTGGCCGACAACATCAGCTTCCCGCTGCGCATGCGCAATCCGTGGTACTACGAGATTCCGCTGATCAGCCGGCTGATGCCGGAGGCCCGCCGGCGCAAGCAGGAACGCCGTACGCGGGCAGCCGAAGTGGCGAAGGCAGTCGACCTGCAGAACCTGCTGCATCGCAAGCCGCGCGAACTCTCCGGCGGGCAGCGCCAGCGCGTGGCGCTTGCGCGCGCGATGATCCACGACCCTTCGGTGTTCCTGATGGATGAACCGCTGTCCAATCTCGACGCGCAACTGCGCGCGCAAACCCGCGCCGAAATCATTCGTCTCCATCAGCGGCTCAAGCGCACGTTCATCTACGTGACGCATGACCAGATCGAGGCAATGACCATGGGCACGCGCGTGATCGTGATGAACCAGGGGCGCATCCAGCAGGACGGCACGCCCGACGATTTGTACGATGCGCCGGCGAACACCTTCGTCGCCGGCTTTGTCGGCACCCCGGCGATCAACCTGCTGTCGGTGAAAGTGAGTGCTGCAGGGCTGCAACTCGGCGGATCACCGCTTGCGGGAACGCGGGAATGGCTGGGATCGGCGCTGGCCGATCTGCCGCCGGATGTCCTGCTGGGCATTCGCCCGGAATATGTCGCGCTGGGACAAAGCGGGCTGCCCGGACGCGTCGACCTGGTCGAGCGCCTCGGCACCGAGCAGGTGATCTCGGTCGTGACGGAGGGCGCCACGCTGCGTGTCAAGCTCGACAGCGAGCGGCGGTACCAGATCGGCAACCAGGTGTTCCTTGAATTTGACCTGTCGCGCGCGCATCTCTTCCGTTCCGACAGCGGCGCCCGCATCGAACTGGCACGACAGGAAACGGCGTTGGGAAAGACTGCATGATGGCCAATACCGTACGTGAACCGGCACGCGATATCCCGGTCATTGCCGAGCCGGACGTGCTCGTTGCGGGTGGCGGTGCGGCCGGGATCGCCGCGGCTGTGGCCGCATCGCAAGCTGGCGCATCCGTGATGCTGCTGGAGCGCTGGGGTTTTTTGGGCGGCACGCTATCCGCCGTGACCCTCGGAGGGTTCTGCGGCGTGTGGACGGTCACCCCGGAGCGCCTGATTCCCGTTGTTGGCGGTCTCTTCAATGAATTCGCTGACCGGCTGAAGCAACGCGACGGCATTACCGCACCACGCCGATGGATGAAAGTGGCGTCGCTGCCCTACGACCCGACCCTGGTCAAGCTGGTTTCCGACGAGATGCTGGAGGCGCGCGGTGTCGACGTGCTGTTCCATACTTGGGTCGCCGATGTGCTGACCGAGGATGGACGCGTGGACAGCGTCCTGCTCGAGAACAAGGGCGGACGTTTCGCGGTACGTCCGCGCGTGGTGATCGATTGCACGGGAGATGGCGACGTGGCGGCACGCGCGGGCGCGCCCTACGAACTCGGGTCGGGCGGCATCACCCAGTTCGGCTCCAGCATGTTCCGCATGGCGAATGTCGACATGCAGCAGTTCGGCACCTTGTCTCGCGATGAAATCAGCCAGCGGCTGGAAACTGTCGTCAATGAAGGCACACCCTTGCCGCGCACGATGGTTGCGCTCTACCCGCATCCGATCAACGGCGTGGTGCACCTGAATGCCACCAAGGTCGCACGCAACGACGGGCGTCCCTTCGACCTGACCGATCCGCGCGAACTATCCGAGGCTGAGCGTGTGGGACGCCGACAGGTATTTCTGTACGAGTCCGTGTTGCGCAAGCACATGCCCGGGTTCAAGGATGCGCGCGTGGTGGACATCGGCGCGCAGATCGGAATACGGGAAAGCCGCCTGATCCGCGGCGATCATGCATTGACGGCGGACGAAGTGCTGGCGGGTGTGAAGCCCGAGGATGGCATCGCCTGCAGCGCATGGCCTGTGGAGTTGCATGGCCATGGCTTGAAGACCGTGTGGAAGTTTCTGGAGGATGGCGAGTACTACGGGATTCCGTATCGGGCCATGACGCCGGTCGGACTGAGGAACGTTCTTGTCGCCGGGCGCTGCATCTCGGCAACGCACGAGGCGCAGGCATCGGTGCGCGTGTCCGCAACGGCATTTGCTATGGGAGAAGCGGCAGGGCTTGCCTCGGTCATAGCCTTGCAGCATGGGGGCGATGTGCGGAAAGTGGATGTGCGTTCCTTGCAGGCGCGACTGCGCTCGCAAGGCGCGATTCTTGAACTGGCCGAGAAGCAAAGGGAAAGCACTATCTAATCAGGGAGAGGGGACATGTATTCATCGATCATCGCGTGCTTGCGCAAATGGACCGCGATTGCCTTGCTCGGCGCGCTGCTTGCGCCCTATGGCGCGCTCGCGCAGCAAGAGCCTGTCAAGCTCACGCTGTGGTTCACCGATTCGCGTTCGCAATACAAGACCTGGCTGGAGAAAGCGGCGGCGGATTATCACAAGACCAATCCGAACGTCAGCGTCGATGTCATCCAGATGTCGCCGAACGATGCCTATGTCAAGTGGCCGGCCGCGATCGCATCGGGCACGACCCCGGATATCACCTGGATGTTCTTCGCCTATGCGGCTTGGGTGAATGATCTTCCAGGCGGCTCCCTCGCGCCGATGGACGACGTGGTGGAAGCTCTCGGAAAAGACAAGTTCCAGGCCGACGGCCTGAGCGCCTGGCGCTATCGCGGCAAATACCTCGGCGTGCCGGCAATGCGGCAGCCGCGCTACCTGTTCTGGCGCAAGGACCGTTTCGCCGCTGCCGGGCTGAAAGAGCCGAAGAGCTGGACTGATGTCATCAATGCGGCGAGAGTGCTGCACAAGCCGGAAAAAGGTGAATACGGCATCGCGATACCGGGCAAGGGCGACTGGTCGCTACGCATGGTCTACGAAATGATCCTGTATTCCAACGGCGGCCACATGCTCACCCGCGACGGCAAGGTGGCGTTCGACAACGAGACGAGCCGCAAGGCCATTGATATTTACAGCGAGCTGTTCAAATACACGCCGCCCGGATCGCTGAATGCCGCGTATGCCGAGGTGAATCGCAGCTTTGCCCAAGGCTCTCCTGCGATGGCCATTTCGCAATCGGTCGCGCTCACGCAATTCCATGATGCGCATCCCGAAAAGGCCGGTCAGGTTGGCGCTGTCATTCCATCGGATGCCGGCTTGCAGATCACCCAGCAGAACAACAAGGGATGGGCGATTTTCGAGAAGTCGAAGCACCAGGCGGAGGCGAAGAAGTTTGTGCAGTTCCTCTTCACCCGGGACCACTATGCCGCTGGCCTCGAAGCGGCTGCCTTGGGCGGACTGGCGCTGTATGACAACAAGGAAGCGATCGACCTGTTCTTCAGCCATGCCGGCTCGATCAAGGCCTATCCTGATGTCGTGAACGTATTGAGACAGAACCACACGGCCTACTACGCCGGCATTGACTGGTATGGGCAGAATCCGAAGGCCGGGATCGTGGGTTCCAAAGGTGTGGTGGAGCGTCATCTGAACATGCATCTGGCGCGCAAGATCGATACAGCGGAGACGGCGAAGGAGATCCAGCAGGAGCTGCAGCAGATTTTCGGGCAGCCTTGATCGCAACACGATGTGATCACCATATGGCCATCGCATGGCCACCATGGGGCGATGTCGGACCTCTTCAGATTGGGCAGCCTGAAGAGGTCCGAGCTTTTCCTGCGGCGCATCGGTCAAACAGTTATTCGTCAGAAGATCTTGTCTCCTTGCGCGGCCAATTCCTGATCGGTGGAAACAGCTTAGGGAATTTTCATTGCCTGATTATCAGCTATCGGTATTTGCACTTTAGTCTGATTGACAGATTGTATGACAATCGATAAAGTCTGCTCATACCAGACGCACCGCGAATGCCGTCAAGCGCGCCGGGCGCCTTGCACTCCGGCACATTGTCCGTGCGGAAAAGACAAGACCGCCGCGGCGGTGCTCAAGCACCATGAACACACCTCACCCACCTGAAGGAGCATGTACATGAACAAGGAACTGTTTGAAAAAGGCCTCAAGACCCGTCGTGAAGTACTGGGCGCAGAATATGTCGACGCATCCATCAAGAACGCCGACGAGTTCAACATGCCGATGCAGGAACTCGTGACCCAGTACTGCTGGGGCGACGTATGGAACCGTCCGGGCCTGGACCGCCGCACCCGCAGCTTCCTGAACCTGGCGATGATCACCGCGCTGAACCGTCCGCATGAGCTCAAGCTGCACGTGCGCGGCGCCATCAACAACGGCCTGAGCAAGGATGAAATCAAGGAAGTCTTCCTGCAGACCGCGATCTATTGCGGCGTGCCGGCGGCCATCGACGCATTCCGCACCGCCAAGGAAGTGTTCAAGGAAATGGGGATCTGATCCATGAAAATCGGATTTATCGGGCTTGGCATGATGGGCTACCCGATGGCGCATCTGCTGGCGCGGGCTGGCCACCAGCTCGCGGTGAGCGACCTGAACACGGAGACGGTGTCGCGTTTCGTCGCGGAGCACGCGGGCGCGGTGCAGGGCGCTTCGCCCACGCAATTCGCCGATGCCGACATCGTCATCACCATGCTGCCGGATTCCAACGCCGTCGAGGCGACCGTCCTGGGTACCGACGCCAAGCCGGGCGTTGCCGCCTCGATGAAGCGCGGCGCCGTGCTCATCGACATGAGCTCATCAGAACCGATGCGTTCACGGCAGCTCGCGGCCACGCTGGCCGACATGGGCATCGATTATCTTGACGCACCGGTGTCGGGTGGGGTCAAGCGCGCAGTCGACGGATCCCTCGCGATCATGGTCGGTGGTGATCCTGTAGTGGCGGCGCGTTGCGACGCGGTGTTGAAGACGATGGGCAAGAACATCACACAAGTCGGCAAGGCAGGTGCAGGGCATGCGATGAAAGCGCTCAACAACTACGTCTCCGCCGCCGGTCTCGTTGCGGCAGCGGAAGCGCTGCATGTCGGCAAGGCCTTCGGACTCGATCCCGAAGCCATGGTGAACGTCATGAACAACTCGACCGCCAAGAACAATACGACGGAAAACAAGGTCAAGCAGTTCATGCTCTCGGGCGCATTCAATTCGGGCTTTTCGCTTGCGCTGATGGCAAAGGACCTCGGTATTGCCATGGGCCTGGGCAAGTCGGTGTCGCAGCCGATGCAGCTGGGCGACGAAGTGCTGCAGCTCTGGCGCGATGCCAATGAAAAACTTGGCAAGGGTGCCGACCATACCGAGATGTACCGCTTCCTGGAAGGTAAAGACGAATGAATGACAGCCTGGTTGTCCGCATCCGCGCTGCGATCGACGCAGCGCGCGCGGACGCCGAGTTCATTCAGGCCATTGCCGGCCTGCCGTTCCAGATCGGGCTGCGCATCGGGCGTGGCAAGGACGCGCCCGTGCTGCACCTGCTCGATACGGCAGCGGCACCCATGCTGGTCCAGCTGTGCGCGGACGAGCGCGTTTGGGAAGAATTCACGCTCCCCTGTCCGCCCGTCGGCTTTCACTCCTTCACTGCCGCGGCACGCGATCCGGCCCGCCTTTCGCTCGAAGGCGAGGCGGTCAACGTCGCCCAGTCGCTGCACGCGCTGGAACGCTTTTTTGAACTGTTGCGCGGCCAGTCCGATGATGACGTTGCGCCGCTGGCCGGCATGGAACATCTCAGCGGCCATTACATTCGCCTGGAAGATTGCCCGGAAGCGGAAAACGCCGTCTACTACGAACGCTCCGGCAACCCGCAAGGGCCAGCCTTGCTAATGCTGCACACCGCTGGCGCCGATGCACGCCAGTTTCATCCGCTGATGACGGACACCGGATTGCGTGCAAGCTGGGACATGTACGCTTTCGACATGCCGGCGCACGGCCGTAGCCTGCCCAACACCGACGGCCTCTGGCAAGGCTACCGGTTGACAAAACATGCGTATACCGCGACTTGCGCAGCTTTCATCCACACCGTCATCAAAAGGCCCACGGTCGTGTTGGGCTGCTCAATGGGTGCAGCCATGGCGCTCGCCCTCGGCAGACAGCATCCGGACGACATCGCCGGCATCGTCGCGCTTGAAGCGCCCTTCCGCGCGGTGGGAAGGAAAACGCCCTATCTCGCACATCCGCAGACCAACCAGGCCGCCCACAATCCGAGCTATGTGCGCGGCCTGATGAGCCCGTCCAGTCCGCTGCGCCAGCGTCGTATCGCGGCATGGATTTATTCGCAGGGCGGTTTCCAGGTCTACTCCGGCGACTTGGCGTTCTATAGCGAGGAATTCGATGCGGAACACGATCTCGCAGGACTCGACGGCACCAGCAAGCCGATCCACCTGCTGACCGGCGCCTACGACTATTCGGCCAGCCCGGCCGACTCGCAGCGCGTTGCCGATCTCATTCCCGGCGCCGTGTTCACCGAGATGCCCGACCTGGGACACTTCCCGATGATCGAAAACCCCGCCGGCTTGCTGCGTCACCTGCGGCCTGTGATGGAGCAGGTACATGCAAGCCTGACCGGAAAGGAGAATCCATGAAGACGTCCGCCTCAACCGGCATCCAGGAATATGAAGTCTTCGCGCTGCGCTACGCGACCGTCGAACGGCGTCGCGCGGAGAATTTCATGATCCACGATCCGCACGATGGGCCGATGCCGATGGATTATTTCGTCTGGGTGATTCGCGGGCAGGACCGCACCTACCTGGTCGATACGGGATTCAACCGTACTGCAGCGGAGGCGCGCAAGCGCACTTTCCTGCGCTGCCCGATCGGTGCGCTTTCCGCCCTGGGCATCGCGCCGGATGATGTCACGGACGTGATCATCACGCACTTGCACTATGACCACGCCGGAAATGTGAACCTGCTGCCGAACGCGCGTATCCATCTGCAGGAAAAGGAATTGCAGTACGCGACGGGGTCCTACATGAAACACCCTTTGCTGCGGAGCGCGTATTCGGTGGACGACGTGGTCGAGATCGTGCGCGGCGTCTACAACGATAGGATCGAGTTCTATTCAGGCGACGCAGACATTGCGCCGGGAATCCAGCTGGTGCACGTCGGTGGCCATACGGCGGGCCTGCAGGCAGTGCGCGTGCACACTGCGCGCGGCTGGGTGATGCTGGCGTCCGATGCCAGCCACTTTTACGAGAACATCCGCAACACCTCGCCCTTCCCGATCGTCTTGCATGTGGGCGACATGCTGAACGGCTTCCAGCGGCTGCTTTCGCTCTGCGACAGCCCGGATCATTTCGTACCGGGGCACGATCCGCTTGTGCTGACGCGTTTTCCGCGCTGGGGCGATGCGGATGACGAGATTGTCTGCCTGCACCAGGCGCCGGTAGAGGCGATCGGCTGAACGCGTTCTATGCACCGGAAACACCGCATCCGTAACAACGTTCAATCAAGGTGCGGATGGGCGTAACTTTCCTTCCCATCCGCACGTTCCTGTCAGTAGCGAGCATCCACCGGTTTTTTATCCTTCGGCCAGTCCTTTACCTTGTCCGGGAAGTCCGGGCGTGGCTGGTGCGAAAAATACTCCGACACATCGACCGCTTCCTGATCCGACAAGCCTCCCTGCCCCAACGGGAACTTCTCATGGAAGCCGATCGGCATGTTGCGCTTGACGAACGCTGCGGCCGTGTAGGTGCGTGCCATGCCTGCGCCGATATTGAATGATTGATCCCCCCATAGCGGCGGGAAGACCAGCGTTCCATCATCCCGCTTGAGCCCCTGGCCGTCATCGCCATGGCATACGGCGCACTGCTTCGTATACACCTGCTTGCCGTTCTCCACGTTCGGCTTGATGGCAGGATCGACCTTGCCAACACCACGTCCGGCCACTTTGTCTTCAGGTTTGGTCTGCCCTTTCATCCAGTCGAAATACGCGACCATCGCTTTCATGTCGTCGGAATCCACGGGCAGCGGCTTGCCATTCATGGAACGCCTGAAGCAGCCATTGATGCGCTCTTCGAGATTGATTACCCTGCCGGCACGCGGCGCGTAGCTCGGGAAGAATGCGGAAACGCCCACGAACGGAGAGCCGTCCGCCACGGTTCCTGCATTGAGGTGGCAGCTGGTGCAGTTCAGCGAGTTGGCGACGTTATTCGGCAGCAGGTCCTTCGTCTCAAGATGCAGGCGCATACCGCGCACAAGCTGCTGAGCATTCGCGGCAGAAAGCATGTCCGCCAGGCGGGGTGTTTCGAACTTCGAAGTGTCCGTTATCTTCGGATCGAGTTCCGCCCGTGCCTTCTTGACCTGTTCCGGCGTCACCGGCGATGCCTTGTTGCCCCAGTTGGCGCGCACGAAAGTCAGGATCTCCGCTATCTCCCGATCCGACAGGCGTGCGAAACCGGGCATCGTGTACACCCGCGGGTACGCGGCAGTCTCAGCGGTTTTCCATCCGGTCAGCGTGATATGCAGCAGCGTCGCCGGATTGGCGGAGGTAATACTCGGGTTTGCCGCCAATGTCGGGAACATCTCCTTGACCCCGGCGCCGTCCCGGCGGTGGCAGTCAACGCAGAACTGCGCATAGCCCAGTCCGCCTCGCGTTGTGAACAGATCGCCTGGTATCGCTGCCTCAGCGGGAGCCGGCGCGACAGGGGCTGCGGGCATCGGCAGATCATCCTTGCCCGGCGGCAGGGACTTGAGATATGTGGCGATGGCTGTCAGATCACTGTCCGAGAAGTGCTGGGTGCTGTGATGGATGACATCGGCCATGTTGCCTGACACCGTGGCGAAGCGGTTCTGGCCGGTCTTCAGCAGCCGGACCGTATCCGGCACCGTCCAAAGGTTGCGCAAGCTGAGCGCGCGCCAGCCTTCCACCGTTTCGCCGGCAAGATAGAGCTGTCCGTTCGAACCGGCATCGTCCATCGCCTTTTCCTGGAACGCGAAGCCGCGCGGCGTATGGCAGGAACCGCAATGCCCAAGTCCCTGCGCCAGATACGCGCCCCGGTTCCAGACTGCATCCTTTTGCGGATTGGCCTTGAAGGGTGTCGTGTCGAGGAACACCCAGTTCCAGAGCGACAAGCCCCATCGCTGGTTGAATGGGAAGTGCATTTCCGATGACTTGTTTGCTTGCCGCACCGGCTGCACTCCACCCATCAGATAGGCGTACAAGGCCCGCATATCCTCCTCGGTCAATTTGCCATAGGAGGGATAGGGCATGGCCGGATACAGGTTATGCCCGTCAGCGGCGACACCCTTGCGCATCGCGCGGTCGAACTGCTCGAAAGTATATTTGCCGATGCCGGCATCGACGTCTGGCGTGATGTTCGTCGAGTAAATGGTGCCCATGGGCGTCTTCAGCTCGAGCCCGCCTGCCATCGGTTTGCCATTCTTCGCGGTATGGCAAGCGATGCAGTCGCCAAGCTGGGCGATATACTTTCCACGCTCGATCAGCGTTGCGTCATTGTTTGCTGTCGATGGGGCTGATGGGGCAGCATGGACATGATGGGCGAGCACGAATGATGTGCCGAGCGCTGCCAAAAGTGACCAGGTGATATTCATAGCCACGTCCCTTCTTGAGTGAGATCTTGTTCGTGTTCAGCGGCATGCAAAGGAAGATCGAGTCCAGTATATGTCTCGACGAAAACTTTACTAGGGCGCGGGTTTGCGCTCGCGCAAGGAGTGCTTGCTTGTTCCGCACATTCCGCTTGGCTGGTTTCGAAGGTGCGAGCTCACCGATAATTTGTGGGTGTGCAAATCTACTGCCGGCCTTATAATACTAGTACATTTTCACCAGTACATTTCCTGGCAGCTTGCCGCCGGTCTTTCGGATGCACCTTCGAGCGCGAGACTCGACAAGCTGCGCACAAGAACACCAAAAGGCCAGAAACTCGTCCCATGAAAAAGAAATGGACTCCATCGATCCGGTCCGCTGGCGGACCGAAATACATGGCCCTGGTCGAGGCACTGGAAAGCGGCATTGAGAAAGGCGAGTTGTGCCCCGGCGACCGGCTTCCGTCTCACCGCGAACTCGGCGACATGTTCGGCGTGACGATTGCCACGGTCACCAAGGCGATGACCGAGGCGGCCCGGCGCGGCATCATCGACGCACGCGTGGGCAGCGGCACCTTCATACGGGAACGCAATGTAGAAGTCCCCGCACCCGACGTCATCGACCTGTCCATCAATACGCTGCCGCCGGACATCGTCGCGGACCTGCTTGCCGACACCATTGCGCGCATTCCGTCCGAGCGCCTGTCGCGCGACCTTTTCAATTACTCTTCCTACGCGATCTCGCCGCACCACCGGCAACTCGGCGCGGCGTGGATCGCGCAATTCTGCACCAGGGCGCGGCCGGAAAACCTGTTGGTCACCAATGGCGTGCACCAGGGGCTGTTGGCCGCATTCGGCGTTCTCCTGCGGGCCGGAGAGTCTGCGATTTGCGAGCCGCTGACCTACACCGGCATCAAGCGCATTGCCGAGTACCGCGGCGTAAAACTGGTCGGGGCGAAATGCGACGAGGAAGGGATCACTCCCGACGGTCTGGAGAGCGAGTTGCGCCGCTCCGAGGCAAAGGTCGTGATCATTACGACGACGACGCAAAATCCGACGACGGCAACGCTCAGCGAAAAGCGCCGGCAAGCCTTGGCGGAAGTGTGCCGGAAAAGCGATGCCTGGATTATCGAAGACGGCGTCAATATCCCGCTTGCCAATGACGGGACGCCATCGATCGCCGATATCGCTCCAGAGCGGACAATTCACCTTACCGGCTTTTCCAAATGCGTCGCGTCGGGATTCCGCCTTGGCTATGCCGTCTTGCCTGAACAGGTTTTCAGCGCATTTCACGATGCACTCGTCAGCACCCAGTGGACCGGGCCGGGTTTTTATTCGGAGCTGGCAGCAAGCATGCTGGCCAATGGCGTGATGGAGCAATGCATTGCGCGCCATCGGGCAGAAGCGGCTGCACGATTCGCGCTGGCGCAGCGGTTGCTCGGAGGCGTTCGCAAGAGCACCTTACCTGCCTATCACGCCTGGATATCCGTACCAACGGGATGGTCGGCCGAAGAATTTGCGGCGCAGGCAGCGCAGATGGGCGTGCGCGTTTCGCCGGCATCGCACTTCGCGGTTTCCCTTGCCGATTTGCCCGCGGCCTACCGCATCAGCCTCGGAGCATGCGCGAACCGCGCCCTGCTGGAGGAAGGACTGACCCGGCTTGCGACCATCGGCAGCGCGCCTTCGCTCGCTTATGGCACCGTGATCTGAGCAAGTCGATAAAAATTCGAAGACACATCGACCTTCGCAGGCGGGCCAGGGCACTGATCAGTGCCCTCACCTCTCCCCGTCGTTCCCGCGAAGGCGGGAACCCATGCTGAGATGATGAGAGTCCAGACGGGAGCATCGCCTTCATGGGCTCCCGCCTTCTCGAGCACGACGAAGTGAGAGGCAAGAATTTCGCACTATCGCAAGACTGGTGCTCACCTGTCTTGCGATGACCGGACCGGGACCTCCCGGTCCGAACCTTCACGACATCACTTCAACGGACAGGTATTTTCGCTCAACGGCTGGTAAGCCTGTTCGCCCGGGATCACTTGCTTGATCTTGATGATGTCCCAGTCTTCCTTCGATTCCGAAGGCTTCTTCGCTTCAGCCAGATACATGTCGTGCACCATGCGGCCGTTCGCGCGGATCTTGCCGCCCTTGGCGAAGAAATCGTTGATTTCGGTCGACTTCAACTTTTTCATCACCGTATCGGGATTGTCGGTGCCGGTCGCCTGAATTGCCTTCAGATAGTTCATGGTCGCCGAGTAGGCGCCGGCCTGGATCATGGTCGGCATGAACTTGTTCTCGGCGTAGAAGCGCTTGGACCAGGCGCGGGTTTCGTCGTTGTAATCCCAGTAGAAGCCGGTGGTGAACAGCAGACCCTGGGCGGTCGGCAATCCCAGCCCCTTGATGTCGGCATCGAAGACCAGCAGGGTGGCCAGTTTCTGACCACCTTTGGTCAGGCCGAATTCAGCCGCCTGGCGCACCGAGTTCTGCATGTCCTTGCCCGAGTTGGCCAGGCCGACGACCTTCGCTTTCGATGCCTGGGCCTGGATCAGATAGGAGGAGAAGTCCGAATCGCTTAGCGGATGCCGGCTTCTTCCCAGCACCTTTCCGCCCAGCTCCTGGACGACCCTTGCCGTATCCGCTTCCAGCGAATGGCCGAATGCATAGTCCGCGGTGATGAAATACCAGGTATCGCCCCCGTCCTTCGTGATGGCGCGGCCGGTGCCGGTCGCCAGCGCATAGGTGTCATACACATAGTGGATACCGTACGGCGAACATTCCTTGTTGGTGAGCGCGGTGGTCGCTGACCCGGCGAAGATCATGATGCGCTTCTTCTCCGCGCCCAAGCGCTGCATTGCAATGGCGGCGGCGGAGTCGGTCGATTCGATGATCATGTCGACCTTGTCACGATCGATCCATTCGCGCGCTTTGGACATCGCGATGTCGACCTTGTTCTGGTAGTCAGCGGAGAACACATTGATGGGTTTGCCGTTGACCTTTCCGCCAAAATCCTTCACCGCCATTTCGACGGCCTTCACGGCGCCCGGGCCGCCGTTGGTGGAATACACGCCGGTCTTGTCGACGATGACACCGATGTTGACAACGTCATCGGAGACTTGCGCCAATGCGAGCCCGGGCAGAGCCGACGCGGCCATAATGCTTGCGGTTAACAGATGCTTCATTGTCTTACCTCCAAGGTTATATTTGTCGATCGTATGCACATGGAAAATGTGCAGTCCTGCTTCGGCGTGCAGCGGCAAAATCAGCCGTCCGTCTGCATGCGCGCATTCCGGAATTGCTGGATCGCGTCGATGACCGCGCTGTTGCTCGTCACCACGGGGACATTGAACGTTTCGACCAGTGCTTCCCTGGCCTCATACGCACGGAAATTGGTGCATGAAACAAAGATGCCATCGAAACTTTTTCCGGCCAGGCACTCGCGGGCGAAAGCGACAATGTCCTCCGGAGTCGGATCGGCGAGCGCCACATTGTCCTCGATGCCCATGCCATATGCGCCGACAATCTCGCGGCCATCGGCCACGGCCGAGGCGACCGAGCGCGTCAGATCCTCGTTGTACGGCGTGATGACCGCCAAGCGCTTTGCGCCCTGCCTCTCGAGCGCTTTCGCCACGGAGGAAATGACGCCCATGCCGGTGCAGCCCGCACGCTCACCCAGGTCCCGGCAGACCTTGGCGTCGTAGTCGAGACCGAAAAGCGAACCGGCCGAGGTGCAGCCGAACACAAGCAAATCGGGATTCAATGTGCCCAGATCGCCAGCCGCTTGCGGTGCGAACTGCTCGATCATGCGGCGTTCGGCATCACGCGTGCACTCGACCAGATACATGCGGTCCGCGTGCACGGTGAAGTTGCTTTTCGGAAGTGCGGCGTGCAGGTCGTTCTCCATCACGGTATTGGATGAAGGTACGAGCAGAGCGACACGCAACGGAACACGCGGGGCCTTCTTGCCATTCATAGCTCAGTCTCCTTTGGTAAAACCTGCTTACTGTTTCTGGTTTTCCGGTGGCGCACCCCATCCGCCACCGCCTGCGGTGATCATTTCCAGCACGTCGCCCTTCGCGAGAATATGCGGCCCGCTCTTGGCGGCGAGTTCACGCGTGCTGTCGCGAGAAATGAGCCTGAACGACGCCAGGCCGCCCGATTCACCTCCCGATACGCCGTGCGCTGCCGTTCGCGTGCGTTCGCCGAGCACGGATGCCTCCACGCCCTCGATCAATGTAGTAAAGGTCTTGCGCACACCCGCGCCGCCGCGGTGAAGGCCGTTGCCGGCGCTCTCGCGGACGATTTCGTAGTTCAGGTAGCGCACGGGCAACGCTGCTTCAATGCCCTCGACCGGCAGGTTCATGGTATTGCCCATGTGGACCCGCAATCCGCTTGGTCCGCTGCCTTGCGCCGTGGCGCCCATGCCACCGCCGATCGTCTCGTAATGGACGAAAGCGCGCTGGCGCACCGGATCAAATCCGCCAAAGGTGTAGACACAAGCGGAGCCATAGCTTCCGGCCGACACTCTCTCCGGAAAGGCCTTCGCCAATGCGCCCATCAGGATGTCCACGATCCGGTTCGCCGTCTCGGTGTTGGCTGCCACGACGGGTGCGGGATAGGTCGCATTCACGACCGTACCTTCCGGCGCGATGATCTCGATCCCCGAATACACGCCGGAATTCGGTGCAATATCTCCACCGACGAAACTCAGCACCGTGTAATACACAGCAGCGGAGGTAATCGGAATCGGCGCGTTGATCGGCCCGCGCACGCACGGAGATGATCCGGTGAAGTCGAAGGACATCGTCGATCCCGTCTTGCGTATGCGCACCTTGACCACCGGTGCCACGTCATCGTCGATCCCATCGCCGTCGAGTGTTTCTTCGTTGGAGACATCCGCATCGGGCAGCGCAAGCAGGCGGCCATCCACCAGCCTGCGGCTATAGGTCTGGGTATCCGCCATCACGCCGGTGACCACGTCCGCACCATACCTGCCGCACAATTCCAGCATGCGCTCGGTGGCGCGGGCATGCCCTGCCAGCGCAGCATGGAAGTCACCTTTGCGGTCGGCGGGCACACGTACATTGGCGAGGATCAGGCGCAACACGTCTGCGCGCAGCACGCCGCCTTCAATGATTTTGACCGGAGGAACGCGCAATCCCTCCTTGATGATTTCGTCGCAGACGGAGGAACTGCCGGCGGCGATGCCGCCGATGTCGGGCCAGTGGATGCGGCTCAGCACAAATGCGATCAATGCCCCCTCGGCAAAGACCGGCGTCAGCAGCGACATGTCCGGCAAGTGCGTCCCGCCCTCGTAGGGATCGTTGAGCAGCACGGCATCCTTCTCGCACCATGTCTCGCGCGGGAATGCCTTGACGGCGGACATCGCGGTAAACCGTGCGGCACCGAGATGCACCGGAATGTCGACGCCTTGCGCAATGACGTTGCAATCACGGTCCAGGACGACGCAGGACAGGTCCGCGGAGAGACTCAACAACGGCGAGAACGAAGTGCGCATGATCACGCTTTTCATCTCGGTGCAGATTGCGTAAAGCGCGCTCTTGACGACCTCGAAGGTCACCGGATCGCTGTCCAGCACGCTTCGCGACTGGATGCGGTGTTCTGTAGCGTTCATTTGCCACTCCCCATGATCTGGAAGGCGACGCTGCCGTCGGCGCCGATTTTCGCGTACTGGCTGGCACGCACCCACACGGTCGATCCGGAGTGCTCGATCAGCAGCGGCCCTGCGAGGTCGGCGCCGATGCAGTCCGCAGTGCGGTAGACCGGCAAGGCTTCCTCACCGCCGTCCGCGCGCAGGAAACGCTGTGTGCGATAAGCACGCGTCGTCGCTGCAGTTGCGCCTTCGGTCGAAAAGATGCGTGCCGTCGAGCCACCCATGGGTAGCGATGTCACCAAATGCAGATTCACCAGTTGCACCTTGGACTCGGCAAGATCGAAACCGAATTCCGATACATACATTCCCCGGAAGCGCCGCTCGATTTCCTCGGCGGACGGCATCGACGTGCCATACGCGCCGAGCGGCACGCGCAGTTCGAAGAGCTGGCCGGCAAAACGCAGATCGGCAAAGCGCTCGAAGCTCGCCGGACTGCTGCTGCGCGGCTCGTTTTCAAGCAGGGCATCCGCCTTGTCTTTCAAGCGCGCGAACGCCTGCTCGAGCACCTCCGCGCGCAGTTCACGGGTCGCGCACAGCAGGGTTTGCGACAGATCGTGGCGCACTTCGCCGAGCACGGCCCCGAGCGCCGAAAACATCCCGGGAAGCGGCGGAATCACGACTTCCTTCGCACCGGATTCGGCACCGACCCACGCCGCATGCAGAGGACCGGCGCCGCCGGAAGCCACGATGGAAAATTCGCGCGGATCGAGGCCGCGACGTACAGTGGCGAGGCGGACCATTTCAGTCATGCTCGCCACGGCCAGTTCGAGGATGGAGTGCGCCGCGCGTGCCACCGACCAGCCCATAGGCGTGGCGATATGCGTCTCGATCGCTTCTACCGCAAGCTCGCGTGAAAACGCGACGCCGCTGCCTTCGAAGGTTTCCTGGCTGAGCGTGCCGATGACCGCATGGGCATCCGTGACGGTCGGCAGTTTTCCGCCGCGCGAGTAGCAGGCCGGTCCCGGATTGGCGCCCGCGCTCTCGGGGCCCACTTTCAGCACGCCGCCGCCATCGATCCAGGCGATGCTGCCGCCGCCCGCACCGATCTCGATGATGTCGAGCACGGCACTGCGGATCGGATAGCCACCGACATTCCTGCCGTTGACCAGTTGGTCGGCGAGGAACTCGTCGGTCACCTTCGGCTTGAAGTCCTGGATCACTCCGGCCTTGGCGGTTGTGCCGCCCATATCGAAGGCAATCGCATTCTTGCGGCCGGTGGCGCGTGCATACGCTGCGGTGGCGATCATGCCCGCAGCTGGGCCGGATTCGATCAGGTGCGCCGGATAGTGCGCCGCATTCTCCGGCGATGTCAGGCCGCCGTTGGACTTGACGATCATCAGGTCCTGCACGCCCATGGTGCGCGCCTTGTCGGCGATGCCACGAATGTAACGGCCGACAGCCGGGCCGATGTAGGCATTGACGACCGTCGTGCTGGTGCGCTCGTACTCGCGGAATTCAGGACAGACGTCACTGGAAACGGTGACGAACGCTTGCGGCAGGGCCTTCTCGATGGCACGCCGTAGCTGCTGCTCATGTGCCGGGTTGGCATAGGCATGCAGGAATGCGACAGCGACCGCATCGACCCCGGCGGCGCGAAGCCGGTCGATGACGGCGGCCTCGTCGGTCAGCGGCGTGACGGCATTGCCCTCGGCATCCATCCGTTCGTTGACGCCGATGCGCCGCTCGGCCGGTACCAGCGGCTCCGAGACCTGGACTGACAGATCATAGAGCGTGGGGCGGTTCTGGCGGCGCAGCTCGATGACATCGGTAAACCCCGCCGTGGCCAGCAGAGCGACCTTGGCGCCCTTGCGCTCGATCAGCGTATTGGTTCCGACCGTCGTTCCATGGCAGACGAGCGCGCCGCGTACGTCCAGGCGATCGGCAATCCTCTGCAGCGCGCCAATCACCGCATCGCCCGGATTGGATGGCGTCGAAGGCAGCTTGAACGCCATCAGAACGCTGCTGCCGTCGGCATCGAGCACCACGGCATCGGTAAAGGTGCCGCCCACATCAATGCCGATGAGCATCCTGTTCACTGTCATTGCGTCCTCTTATGCAATCCTGATGTCGGCCAGGGCCGAAACAAAACGGTCCATGTGCTTCTTGAGGTTCACGTCCACACGCAAGTAGCGGCTGCCGAGGCCCGGAATGTCGGAGCCGTCCTTGACGATGACGCCGCGCTTGAGCAGCTCGTTGAAGACCTTGGTCGAATCCAGCTCGGGCGCGAGGATCTCGGTCAGGAAGAAGTTTGCCCGTGATTCCGGCACCATGCGGAAGCCACGCAGGGAAGCCATCCGGTCGGCCACGTAGGCACGCATTTCCACGACTGTCTTCACTGCGCGATTCACATGCTCGTCGTCGTTGATGCCGGCGATGCCGCCCGCGATCTGGAGCTGCCCCATGTTCCAGGTCGGCTTGATATGCCGCAGTGGCAGGATCAAATTGTTGTTCGCCGCAATACCGAAACCGATACGCAGGCCGGCCAGGCCGAAAGCCTTCGACAACGTACGCAGCACGATCAGGTTGGGGTATTTCGGCAGCAGTTTCATGCCGAATTCGTTTTCCGTATAGTGGACATACGCCTCGTCCAGCACGACCAGCGTATCCGCGCTGGCTGCATCGCAGACTCGCACCGCCTCTTCCTCCGTGACCATGCGCCCGCTCGGATTGTGCGGATTGGTGATGAAGGCAATCTTCGGATTCACCTTTTTCATCGTCTCGATGTACTGGTCGATCAGCGGATCAAAGTCTTTGCCCATCTGCGAAAACACCGGGCGACGTCCTTCGCAGTTGGAATAGATGCGATACAGCGGGAAACAGGGATTGTGCATCAGGACCGGCTCATCGGGCTTTGCGAAAGCGCGAATGACCATGGAAATGACCTCGGTTTCACCCGAGCCGCACACGACATTGTCAGGATCGAAACCGTATTTCTGGCCGATTGCCTCGCGCAGGCGCTTGGCGGTCCAGTCCGGATAAATATCGATGCGCCCCGCCGCCGCGGTCACTGCGGCAAGCGCCTTGGGTGACGGGCCGTGCGGGTTTTCCGCCGAACCGAGCTTGGCAATCTGATCAAGCGGAATACCGTAGGTCTGCGCGACATATTCGGTCGGCAGACCGGGAACGTACACCTCACCTTCCGTCAATGCCGCGTAACTTGCCTTCACCATTCTTCACTCCTTTTTGCTGGTTATCACTTGGTGGCTAACATTTCGCCTTATGTACTAGTACTATAGCACGCATTTGAAATAAGCATAGCCTTACATTTAGATCCAGCAAGCAGAGTTTTCAGGCTCTTCAGAGGCAAAATGCCAGTGACGGCGCAGGAAAATTTCCGTTGTCACGTTAACGAATGTCAATCATGCCTCCAAACTCTTTTCCGCATTGCAACAGTACGAACCGCGCATGCGTAAATAGAGTGTACCAGTATATTTAACGAGCTTGTATACGGCAAATGGCGGGGGAAGTGCAGGTTACCTGGATGGGATTTCGCGCTCGTGATCAACCGATCTGCAAAGCGCTTTTGCCAGCGGGGTGTTGAAAACGCCGCGGGCGGGCGGAGATTGTGATCGGCCCGCGTAGGTGCGAGGAGCGCGCGCGTACGAGCAGTGCGCAGAGCACCGCAGTGCCTAGAATCGGCTGACGCAGGTGTTTTTCAACACGCTGTGAGAGGATGGGGACTGGCAGGTATGAGGGCAAACGGCCCGTCAGGAAGGCACGCGTCGAACTTCTTCCGCAGTGCCCCGAACGAGCCTGTGCAATCACGCACGTTGCTTGAGCGAAGCCATGTCGATCACAAAGCGGTATTTCACGTCACCCTTGAGCATGCGCTCATAGGCCGTATTGATGTCCTGGATGCGGATCATCTCGATGTCGGAAATGATGCCGCGTTCACCGCAAAAATCCAGCATCTCTTGCGTTTCGGCAATGCCCCCGATCAATGAGCCGGCCAGTCGCCGCCGCTTCATGATGAGGTTGAACACCTGCGGCGACGGGTGCGGCGAGGCCGGCGCACCGACCAGCGTCATGGTGCCGTCACGCTTGAGCAGTTCGATGAACGGATCGAGCGGATGCGGTGCAGCGACGGTGTCCAGGATGAAATCGAACGAATTACGGTGCGCTTCCATTTCACTCGCATTCCTGGACACGACCGCCTCGTCGGCACCGAGCCGCGTCGCATCCTCCCGCTTCTCGGGCGAAGTGGTGAAGAGCACGACCTGCGCTCCCATGGCGTGCGCCAGCTTGATGCCCATGTGACCCAAACCGCCAAGACCGACGATGCCGACCTTCTTTCCAGGGCCGACTTGCCATTGCCGCAGAGGCGACCAAGTCGTAATGCCCGCGCACAACAAGGGGGCGGCGCTTGCCGGATCGAGATTGTCGGGGATGCTGAGAACGAACTTGTCGCGCACCACAATGTTGTTGGCGTAGCCGCCGTAGGTCATGCCGCCGCTATGCATTTCCTCGCCGTTGTAGGTGCCGACGAAACCGTTCTCGCAGTATTGCTCCAGCCCCTCCGCGCAGGCGCTGCAATGCTGGCAGGAATCTACCATGCAGCCGACCCCAACCAGGTTGCCCTTTTTAAAGCGCCTGACCTGGCCGCCGACTGCGGCGACGCGGCCGATGATTTCGTGCCCGGGCACAACAGGGTAAACCGTATTGCCCCATTCATTGCGGGCCGTATGCAGGTCGGAGTGACAGACGCCGCAGTACAGGATGTCGATCTGGACGTCGTCCGCCCGCAGGTCGCGGCGCGTGAAGTCGAGTTGGCTGAGTGGTTCGTGCGCGTTGGTCACACCGTATCCGGTGGATGACAGCATGGATGTGGCCTTTCATTTTAAACAAGTCTGGAGACTTGAATGGACTGGGCCAGCCCTTGCGAGTTCCGGTTGTGAAGTGAATGTGGGAATCCTGCAGTGCGGCAGGTCCATGAACCGCGAATCAGGCCCGATTATTTGCCGGCGGCGATCGGCGCTGTGTCTTCCTGGTTCAGCACTGCCATGGCCGCCTTTTCCGCGTTGACGACGTGCAGGCGCGCTGCTTCGCGTGCGCCCTCCGGGTTGCGCGCCTTGATCAGCGCAAACAGCTGATCGATTTCCTTCAGGCTCTCCGGAAGCCGGTCATGGCGCGAGAACGAGGTTGCACGCAACAGGCTGATGCGCGACAGCAGGTTCAGCAACATTTCACTGACCAGTGCATTGCCGCAGCCGCCCAGGATCACATCATAGAAATCGGCCTTCGCCTTCAGCAGGCGCCTGCGGTCGGGGTTTTCTGCTTCGATATGGAGCCGCTTGACCGTTGCCTCCAGCCGGCTGACCTGTTCATTGCTGGCGAGGCGAGAAAATTCCTGCACCGCGTAGCTTTCCATCAGGGCTCGGATCGCATACAAGTCTCTGGCTTCCTGCGCAGAGATCGAGGCAACCATGGGCCCGCGATGTGGCACGATGACGATGAGCTTTTCCGCTTCCAGCTTTCTCAGCGCCTCGCGGACCGAGGGCCTGCTCACGTCCAGCAGTTCGCACAGTTCTCGTTCGACAAGGCGCTGCCCGGGCAGGAAGCGCCCCTCCATGATGGATTCGCGAAGGTAATTTTCCACGTAGCTGCGGAGGGTGTCGGGCTTGCGGAGAACTGCTGGCGACTGCATGCGGATTTGTCCAGTTCGAAGTGTTATGGGCCTGCCAAGGAATACATTATGCATTTTGCCGGACATGGCGGGATGCAATGCAAGGCCTTCGCTGCTTGCAATGCACCCGCCATGCCCGAGAAAACTGTGCAATGTATTGCTTGGCAGACCCTATGCAGAGTCGTCATTTCCTGGTCTCTGCGGGCATGCTCATTTTACGAGATGCAACACTTTCCGGAGCAGATTTCAGCAACTTCCTGCCGGGCACGAAGCCACCGACATGTTCGATGTTGCCGTTGTTACACCGGCTTTTTCGTACGGTCTGACAAGATCATTTGACGATGGGTGCTGCGCTGCCGGCGCGCGCGACGGTGGCGCGCCGGAGTCCGGCCACGTCTGCCGTAACGTTTGCGGCTTCAATCAGCCACACATCCTTTGCATCCTTCTTCTGCTTCTCGCCGATCGTGTCGTCATCGCTCTCCCCCGCAAGGGCCGCATCGAGTGATTCGCTCTCGTTCGCGGCCGCCGTTTTTGTCTTGCTCGGCACGTTGTCTTTGCTGTTGGCGTTGCTGTTGGCATTGTTCGCTTCGCGCAGCTTCAGCGTGGCGGTACGCTTGCTGCGCTCCTCCGCGCGCTCCGCTTCATTCAGGGAAACCAGCGCTTTCTTTCGCTGCGCCTTGAGTGCGGCGATATCCTCCAACAGGTACTGGAAATCCTTGTCTTTCGCGACCCTTGCCTGATGGCGTTGCGTCAGTTGCGCAAGGATGCTGACCATGTCACCAGCAGGCTTGTAGCTGGCGGGCTTGATCTGCGTCCACGGCAAGGCATTGTCATAGCTGGACTCGCCGAGGCGTTCCGTATCCGAGATCGGCGGAAAGCCGACATCCGGGGTCACACCGCGCAGTTGTGTCGTGCCGCCGTTGATCCGGAAGAACTGCGCGATGGTCATCTTCAGTTCGCCGAATTCAGGCTTGTTGTGCTGCGCCAGCTGGTCCAGGTTGACGATGGCCTGCACCGTGCCCTTGCCGAAGCTTTGCTCGCCAATGATGACGCCCCGGCCATAGTCCTGGATCGCCGCAGCAAATATTTCGGATGCGGATGCGGATGCCCGATTGATCAGGACACCAAGCGGACCGTTCCAGATGGGCTTGGCCGCATTGCTGTTGTCGACCCGCACCTGGCCTTGCGCGCTGCGTTCTTGCACTACCGGCCCCTGGCCAATGAACAGGCCGGTCAGGGCGACGGCTTCATCAAGTGCGCCGCCACCGTTGTTGCGCAGGTCGATCAGCAAGGCATCGACCTTTTCTTTCTTGAGCTCTTCGACCAGGCGAGTGACATCGCGCGTCGTGCTCCGGAAATCCTTCTCGCCCCGGTGCTTGGCATCGAAATCCTGGTAGAAGCCGGGCAGCGAGATGACGCCCACCCTCCGAGCAGTGCCGCCGTCGTTGACGTCGATGATGGATTTCTTCGCCGCCTGCTGTTCCAGGCTGATCTTGTTGCGCACCAGGGTCACCAGCTTGTGCTTGGCATCCGGACCGGTGCTGGCGGTCATGATGTCGAGGCGGACAATGGAACCCTTGGGCCCGCGGATCAGGTCCACCACGTCATCCAGCCGCGTACCGACCACATCGACGATCGGACCGTCCTTGCCCTGCCCCACGCCGACAATACGGTCGCCGGCCTGCAGCTTGCCCGACAATGCCGCCGGCCCGCCGGGGACCAGTTCGCGGATCGTCGCGTATTCATCCTTCTCCTGCAGCACGGCGCCGATGCCGAGCAGGGAAAGCTTCATGGCGATGTCGAAATTCGACGATTCTGCCGCACCGAAATAATCGGTATGTGGGTCGACGGCGGTGGCAAACGCATCCATGAACACCTGGAAGGCATCTTCGCGCTTGTATTTGGAGACACGCGATTGCAGGTTGCCGTAGCGTTTCTCCAGCGTCTCGCGGATGGCGGCGTCTTTCTTGCCGGCCAGCTTCAGTTGCAGCCAATCGTTCTTGACGCGCTTGCGCCACAGCTCGCGCACTTCGTCTTCGCTTTTCGGGTACGCGGCCTTTTCCCGATCAAACTCGAAGCCCTCCTGTTTCGAGAAGTCGAAACCCTTTTTCAGCAGCTCACGCGCATAGGACAGGCGATCGATGACGCGCCGTTCGTACAGGTTGAAAACGTCAAAGGCAACATGCAGATCGCCCTCCTCGATTTGGTCGCCCAGCTTGGCCTGCGCGTCGGCAAAACGGTCGATGTCGGCTTGCACGAAGAAATACTTTTCCGGATCCAGCGACTTCAGATAGCGCTGGAAGATGCGCTCCGACATGGCGGCATCGAGATGCGCGGGCTGGTACGGGAAGCGCTTGAGGATTTGCGCAGTCATCTGCGCGGTCTGGACCTGTGTCTGCGATGGCGCCAGCACGGGCGGCGCGGGCAGTTCGAGTGCGGCCGCATTGACCGCCGTGACAAGAGCCAAAATTATGGACAGCAGCTTAACCTTCATGCGACCTCTTGCAAAATCATTGACCAAATAACAGACTGACATCTGTCCTTATGCGAGGACCTTGTCAACATCTCTCCAGACTGCCGGGGCTTCAGAATCACGGCCGTGCGTGTAGCGGCCACACTTTAACACCCCTTGCCGGCAAGCGGGTTTGCGGCGCGGGCGCTCCGCCTTTCTTGCAACCCTGCCGTGCTCCTTCCGTATATGGGAGCGGTTTGGCATTTCAAAGGCACTGGCTGGCAAAAAAGCGACCTTTTATCACTTCACATAGAGGAGTGTCCTGCCCGCCTTGTGGAGTTCCCCACAATTGCTGTGAGTAATGCTGTGGATAACCGTCTCCGGAGCAGCGTATGACTATGATCTGCAAGGAAATTTTCGTTTTGATGAAAATCAATGCAACTACCGGGGCCGAGCGTGGAGGCTTTCCTCTGGAAACAGTGGAAATAAAATGCGCCGGCTGGCGGAATCTCCCGCGGCCGGCGCAATAAAGTCAGGAAAGGTTAGGCGACGTTATTTCTGCGGATCGTAGAGTTTTTCCTTGATGAACAACGCGGGAACAAGGCCGCACAGGAAGTAGGCAGCGCCCATCACCAGAAAGCCCAGGCCGATCGATCCACCCGTTGCCAGATAACCAATAGAGGCCGGTGCCACTGCCGCACCGATCCGGCCGACGTTATAGGCGCCGCCGACGGCCGAACCGCGGATCTTGGTCTCGAAGCTCTCGGTCATGTAGGTGGCGTTGACGCCGTACGGAATACCGTAGAGGAAACCGAAGAAGGTCAGCAGGTAAACAATGTTCTCTGGCGAGTGGTAGAGAACGATGACGGGCAGGAACACGGCCGAACCAAGAGCGCCGAAAGCGAAGATGGCGCGGCGGCCGAACTTGTCTGCCAGCCAGCCGGCCACGACCTTGCCAAGAATCATCGCTAGATAGGTGCCGACCATATAACCGGTCATCGCCTTGAAGTTCATGTGCAGCTCTTTTTCCAGGTAGGTCGGCATCCAGTTATTGACACCGTAATAGCCGAACTGGAGGAAACCGGCGGTAAGAGACCACAGGATGAACATGCGGCGATGCGCAGGATTGGCGAAGATCATTTTCATCGCGCTTTCCTTTGCCTGCGTCTTCATTCCTGCTGCCTTCTCGGCGGCCAGCTTGCGGCGGGCGGCAACCCAGGCGGCAGGCTCCGGAACGATGTACTGCATCAGGATCGCCAGCACGACCGGAACGATTGCGATATAGAACAGCCAACGCCAGCCATAGGCCGGCAGGATCCAGCCCGCGAGCAGCGTCGCCACCACATAGCCGACCGACCAGCCGGCCTGCAAGGAGCCAAGCACGGTGGTGCGGCGGTCTGTCGGTACATATTCGGCCATTAGCGTGTTGCAGACCACATAGACCGCACCAAGGCCGAGCGACGCGACAAAGCGGAACGAGGCGAACGAGGTGAAATCATGCGTCGTGCCGAGCGCGGCGGTGCCGAGGGAGAACAGGGTGATCGTCCACACGACCGTGCGCACACGGCCGAAGCGATCGGACGCCCAGCCGCCGACGATGCCGCCGACGGCCATGCCGGCCAGCGTGATACTGCCGAGCATGCCGGCTTCCACGCTGGTCAGGCCGAATTCCTTCTTGAGGCTCGACAGACTGTAGGACAGAAACATCAGGTCCGCGCCATCCACCATCAGCCCGAGGAAGGCGAAGACGAAGACGGCGATCCAGATCTTTTGGTTGGCCGGGGCGGCGGCCACCCCATTGGCAGTGATTTCCATGATATCTCCGGGAAAGAGGCGCGAAGCCGAAGCCCTTCGCGCGCGACTGTTGTTGAAAATGCTTGTGGTGGTACGTCACGCCTCGATTTGCGGTTGACGCCGAGGCAATCGGCGGACCGCTCGTCTTAAACCTGCGCGTTCCTGATCATGTTGCGGGCGATGACCAGCTGCTGGATCTGGGTCGTGCCTTCGTAGATGCGGAACAAGCGCACGTCGCGGTAGAAGCGCTCGATCGCGTATTCGGAGACATAGCCCGCGCCGCCGTGGATCTGCACCGCGCGATCGGCCACGCGGCCGCACATCTCGGAGGCAAACAGCTTGCAGCAGGACGCCTCGGTCGAGATGTCTTCCTTGTTGTCGCGCCGGCGTGCGGCGTCGAGGATCATGGAGCGCGCTGCATAGATCTCCGCCTTGCTGTCGGCCAGCATGGCCTGGATCAGCTGGAACTCGGCAATCGGCTGGCCGAACTGCTGGCGCTCGATGGCGTAGCGCAGCGCATCTTCCAGCATGCGCTCGGCCGCGCCGACGCAGATCGCGGAAATATGCAGGCGTCCCTTGTCGAGCACCTTCATTGCTGTCTTGAAGCCCACGCCTTCCTTGCCGCCGATGAGGTTGGCCGCCGGCACGCGGCAGTTCTCGAAAATGACGTCTGCGGTATGCGCGCCCTTCTGCCCCATCTTCTTGTCGCGCTTGCCGATATGGACGCCGGGCGTTCCCTTTTCGACAATGAAAGCCGAAATGCCGCCCGCGCCTTTGACGTCGGGATTGGTGCGGGCCATCACGGTAAAGATACCGGCTTCGGGCGCATTGGTGATGAAGCGCTTGGTCCCGTTGACGACATAAAAATCACCGTCGCGACGCGCGCTGGTGCGCAGCGATGCGGCATCCGAGCCGGAACCTGGTTCGGTGAGCGCGAACGAGGCGATCAGTTCGCCCGATGCCAGCTTCGGCAGGTAATGACGCTTCTGCTCCTCGGTGCCGTCGACGATGAGGCCTTGCGAGCCGATGCCGTTGTTGGTGCCGATGAGCGAACGGAACGCCGGCGAGGTCTTTGCGATTTCGAATGCGGCCAGGACTTCCTCTTCCATGGTCAGCCCGAGGCCGCCGTATTCCTCGGGGACGCACAGGCCGAAGAGGCCGATGTCACGCATCTCCGCGACGATGTCCGCGGGGATCTCATCGGTTTCCGCAACCTCGTTTTCCGCCGGCACCAGCCGTTCGCGCACGAAGCGCGACAGCGTGTCGAGAAGTACATTGAGGGTTTCCTGGTCACGAATCATGATTTTTCCTAGTGTTCTGGGTCAGAAGTTCGTTGAAAAATAGAGGTGATGCAATGGGCGCCAGCAATCGGCGCCAGACATGGCGCAAAACGGAGCAAGGCTGGGAGCCTTGCGAGTATTTGTAACGCGGTATGGCGTCCATTTCATCAGCCCTATTCAACGAATTTCTGACTCAGGACGCTATATACGGCCCATTGCGCCGCTAACACGTTTGACAAGGTCCACCAGCAACGGCCCGATGTCGTCTTCGAGCTTGTCGCGGGTGAGCAGGAAAGACGGCCCTCCGCAATTGAAGGCCATCATGGCGTTGTCCAGGCCGCAGAACGGCACACCGACGCCGCTTGTTCCTTTGTCCCAGTCGCTCATCGAGATGCAGTAGCCGCGATCAGCGTAATCGCGCAAGCCCTGCTCGATGCCCGCCTTGATACGCGACCAGTCGTGCTCGTTGCTGAGGCGAATCTGGTCCATCAAAAAATTCCGCTCTTCGTCCGGCAGCCCCGCCAGGTAGGCGCGCCCCATGGCGGTGGTCGCCATCGGCAGGCGTGTGCCGACACCGCGCTGCAGGATGATGGGCGAGCTGCTCCTGATCGACTCGATGTACACCATGCTCAGGCGGTCGCGCATGCCGATCGATACCGAGGCCTGCGAGTGTTCGGCCAGTTGCTGCATCAGCGGCTTGGCCACCTCACGCACGTCTAGGTTCGACAGCATCGAATAGCCAAGCGACAGCACGCCCGGGCCTAGCCGGTATTTGCCCTCGGCCTCGGAATAGTTCAGGTAGCCAAGCTTGGCGAGGGTGCCGGCAAGGCGAAACACGGTCGGTTTCGGAATGCCGGTGCGCCGGGCCAGTTCTGTAATGCCGAGATAGCGCTCCTTCGGGGCGTAACACCGCAAAAGTTCAAGCCCGCGTGCGAGGGCGGTCACGAACTGGCGGTCCTTGGCCGGCCCCTCGTCATCAAAGCGTTCAATGTCGCTGAAGCTGTTTTCCGTATTCATGGCGGTCTCTCTCCTCGATTGGTCTGCCGGTTGCCCGTTTTTTCTATGATCGAATCGTGTCACATCGATTCCGTGAATGTCAAGGTATTTTCGAACCGTTGGTTCGCTGTGCGAACCCAGAAAAAATGTTGAGTTGACTGAGATCAATATTGCGCAATCGTCACGAAAGATTTTTGTTTTTGTTTTCATGTGCTTACGTTATTTTTATCGCGACATGGTCGAAAGAAGGCTCGCCCTTTACAACGCAGCAAACTTTAATTAGGATCGAATAATCCATTTTTTCGAACCATTGGTTCGCTGTGCGAACCTTTACAAAATGAGCGAAGTGATACTTTCACGCCCGGAACCGGGCATTGCCGTTCTCACCATCCATCGTCCCGACGTCAGGAATGCCCTCAACCGGAGCGTGCGCGAGCAGCTTGCCGCGCACTTCGACGCGCTGGGCCGCGACGACCAAACCCGCTGCATCATCCTGACTGGTGGTGAGCGAGTATTTGCCGCCGGCGCGGACCTGCATGAAATCGCGGAGGCCACGCCGATCGATATGCATCTGCGCCAGGTGCAACGTCTGTGGCAATCGATTTCCGGATGTCCGAAGCCCGTCATCGCAGCTGTCAACGGCTACGCCCTGGGCGGCGGCTGCGAGCTCGCCATGCATGCCGACATCATCGTCGCGGGTGAGAGCGCCTCCTTCGGCCAGCCGGAAATCCGGGTCGGGATCATGCCCGGCGCGGGCGGCACGCAGCGGCTCACGCGCGCCATCGGCAAGTTCCAGGCGATGAAGATGCTGCTCACCGGTCTGCCGCTCAGCGGCAAGGAAGCCTTTGCTGCCGGGCTGGCGAGCGAAGTGGTGGAAGACGGCAAAGTGCAGGAACGCGCGTTGGAACTCGCTCGCCTCATTGCCAGCATGCCGCCGCTGGCCGCAACGCAGATCAAGGAAGTGCTGCTGGCCGGCCAGGATGCCTCGCTCGATGCCGGGCTGATGCTCGAACGGAAAGCATTCCACCTGCTGTTTGCCAGCCAGGACCAGAAGGAAGGCATGCAGGCCTTCTTCGAAAAACGCAAACCCAGCTATACAGGACGCTGAACAATGACTTCGATTAGCCAGACGCCGACTCTGCTCGGCATCGTCGGTGCCGGCCTCATGGGCCGAGGCATCGCCCAGATCGCCGCGCAAGGCGGCATCCCCGTCATCCTGCATGACAGCCGTCCCGGCGCCGCCGAGGAAGCGCGCACGGCGATCGCCGCCATGCTGCAGAAGCTCGCCGACAAGGGCAAGCTCAGCGGTGACGACGTCGCCGCTGCCTGCGGACGCATCCGCGTTGCCGTCTCGCTCGCCGACTTCGCTCCCTGCACCATGGTCATTGAAGCTATTGTCGAGAAGCTCGGCGTCAAACAGGAGCTCTTCCAGCAACTGGAAGCCGTAGTCAGCGCCGAGTGCGTGCTCGCCACCAACACCTCCTCGCTCTCGGTCACCGCGATTGCTGCGGTGTGCAAGCATCCGGAACGTGTGGCGGGCTTCCATTTCTTCAGCCCGGTGCCGCTGATGAAGATAGTTGAAGTCATCGCTGGTCCGCTCACTGAAGCGAACGTCGCCGATCGACTGGTGGAAACCGCGAAGCGGATGGGACATGCGCCGGTGCGCGCCAGCGACACGCCCGGCTTCATCGTCAACCATGCCGGCCGCGGCTACCTCACCGAATCGCTCCGCATCCTCGGCGAGAACATCGCCGCGTATCCGGAAGTGGACCGCATCCTGCGCCAGGCAGCAGGCTTTCGCATGGGACCGTTTGAGCTGCTGGACCTGACCGGCCTCGATGTGTCGCAGCCGGTGATGGAATCCATCTACGACCAGTATTACCAGGAACCACGCTTCCGTCCCTCCCCGATCGCACGCCAGCGTCTCGCTGCCGGCCTGCTGGGACGCAAGACGCAGCGCGGTTTCTATCGCTATGAAGATGGCCAGAAGCAGGAACCGGCCGCGCCCGGCGCGCCGGCGGCAACCGGCCTCTCCGTCTGGCTGGGTCGCGGCGATGCAGAAGCCTTCCCTGCCGTGCACGAACTGCTGAAGAAGCTCGGCGCGCATCTCGACGAGGGCGAGCGCCCCGGCCCCGATTCACTCTGCCTGGTGCTGCCGCTGGGGCAGGATGCGACCACCGCGGCGGTCACGGCCGGGCTGGATCCGACACGCACCGTCGCGCTCGATGCGCTGTTTCTTTCCGGTCGGCGCACGCTCATGACCACACCGCTCACCATGCCCGCCTATCGGGACGAGGCACATGCCCTGTTCGCTAGCGACGGCACGCCGGTGTCGGTCATCCACGACAGCCCCGGCTTTGTCTGCCAGCGCGTGGTCGCCGCCATCGTGAACATCGGCGCGGACATCGCGCAGCAGGCAATCGCGACGCCGCAGGACATCGACAAGGCCGTCACGCTGGGGCTGGGTTATCCCAAGGGCCCGTTGTCGATGGGCGATGCCCTCGGCGGCTGGACCGTGCTGCGCATTCTCGACGGCTTGTTCGATTTCTACCGCGACCCGCGCTACCGCCCGAGTCCCTGGCTGAAACGCCGCGCAATGCTCGGGGTATCGCTGCTCACCCCGGAAAACTGATTCATTCGACTGAGGAACCACATGCTCGACGCCTATATCTATGCCGGTTTGCGCACGCCTTTCGGCCGCCAGGCCGGTGCCCTCGCTCCGGTCCGCCCCGATGGCCTCGTCGCTGCCGTCATCCGCAAGCTGCTGGCGGACTCTCCTTTTGCCGTCGACCAGATCGAGGACGTGATCCTCGGCTGCGCCTGCCAGGCTGGTGAAGACAGCCGCAACATCGCGCGCCACGCCGTACTGCTCTCCGGCCTGCCGGCCTCCGTGCCCGGTCAGACGGTCAATCGTCTCTGTTCCAGCGGCCTTGCTGCCGTGCTCGACGCGGCGCGCGCGATTTCCAGTGGCGAAGGCGATCTGTACATCGCCGGCGGCGTCGAGAGCATGAGCCGCGCGCCATTCGTCGTTGGCAAGAGCGAAGCCGCCTTCGGCCGCGACTTCAAAGTGTTCGATTCCGCTATCGGCGCACGCTTCCCCAATCCCCGCATCACCGCGCAGTACGGCGGCGACACCATGCCGGAGACCGCCGACAATGTCGCGCGCGAATTGGGGCTGAGCCGCGAGGACAGCGATCGCTTTGCGGCCTTGTCGCAGTCGCGTTACGCCAAGGCCAAGGCCGAGGGTTTCTTCGACGGCGAGATCATGCCTATCGAAGTGCCGACCGGGAAGAAAACGCTGCCGCGCATCGTGAGCGAAGACGAGCATCCGCGTCCCGACACTACCTTCGAAACCCTGTCGCGGCTCAAGGTCCTGCATGAAGGTGGCGTCGTCACGGCAGGCAGCGCTTCGGGCGTGAACGATGGCGCCGTGGCGATGTTCGTCGGCAATCGCGCTGCGGGCGAGAAAGCCGGCGCCAAGCCACTGGCGCGCATTCTTGCCGGCGCAGCCGCCGGTGTGGAGCCGCGCGTCATGGGCATCGGCCCGGCGCAGGCGATTCCGAAAGCGTTGGCACGCGCCGGCCGCACGCTGGCCGATATGGACGTCATCGAAATCAACGAAGCCTTCTCGGCACAAGTGCTGGGCTGCCTGAAGCTGCTCGGTGTCGCCTTCGACGATCCGCGCGTCAACCCCAACGGCGGTGCTATCGCCCTCGGCCATCCGCTCGGCGCTTCCGGCGCCCGCCTCGCATTGACCGCTGTGCGCGAACTGCAGCGCCGCAATGGCCGTTACGCGGTCCTTAGCCTGTGCATTGGCGTCGGCCAGGGCCTGGCTGTCGTCATCGAACGACTCTGATTCACGAAAGAATACTTATGTCTGGAGCACTCTCCCATATCCGCGTCCTCGACCTGACGCGCGTGCTGGCCGGCCCGTGGGCCTGCCAGGCCCTGGCGGATCTCGGCGCCGATGTCATCAAGATCGAGCGCCCGAAGACCGGCGACGACACCCGCGCCTGGGGCCCGCCGTATCTCAAGGATCCGCAGGGCAAGGACACCCGTGAAGCTGCCTATTACCTCTCGGCCAATCGCAACAAGAAATCCGTCACGGTCGACATCGCGACGCCGGAAGGCCAGGCCATCATCCGCAAGCTCGCCGCGCAGAGTGATGTCTTCATCGAGAACTACAAGGTCGGGGATATGGCGCGCTACGGCCTGTCGTATGACGACCTGAAGGAACTCAATCCGCGCCTGGTCTACTGCTCCATTACCGGATTTGGCCAGACTGGCCCGATGTCCAGCTTCGCCGGCTATGACTTCATTATCCAGGGCATGGGCGGCCTGATGAGCATCACCGGCGAACGCGATGATCTGCCCGGTGGCGGCCCGCAGAAGGTCGGCGTCGCATTCGCGGACCTGATGACCGGCATGTATTCCGCGCTTGCGATCGTTGCCGCGCTGGAAAGCCGCAACCTGACCGGCAAAGGCCAATACATCGACATGGCGCTGCTCGATGTGCAGGTCGCGGCAATGGCGAACATGAACATGAATTACCTGGCGTCCGGGAATGTTCCGAAGCGCCAGGGCAATGCGCACGCCAACATCGTGCCCTACCAGGTGTTCCGTTCAAAGGACGGCCATCTCATCCTTGCCGTCGGCAACGACAGGCAGTTCGCCAAGTTCTGCGATATTGCAGGCTGCCCGGAACTGACGACAGATGAGCGCTTCGCCACCAATGCCGCGCGCGTCAGGAACCGGCAGTTGCTGGTCTCCATGCTGCAGGAAATCCTCCTGACCCGCACCACCCAGGAATGGGTCGCACCGCTGGAAGCGGCCGGCGTACCTTCAGGTCCGATCAACAACATTGCGCAAACCTTCGAGCATCCGCAGGTCAAGCATCGGAAGATGAAAGTTGAGTTGCCGCATCCGCAATCGGGGACGGTGCCCCTGGTTGCCAATCCGATGAAGCTCTCCGGAACACCGGTCACCTATCGCCTCGCGCCGCCGTTGCTTGGACAGCACACGCAGGAAATCCTGTCGACGCTGGGCGGATTGTCGGCCGGCGAGATCGACGCGTTGGCAAGCAAAGGTGTGATCTGATGGAGGAAGCGACGCACTATCCGGTGCGTCGCAGCATCACAAGGCGGAATAACTCGCCAGCAGGACAGCGATGGTGGCTACGGTTGCGGAAGCGACAGCGGCGCGCAATGCGATGTCGGCGAGGTCACGAAATAACATGATGGGGCAGATGGGTGCGGGGAAGAAGAGTGCTGCGTTTCATCGAAACAATAGCAGTCCGGATTTGCCCCGTAAACTGGTGTGATGCGCTGGCGTGATACGCCTGTCGGCGGAATGCAACACAAGCGGAAAGACGTGCACAAACAGCATGTCTTTCACGCTCTGTTTCGTTCATGCGAAGTGCTGATGACTGATAAAAAATCATCACTTCTCCTCCGCGAAGCCTGTCGCCCTGCAGATAACCGGCTGTCCTCGGCCCAGCTTCCCGATTCCCTTTAAAGCGATTTCAGGTACTCCACCAAATCACGCTTCTCCTGATCAGTGAGTGCCAGTTGCCTCGTCGTGTTGTAGTGCTCGACCACGTCCATGAGCGTGGCAAATCGGCCGTCATGATAGAAGCCAGGTCTCTGGTGCGTCCACAGTCCGGCAAGCGGCGCGGTGCGATATTTCTGCGTGGGTGAACGGTCGGCCTGGAAGGAATCGATGCCGATTTCGCTCGGCGCATGGAGGTTGTCGCCGGGCTCGGTGTACAGCGGCGGAACATGGCACGTTGCGCACTGCGCCCTTCCCGCGAAGACGGCCTTGCCGCGTTCTGCAGCCCCTGCGTCGAAACTTCCCTGTGGAGGTTTGGGAGCGGAGAGCGACAACTGGTAAGCATGCAAGGCGGGCAGTTTTTCGGTGACGAGGTCCGGCGTATTCCGCACTTCACTGGTTCCTGCGCGCGCCGCCACCGGATAGCGTGTCGGGTCGTTCAGGCGCTTGTCGATGAACGTGCCGGAGCCGTGCATCTCTGTCACCGCAACATAGGCGTTCCAGTATGGCACCGAGCCCATTCCCGTCCAGGTATGCAGATTGACGCCGGCAAGGCCAAACGCCGGCGGGATCACCGTGCCTGCCTGCCCGCCGTCCGGGCGGAATGCCTTGCCATCCTTGTCGAGCAGCGCGTCGAAGCGGCCCGGCCCCCAGCTCGCCAGCACTTTCCTCAGCGTGGCCTCATCGACCCCGAGCAGCGCCATGAAAGGCGTGAGATTCGGCGCGAGTGAAATGATCTGGCCGACGTTCAAGTCGCGGTTGGCCCAGCCGTCAAGGCGCTTGCCAATGCCGGCGGCGAATGAATCATCGACGGTCGAATGACAAAGGGAACACTGCACGCCCATTGATTTCAGGTTGCCGCTGGAATCGAACAAACCTTTCACGCCGACGACGGCATCCAGGCGCAGCAAGGCGACAGTGGTGGCGGGATCGTCGAGGTTGACCTTGCCTGCCATGATGCTTTGCTTCAGGTCCTCGGGCAAGGCATCCGCATCAACCTTCAATCCGACCGCCATCGCAGTCCTGGGACTGACGCCGGGGCCGACCCCGCCGTTCTTCGCGCCTGCCAGCGCCTGATGCAGCCGCAAGGTATCGCCCCAGAATGCCTCATCGCCGAACGTATCAAACCGGAATATCTGCCGGCCATCCGCAAGCAGCCGCGCACTGGCATCACCGCCGGCCTGTTTCGTCCCTCGGCCCGATGTATTGTTCGCCGTGGCATCCATGGCCACGATGCCGGCCAGTCCCGCTGCGCTGATGATCACTGCCGCCAAAGAAATTTTCGTTGCCCGCTCCATCATGCATCTCCTCTCGTTTGAAGACTCCCTGCCATTTCCATGGAATCGTGCCGGCTGCACTGGCTGACCCTTTACGAACCATTGGATGAAGCTGAAATCGCTGGCGTTCCGGCGCTGGTACTTGTGGCTTCACTTCTTTACGGCTCGCGCGCCGAATTCACCTGCGACAGCGAGACGGCAAGAAACTTTCCATGGCGCCATTGCAGATGCGTGCTTGCGCAGAAATGCCAGATTCCACTGCCGCCATCGGCAGGCACGGATAGGGAACCTGGCTGCAGAAGTCGTGCCTTATCAGAATGCGGCGAAGAGGAGACTGAAATGGCGAATACCCATGGAACGTTGGTCAGAGTGATGGTTCTGCATGACCGGCAGTCGAGGCATTGGCGGGTTTCGCTTCACTCGACCCACCCTACCGTCCTTTATTCATCATCATGATCTCGATGATCTATGACTTGCAGGAGCAGACGACAGCATGAATAACGTTGAATTGCACGACAAAATGCTGCCCACAGCATGGCGACTGTCATCTGCGGAGAGCACTGAATGATCGACGCGGTCATCATCGGCGGCGGCCTCTCCGGTCTGACATGTGCGGTCGCTCTTGCCGATCGCGGACTGCAGGTCGTCGTGGTCGAGCGCGAGGCGCTGCCAGGCGGCCGGGCTCGTAGCTGGATCGATCAGACCACCGGCGATACCGTCGATATCGGTCCGCACGTGGTGCAATCGGAATATCGCAACATGCTTGCGCTGCTCAAGCGGCTCGGTACAAGCGAGCTCATCACCTGGCAGTCTCGCAAGGTGCTGACGATCGCAAGCTCGCCGCACCCCTTTTCGCTCCGGCATTGGCCGCTTCCAGTGCCACTGAGCCTGATGCCCAGCATGCTCACCGCACCTGGTCCGCCGCTGTATGACCACCTTTCCGCGGCCAAGACCATCTGGCGTGGAATGCAGTTCGGCGAGGAAGAGGTTGCCGCACTCGACCGCATCAGCGCACAAGCATTCCTGCGCAGCCAGGGCATGACTCAGCGCATGATCGACTGGTGGTGGGCATTTGCATCGATGGTGACAACGAATGTGCCCGTCGATCGCTGCTCGGCGGCGGCAATCATGCGGATCCATGCGCAATTGAGCGGACACCGCAATCTGCATTTCGGATTCGGCGCCGTCGGGCTGGCGGAGCTCTACGCACCCCAGGCGGTTGATATCGTCCAGACTTCCGGCGGAAAGTTCCTGACCCAAACCCACGTTCGCGGCTTCATCGGAGTTGACCGGGCGGAGGCGATACTCCTGAACGATGGCACGCGGCTGCGCGCTCGTCACTTTGTCAGTGCAGTCCCTCCACAGGACCTTGCGTTGCTGTTGCCCGATGCCTGGAAAGAGCACATGGCGTTCGAGACATTGTCCTGCTTTGAGCCTTGCCCTTACATCTCGTGCTATCTGTGGTTCGACAGAAAAATCAGGTGCCCGCGCTTCATTTCGCATTTGTGTTCCCCCACGCGACTCAACTACGATTTTTATGATCTCTCGAGGATTCGCCGCGGCTGGAAAAATCGTCCGTCCATCTTCGCCAGTAACATCATTTATAGTCACCGCGCCCAAGGGATGAGCGACAAGGAAATCGTTCAGGCAACGGTGCGCGAGATCATCGAATTTGCACCCGACGCAGCGCATGCACGCGTGTTGCACTCGCGCGTGCATCGCATTCCCATGGCCATTCCCTGCCCGCTGCCAGGGACGGAAGTCAGGCGCCCGCACACACAGACAGCCATTCCAGGCCTGGTGCTGGCGGGAGACTGGGTGCGAACGCAGCTTCCTTACTGCATGGAGAGTGCCGTGTGTTCCGGCTGGCTCGCCGCAGAGCAGGTGCTGGCCGAGCGCGGCACACCGCACCGACTCGCATTTCCTCCGCGCCCCTATGACGGTCTGGCAGGACTGGTGCGGCGCGCGACGCAGTGGTACCGGCGCCGCTCGACGTCGTCGCCTTCAGAAGCAGGATGACCGCTACGTGTTTCCGGAAGGCTCGGCTTGCACGATCAACGGAATTCGACATGATTGGCCGCGCGCAAATGTAGTCTGCAGGCACATTTTCCTGTTACGTGACATGACGAAAGGCATGAGGAGAAGCGTCACATCTTGATACAAAAACCTCACTGAACTTCCATTCGTCCGAACTTCTAACCTCTTCCAGTAAATGACTGGTATTTCGGATAGCAGAAGGCATTTCTCTTCCGTCCGACAATGTCAACCACGTAATTGATGATGGAGGTAGATGATGAAAAAACTGTTGATCGCAGCCCTCATTTCCGCACTCGGCACCGGCGTCGCCTTTGCCCAGAGTACCAGTGGAGGTGGAAGTACCGGTTCGTCGGGTAGCAGCGGCGTGACAAGCCCTTATGGATCCTCGGGCAGCAGCGGCATGTCGGGATCGTCCGGTTCGTCTGGTTCGTCCACGACGAAGTCCTCGCCCTCGTCGAGCAGCGGCAGTTCCGATTCGAGCGGAACCTCCGGCAGCGGCTCGTCCATGGGTAGCGATTCGTCCGGCTCGTCGGGCACCATGGGTTCCGGCAGTTCAGGTGGATCGAGCAGCTCCGACAGCACCGGCAGTGGCAGCCTGAGCGTGCCCGGCTCATCCGGATCGGGGAGCAGTGATTCTTCCGGAATGTCCAGCGGCGGAAGCTGGGGCAGCTCTGGCAGCTCTGGTAGTTCTGATCGCTCGAGCGGATCGAGCGGATCGAGCGGGTCTGGCATGACCGGTGGTAGCGGCAGCGGCACGAGCGGGACCGGCACATCCGGTTCCGGAGGAACGAGCGGCACTCGATAACAACGCGCAGCTGTCGAAAACCCCTCCCGGTTTTCGGCAGCTCTATCGTCCTTGTTCTCTTTCCTGTATCCGCTGCTTTCGCTCGCAGCGGGTCAGCACATCACCGAAGCGCGCCCGGTCAAATCCCCGGTCGTTTATCAAACCAGGGACGGGCCTGTTCCAGCTCGGCTGCAAGCTGCAGCAACATCGTCTCGCCATTCAATCCGGCGACGAATTGCACACCCAATGGCAATCCCCGTGCATTCCAGTATAGCGGGACCGATATCGATGGCCTGCCGGTAATGTTGGCAAGCTGGGTGTAGGGCGTCCAGGCCAGATTCCTGAGGATGTTTTCCCGGAAGACCGACGTTTTGCGCAGCAGGCCCGAAAGTCCGACGAGGTTGATTGCATCGTTGACCAGATGCAGGAGCCGGGGCGTTTGCATATGCCCGATCGGCAAAGGCGGTTCGCTCAGCACTGGAGATAACCACAAGTCGTAGTGCGCGTGGAATCGCGAGAGTGCATTGACATAGGTTTGCCAGCGATCCTGAATCTCCAGGAGTTCAACTGCCGACACGCTTCGGCCCACATCTGCCATGGCACGCGTGTCCGGTTCAAAATCGCGGCGGGTGGCGCCGGTCTTGCTGCGCACTTCGTCGACCGTCGCTGCCGTAAAGGCGAACCAGGGGATCAGAAAGTCCTGTGCAAGCTGCTCGCCATCGATAGCGGGGCTGGCCTCTTCGACATGATGCCCGAGCGATGCAAGCAGCCCTGCTGCGTCACGCACTGCAGCGATGGCATCTGCGTGCACGGGTGTGCCGATCGGCGATACCGTGGAAAAACCTATCCTGAGACGTTTCGGCGGCCTCTGGATGGCGTCGAGATAGGGGCCCTCGGGAGGCGGCATGTAGTATGGTGCATGGGGTTCCGGCCCTTGCAGCACGTCGAGCATGGCAGCGCTATCCCTGACGCTGCGCGACACCACGCCCTGCACCGCGATGCCGCCCAGGCCTTCGCCCACGATGGGCCCCATCGAAATCCGGCCACGCCCGGCCTTCAGTCCAAACAGACCGCAGGCGGCAGCGGGAATGCGTATTGAACCGCCGCCGTCGTTTGCGCCTGCCATCGGTACGATTCCCGCCGCCACGGCCGCTGCCGAGCCGCCCGATGAACCGCCTGGCGTACGAGTCACATCCCAGGGATTCCGAGCCGGGCCATGAGCGAGCGGCTCAGTCACGTTCTTTGCGCCGAATTCGGGGGTATTGGTCATGCCAAAGATCAGCAGACCTTCCGCTTCCCAGCGTCTGGTGACATCAGCGGATTGATTGGCGAGCATGTCGCGCAGTGATCGGCTGCCCCACGAGCTCGGCTCACCGGCGATGTCCTGCATCAGGCTCTTAACCAGAAACGGCACACCGGGAAAGCGAGCCTGCGCGGCGAACGGCTGCATTGCCTTTTGGCGCGCCCGCTCATCAAGGCGGCGAACGATGGCGTTGAGTTTCTGGCCGGTTTCGTCGGCGCGCTGGATGGCCGCGGCCAGCAGTTCCTGCGGCTGCACCTCACCGCGCCGGACCAGAGCGGCAAGCCCCAAGCCATCATATTTGGCGTACTCGTTAAACTGAATCGGCACGATCCACTCCCCATGAAAGCGAACATCGTTGGTCTGCACCGGGTACGGCACTGATTGTGCGCCGTGGCATTCACCAAAAAGCGTGGAGCCTTGTTGCCTTGAATTTCTGGCTGGCGTCCATTCTAGCGCGCGGCGAACGGCGCGGCTTGCGGTTTCTCGCAGGAGATTTTTCCTCCAGCCGATTCCCTGACAAGAATGGCTTCCCAAGTCAATCAATATCAGTTGCGTGCCCGAAAACTATTCATATCATGGAAGTGTTCAGTGCCAGCTACGGCCAGCGACTACCTGCCGGGAAAAGCAACTCCACACAACCGGGAACCAACGTGAAGCACCTGCTATCGATCGCAACGACCGCTGTCTTCCTGTCCGCCTGCGGCGGAGGTGGAAGCGACTCGCCTTCAGGATCAACGACCCTGGCGACGCAAGCTGCGGTGACGCCGACATCCGTCACGAATCCGAAGTCCGTGTTCGTCGACACGCAATCATTTTCGTTCAAGGCCGCAATAAAGCCGGCCACGTTAACCACGGCGCCGGTGAAAACCGTCAGCTTTTACAATCTCCTGCTGACCGGCCTTGGCAGGTCGTATTCAATCGCCACCCAGGACGAGCTGAACGCTTTCAACCAGAAGGTGCCTTCCAGCCAGATGCTGTCGCTGGACAGCGTCGGAACGTATACCTATTTCCTCGTCAGCGTGCCCGGCTGTAGCGAGTTTCTTGAATACGCCAGCGGCGCCTATTCGGGAGGAAGCTTGCAGATGACGTTCAACCATTTCAGCGTACCTGGCTCGACATGCCTGAGCGCGATGGTTGATTCGTACTATGTCTTCAGGGCGGAGTCAGTCTGAGCGGCGCAAGCGCGGCTTCACTTTTTCGCGGCCTTTGCGGCCGGAGATTTCCTGCCGCTGACCGGCTTTTCTTTCTCGCCTTGGTCGAGGCGTAGCAAGGTGTCCGCGTAAGACATGAACCGGTTGAGATAATCGGGCGAGATGTCGCGCATCAATGCGAGCGAGCGCAGTACCAGCATATGTGAATTGATCGGGCCGGCATTCCTGGGCGCCTGCTCAAGGGCCTGCGCCACCTGCTTGTCCACGCTGAGCCTGGAAAAGGTATTCCTGAAATGACGAACCGTCTTCAGTTCGGCACGTTGCGCGGCGCCTCTGTTGAGGGGGCCATCTGCAGTTCCCGAAGAAGAGTGCTCAAGCCGGCGCACCAGTTCACCCAGCAATGCGCATTGTTCCCGCGTCTGCAGGGTTGCGACCGCTTGCCGCAGTTCCCGGAATTCGCCAGCGGCAACGAGTCGTTGCAAGTCCACGGCTGCATGCGGATACCGCTCTGCATTTCGTGCGACCGTTTCCCTTGCGTCGGATTGCACAAGTTCAAATCGCTCTTTCAACGCAGCGAGCGCTTGCGCCAGCCGCGCGTCGAGCATGCGCCTGACGCTTCCGCGGTGCGCCCTCGCGCGCCGGGCCAGCGCTTCGACATAGTGCAAGCGGGCCGGGTCGAACCGGTCCACGCCTGCCGCGCGCAAGGAGGCGATCATCGTGTCGACATCGGCGGGTGAACCCGAAGAAAAATCCACAAGCTCCTTGTGATGCAAATCATTCATGGCGCGGCAGTTTCGCACTGGACGTTTTCGGTACCGGCGCCATTTCCACCCGCCGGTTTTGCGCGCGCGCGGCGTCATCGGTGTTCGGCTTGACGGGTTGCTCGGAGCCGAAAGCTGCAGCAAATACCGTGGACGATGGCATCCCTTCCTCGATCAGGGTGCGGGTAACGGTCAGTGCGCGCTGGGCCGACAGTTCCCAGTTGTCGGCGAACGGGCCGCCCCGTATGGGCTTGTCGTCGGTGAACCCGCTTACCATGAGCAATTCATCGCGCGCCGTCAGGTAGGCCTGCAGCGGCGGAACGAGACTATGCAGGAGCTCGCGACCTTCGGGCTGCAGGCGGTCTGAATTGAGAGCGAACAGGACCTGGCCGCTGATGCCGATGCGTCCGTTGTTCAAGGTGATGCGCCCGGACGCCAGCGGAACCGCAAGGGCCTTTTCCAGGCTCATGCGGCGTTGCTCTTCGGCCTGGCGCTTTTTCACTTCGTCCTGCAGGTGTGATGTCAATTCCATCTGGACTGCCACCACGCCCACCAGGATCAGGACGAACGCGCCCAGCAAGCCTGACATGAGGTCGCCGAACACAGGCCAGACCGGCGCGTGTTCGACACTTGCGTCGATGTCCTCCATTACCTGCCCTCTTCGGCCAACACGGCCTGCCTTGCCGGCAACTGCTCCAGCGCGTCCAGCATTTCCTTTTGCGAGGCCATGCTCAGGTCAATGATTTCACGCGCCTGCGCCACATAATAGGCGAGTTGCTCATCGCTTCTCGACATGGATTTGTCCATCGCGCCTTCAATACGCTGCAGGTTCGCAATCAGCTTTTCATTGGCTTCGTTGAACGACTGCACGGCGAAGCCAAAGGATTCACTCAGGCTCGCCACGTCAACGGCGCTGCTGGTGACCTGCGCGGCAATTTCGGACAGTTTGGCGGCCTCGCCGGCGATATTTTCCGAGAATGCGCTCGCCGTTGCGTTGAGTGCCGTCGCGGATGACGCGACGAGCGAGTCGATCACAGCACACTGCTCCTGGGAAGCATGATTGATCGCATCGAGCAGGCCGTTCAATGTTTCCATGATGCGGCTGCGTTCCTCAAGCAGTTCATTGTCGCGCGCGACACTCGTGGAGATCTGCTGGCGCAACTGCCCGATCACTTCCGCCGCGGCGCGCGGCGCTTCCGAAGCTGTATGGATGAGCCTTGTAATCGGCTCCTCGAGGGCAGTGCCCAGCGTAGTCAGATGGCCTGCAACCGCAGCCTCAAGTTGTCCCAGTCGTTCAAGTGCTGCATTGCCGCGCGCGACCTCTTCCTCCTTGAGCGCGCCGAGTTCGGAACGCAGCAGGCCGGCCAGCTGGTCCATGCGTTCGCGATGCTGTTCCATCCATTGCGCTTCGGAGGCGATGCGCGAGCGCATCAATTCTTCGGCGGATGTGATCAGGCGCGTCGTTTCGGCGAGCGTGGTGCGCGCACCAGCCTGCGCATGTTCGGCGATGTCTTGCGCGGTCTGGCTCAAGGTGTCGCAGATTTGCTGCTGCTGCGAGAGCATCTGCGCGCCCGCTTGCTGCAATTCTCGGGAAAGCGCTGCGGCCATGGCTTCCAGCGACTGCGTCCACGCCTGCTGCCGCTGCTTGTCGCGCTCGGCCTGATCGGCCTGCAGGCTGGTGTACGCCGCACCGACGGCGGCCACAAGTTCATCTGAACGCTGGCCGAAGGTCTCGCTGAATGCATCCAGCGAGCGGCTCACATCCGCGACGATGCCGGCGCTTGCCTGTTCGTGGCTCTTCAGCGCCGCCGCCCAGTTGTCGGTCACGCTGGTGGTCGCAGCATCAAACCGGGTGGAAAGCCCGTCGAGCTGCGTCTGCACCGTGCCAGCCATGCGTTCATGCATCAGCGTCGCTTCACGCGCGATCCCGTTCATCGCCGTCTCGACCACCGGCTTGATGCTCTCGCCGGCGACGTGCGCGCTCTGGCTCAGGCTGTCGCGCAGGGACTTGTCCACCGCAATTGCCAGATCGGTATAGACGTGCTTGATATCGCGGTGAAAGTCCTCCTGGTTGCCGAGCAGGCGCTGGTTCAGTTGCTGGCCCATGGCCTCCATCTGCGTCATCATCGCCTGCAGTTTATCGACTACCGCAGGCAAGGCTTGCGATTGCTGCTGCAAGGCCCGGAAGGTTTCCTGGCGCTGGTGGACGAGCGAAAAGCGGCGCAAGACAGTGGCGATCCTGGTGTCCAGCAGTTGTGCTGCCTGCATTCGTTCACGCCGGCTGAGCGCCGACATCAGGCCCAACATGGCGGATGCAATCACGCCTGCCACCGAAGTGCCGAATGCCAGTCCCAATCCCTTCACCGGCACGGCGAGCGCGGAACGCATCGCTTCCAGTTCAGTGGTCTTCTCCAGCGCAAAAACAGCGCCCTTGAGCGTGACGACCATGCCCAGGAACGTGCCGAGCATCCCCAGCATCACCAGCAAGCCGACCAGGTAAGGCGTGAGTGCAGGCCCCGGCAGGCCGATGCGTTCGCCCTCGATGCGCAGGCGCACGGGATTCTGCAGCGAAGGATGCACCACGGGCAGCCAGTCGCCGAGGTCTGCCAGGTTCTCGGGAATCGTGGCGAACGCATTGGTCAGCGTGGATGTCGCCTGCCGGAATTGGCGCAGTTCGAGCGCACCGGCTCCGTAGACGGCACCGATGATGATTGTCATCGCCAGCGCCAGGAGACTGGAGTCGATAAATCCGACGCCTACCCAAATGATCCCGATCGCGCCCAGCAGGAAGGCGAGTGTAAATAAATGTCTTTTCATTGCGTATCTTGTCTGAATGCTTCAATGAGTCCCATCGTCGGCTGCAAGCGGAGCTCGATTTCGGCCAGCAGCAGCATTTGCATGTCATTGCAAAAGTGCGCCAGCCAGCCGCCCGTTCGCGTCCATCCGGCGGGATTGTCTGCCTGCTCTGTCACAGCAAGCTTCTGCTGATGTTCCTTGAACAAGCTCTCAAAATGTTTTTTCAGGAGTACCGGCACCTTCGCGAGCAATTTGCTCTCGCGTTCGCGCAGTATTTTCTCCAGCGTTGCGTCCAGCTCGGCAAGTTTCCTGAGTTCTGGTGACGCCTTCGCCAGCGCTTCCCGGACATTGACCCTCAGGGGCTGTACGCCCAGCTCCATGTCGCGCTGGTGTGCTTCATAAAACCGACGGTAAGGCGGATAAGCCGTTGCGAGATCCAGCGGCAGCTCCTGCACCGGCGTGGGCAGCTTGATGTGCGTCCTGCCCGGTCTGGGCGAGCAGCTCGCCGTGACGGCATTGACCAGCAGAGCCCGTATGCGGTCCAGTTCGGCAGCGCATGCAGCGGCTTGCCTGTCGTGCTGCATGCCGGTTTGTGCTTGCGGCCGGCTCGCGATGCTGTCCTTGTGTACGGCAGACAGGGTGATCGCATCGGCGAAGTGAATCCACCCGCCCAGCTTTTCCGCGAATGCATTGCCAGGATCGGCGACATCGGCAATTTCCAGGTCGGCGAGGCAACGGATGAATTCTGAGCTGTGGAAGCTCGTGCGTGGCAAGACTCGCGCCATAGGCAGTGCAATCAAGAATGCGGGGAGAAATCGTCCAGGCTGCCCATCGCCCGGACCGGCGATCCGGCCCTGTTCAGGCGAATCCGGGCCACCTTCGACGGCTGGAAACAAAAACCCGACATTATATCGTTGTGCATAAGTGAGCTCAAACGAGCGGGAAGTGGGGCCTCGGCACCATGGCGCTTCATGCGGGCGGCACCAGCACCTCGCGGCTGCCGTTGGAGGCCATGGGCGAAAGAATGCCGGCAGTTTCCATCTGCTCGACCAGGCGGGCCGCCCGGTTATAGCCGATCCGCAGCTGTCGCTGCACGGACGAGATCGATGCGCGCCGGGTGCGCACGACGAACGCCACGGCCTCGTCATACAGCGGGTCGGATTCCGTGCCGCCGGTTTCGCCGAACAGATCAGGCGCGGCGTCCTCGCTCGGCGGGCCGGCGAGGATGGCTTCTTCATACTCCGGCTCACCGAACTGCTTCAGGTATTCGACCACGCGGTGCACTTCTTCGTCCGACACGAAAGCGCCATGGACGCGCTGCGGATAGCCGCTGCCGGGCGGCAGGAACAGCATGTCGCCATTGCCGAGCAGGGACTCGGCGCCCATCTGGTCCAGCACGGTACGCGAATCGATCTTCGAGGAAACCTGGAAGGCGACGCGTGTGGGAATATTTGCCTTGATCAGGCCGGTGATGACATCCACCGAAGGGCGCTGCGTGGCGAGGATCAGGTGGATGCCAGCAGCGCGCGCTTTCTGGGCGAGGCGCGCAATCAGTTCCTCGATCTTCTTGCCCGCCACCATCATCAGGTCCGCTAGCTCGTCGATTACCACCACGATCATGGGCAGCGTTGACAGCGGCTCCGGCGCATCCGGCGTGAGCGAGAACGGGTTTGCGACATGCTTTTCCGCCGCCCGCGCGTCGCGGATCTTCTGGTTGAATCCGGCAAGATTGCGCACGCCGAGCGCGGACATGAGTCGATAGCGCCGCTCCATCTCGCCGACACACCAGGTCAGGGCATGCGCGGCAAGCTTCATGTCGGTGACCACCGGCGCGAGCAGGTGCGGAATGCCATCGTAGATCGACAGCTCCAGCATCTTCGGGTCGATCATGATCAGGCGGACATCGGCCGGCGTTGACTTGTACAGCAATGACAGGATCATCGCGTTGATTGCCACCGATTTGCCCGAACCGGTGGTACCCGCCACCAGCATGTGCGGTGCGCGCGCCAGATCCGTCACCACCGGCAGGCCGGTGATGTCCTTGCCCATGGCAAGCGTCAACAGTGAGCGCGAGGTGCGATAGGCATCGGATGCGAGCATTTCCGAGAGCCGGATCATCTGGCGATGCCTGTTCGGCAACTCCAGGCCCATGCAGGTCTTGCCCGGAATGGTTTCGACCACGCGAATCGAGGTCAGGCCGAGCGCACGTGACAGATCCTTCATCAGACCGACGATCTGCGCGCCGCGCACGCCAATCGCCGGCTCGATCTCGAAGCGCGTGATGACCGGGCCGGCACATGCGCCGAGTACCGTCACCGGGACTTTGAATTCCTTGAGCCGCTGCTCGATCAATTGCCCGGTCTGCTGGAGCTCGGCTGCGGAAATATCGATGGCCATGCCGGAAGGCATGTCGAGCAGATCGATGCCCGGCAGGTCCACATCAATTTCCGATGGCGTCTGGAATGCAAACGACTCGCCCGTTATCACGCGCAACGGCGGCGCGGCAGGTGCCGGGCGGACTGGCGGCATGTCGTGTTGAATGGCGGGTGCCATGGCTGAAGGCTGCGCTACGGAAGTCTCCGGCGCCGGCGGGAGTTCAGCCACAGGCGAGGCCTGGACAGGGACAGCGCTGAAGTCGCTGCCTTCCTGATGCAGCGCATCGATGCTTTCAGGCTGCCGCAACGAGGTCTCGTTTTCCTCGATGACGACGAGCGGCGCAGGTTCTTCCGGCTGCACTCGGCAGACGGCGCTTTCCACGACCGCCACCGGTTCGTCGAGTCGCACCGGGCTCGATGGCGGCGACATCACATTCGTCGCCGGAGCCGGTACATCGGGTTTTTGTGGAGCTTGCGGTGCCGATGCCGCGTTCCTCAAGGTGGACAGTTTGCGTACATTGTCCACGTGCATGACAGGTTTCCTGTCGCCGGGCCGGACGATGATCCTGACCGGTTCCGCCGGCGTTTGCGGCACACTTGCCGCTTGCCCGGTCCGTTTGCGTGCGAGCATGGCCGATGTCGGACGAATACTTTCAAACGGTGCCCATTCTTCAGTGGGCCGTGCGGTCGGCGCTTTTTTCGCGCGCGGTGTTTCTACCGTTTCCTGCACCTTGTGCACGGCGTCCCTGCCAAAAAATGGCGCAGGCAATTTCCAGGGCTCCGTCTTTCCCGGTGATCCGCCGGCCGCGCGCTTCTTTGCCGGACGCGAGCGTACGGGCGGTGTGTCTGCTGCGCGATACCTTTCTGTCGGCCTCGTACTAGTGCGCTCACCCTTATTGAGGAAGTTTGCAGCGGTGCGGTAAAACCACCCGGCGAGACTCGATGCGCTGCGCCCAAACAGCCAGGGCAGCGCAACGAGCACCGTCGCCAGCAATACCAGAACGCCGAAGGCCGTTCCGAACAGGCCGGATACCGCGGACGCGACAAACTGCCCGAAAGCCGGATGGCCGCCTGCCGTGGCCGGATCCGTCCGGACGTATGCCTCGAGCGCGCTGCCCGCGCACAGCATCAGGAAGGTGCCCAGCCAGAGGCGAATGGAACCCTGGCCACGTAGCTGGCCGCCGCTGGTTTCCTTGCTGCCCTTATTTAGCTTACTCAGGAACGTCTTCGACAGGCGCCACGCCAGCGGTAAAAGCCATATCGCCGACCATCCAAACCACCCCGTCACCGCCATGTTGCAGTCTTTGCCTTATGTATTACGACCAGCACCGGTGCGCCCACGGTGCATATCCGTGGTGCATATTCAAGATGCATATTTAAGGGCGGTACTTTAGCAGATTACCTGTCAGAAATTGAGGTCTTTGACAGCATGTTGGATGATCGAAACACAAGACATGTCTTGCTGACAACGAGCGGCATGCCGCTCGCGACACAGCGCCCTGCCCGGCGCCCTAAAACGGCGTATCCGGAGAATATGACGCCTTGCGCTTCTGCAGGAATGCGTCGATACCTTCCTTGCCCTCGGGCCCGCCGAAACCGGTAAATTCCAGCGCGAGCGACGCATCAAAGATCGGCGCTGCCTGCCGCAGCCAGTGATTCAAGGTGTGCTTGGTCCAGCGCAAGGCTGCCGGGGCCTGTTCCGCCAGTTTCGAGGCAACCTGTACGGCCTTGTCATCCAGCTCGGCATCGTCCACCGCCATCGAGACCAGGCCGATGCGCTCGGCTTCAGCGCCGGTGAAACTGTCTGCCGTCAACAGGTAGTACTTGGCTTTTGCCATGCCGCACAGCAGGGGCCACAGGATCGTGGCATGGTCGCCCGCCGCCACGCCGATCTTTGCATGGCCGTCGGAAAAATTCGCGTCCTTCGCCACAATGGAAATGTCCGCGAGCATCACTGCCGCAATGCCGGCGCCGACAGCCCAGCCGCGCGCTGCGCTGACGATCGGCTTGGAGCAATTGATCATGCCGTACACCAGGTCACGCGCCTCCTTCATGGCCTGCATGCGCATGTCGTAGTCGTCGCACACTTTGCGTTCATGGTTCAGGTCGCCGCCCGCGGAGAAGGAATTCTGCCCGCCGGTAATAATGACCGCGGAAATGCTCGGGTCATCATCCACGTCGCGCCAGATCTCCGACACTTCTCGATGCAAGCGCGCGGTCATCGCATTCAGCTTCAAGGGCGAGCTGATCGTAATGCGCAGGACGCGCGGGTGCGGCCGGTCAAACTTGAGCTGTTCATAACGGGAATAACGGTCGGTCATGGCAATACTCCTTGGCAGTTTCAGATAATGCGTTACGCCGGGGGCGGGAACGCGCTCCCGGTCAAAGCGTTCGATGCTTTTTCCGGACGAATGGCACTCGTTAATCGAGTGCGACCTCGGCAATTTTGTTCCAGTTCGGCATTTCATGCAGAGCATCGCCAGTCAGGCTCCCGAACGCAATTGATGCCTGGAGGAACGCAGATCGCCATCATGCTTGTGATTGCGCAAAACACCTCCATCCGGCTTCCGACACATTAACGGGCTGTTGCGTCAACCAGCCTGAACCTTCCTGCGATGATGTTTTTTCGCGCGCATCGCCCGGCTTTCCTCGCGGGCGCAAAAGAGCCATTCCTAACTGCAATGCATCGACTGCTCCGCATGGGCGGCCTGCTCCTCTTACTCCTTTCGTTGCTGCTGGCGCCGGCCGGGCATGTTGCCGTGCACGGCATCCGTCATACCGTCGTGGGGCAGCCGGTGGAGATGCACGCTGCCCGGCCGTCGACGCCTTCCTTTGTCCTGATGGGCGGCGATGCGAATGTTGATGAAGCCTTCAGGTGGATGATTTCCAAGGCGGGCGGCGGGAATTTCGTGGTCATCGGCGTCGACAATTCCGACGAGTACAACGATTACATTTACCGCATGGGGGGCGTATCGTCGGTGCAGACGCTCATCATTCCCGATGCTGCCGCGGCGCGCAATCCGAAAGTCGCCGCGCGCATTCGCGAGGCCGACGCCCTGTTCATCATGGGCGGCGACCAGAGCGAATACCTGCGTTACTGGCAAGGCACGCCGGTGCAGGAGGCAATCCAGGAACTCGCAAGCCGCAATGTTCCCATCGGGGGAATCAGCGCCGGGCTTGCCATCCTCGGCCAGTATGTCTTCAGCGCTGCGCGCGGCTCCATCGGCTCGTCCATGGCGCTGGCCGATCCCTACCACGAGCGGCTGACCCTGGCGCGCGACTTCCTCGACCTTCCGCATTTCGAGGGAGTCATCACGGACACGCACTTCGACACGCGCAACCGTCTCGGACGGCTGATTGCCTTCATGGCACGCATCACGAAGGATACCGAGCAACGCCCGGTGCGCGGCATCGGTGTGGATTCCGGCGCTGCGCTGCTGGTTGAGGGCGACACCGCCGTGCGCGTCGGCAAGCCAACGAGCGCGGTCTATTTCCTGAGCGCGCAAAACCCGCCCGATGTCTGCGAGCCCGGACAACCGCTTACCTATCGGGACATCGCTGTGCACCGCCTCACGGGCGACGAGCGCTTTGACATGCGGACCTGGTCGAAGAACGAGACGCGCGACGGCATCTACCTGGCATCGGTGGCCGACGGAAAACTCCGCAAGTCCGCGGTCGCGCTGGCGCCGGGCGAACTCTTCCACTGGGAATACGGCACCTACTGAACATACGGACCACGCCCTTGTCAAAGCCTGCGTCGTCTGCGCATCAATCGCTCGCATGCCAATCTCGTCACGTTCGTCCACTGCAAGGCCATATGTCGTGAAAGCGTCGCCGGTCCACGGCAAGGGATTGTTCGCCATCCGCAAGATCGCGGCAGGCAGCTGCATCATCGAGTATCGGGGCGAGCGGATCGACTGGGAAGAAGCCCAGCGCCGCGCGGAGGAGCGAGGTGGGCCGGTCAATCACACCTTCTTCTTTTCCCTGCATGACGGCCGTGTAATCGACGGCGGTCGGCGCGGCAACGATGCGCGTTTCATCAATCACGCCTGCGAGCCGAATTGCGAAGCCTTCGAGCACGAGGATGGACGTGTCTACGTCTATGCCATGCGTCCGATCGAGCGCGGCGAGGAACTGAACTACAACTATGCGCTGATCTACGAAGGCCGCCACACGCCAGCAATCAAGCGTGCGTTTGCCTGCCACTGCGGCACGCCTGGATGTACGGGCACCTATCTGGCGCCGAAAGCAAGCCTCAAGGCGAAGCGTTAATCCAACTTCCGGCTTTTTCATAAAAAAGAGCGCTTTCCTGGAAAGGAAGGCGCTCAACTTGCTCACTCGCCCGAGTGAGCAACAGGGAAAAGTTTTTTCTTCGATTCAGATCAGATGCCGGGATTCGCGAGATAGGCGGCGATATCCGTTGCCTGAGGGGTCATGATCGTTGCCGAAAGGAAGCTCATGCCGCCCTTGTTGGTGGCGATCGCGTTCAGGATGGTGCTGGGAGAATTGGCGCCGAGCAGGATCTTGTTGGAGTTCAGGGACGGATTGGCGCCATGGCAAATGGCGCAATTCGCGGCATAGAGCGTTTTGCCATTCGCTGCGGAGACGGTCGTGCCAGTGGTCGTACCAGTCGTTGTACCGGTGGTCGTACCGGTGGTCGTACCGGTGGTCGTGCCAGTCGTTGTGCCGGTGGTCGTGCCAGTCGTTGCGCCGGTCGTCGTACCAGTCGTCGTACCAGTCGTCGTACCAGTCGTCGTGCCAGTTGTTGTGCCAGTTGTTGTGCCAGTTGTTGTGCCAGACGTCGTACCAGCAGTCGTACCGCTCGTCGTGCCTGCCGTCGTGCAGCTCAGCACCGCAGCTTTCATCTGGATGCTGCTACCGCAATCCCTTTCGAAGCTGCCGCTTGCGCAGGATTCGTGTTCGATTTCATCCGTGGCACGACGGACCTCGTCCAGGCGAGTGACGAGATTGTCGTCGATGCGTGTCTCTTCGTTTTGCTCATCGTCGTGCTCGGCACCGGTCTGGCATGCAGTCGCACTGGCGGCGGCGCCAGCGCCGACGCGCTTGGATTGCTGGGTGCTGACCACCAGGAGACGGGCAATCTCGCCGGCCTTCTTGTGCTCGGCGCTTTGGCCGCGCTTGGCGACGAAGTCGTCGTACATGGAAATGCTCAAGCCGGTTTGGGTCTTGACATAGGCTTCCGCGGCCTCCTCGCTGACCTTGTCGCGGCGGATCTTCGCCTGCACCATGTCGGTCAGCGGGCTGATCACATCATGCTTGCCTGCCGGGGCAGTCAGCGTGTAGGGTGTCGTGACCGGGCCAGTGTCGGCGTCCACGGCATCCGTGCCGACCATCGCGACGAGTTGGGCATTGGTGATATCAGTGCCAGCGACATTCAGTGTCACTTTTCCGCTGGCGTCGGTACGGCCCTGGACTTCGCCGGTGTCGCACACGCCATTGTTGTTGCTGTCGACGCATACCAGCGCATTCTGGATCAGGCCGTCCATGACGGTCGGGCTTACGGTCGCAGGTGCGTTGCCTGACGCGCCCCCGCCTCCGCCGCACGCGGTGAGGGCGAGGACGGCGGTGGCAACCAGGCCCAGGGTGAATCGGGGTGTGGAAATTTTCATGTTGCGGCTCCTCTGTTTGAGACAGTAAAAATAGTCCGTCCGGACCGGCGGTTAAACGGAATGGCGACCTTCGTCGCCGTCATCTGCAGTGTCGTTGCGCATCACGCGTCCGTCGTGCCGCACGGCCAGGTAACGCACGTTCTGGGTTTGCAGCCAGGTGATGGCCTCAGGACCTTTCAGCATGGCGATGGTGGACAGGGCACCCGCCGTCGTGGCATTGGCGGCAAGGATGCTGACCGACTGCCAGTGCGATACGGGCCAGCCGGTCTGCGGATTCAGAATGTGGCAGTAACGCTGCCCTTCGTGAATGAAAAAGCGTTCGTAGTCGCCGCTGGTGGCCAGGCCGCCGCGCGCCAGCGGCAGCACGGCAAGCGGCGCCTCGGGCCGGGTCGTGTCGGGCCGCGGGTGCTGGATCTCGACCAGCCACGGCTTGCCTTCATGGCCGGGAAAGCCGCGCGGGCCAAGCGCGTAGAGGTCGCCGCCGAGATTGATCAGGGCATGTTCGATGCCGTGATGCTTCAGGACGGCCGCCGCGCAATCGACCGCGTATTCCTTGCCGAATCCGCCAAAGTCCAGTTCCATGCCCGGCTTGCTCAATCGCACGGTGCTGCCCTTGCGGTCTACATGCAACCATCCCACCAGCGGCATCAATGCCTTCAATGCATCGGCTTCAGGCAGGCGTCCCTTTCGGAAATCCCATGCTCGGCGCAGCACGCCGGAGGTGATGTCGAACAAGCCGTCGCTCAGCGTCCAGAGTTGCTCTGCGAAATTCAGCAGGCTCGCGGTTTCGCTATCGACCTCGACAGCCTCGGAGCCAACGGCCCGATTGATGCGGCTGATGATGCTGGTTTCCCGGTAACGCGAGTACTTTTCTTCAATGCGACGCACTTCGGAGATCGCCGCCGTGACCGCGCGGCGCATGGCATGTTCATCCCTGCCATCCATCTGGATGTTGCAGGGTGATGCCATGGCCTGGAAATCGAATCGCAAGTTACGCCAGCGGCTCATCGGTCACCTTCAGAAGCGATGGGTCAGGCCGACCTGGATAAACTGCGCGCGGAACGTATCAAGCCCGGGGCTGCCATTCCCGCCGAACCGCATGCCAGCCGTCTGCCGATAGGTTTCGACCTTCACATCCGCACTGGTGTCCGGCGTGAACGCATACGCCACTTTCATCGAGAGTGTGGTGGCGCCGAATGCCGCGAGCCGCTGGTCGAAGGAATTGTTGCCCGGCGCGGCCATTGCACTAAGGATGGTGGCCGTCATGTCGTACTGGCCCTGCGCATTGAACTTCGGGTCGCGATAGAAATTCGCCGCGCTCTGGGTGTAATAGCGCACGCCCGGCGTCAGTGTCCATTTGCCTGCCGGCTGTACCCAGTCGAGGCCGACCGTATGGGATTTCACACCGAAGGTGTCGTTGTAGTAGCGATAGCTGCTGCGCAGAGCGGCACCAAAGCGCTCCACGTAGTGATTCCATCGCACCAGGCCGATCCAGGCATTGCGCTCGCCGGGCCGCTGGTCGAAGGACTTGTAGGGGTCGTTGAAATAGCCGTGCCCGGTGCCGCGCGTGATGTTGATTTGCGCGATATCGCTGGGCGTGAGGACCTGCGTCACGCCGGCCATGAGTTCATGGGTGCGCTTGCGCTGGTTGATGGCCGTGTTGACGCCGTTCGAGGTGTTGTCGATCCGGTCGATCGAGGTGCCATAACCGAGCGTCCAGGTCCGGTTGTTGTCCTCGCTCGACCAACGCCCGTCGAGGCTGAAGGCACGCGAGGTGTAATCATGTTCATCCGAATAGGCGATGCCCGCCGACACGGCGGAGCGCGCCGTGTAGCGCGTCACCTTGAGGTCGCCCGCCTTGCGGTTGTCGCTCATGTTGCTGGCGCCGGAGCGCTGCGTGTGCATGCGAGGCGATGCGCCCGACACGCTGTCGGCGACGGCCGAGCCTTCGACCGACCACTCGCCGGCGATCGGAGCTTGTATGTAGACCTGCGGTGCATCGACCTTGACCCGGTCCCAACCGGGCTGACTGTCCTTGTAGCTGCCGTACTTGACTGCGAGGGTGGTTTTTTCCGGCGCGTTTTCCGCTGCCGCATTCGAGGGGGCGATCGCGCTGAGTGCTGCCAGGCCCGGAAGAATCAGGGACGCAAGGAGCACGCCGGTTGCGGTTTCGGGACGTTGGGAATTTCTGGTCATGTGTTCGCCCTTCAGTTGCATCCGCAGCCGCCCCCACCGACGCCATAGCCGCCGCTGGAGTTTTCCTTGCTGCTGTAAATGTGCTGCACGAAACGCTGGTTAAGCGGGTCGCCGTCGAACGTCATGGCCGGCCTGGCGAGGTTGCCCTTCTCCCAGGGATTGACCTGGCCGAGATTGGTGCAGCCGCCGAGCAGTGCCGCACCCGCAAGAGACATCAGGAACATGAGACGCTTCATCATTGGTCCTTCAGGTTCAGCGCGGTCTTGATGTGGCGCTCGAGTTCTTCACGCTTCTCTTCCTTGAAGCCGCCATGCACCATGAGCACCTTGCCGTCGGGGCCGATCAGCATGGAGGTCGGCATGCCCTTGATCGCATAAGCGCGCGGCACCTTCCCCGCCTGGTCGAACGCCACTTCGAAGCTGGCCGGATTGGTGCTCAGGAAGGACCTGGCGTCATCCGGCTTCTGGTCAACGTTGACTGCCACCACCCGCAAGCCCTTGCTGCCATAACGGCTCTGCATTTCATTCATCCACGGAAACGACTGCTTGCAGGGCCCGCACCAAGAGGCCCAGAAGTCCAGGTAGACGGTCTTGCCCTTGAAGTCGCTGAGCTTGATGGTGGCGGCCTTGCCAGGCAGCTCGAAATCCGGAGCGGACTGGCCGGTTTCGACGGCCTGCACCGGGCAGGCGAGCAGCGCGGCAATGGCCGCAGTGGCCACGGCGGCGGACTGGATGGGGAAGTTTTTCATCGTCGGTAGCTCCTTGCGAAATGTGGCAAAGCGTGCGGATAAAGCTTGCGTTGGCCCCACTAATTTGGGAAAATTTCCCGCAAATAGTCACCGATTTGTGACCTACTGTCAAGCAACTCTGTGTCAAATTCGTAAGCATTTGTGAGAACGCGGGCATAATTCCCCCTTTCCGGCAAGATCCATTACCTCCATGACCGCCCGAAAACGACCACCTGAACCGAGCGAGCAACCTGCCTCCGGCCTGCCCGAGCCTGCCCTCGCAGCGGAGGCAGTCGCACGCCTGCTGCAGCCACTGGCGCGCCTGATGATCGATCACGGATTACAGCTGCCATCGATGGTGGAGCTGCTGAAGCAGGCGCTCGTTTCGGAGGCCGTTGCCGCCTACGGCCTGGCCGACAAGGGAAGTTCAGACACGCGCATCGCCCTTCTGACCGGCGTGCACCGCAAGGACGTGAAACGCCTGCGGGACGCGCCCGTCGCCGTCGATCCCGCGCCGCCGATGGTGCCGGTGGCAGCATCCGTCGTTGCGCGCTGGATCAGCGAACCGCGCTACCTGACCGCGGAACAGACGGCCCGTCCGCTCGCTCGCACTCCTGGGCGCGGCCACCCTGGCGAGCCGGACTTCACGACGCTGGTAGCCGAAGTCACGCGCGATGCCGGTGCCCGCGCAGTGCTCGACGAACTGCAACGGCTGGGCGTGGTGGAATTGACCGAAGATGGCTATGTTCACCTCAAGACAAGCTCCTTTGTGCCGAACAAGGGCTTGAGCGAATCCTTTCATTTCCTCGCGTCCAACGTCAGCGACCACCTGGCCACCGCCGTACACAACCTGGCGCCCGGCCGCAGCGCGCCGCTGATGCTGGAGCAAAGCGCCTTCCTCGAGAATCTGCCGCCCGCCGAGGCCGAGCAGCTGCAGCAATTGGCACGGCGGCTGTGGAGCACTGCCCTGCAACAGTTCCTGCAGATGGCCTCCGCTGCCAAGCAGCGCAGTCAGGGCAGCCAGAGCATCCAGGGCCCCAGGCATCGCATCCGTTTCGGCGTGTACTTTCATGATGCGGCCCAGGCCGGGAAGGCGTCCGCGACAGAATCCAAAAGCAAGGCGGCCACGCCGGCCGCGTCAAAATCCAGACGAAAGAGATCAACATGAAACCTTGGACAGCAAGACTGTCGCGGCGCAGCGTACTCGCCATTGCGGTATCGGCCCTCGTAGCCTGCGGGGGCGGGATTCAGATCGGCTTGCCCGGCACGGGAGGCACAGGCATGTATGCCCAGGGTTCCATCTCGGGATTCGGCAGCGTGGTGGTCAACGGCATCAAATTCGACGATACGAATGCAACGGTGCTGGTGAACGGCAGCGCGGCTCACTCGTCGGACCTGCGCATCGGCATGGTGGCCGGCGTGCAGGGCCAATCCGGCGCCATGCCGACGCTGGGTACTGCCTCGCGGATCGATGTCTGGACAGCCGCGCAAGGCACGATCTCGGCGGTGACATCCGGCCAGATCACCTTGAACGGCATGACCATCAAGACCGACAGCGGCACCGTGTTCGACGGCGTCGCATCAGCGGCGCAGCTCACGCCCGGCATGCGTGTGGCGGTGTGGGGCCTGCAGGCAAGCGCCGATGCGCGCAGCTGGACGGCGACGCGAATCGCTGTCGTGACGGATACCACCGCGGTGAGCAGCGGCCTGGTCAGCGTCAGTAACGGAGTGCGCTCGCTCAATGGCATCATGCTGACCGGCACTGCTGCCGGCGCGCTAGACTCCGGCAACCTGGTTCGCGTGAGTGGAACCCTCTCTGCAGCCGGCGACAGCCTGGAAGTCACGAGCGCCACGCTGCTCGGACCGCTTGCAGGCGCCACGCAGCATGGCGAGGGTGAACTTGAAGGCGTCGTGACAACCATGCTCTCCGGCAGTCACTTCATGATGGGCAGCACCGAGGTGGATGCGAGCAACGCCGTGCTGGAGCCATCCACGCTGCAGATCACCGTCGGCACGCGCGTCGAGGTGGAGGGCACCTGGCAGGCCGGCCTGCTGAAGGCCAGCAAGGTGGAAACGGAGAGCGAGCAGATCCTGACGCAGGTGGAAATCGAAGCGCCCATCGAGCAGTTCACGAGCCTTGCCGACTTCGTAGTGCGCGGGCAGCGTTGCAACGCCTCGCAGGCGACGATCAGCCATGGCACTGCAGCCGACGTCAAGCTCGGCGTCAAGGTTCATCTCAAGGGAGTCAAGGCCGGCGACGTGCTGATGGTGAACGATCTGGAACTGGGCAGCTGACTGGAAGAAGCCGCCTCCGCTGTCGCCGGAGGCGGCCCGATGCGCCGGGAGATCAGCGAATGGCTGCGGTCGCCAGTGAAGCGAGGAAGTCCTTCGGCGGCTGATAGCCGATCACCTTGTGCGTCACGCGAGAGCCCGGCGCGCCATCAAAGAAAATAATCGCTGGCGGGCCGAACAGGCTGAAGCGCTTGAGCAGGGCTTTCTGTTCAGCGCTGTTGTTCGTCACATCAGCCTGCAGCAGGCGTACCTTGCTCAAGCGTTTCCGCACCTCGGGATCGCTGAACGTGAAGTTCTCGAATTCCTTGCAGGACACACACCAATCCGCATAGAAGTCCAGCATGACAGGCTGGCCCGCTTGTTGCGCCTGCGCCAGTGCGGCATCCAGTGCCTGCGTATCGGCCACACGCTCGAACTGCAGGCCGTCGTGCGCGACCGCAGTATTGGCGGATACCCCAGCACTACCCGCTACCGGCCGGAGGTGCGCCAGCGGTTGCAGCACGGACTGCCCGCCCGACGCCGCTCCCACCAACAGCACCATCGCCACTGCCGCCAGGCCTGCACCTGCCGCGCGCGCAGCAACCGGCGGACCTGCCTTGTGCTGTGTCGTTGCACCGAACACGCCAAGCAGCGCGGCAGCCGCCAGCAACCATGCTGCCCACAACAGCATGTGCACCGCAGCCGGCACCACCGGCGACACCATCCAGATCGCCACGCCAAGCAGCATCATCCCGAACAATTGCTTGACGCGCTCCATCCATGCACCGGCGCGCGGCAGCAGGCTGCCTGCAGACAGCCCGACCAGCAGCAGCGGCACGCCCATCCCGAGCGCCATCGCGAACAAGGCTGAACCGCCCAGCAAGACATCATGTGTCTGCGCGATATATACCAGCGCACCCGCCAGCGGCGCTGCGACACAGGGCCCGACGACGAGCGCCGAGACGCCGCCCATCAGGAAAACGCCGACGAACGAGCCGCCCTGGAACCTGTTGGACCATCCGGACGCGCGGCTCTGTATTGCGCTCGGCATTTGCAGCTCGTAGAAACCGAACATCGACAGGGCAAGCGCCGTCAGGAGAAGTGCAAAGGCGCCGAGCACCCAGGGATTCTGCAGCGCGGCGGCAAGCCCTTCGCCGGCGAGGCCGGCTGCCACGCCGAATGCGGCATACACCAGTGCCATGCCGAGCGAATACGCCAGGGCCAACATGAAGCCCTTGCCACGACTGACCGTGCCGGACTGACCGGCGATCAACGAGGACAGGATGGGCACCATCGGCAGCACGCATGGTGTGAACGACAGCAACAGGCCTGCCAGCCAGAACATACCGATCGTGCGCAAGAGACTGCCGGAGGCTAGCGTCGAGGCGATCGAATCGGTTGCGGGCGCGGCTTGACTTGACGGCGTGGCTGTTTGCGATGTGGGTGCTGCGGGCGGATTACCTAAAGCGGTGATCCCCAGGCCTGCAAGATCGACGCTGGCGTTAGCCGGCGGATAGCACAGCCCCGCATCCGCACACCCCTGCCATTCAACGGTGACAGGGGTCGATCCGCCTGCCTTGACGACATGCAGATCGACATCGAGCGTGCCCTCATAGATCACCATGGTCTTGTTGAAGTTGGCGTCGAAGCTGTCTTTACCGACCGGCAGCGAGAGGGGTTCCCACTGGGCCTCCTTCGATGCCGACTGCACCTGCAGGCGATCGCGGTACAGGTGATAGCCGGGCGCGATGTCCCAGTGCAGCCGCACCGTTTGCTTGTCGATGGCCTTCGCCGAGAACGCAAAGGCCTGTTCCGGTTCGAGGAAGTCGTCGGCCATGGCGCTCGTCAGGAGTCCGGCCAGGAGAATCAGGCCGAACATCAGCCTGCGAGAAAAGCGGGTCCACATAAATCAGCCTCCATTCGCACGGCAAAAGGTGCGGCCCGAGCAATTTACGGGAAATTTTCCCATTTTTCAAGAAAGTTTAACGATTGGTTACTTTTCGCGACGAACCATTCGGGTTACGGGCAAGGCCGGGCGACTTCGGCTACCATGACGTCCCTGCGCAAAGATTCCGGGATTCGTCGTGCTGTTCCTGCTCATACTCGTCGCCGGCCTGTGGGCCGGTCTGCAAAACTCTCTCGCCGGCGGCGGCTCGTTCGTGACACTGCCAGCCCTGATCCTGTCCGGCATGACACCGCTGGCGGCCAACATCACCTCCACCGTCGCCCTCTTTCCGGGACAAGTGACCACCGGTCTCGCTGGCCGGAAACTAGTCACGGGGGTCGGCAAGTTGCCCTTCTGGGCACTATTCGTGATCAGCATCCTGGGTGGTGCGCTGGGAGGACTGCTCCTGCTCAAAACCTCTCCTACCGTGTTCGCCCGCCTGGTGCCATGGCTCGTCCTGTTTGCGACTGCCTTGTTTGCCTGGGGCAGCTTCTTCCGCCGGCAGGGCGACACCGGCATGCACCTCGGGCCGGCCGCAACGGCGTTCGCCCAGTTTCTGATCGCGATCTATGGCGGCTACTTCGGCGGCGGCATCGGTATCCTGATGATCGCCGCGCTCACCATGGCCGGACTGCCGACCCGCAATGCCGGCGCAACGAAAAACGTGCTGGCTGGCGTGATGAATGCCTCCGCTGTGGTCTTGTTCCTCACCTCTCCCCAACTCCACTGGCTGGAAGCCATCACCCTCGGCGCCGGCGCAATCGTCGGTGGCCTGCTCGGCTCATGGGCACTTCATCGCGTCAATGAAAAACTGCTGCGCATCGCGATCGTTTGCATTGGCATCGCGCTGACGGTCGGCCTGTTCGCCAAGCCGCTCTGATCGGCATAGCAAGCGGATACCGGATGCACAACGTCATCCGGCATGCTCCGGCTGAACTATTTCCTCCCCGTCCCATCTTAAACAAGGCTTCCGTTCGACAACATTGGCCTTGTGTCATGCATCGACGGCAGCGACCCACCAACAACAAGTGTGTGACGTGTGCATGCTGCAGCTTGCGCATCGGCGTTGACACGCACACACCCTATTCAGAGAGGCGAAGACATCATGAATTGGCCGCAGCTATCCGCCCTGTTAAATGCATTCGCACATACCGAACCGGGCCGCATGATCGCCACCCTTGCCTCGATCAGCATCGCGGCGATACTGTGGCGCATCTCGAAAAAGCGTGCAAGGTTGAGCAGCTCCAGCATGCTCGATGTCGAGCACCGGCGAGGCAACCTGGTGCTCGCCAAGAACCTGATCATCGGCGCCACGCTGCTCGCCGTAGGCTCCATCTGGGCCACCAAGATCGCCGGCGCCGCACTTTCGCTGGCCGCTGTCGCCGGTGCCGTCCTGATCGTCAGCAAGGAGTTCCTCTCCAATGTGCTGGGATCAGCGATGCTCGCGATCTCAAGACCTTATCGCGTCGGTGACTTCATCGAGATGGGAGAGGCGACCGGACGCGTACTCGATACCGACCTGCTGGTAACGACGATTGCCGAAACGCTCGAAGGGCATCAGCTCACGGGGCGCACTGCGGTGCTTCCCAATTCGCTGCTGCTGACCCATCCGGTGAAGAACCTCACGGCGACCGGCGCCTACGTCATCAACCTGCTGAGCATTGCCGTCATTCCCTCCGAGGATCTGCTGGCGTTGGAGAAGACCTTGCTCAAGGCCGCAAGGGAGGTATGCTTCCCGTGGCTGGCCGATGCCGACCACCATCTGAAGCAGCTCGAATCGCGCGATCTGGTCAACCTGCCCTCGGCGGAACCGCGCGTACTCATGGAATTGAACCACGCGCATGAAGCCACGCTGGTCCTGCGCTACAGCTGCAGGCCCAACGACAGGGTGAAGGTGGAGCAGGCCATTCTTCGTGCATTCCTGCAGCAGCGCTGCGTTGTGGCAGGGCGGCAGCATCGTGATGCACGCGCCCTTGCAGAGGCGGCCTGATGCGGATGCCGGTTGGCGACTTCAGTGACCGCGGTAGCTGCGCAACGCCGGCATCCACGTCGCGTTGACCAGCGCCGCCAGCGCCAGCACGCCTCCGACGACCAGGATCGCCCGTTGCGCATCCAATGCCTGCGTGAGCGCTCCTGCTGCAAGGCCTGACAGCGCCGGCATGACTTGGGAGATGACGGTGTACATGCTCAGTACGCGGCCGCGCACCTTCTCATCGACATTTTCCTGGATCGCCGTGACGATCAGGCTGATGGCTACGCCACCCAGCAGGCCGACAAGCGCCAGCAGCACGAAGGCGACTGACGGGTTCGTAGTGCGCCCCATCCCCGCAAACAGCAGGCCGGAGAGCGCGCAGGCGGCAAATACAGTCTTCCCGTGCGGCAGGCACCGCGCGATCAGCATGCACAGCAGGCCGCCGGCAATGAGCGCCGGTGCAAGCGTGCCGAGGAAGGCACCCCGCCCCAGTTCACCCATGCCTAGCGTCGTGCGTGTGAGCTTGGGCAGGATCACCTGCATCGGGCCCATGAGCATGTAACCGAACATGGCTGTCACGAGCAATTGCGCAAGCAAGGGGTCGCGGCGCACCGCGCCCAAGCCATCAAGGATGTCGCGCAGGACCGGCCGGGGTGGCTTGCCGGTAACGCTTGTCGATACGTGAAACAACAGCGCCGACCCGACGACGAACAGCGCAACGGCAAGCGCGAATGCCGCCTGCCAGCCGATATATAGGCGGCATACCGAAATCGCCAGCGGCCCGAGGCCGAATCCGAGCATGACCAGCAGATTGAATATGAGCGAGGCGCGCCGCAATGCTGTCGCGTCCACGATCTGGCCGAGCGCCGTCATTCGCGCCGGCGCAACGAAGGACCAGCCGATGCCGGCACACAACGCGGCGGAAAGAAAAACAGGTGCCCGCAGTGCCGGATCGGCAATGAAGTGGTCGCCGTACGCCATGAGCACTGCAGCGAGCACGAACACGGCTTGTGCAGCATGGATGATGCGGGTCGGCGCGAGGCGGTCGCACAGCACGCCCGCGTACCAGCCAAGCAGAAGCGGCGGGCCGAAGCACAGGCCGAAACCTACCCCGGCCAGCACGTCCGAGCGCAGCACTTCTTGCGCGTACATGATCACCGAGTAGTTGATGATGTGGCCGCCGGTGAATGCCAGCAGGCAGGACACGAAGAAGGCCCAATGACGAGCGATCATGCGGCCTCCTCTGAATGGCTGTACATGTTCATCGTTGCTGGACCCTGATCAATGTTGGTTGGCCGCCTTCGATATGCCAGCTGGGGAAGTTCGAATTCGAGGTGTAGAGCGTGCCGTCGTTGTCGATCTCAATGTCGCGGGTGAAGGTCGTGCGCCGCGGCAGCGGAATCGTGCGCCAGGTTTCCGTCTTGATGTCGAAGCCGAACAGTGCATCCGACTGGTTGCCATTCACCCAGACGATGCCGCGCTGCTTGTCGACATTGAGCGAATACGGCGCCTCGCTGCCTTTCGGTTCGACCGGCAGATCGAACAAGGAGAACTTGCCGGTGGCCGGTGAATAGCGTGCGATCTTCGACTCGGCGAAAGCCACGATCCACAGGTTGCCCTGCGCATCCGCACGCAGGCGACGCGGGCCGATGAATGGCGTGGGAATCATCGTGACCTTGCCGCTGGCCGGATCGATCTTGCCGATTTCCTGCGTATGCAGGCGCGCGAACCACACCGTTCCGTCCGGCGTGATGTCGATGCCATAGGGAAGCGGTGTGCCGGTGGCCGCCCAGTCCACCGGCATCCATTTTGACAAGGGCAAGCCCCAGTTCATCAGTTTGAACATGACGCCGATCGACGCCGCCGTGAGCCGTTCCTTAAGGCTGCGTGCCGGCAGATCATAGAGCGTGAACTTGTCGGCGGCGCGATCGTACTTCGCGACCTGGTTCGACAAGGCCAGCGTGAACCAGACGTTGTCTTTGGCATCGACGCGTATCGTGTGCGGATAAAAGCCCGCGCCGATTTCATGCAAGGTAAAGGCCTTGGTGGCCGGGTCGAACTCGACCAGCCGGCGCTGCGCCGACGGCGTGATGAAGATGTGCCCGTCGCGCGGCGACTCGGCCAGCGAATGCGCATTCGACGTATCGTCATGGCTCGGGAATGTCTTCAGCCGCCCTGCGATAAGGCCGCCCGGTTCATCGTCCGGCCTGTGCGGAATCTTGTAGACCGTCACCGCGTTGGTGGCGGTGTTCACCTCGTACAGGCGATCCTGGATATTGTCGGCGACGTAGACCAGGCGATTAGACGCAATCAGCATATCGTGCGTCTGCGACATGGCGTTGCCGAGCGGCCATTCGGTGATCAAGGTCTTGTCGAGCTTGTCCTTCCACGACACGCCGCCCGTGATCAATTCCGGATGCTCGCGCAAGCGGCGGTATTCAGCCGAAAGAACAGCCGGCAGCGATTTCTGCAGATCCGTCGGCAAGCGCGAGCCGTAGCGAATCATGCGTTCGATGGTCTTGCTCCATTCCTCCGGCGACCTTTCCGCCCGGGTGAAGGCATTGCCTTGCTGGTGACAAAAGGCGCACTGCATCTGGAAGTGCTTCTTCGCTGTGGCGTCGCCTACCTTGAGCATGCCCAGCCATGCATTGGCCGGCTTCGCGTCGGCCAGCTTGACGGGATCGGTCTCGGCCTGCAGGGTGATCCGCACCTCCGCCTGCCCTGCCGGTGCATCGGTCACCGCGTCCCGGAATCCAGGCTTGCGGACGCGGTAACGGGAATCGGCCATTCGACTGGAAATCTCGACCGTCCCCGCATTGCCGGTGAATCCGGTGACATCGATATCCACCACTTCCGGCTTGCCGGGTTGTTGGTAGCCGTGGTCGGAGGTGTCCCGTGGCGCAGGGCGCGCCGCGGTCTGCGTCACCATCGCCGCAGCCACGGGCTTGCCGGCCTCGTCGGTGACGGTGATGATGGCGGCCGCAGCCGGTGCAATGAGCGCGCCGCATGCTGCGAGCGCAAGGTAATGGCGGATCGTGTATTTCATGGCATGTTCAAGGCTGATCAGTGATTGAAGAGCGGGATGGCGCGGCGCGACGCTTCATCTGCCGCGCGAACCAGGCTGGAACCAGGCGGCTGGCCCACCATGCGAGCCTCGCCAGCGACGTCGGCAGGTAAAGGCGTTGCCGGCGGCGCACTGCTGCCAGGATGCGCGCCGCCATGTCGTGCGGAGACATTTCGCCGCCGACGGCATTGCGCGGCAGGGTCGCCCGTCCGCCGTCTCCACCGAGGGCGGCGCGCTCGATGCCAGTGGCGATAAATGCCGGGCAAACGATGGTGACATCGACGCCGTCGTCTTCGACTTCACTGCGCAGGCTGTCGAAGAATCCATGCAAGGCGTGCTTGCTGGCGCTGTAGCCGGTACGGCCGAATAGCGGTGAAAAACCTGCGATGCTGGAGATGACGACGATCTGCCCCCGGCGCGCACGCAGCGAATGCAGCGCCGCATGGGTGCACTGGACGGCGCCGAAGAAATTCACAGCCATGACCTTGCGCAGCACGGCGATATCGGTATCGCACAGCAGGGAGCGGTGTGCAATGCCGGCATTGTTGACCAGCACATCGATCCCGCCCCAGTGGGCAATGATCGCTGAGATCGCTTGCTGGCACGCTGCGGCGTCGCTTATATCACAGGGAATGGCGAGGGCGCGGCCGGGTGCGGTCAACAGAAGACGTTCTGCCGCCGAGTGCACCGCTGAAGCGTTCATGTCGAGCAGAGCGACACAGGCCCCTGCTGCGAGGAATTGTTCGGAAAGCGCCAGGCCCAATCCGCCTGCCGCGCCAGTGATGACCACCACTTTTCCAGCGTAATCCATGGCGTCTTTCAGTGTTTGCGCGCGGAGCGCGCCTGCAGCCAGTAATCAAACACCTCGGCCGAGGTCTTGGCCGGCGTGTAGCCGAATTCCTCCTTCAATCGCCTGTTGTCGAGAACGGGGCGATAGCGCAGGAAATTCACTTGCTCCGGGCCGTATTGCGTGAGGCCAAGCGCTTTGAGGATGCGCAGCGCAAAGGCGATCAGGCCGGCCGGCAAGGATACGACCGGCTTGGAGAGTTGTTTCGCAAGCTGGTAGATGGACAAGGCGCCATCTCCGGCGAGGTTGTAGATACCGCCTTTGCCGCTCTCGATCGCCCGCAGGAAGGCGCCGACCACATCCTGGTCCCAGATGAACACGAAGGGACTGTCCGATCCGCGGATGGCAATCAGCCGCGGCTTGTCGAACAGGTCGGTGATCTGATTGCGAACGGTGGCTCCGAGAATGGTGCCGATGCGGAAGATCGTTTGCGTGAGTTGCGGATGCTTGCGACGATAATCGGCGAGCATCTCCTCCACCAGCCGCTTGTGCCAGGAGTAGGCAAACTCTTCGTTGCCGCGCACGGGATCCTGCTCCGTCAGCCAGGCCGGATTGTCGGCATGGTAGCCGTATGCAGCGCCGCTGGAGGAAACAATGACCTGGCGCACGCCGGCCTTGACGCAAGCCTCCAGCACATTACGCGTGCCCTCCACATCCACGCTGTATTCGAAAGCGCGATTGCTCTTTTTGCCAGGGGTAACGATGGAGGCGAGGTGCACTACTGTATCGATGCAATGCGAGCGCAATATATCGGCCAGCCCGCCGTCACGGATATCCGCTTGCAAGTAGGTCACGCCCGGTCGTTGCAGCGCAGGCGGCGTCAGGCGCACGTCGGTGGCGACGATGGTGCTCACGGTGCCAGCCGCACGGGCGTCTGCGAGGCGCACGATGAGCTGCCGCCCCAGGTAGCCGTCGGCGCCGGTCACGAGTATCGAAGTGCCGTTCATGCACCCGCCTTTGCCGCCAGCAGCGGCTTTTTCATCCAGTAGGTCGACAATGCCATGCCGGCAATGATGTGCCAGATACCCCACCATGCGGTGACGATGGCCATGCCGCCCAAGCCGCCGAAGAAGTTGAAGATCAGGACCAGGCCAAGGCCGGAATTCTGGATGCCGGTCTCGAACGCCACGGCACGGCAATCACGCTTCGCCAGCCCGAACAGTCTGGCCAGGCCGTAACCGCTGCCGAGCGCGCAGGCGTTGTGCACGAACACGATGCCGACCACCATCGCACCATAGGCGAGGAAGAACTTCCAGTTGGCGAGCAGCGCGCCGGTCACGAAGACAGCGAACACGCCGAGCGAGAAAATGCGCATCGGCTTGAGCATGCGCGCCGCCAGCCGAGGCATCCGGTGCGAGATGAGCAGGCCGGCCACCAGGGGAACGCCGAGCAACATGCCCACCTCGGTCAGCATGGCGATCGGATCGAGCGAGAAATCATGCATGATGGCGCGCATGCCAGCGTCCTGGCCGGCCCAGAAGGCGACGTTGAGCGGCATCATGAAGATCGCCGCCACCGTCGAGAGCGTGCTGATGGATACCGACAGCGCGGCATTGCCGCCAGCGCGGTGTGTAAAGAAGTTGGAGATATGGCCGGCGGGACAGGACGATACCAGCAGCATGCCGAGCGCGATCGACGGCAGCGGATCGATGAGCCGTATCAGAAGGAAAGTCCCGGCCGGGAACAGGATGTGATGCCCGAACAGCCCGATGGCCAGCGCCTTGGGCGTACGCAGCGCCTGCCGGAAATCCGACAGCTTCAAGTCCAGCGCCACGCCAAACATCACGAGCGCCAGGATGAGGTTAAGGGCCAGCAACGCGTGCGGGTTGAAATTGAGGCGTACCTGGTCGATATGCATCATCGCCGGCACCTCGGGTCGCGAGCCGTCATGTTGTCTCCTCGTGTAGGAATTGTTTTATGTGCTGATTGTGCTTTAACTCGCACAACACAAACAGGTTAATTCCGGACATTTGTCACCTGTGGTCTATGCGTCGCAGCGGCCTGATGCCCTGCGCAGACGTCTTTGCTCGCGGTATCAAGTTGCGAAAGGGATGGAGGGGTTGAAATCGGACATTTCATGCTAGACTGCCCCGCACAGGCCAATACTTTCCTGCAACGAGCCTGGACATAACGTAGCAGGCTGTTGAAAAACGTAGCGAGCGGGCCGAGATTGTAGGCGGGCCGCGTAGGCGCGAGGAGCGCACGCGTACGAGTGGTACGCCGAGCACCGGAGGCCCCAAGATCGGCCCGCGCAGTAGTTTTTCAACAGCCTGTTAGAGAACTGGACCGACATGGAGCGCCGATTTCCGGACATCGATGACCGCATCGAACCGCCACACAAGATAGCTGCCCTGGCCGAACTTCTGCAGGAAGAAGGCGTCGCCGCGTCGCGGCTGCTCGAGGGCAGCGGCATCGAACCGGAGCAGTTGTATGCGCCTGCCACGCGCGTGGCGCCGCGCCAGTTGCTGACGGTGTATGAGAATGCCCTGCGTCTCTCGCATGATCCGGGCGTCGCGATCAAGGCGGGAAAGCGCATTCGCATCACCCACTTCGGCATGTACGGCTATGCCCTGCTCAGCAGCCCTACGCCGCGCGACGCGATCGACTTCGCCATCAAGTACCGCGCCCTGGCCGCTACCCTGCTCGGCCTGCGCTTTGAGGAAACGGAGCGTGACGCTTTCTGGGAATTTTCGGATGTGCTGTCACTCGGCGCGCGCAGCGAGCTGTTCCGGTTCGTGCTCGAATTCCAGCTAGGAACGCAGTTGTCGGTGCACGGCGACATCTTCGGCCGGCCGGTCACGCCGACGGAGGTTCGCGTGACTTATGCGGCACCACGCCATGCGCCTGCCTATCAGGATTTGCTGGGCTGCCCGGTGCGCTTCGGCCAGGATCACAACCAGCTGCGCTTCAGCCATGATTTGCTGGAGCAGCAGCTCGCCTTCGCTAATCCCGCCACCGCCGCCGTTGTGCGCCAGACCTGCGACCAGATGCTGACCGAATTGAAGGCCGCGTCCGGCATGGCCGGCAAGGTGTTCAACATGCTGATGGTGCAACCCGGCCGCTTCCCGGACATTGAGACCGTCGCGCGTCAGTTGCACATGACGTCGCGCACCCTGCGCCGCAAGCTACAGGCGCAGGACACGTCGTATCAGGCCATTCTCAACAACGTGCGCAAGCAGCTCGCCATGGACTATCTGCGCAAGACCCGCATGAGCACCGAGGACATCGCCGCGTCGCTCGGGTTCAGCGACGCGCCGAACTTCCGGCAGGCATTCAAGAAATGGACCGGAACAACGCCCAGCGACTTCCGGGCGAGTTCACGTTGAATGTTGCGCTCCGATTCCCGGTCTTTTCAAACGCCAGAGAATTTGCAGGTCAGAACTCTTGCCAGTCGTCGCCTGCCGTGGCGGTGGCCTTCGCCATAGACACATTCCTCGGCACGAGCGGGTTCCTGGCGACCGTTGTTTTTGCCTGCTGCAAGGACTTCAGAGCCTTCGCTTTGCGCTCACGCGATGCTGATGATTGGGACGCAGGAATGGCACGGGCACGCTGGGACATTTGCGGTCCGCCGAGTACACCACCTGCACCGGCATAATTTGAAAGCTGCGTGGAATCGATCGTGAACAGCGCGACCATTTCTGCCAGGCTGGAAGCCTGGTCTTGCATGGCGCCGGCTGCCGCGGCCGCTTCTTCCACCAGCGCGGCATTCTGCTGGGTGACATTGTCCATCTGCGTGATGGCCTGATTGACCTGCTCGATGCCGTTGCGCTGTTCGTCGCTGGCTGCCGCAATCTCGGCAATGATGCCGGCCACATGCTTGACGCTGGAAACCACTTCTTCCATCGTGGTACCGGCCTGATCGACCAGCTTGCTGCCGGCATCCACCTTTTCCACCGAATCGCCGATCAATGCCTTGATTTCCCTGGCGGCGGCAGCGCTGCGTTGCGCTAGGTTGCGCACTTCCGCTGCCACAACAGCAAAGCCCCTGCCCTGATCACCAGCGCGTGCCGCCTCAACCGCTGCATTCAGCGCGAGGATGTTGGTCTGAAAGGCGATGCCATCGATGACCGCGATGATGTCCACAATCTTCTTTGCCGACTCGTTGATCGCACCCATCGTGCTCACCACTTCGGACACCACCGCGCCGCCTCTCTGGGCAATCTGGGATGTTGACATCGCGAGCGTGTTGGCCTGGCGCGCATTTTCGGCATTCTGCTGCACGGTCGAGGTCAGCTCTTCCATCGAGGACGCTGTCTCTTCCAGTGAGCTTGCCTGCTGCTCGGTACGCGAGGAGAGATCCATGTTGCCGTCGGAGATCTGGCTCGACGCCGCGAAAATCTGGTCGGTGCCACGACGGACTTCAGCCACGATGCGCGCCAGGCTCTCATTCATGTCGCACAGCGCACCGATCAGCTGCCCGGTTTCATCAGTTGCGGTCGTGTTGATATGCGCGGTCAGGTCGCCCTTGGCGACGCGCCTTGCCATTTCCACCGCATCAGACATGGGACGGGTAATGTTACGAGTGAGCCATACGGCAAGCACTGCCGCCAGCACCATGCCGAGCATTCCACCGCCGATCATGGTACTGCCGGTGAGCGACTGCAAGTCTTGCGCATCCTTTGCCCGCACACCCAAGAGCTGCCGCTCTTCCTTGTCAAGATCGGCAATCAGCACACGCATGGAATCCATCGCCTGCTTTCCCTTGGCGGCGCGTTCCAGTTCCACGACCGCATCCATTTTCGCCTTGCCGGATTCGATGTCACGCCGCAAGGCGATCGCAGGATCGATGGCGTCACTCATCCACTTCTGCTGCGCGGCAAAAAGCTGTGTCAGACGTTCCTGCTGCTTCGGGTTGTCCGATGTCAGCGACCTGGCTTTGTCCCAGTGCACCTTGAAGTCATTCTCGCCCGCCTTCAGCGGCTCCAGCGAGGAATCTCTTCCGCTAAGAGAAAAACCGCGCTGGCCGGTTTCAATATCAATCAGGCTGGAGAGCATTCCTTTGACTTCCTCTAGCACCTGATAGGTGTGGATGTTCATGAAGTTGGCCTGGCCAAGGCGCGAAAAGTTCGCATACGCCACTGACAGCAGGATGATCATCAGCAATACGACCGCACTGAAGCCGCCGTAGAGGCGGGTACCGATCTTGAGGTTGGAAAGTTTCATGTGGAATTCCTCCGCGTCCGCGAAGCCGCATCAGGCCTTCAGGACCTGCCAAGGAATAGCGTGTGCATTTTGCCGGGCATGGCGGGGTGCAATGCAAGGCGTACCTTACGCCGCAGTGCGCGCGCCATAACCGAAATAAATGTGCAATTTATTCCGTGGCAGTACCTTAGGTACTGTGTCAGCCTGAGCGCGACGCTGTAATGCAGTTTGTCTAAATCTCAAAGAATAAAAATGAGGGATGTGAACCCCGGGGATAGCCATGGCCGTCGCTGCAGGCGTCAGATAACAGGCCGGGAAAAACAGGATGTATTACCCCAGCCGCAATCCGTCGGACTGTCGACAGACCATGGGTTTCAATGAACGACTATAGCGGCACAGAAAGCGTAAGCGAAGCGGATTTTCGCAGACGGATGAAACGTGTTACTTGCCAGCGACAACTGTTGTCAGGAGTTCTTTCAAGAACGAAAACGCGCATCGGTTGTCATAGGGCAGCCGACACCGAAAACCCGATCGTCGTCACGCCATCCTCGCTGGTCGCAAATACACTTCCGGAGTGCATCGCTGCCACGGCCTTGACGATGGCTAGGCCGAGCCCGTGGCTCTCGCCGCTGTTGGCGCGCGCCATGTCGACGCGGTAGAAGCGGTCGAACAGGCGCGTGAGATGTTCGGACGGGATTTCCGGGCCGTGGTTGGATACCGCAATACGCGCGCAGCTGGCGTCCGAAGTGAGTTGAACGAGAATTTCCGAATCCGTGTCCGCATGGCGGATGGCGTTGTGCAGCAGGTTAGTGACCGCTCGCCGGAACAGGGAGCGCTCGATCGGCGCCAAGGCATCGCCCTGCACGCGAATGCGCACGCCGGCTTCTTCCACCAGGAAGTCGAGGAACTCCGCGCTCTTCTCCACTTCCGCGGCCAGCGAGGCCGGCAACAGGTGCTGCGGACGCTCGCCCTGATCCGCGCGTGCGAGGAACAGCATGTCATTGACGATGCCGCGCAGCCGTTCGAGATCCTCGAGGTTGGACTGCAGCACCTCGACCAGATCGTCGGCGCTGCGCTGGCGCGACAGCGCGACCTGCGTCTGCCCGATCAGGTTGGTCAGCGGCGTGCGCAGTTCATGCGTCACGTCGGCATTAAAGCTCTCGAGCTGTTCATAGGCGGCTTCGACGCGGTCGAGCGCGCCGTTGAACGACTGCGACAGGTCGGCCAGTTCCTCGGGAAGGTCGGTGACCATCAGGCGCTGCGACAGCGTGCTTGGGCTCAGGGCGCGGGCTTCGCGCGACAGGCGCTTCAGGGGCACCAGGCCGAGATGCGTGATCAGGTAGCCGATCAGCGCGCCTAGCGGCACGCCAAAGGCGACACAGGCCAGCAGGACGGAGCGGAACGCGCGCTGCGTCCGCACGTAGGATTCGGAGTCGATGCCGACGATGAAGCGCAGCGCCGGGTGCAGATCGTTGGCCGGGAAGTAGGCACTGCGGATCAGAAAAGGTTCGGGCCGGTCGCCGATGCGCAGTTCTCCAACCCGGCCGCTGCCCTGGCTGAATCCGGCGATCTCGGCCAGCGACTCGCCATAGCGGATGTGCGGATCATCGCTCAAAATCCAGTAGCGCGTGCTGCGGTCGGGCGGCGTGAGCGCATCGAGCTTGGCGTGGATGCGCACCCACTGATCCGGCGAACGGATGCGTTTCAGGATGTATTCGATGTCCTGGAATTTGGTATCGAGCTGCTCGACCTGCTGGCGCCGCAGCGCGACCGTCAGTTCGCGGTCGAGCACGAAACCGAACAGGGAAAACACGATCAGCGCTGCCGCGGCGAACAACGCCGCCAGGCGCCCTGCAATGGAGCGCGCGGGGTTCATCAGGCCGGACGCTCTTCAAGGACGTAGCCCATGCCGCGCACCGTGTGCAGCAGCCCGCCGCCGAATGGCGTGTCGATCTTGGCGCGCAGGCGCTTGATGGCGACTTCGACCACATTGGCACTGGTATCGAAATTCACATCCCATACCAGTTCGGCAATCGCGGTCTTGGAGAGGACCTCTCCCTGGTGGCGCGCGAGCACCGTGAGCAGCATGAACTCCTTGGCGGTGAGATCGATCCTGGCACCCTGCCGGAATGCCTTGCGCGCAACCAGGTCAATCGTCAGGTCCCCAACGCGGATCTGGGTCGTCTCCTGCCGGCGGCCGCGGCGCGTCAACACCTGCAGCCGCGCCAGCAGTTCCATGAACGAGAAAGGCTTGATGAGATAGTCGTCGGCGCCGGCCTGCAAACCGCGCACACGGTCTTCGACGCGGTCGCGCGCGGTGAGCATGATGACGGGCGTGTCCTTCACGGCGCGCAGCGACTGCAGCAGGGTCAGGCCGTCGAGGCCGGGCAGCATCTGGTCGAGCACGATGACGTCGTAGTCGATTTCGAGCGCCAGGTGCTGGCCGTCGAGCCCGTCATGCGCGAGATCGACGCTGCAGCCCTGCTCGGTCAGCCCCTTGTAGAGGTAGTCCGCTATTTTCAGCTCGTCTTCCACCACAAGTATCTTCATCGCTTCCATCCATCCGCCCGGCTCACGGCTGCACGCCGGGCGCGTTCATTCTCCAGCCAGTTCCGGCACGGCATGCGCCATACGTGCCTGCTTGCGGCGCATGTACCAGTCATGTGCCCGATCGAGATAGAGATAGACAACAGGCGTGGTAAAGAGTGTCATGGCCTGCGATACCAGCAGGCCGCCCACCATCGCATAGCCCAGCGGCCTGCGCAGTTCCGAACCGGCGCCGTGGCCCAGCATCAGCGGCAGGCCGGAGAGCAGCGCGCACATTGTCGTCATCATAATGGGGCGGAAGCGCAGCAAGCAAGCTTCGTAGATCGCCTGGTGCGCCTCGAGCCCGCGCTCGCGTTCGGCGTGCAGCGCGAAGTCGATCATCATGATGCCGTTCTTCTTGACGATGCCGATCAGCAAAATGATGCCGATCAGGGCGATCACGCTCAGGTCGTATCCGCCCAGGCGCAGGATCAGCAGCGCGCCCAGTCCCGCCGAGGGCAGCGTGGACAAAATGGTCAGCGGGTGGATGTAACTTTCATACAGCAGGCCAAGCACGATATACACCGCGAGCAGCGCAGCAGCGATCAGGTAGGGCTGCGTGGCGAGCGATTCGCCGAAGGCCTTGGCCGTGCCCTGGAAGCTGCCGCTCAGGGTGGCGGGCATGCCCATCTCCCGCTCCGCCTTGCCAATTGCCTTGACAGCGTCGCCGAGCGACACGTTGTGCGCCAGGTTGAAGGAAAGCGTCACTGCGGGGAACTGTCCCTGGTGACTGATCAGGAGGTAAGCGGTCTGTGTGGTGTCCACCTTGACGAAGGCGGACAGCGGCACAGGTTTTCCGGTCAATGGCGAATTGATGTAGAGCTTGTCGAACAAGGCCGGGTCTTTCTGCAGCTGCGGCGTCACTTCCAGCACGACATGGTAACTATTGGTCTGCGTGTAATACTGCGCCACCTGCCGCTGACCGATGGCATCGTACAGCGTTGCGTCGATCATGGCCGGGGTGATGCCGAAGCTCGCGGCACGCGCGCGGTCGATGGTCAGCTTTGCAGCGGCGGCGCCGTTCTGCTGGTCTGACGCAAGGTCGGTCAACTCAGGCAGCTTGCGCAGGCGTTCCAGCAGGCGCGGCGCCCACGTATTGAGCTCGTCGAGGTTGGTGTCGGTCAGTGTGTACTGATATTGCGTGCGCGACAGGCGGCCGCCAACGTTGATGTCCTGCGGCGCCTGCATGAACAGGTTGACGCCCTGCAGCTTCGCCAGCTGCGGCCGCAGCCGCGCGATGATTTCCGTGGCAGTCGCCGTGCGGCCCTCATCTTTGGGCTTGAGCGCGATGAAGAAGGAGCCGGTGTTGGCGCTGGTGCGGCCGGAGAACATGCCGAAGCCTGTTACGTCCGGGTCTTTGCGCACCACTTCCGCCAGCTCCACCATGCGATCGTTCATGGCTTCGGGCGAGGCATCCTGCGCCGTCTCGGCAAACCCATAGATGGTGCCGGTATCCTGTTGCGGGAAGAAGCCCTTGGGACTGAGCACGAACATCACCACCGTCAGCGCCAGCGTGGCGAGGAACACGCACAGCGTCTTGAATTCATGCTTGAGCACGAAATCCAGTCCACGCTTGTAGCCGGCCAGCATCGCGTCGAAACCGTGCTCGAACAGATGGTGCAATCGCCCGTGCTTCTTCGCATGTTCGCTCGACAGGAAGCGTGAGCACAGCATCGGCGTCAGCGTCAGCGACACCACGACCGATACGATGATGGTCAAGGTCACCGTCACCGCAAATTCGCGGAACAGGCGACCGACAATGCCGCCCATCAGCAGCAGCGGGATGAACACGGCCACCAGCGAAACCGAGATCGAAATGATAGTGAAGCCGATCTCGGACGCGCCCTTGTAGGCGGCCTCGAGCGGTTTCATGCCATCCTCGATGTGCCGGTAAATGTTTTCCAGCATCACGATTGCGTCGTCGACCACGAAGCCGACCGCAATGGTCAGCGCCATCAGCGACAGGTTGTCCAGACTGTAATCGAGCACATACATCATTGCCGCCGTGCCCAGCAATGCCAGCGGTACGGTCAGGCCAGGGATCACGGTGGCCGGCACGTTCAGCAGGAACACATAGATCACCAGGATCACCGCGATGATGGTGATGACCAGCGTGAATTCGACATCGTGCACCGAGGCACGGATGTTCTGGGTGCGATCGACCAGTGTCGTCACCGAGACCGTCGGCGGAAGTGCTGCGCGCAGCTTCGGCAGCGCGGCCTTGATGCGGTCCACAGTCTCGATCACGTTGGCGCCCGGCTGCTTGTGGACGAACAGGATCAGCGCGCGGCCGTTGTGCTGTGGGCTCTCGGGTGTGGCCGCAGCGCCGGAATAAGCCCAGCCGCCGCCGAAGGTGTTTTCCGGTCCCTCGATGGCAACGCCGATATCCCGCACCCGCACCGGTGCGCCGTTGCGATAAGCCAGCACGATATCGTTCCAATGATCGGCTTCCAGCACCTGATCGTTGGTATAGACCGCGAAACTCTGGTGCTTGCCATTGATGCTGCCGGTGGGCTGGCTGACCGTGCTTGATGCGATCACGGTCCGCACCTCCTCAAGGCTCATCCCCAGCGCAGCCAGTTTGGCGGGGTCGACCTGGATGCGCACCGCCGGCTTCTGTTCGCCGCCGATGCCGACGTCGCCCACGCCGGGAATCTGCGAAATCTGCTGGGCGAGAATGGTGTCGGCGTATTCGTTGACGCGCGTCAGCGGCAAGGTATCGGACTGCACCGCCAGCACCACGATCGCCGAGTCCGCAGGGTTGGTCTTGCGGAAGCTTGGCGGGCTCGGCAGGTTGCTCGGCAACTGACCGGCTGCGGCATTGATGGCCGACTGCACGTCGAGTGCGGCGGCATCGATATTGCGGTTGAGGTCGAACTGCAGCGTGATCTGCGTGCTGCCGAGCGTGCTGGTCGATGTCATCTGCGACAGGCCGGGAATCAGCGAGAACTTGCGTTCGAGCGGCTGCGCCACGTCCGAGGCCATGGTCTCCGGATTGGCGCCGGGCAGGTTGGCCGATACCTGGATGGTCGGAAAGTCCACCTGCGGCAAGGGCGCCACCGGCAGCAACGGCCAGACCGCAATGCCGACCAGCAGGATGGCGAGCGCCAGCAGCGACGTGCCGATCGGGCGTTTGATGAAGACGGCGGAAACGCTCACTGGCCGCTCCCTGATGCTGATGCTGCCGACTTTGCCGGCGCTGACGCTAATCCCGCAGGCTTGCCTTGCGGGCCAGACACGACACGCACGCCCGGCTTGATCTTGTATTGCCCGTCCAGCACCACGGTCTCTCCTTCCTGCAAGCCTTTGCTGACGACAGCCTTGCCATCCTGGATCTGCAGCACGTCGATCGGACGCATCTGCGCCTTGCCGTCGGTGCCGACCACATAAGCGTAGGTGCCGGACTGGGCGCGCTGCACCACCGGCGCCGGAACTGTCAGCGCATCCTGGTACTCGCGGAGCTGCAGGCGCACGTTGACATACTGGCCGGGCCACAAGAGATGCTTCGGATTGGCAAAGCGTGCCTTGAGCTGCACGGTACCGCTGGCCACATCGATCTGGTTGTTCAGCAGCACCAGCTCACCTTGCGCCAGTGGCGCATCATTGCCGCGCTCATAGGCGAACACCGCGAGTCGCTGCTTGCCCTGTTGCGCGCGGTTGATCTCCGTCACGGTATCGCCCGGCAGCGTGAAGACCAGCGCGATCGGATCGATCTGGTTGATCACGACGAGGCCGTTCGCGTCAGCGGCACGCACGATGTTTCCGGGGTCGACCAGGCGCGCGCCAGCGCGCCCCGACAGCGGAGCGGTAATGGTCGTGTAACCAAGCTGCACCTTCGCATAGTCGATCTGCGCCTTGTCGGTCTGCACCGCCGCCTGCAGCTGCGCGACCAGTGCGCGCTGCGTGTCCAGCGCCTGACGCGAGGTCGCATCTTCCTTGATCAATTGCTGGTAGCGCTCGAGGTCGAGCCTGGCATTGGCCAGCTGCGCTTCATCGCGCGCTCTTTGCGCCTGTGCCTGTTCGAGCTGCGCGCGCAAGGGGCGCGCGTCGAGCTGTGCCAGCACCTGGCCGGCCTTGACGTCCTGCCCTTCCACATAATTGATCTGCTCTAGCTGCCCGTCGATCCTGCTCTTGACCGTCACGCTGGCCTGCGCTTGCACCGTGCCAACGCCAACGAGGAAATGGGGGACGTTCTCACGCGCCACCTTGACCAGCGTTGCCGGCACGGCAGCCACTTCGCGCGGGCTTGCCGGCTGGCTGCGGTCACGCATCGCGAACCAAGCGATCGCTGCCAGCACCAGGATGATCACGCCGAGAAGCAGCCAGCGACGCAAGGAGGAAGAAGATGAAGAAGCCATGGGTTTGATGGTCGAATGTGGCGGCAAAGTCATGAGCCGGCCGGAACGGTTTGAACATGCGTGGTTTGCGGCGCAGCCGCTGACCCGTCTGCACCTGCGGCCAGCCCGGCAGCATTCCAGCCACCGCCCAGCGCCTTGACCAGCGCAGCACTGGCGGCCAGCTGGCGCGCGAATGCCTGCAGCGCGCTGCGTTCGTTCGACAGCAGCAAGGTCTGTGCCGTGACCACGCTGAGGTAGGTCGTCGTCCCGGCACGGTAACGGGCCAGGCTGGTGCGCTCGGCAACGCGCGCGGACTCGACCGCCGATTCCTGCATCGCGCGCTCGGCGTCAAGCACACGCAGCGCGGCAAGGTTGTCCTCAACTTCCTGCAAGCCGGCCAGCACGGTCCGCTTGTACTGCGCGGCGGCGACATCGTAAGCGGCGACGGCCTGGTCAGTACGTGCCGAGCGCGCTCCGCCATCAAAAATCGTTTCGGCCAGTGCGGCGCCCAGCGACCAGACCCGGCTCGGCGCCGTGATCCATTGCGAGAACCCGGCACTGGCGAATCCACCGCTGGCGTTGAGCACCAGGCTCGGGAAGTAGGCAGACTGCGCCACGCCGATCTGGGCATTGGCGGCAGCGGCGCGACGTTCTGCAGCGGCGATATCCGGACGCCGCTCGAGCAACTGCGAAGGCAGGCCCCCAGGCATGACAGGCAAAGCTATGCCCGGCGTGCCGGAGGGTCTGGGCGCGATCGTCACTTCGGCGGGCGCCCTGCCGGTAAGGATAGCGATAGCGTGTTCGAACTGCGTGCGGCGCACGTCCAGGTCGATGGCCTGCGCGCGGGCCGATTGCAGCTGCGTCTCGGCCAAGGCGACGTCAGCACGGGTAACGACGCCGGCCTTGTACTGGCTGCGCGTCAATGACAGCGCCTTTTCATATTCCTGCACCGTACGCAGGATCAAATCCTTTTCGGCATCGGTGATGCGCAGTTGCAGGTAATCCTGCACCAGCTCGGCCTGAATGCTCAAACGCGCGCCGGCAAGGTCGGCTTCACTGGCCTGGAGGGCTGCTTCGCCGGCCTCGACGGAACGCTGCACGCGGCCCCAGATGTCGGGCTCCCAGCTTGCCTGCAGCGTCAGCGCATTGCTGTCGGCCGGAGTCGGAGCCGTGTGTGTCCGTGCCCGGCCGATGGAGGTGCCGGCACCGAGCGTGGGCGCATATCCGGCGCGCGCCAGTTGCGCCGTTGCACGTGCCTGGCGGTACTGCGCCTCGGCCATGCGGATGTTCTGGTTGGCCTCGTTCGCCTGCGCGACGAGCGTATCGAGTTCCGTATCGCCGTAGTGCGCCCACCACGGGTGGTTCGTATCGGCCAGTTGCGGCTCGGCGGGTTTCCATGGCCCGCTTTCCTTATACGCGGCGGGCAACGGGAGAGCCGGGCGCACATAATCGGGCCCGCTGGCGCAGGCCGTCAGTGCCAGCGTGACCACCAGCATTGATCGTCGAAAAGAGCTGAGGAGAAATCTCACAAGGTGCTTTCAGAGCGAGACGAAGGCGCCGACAAGCCGGAGGCCTGCACCTTCGGGACAAGCTCACATCTTAGGCGCCGCAGCAGGTCACGACGCTGACGCGTTGCTGACAATTTTGTCAGGAAGGATGAAGGCAGACAGGAAGCGGGAAATGGGGCGCGGAATCCGGGATCTGGGATCCGGAAAACGAGAAACGGCTTGCAGGCAACGCAACGATTCCCGCACTCGGGCGGCGCAGAATGATGCGGCGCCCGAGCAAGTGGCAATTTACGCGAGGCGCTTGATCAAGGCAGCCGTAAATTCATCTGTCGACGCTGTGCCGCCCAGATCGCGTGTCTTGACCTGGTCTTCCATCAGCGTTTGCTGGATGCCGTTCCTCAGGCGCTCGGCGAGCTCAGGTTTCCCGGCATGGTCGAGCATCAGTCCCGCAGCCAGCAGCAGGGAAATCGGATTGGCCAGGCCCTTGCCCGCAATATCCGGCGCGGAGCCGTGGACCGCTTCGAAGATCGCCGCATCCTTGCCGATGTTGGCGCCGGGCGCAAGCCCCAATCCGCCGACGAGACCCGCGAGTTCGTCCGACAGGATGTCGCCAAACAGGTTGGTGCAGAGAAGCATGTCGAATTGCCATGGGTTGAGCACCAGCTGCATCGCGCAGGCGTCCACGATGCGGTCATCCACCGCGATCCTTCCTTCGTATTCCTTCGCGACCTCGCGCCCGGCCTCCAGGAAAATCCCGGTCAGCGCCTTCAGCACGTTGGCCTTGTGCACGATCGTGATCTTCTTGCGGCCGTGCTTGAGCGCATATTCGAAAGCGAAGCGTGCGATGCGCCGCGCGCCGTCACGCGTGTTGATGCCGGTCGACACCGCAACCGCGCGCGGATCGTCACCGACGGGAATGAAGTGTTCATGCGCGACGTACAGTCCTTCGATGTTTTCACGAATGAGGACGATGTCGATGTTCTCGTAACGGCCGGGGATGATGGTGCGCACCGGGCGCACGTTGGCGTACAGCTTGAATTCCTCGCGCATGCGGACGTTTGCGGAGCGGAAGCCGGCGCCGACCGGCGTCGTCAGCGGACCCTTCAGGGCCAGGCCGTTGCGACGGATGCTGTCCAGCGTTTGCTGCGGCACAGGATCCCCGCAATGCTCGACGCCGGCCATGCCAGCATGTTGCGTGTCCCATTCAAACGGGCTTCCGAGCGCATCGAGAGCGCGTACAGTCGCCGCCGTGACTTCCGGTCCGATCCCGTCTCCGGGGATGAGCGTAGCAGTAATTTTCTTGTCCATCGAATTCAATCGCCAAGGTTGGTTGCGAGAAATGAACTTGCGAGAATGGTGGAGACACCGCACGGGTGTCTTTGCCCTGGATCAAATCGGGCAGAAATCAGGGCTCGCGTTCGTGGCGCTCAGGCCATCGTCCACCATCGCTACAGATGCTACTCTTGGTTCACCCGGCGCATGTGCCGTTTTCTTTGTCGTGGTTGATCTGACGGAGCGTTGCGGACGTTCAAACTAATTCATCAAACTGGTGCCGTCCGCCTGAATTTTTAGTCAATCCATGCCATCATACCAACAGTCTCCATGGATTCCGGCCCATCTGAAAACCGCCCCCAAACCTGATGCAATTCATCTGACATGGATGTAAAGACACCCATCGCGCTTCCGGATTTCGCCGACCTGCTGCTCGACGCCGTCGTCATGGTCGATGTCCGTGGCCGTGTCGTTTATGTGAATGCCGCCTCCGAACGGATCTTCGGGTATACGCCCGATGAAATGATCGGCAAATCCCTCATCGAGTTCGTCCTGGCCGAAGATCGCGCAAGAACCTGGGAAGAAGCGATGCATGTCGTCGCCGGCCACGCGAGGATCGGCTTTGAAAACCGCTATGTCCGAAAGGACGGGCGGATCGTGCACATCATGTGGTCCGCCCGCTGGTCCGAAGAGGCCCGCCTGAGAATTGGCGTGGCACGCGATGTCACCGAGAAAAAGCGTGCCGAAGCCGTGCAGGCGGCCGTGTATGCGATCTCTGAAGCGGCTCACTCGACAGGAGATCTTGTCGCACTGTTTCGTGAAGTGCATCGCGTCATCGCATCGCTCGTTCCCGTGACAGGCTTCGTCGTCGCAATGTGCGAGGAGCACGATGGCCTGATCGATATTCCGTACCAGCTCGACAGCTATGGCGATTCGCCGCTCGTACAAGAAAGTACGGCACGCCGGCTTTGCACCGATGTCATCCGAAGCCGGCAACCGATACTCCTGCAGGAGAAAGCGGCATCCCGCGCGCCCGGCACGATCTCCCGTCAGGATGACGGCGAATCCTGGCTGGCCGCCCCACTGATCTTGCAGGAAAGGGTAATCGGTGCGCTGATCGTCAAGAGCTCGCTGGGCGTGCCTCACACCGAGAAAGACAAGGAACTTCTGCAGTACGTATCAACCCAGGTTGCTACCGCCATCGAACGGCAGCGTTTGCATGCGGAACTGCAGAGGTTGGCACGGCACGACGACCTGACCGGCTTGCCCAACCGCCGTTCCTTCCACGATCGCGTGGACGCCGCTCTCGCCCGTGCGCGGCGCGAGGACAAGCGCGCGGCAGTGCTGTACATCGACCTGGACGACTTCAAGCAGGTGAACGATTCGCTCGGGCATGCCACCGGTGATCTTCTTCTGCAGGAAATCGCGCGCCGCATGAAACAATGCGTGCGCAAGGAAGATACCGTCGCGCGCCTGGGTGGAGATGAATTTGTCATCCTGCTGGAACACATTGAACAGCCGGAAGATGCCATGCTGATCGCAGAAAAAATCCGGGCTGCCACGCAGCGGCCGATCGTGCTGCGTGACCGGTCGCTACAGATGTTTCCCAGTATTGGGATTGCACTTTATCCGGATCATGGCGACCGTATCGAACAACTGCTGAAGCACGCCGACGAAGCCATGTACCTGGCGAAGAAGGCCAAACCCTCGGTTACGGGATAGAGAAAGTCGTACGACTACTCATTATTCGATTTGTGAATATCCACATATCACCAGAATAAAGCAGCCAGATTTGCTGCGCCGCAGTATATTTACACCTGTCTCCTCCAACTCTTCTTGAATTGGATTTACCCGCAAGCCTCACGGCCTGCGGGTTTTTTTTTCGCCTGAAGGTTTGCACAGCGAGGCGGCATGAAGGAAATCACGCCGCCGGAGCAGGCAGCGTCACACCATCGGCGTGACTGCGCCATCCATCGCAAGAATGGCGCCGGTGATATAGCTGGCACGCGGCGACGCCAGGAAAACGACCGCATTGGCGATTTCCTCCGGCTCGGCGATGCGTCGCAGCGGCAGGCGCTCATTGGCCTGTCGCATCGCCTCATCCAGGCTGATCTGCTTGAGTCTGGCGTCGGCGGCCATACCTTCCTTGAGGCGATCCGTCGCAGTCAGCCCAGGATTGACCACGTTCACCCGGACACCTTTCGGACCATAGGCAGCGGCGAGGCCGGCGCTGGCCAACATAAGTGCGGCATTGGCTGCGCCGCCGGGAAGATGGATCGGCCCCGCCACCTTGCCGCCGGCGCCGACCACATTGACGATCGCGCCCGAACCGCGTTGCCCCATCCGTTTGATCAGCGGATCCATCATGTGAATGTACGTGAAGTACTTTGCCTGCATTGCGTCGTGCCAGGCTTGCGGCGTCAGTTCATCGGGAGGCGTTCGCCGCGCCGCGCCGGCGGAATTGACGAGAACATCAACCGGCCCGCCTGCCTGTTCCGCTTGGTCCAGGACGCTTGCGGCCACTTCTGCGTTGGCCAGGTCTGCCGCGAAGGTCGAAATGCGTGCCGACGCCTCGGGAATCGCCTGCTTCAGGGTTTCCATTGCGTGCGCCAGATTGGCAGCATCGCGAGAGACCAGGGCGACGCGCGCGCCCTCTTTCAGGAATTCCATCGCGCAGGCAAGGCCGATTCCCTTGCTTCCGCCGGTGATCAGTACGTATTTGTCTTGCAGTTGCAGATCCATGTTTTCTCCGCTCGCAGTTATGCCGCTATCTTCACCACAGTGCGTCCCTTGACGCGCCCGCCGATGAAGTCGTCAAAGCACCCCGGCAACGCATCGAAATCGATCACGCGCGTGACCTCTGCCAGATGGCGCGGCTTGAGGTCAGTGGCCAGACGGTCCCACACGCGCTGCCGCGTCGGGAATCCCATGTAGCCGGAATCAACACCCAGCAGGCTGACACCGCGCAAGATGAACGGGAACACGGTGGTGTCCAATTTGAAGCTGGCGGCATTGCCGATGCTGGCGACCGTCCCCGCCTGCTTCATGTGCGACAGCACCCAGTGCAGAATGGGCCCGCCGACATTGTCCACGGCGCCGGCCCAGAGTCCTGCCTCGAGCGGGCGCACCTTTTCCAGGTCGATCGTCGACGTCAGCATGATTTCAGCAGCACCGAGCATGCGCAGGTAATCTTCCTCCGTTTCCTTGCCCGTCAGCGCAACGACGTGATAGCCGCGCTGCGCGAGCATATCGATGGCCAGCCCGCCGACGCCGCCGGTTGCGCCGGTAACCACGACCGGGCCATTCTCCGGTGCCAATCCGTTGTCCTCCATGCGAACGATGCCAAGCGCCGCAGTGAATCCGGCAGTCCCCAGTGCCATCGATGCTTGCAGATCGAGCCCTTCCGGCAGCGGAACGACCCAGCGCCCGGGCACACACGCAAACTCGGCGTAACCGCCGTGATGCGCCACGCCGATGTCGAAGCTCGTCGCGATCACCTTGTCACCGGGCTTGAAGCGGGCATCGGTGCTTTCAGTGACCTCGCCGGCCATGTCGATGCCGCCGACGCACGGGAAGCGGCGGATGATCTTGCCCTTGCCGGTCGCTGCAAGCGCATCCTTGTAGTTCACGCTGGAATAATGAACGCGAATCGTCACCTCGCCCTCATCAAGCTGTTCCGGACTCAGCTGTGTCATGCGGCCGGAAGCCTTTCCGTTTTCATCCTGCTCGATTTGATAGGCCTTGAAAGAGGTCATGCCTGGATTCTCCGTATTGAAATGGGAAAGTGATCAATGGACCGGCAAAGTTTACCCCAGACCGGGAGAGTGCATCGCTTGCGCATCCAGGGCGCGCGAGCAGCCGGAAGGCCGGCTTGACGGTCCGGACAAAGTGTATATACTCAGTCTCAATCGGCCTCCATTTCACCATTGCGCATGAACAAGCTTCGCATTCTTTCGAATGGCAATTGTTCGTCCCTGGACAAGGGAATCGCGCGCGTGGCCGTTTCACTCGCTTCTGCTTGTCTCCCACAATGTTCGTCGTGCGCACGTTCCACATGGAATGTCCTCTGCACGCGGCTGTCTACCCGAGGTCTCGCCTTCCTCTCTTGGGCTCGGTGAGCGCCTGAGAGAGCCACCCGGCCTTCTCCGCACTCCCGAGCACCCGCACCAGTCCTGAAGTTCTGCTGACGCGCCCAGCGCGTCGCGTCCTGTGCATTTCTTTCGTCGGCCACGCGCTTCGCGCAGCGGCCGCAGGGGTCTTTTTGCCATGAAAAATCAACGCTACCTGTCTCAGGAGGATGCTGCCATCCTCAGCACGCTCGCCGAGCATCTGCTCAGCAACAAGGATTCAAACATGGACCTTGCCGACGATCTGGTCGACCTCGTCTCCAGCTCGATCCCGCTTCCAGAAAACGCCTCGGGAAACGATTGCGTCGGGCTGTATTCGGATGTGACTTATCGCATCGCAGGCACCGGCGAACGCCGCGCGGTGCGTATCGTCTGCCCGCAGGAAAGCAACGGCTTGTCCGCCCACATCTCCATCCTCGCTCCGCTGGCGATGTCACTGATCGGCCGCCCTGTCGGCGGCACGGTGGAAGTCGCGCTTCCGTTCGGCAGGTCCGAGCGCATTGAAATCCTGACAGTCGACCAGGCATCCGGCCAGGCGGACGAACCTGCCCGCGGACGCCGTCGCGGTACAGACATGCCTGCACGGGACACGTCCAATGCTCCGGGCGCACGCGAATGAAACACGGATACACGGATCTGCGAAAGGATAGGACGATGATGCGAGACACGGACATGACATCGGAGCAGGCCCATGCCGGACATGGGGACGATAGCGCGCAAGGTTTAGGACGCGTCGTCAGCGGGCAAAGAATTGCGGAAAGGCTGGCGGAAGTCGAAGCGCGTTCGGAGGACCTGCAGCAGGCGATACGCAATGCCCTGGGTGAGAGCGAGTATGCGCGCCACCGCGCCGAAGCCGATCTCAGTCACGCCTACCGCTTTGCCATCGAGGGTTTTGCCAGAGCCTTGCTGCCGTTCAAGGACGCGCTGGAGACCGCGCTTTGCGTCGACACGACCGACGCGAAAGCCTTGAAGGACGGCCTTGCGCTGAGCCTCCGACAAATGGACAACGCCTTCTGGCGGAACGGCCTGCGCGAGATCTGCCCGCAGGACGGCGAGCCGTTCGACGTGGAAAGGCACAGGCCGCTGCCGGAACGGGACGACGCATCGGCGATGGTCGTCGCCGGCACGCAGCGCAAGGGCTACGAGCTCAACGGCCGCGTGCTCCGCGCGGCAATCGTCACGCTGCGCCGCGGCGGATCGGCGGCATGAAAGGATGTGCGCAGACTGAACCAGCAGAAGGAGAACACGCAATGATCCGGATCATTGAAGGCGACCCGTTTGCGGTCGGAGAAGCGCTCGGCCAGATGGGAAAGCAGGCGCTGGGCAAACTGTACGAATGCGCTGACTGGCAACGCCTGCAGAAGTGGCGCGGAGGCCGCGTGCTGGGCAAGCTGATCGAGCGCACGCAAAAGGCGTTTCCGGAATACTGGGAAGAGATTCGCGGCATCGGTGCCGGCCTCGGCATGGCTCCAGCTGACGTCTTCCTGTGGAACTGTCGCAACGATCTGCTTGCTACCTCCGGAGCCACCAGCAGTTCGATTGCCGTCAACCGGCTCGGTGCGGCGATGGTGGCGCAGTGGCTGCATGATGACCCGGTCCTGGCGGCATCCAGCGAAGTGGTCGAAGTCAGGCCGCAGGGCAAGCCGGGTTTTCTCGCTCCGTGCCTCCCGGCTTGCATCCCGGGCGTTGGATTTGCCGCAAACCGCGCCGGCGTAGTGCAGGTGATCGACAACATCGAAGGCGGCGAATTCAGCCTCGGAATCCCGAGCGCCGTGATCGGCCGGGCAGTGCTCGATGCCGGGTCGCTCGCGGACGCCGTTGCGCTGGTGATGGAATGTGAACGGATGGGATCGTGCCACCATACCCTCGCGGCGGCAGGCGAGTTTGTCATGGTCGGCATCGAAGCGGACCCGCTCGATCGCTCGCTCGTTCCCATCGCCAACAAATACTGCCATGCCAACCATCGACGGAGTGCGCAAGGGCCCGCCTGCGGGAAGGTTCGCCACTCATCGGCGCATCGTCATGCTGCGCTGGAAAGCCTGCTGGCACGCATGCCGGCCTACCCGCTCGAGGAAGATGTCCTTCCTCTGCTGGATCCGATGGCAAGCCGTGCCTCCGACGCCCCCGGCACGTCACCATTGCATCCCGCGAACGGCGATGTCGGCACCGCATTCTTCAAGATTACGCCTGAGCAGATTCATGTGCGCCTGTGGCACTCATCTGCCGGCCAGCCCCGGCATCTCATCGTCGATGTCGAGGCAAACGCAGCCTGAAGAGCGCAGCCGCAGCCTTCAGGTCAGCGCTTCGATGAGGAATGGCCCCTTGCGTGACAACGCCAGTTTCAGGAGGGAGCAAAACTCTTCGGCGGTTGTCGCGCGCCCGGCTTCAACGCCCATGCCGGCAGCCATCTTGGTCCAGTCGAGCGCCGGCTCGTTGATCTCGAGCATGCGACGCGCATTGCGGCCTGCCTCGCCGGCGCCGACGCCGCGCAGTTCACCGCGCAGGATCGCATACGAGCGATTGGAGAAAATGATATTGACGACATCGAGCCCTTCGCGGGCCTGCGTCCACAATGCCTGCAGGGTGTACATGCCGCTGCCGTCGCCTTCAAGGCAGATTACCTTGCGGTCAGGACAGGCGATCGCTGCACCGGCCGCCATGGGCAGGCCGAGGCCGATGGCGCCGCCCGTGAGTTGCAGGTAATCGTGTTGCGGCGTATTGCGGGTGAACTGGAACAGGTTGCGCCCTGATGTTACCGACTCGTCGCAAATGATGGCCTGCTCCGGCATGAGCGCGGCCAGTGCCGTCGCGACGGCCGAGCCGTTCAGCGCGCCGGTGGGCAAGGCAGGCCGATCCAGCGCCGGCGTGTCGGCGTTGATCTCCCGCCCGACGCTGAGGTCATCGGCCAGCCAGTGCAGCGTGTGCAGGAGATCGTCGCCAGCAGCAGCCAGCTCGATGATGCGGCATCCGGGCGGCGTCATTTCGCTCGGCTTGCCGGGATAGGCAAAGAAAGCGGCCGGTGCCTTCGCACCGATCAGGATGAGTTGCTCCACCTCCTTCAATGCGGCGAGCGCATGGTCCACGGCATACGGTACCCGGTCGATCGCAACACGTCCCGCCCCGCGTTCCATGCGGCCGTTGGACTGCTGCGCCATGAGGCGCACCCCGGTGGCCTTCGCGATGCGGCCGGCAACATCGAGTGCCGCCGCGCGCAGGGCGGAACCGGAAAGCATCAGCATGGTGCGCTTGCCGGAGCGGATCGCATCGACCGCTTCGCGCATCTTCTCGCGCGACACCTGCGGCAGCGGCGCCGGCGCTGCGATCGTGGCCAATGGCTGGCCGGTCTGCGTCCAGGCGGCGTCGGCCGGAAGGATGAGGGTCGCGATCTGTCCTGCGCCGCTGCGCGAGCGCGTGATGGCCTCGGCCGTGTCGCGCGATACGTGGTCGGCATCCGGCGTCTTCTTCACCCAGTGCGACATCGGGCGAGCAAGACCTTCGATATCGCTGGTCAGCGGCGCATCGTATTTCAGGTGATAGCCGGCATGGTCGCCGACGACATTGATGACCGGGGTGTTCGCGCGCTTGGCGTTGTGCAGGTTGGCGAGACCGTTCGCCAGCCCCGGCCCGAGGTGCAGCAATGTGGCAGCGGGCTTGTCGGCCATGCGCGCATAACCGTCGGCCGCACCGGTCACGACGCCTTCGAACAGGCCCAGCACGCAACGCATCTTCGGCTTGCGATCGAGCGCGGCGACAAAATGCATTTCAGAGGTGCCGGGATTGGCAAAGCAGGTGTCGACGCCGCCGGCAAGCAGCGTGTCGCAAAGAGCATCAGCTCCGTTCATTATCAGGATTCCTTGTGCGTGAAGAGACGTGGCTTGCGGATGCGGCGTGGGCCGGAAAAGACGATGGGCGAAGCGATTGGCTCCGCATCAGCTGCAAAGGAGTAACCCTAGCATCCGGCCTGCCGCAGCGTCAAGAAACTGGAACGTGGTTTCGCATAACAAAACAACACCGCGATTTGCGGCAAACTTCTTGCGTTGGTGGAATAATTGCGCGGTGGATTGAACACCGAACCTCATTTTGGAAACAGACATTACGCCGCGCGAGCGCCTGTTGCGGATGGCAAGGCGCATCCCAGGCTACTTCAAGTCGATCGTCGACCCCACGGCCAGCTGGCCAGTCAGAATCAACTCACTGTTCAAGGCAATGATCGCGAGCGGCGTGATCGCGGCCACGCTGCTTGTTGCCTACACGATCGTCCTGATCCCTTTCACACCGAGCATCGCCGACCTGCGCAAGGCCAAGGCGGAGACGCCGAGCGTGCTGATGTCCAGCGACGGCAAGGAACTGGCCGTCTTCAAGCGCATGAACCGCGAGTGGGTGACGCTTGACGAGATTTCGCCCTATGTCGTCAAAGCCCTTATCACGACCGAAGACCATCGCTTCTACGAACACCACGGCGTCGACCTGAAACGCACGGCGGCCGGCATCGTGCGCACCCTGCAGGGCGAGCCGGAAGGTGGCTCGACCCTCACACAGCAGCTCGCGCGCAACCTTTATCCGGAGGAAATCGGCCGCAAGCGCACCATCACGCGCAAACTGAAAGAGCTGATCACGGCGCTGAAGATCGAGTACGCGTATTCAAAGCAGGAAATCCTGCTGACCTACCTGAACACGATGCCCTTCCTGTACAACGCGTTCGGCATCGAGATGGGCGCGCGCACTTACTTCGACAAGTCGGCGGCCGACCTTAACCTTCTTGAAAGCGCCACGCTCGTCGGCATGCTGAAGGGCACCAGCTACTACAACCCGGTGCTCAACAGCGACCGTGCAGTCAAGCGTCGCAATGTCGTGCTGGCGCAGATGGTCAAGCGCGGCGTCCTGGGCCAGGCGGAATTCGACAAGCTCAAGGTGCGGCCGATACGCCTCGACTTCGAGCGCCAGCAGGAAGAGTTCGGCAAGACGCCGCATTTCGCCGCCAACGTGCGCAAATGGCTGATCGAATGGGCCGACCGCAACGACTACAACCTGTATTCCGATGGCTTGGTGATCACTTCGACGATCGATTCGCGCATGCAGCAGTTTGCGGAACAGGCCGTGCAGCGCCAGCTACAGACGCTGCAGGCCGGGTTCGATGCCGAAAAGGGGCTCAGCCTGGACCGATCGGCGGGTGCAGGGCCGCAACGGCGCTCCCATCCATTCGGGTCATTCGGCACGTCGCATGGCGAGCTCGTCGATGCATTCATCCGCGAGTCATCCGCCTATCGCGCCGCGATCGCCGCGGGTACGGCGCCCGATGCCGCCCTCAAGCAGATCAGGAAAGACAGCGAGTTCATGACGCGCCTCGCCGCGGACAAGACACGCATGGAAACGGGGTTTGTCGCCATCGATCCGACCAACGGGCAGGTGAAGGCGTGGGTCGGCAGCCGCAACTTCGCCGTCGATCAGTTTGACCATGTCTCGCTGGCGAGGCGCCAGCCGGGCTCCACTTTCAAGGCCTTCGTCTACGGCGCTGCACTGGAAAAAGGCATGACGCCGGATACGCGCTTTACCGATTCCCAGGTCGAAATCCCGATGGGCAACGGCAGCGTCTGGCGTCCTTCCGACGTACATCCGCCGAGCGGACGGGAAATGACGTTGCGCGAGGCGCTGGCCTACTCCAAGAACACCATCACCGCGCAGGTGATACAGCAGGTCGGCCCGCGCCGCGTCGTGAGCTTCGCGCGCAAGCTCGGCGTGGATCAGAGCCCTCTTGACCCGGTACCCGCGCTGGCGCTCGGCACCAGTCCTGTGACGCTGTTTGAAATGGCGACCGCCTATTCCACGATTGCTGACGGCGGCGAATATCGCAAGCCGATCCTGGTCAGCCGCATCACGGACAAGGATGGCAAGGTCCTGGAAACCTTTTCCAGCGCGAGCCGCCGTGTGATGACGGAAAAGACCGCCTACGACCTGGCCGACATGATGCGCAGCGTGGTCAACCAGGGAACCGGGCGCGCCATTCGCGCACAGTACGGTATACGCGCCGATGTCGCCGGAAAAACAGGCACCACGCAGGACAATACGGACGGCTGGTTCATGCTGATGCACCATGATCTCGTTGCCGGCGCGTGGGTAGGATTCAACGATGCGCGCGTTGCGATGCGCAGCAGCCATTGGGGTGAAGGCGCGCGGACTGCACTTCCCATCGTGGGCGACTTCTATCGGCGAACGCTGCATACGCGGCTCATTGATGCGAACGCGCGTTTCGCGACGCCGCCCGCCTCGTTCTTCGACGCCGTGATGGACAAACTGCATGGCTGGTTCGGCGGGGAAAAGCAGGAGAAGGAAGTTGTCCGTCCACGTCCCCGGCCGTCTGCGTCAACGCCTACATCCCCTGCATCCCCTGCAGCGCCGGCGGAGGTGCCGGATATTCCCGATGCGCCTGCCGCTTCACGCAGCGACGAAATGGACCGCATCACGAACCAGGCCCGCGAAGATGCCCAGCCGAGCGAGAGCGAATCCAATGCGGGAGAAATCGTGCCTGCGGAACCGGCCAAACCTCGTGACGCAGGCACACCGGCTGTTGTTCCGGCGCCGGACAACAGGGAAGGCGGCGGCCCCGCGGCCAACTGAATCACTCCGGGAACCTGAGCGCAGCCGCCATGCATCAGTCCCGCGCCAGGAGATAGCCCTCGCCGCGCATAGTGCGCACCTGCACGTGCGCGCTGCCGAGGGCCTTTCGCAGGCGCAGCACATGCACATCCACCGTGCGTTCCTCGATCGCCACCTGAAGGCCCCACACCTTGTCCAATAGCTGGGCGCGGGAGAAAACCCGCTCGGGATGCGCCAGCAAGAACTTGAGCAATTTGAACTCGGCCTGACCGATGTCGATCCGCGTGCCGGCCACTCGCACCGTGACGTTCGCAGGATCGAGCTCGATGGCGCCGGCACGCAGCACCACCTCTGTCTGTTCAGGCATTTTGCGCCGTAGCAGGGCTTTCACGCGCGATGCAAGTTCCCTTGGAGAGAACGGCTTGGTCATGTAATCGTCGGCGCCGGTGTCGAGGCCGAGGATCCTGTCCTCTTCCGTGGCCCTAGCGGTCAGCATGATGACCGGCATGTCCTGGAATTCCCTGCTGTTTCGCAGACGTCCCAGCAGGCGCAAGCCGGACAGGTCGGGCAGCATCCAGTCGAGCAACATCAAGTGCGGGCGCTGCCTTTGAAGGCATTCGATCGCTTGCGCTGCGGTGGTGGCCGCCGTTGTCTTCATTCCGGCGGAATGCAAGGTATACGACAGCAGTTCCACGATGGACAGTTCGTCTTCGACAATAAGTATGTTCGGATCGATCGTCACGCTTGGAAAGGGAGTTCAAAGTTTGATCCGGCGGCGTACCGTCTTGCGTGACGACGCCTTCGACGGACAAGATCGTGGGGATGCCCGCCCCACAATAAAAACGCCCTGCATAAACATGTTCATGCAAGGCGCGTCAGGTTCGCTGGTGCCTAAGTGTTACCAGGCGGCTTTGCCAGCAACATCCTTGAGCTGCGACTTCCAGGCGTCTTCGACGAGCTTCACGACGCTCGACGGCATGGCGACATAGTCCAGCTCTGCGGCCATCTGGCCACCGTTCTTGTAGGACCAGTCAAAGAATTTCAGGACTTCCCTGCTCTTGGCGATATCCGCCTGCGCCTTGTGCATCAGGATGAAGGAGGCGCCGGTGATCGGCCAGCTGCTCTTGCCGGCCTGGTCCGTCAGGATGACTGCGAAGCCCGGGGTCTTGCTCCATTCCGCGCCGGCAGCCGCAGCCTTGAAGCTGGAGTCGTCCGGCTGCACGAACAGCCCGTCATGGTTCTTGAGCTGGGTGTGGCTCATCTTGTTCTTCTTCGCATAGGCATACTCGACATAGCCGATCGAATTCTTCAGGCGCTGAACGTTCGCTGCCACGCCTTCATTGCCTTTGCCGCCCACGCCTGTCGGCCACTTGACTGCCGTGCCCGCACCAACGGTCGACTTGAAATCTGCGCTGACCTTGGACAGGTAATCGGTGAACAGGAACGACGTGCCCGAAGCATCCGCGCGATGCACCACGGAGATATCGTCAGCAGGCAGTTTCACACCGGGGTTAAGCGACGCGATCTGCTGATCGTTCCACTTCTTCACCTTGCCCAGATAGATCTCTGCCAGCACCTGACCGGTCAGCTTCAACTGTCCGGGTGCGATACCTTCCACGTTCAGCACCGGCACCACGCCGCCCATGATGGCCGGGAATTGCATCAGGCCTTCACTGTCGAGCTCTTCCGCCTTGAGCGGCATGTCGGAGGCGCCGAAGTCGACGGTCTTCGCCTTGATCTGCTTGATCCCGCCACCGGAACCGATCGACTGGTAGTTCAGGCCCGTGCCCGTCGCCTTCTTGTATTCCTCTGCCCACTTCGCGTAAATCGGATAAGGGAAGGTTGCACCGGCGCCGGTAATTTCTGCCGCCTTGACAGTGTTAAAGGTAAATGCAGCACCGACGGCGATCAACGCGCACGGCACAATCTTGTTCAGTCGCATATCTACTCCTACGTTTGTTGAATGACCAAGGGCACTTTAGCCTTCGAATGTGACAGCGAAGTGACGCAGATATGACAGGCAGATGACACAACCAGATAGATGGAGTTCGGCATTGCCGGCTCCCGGTTCACCCTGTCCGGCTCAGCTCCCCGCTCCTGCTCAGGCGATAGCGCGCCAGATCCTCCGCAAGAAACAGCTTTCCGTCGTAATTGCCTGCTGCTTCTTTGCGCAAATCTTCGATGGAGGGAGAGCGGCTCGCGTCGGCCTGGTAGCGCGGACTGAAATGCGTGAGTATCAGGTTAGGCACACCGGCCGATTGCGCAAAGGACGCGACGGATGCTGCCGAGCTGTGGCCAAAATCTTTCGCCGGCCCTTCTGCGATCTCTTTCGTGAATGTCGCTTCATGAACAAGGACGTGGGCGCCCCTGCATGCCTCGCGCAACAGCTCGGGCCGGTCGTTATCCCCGGCAACGACAACGCGCTTTGGCGCATGCGGAAAACAGATGTAATCACTGCTCTTGAGCGTCCTGCCGGCATAGGTGACATCCATGCCATTGCGGAGCTGCCCCCAGGCGGGCCCGCGCGGAATGCCGTGCGCCTCAAGCTTGCCGGTGTCGAGCTTCGGCTCTGTGCCGGCTTCGGTAAAGGTGTAGGCGAAGGAAGGCACCCGGTGCGACAAGGGCGTCTTCTCGACGACCCAATTGCCATACGTCCACTTCTCAAGGGCTTCGGTCGCCACGAACCTCAGCTCGTAGGGCAGGACGAGTTGGGTCAGTTGCACCGTCGCCCTGATCCAGGCTTCGATTCCGACGGGTGCAATGATGTGTAGGGGAAGGCTTCTGCCAAGCATTCCTGCACTGGCCAGCAATCCGGGCAGGCCGTAGCAATGGTCGCCATGGACATGCGTGATGAACGCCGCCTGCAGGTTCATGAGGGACATCGGTGCGCGCAACAACTGGTGCTGCGTTCCTTCGCCGCAATCAACAAGGTACCAGGCACTACCCTGCTCTTCCAGCAATGCCACTCCGGATACATTGCGCGCCCTGGTCGGCGTACCCGATGAAGTCCCAAGAAAGATGATGTCCACGAGATTCGGCTGCTTCGGTTAAGGTGACGACGCATCGACAGACATAGATAACAGTTCGATTCACTGGAAGCGATATCGGTTCTTTTTCCTGTTGCCTGAAATCCTTTTCTTGACGCGGAATATGTTTTTTCCCGCAATGAACGGGCCGGGCGGTAAGGTGATGACGCAGATCAACGGTGCCGAAAGAGGCTTGTCGATACTTTCATTAGCGGCACGGCCGTTGAACCCGGCGACCGCTACTGAATGTTTGATGAGAGGTAATCATGCTGCATCTAGTCGCCGGCGCATTGATCTTGCTGCTTGCCGGATGCGGAGGCGGAGGTGGCGGCGGCAGCACGCCTGTGCCGCCAGAAGCGACAGGCATTCCGGAAACCTATTATCCCGTCACCGTCGGCGCGCGATGGGCTTACGATGTGACATCGAGCGATGCCGCGGCCTCTTTCATCGATGAAGTAGCTATCACCGGCGTCACCCATGTCGCTGACGTCATTGCCTGGATCTTCCGTGACAGCAATCCGGGCGGTGATGGCATTCCCGTCGAGAGCTACTACGCAAAGGATGCGCGCGCCTTCACCTACCTGGGCGACAACTCGAGCGCCAACTGGATCGCGTCCGTCATCAAGCCCATGGAGCTGATGCGTTTCGACGGCAGCTTCAGTGCCTCGCCGCTTCTCAACCGGTCGGATATCGACATCGGCGTCGACCTGGACGGAGATCGCGTCAACGACCGTCTCGATGTGAAAGTCAACGGTGTTGTCGAAGGAGTCGAAACTCTTTCCACCAGGCTCGGCAGCTTTTCCAGCACGGCACGCCTGCGCTATGACATCACGGGAAGCGTGAAACTGTCGCACGGCGGAACAGTACCGGTGGCGCAGACGCTTCACGAGTGGCGCGCGCCCGACGTGGGCACACTGCGCCAGTCCATCCAGACGACGATCGGCACGACCTCCACATCCGAAACGCTCGACGTGCGCGGAATGCTGGTGAATAACATCGGCGCGGGAATCTTGCCGCCGACAGACTTGATGATCGCGCTGGCGAACGCGAACTCCGATGCAACCAAGCCGGGCCGCCCGGCATTGGCCAGCGATGGAAAGCGCTACCTGCTCGTCAGCCGGAAGGACACAGCGACCGACAAGCAGTTGACCGCTGAATTCGTCGGTGCGAACGGACTGGTGCAGAGTGAATTTGCCGTTTCACCTCCTTCGCCAAGTTCTGCGTCCGGCCTTGCGGCTGCTTCGGATGGTTCCGGCTTCGTGCTTGTGACCACGCGTGGTGACGACCTGCATGCGCAAAGGATCAGCGGCATTGGTGAAGTACTTGATCCGTATCCCGGGCTGACCTTGCTTTCTTCGGACCAGGTCGGCTATTTTTCAGGCGTGTTCTCGCCAGCGGTCGCGTACGGGGCGAACACTTACCTCGTCGTGTATACCGAGTTCAGCGAGATGGATGGCCTTTCGGTGAACGGGATACGCATCTCGCGCGACGGCGTCATCGGATCGCCATTCCGCATCGGCACAGGCGAAATGCCGTCGCTTGCCTTCAACGGCACTGATTTTCTTGTTGCCTGGGTGTCCGGTCAGAACGCCGACCGCAATTTGTTCGCGGCGCGGGTCTCGCCAAGAGGCATGGTCCTCGATGCGACGCCGATCGAGGTCAGCACCGCGCCTGAAGCGCAATACTCTCCCAAAGTCGCTTGTGACGCCACCAATTGCCTCGTGACGTGGATCGATCGGCGCAACTATCCGGGGCAGAGCTACAGCTTTTCACCGGGCCCGGGGGATATGTATGGCTCGTTGGTCACTCACGCAGGCAATTTGTTGAATGGCCCCGCTGCAACGGGCGGAATCGCCATCGCGACCGGAATAACGGCCAATGCCGACTACCCGGGACTGGTTTTCACGGGCTCGGATTATCTCCTCGCCTGGTCGCGCGGCGCATACGTGAATAATCCGGGCGGGCCGACGGGCATTTATGCGGCACACGTCAGCATCAACGGAACAGTCACCCCAGCTGCGCCCGGACTGGTCGTGTCCGGCCCGCCAGTGCCATTTGCACGCCTGTACTATCCGACCCTGGCGGCAACGCCGTCCGGCGTGCTTGCCGTGTGGCTGAATAATACCGAGATGACGGGCTCGACCAAGAGCATCGCCGCAACCGTCATCTGGCCTGCCATCTCCCGATGATGACTTGTCGGCTGCGAGCGGCGGCACGCAGACATGACCGGCTTACATTCTTCTGCCGCCGCCACCAAGATAACGAGGATCGGGCGCGATGCCGACGATGACCTGATGGTCAAGGACGCCCGGCGGCGCGACCCGGCGCAAGTCGAATGAGTCGACGCTAGCGCCTACGTTGAAGACCCAGGCGAACGATTTGTCCCCAACGACAAACTTCACGGTATCGCCCCCGGTGACATGCGTCCAGGTGGTGTCCGGCTGGATGATCACGGTCCTGGTGGCAGCTGCAACCGGGGCAGGATCGCCAAGCAGGCTGACCGGATGCCCTACTTCACGATAGGCGCAAGCCGAGAGCAGGACGGCGAGCAGGCCAATGAGAATTCGTTTCATTCGTATTCCTCCACGTTTAAAAGTAATGTGACACAGTGGCATTGCTGCCATCCGGCAAGCGTTCCCCACGACGTCATTCATCATTGTAGTTCGTCGCAAGCACAGCGCCAGGTGGAGGGAGTGAGCGACATCATCTCAGCAGAGCACGTCCATCGGTCAGTGTCAGGAGCTCATCACGCGCATCGGCGAGCCTGTCGGACGGCAAGCGTACAACAAGCCTCACTGCCTCGCCATGACAGGCCTCCGCCAATTCGTAATGCATTTGCTCGATCCATCGCCGCACCCTGGCCTCGTCCGCATATTCAAGCGCGACGATCAAATCACTGCGCGCGATGCGCTCGATCCGCACGGCGTCCTTCAACGCGAGCGCGATGGCATCCGTATAGGCACGCACCAGTCCACCGGCGCCGAGCTTGATGCCGCCGTAGTATCGGACGACAGCACCCAACACGCCATCCAGCTCGTGGTGGCGCAACACTTCCAGGATGGGCCTTCCGGCAGTGCCCGATGGTTCGCCGTCGTCAGACATGCCGGACTGGCCGCCCGCCAGCAAGGCCCAGCAGACATGGGCGGCGCCGGGGTGCTGCTCGCGCAGCGCCTGCAGTTGGTGCATCGCGGCATCCCGACTCTCTACGGGCATGACGATGCCGAGGAACCGGCTCTTGCGGATCTCGATGTCGGAGTGAACCGTTGAAGGAAGGGTATAGGTGGTCAATGGAAGAAGTTGCCTGAGTTCGCTGCAGGCCTCAGTCTAACAGCCAAGGGGACGCGCAGCTTGCGACGGCACGCGGGCACGCAGGCACGACTGCCCGCAGTCTCTCCTGTTCAGGCGCGCTTTCTCCGCTCTTGCCACTGCGCGATCAAATCGCTGATCTGGCGCAAACCCTCATTGATGGCCGACGGCCCCGGCGACAGGATGTCGACGGACTTGATTTCACTCACCATCCCCTGCTGTACAGCGGGGATCGTGTCCCATCCCGGCCGCTCGCACAGCGACGCAGGCTGGAATTTCTTGCCGCACCACGAGCCGATGATGATGTCCGGCGCGCGGCGCACGACTTCCATCGGGTCGGCAATGATGCGTTCCTTCGCACCGGGTTGCTTCGCCAGTTCGGCAAAGATGTCCTCCCCGCCTGCCACCTGGATCACCTCGGACGCCCAGCCGATGCCACTGATCAGCGGGTCATTCCATTCCTCAAAATACACCTTCGGGCGGACTGGCCATTGCGCTGCCCGTGCGCGTGCAGCGTCCACCTTCAACTGCAGCTCATCGATCAGTTTCCTGCCTTCTTCCCTACGGTCGACCAATGCGGCGAGTGTCTGCACCATGCGCAGGATGCCCGCGACGTCGCGCTGGTTGAACAGATGGACTTCCACTCCGGCTGCCGCCAGGTCGCGGCAGATATCCGCCTGCAGGTTGGAAAAACCGATCACGAGGTCAGGCTTGACCGCCAGGATCCGCTCGATGCGCGAGGATGAAAATCCGCTGATCTTCGGTTTCTCGCTACGCGCCTGCGGCGGGCGGGTGGTAAAGCCGGAAATGCCGGCGATGGCATCCTGTGCGCCGAGCGCATAGAGCGTTTCCACCGCTTCGGTGGACAGGCATGCGATGCGTTGGTAAGTCATGGTCGTTCTCCTCGATGAATGCGCGCCTGCTCCAGTTTTTCGCAGAGCGCGGCGGCCCCTGAAATGATGCGCGGCCCTGGACGGTTGAGCAAGTCGCCATCCAGCGTGAACAGGTTGTCATGGCGCGTTGCTTCCAGTGTCGGGTATTTCTTCCAGATAGCAGCGCCGTCCGATGCGCGATCACGCAAGGTACCGGCGATGACGGCTTCCGGGTTTTTCTGCAATACGGCCTCCACGCCAATCTGCGGTGCCGCCATCGGCATCTGCGCAAAAATATTTTCACCGCCGCAGACCCGGATCGCATCGCTGATGATGTGGCTGCTGTTGAGCGTGTACAGAGGGCGGTCCCAGACCTGGTAAAACACGCGCACCGTCGGGCGCTGGCTGAAACGTGCAGCGAGCGCGCTCAATCCCTGGCGCAGTTCACCCGCACTCCTGTTCGCCTGCTGTTCCGTTCCCAGCAGTTTGCCGAGGCGCTCGAGCGTCTCCGCGACATCAGTCATCTTGTGCGGTTCGCTGTAGTAAAGCGGAATGCCGAGCGCGCGCAACTGTTCCATCTGGCGCGCCGAAGCATTGTGACGCCAGACCACGAGCAAGTCCGGCTTGAGTGCCACGAGGCGCTCGAGATCGACCTGCCAGTTGTCGCCGATGCGCGGAATGGTTTTTGCAGCGGGCGGGTAATCGCTGTAGCTGACGGTGCCAACGATCGATGCGCCGCCGCCCGCAGCAAACAGCAATTCCGTCACGTGCGGCGCGAGGGAAATGATGCGCTTTGCCGGTTGCTGCAGGACGACGATGTTGCCCGCGTCGTCGCGTACGCTGATGGCAGCCGTAGCCTTGGCTGCAAGCACGCAGGCCAGCATGAATACGGCCGCCCTCATCCCTTGCTTCCTGTCAGAGGCCAGTCATGCAGCGCCTGCTCCAGGCGTTGCCACCCTGCTTCATCCGGCGGCAAGCCGACACGTATGCCGCGCGCCTTCTGCGGAAACAATCGTACCCAGATCCCGCGCTCTGCCATGTGCTGCCAGAATGCCTCGAGCCGCGGTTCCGGCCACCACTGGAACAACGCGCTTCCCGATGAGACGATACTGTGGCGAGACAACAGCGAGCGCAGGCGTTCGCCGTCGCGTTGCAGGCGGTTGAAAGTTGCGTCCTGCCATGGCCCATCGGACAAGGCCGCGCATCCAATTTCCTGCGCCGGACCACTCACCGACCACGGCCCGATCAGTTCCGCCAGGTCTGCCAGCAGGCTTTCCTGTGCAGCTACAAAGCCAAGCCGCAGGCCGGCAAGGCCGAAGAACTTGCCGACCGAGCGCAACACGATCAGGCCCGGCCGGTTGGTTCTGTCTGCCACGCTCAGGTGCGGCATGGTGTCGCCGAATGCTTCATCGACGATCAGCCAGCCACCGCGCGAAGCCAATTGCTCGGCCCACGCCAGCAATACCTGTGGCTCGACAGTGGCGCCGGTCGGATTGTTCGGATTGACGACCACCATGACTTCGCAATCCTCCACGGCCTGCCCGAGTTCCGGATAGGGAACTTCGCGCATGCTGTGGCCGGCCTGCTGCCAGCGGTACGCATGTTCCGCGTAGGATGGCCCGGCCACCACCACTCGCGACTTCGGGCGCAGGCGCGGCAAGGCCTGGATGGCTGCCTGCGTGCCGGCAACCGGCAGCATGCACGGCGCGCCGTAGTGTGCGCAGGCCGCCGCAGCGAGTGCCGTACTCGCCGGTGGCAACCTGTGCCACGCATTGGGAGTCAACATCAGCGCCGGGTAGGGTTGCGGGTTGATGCCGGTCGACAGGTCCAACCACTCCGCGAGTGGAATGCCGAAATGCGCGACCGCATCGTGCAGGTTCCCTCCATGCTCAAGCATGCAACATCCTTTCAATCAAAGCGGCGGCGCACAGTACGCACACCCACAGCAAGACACTCCCTCGCACCAGCCGCCAGCAGCGCCCGATATCCGCCGCCTGCGCCGCGCGGCCATTGCCGAGCGGCGGCCTGACTTCATCCACGCCGTCATAGCATGCATGGCCGCCGAGCATGAGCCCGAGCGCGCCGCTGCCGGAGGCCATGACCGGACCCGCATTCGGACTGGGCCACGCCCGCGCCTGCGTGCGCCAGCACAGCCAGGCGCGGCGGCTATCGCCCAGCAGCGTGTAGGACAACGCGGTCAGCCGCGCGGGAATCAGATTCAGCACATCGTCAATGCGGGCGGCCACGCAGCCAAAGGCCAGAAAACGCAGCGTGCGGTAGCCCCACATCGCATCGAGGGTATTGGACAGGCGGAACAGCAAGGCGCCCGGACCACCGGCAACGACGAACCAGAACAAGGTGCCGAACACGGCGTCGTTGCCGTTTTCCAGCAGCGACTCCACTGCCGCTTTCGCTAATGCGCCGGAATCAGCATGTTGGGTATCGCGGCTGACGATGCGCGATGTAAGCTGCCGGGCCTTGTCCAGGTCGCCTTGCGCCAGCGCCTGTTCGATGGGTTGCGTGTGCTCGCGCAGGCTGCGCAGGCCGAGGCTGAAATACAGCAAGAGCACATGCAGCACAACGGCTGCAACACCGCCCGCGCTCGCCAACCAGACGGCAAGCGCCACCGGCGGCAGCACGGCCAGTATCCATGCCAGCAATCCTCTCGCAAACCGCCACTGTCCCACGTTGAGACGCTTTTCCAGCCAGCCGGCGATGCGGCCAAACCCCACCAGCGGATGCCAGCGACGCATTTCGCCCAGCACCGCATCGAGGATGATGCCGCCGGTGAGCAGCACGACCAGCGTGGACAGATTCAAGCCGAGGATCATCGTTCCCCCTTCAGCACCAGCGGCAATCCGGCAGCCACCCAGACCACCTGCTCGCAGCGTGCCGCCACCGCCTGGTTCAGGCGGCCCGCCTCGTCGACAAACCAGCGCGACACCGCGCCCTTCGGCACGATGCCCATCCCGACTTCATTCGACACCAGAACAACATCGCCCTGCGCCTGCTCCAGCGCGCTCAAAAAAGCTTCGCGTTGTTCAAGAAAAATCGCAGGCGGTGCAATCGACCCAATCTCGGGGAAGTCCCCGTTCTCTGCGAACAGCAGGTTCGACAGCCAGACGGTCAGGCAATCGACCAGCAGCAGGGTGTCCGGCCGGCTCCAGCGCGCGATGGCCTGGCCGAGCGCGAGCGGCTCTTCCACTGTCTGCCAGCGGCAATGGCTGCGCCGCTGGCGATGATGTGCAATGCGCGCCGTCATCTCCGCATCACCCGCCTGCGCGGTCGCTACGTAGATGACGTCCCGGCTGGACGCCGCGGCCAGGTTCTCCGCATACGCGCTCTTGCCGGAACGGGCGCCGCCAAACACGAGCGTACGTCTCATGCGCCTGCCCTGCCGAGGAATAGCGCCGCCACAGCCGATGGGCAGGACGGGAAATACGCATGGAAATAGGAAGCAGTGAGTGAACCGTTGCGATAAATCGCCTCCCCCGCATCGCCGGACGGATGTCTCTTGGTGCGCGCAAACGGCGCAACATCGGTTTCGAGACGCGAGTAATGGAATGCATGCCCGCGCAACTGGCCTTGCGGCGTCGACCAGCCTTGCGAGCCGAGCGCGGCGAGGCGCTTCTGCATGACCACCTGCCCACGCAGCAGGCCAGTCATCGGCCAGGTCTGGCCATCAGTATCGGCCAGGCTATCGGTCAACGCCATCATGCCGCCGCATTCGGCAAGGATCGGACGCTGCGCTGCGTGGGCATCGCGTATCGACGCCTGCCATGCCTGCGCCTGCGACAGGCGCTGCGCGTGCAGTTCCGGATAGCCACCGGGAAGGTAGATCGCATCGGCCTGCTTCGGCACTGGCTCGTTCTCCAAGGGAGAGAAGAAGACCAGCTCGGCGCCGAGCTCGCGCAGGCAATCGAGATTGGCGGGATACAGAAATGCAAAGGCAGCGTCGCGTGCAATCGCGATGGTTTTGCCGCGCAAGAGAGGTTCAACCGGCTCAGCCGCGTCGTCGTCGGCCAACGCCACCGGCGGCAATACCTGCCACGCTTCCGTGTCGAGCAGGAGTTCGTCGGCAATGCGATCGAGCAAGGTATCGATCGTCTCGATTTCGCCCGGCTGCACCAGCCCGAGATGGCGTTCCGGCAGGGATTCCTCCTGGCGCGCAAGCGTGGCCAGCAACGGTACGCCAGGCATCGCATCCTTGATCATGCGCGCGTGGCCGGGGCTGCCGACGCGATTGGCGATCACGCCAGCAAGATTCACCGGACCATAATCACGCAAGCCGAGCACTAGCGCGCCGGCAGTCTGCGCCATCGCGGAGGCGTCAATCACGGCAAGCACCGGCACGCCGAATGCGCGGGCCAGGTCGGCGGAGGATGGCGTGCCGTCATACAGTCCCATCACGCCCTCGATCAGGATGACATCGGCGTCCGCGCTCGCTTGCGCCAGCAGCTTGCGGCAATGGTCAGGCCCGACCATCCACAAGTCCAGCGACTGCACCGGCATGCCGGCCGCCTGCTGCAACATCATCGGATCGAGGAAATCCGGGCCGGTCTTGAATACCCGTACGCGCATCCCGGACCGGACCAGCTTGCGCGCAAGTGCCGCCGTGACGGTCGTTTTTCCCTGGCCGGATGCAACCGCTGAGACCAGGACAGCTTTGACAGAAGATGCCATCTCACCACTCCACGCCGTGTTGTGCCGCGATGCCGGCGGCAAATGCATGTTTCACCGGCTGCATGTCGGTGACCGTATCCGCCGCAGCGATCATCTCCGGCAACGCACCGCGTCCCGTCACTACCACATGCTGCATCAGCGGGCGGGCATGCAGGTCGGCGATGACGCGGTGGATATCCAGATAATGGTATTTGAGCGCGATATTGAGTTCGTCCAGCACGACGAATCCGATTGCAGGATCCGACAGGAATACTTTTGCCTGTTGCCATGCGCGCTCGGCGCAGGCGACGTCTCGCTCGCGGTTCTGGGTTTCCCAGGTGTAGCCTTCGCCCATCGCGTGGAATTCGACCTCGTTAGGAAAACGCTGCAGGAACAGCTCTTCGCCTGTCGATTTGGCGCCCTTGATGAACTGCACCACGCCAACCTTCATGCCATGGCCAAGGGCGCGGATTGCCATGCCGAAGGCGCTCGAACTCTTGCCCTTGCCATTGCCGGTATTGACTAGCAGTACGCCGACGTTGCGCGACGCCGATTCGATCTTCTGGTCAACAATTTCCTTCTTGCGCTGCATGCGTGCATGGTGGCGCTGATTGATGTCGCTTTCGCTCATGGTTCCTCTGAAACGATTTAGAGCGCCTATCAAATGCGTAGCGGGCAGCCCGATCCTGGATCGAGAAGCGTAACCGTACGTAAGCTACGGTGTGCATCGCAGGTCCGGGATCAGGTTGCGCAGTAGCATTTTGATAGGCGCTCTTGGTTGATGGCTTGCGTTCTTGCGTTACCTGCCTCGCCTATTTCATGGCGTAACGCACGCCGATAAACAGACTTGAGCCGGCGGTCGCGTAGTTCCTGACCAGTTCATACTTCTTGTCAAACACGTTGTCCCATCGTCCGAACAATGACCAGTCCGGCGCGAAGTCATAGCTGGCGTGCAGATTGACGAGGGTGTACCCGCCCAGCACATTCCTGTTCGCGGCATCGTCGTAACGCCTGCTGGCAAACACGAGTTCGCTGCCCGCGCGCACGGACCCGGCGTGGTAGTCGACACCCACGGTTCCGTGATGGCGCGCGCGGCGCGCGAGCTGGCGACCTGTGGTTTCGTCATGCGGGTCCTGCAGGTCCAGGCTGCCATGCATGAGGTAATTTCCGAGCGTGGTGCTGGCGCCGAAGGTCACGCCGCTGAGCAAGGCTTTGTTGACGTTATAGGCACAGCCGAATTGATGGGTGGCGGGGTCGACTGGGCAAGGGAAGGCGGTGACGAGCAGGTCCGTGATGCGGTTGTGGTAATACACCGCGCTGAACTGCGATTTTCCATCGTCATGGTACAGCCCCGCTTCCATGTCCCTGCCTTTTTCCGGCCTGTTTGATGCGATGCCGTAGCCAGGGAAAAACAGTTCATTGAAAGTTGGCGCCCTGAAGCTGGTGCCAAGGCTTGCGTTGGCACGCAATGCATTGGTCATGCGATAGCCGTAGGCAAGGCTGCCTGTCGTCGTCGCACCGGTTTGCGAGCTGTCGTCGTTGCGCACGCTGGCAGTGGCCAAATGCGCGCCGCGTCGCAGCTGGTATGCGGCCGCAACGGAGTTCGTGGTGCGGGTACGGTTGACCGCAGCGTTGCTGGTATCGGCTTTTTCCTCGCGCCGTTCCAGCACCATCTGCAGCACGTCCTTCCCGATGCTCACATCATTTTGCCAGCTCAGGCCGGTTTGCCGGGTATCGAAGAAATTTCTGCCGGACGCGGTGATTGACGCGAGCTTGTCGTCGGACTGCGACAGCTGCACGGTGCTCAACCAGCTGGAGGTGATCCGGTTCTTCGCATGAAGCGCGATGGTATCGAGCGTCTGCACGTTACGGTCATCGAAGATCCTGCTGTTATCGAATTGCGCATTCAGGTGGTTGTGCAGCAGGCTGAGGCCGATTTCCTGATCCTTCGCCAGCTCAAGGCTGAACTGACCGCTCGCGTTGTCGCTCGTGTATCCATCCTTGTCCGGATTGAAACCAAATGCGCCCGCCTTTGTCGCGGAAAAGCCATCAGAGGTTTCATGCGCCGCGTTCAGCGCATAACGGAACTTCCGTTCTCCGGCAGTGGCGCCGGAGATGCCCGCTTCAAGATTGCGCGTGTTGTAGCTCCCGACACCAGCAGAAATAGCCGGGGCCGGTTTGCCTTCACCCTTCCTGGTGAAGATCTGCACCACGCCTCCCATTGCGTCCGCGCCGTACAGGCTCGAAAGCGGGCCGTAGACGATCTCCACGTGATCGATCTGCGATAAGGGGATAGCCGCCCAGGATGCACCTCCCGTGGTCGCGGAACCAACGCGAACGCCATCGACCAGCACGATGTTCTGATTGTTCGCGGTGCCGCGAATGAATACGGAAGAGTTGGTGCCAGGGCCGCCGTTGCGGGAGATTTCGATACCACGCCTGGCCTGCAGCATGTCGACCAGCGAAACCTGGCCGGACTGCGCGATCTCTTCTGAAGTGATGACGACGTTATCGCTCAACACCTCACCGGCAATTTGCGGCGTACGTGTCGCGGTAACGACGACTGGTTCCAGTTTCTTGGTTTGGACAGCCTGCCCGAAGGCAGATGTGGAAGCTGCAACAGCCAGTGCCATTGCAAGTGGGCGACGCGCCGTACCGGCTGGTCGGTAAATTGATGAAATCACGAAATGATATCCAGAGAAAGACAACCGGCCGCTTCCCCGCAGCCGGATTGAACAGAAGCACTGGAACCGGATATGACGAATGAGAAGTTTCAGATGACACTTCTCGATGTCGCGAAGATCCCCGTCCGCGTGCTTCCACCTGTCCTGGCCGGTATCCGGGCTGGCAAGTCGAACCGGCCTACCTTCCCATGCAAACTGCACAGTGGTACGAGGGGCCGGCTATCGCGATCAATCGCGATGCTTGCTTACCGTTGCGGGGGCAGCACACGTTAGCTTCATGAATCGACCATGACGCGTCGTGTTTCCCGTTTAACTGCGCGCATGAACATGCGCGCGGGCACCAAAACATGCCTATTGTAAAGCGTGCACGGGTCAAGGACAAGCCGGGCAGTCAAGGACAACCAGCTCGCCATAGCCGATCTTCCCCGGATCACGCGCCGCTGCAAGCGCCACCTCTTCTGCAGTGCTGCCGTCGCGGCAGGCCATAAGCAGGCGTATGGTTCCCGCATGACAAACGACCAGTGCATCCTCCTGGCAGCGCATGCGCTCCGCATGAAACGCATGAACCCGCCGTGCGGCCTCCAGCACGCTTTCGCCGCCGCCCGGTCGATAGCCGACGACATCCGAAGCCCATGCCTCGACCTCGCCACGATCGATTTCCTCCCAGGTCCGCATCTCCCACTGGCCAAAATGCATTTCTGCCAAGCGCTGGTCGTGAATCGGCGGAGACACACCAAGTCGGGCGGCGAGTGCAACAGCCAGGGTACTGCAGCGGCGCAGCGGGCTGGAGAATACCGGAAGCCCCTCCGGCAATCGGCACGCCAGCGCCGACACCGCACGCTCATGTTCTTCCTGCGACACCAGTAGATCGGAACTGCCATAGCAGATGCCGGGCACGATGGCCGGCTTCGCATGTCTGACAAGGTAGAGCCGCATCGATTATCCAGCCGTCGCCAAGGCCGCAAGATAGAACGCTGCTTCAGCCACCTGCTGCACGGCGCCGAGGCAATCGCCGGTGTAGCCGCCGATGCGCCGGATGAATTTCCTTGCCATCCAGATCGTGACGCCACCAGTGGCGGCGACTCCGGCAGCAAGGGTCTTCCAGGACAGCAGGCCGATACCCAACAACGCCGTCAGCGCGGTGAGGGCAGTCAATGCGGCGATGATGAATTCCAGGGGCGACATCTGCTGCGCAAGCGGTTTTGACTTGCCTTCTTCCCTGACATAGTCGAGACGCCATATGAGCGTGACCGCTGCGAAGCGCGACAAGGGATGCGCAGCTAGCAGCGCCGCTATCGCCAGCGGCGACGGGAGGGAGGACAGGGCCAGGCACTTCACGGCAAGCATCATGCCAATGCCAATGGCGCCGTATGCACCAATGCGCGAGTCCTTCATGATTTCCAGCGCGCGTTCGCGCGTGACGCCACCGCCCAGGCCGTCGCACACATCGGCGAACCCGTCTTCATGGAAGGCACCGGTCAGGTAGATCCCGGCTGCCGTCGAGAGCAAGACCGCGACTGACGGTGGCCAAAACCAGACGCACAATGCATACACGATCGCCGTCGCGACGCCGACCAGCAAGCCGACGGCCGGGAAGTAGCGCGTGGACTGATGCAGCCATCCCGGATCGAAACCCACCCAGCGCGGAACCGGCAGCCGCGTAAAAAACTGCACGGCGGTGAAGAACAGCCGGCACTGATGAATCACACGGCCAGCCAGCCCTCTCGGTGACGTCTCCAACGACTGCATCATCGTCACGCCTTCGCGCCGCTGACCTGCGCGGACTCGAAGGTCGCCATCTCGTTCAGGAAACTGGTTGCAGCACGCAGCAGCGGCAAGGCCAGCGCGCAGCCGCTGCCCTCGCCCAGTCGCAGGCCCAGCGTGAGCAGAGGCCGCGCGCCGAGATGCGCAAGCATCTGCTGATGGCCACGCTCGTCCGAACAATGCGAAAACACGCAGTAATCCAGGATGGCAGGTTGCAGACGCGCGGCGACCAGCAATGCGCTGGACACGATGAATCCATCGATCAGGAGCACCATGCGGCGCTCGGCGGCGCGCAGCATTGCGCCGGTCATCATGGCGATCTCGAAACCGCCGAATCCCGCCAGCACATCGAGGGGGTCACTGACTGAGGCATGACGTTCGACGGCGCGTTCGATCACATTCTTCTTGTGCGCAACGCCGTCGCTCGATAGGCCGGCACCCGCGCCAACGCATTCGGCCACAGGTACACCGGTCAGCTTGTGCATGATCGCCGCAGCGGAGCTAGTATTGCCGATTCCCATCTCACCGAAGCCAATCACATTGGCATCCAGGTCGTCGACCAGGCTAATGCCGCGCTTCATCGCCAGCGCGCATTCCTCCTTGTCCATCGCAGTCGCTTGTGTGAAATTGCGCGTTCCCGGGCCGACCTTCCGGTCGATCAGGCCATCGCGCGCACCGAAGTCATGGTTGACGCCGGCGTCGATGACATGCAACGCACAGTCGTTCTGGTTTGCAAAGACATTGATGGCGGCGCCCTGCGCCAGAAAGTTCTCGACCATCTGCCAGGTCACGCTTTGCGGAAAGGCGGAGACGTTCTCGGCCACGACGCCGTGGTCGCCGGCAAAGACGAGAATGGACGGACGATGGATCGTCGGACAGACCGTTTGCTGGATCATCCCGATCTGCTTCGCGATGGTTTCAAGCATGCCAAGGCTGCCGAGCGGCTTGGTCTTGTTGTTGATTGCGTGGTCGAGTGCCTTGGACAGCACGGCGTCAGCCGTGGATTCGATGTGTGGAATGCGCATGTGCCTTCCATGCCGCCGCAGCGGACATGGCCCATAAAAATAGGGTTAACAATGTGATGGTAGTGATCGCAGTACTCCCCGTCTGCAATCATCGGCTCATCCTGAATGATGTTTGGCCGGTATCCGGGCTGGCAAGTCGAACCGGCCTACCTTCCCATGCAGACTGCACAGTGGTACGAAGGGCCGGCTGTCGCGAGCACGCGCGACGCTTGCTTACCGTTGCGGGGGCAGCACACGTTAACTTTGAAAAGCACCGTGTTTCCCGTTTAACTGTCCGCATGAATATGCGGGCAGGCACCAAACGCGGCTTAGTTTATGCGCAGAGGATGCGGGAGTCAAATTTGCAACACGCTATGCCCGCAAGCCGAAGACCGAAGCGTGTCTAGCCGCTACTTCGCCGCAGTCTGTTCTACGACGTCGACGGGCGAATCGCTTTCGTGGCGCAGCCGCAGGCGACCGAATTTGGCAGGAACGACCAACATGCTTCCCTCGGTCGCAAATGGAAAGCGCGTCTCGCGCCCGCCGGCCTCGATCAGCAGCACCTCAGGCCGTGGCGCACCTTCCTTGAGCGTGATCAGCACATCTTCGTCCCGCGGCTCGATCTCCTTCGGATAGATCGCGCTTTGCGGATCGCCCTCAATGATGTACCTGGTGCCGATGTGGGCGCGCACTGCATGGTCGCATGCGCAAAGCGAGAGCAAAATTGCAACGATCGCGGCAAGGCGGACTGGTCGGGCCAAGGCATTTCCCTTCAAAGTGTTTGCCTCGCGAGTGTAGTGCAATGAACCTTTCCATTGCCTGACAAGGGCTGGTGATGCGGGGAAGGAACAAATTTCCGGTAGTGCAATCCAACAGGAGCCGGCTGTAGCGCCTGGGATCAAACGAAACTGGAAACTGAAGGACAGGAAAATGGGTGAATTAAGTATTGCGCACTGGCTCGTCGTATTGGTGATCGTGATGCTGGTGTTCGGCACGAAGCGGCTGGGCGATGTCGGCACCGATCTTGGCAAGGCGATCAAAGGTTTCAAGGATGGCATCAAGGATGCGGACAAGGACCAGGAACCTTCGCAGAAGTAGCGCTTGATTCCTCACGATACGAGGCCTTCGCCGTATGCGAAGCACTTGTCCTTGCTGCACATCGCATTGCGTGCGGGCGGAGGCCACTAGTTCAAGGTCGGCATATCTCTCCCCGTCGTCCTTGCGAGGGCGGGGACCCATGACCGGTTGATTCTGCGCTTCGCTCGCACAGGCAGATAGAAGTATCCGACCGCCCTATCGGTCCCTGCCTTCGCGAGGACGACGAGGGAAAAGGTGTCGTGCAAGCGCAAGCGGCAAGGCCAGCCCTCGAACGCCGGCCGCCTATTTCGGCATACCATGGCGCCCATGCGCAAACGATGCCGCAAGAAATAGTTCGCGTTGCCTGAACAGCAACCCGCTTTAGCCTGCGCTTTTCGGGGAGGCGGGCATCCCGTCCCTGCTCTCCTTCAGCAAGGCGGTCAGCGCCTCCGCTTCCACCGCCCTGCTGTAACGGAAACCCTGCACCTGGTCGCAGTGCAGCGTCCGCAGCCATGTTTCCTGCTCCGGGGTTTCCACGCCTTCTGCTACCACCGTCATCTGCAGTTCCCTGCCGAGCCCGAGGATGGCGCGCGTGATGCTTGCACTCGCGCCCGGATGCGCGAGGTCGGCCACGAAGGATCGATCGATCTTGAGCTTGCTCACCGGGAGCCGGCGCAGATAACTCAGAGAGGACTGCCCTGTGCCGAAGTCATCGATCGCCAGGCGCACTCCCAGCGCGTGCAAGGCTTCGAGTTCGCGGATATCGCGCTCGACATGGCGCATGATGTAGGTTTCCGTAATCTCAAGTTCCAGGCAGCGCGACGGCAGTCCCGTATCTTCCAGCACGCGGCCCACGGCGGCGACGATGTTGCCGCGCTGGAGCTGGATCCCCGAGAGGTTGACGGCAATGGTGTCAAGCCGGAACCCTGCATCCAGCCACGCCCTGGCTTGGCGGCAGGCCTGTTCCAGCACCCAGTGCCCCAGCGTGATGATCAGGCCGGTGTCTTCCGCGATCGGGATGAAGGTGTCAGGAAAAACAATGCCGCGCTCCGGATGATGCCAGCGCAGCAGCGCTTCGACACCGATGATCCGGCCATCGTCGAGCTTGTAGAACGGCTGGTAGTGAACCTTGAGCTCATGGCGCTGCATTGCCTGACGCAAGTCGTTCTCCAGACCCATGCGTTCGGTCGCGAATTCGGTCAGCTGCGTTTCGTAAAACCTGAAACACCCTCGCCCATTCTCCTTCGCCTGGTACAAGGCCAGGTCCGCATTCTTGATCAGGCTGGTCACGTCGTGGCCATGGTCCGGATAGACGCTGGCACCGATGGTCGTTCCTACTGACAAGGTATGGGCGCGCAGTTCAAGCGGCGAGATGAATGCGTCCAGGAGCTTGTCGGCAATCACGACCGCATCGTGGTTCGTTTCGATATTCTCCACGAGGACGACAAACTCGTCGCCGCCGATGCGCGCCACCGTGTCCTCTTCACGCAGCGACTGCTGGATGCGCTTTGCCACCGCGCGCAAGAGCTCGTCACCCACGGGATGTCCGAGGCTGTCGTTGATGTGCTTGAACCGGTCCAGGTCGAGAAAGAGGACCGCGAAGCGGCTGCCTTCGCGCCGGGCACGGGTCAGCGCGCGCTCGCAGCGATCCAGCAGCAAGGCACGGTTGGGCAATCCGGTCAGGACATCGTAGTGGGCAAGGCGGTAGACGCGCTCCGCCGATGCTTTCTGCTCAGAGATATCGTAGAAGATGCCGATATAATGCGTGATCTCGCCTTTCGCATTGCGCACGGCCGAGGCGCTCTGCCAGATCACCATCATCCGCCCTTCCTTGTGGCGGTTCTGCATCTCTCCTTCCCATTTGCCGTCGCGCTGGAGGGACTCCCACATGCCGCGATAGAAGGCATTGTCATGATTTCCCGAGGTGAGGACGCGCGGTGTCTTGCCGATCACTTCCGCTTCGCTGTATCCGGTAATTTCGGTGAATGCCCGGTTCACTTTATAAATGCTGCCATCTGGCCTGGTGATGAGAACCCCGTTGAGGCTGTTCTCGAAGACGCTTGCCGACAGCCGGATGTCCTCCTCGGCCTGTCTTTGCGCGGTGATGTCCTGCATGGTGCCCAGTGCGCGCACGGCCTTTCCATCATCGTCGTAGTGGGTGATCCATCGCTCGCTCACCCACTTGGTCCGGCCGTCGTGAAACAGCAGGCGGTGCACGAGCTCGCGCGGATGACGGGCCACGAGCGGCGTCATGTACGCCCGTTCCACCGTCTCGCGGTCCTCTGGATGAATGGCGACACGAAGGAGGTCGAACGATGCGTCCGAACACGCCGGATCGATCTCGACAATGCGGAACACTTCAGCTGACCAGGTCAATGCATTCGTACGCAGGTCCAGCTCCCAGCTGCCAAGCCGCGCAACCTGCTGTGCCTCGTTGAGGCGGGCTTCGTTGACGCGCAGGCGGAGTTCCTGTTCCTTCAGGGTAGTGATATTGATCGCATTGATGACAGCCCCCTCCTCGGTACCCTGGTGCCCGTAGAGCATCGTCGCGTTGACCAGGAAGTGCTGATAGGACTTGTCTTTGACGAGGAAGCGGTGTTCCGCACCGTAGATACCTTGTTGCCGGACCGTTTCAAACAATGCTGATTGTGCCGACCAGGGAAGCACAGGCTGTTGGCATGCCAGCGCATCGCGCTCTTCCGGATGAAGCAGGTCATCCAGCGCACATCCTTCAAGGCTGCCCCGTTCTGCGGCAAGATGTTCCTGCGCATACCTGTTCTCCTGCCGCACCCGTCCATCCGGCCCGAGCACGACGACCACGCATGCAACCGTGTCCATCACCCGTTGCGTAAACGTGGCAAGCGCATGTTCCCGCTGATGCGCGTCGCGCAAGGCATTGCGCTGGGCCTCCAGTTCGCGCAACATGCGATCCGAGATTTCCGCGGCAGCGATCATTTGCGCTTCGAGCGCCGCGTTGGCCAGGCGCAGCGCATCGAGCTCGTCATGCAGGCCGCGCAACCGTTCGCTCTCGCTCATTGCTCCTCCTGCTGCATGCGGCTGCTGGACTCCTCACCTTCCTTGTCGTTCCTGTCTCGGCCTTGCATCCATGCGCACAGCATGTTCACCGCCCCGTCCACCGCGCCTGCCATCTGCGCTGACAGTCCGGGCCGAAACGGGGTGACCGCCGCCATCTCCGCAGTAAGGATGCGCAAGGCGGGCAAGCGTCCGTCCATGGCGGCCAACGCCTGGAGCAGATAGCCGACGCCGGCATCGTGGCCAGCAAGGACTGACTCCGCATCAATTTCGTAGAGCTCCGGCTGTCCCAGCCTGCCGGGTTGGCCAGCGGGTGCGGCTGCATCCACGACGATGACCTCGTCGCATTGAAAGAGCGCGAGTGCATCCAGACCGCGGCAGCCAGCATTGAATGCTTTCCAATCCGGCGGCAACACCATCTGCCCAAGGCGGCCGTGCACCGCAGGGCCGAACCCATCGTCTCCATGCAGTTCATTGCCAAAGCAAATGACGTGACGCATCGTTCATGCGGCGTAGCGCACTCGCCGGCCGCTCCCCAGAAAATGAACCGAACAAACCAGGCAAGGATCGTGGGAACGGATCACATGCCCCACCTCCACAGGGTCGTCCGGATCGGCCACGCGCAAGCCGATCAGGCTGCGCTCCCAATGCCCCATTTCACCCGCGCTGTCGCGTGGCGACGCATTCCAGGCGGTCGGCGTAATGATCTGGTATTTATCGATCACGCCATTCCTGATCTTTACCCAATGACCCAGCGCGCCTCGTGGTGCCATGATCAATCCGCATCCCTGGCCGTCCTTCTCCGCATGCGCCGGCGGGCTGAGGAAATGGGGCTCATTGAGATGGGCTGCCATTTCCTTCAGCAATTGCCGGGCGCGTACCAGCTTGAATGCCGTCCGCCGGATGCGGGCGAGCTGCCGCAGCCAGGCGCTGTCTCCTTCCGATTCATGCAAGCTGCGGATCAGCGCGTCACCGCCGATGAAAAGCTCGGCCAGCGGCCCGGTCTGCACTACCTTGTCTGCATAGCGCGGCGCCTTGGCCCAGGTGTAGCGGTCGGACGCAGGCTGGTACAGGGGAACGGTTTCGCCTTCATAAGGATGACGACCGCCCGCGTACTGGCGAAACCAGGAATAGCGGACATGCTCGTTGATACGGCCCTGGTCCAGTGGCAGGACCTGTTTGATGTCCGCGTCGTAAAAACCGGCGCCGGTCGATGCGCGCAGCAGCGGATCGATTCCGGCGAAGGAGATCATATGGGGCGTGCCTGCGCCGAGCTGGTGCAATCCGATGGAACGCATGAAGCGGGACATCAGGCCCAATGCGCTATTCGCGGGTCCTTCCTGGTCCAGCCATCCGTAGAGGGATGGCGCACTATTCAGCGCCAGCCACTGTTCGAGCGACGCACCGATCACGCGCGTCTCATACCACCGTGATACCTCATCCAGCACCGCCTGGCACGCCAAAATGCGCCGCATGTCCGGCGGCGACGCGACACCACCGGGCAGCATGTAAGAGGAATGCGGCCACTGGCCACCGAAATGCGCGATGAGCTCGACGGCACGTCGCGTAATGGCGAGCGCCTCACGATGCATAGCACCCTTGAAGGGTTCGAAGGCCGCCATGACGTCATCAAACAGCACGTGCTCGCGGTAACGCGGATTGCAGAAATCCGGTGCAAAGAAAAGAAAGGTCTGGCGCAGGTCGCTCTGTATGCCTTCCGCCATCAGGCAAAGATCGCGTATCCGTACGGCGTTGGCAGGCACGGGAAGCTGCCATGCCTGCTCAAGTGCAAGCACGGCGGCGTAGAGATGCACGGTGCTGCAGATGCCGCATATCCGCGGTGTGATCACCATGGCATCGCGCGGCGTGCGTCCGATCAGGATTTGCTCGAAGCCGCGATACAGATGCCCAACCGTCTTTGCATCGACCACGACCCCGTCCTCCAGGGTGACGCCGATGGTGAGGTCTCCTTCGACCCGGTTCAGCTCCAGGTTGACTTCGACGCGCGGCATCTAAGGTTCCATTTTCTTGTTGCGGACACGTTCCGGCGCTGCGGCACGAGCCAGGTTCTTGTAGGCCATGTATCGCGCCCGCTCTACGCCGAGTGGCAGATGCAAGGGCACTTCCCCGAGTTTTTCAGTGCACAGCAGATCGCCGTCGCGTGGAAAGTCCGGCGACGTGCAACCGAAGCATGGAACACCGACACGCGTTTTGCTGCTTGCGCCATTCCACAAGTCGCTGTTGCACATACCGCGGGTCAGTGGCCCCTGGCAGCCCAGGTTGAAAAACAGGCAAGCACGGTCGCCCGAACAGGTATCCTCGATGTTGTATTCATGGTATTCGTTGCGCGTGCATCCTTGATGCACGATCCTGCTGAAATGCGATGTCGGGCGGTTCAGTTCATCCAGCACAAGCGGTGCGCCCGCTGCCAGCCAGGCCAGCGTCTGTGTGATCGCATGCGGATGCGCCGGGCATCCAGATATATTGATCACCGGAAGGCCGCCACGGGAACGCCAGTCGGCGCTGAACAGTCCTCCCGGCCTGTCATGATCGAACTGCAGGCCGATGCAGCCGCCCGCGTTGGGCTGCGCGGCAGGCATGCCGCCGAACGCCGCGCAGGTCCCCACCGCAACGACAAGGTCCGCATGCTCTGCAAGATCGCGCACGACGTCCAATTTGGCGCGTCCGTTGCAGGTGTCATGCAAGCCGGTGCCATGCGGCGCCGTGACAATACTGCCTTCAACACACAGGATCCCGAGATGCAGCTCGCCATGGATGATGCGCACCATGGTTTCATCACGGTGTCGCGTCGCGTGATAGGAAAGCGAAGGATGCCAAAGGAGCTCCACTCCCATGCTTGAGAGCAGTTGCTCCACGCTGGGGCACGTCGCGCTCAACAGCGCGAGCGTGTCGCCACCACATGCAGCGGTCTGCAGCCAAAATAGCGTGGTCATGTCGTAACCGGAATGCGCGCTGCGCATAAGCTGTCGCGATGTCGTTTCTCGGCATCCGGCAGGCCTGCCAGTAAAGCTATTGTTACCTGTACATGCCCAATGCATGTTTCGCCTTCGCCGAACGCGCACTGGCGAAATGGGGACACTCTGGCCTTTTGGGTAACGTTAAGGAAATAGATTCACTAAGGCAACAAAAGCCTCGAGATTGTTTGCCTCAGGTCAATCATCGCGCGCCGGCAAACTGCTTCCCTCACAATAGCAATGGCAAGCCCAGTCTTTGCGCCGCGCTGCGTTCGCGTGGCCTACTCGAATTGCCCAGGCCCCCGCCAGATCACGCCGCAAGAAAACCCCTGATTTTTCTTGACTCAAATCAAGTAAATCGGAAGAGCGATTGTTCCCGCTTTTTGCATCGTCTACCCTTTCGCCCTCACTCACCAACAACCAAAATAAGGAGTCATTTCCCATCATGAGTTCGATTCCGCTCGTGTTTTATCCGACGCAGCCAATACCCCAGGTCGACGATCGGCCGCCCATCGTCGGCAGCCGCGTGGAATTGCAGTTATTGACCACCTTGACCTGCAACCTGAAGTGCACCTATTGCTCCATTTCGGAAGGCGGCGTGCTCGGCTCACAGGGCAAAGTGACATACTCGATGGAAGCGCTGGACAATTTCATCCGCAAGCATCTCGACGGGTACGATGTCTACGTCACGTTTTACGGCGGTGAGCCGACACTGAACCAGCCGTTCATACGTGAAGTCATGACGCGCTATCCGAACTTCCGTTTCCAGCTCCAGACCAATGGCACCCTGCTCGACAACCTGCCGGACAATGTCCTGTCCCGCCTGTCGAACATCCTCGTGTCGATCGACGGCGGTGAGAAGACGACTGACGGCTACCGCGGACGCGGCATCTATCGTCAGGTGCTGAAGAACCTGCGCGAGACGCATGAACGCATCGGCGGCACAGTCACTGCTCGCATGACCTGGAGCAACGACGCGATTTCCTTCGAGGAGATCGACGCGCTGACGGAAACCTTCGACTACGTGTACTTTCAGTTCGTCGCCGGAGAAGCCTACACAGCGGAGGCCGTCGAAGGACGCAAGGCGGTGCTGTCGAAGCTGATCGAGCGCTTCTTTGCGTCCACCGATCACATCTATCCGATCATTCCTTTCATGGGCGCGATCCGCAACAAGGTCATGCCCAAGCGCGCGATCGAGCTCTATGACGGCAAGACCCAATGCCGGGTGTCGACGCACATCCTGAACGTCATGCCGGACGGGAAAATCTATCCTTGCCCCGACATGATGCATTTGCCGGAAATGCTGCAGGGCGACCTGGATGGCAACTGGCTGCGCGCCAGCCCCTTGCAGCCGCATCCGAACATGCCCTGCCACACCTGCGAAGCCTATTCCTGGTGCCGCGGCAACTGCATGAAGAACCTGTACCTCGCGTACGTGAAAGGCGATGAGCGCTATCGCAAGAACGTCACCGACCCGATCTGCGACCTGGTGCGTTTCATGGGCCAGGAAATCGACCGCCACCGGCCGGTGGAATGGTTTGCCTCGCTGCCGCTTGCGGCGCGCAAGGAGATCACGGATTGCGAGGTGTACGAGTACGTCGAGATCATGCCTTAAGAAGGCCAGGTTTCCGGAAAAGGTCTTTCTACCGCCCGTGACCGAATTAACACGGCCACGGGCGGTATTGCATCGGGTGTCGATACACCTCGTCTCTGCATATAAACATTCACGCTGCCCCGCACATTACACACTTGTAATCCGGCCGTCAGGTTTCTGTTCGTGCCCGCCATCTACACTCGGGTCATGGATAAGCGAGATGCAAACCGCGAATCCACGCAAGCTCACTTGACTGAACCCACGACATAGAGGCCGTATCATGAAATCGAACAAACTCGCCACCGTCTTCGCATTCACCGCACTGTTGACCGCCGGACTGACCAGCGCCTTTGCCGGCGACGCCGTTGGCAACGACAACTGGGTTGAATTCAACAATGTCCCGTCGACAAAGACACGGGCAGAGGTGGTCGCAGAACTCAACGCGGCGCGCACACAAGGCCTGCTCGAACAAAATATTGAGGCGACCTATCCAAACCTGCCGGTAGCGCGCAGCACACGTTCGCGGGATGAAGTCCGCGACGAAGCGATTATCGCAACGCGAAAACAGCAGCGTGGCTTCGAGTACTCAAGTGGCCAATGACGGATCTCCCGGCTTTTTGCAGTACGGCTCCCGGCGCACCTCCTCCCTGCGCCGGGAGCTTCTTGATCTTTCCGCGAAACGCTGCCTCGGATGCTGCATTCCAGTTGCTATTCGGGCTTCCACTTGAACGAACGCGGCCTTGCCTCACCCGGCCGATTGATTCGCAACTCCACGACCGCTTGTGCCTGCGCAGGCGCGTTGAACCGCAATACCCCTTTGCGATGATGCCCGCCGGGCGGATCCGCCTGCCATGATTTCGGCGCGATCTGCGTACCATCGGCGAGGACAAGCATCGCATTCTTCATCAGATCATCATTGAGCGGCTGGGTATGGGTGTCGAATGTGACGTCAAATTCCCACGCCGAGCCTTGCAGCACTTTCGGCGTCACCTTGACCGTCACTGCCGATTCGCTGCTGGCCTGCGGGGCAAGGTTCCCTGCATCGGCGCCACTCCACGCAGCCAATGCAGCAAGCAATACGCAAGTACGAACGATCATGCGAGACATTTTGCGTGCTCCCTGGAAGCGTTGATGACCTTGTTTCCAATGTAGGCAATGCCCGCGGCACTAAACAGCAAGCCGACCCAGAACAGTTGCACCTGGAACTGCGCTGCAAACGCTACCAGGCCGGTTGCGCCCAGCACCGGCGCGACATTGGCCAGATAGTGCGCGCAGCAGGAAATCATGGCGGCCGTCGATGTGGTGCCGGATGCAGCGACAACGGTTCCCGTCTGCTTCGCATGCGTCACGAGATCGCGCAAGCGTACGAAGAGGCCGATCTGGATGCCGAAGCCGGCGGCGAGCGGCACGATGTAATACCAGAATTCCGCAAACTGGCTGACGGTGAATTCCCAGCCGGAGACGGCGGTCAATACGCCAAAGTACAAGCCAAGCAACAGCAGGAAAGCCAATGCCCCGAACAGGAGCTGACGATGGCCGCCTGCGGCGCCCGGCGGCGTACTTCCAGCGCTCCCGCCACCGCGCAAGCGCAACGCATTGGTGATGACAGAGACCGAACTCAGGCTCATGGCGAGTGCCGCGATCATCGGCGAGAGCAACTGTCCGGTGAACGGATACAGCAGGCCGGCCGCCAGCGGAATGCCGAGCGCGTTATAGACAAATGCGAAGCCGAGGTTCTGCCGCATATTGCGCACCGTGTCGACCGACAAGGTGCGCGCCCGAGCAATCGCGCGCAGATCGCCCTTGACCAGGGTCACATGCGCGCTGTTGATCGCCACGTCCGTGCCGGTCCCCATGGCGATGCCGACATTCGCCTTGGCGAGCGCGGGCGCATCATTGATGCCATCGCCCGCCATGGCGACGATCTTGCCTTCGTTCTGCTTGCGCTCCACGAGTTCAAGCTTGGTTTGCGGCTTGACTTCGCCATATACCTCATCAATGCCCAGCTTCTTCGCCACCGATCTTGCCGTGGTGACGCCATCGCCCGTAGCCATGACGACATGCAGTCCCGCATCCTTCAGCGCCTGGAGCGCTTCCGGCGTACTGGACTTGACCGGATCGGCAACGGCAATCAGGCCGGTCAGTCTTCCACCCACCGCCAGATACATCACGCTTGCGCCTTCCTGGCGAAGCGCTTCCGCCGCGCTGCCCATGCCGTGCCAGTCCACTTTTTCCTGCTCCATCAAGGCCGTATTGCCGAGCGCAATGCGCCGTCCGGCGACGACGCCCCGCACGCCAATGCCGCTGGAGGACTCGAAGCGTTCCGGCTTGTCGAGCGCCAATCCGCGTTGCCGCGCTTCGGCCACGATCGCGTGCGCCAGCGGATGTTCGCTGCCCTGGTCGATGCTGGCGGCAATGCGCAGCACTTCCTGTTCCGTGAAACCGGAAGCCGGCACCACCCGGTCGAATGCCGGTTTTCCCTCGGTCAGGGTCCCGGTCTTGTCGACAATCAGCGTATCGATCTTGCGCATGCTTTCAATCGCGGCGGCATCGCGAAACAGGATGCCCTGGGTAGCCGCGCGGCCCGTTGCCGCCATGATGGACATCGGCGTCGCCAGTCCCAGCGCACATGGACAGGCAATGATCAGGACTGCAACTGCATTCACGAAGCCGTATACCCAACTGGGCTCCGGCCCGAAAAAGCCCCAGCCAAGAAACGTCAGCAAGGCGATCGAGACGACCACAACCACGAAGTACCCGGCCACCACGTCGGCCAGCCTTTGCATCGGTGCACGCGAACGCTGCGCATTGGCGACCATCTGCACGATCTGTGACAGCATGGTCTGCGCGCCGACTTTTTCCGCGCGCATGATGAGGCTGCCGCTGGTGTTGATGGTCGCGCCGATCAGCTTGTCGCCCGGACGCTTGGTCACCGGAATCGGTTCGCCGGTCAGCATCGATTCATCCAGCGCGCTTTCTCCTTCCAGCACCACCCCGTCGACCGGAACCTTCTCGCCGGGTCGGACGCGCAGCGTGTCGCCGATATGAACATGGGTAAGCGGAATGTCTTCCTCGCCGCCGTCGCTCCGGATGCGGCGCGCCGTCTTTGGTGCCAGCCCCAGCAAGGACTTGATGGCGGCAGAGGTCTGCGATCGCGCCCTGAGTTCGAGTATCTGCCCCAGCAGTGTCAGGGAGGTGATCACGGCGGCAGCCTCGAAGTAGACGCCAATCCGGCCATGCGCGACGAAGGATGCCGGAAAAATACCGGGTGCCACGGTCGCCACAACGCTATAGCCGTATGCTGCGGCCACGCCAGTGCCGATGAGCGTCCACATGTTGGGGCTGCGCTGCTGCAGTGAGCGCCACCAACGCACGAAGAACGGCGCGCCCGCCCACAGGACAACCGGTGTACTGATCGCCAGTTCGATCCAGCTCTGCTGCGGCAGGCCGCCTTCGACGATGCGGTGCCCGAACATGGCCATGAGTGTCACGATCACTGTGAGTGGCAACGTCCACCAGAAGCGTCGCCGGAAGTCGATCAGTTCGGGATTCTCTTCTTCCTCGAGCGAGGGCATGACGGGCTCAAGGGTCATGCCGCAGATCGGGCAATTCCCGGGCGTGGCCTGCCGGATTTCGGGGTGCATCGGACAGGTATAGACCGTGCCCTCCGCTGAAGGCTGTGCCGGCTCCGGCGCGCTCGGATTGATGTAGCGCGACGGATCGGTACGGAATTTCTCCATGCAGTTGGCGCTGCAGAAGTGATACGCCGTCCCCGCATGCTCGATGGTCTTGTCCGGTACCGCCGCCACTTTCATGCCGCATACCAGGTCGGTAAATGGCTTGCCGGATTGCGGTGCCGAATCCACGGCATGATGGGCTGCGTGGTCATCGTGTCGATGGCCGCTGTGGTCGTGGTGCATGGTCCTGTCGTCCATGATGCACTCCTCGTCCTGGTTGGCGGTGGAACTCTGCCTCACCCTTAGAGCCCATTCCGGTAAGCGGCGCCCGCAAGTTCATTGCGTTGTCGAAACAATGGATTCGCCAATATGCCCTGAAGATGTCCATCGCTGCACCGTCGTTGCAGCGTGAGCTCATCGTAGGAAGCCCGCTGACAAAGATGAATGATCAAGGTCAAAAAGCACCGGCTACGGTTCGCGCGGCCATCCCTTTCGTTCGCAACGCTGGCAGATCCATGACGGCGCATTTTCCGGCATGAAATTCGTCCACGGTGTTACTCCGCCAAATGCTGCTCACAAGATCAACATAGTCCTTTCCACCATGGGAAAGTCAAGGTTGAAATCGTCACTGACCGGGGCACAAGCTCCGAAAAGCACGGGCCACAGCAGCTCCGCGCATCCCGATGACAAAATGCCATTGCAGCAATTGACTTTGCTGGACGGCAGTCCATTTGGCTACAATATGCTTCCCGTTTTCCGCACACCCGATTTGCGCCAACAATCCCGCTCCCGGAGCGGACAGGTTTCCAAGAATGAATGTAAACAAGGGCGACACGCCGCGTGTCCTCGTCATCTCACCCAACTGGATCGGCGATGCCGTCATGGCACAGCCGCTGCTCGCGCGCATCAAGGAGCGGTTTCCGAGCCGTCCGATCGACGTGCTCGCGCCAGCCTGGGTGGCTCCGGTTTGGGAGGCGATGCGCGAAGTGGCAACGGTCATCCAGACGCCTTTCAAGCATGGCATGCTGCAACTGGGTGAGCGCTGGAAACTGGCAAAAACGCTGCGCGAGAGGAAATACGCCGAAGCCTATGTATTGCCGAACACGTTCAAGTACGCGCTGATTCCGTGGATGGCCGGCATTCCCCGCCGCGTCGGCTATCAGGGCGAAATGCGCTACGGACTGATCAACATGATGCATCATGACAATCCGGATTCGCCTCGCCCCATGGTGCAGTTCTACGCCGCCCTGGCCGATGCCCCTGCGCGATTCCTGCCACGCCCCCCGGTGCTGCCGCGCCCCGTCATGCACGTCTCCGACGAAACCGCGGCGCAGGTATTGAGCCGGATGAAAAACGCGCCGGAGATGCCTTATGTCGCCTTTGCGCCGGGCGCCGAGTTCGGTCCCGCGAAGCGCTGGCCGACGGAACGCTTCGCGGAACTGGCCGCCCAGGTTCACCAGGCCTACCCGCAGGTCAAGATACTGCTGCTCGGATCCGGCAAGGACAAGGAGGTCTGCGATGCGATCACTGCTGCTGCGCCGGATGTGCAGAACCTGGCGGGCGTAACGTCGTTGAAGGAAGCCATCGTGCTGATCGCCAAGGCAAGCGCAATGGTGACCAATGATTCCGGCCTCATGCACATCGGCGCCGCATTGAAGCGGCCGCTGGTCGCCGTCTACGGCCCCACCGACCCTCGGCACACACCACCCTTGTCCGACCTGGCAAAGATCCTGTGGCTGCACCTCGAATGTGCGCCGTGCCAGAAACGGGAATGCCCGCTCGGGCATCATCACTGCATGCGCAACATCTCCGCGGACAATGTCTGGGAGCCGCTTAAACTGATGCTCGGACGCGATACGCTCGAAGGGGCGTCATGACGATCATCGTGGCAGGAAAGATGGCATTCATGCCGTCTGGCCCGAAGAATTGAATTTACTGGGAGTTTGAAATGATTTTGGTCACCGGCGCAGCGGGTTTTATTGGAAGCAATATCACCCACGTACTCAGCAAGCGCGAAGCGAACAGTGTGTTCGCTGTTGATAACCTGTCCCGCGCCGACAAGCTGGGCAACATTGTCGATTCGGACATCGCCGACTATCTCGACAAGGAAGACTTCCTCGATCGTCTCAAGCGCGGCGAGTTCGCCGGCAAGTTTTCAGCGGTGCTGCACCAAGGCGCCTGCTCCAACACGATGGAGCAGGACGGCCGCTACATGATGCGCAACAATTATGAATACAGCATCGCCCTGTTCGAATTCTGCCAGCAGGAGAACATTCCGTTCATCTATGCATCGTCCGCGGCGGTCTATGGCGGCGGACGGGTATTCAAGGAAGAACGCCAGCATGAACGCCCGCTCAACATCTACGGCTACTCGAAATTCCTCTTCGACCAGTACGTGCGCCGCTTCTGGGCGAACAAGGGCAGCAAGCCAGCCGCGCAAGTGGTGGGGCTGCGTTACTTCAATGTGTACGGTCCGCGCGAGGTGCACAAGGGAACCATGGCATCGGTGCCCTATCACCAGTACAACGAATTCCTGGCCTCGGGCAAGGTGAAGCTGTTCGGCGCCTATAACGGTTACGAACCGGGAACACAGATGCGCGACTTCATCCATGTCGATGATGTGGTCGCCGTCAACCTGTTCTTCCTCGAGCATCCGGAGAAATCGGGGATCTTCAACCTTGGCACCGGCAGGGCACAGCCGTTCAATGACATCGCGGTTGCCGTCGTCAACAGCCTGCGTCCGCAAGGCGGGCCTCTCTCCCTCTCGCAGATCGTCGAACAGGGACTGCTCGAGTACATCCCCTTTCCGGACAAGCTGAAAGGCAAGTACCAGAGCTTTACACAGGCAGACATCAGCCTTCTGCGCGAGGTCGGGTATCACCAGCCCTTCATGGACGTGAACACCGGGGTCACGCGTTACATGGAGTTTCTCAACAAGGCCGCCGGCCGCTGAAAGACCGTGATACGTTGATTACAGACCGACACATTCCGGTACAAAATCAATAACATTTCATGTCGTCGGGCTCCTTTCGGACGTCGTTAAGGAGGTGCAGCACCATCCAATGAACACCTCGCCTGAAAGGAACACGTCATGCTCAAATCCAATCGCTATCGCAAAGCCGAATTCGCCGCCTTGCTGGTTGCCTTGTTTGCCGCCAGCGCAAACAGCGCCATGGCAGAGACCAAATGGGAAAAGACGCACCCGCGCCGCGACCAGGTCAATGATCGCCTGGCGCGTCAGAACCACCGCATCACGCACGAGCGCAAGGAAGGCGACCTGACCAAGGATCAGGCAGTCGCCCTGCGCAAGCAGGATAACCAGATCCGCAAGGAAGAGCGCAGCATGGCAGCCCAGAATGGCGGCCACATTACCCGGGCCGAACAGCGCACGCTGAACCAGCAGGAAAACGCTGTCAGCCAGCAGATCGGCAAATAACGGACGTGATCGGGCCAGCGCGGCGACGCGAGAAAAATCTCGACGCGTGGATGCCTGAAGATACGCTGGTCAAAGGCTGATTGAACCCTCCCTTGCGGAGGGTTTTTCCATTCCTGCATGACGTCGGACACGGGAGCAGTAATAGCGCCGTTGCGCCAGAATCACCGATTGCGCGGTTTACTTCCCGAATCCCTGCTTTCTCGTGGAATTATCGCCATGCAAGGCCGATACGAGCGGTAGCGCGTCTCCATGCGCGGAGTCTTCGGTATATTTTGCGTGCTGCTTTTCCGGAGTCGCTTTAGGTATGCCATACCAGTCGGACGGCTCGTAGGCGCACCCCGTCAAAAGCGCAACAAGGCTAAGCGATGCAACAAGGTCTCTCATGGCAGCTCACGAATGGGTTGGAAGGAGAATCATCTCTCCTGCTGCCACAAGGATATCAAGGTAACGGCGACCGGATTTGATCCGGCGGGACAACACATCTCTTCATTGATTTTCATCAACGGCATCATGAGCGGCGACGATGAGAACACGGTTCATCGCCGCTTCGCACCTGCCCTTGCAACGCGGCTTCTACGGCCCGGGAGCCGGATTATCCGGCAACGACGGAAGCGCGCTCAGGTATTCGTAGATCGCTGCAAGGTCGCGGTCAGTCATCTTGCCGATAGTCGGCCAGGGCATGACCTGCAGGATCTGTCCCGGCGGATCGTTGGGATTGTGCCCGGTGCGCAGCGTCTGGATGAATTCGGCGCGTGTCAAACCGGCTGGCTTGCCGGTGCCGTCCGGTGTGAGATTAGCGGAGGTCACAGGACCGAACTGACGGCCACCGGTCATATATTGCTGAAAGTTAATCATTTCCGGCAATCCCATGAACGGGTCGCCGCCTGGCAAATAAGATGGATGGGTATGGCAATCGTTGCAGCCGACGGTGTTGACGATATAACTGCCCAGGCCGACCAGCACCCGATTCTTGCCGGCCAGGTTCAGCTGGACGCCTGACGGCACGATCTCGTAGCCGCGCTTGACCTGCTCGAGTTCCGCCGCATGCCCTCCCAGTGAAGCGGCACGGTTACCCTCGGCGCGGGCACCCGGTGCAAGGAGCATCGATAGCGACATCACTGCAATCAATGGCGCATGAAATATCGTGGAATTATTCCTCATGAAAATGTCCTTTCGTTTATCGCTCGCACATCGAAGCCAGCGCAAGATGGATCCTGATACTCAGGACATCTTCATGCTCATGTGCAGGCTGAGCGATCGATAGACGTCCCGGCAATGCGCACGCTTCACCCCGTGTTGCTACTGCATGCCCTCCATGTGAACATCATCCGCTCATTCAAGCAGGCGTCCCCGGATTTATCCGGGGCCTGTTCATCGTAGCGACGATGAGTGGCTCCCCTTTGTTCTTGTTCAAACAGTGGAATGAAGCGCTGGCGACCGGGACGGATTCGCGCCAACACGCCCGCGCGACGTCGCGTCATCAGATCTTGCAGGAGTGCACCGTCCGATCCCGCGGGATTGGAAATGGTTGACCAGTGTCAAAGAATTTTAATGACCGGATTCTTCGTTTTCCGGCACATCTCGAATTGCGGTTTATGCTGAATCAATCGACGGCTAGTAAAGACGAGTAAAGACGCTTATCGCGAATGAACATTTCCTCTCGTCGAAGGACCACTGCCGGATATCAATAAGGCGTGCAGCGATCCACACCGTGACACCGCACTGATTTGGACGATCTCGATCTTCTTCCACTGGGAGTAGCAATGATGAGCACGCGCACAATGCTGATACTGAACATGGCATTCATCGCTTCCCTGAGCGCAGCGCTCGCCGGATGCGGCGGTGGAGGCGCTTCAGCCGGATCGGCGAGTGCCACATCGGTCACCGGAACCGCTTCCAAGGGTCTGGTGAAGCAGGCAAAGGTCCTTGTGTGCCGAATCATGAACGGCACGCCCGAGCCGGACAGTTCCTGTGCCTCGACGACCACAGGCTCCGACGGTTCCTATAGCGTCTCGTTCCAGGACGGTTATGCCGGTCCGGTCATGATCAAGGTGATGCCAACTTCCACGAGCATGATGGTGGATGAAACGACCGGCCTCGATATTCCCTACAACATGACAATGCGTGCAGTCGCTCCGTCCGTGTCGGGCACGACAACAGTGTACGTAACACCATTCAGCGAGATCGCGGCCAATGCGGCGAGCAAGACGACCATGAATGCGGCCTCCATTAATGCGGCGATGGCCGCGGTGCAGACCGCCATGGCAGGGCTTGGCATTGACCTGAGCGTGATGCCGATGATGAATCTGAAAAACGATGCAACCAACTCGGCGATGCTGACCATGCAATCGAACATGGTGAAACAACTGGCCCGGGTTTCGCTGGCTGCCAGGAACTCCGGTCTGCTGGTCGACCCCAGCGGCGTGCCATGCTACGTCGCCGGCACCACTGCATCCCAACAGATCGCTTGCGCGGTCACGGCGATGGACAGCATGATGAGCGGTTATGCCACACCCGATCCGGTGAAAATGGCTGCAGTGATGTCAGCGCTGATGACCCAGAATCCGACCAGCGTCAGCCTGCCGATCGTGCAGCCTAACGGCGCCATCACCATGCCGATGGTGGACATGACTTCCCTTGCCTCGATGCAGACCGCCATGCAAAACGCTGGTATGCCGGCCAATACCGCGACGGGGATGATGACGACGATGATGGGAGGGATGCATTAGTTTGAGCGCGGCAAGCGCTCGCCGGCGGATTTTCCTGGAGCAGAGAATGCCTCCTGGTGCCGGCGGCTTGCCGGACACGCGTCCGGCAACGTGCAATTTTCTCAGTCGTACTTGTAAAAACCGCGACCGGTTTTCCGCCCGAGGTAGCCTGCAGCGACGAGCTCCTTCAGGAGCGGTGCCGGGCGATACTTCGAATCATTGAATCCCTCGTAGAACACTTCCAGGACGGCAAGCAGTGTATCGAGGCCGATCATGTCCGCCAGCGCAAGCGGTCCGATCGGCTGGTTGCAGCCGAGCTTCATTCCCGCGTCGATGTCTTCCGCGCTCGCCAATCCTTCTGCCAGCACGAAGATCGCTTCATTGATCATCGGGCAAAGGATGCGATTGACCGCAAAGCCGGGATTGTTTCGGACGGTGATGGAAGTCTTGCCCAATTGCTTCGCGAGGCCTTCCACGCGTGCATGCGTTTCATCGCTGGTCTGCAGGCCGCGGATCAGCTCGACCAGCGCCATGACCGGAACCGGATTGAAGAAATGCATGCCGATGAACTGGCTGGAACGCTTCACGGCCGCCGCAAGCTTCGTGATCGAAATTGAGGAGGTATTGCTCGCAAGGATTGCTTCCGGCTTCAGCAAGCCGTCAATGTCGCGCAGCAGTTTGAGCTTGATCGTTTCGTTTTCGGTGGCGGCTTCGATGACGATATCCGCGTTGGCGATATCGGCAAGCTGTGTGCTCGTCTTCACGCGGCCAAGGATGGAGTCCTTCTCCGCTGCCGACAGCTTTTCCTTTTTGACGAGGCGGTCCAGGCTGGAGCTGATCGTCGCCACGCCGCGCTTGAGCGCTTCCTCGCTGATATCCACCATCGTGACGGCGAGGCCTGCAGCTGCGCATGCTTGCGCAATTCCGTTGCCCATGGTGCCGGCACCAATTACTCCCACTACATGTATCGTCATTTCTCGTGCTCCTTATGCTTGTTCAAATCGGGGGATTCCGGGTCCTGGCTGCGCCAGTGAAGTGTCATTCATTCCTGAAGGCAGGGCTGCGTTTCTCCATGAACGCGAGCATGCCTTCCTTCTGGTCATGCGTGGCAAACAGGGCATGGAAGTTGCGCCGCTCGAACAGCACGCCTTCCGATAGCGTGCTCTCATAGGCGCGATTGACTGCTTCCTTGACGGCCATGACGCTCGGCAGCGACATGCTGGCAATGACGGTTGCCGCAGCCAACGCCTCTTCTTCCAGCTTGTCCAGCGGGACAATGCGCGACACCAGCCCGGCACGCTCCGCTTCTTCTGCATTCATCATGCGTCCGGTCAGCACCATGTCCATCGCCTTGGCTTTCGATACCGCACGCGGCAGGCGCTGCGTTCCGCCGGCGCCGGGGATGATGCCCAGCTTGATTTCCGGCTGGCCGAACCTGGCGTTGTCTGCGGCGATGACGAAGTCACACATCATCGCCAGTTCGCATCCGCCGCCCAGCGCAAATCCCGCCACGGCGGCAATCACCGGCTTGCGAACGCGCAGGATGGTTTCCCAGTTGCGGCTGATGAAGTTGCTGCGGAACGCTTCGGCGTAGGTCTTGCTCTGCATCGCCACGATATCCGCGCCGGCGGCAAATGCCTTGGCGCTCCCCGTGAGGACGATGCAGCCGGTGTTCTCATCCGCGTCCATGCGCAACAATGCCGCGCCCAGTTCGTCCATGAGTTGATCGTTCAGCGCATTCAGTTGTGCAGGACGGTTCAACTGGATAATGCCTACGCGTCCTTCCTGGCGCGTCAGGATCAGGTTTTCCGACATGTTTTTCCCTTTCGTTGAATCTGGTGGTGCGTTGCCGTCGTCATGCCAACCACGCGGTATCCGGGAAGTCCAGCAGGCTTTGTCCGCCCGCCGTGACCGTGGAGGCCAGCGAGTCGGCCCGGCCGAGAATATGCTCGGCGTAGAACTGTGCGGAGAGCAGGGTCGCACGCTGTGTGTCCGCCGCCACATCGGCGTTCAGCGCAGCCTGTGCGCGCAACAGGTGCATCCATCCGCCACATACCGTTCCCCAGAGTTCCAGGTAAGGTACCGAGCCTGCATAGACGTTGCGCGAACCGGTTGCCTGGTTATCCAGGATCCATTGCACCGTCGTGCGCAGTACCGCGCACGACGCAGTCAATTGTCCTGCGACCTTGCGCACGCAGGCGTTTTCTTCCGCTTGCGATGCGCTGGCGCTGGCAAGCATGCTGTCGATCAGCGTAAACGCGGCACGGCCGCCGTCGCGAATCGTCTTGCGTCCGACCAGGTCATTGGCCTGGATCGCGGTCGTCCCCTCGTAAATCGTGAGGATGCGCGCGTCGCGGTAATACTGCGCTGCGCCGGTTTCCTCGATGAAGCCCATGCCGCCGAACACCTGCACGGCGTCGTAAGTGACGACCTGCGCCGTCTCGGTCAGCCAGCCCTTGTGCACGGGCACCAGCAATTCCATCCTGGCCTGCGCTTCCTTGCGCACATCGGCGCCGACGGCAGCTGAATGCGCCACGTCCTTTTGCATGGCGACATACAGGGCCAACGCGCGCATCGCATCTACCTTGCTTTTCATGGACAACAGCAACCGGCGTACGTCAGGATGGCGGATGATCGTCGCACCGGGACGGGGTTCGTCGCCCACCGCCCTGCCCTGCACGCGCTCCTGCGCGTAGGCGAGCGCATGCTGGTAGGCGCGCGACGAGACCGACAGTCCTTGCAGGCCCACCGAGAAGCGGGCTTCGTTCATCATGATGAACATGTATTCAAGTCCGCGGTTTTCCTCACCGACCAGGTAGCCGATGGCGCCGTCGTTCTCGCCGAACAGCATCACTGCCGTCGGGCTGCCATGGATGCCCAGCTTGTGTTCGATCGAGCTGCAGCGCACGTCGTTGCGCGCTCCCGGCGTGCCATCCGCATTGACAAGGAATTTCGGTACCACGAACAGGGAGATGCCCTTCACGCCCTTGGGCGCATCCGGCGTCCTGGCGAGGACCAGGTGCACGATGTTGTCGGTATAGTCGTGCTCGCCGTAGGTGATGAAGATTTTCTGGCCACTGATGCGGTACGTGCCGTCCGGCTGCGGCACCGCCTTCGTCTGCACTGCGGCGAGATCGGAGCCGGCACCGGGCTCAGTCAGGTTCATGGTGCCGGTCCATTCGCCACTGACCAGCTTCGTCAGATACGTCGCCTTCAGTTCATCGTTGGCCGCGGTCAGGAGCGCTTCGACAGCACCGTTCGTCAACATCGGGCAAAGCGCAAAACTGACGCTGGCGGCATGCCACATCTCGTCCACCGTGGTCGCGATGACGCTGCTCAGTCCCTGTCCACCGTATTGCTCCGGGAAACGCAGGCCATTCCATCCGCCCTCGCAAAACGCGTGGTAGGCCTTCTTGAAGCCTTCGGCCGTGGTGACGCGAGAATCACTCCACCGTGCACCCTGCGTATCGCTCTGGCGATTGATCGGATCGATGACTTCGCTGGCGAATTTTCCAGCCTCTTCGGCAATGGCCAAGGCCGTATCGCTGTCCAGGTCAAAGCCGCATTGGTCTGCATGCCGGTTGAAATCGAACACATGCTTGAGCAGGAAACCAACGTCGTTCAAGGGAGGCGCGTATTGACTCATATCGATTCAGGAAAAGAGATGGGAAACGATTTTTCGCGTCTGCAAAAGACTTGGCCACGAGGCAGGAGTCCGGCGCGAAAGAACATGTTCCCTGGCGGGCATGATTGCCAGAGAAATCCGGCTCAAGTATAGAAAACGCGGGGCAATGTAACGATGACAAAAAAGAGCAACTTTGGTGGGAAGATTGATCATATCGGTGTTGCACTTGGCAATCGCTCACGCCGCGGCGCATCCGTGGCGGAGTGATTTTCGTCTCATGGCGCGAGCAAGACGAAGCAAGCGCGCACGGTAACAACGCCGGATTGACCAAATTTTCCAGCATTGTTGACGGTTCCTGCCATTGATTGCGGGCTTTCACGCTCCCTATACTTTTGTATTTCCAGCCATGCGAAACCGCGTGCGCTGCAAGACCCGCAACATCAAGGACTCGAAGCAAACCATTGTTCGGGCCAACCACGAAGGAGGCGGACCGAAGCATGCAAATTTGCATGCAGGACGGGCGCTCGCCCGACCAGGTCAATCGCCACGAAACAGCCGATCTGCAATCCGGATCTCACACCACAGAGCGAAGTGAACACATGGCACCTACCGAGTTCATGCTGCAGCAGTTGTCGAGTTTTTCGATGTGTCAGGCACCTCGCAGGACTACCCATGCACAGAAAACGCGTCCCAGCGAGCGGGATTTTGCGTCGGTTCTCGAGTGCATTGCAGAACGCCGTGCAAGGGGCGAGACCTTCGCGTCCATTGCGGCGCACCTGAATAAACTGGGATTGCGCGGAAGGAATGGGAGCCGCCTGTACCCGGCGACCGTGCGCGCTTATTTGATGCGGAGTTAAGACGTGAACGGAGTCGGGCCAGCACGCCATCCCGTCAGGAGGAATCAGCCGGCGACCACCTGGAAATACGGACGTCGACCGCGTCCGTTTGAGCGCCAAGGAGGAGGATGGTCAGCGCTGTCCGGCGCCGACCGTGAAGACATCCGATGCTCAGGATTTGAGCATGGGCTGGGCCTGTCGCGCCAGCGCTGCAAAACGTTCACGGAACTCCTCGCTCAGTGCGATGCCGAAGCGCGGATCGCCGTTCTTGCCGAACGCTTCGGCGATGTCGATCCAGTCTTCCTCCTTCAGGAAGGTGCGCGCAGCAGGAATAATGACGCCTTCCTCCAGCGCCATGTGTTTCCATTGCGAGGCCGCGTAGGCGTCGACTGCCTCGATAAACCCGTCCATCGCGGAATCGCCCTCCTTCCTGTACGTTGCCAGTGCTGCCTCCACGGCGTCGAGCGCCTTATTGTCGGCGTGCTCCTGCTCGAGCTTCGCGATGGTTTCGTCGGTGGCATGTGTGCGCTGGCGCAATTTGGAAAACAGATACGTGTCTTCCTTCGGATGGTGGAGCTTTTCCGGGAATTCCTTGATGTATTGCATCAGTTGAATGCCAAGCGAGAATCCGGCGTCCCGCCCGTGCTCGGCGATGGCGCCCGGCAGGTTGCGTAATGCATGCAGCACGGCAGCCAGCGACCGGTGTTCGTCCTGGATGATGGCGATGGCCTTATCCATCTGCGGCGTCGTCGAGTTGCGCGACACAGAGGAAACGAGGACAGGAATTTTTGAATGCATCAGCACCTTGAGCGTCTCGGAACCGAGAAGCAGACCGCCTATGCTTTTCGGGCCGCGCGACGCCATGAAAATGAGGTCGCAGCCCTGTTCTTCCGCCGCCCTGATGATCGCTTCATGTGCCCGGTCGCAAACGGTGTAAAGCGACCTGTGAGGGACATCGGCAGCGCGCGCGGCGGCTTCAGCTTTCATCAGGATCGCGTGCGCGCCGCCGGCAAGATGCTCGGAAACGATGGTCGGCGCGGCGCTGAGCAGAAGCGCGCCCTCGCTGGTCGCGAGAAAGTCCGGCGCGGCATGGAAAAAGGTGATCCTCGCACCGGACTCCTTTGCAAAGGAGACGGCGCTTCCGATCGTCTGAGTCGAAAGTTCGGAGCCATCGGTTGGCACGAGCAGGTGTTGATACATGGTAGAGTCCTTGATAAGGTCATGATGAAAGAATGCTCCGGCAGGCGATGCCCCAACTGCTGGGTCGGTACAGCGAGCAATGCGGTGTGGTCGGGATGCGGCACTACATGGACTTGAAGATTTGGCGCGGCAGTGGGGGCCGGAAGGTCGAATGGGGTGACGCCGCTCAGGCTGTTGAGAAACCTGTTTGCCGTAACGCCGACCTTGACGAAGCTGGACGCGGCAATCTCGCCGAACATCAAGCAAGCGAGATCGACCAGGGATTGATCTGTCCTCTGCACCTTGGCCAGGGCAGGCGCATGGAGGACTCCATTCCGGCGCAACAAGGAAATCGGCCGATGACGGGCTGCCAGCCCACGCCGCGTCTGCCATCGTCTGTCTGAAAGCTGCTGCTGAACCTCTGAATGAATGAGGTCTTGCGCTGTTTTCACGGTTGCCGTCCCGTTAATTATTTGAAACCAGTATATCGAGCGATGTCATCCGAGACTGTCAAAGTTCTTACGCTTGGCGAGAATTCCAGGCGGCGCCATCTGCTGCTGCGCAATCCGCTGTTCCAGAAAATGCCCTCCACACTAACGGACAAGCTGGCGGAGATGGCCTGCGAACGCCGCTTGCCCGACCGCGCGGTCTTGCACCGCAAGGGCGATCAGCCGGATGGAATCTATCTGGTCATCGAGGGATGCATACGTGCGACCAGTTCTGCGCCAGATGGACGGGAGGCCTTGCTGGCGCTGCTGGAGCCTGGAACCTCGTTCGGCGAGTCCTCGGCGCTGGAAGGATCGCCGCGCGGCTACGACGCAAGCGCACAGGGCGATACCTGGCTGCTTGTCATTCCGACCGAAAAGTTGACCGCCCTGCTTGAAGCTCAACCGGAACTGTACCGGTATTTCATCCCCCTGCTCTGCCAGCGGATTCGACTCTCGACGCTTCTCCTGGAAAGCAATGCCTTGCAATCTCTCAAGGAAAGGCTGGCCAGGCGTTTGCTGCTGATATCGCAAAACATGTTGCAAGGCCGGGTGGAAGAGCCACGCGGCATGTTGCATCTGTCGCAGGAAGCGTTGAGCCAGATGCTGGGAACGAGTCGTCAGAGCATCAACAAGGTACTGGGTGAGCTGGAGAAAGACGGACTGGTTGAACGCCAGTACGGATGCATCAAGCTGCGTGACATGGCCGCATTGCAGCACCTGGCAACGCCCGGCTGATCGCGCCTTGAAGCGGGGCCCGGGACGGTTGATATCGTGGAGTTGGGCGCTATGGCGGCAGGTGCCGGATGGCGCCGGGCGCCGCGATCGGTTGCGGCGCCCCTGGGTGCTCAGGCCGCGCTTTTGCGGGACCGGCTGTTTGACTTGGCGGCCGTGGCCCGGGGACGTTTGGCCGGTTGCGATGCCGCTTCCTTGAACGCTTCAACAGCGTCGGGGGCGGGAAACTTCACGTCGCCGATGCGGATCTTGCGCAGCAGATCCGCCGTGAAGGTCAGCAGGGTCCACTCCGCTTCAGTATCGCGCGACAGTTCACGGCTCATGACCAGGCCTTCGATGATGGAACGAGCAAGGCGGCGGCTGAGATCGAGCTTTCTCATGTCGTTGCGCCACTCCGGAAACACCTTCAGCAGCTCTTCCTTCCAGACCAGGTCATGATGGCGCGCGCGTGGCAGGAAAATCGCGCGCAGCTCGGGATTGGTTCGCGAAGCGCTCCGGATTTCCATGTAGACCATCATTTCGCGGCTCTGGCATTGCTGCCAGTCGATCGCGATGGCCGTGTTGCGATCCTTCCGGTCTTCATCGGTCAGACGGCCCACGGTCTGGCTGAAGATCTTCATGTGCTTGTAGAACGCGTAGTCGATCACGGCAACCATCAGGTCCTGGGTGGTCGGATAGTGATGCAGCAGCGCGCCGCGGGAAATCTTTGCCTTCTGGCAGACCAGGTTATGGGTGGTGCTGGCGTACCCGTACTCGGCCATGCAATCCAGCGCCGCCTCCAGGATGCTCTCGCGCATCTTCGAGCTTTTCTGTTCCTGGGGGCTGTCCGGGCGGGGGGACAATCCGTCCGGTGCGAGTTCCTCAATGGCTGTGGACAGTTCATTGGTCATAGACAAAGGCCCTTAATTTCGAGACTGGCACATGGCGCCATCTCGGGAAAACACCGTGAGGTCAACGACATATCTACCCCGCCAGATCATCCGCGTCCGCTGACGGAGCGGCAATCTGCTGCTCGTATTGCACCGGTAAATATGTCGTGCACATCCAAAGCCGACAATTTTACCTATATCGACGGCAATAGGCACCAGATAGGGCGATTCTCCGGATAAATTCCGAAGCCGGGGGAAGTCGGGAGGGCGCGGACACCGTGCGCACGGTGCCCTGCAAACAATTACTTTTTCTCTGCCGCCAGCAGCGTGGCGATGTGCTTGTGGATGTTCTGGAGCGCGATCTCGTTGGCGCCAAGAACCGGCTTGAAGTCGTCCGGTGCATAGTTGAGATTGTGCTGCCCCTCTTCCGACACCGAGTAGTCCTCGGTACTCACGACCTTGTGAATGAAGTCATGCATTTGCGTCCACGGCTCCACTTCCGTGTCGTGGAGCATCTGGCCGGGTTTGTAAGTCGTGATCAGTGTGGTCGCCTGGTCAACGCGCTCGCACGGAAAGACGCGCGACACACCGTAGAATTGCCGCCCGCCCGCGATGCTGTTGGCATTGATGACCACATTGGGAAAAATGTAATACAGGCCGTTGTAGCCTGTTTCCGGCCACTCGGATTCCGGCTTGTCGCAGTATTCGAGGAATTCGGCCCGCGGCATGGCAAGACGGTGATGCGGACCGTAATTGTCGTAGCTCATGATGTTCGACAACGCGAGCGCGCCGATGGTCGATGGATGCAGGGTGGCGAAATGATAGCCTTCGCCATAGGTGTCCATGGCGTACTTCCAGTTGCTGTTGACGTCGATGCGCGTCGTCTTCATCGGCACGGCCTTTTCCAGTTCGAGATGCGCCAGCTCGTTGGCGAATGCCTTTCCGAGGTGCGCCTCGACATCGATCGGCGCGCCATTGGGCACGGCCCGCACGAAGATCAGGCCGTGCCACTCCACCACTGGCACAGGGATGAGATTGCGCTCGGCGAGCTGTATGCCGGCGAAGCCGCTCTTGCCAGGCATGCCGACCAGTTTGCCATCGAGGTCGAAGGTCCAGCCGTGGAATTTGCAGCTCATGCGATTCTTGCGCGTGCATTCGGTGACCAGCTTGGCGGCGCGATGCGTACACATGTTCAGGAAGGCGTTGACCTTGCCTTGCTTGTTGCGCACGACCAGGATCGGCGGGCCCACTTCGTCGAAGAGGAAGGTATCGCCAGGCTGCGGCAGGTCACCGCTGAGTGCCGCCAGGATCGGCCGCTCCTGAAACAGCACGCGCCTTTCGTCCGCATGACGCGCCGGGTCGGTGTAGACGCTCTTGTCGAGCAATAGCGCAGCCTCGGCAAGATCGGTTGTTTTGTTCCTGATGTGCTCGATGGTCCGGCGCCGCAGCTTGTTGCGCGACTCGCGGCGCATCTCGGCCCAGTCTGGCGCAGCATCTGACTGTTCCGGTACGGCGGGGATGGTGGTCTCGGGAGCGTTCATGGCGGGTTTCCTTGTCGGGTTGGATGTGCAGGACCAATGTGCCTCGGGGGCTACCTGGCTTTGACGTGCCGCTTCATCTGCAGCAGCTGGCGCAGCGTCTCCACACTGCGCGCGAAATCCTTCTTCAGTGGTGATTGCAGGGAGCGGTTCCCCAGGGCACCGACGAACAACGCGATGATCATGGCGCCCAACTCGTCGGCATCGACGTGTGCGGGCAATTCTCCTTTTTTCTTCGCGCGCCGCGCGAGGCGGATTCCGACTTCGTCCCGCTCGCGCACTGCACGTGAAATCGGGGCGAACAGTTCGGGATTGCGCACGGCTTCGAGCTGCGCGGTGAGGCCGAGCAGCTGGAGGACGCCGTCGTCGCGGTACATCTCCGGAACGTTGTCGAGCAGCCGGTCGAGGGCGTCATGGACCGAATCGAGCGGGTCGAGCAATTCACTGAACGCGGCAATTTCTTCCTCGTACATCATGCAGACGGTCTCGATGAACAGCGCATTCTTCGACTGGAAGTGATTGTAGATGGCGGGCCCGGACATGCCGGCGGCGGCGCCGATCTCGGCGAGCGTGACCTGCTGCAGTCCCTTCAACGCAAATAATCTGGCCGCTTCTTCGAGCAACTGGTCGCGGCTGGCCTGGCCGGAACGGCGCGCCGCAGCTTTCTTGCTGGCTAGAATCAATTGGTTCTCCTCTTCCCTTCTTGCGTCATCTTCATGCGTCATCTCTTGTCAGCGCGATTATTAATTAATGATCATTAACCACACAACCAATTACATCATCAAGGCGACAAATGGTCAATCGAAAGAAAGAGGAGTCTGCGTGGCAACGCGGGGATGTTTCAAGAATAGAAATATGTACGGCCCGTGAGCAGGCCAGGTTCCGAAGAGCTATGCGCCCACGTCCATCGTACTTTTGCGCGCGGATTGCCGCGCCCATCGACGCGCATCTTCGGAGCATGCCCAGCGTATCGCGTTGCCCAGCACCTTGCGAAAACTGGGGTGGCAATAAGAGGCAGGTCCATCGCCAAACTGCAGGTAGACAATGGGGCTGTTGCGGTAGCGCTTGATCCATCCGACCAGGTTGCTGCCGGGGGCGTGCTGCCAGCCTTCATTGGCATTCATGCGGCCAGCCAGGGCGAGCTTCGCGGAATAAAAATTCTCGGCAGTGAACGTGAAGTCGCTGCGAAACAAGGGAATGACCGCGTCTTCAAACACCTCGAACAGGTACAGTTCGTCAGTCAGTTCGAAGGGCTCCACGCCCTCGGTGATGGGATGTGAAAGAACCTGGGATACCGTGTGCCTGACGTCGATCCGATAGCCGGAGTCGGGCTTTTCGACGCCGCGTGACTTCATCGGCTGATAAAGGAATTGCCCGCCCACGATTTCTGCCCACTCCGGCCAGGCCGGCCACGCTGCGCAGGCATGATGCAGAATCACGAGCGGCACCCCTTCATCCAGCATCGCCAGCAAACCATCCTTGTAAAACTCGGGCGGTTCGAAAAAGCGCGGCACGCCGTCGCCCTCGCGTTTGAACTGGATGCCCGGCATGTCGTACAGCACATAGCAGTCAAAATGCCGCGCGACGGACGACGTGAACATCAGCTGGGCGGCAGGATGCTCGACAGCGGACCATTCAATCTCCGGATTGTCTTCGAACACCGCGTAGAACGCATCGCGAACGAAAGCGTGGCCGCGCGTCACCACGAGGATGTTCTTCTTCGTGCCTCGCGGCGGAAAAAATGTCTGCCCGCCCTTGCCGCTCTTGCCCCGATGGTGCTCGGGCATGTCATGGTCCATTGCCTGCCTCACTATCGTTTCGTTGAAACATGCGCACGCCAGATCAGTCGACCTCGCCCTTGCGCGGGCGGCGTCCGGTCGCCGCCGCAGTACGGCTCCGCGACCGCTTGCCTGCAGTGATGGTGGCCGACTTCTTGAACGCTTCAATGTGCTCACCGGAAGGAAAGCTCATTTCGCCGATGCGGATCCCGCGCAGCATGTCGGCGGTAAACGCGAGCAAGGCCCACTCGGAACTGCTGTCGCGCCACAACTCCCGGCTCAGGGTCAGGCCCTCGATGATCGCGCGCGCCAGGCGGCGCGTAAGGTCGAGCTTGCGCATATCGTCGCGCCACTCCGGAAACACCTTGAGCAGTTCCTCTTTCCAGACCAGGTCGTGATGCCGTGCCCGGGGCAGGAAGATGGCGCGCAGTTCATCGTTGGTACGCGACGCAGTACGCATTTCGAGATACACCAGCATCTCGCGCGACTGGCACAAATGCCAATCAATCACGATCGCGGTGTTGCGGTTCTGGCGGTCTTCATCGGTCAGGCTGCTCACCATGTGACTGAACGCCGTCATGTGCTTGTAGAACGCGTAATCGATCACGGCGACCATCAGGTCCTGGCTGGTCGGGTAATGATGCAGCATCGCTCCGCGCGACACTTTGGCCTTCTGGCAGATCAGGTTATGGGTCGTACTGGCGTAGCCATGCTCCGCCAGGCAGTCGAGCGTGGACTCAAGAATCGTCTCGCGCGTTTTCGAGCTTTTCAGTTCTTGCTGGCTACCCGAACGGGGCGACAAGCCCTCTGGGGCAAGTTCGCGTATGGCGGCCGGCAGTTCACTACTCATAATACAAAGACCCTCAATGGCAAAATTTTCGAATGGCCCGGCATAGTTCAACGCATGCCCGGGCCAGCATCATCGTCCTGACAGCGGTGTCAGCTGACGGAATCGCTCGGAGCTCAGCACGGTTCCGGAAAGTACAAGAACACTTCCGAAGAAATGCCACACCGTGAGGCCTTCGCCCAGCAGGAGCGCAGCGAATGCCACGCCCAGCACCGGCACCCACGACATGTAGACTGCCGCCCGCCCCAGCCCCATGGCAGCAACGCCGCGCGTCCAAGCGATTGCGCCCATGGCGGTCGCGACCGCACCGGAGAAGGCCACACCTGCCCACTCCAGGAGACTCAGGCTCTGAATCGCCATCGCGGGGGATGGCACCGTAGCGACGGTATGCAATACCAGTGCGCATGTCCCAGCCAGATAAAGGAATGCATTGATTTCCTGCGCGCTGTGGTCCCGTACCAGGCGCTGAACGATCAGTACGCCGGTGGCGAAGGCGACCATCGACGCCAGCACCAGCACGTCGCCCAGCGTAGGCGCAGCGAAAGCGGCTCCCGGGCGGTTCAGGATCACCATGCTGACGCCAGCGACCGCCAGCAGCGCGCCGATGACGAATGGCGCAGTAAGCCGCTTGCGAAAGACAGACGCTTCCAGCAGCGCGTTGAGCAAGGGATTCAGCGCAAGGATCAGTGCCGCATTGCTGGCCGTTGTCCTGTCCATGGCCGCTGCAAACAGCATCTGGTTCGCATACACCATCAGCATGGCAGCCAGTAGCGCGAGCGCAAGCGTCGTGCCGCGCCAGCGCGGAAAACGCTGCCCGCTTGCCAGCAGGAACACGAACAGCACGACAAACGCAAACACCATGCGCAAGCTGGCAACCAGCGTCACGTCCATGCCGCCGGTCAGCCATTTGACGATCGTGACGTTCAAGGCCCAGACGACCATCGTTGCCATCAGGCCAAGATGTACGCCTACTGCGACGGTCGGCCGGCTCATATCGATCGGCCTCGCACCACGTGCTGCCCGCATGAAGGGATCACGACACCGACTCCAGGCCAATCAGTGCCTTGGATTCCAGGAACTCTTCGAATCCGGCGACACCCCACTCGCGTCCATTGCCCGACTGCTTGTAACCGCCAAACGGCGCCATCAGGTCCGAGGGCGCGCCGTTCAGGTGCACCGAACCTGTTCGCAGTCGCCGCGCGACACGCGCCGCCTCTTCCATGGTGTCGGCCCATACTGCGCCGGACAAGCCGTAGGGCGTATCGTTGGCCATTGCCACCGCGTCGTCTTCCGACGCGAACGGCAATATGCACAGCACCGGCCCGAAGATTTCTTCGCGGGCGATCCGCATGGCGTTGTTCACCCCGGCAAACACGGTGGGGCGAATGAAGAACCCTTTCTCCATGCCGGACGGGCGTTCTGTCCCGCCGCAGACGAGTTGCGCGCCTTCCTCGATGCCCATGGCAATCATTTGCCGCACCTTGTCATACTGCATGCGGTTGGCGAGCGGCCCCATCTGCGTAGCGGCGTCGAGCGGATCGCCAACCCGATAGGCTTCGGCCACCTCGCGCGCGAGCTCCACGGCTTCGGCGTGGCGCGCTGCCGGCACCAGCATGCGGGTCGGTGCTTTGCAGGTCTGTCCGCTGTTGATCAGGCATGCCGTCGTACCGGCGCGCACGGCCTGCGAAAACGATTTCTCCGTCAGGATGATGTTGGCGGACTTGCCGCCGAGCTCCTGGGCAACGCGCTTGACTGTCTCTGCAGCGGCCGTGGCAACTGCCACGCCGCCGCGCTTGGAGCCGGTAAAGGAAACCATGTCGACTTCGGGATGCGCCGCGAGTTTCGCGCCGATGTTGGGCCCATCACCCTGCACCAGGTTGAACACGCCCGGCGGCACACCGGCCTCATCCAGGATCTCGGCAAGCAGCACCGCCGACAGGGGCGACAATTCACTCGGCTTGAGCACTACGGTGCAACCTGCCGCGAGCGCCGGCGCGATCTTGCATACCATCTGGTTCAAGGGCCAGTTCCACGGCGTGATCAGGACGCAGACGCCAACCGGCTCACGTCGCACGACGCTCTTGCCTTGTTCCCGTTCAAACGCATAGTCACGCAGGATCTCGAGGTTGGCCTTCCAGTGGCCGAGGCCGATTGCTGCGTGCATCTGGGTCGCCATTTGCAGGGGCGCGCCCATCTCGTCGCACACCGCTCTTCCCAGCTCGGGCAGCCGCCGCTGATACACATCGATGATGCGTTCGAACAAAGCCATGCGCTGTGCGCGGGTCGATTCAGCCCAGGACGGAAATGCGCGGCGCGCCGCCAGCACGGCCCTGTCCGCGTCTTCGCCGCTTCCCATGCGGATCTGCGCACACACTTCTTCGGTCGCCGGGTTGATGACGTCGCGCACCTGCTGTCCGACTGGCACGCACCACTTGCCATCGATATAAAACCTGTCGTAGTTGCTCAATGTGTCTCCTTGTGGATTTCTTCTTTATTCGGCTGCTTTCCTGTTGGCTGCCGCCATGCTTTTGGCGTCGAAGCCGCCGATCCGGTCGCCTGAAACGAGCTCGCTGTGGGAATGCGCAAAATGGTGCCAGGCGAACACCGCCTCCATCGCATTGCGCTTGCCCTGGAGATCTTCGACGTGATTCACCGCCTGCTTGGTGAGCGCAAGCCCCATGCGTGGTTGCTGCGCGATGCGTGCCGCCAGCGCGTACGTCCCGGCCTCCAGATCGCTGCGTGGCAGTATCCGGTTGACCATGCCCATCTGATAGGCACGTTCTGCACTCATGCGCTCGCCGGTGAAGAGAAACTCCTTGGCGATGCGCGGATTGAGCTCATAGGGATGGGCGAAATATTCCACGCCAGGAATGCCCATGCGGACCACCGGGTCCTGGAAAAACGCGTCATCGCTGGCGACGATCAGGTCGCACACCCATGCCAGCATCAGTCCGCCGGCAACGCAGGCGCCCTGCACCATCGCAATGGTCGGCTTGGGCAGTTCCCGCCAGCGGCGGCACATGTTCAGGTACACCTCCTGCTCACGCGCATACAGGAATTCCCCGCCTGGCTTGTTGGTGTGATCCCACCACAGGTTCACACGGTCGAATGGCTTGTTGATATCGCGGCCGGGAGTGCCGATGTCATGGCCCGCTGAAAAGTGCTTGCCTGCGCCGCGCAGCACGATCACTTTCACGGCGTCGTCGTCGACTGCTTGCCGGAATGCCTTGTCCAGCGCATACGTCATCTGCGAGTTCTGCGCGTTGTTGAACGCGGGCCGATTCATGGTGACGGTGGCAATCCCATCCACCACGCGATAGATCACGGGCTCATCGGTCTCATACGAAGAATTGTCTTCGCGGGGAACAAACTTTTCTTCTGTGCCGGATTGGCTCATGGTCATCCTCGTCTGGTTAGCGCCGCGCAAAAAAGCTATCGATTGCCGCCACAAATTCTGGGCGCCGCGCGCAATCGACGAACGCTGCGAATTCATCATTCAGCTGGGCGGACAGCGTCTGCAGCGAAGAGACACGGATCAGGCGCTTCAGATGCGCGAGCGCATGCGGCTCGCGTTGTGCCAGGCGTTGGGCCATTGCCAGCGTTTCTGCTTCAAGCCGGTCCGGTTCGACAACGCGGTTGACGAGTCCGAGACGCAATGCCTCGGCCGCATCCAGCACGTCGCCGACCATGGCGATTTCCATCGCCTTGCGCATGCCGACGAGGCGCGGCAGCGACCAGGACATGCCACCGTCACAGCTGGTACCGATTGCGCTATAGGCGAAATTGAAGCGGATGTTGGCAGCGGCCAGCGCCATGTCCGCCACGAGCGCAATACTCATGCCGGCGCCGGCGGCCGCGCCGTGCACGCTGGCGATGACGGGTTTCGGCATCTCCGCAAGCAGTCGTACCGCTTCGTGCACAGGCGGAATCAGGCTGTTCACCGCCTCAGTGGGCTGCGCCCGCATCGCTTGCAGGTCACCGCCCGCCATGAATGCCCGGCCATTGCCGCTCAATACAACAACGCGTACCGCCGGGTCGGCAGCCACTTTCCGGCACACTTCGGCCAGTTGCTGTGCCATTTCCACGTTCAGCGCGTTGAGGACGTCGGGCCGGTTGAAGCGGATAAAGCCAATGCTTCCTTCGATGTCGAACTGAATTGCCGGGTTCATGGTCTCGCACCTCGATGGCTGGTTGATGGACGTGCTGCGCGCTTCATTACGATTCATCACGACTGGCGGTCCGGCACATGCAGGACCAGGCGTCCGTCAAGCTCCGGCGTGACCTTGATCTGGCAACTGAGGCGGCTGTTCGGCTTGCGCTCGGCAGCGACCGCTTCCAGCAGTTCGCTTTCGAGGTCGCCTACCGGCGGCAACAGGTTTTCACAGGAAGGGTCGACATACACATGGCAGGTGGCGCAAGCACAGGCGCCGCCGCACTCCGCGAGGATCCCGCTCACGCCGCTTTGCACGGCGCCGCTCATCGCGCTGGCGTTTTTCAGGACACTGACTTCCTTCGACTCGCCGTCAGGCAACACAAAAACCACATTAGGCATACTAAAAACTCCAATCAATCACTGATACTGCTTCGGCATCGTGCCGAGGAAACCTGCGGGGCGAGCGTGGAACTGGGCGGAAGCGGAGGACCCTGCGACCGACACCCCGGAATCGACGACCAGCGTGTGGGCGTTGACATGGCGCGCTTCGTCGCTTGCCAGATAGCAGAGCGCTTCGGCGATCTCTTCCGGCATGGCGGCGCTTCCCAACGGAGAATTGGCAACCGCGCCCTGCTCCGCTTTGTCGCGGCCGCCGTAGACCTTGTCCACCAGCGGCGTGACGACCAGGCCCGGTGCCACTGCATTGACACGAATGCCGTATTGCGCGAGCTCCGACGCCGCGCCGCGGGTCAGCGCAATTACGCCGGCCTTCGCAACGCTGTACGCATGTGGCCCCACTCCGCCGGCCACGCCGGCCAAGCTCGACAGGGAAATGATCGATCCGCCGCTGCCCTGCCTGCGCATCTGTGCGCCGGCATGCTTGATGCCATAGAAAACGCTGTCCAGCAGCACGCTGAGCGTGCGGTGCCAGTCATCGGCGCGCGTGTCGAGAATAGAACCGACCGCGCCGACCATCCCGGCGTTGTTGATCATGCAATCGAGCCTGCCATGCTGCTCGACTGCCAGGCTGACTGCGCTACGCACCTGACCCTCGACACTGACATCCACTGTCACGAAAGTCGCACCGAGTTCGCGCGCAAGCTTGCTGCCGGCATCGATATTGACGTCTGAAATGACGACCCTCGCCCCTTCCGCGACAAACTGCCGCGCGGCCTGCGCGCCGATCCCGCTGGCCGCACCGGTAATCAGCACGACCTTGTCCTTGAGACGTTCACTCATTGTTTTTTCTCCACTCCTTGCATGGCTGGGTCATTGCTCGCCGGACGGTCCCATGAACGCCACGGGACGGTCGCGCAGCACGCTGGCTCCCGAGGCGAAGCCGCCCGCGGTGACGCCGGAATCGACGACCAGGGTATGCGCCGTCACGTGAGCCGCGGCGTCGCTCGCGAGGAACAACAAGGCTGCGGCGATTTCATCCGGCAGCAGCGCCGTGCCCAATGGCGATACCTGCGCTGCGCCAGTCATGGCCGCTTCCTTGCCGCCGCGCACCTGCTCGATCATCGGCGTGACGGTCGTGCCGGGCGCAACCGCGTTCACCCGGATGCCGTACGCCGACAGCTCGGATGCGGCGGAACGGGTCAGCCCGACCACGCCATGCTTGGCCGCGGTGTAAGCGTGCGGCCCCAGGCCGCCCATGACGCCGGCGATGCTGGACAAGGAAAGGATGACGCCGCTGCGCTGCTCGCGCATGGCACGCGCAGCATGCTTGATCCCGAAAAACACGCTATCCAGCAGCACCGCCTGGGTGGCACGCCATGCCTGCGCGGTGGTTTCCATGATCGAGCCGACTGCGCCGACCACCCCTGCGTTATTGATCATGCAGTCGATGCGGCCGTGGCGCTCCAGCGTGTATTTCACGGCCCGCTCGACCTGCTCTTCACTGCTCACGTCCGTGGCAATGAAATGCATGCCCAGCGTCTTTGCCAGCGCGGCGCCGGCCGTTTCATTGATATCGGCCAGCACGACCTGCGCGCCTTCCTGCGCAAACAGGCGCGCCGTCGCTTCACCAATGCCGCTCGCGCCGCCGGTGACCAGTGCCACCTTGCCCTGCAAACGTCCTCCCATACATGTCTCCTGTTTCTCTGTTTATCGTCAGGCCAGCAAGGCGTACGGCCGCTCGACCCACTTGCGCACCGCGCCCAGGAACTCGGCCCCGACCGCGCCGTCGATCGCACGGTGGTCGCACGACATCGTGACCGACATCACCGAACGGAATTCGATGCCGCCGTTGGCTCCCTCGCACGCTTCGCGCCGCACATTGCCCACTGCCAGGATGCCTCCTTGCGGCGGATTGATGACGGCGTCGAACTGGCGAATACCGAACATGCCCAGGTTCGACACCGTGAAGGTGCCGCCGCTCAGTTGCGCCTGCGTCAGGCTGCGCTTGCGCGCCCGTTCGGCCAGATCCGCCGCCTCGGCAGCGATCGCGAACACGCCCTTGTTCTCCGCATTGCGGATCACCGGCGTGACCAGCCCGCCATCGATTGCCACGGCCAGACACAGGTGCACGCCACTGAACTGCTTGATGCCGGCGTCGGTGAAATGGACATTGGCCGCCGGGACGTCATGCAGCGCCAGCGCAACCGCGCGCATCAGGAAGTCGTTGATGGAAAGCTTGCGGCGCCCCTCGCTTTGCGCATTGATCGTTTGCCGCAGGCTCATCAATGCGTCGAGCTGCAGGTCAACCGTCAGATAGAAATGCGGGATGTTCTGCTTGGACTGCGTGAGGCTCGCGGCAATCGCCTTGCGCATCGGCGTCAGCGCGATGAGCTGGTGATCGTCCGCAGCCTTCTCCTCCTGCGGCGCGGAGGTGCCACGCTGCGCCGTATTCCTGATCGATTCCTGGACATCGGACTTGAGGACGAGGTTGCGCGGTCCGCTTGCCTGCACGGTGGCGAGGTCCACGCCGTTGTCCGCCGCCAGCTTGCGCGCTGCCGGGCCGGCACGCACATCTGCCCGGCTGACCGGCGTTGCCGCTGCGGTTTCTATTCGTGGAAGCACGGTGTCCAGCATGACCTCCACGTCCTCCACGGAGATCCGGCCATGTCGCCCGGTTCCCGTGACGGCAGCGAGGTCGATCCCATGCCGGTTCGCCACGCGGCGCGCGACCGGCGAAGCGCGCACTCTGCTGTTGCGCTCGACAAGTTGTCGGTCGTCGGGCAGCGGCAGATCGGGTGCGACTGTTTTCAATCCGGGCTGGAGCGCGATCACGTCGGCCACGGAGACACGACCATGCCGGCCGCTGCCTTGCAGGCGTGACAAGTCGATACCGGCGCGGTTGGCCTGGCGGCGTGCGACCGGGCTGGCGTTGACCGTCGCGTTTGCGGCGATGATGTGATCCAGTTCCGCCTCGCTCAGTGCCGGCTGGGCGACCGCCGTCGCGACCTCCGCGGGTTCCTCGATGGTCTTCTGTGCCGTCGCTGCAACACTGACTGCTGCCGCGGCCGGCGCAGAGGCTGCAGCCGGGACGGCGGGCTCTGCTGGTTGGGCTGCTGGTTGGGCCGCAGGCGCTGGTTGGGCCGCAGGCGCTGCTTGCGCCGGTGCGACCGCATGCCCTGCATCCGCCAGGAACTTGTCGATTTCTTCTTCGCTGACGTCGGCATCGGCGACGACGCCGAGCAAACCGCCGACCGGCACCACCTGATTGACGCTGCCGATCAGGCGGCGCACGACGCCCGCCATATCGCCCATCGCTTCCAGTGTGTTGACGATTTTTGCCGTCTCGACATCGGCAAGCGCACTGCCTTTTTCGACGCGATCGCCGATCGCCACATGCCATGCGGCGATGCTGCCCTCGGTCATTTCCAGCCCCCATTGGGGCATGGTGATGGGATGGATCTTGCTCATGTCATCCCCTTCAATGCGCAAGGACCGAGCGGATGGCCCGCTCGACGCGCGCGGCGTCCGGCAGGTACTCTCGCTCTAGTTCCGGTGCAAACGGAACCGGCGTGTGCGGCGGGGTCACGGTGGCGACTGGAGCGCGCAGACTGAAGAATGCCTCGCGCGCAGCCAGTGCGGCGATGTCCGCAGCGAGGCCGCAACGCGGGGTCGATTCGTCCACGACGACCAGGCGGCCTGTCTCGCGCACGCTTTCGAGGATCAGTTCTTCGTCGAGCGGCGACGTGGTGCGCGGATCGATCAGGTCGCAGCGAATGCCTTCCGCCGCAAGCTTGTCCACCACGCCGGCAGCCAGCTTGACCATCTGCCCGCTTGCCACCACCGTCGCGTGTTCACCTTCACGGACCATGACCCCTTCGCCGAAGGGAATGGTGTAGTCGCCATCCGGCACCTCGCAAGCGTCGTTGTAGAGCATCTTGTGCTCGATGAACATGACCGGGTCGTTGTCGCGGATCGCCTGCAGCAGCAGGCCCTTGGCGTCATACGCATTGGAAGGCATGACCACCTTGATGCCGGGAATCGCGGTCAGCAGGGAATGCATGGTCTGCGAGTGCTGTGCAGCCGCGCTGCGTCCGGCTCCGACGGTCATGCGCACGACCAGCGGCGCCTTCGCGCCGTTGAACATGTAGCGGAACTTGGCGGCCTGGTTGAGGATCTGGTCGAAACAGACGCCGATAAAATCGGAGAACATGATTTCCGCCACCGGACGCAAGCCGGCCAGGGCGGCGCCATTGGCCGCGCCGATAATCGCCGACTCGCTGATCGGCGTGTCGATCACGCGGTTTTCGCCGAACTTCGGCAGCAGACCCTTCGTCAGGCCGAAAACGCCGCCGGCCGCATCGCGCTGGCCGGAGCTGCCGCCTGCGCCACCCGATACGTCTTCACCGATCACGATCACGGAAGGATCGCGTTCCATCTCCTGGTGCAGGGCTTCGTTGATGGCTTCTCGCATTGTCTTTTTAGTCATGGCAGGGGCCCGAATCAATAGTTGTCGTATACGTTCTTCAGCAGGTCTTCCGGTTGCGGACGCGGCGCGTTGCGCGCTTCCGTCACCGCGCGCTCGATCAGCGCGCCGACTTCACGGTCGATGGCATCGAGGCTGGCGGCGTCCAGTTCGCCGCTTTGCGCCATGCGCTTGCGGAAGTTCTGCAGGCAGCAGCTCTGCTCGCGGAAGCGTTGCACTTCATCCTTGGCGCGGTAGTTCTGGGGATCGCCGACGAAATGGCCGAAATAGCGGATGGTCGTGCAATAGATCGCGCTCGGACCGCCGCCGTTGCGTGAAATCGCAAGCGCCTTGCCCATGGCTTCGTACACCGAGAAGAAATCGAAACCATCGGCCTGGAACACCGGAATCCCGAAGCCCTCGATGCGCTTGACGACGTCGTCGCAGCCGATGCCATAGGAGGCGCCGGTATGTTCGCTATAGCCGTTGTTTTCGAAGACGAAAACCTTCGGTGCCTTCAGTACCACGGCCATGTTCATGGCTTCGAACACGGTGCCCTGGTTGGAGGCGCCGTCGCCGACAAAGGACGCCGCGATCCTGCCTTCGCCGCGCAGCTTGCACGCAATGGCCGCGCCGAGGGCGATCGGCGAGCCGGCGCCGACGATGCCATTGGCCCCCAGCATTCCCTTGCCGACATCGGCAATGTGCATGGAACCGCCCTTGCCGCCGTTGAGGCCGTCGCGTCGTGCATGCAGCTCCTTCATCATGCCCACCACGTCGCAACCCTTGGCGATGCAGTGGCCGTGGCCGCGGTGCGTGCTGATGATGTAGTCGGCATCGTTCATGTGTTCGCAGGCACCCACCGCAACGGCTTCCTGGCCGCTGTACAGATGGGTAAATCCGGGAATGGCGCCAGTCAGGCATTCGGTGTTGACGCGATCCTCAAACTCGCGGATCACCTTCATCTGCCGGTATGCCTTCAAAAGCTGCTCCCGCGAGAGCCCGCTCTTTTGTTTCGATGTGGCCGCAGCCGCCTTATCTCTTCCAATCTTCAGTTCTGTCGTCATGTCACGCTTTCTTCGCTTGCATGGTTGTTGGTCGTGTCGCCCGCTTCGGGCGCAGAAGCTTGCGCGCCCAAGTATAAAACAGTTCAGACGGTATGTTTTAACACAGGTGAGGCAGAAAAAGCAAAAATTTTTCGCGCCGGGTAGATATCCGGCAGATGGCATTGCCGCGCGTTTTGCGCTTCGTTTTCTGCCGGAGGGCACTCACCTGCACGTATTGCCGTACATAGATTTCCGTGCACGTGTGCCGGCATTGCCGCATGAAGCGCGGCAATGCGGGAGGGAGGAGGAATTACTTGTCCGCCTGTGCGAGCAGGTCGCTGATGTGGCGGTGGATGTTTTGCAGTGCCAGTTCGTTGGCGCCCAGGACGGGCTTGAATCCGGCAGGGGCATATTTCATGTTGCGCTGACCATCTTCCGACACGGAGTAGTCTTCCGTGCTGACGACCTTGACGATGAAGTCATGCATTTCCGTCCACGATGCGGTCTCTTCGACATCGAGCATATGACCCGGCTTGTAGGTGGAAATCACTGTGGTGGCCTCGTCAACCTTTTCGTTCGGGAAGACGCGGGAAATGCCGTAGAACTGCTTGCCGCCCTTGATGCTGTTGGCATTGATCACGGTGTTGGGGAAGATGTAATACAGACCATTGTAGGTCGTATCCGGCCATTCTTCCTCGGGCTTGTCACTGTACTCCATGAACTCGGCACGCGGCATCGCCAGTCGATGGTTGGGCCCGTAGTTGTCATAGCTCATGATGTTGGAGAAGGCCAGCGCGCCGATGCTGGTCGGATGCAGAGTGCCGAAATGGTAGCCCTCGCCATAGGTATCGAGCGCGTATTTCCAGTTGCTGTTGACCCCGAAGCGCGTGCTCTTCATCGGCCGCGCCTTTTCCAGTTCCAGGTGGGCGAGCTCGCGGGCAAACGCCTTGCCGAGATGCGCCTCGACGTCGATCGGCTCCCCGTTCGGTACGGCGCGCACGAAAATCAGGCCATGCCACTCCGCCGCTGGAACCGGGATCAGGCCGCGATCATCCTTGTTGATGCCCTTGAAGCCCTCAGGGCCGGGCAGGCCCACCAGCTTGCCATCGAGATCGAAGGTCCAGCCGTGGAACTTGCAGCTCATGCGATTCTTGCGCCCCGGTTCGGTGACGAGTTTCGCCGCGCGGTGCGTGCACATGTTGAAGAAGGCGTTGACCTTGCCGGCCTTGTTGCGTACCAGCAGGATCGACGGGCCGGTCTCGTCGAAGAGGAAAGTATCCCCCGGCTCCGGCAGGTCGCCGGTCAGCGCCGCCAGCATTGGCCGCTGCTGGAACAGAACCTGCCTTTCCTGCTCGTGGCGGGCGCTATCGGTGTATGCGCCTGGATCGACCAGCATCGGGCCGTCCGCCAGGTCGGTCGTGCCGTTCTTGATGTGATTGATGGTTCTCCGGCGCAGCGCATTGCCCGACTCGCGGCGCAGCCGGGCCCAGTCGCTGCCGGCCTCCGCCGCTTGCTGCCCGGAGGCGGAGTTCATCGTTGCTTGGTCGCTCATGGATTGTCTCCTTTACTGTTTGCCATGAAGGTTTCTACCAGGAGGCGGCACACGGTCCGCCTCCACATTCCGGGCCGTCACGCAAGAGTGCGCGCGATGCCCTCTTTCTTTGTCGCACTATCGTTTCCCAGCAAGCGCACGATGCCGCGCAAGGCCTCGATGCTGTGCACGAACTGGCCGTGTCGTGATGCGCGCAGCGCGCGGTTGCCGAGCGCGCCGATGAACAGTGAAATCATCATTGACCCGAGTTCGGTGGCATCGGCGTCTGCCGGCACTTCGCCCTTGCGCATGGCGCGCTCGACCAGGCGTATCGCCACCTCATCGCGCCGCCGGGCCGCTTCCGAAATGGCGGCGAAGGCCTCCGGGTCGCGCACGGCTTCGAGCTGCGCGGTCAGGCCGAGCAATTGCAGCACGCCGTCGTCGCGATACATCGCCGGCACCTGCTCCATCAGGCGGTTCAGCCCTTCCTGCACGGAATCGAGGGGGTCGAGCACTTCGCTGAAGGCTGCCGTCTCCTCGTCATACATCAGGCAAACCACTTCACAGAACAGCGCGTCCTTGGACCGAAAGTGGTTGTAGATGGCCGGGCCGGACATGCCCGCCGCTCCGGCGATTTCCGCCAGCGTGACGCGATGCAGCCCCATGCGCGCAAAGAGCTGGGCCGCCACCTCGAGCAGCTGTTCGCGGCTGGCACGCCCCGAACGCCGCTTCAGGCTGGTTTTTTTCGTTGCAATGATCACGAAGCGAGGTACTTGTCCAGGGTTTGATGGAAATGACGGATGCGCACCTCCTGGTAATTCGCCAGGTGCAACTGCTTGTTCGGCGATACCTTCATGCCCGTCTGCACGTGCGGCAGGTTGCCCATGTCCTGGTCGACAATGCTGCCCAGCACGCCCAGCGCCGATCCCCACGTTTCGCTGGGGTTCAGCATTTGCATCGGTACGGCCGCCGGCATCGGCTTGCCTTCGGGGACAGGCGTCAGGATGCGCACTTCCATGAGGGTGTGGTCCTGGTCCGGCCATGGGCGCCAGCGGTACAGCACGCTGGGGGAGAAACCGCCCCACGGCGACATGTTGGGAAAGACGTTGTAGGTGAATGCGTCCTGGACCTCGGCATCGCTGGCGGAATCGAGATTGACGCCAGCCATGGCACCGAAACGCTTGCGATTGAAGTCACCCATCACCTTGCGGGCGGACATGCCGTCGGGAACGGTAATCGCGGTGTCCTTCGGCACCACCCTGCCGTTGTAGCGCAGGAACGCGTCCATCACTTCCTGCTGTTCTAGGTCCTTGTCCGCCAGGTGCGGCGAGGTGACGCCGAACGGTGTGATCGCCAGATTCACATGGTCGCCATACAGCGCGTACTTGCTGTTGGCATCGCCCGTGAACGGCATGATCTGCGGATGGGTCGCCACCACGTGGTAGGC
>NZ_DATFAI010000015.1:0-2077 GCF_035254685.1 Noviherbaspirillum sp. | reverse complement strand
CACCACGGCGAATCCACGGCCCTGCTCGCCGGCACGTGCGGCTTCCACTGCTGCATTCAGCGCAAGGATGTTGGTCTGGAAGGCGATGCCGTCGATCACGCCGATGATGTCCACGATCTTGCGCGAGCTGTCCTTGATCGCGCCCATCGTATCCACAACCTGCCCCACAACATGCCCGCCGCGCATGGCAACATCCGAAGCCGACACGACCAGCTGGTTGGCCTGGCGCGCATTTTCGGCGTTCTGCTTGACGGTCGATGTCAGCTCCTCGATCGAGGAGGCAGTCTCCTCCAGGGAGCTGGCCTGGGACTCGGTGCGCGAAGAAAGGTCTGCATTGCCTTCAGCGATCTCACGCGAGGCCACGCCAATGGTCTCCGTGCCGCTACGGACGTTGCCGACGATCTGCCCGAGACTGTTGTTCATTTGCCGCAATGCGTCGAACAACTGGCCGATCTCATCCCGGCTCCGCTCCTCGATCTGCGATGTCAGGTCGCCGGTGGCAACCCGGCTCGCAACCGCAACCGCCTGGTTCAGCGGCGCAGTGATGCTGCGCGTGATCACCCAGGCGAAAACACCGCCGATCGCCAATGCCACCGCCAAAATGCCGAACGACATCATGACCAGCCTGTTATCGTCGTCGACCGAATTTGTCAGCACATCCTTTGCCTCGCTCTGCTGGAGTTCAACCAGCTTGTCCATCTCCGCCACCGCCTGCTGGTTGAGCGGGTCGATGCGGCTGGAAATAACTTTGGCGGCACCTTCGCTGTTGAAGGCCAATGCCTGGCCGATCGCTTCCTTGAACGGGCCAGAGATCTCTTGGTCGATGCGTGCGATTTCCGCAACAAGCTTTTTCTCAGCGTCGGTTTGTCCGAGCGATGCCAACTTGTCGCGCGCTTCCGCATAGCGCTTGTTCTGCTCCTTGACCCGCGCCTCCTGCTTCTGCATCGCGGCTACTTCGGATTGCAGGCCAATGTTGCGCATGGCGACGCCTGCCTCGAGGACAGCGCTCTTCATGGTCGCTACCAGCAGACTCTTGTTATTGGAGAGTTCAAGGCCGTCGGTCAGCTTCTGCTTGTTCTGCTTTGTCAGCACGTTGCCGACAACCACCACCAGCACAAGAAGCGCCAGAACGACGCCGAAACTCACTCCCAGTCGAGCACCGATCCGCAAGCTACGCAAATTCATCATCTCTCCCCTTTGCTGTCCAGGCCTTGATTCGATGGCCCATGCCCGACCGGCATTCAAAAAATCAATTTCAATGATCCAGCGAACATATTACCCTGTAGCAACAAACAAGACCATCTCGACACGTCGAAACATGGGCACAAACTGCTGTTTCGTCACAAAAATTGGGGTGCAGGCATTGATCCGGACACCCCAATTGTTTGCTGGCTCAGATACCTGGCTCAGTTGCCTGCCTCACGTGCTGCTACCCGGCCATCTTCACGTTCCATCTGTTAAAAGGAAAGTAACGGCCGAGCCTGTTGCACGGCTGGTCCGTTTTCAAAACTCTTCCCAGTCGTCGTCGCTGCCGGAAGGACGTCGGGACGCCGTAGCCACCTGGCTTGGCGACACACCCTTGGCCTGCAGGGCTGGCCTCTTCATAGTCGCGGCCACGGCTTGCGGCCTTGCGGACAACTGCAGGGCCGGCTGCCCGGCGGCATCGAGCTTGAACACCGCGACAGCCTGCTCCAGTTTGCTCGACTGATCCTGCATGCTTCCCGCAGCGGCAGCCGCCTGCTCGACCAGCGAAGCGTTCTGCTGCGTCATTTCGTCCATTTCGGCAATCGCGCGATTGATCTCCTCGATGCCCGAACTCTGTTCCTGGCTCGCCGCACTGATCTCGCCCATGATGTCGGCCACATGCTTGACCGAGGTGACGATCTCGTCCATCGTCTTGCCCGCCTCGTCCACCAGCTTGCTGCCCGCATCCACTTTCTCCACCGAGTCGCCGATCAATGCCTTGATCTCTTTGGCCGCGCCTGCCGAACGTTGCGCCAGGTTGCGCACCTCGGCCGCCACCACGGCGAATCCACGGCCCTGCTCGCCGGCACGTGCGGCTTCCACTGCTGCATTC
>NZ_DATFAI010000014.1:0-36610 GCF_035254685.1 Noviherbaspirillum sp. | reverse complement strand
ATCGAGCGTCACCGGCAGCTTCGGCGCGCGTGGATCCACCCCCAGCGCGCGGCAGCGCAGCCACGACTGCACCACCACCGGCCGCACCGCCGTCTCGTCCACCTGCCCCGTCTCGACAAACTGCCGCCACGCAGCAGCGACGCTTATAACAACGCTTTCCAGGACCATGTCTCCACCTTCCGTCTCGGTTTTGGACGCAATTCTGTTTCTTGTAATTGGTGCGAAAGAATTGCAATCTGAGATTTGAGTCGCACTGTTTTTGAGTCATACTATTCATATTGAACTTTAGTGTCAACATGACGTATGGTTCATTTTGTGCAAATAATCTATTTTGCGCTGCAAAACAAATGGCTCAACCAAGCGCGCTTTACCGCGACGTTTGCGTCGCAGCATTATTTGGGCATCCATGTCGAAACGGTGCCGATTAAGCCTGCTGGAAGTAGGGAGAATAGTGACCTGCGACTGACAGGTAAAAGGAACTACTCAGCGCCGTGCGATTGCACGGCGTATGGGTCTATAGATGCGGCAGTATGGCGGGTCCGTTCCACCCTGCCTGCTGACACTGCTCCGCCTGGCGAGAGCGCGTCAGCTCACAGACCTCGTAGGACGGCGCAAGTCAGGTAACGGGCGGGCGAGAACTTCTTCAATTTTTGCCGGGTTTACGCCCAGTCCTTGCAGTATAACTCTGACAATCTTGTCGCCGTAGCCTTTGCGCGAGCGCAACTTCGGATCTTCCATCAAGCGCGTCATCCCTTGACGTATTGTTCCCATTACCATGTCAAACGCAACGTTGGAATCTGTGCAGGTAAAATCGCCCGATTTAATACCTGCCTTGATGTCGTTCAGTGGTTCCTTTCTACCAAAACCGCCACGGAACCAGAAGGTGGCCACGAAGCCGCACCAGGCCGCGTCAGTCTCTGCCTTCTTCATCCACAAACGCAGACCTGTGGCGTGGCGCAGAACAGGGTCTTCGATCGGATTGATTTCTGGCTCAATCGATTCGACCAAGTCGTCCGTAAGCCAGGTTGACGTGGCTTCCAGCAATTCGCTGACACTTTTAAAATGATTGTAAAAGGTGCCGCGGGCAATGCCGGCCGCCTTGATGAAATCATCGATGACCGGCGCGTCGCGACCCTTTTCCGCAAAAACTCCAAGCGCGGCCTCGATAATCTTCGCCTCGGTTTTTGCACGACGCTGATGCCCAACGATAGTGCGATGGTTGACTGCTTCGTTCGAATCTTTTGGAGCGGCAGCTGGTTCGGCTCGTCTCATGGAAAAACTCTTCGTTAAATCCGTACTGTGATTTTGAATGATAGTCCAAATTGTACTTTTGCGTCTAACGTGGCTCTCGCCGAACAACCACAGGTCACGAGCTCGCAAATCGCTCCCGACAACAATTGCCAGAACTCGCGGCAATATGAGGGCAGACGTTCCTTCCATCTTTCCGAGAAATCGAGCGCTATGACTAGACAGCAACTACTTGGCACTCGGGGGAGGTCGCCAATGGGCTTCAAGTGATGTACAGATGTGAATGGCGTTGGTCAGTAGACCAGTATCGTCCACGTTCCGCTTGTGGCGCCTGAGAGTCCATTTCGGCAGGCAAAGCCTGCAGAAATGGACACTTAGCTTCCTTCACAGAAGGGCGAACTCCGATGTCTTGGTCAGAAGAAGTCAACCCCGAGCAGATTCAGCAATCACTTCGCAATGATAAAATCTACCCGGGACAACAAACAGTCCCGTATCAGTGCGTCTTCAGGGCGGGGCGAAATTCCCCACCGGCGGTAAAACTACTTTCCGTAGTCAAGCCCGCGAGCGCTTGCGACAAGCAAGGTCAGCAGATCTGGTGCGATTCCAGGGCCGACGGTCATAGTCCGGATGAAAGAAGATAGGCATTTACCGCATCCTCACTCCTCGTAACCGGAATGGGGGATGTTTATTTGCGTGCCCTGAAACGCTTTCGCCAATTTATTGTGTGGAGCGTTTCTATGTCAAAAACCAATCTCCGTTTTACTCAGTTTTCCTCGCCGCTGCCAACCGAGCGCCTGGACCTTGCCCTGCAGTCCATGCGTATCGGTCGTCCTGTCATTTTGATGGATGATCTGGATCGCGAAAATGAGGCTGATTTGATCATCGCCGCCGAAAAGCTGACCGTCGAAGCGATGGCTCTGCTTATTCGCGAATGCAGTGGCATTGTCTGCTTGTGCCTGACCGACGAAAAGTTGCAGCAACTTTCCTTGCCACCTATGGTGCAGCAAAACGAGAGCCGCCATGGAACGGCATTTACTGTCTCCATTGAAGCAAGGCACGGTGTCACGACTGGCGTTTCCGCTGCTGATCGCTTGCAGACAATCCGTGCCGCCATCGCCGACGGTGCACGTCCAGAAGATCTCGTCAGACCCGGACATGTGTTTCCCTTGCGGGCGGTGCCAGGCGGTGTGCTGGAACGCCGGGGGCACACGGAAGGTGCCATTGAGCTTGCTATTCTCGCGGGATTGAAGCCGGCAGCCGTCCTTTGTGAGCTGATGAATCCCGACGGCTCGATGATGCGAGGACGAGAGATCACCGAGTTCGCAGCGCTACATAAGCTTCCAATGCTGACAATCGACGAGCTGGTGGATTTCCGGCGATTGGCTGTTCCGGCAGCAGCGTAGATATTCGGTAGCTGATCGACAGCACGAACGACGGTGTTGTGATTCGCGATTTATCACGACCGGTTTTCGACACCTGCATCCATCCCGGCTACGCCAGCATGGCGTGCCGGCCAGCCAACTGTTCACATGGCGCAAGGTCGACCTGAAAGGCGCTTTGATCGCAGTGGGGGTTGGCGATTCGGTGGTGTCAGCCGAGAAATGCTGATTGAAGCATAGGAGAAGCGAGTTCGGGATGTTGCTGTCGGCTCGACCACCGTGGAATTGGAGTTCCCGAGCCTAGGCCTTCGAGTGTGTAAAGTTAACACCCAACAAGGTATCCCAGAGGATGCTCCGCGGTGCAAGTGCCGCCGCGCGATAACGCGTGGGCCGAGCATCAGGCCCGGTTCTGATCAAACGCCCTCACGAAATGCCATCATGAGTCCCTCTGTCGCGGGCTGGATGGCTCTGGTACGATCAGTCGCCAAGCACACCTCCCGGTAGATCCCGCTGCGCCCGACTCGCGCTATCCCAATATCTTCCATGTTCAACATCGGGATGATGCGCCGCGGCAGGAAGCCTACCCCGAAGTCGGCCTTGATCATGGCAATCAATGACATCATGTGCATTGTCTGAAATGCTGGCTTGAATTCGAGACCTTCGGCGCTGAACGCATCCGCTATCAGCCCCCATATCGCCGATTGCTGAGGCATGGTGAGTAATGGGTACTTGCCTACGTCGGCAAGACTGACTCTCTTACCTTTTAGTAGCGGATGGCCGACGGGAGCCGCAAGTAACAGCTCATCCATGTAAAGCGTCTCGAAATTGAAGCGCGAATCCGCCTTTTGACCCGGGACGATGGCAAAGTCGACCTCCCCTTCACTTAGCCGTTCAAGGGCTCGTCCGAAAAAATCGTCCCGCAGGATGATTTCCACCCCCGGCCAGCGCCGATTAAAGCGCCTGATGACTTCCGGCACCACGGTTGCGGCGATGGTGGGTGTCGCCCCCACTACGACGCGCCCGCGCTTGAGCTGCGCCTCGTCCTTGAACTCCCGCAAGATCGAGCGCAGCTCCGAGATGGTGTGATCCGCCCGCGTGCAGAGGCGCTTTCCATGCTCGGTGATTGTCACTTTGCGGGTCGTTCGGCTGAACAGCTTCACTCCGAGTACATCCTCCGCACGCTGCACGCGCGCAGAGATCGACGGCTGGGTCAGATGAAGTAGTTCTGCAGCAGCGCGAAAGCTGCCGCTCTCGGCCACGGCGAGGACCGCCTCAAGATCACCAATTTCCAGATTGATCGGATTCATCTATCAATTTATAGAATAAAACGAATTCTCTTGTCAATCAGCTGTGACTACACTCGCTTCAACACATTAAAAAAACTACGCGGATTCTTCACGAGACGCCCCGTGAGAGATTCATTGACAAGCAACGGAGACGATATGTCATCAACCGACATTACCTCGGTATTCCCCCTTCCCCAAGCGAAAAGCGAATCGGAATTGCTGGCCGAATTTGCACTGGGGCTTTCCTACGAAGAAGTGCCGCGTGAATTGATCGAGCAAGCAAAAGGCCATTTCCTCGATGTGCTCGGCATCGCCCTTGCATCGTCCCGATTCGACTTTGGCAGATCGGTTCTTGCTGCGGCAAAGGACCTCGGCTCTGGGGTCGGAGCGCGGGCGCTCGGTTCTGGCGCCGCCCTGCCCGCAGCATCGGCAGCACTCGTCAACGGTACGTTGGCGCATGGGCTCGACTTTGACGACACCCACATTGCGGGGATTTACCATGCGAGTGCGCCGGCATTTGCGGCCGCATTGTCTGCTGGCGAAGAGCTCCATGCAGATGGGAAATCGGTCCTGCTTGCCTACATCGCCGCGCTGGAAATCGGATGCAGGCTCGCAGTGGCCGCCTCGGGTAAGTTCCATGAACGCGGCTTTCATCCCACCGCACTTTGCGGCACCTTCGCCGCGGCGGCGGCTGCGGCGCGGTTGCATGGCGACAATGAAAATGCGCTGGTTTCCGCGCTGGGGCTATGCGGTAGCCAGGCTTCGGGCATCCTGGAGCTGCGTGAATCATGGCTTAAACGCCTGCATCCCGGATGGTCGGCGCACGCAGGCCTCATCGCAGCGACGTTGGGGCGCAATGGGTTCAAGGGGCCACGAACCGTGTTTGAAGGTGAGCATGGCTTCTATATGGCGCATATCGGGCATATTCCGGAAGGCGAGCAAAAGGCATCGTACCGGCTGCGCGACCAATGGCGCAGTCCGGGCATCGCCCTGAAGCCCTACCCCTGCTGCCACTTCATTCATTCATTCGTCGATGCTGCATTAGGCGTGCGCAAGGACGTCGTTCCGGATGATATCGAACGGATCGACTGCCTGCTGAGCCGCGACCTGCATCACATGGTGGCTGAGCCCCGCGAACGCTGCATCCGTCCGAAAACCATCTATGACTCGCTCTTCAGCGTCCCCTATGTCGTTGCCCTGGCTCTGGTGAAGGGGCGGGTCGACCTGGCGGCCTTCTATGACGAGCCGCTCGATGACCCGGCCGTGTTGCGCGTTGCGTCGCAGACTTTCTGCCACGAGGATCCGCACAGTGATTTCCCCAGGCACTTCCCGGGCGAGGTGCGCATCACCTTAAAGAGCGGCCGCATCCTCACCCGCCGCGAGGTGACCAGTACTGGCACACCTGACCGGCGCCTGAGCAAGGACGAGATCAACGCCAAGTTCATGAAGAACGCCACCAGGGTGATCGGCGACGCGCAGGCCAACCGCGCGATGGAAACAGTCTGGGAGCTCGAGAAGCTTTCCGATATCGGCGACCTCGTATCAATTTGCATGATGAAAAATGGAGAAACAAAGTGACAACACGACGCATAGCGCGCGGATTGCTGTACGAAGACTTTGACGAAGGGCGTGAGTTCAACCATCACTGGGGCCGGACCTTCACCGAACATGATGCGGTCTGGTACAGCAATATGACCATGCAGTACAACCCGCTGTATTTCAACACCCGGTACGCCAGACAGCTGGGATACCAGGGAACGCTGATCCATCCGCTGTTCGTGTTTACCACCGCACTTGGATTGTCAGTGGAAGACCTGACCGAGGCGGGCGGACCATTCCTTGGCGTCGACGATCTCGTGTTTCACCGTCCTGTGTATGCCGGGGACACCATTATTTCGCGTTCCACGGTGATATCCCGTCGCCCATCCCAATCACATCCCGGCTGGGGAATCGTCGAGTGGCATACCTCGGCAGTGAACCAGGATAACGAACCGGTTCTTGAATATCGTCGCCGCAATCTTTCCAGGATGCGCGGCGCACCCAGTCAGACATCGAAGGAATAGAAATGGCATTACTTTCATCCGACATTTTGGAGCTCAAGGAAGCCACACGCGCATTTAGCGATGGTGAAGTGGCGCCGGTCGCGCAGCAACTGCATCTGGACGACAAGGAGATTCCCGACGACCTTCTGGCAAAAATGGCCGACATGGGCTTTTTCGCGGTGCTCGCCTCGAAAGAGTACGGCGGACTCGGCCTAGGTGCGATGGCGGTCGCCGTCGTGACGGAGGAATTATCCCGTGGCTGGTTCTCAGTCGGAGCACTGCCGGCGCGCAACTGGGGCTCTGCCCTGCTGCTGGAAAAGCACGGCACCCGGGAGCAGAAAGAGAGATGGCTCCCCGGCCTCGTCTCGGGAAAACTGCAAGCGGCGCATTCAGGGACAGAACCGGAAGCAGGCTCGGATGCCGCGAACATCAAGACCACCGCAGTCCTGCAAGACGGCACGTACGTGCTGCATGGCACCAAGATGTGGTGCACGCACGCCAACCGCGCCGACATCATCTCCACCTTTTGCCGGACCAGCAAGGATTCCAAGCATGGGGGCATCAGCATGCTGTTCGTGGAGAAGGTGCGCGGCGACCAGTTCATGCCGCCGCAGCTCACCGGCTCGCATATCAAGACCGTTGGGTATCACGGCATGCATTCGTACCAGCTGTTCTTCGACGGCTTTGAGGTACCGGCGTCCAATCTGCTGGGCGGCGTCGAAGGACAGGCCTTCAAACAATTGATGGCGGTATATGAACTAGCACGCATGCAATTTGCCTTCCGCTGCATCGGCCTCGCGCAGGCGGCGTACGAATCGGCGCTGGAATACAGCCAGAGCCGCGTGCAGTTCGGCCAGCCGATCTGCAAATTCCAGGCTATACGCCACAAGCTGGCGGACATGGCGACACAGATCGAAGCGGCGCGACAGCTTGGCTACATGGTGGCGCAGAAGATGGACCAAGGTGTGCGCGTCGACCTCGAAGCGGGAATGGTGAAGCTGTTCGCTTCCGAAATGGCACACCGCGTGTGCCACGAAGCGGTGCAGATCCACGGCGGGACCGGCTTTGCGATCGACACCGCCGTCAATCGCTACTGGCGAGATTCGGGGCTGTGCACTATCGGTGAGGGCACCAGCGAAGTGCAACGGGAAGTCATTGCGCGCCGCATCTTGGGAGAACGTTGATATGGGTATGACTGGAACAGGCAATTACTTTGAAGATTTCAAGGTCGGTGACGTGTACGAGCATCAGCGAGGCAGGACCGTTACCAATTTCGACAACTATGCGATCACACATATGTCGCTCAACACTGCACAGGCGCATTTCGACCGCGACTATTCCACCAGGGCAATGGGCGGACGTTTCCGGGAACGTATTGTGGTCGGCCCCTGCACCATCGCCCTGGTGGTCGGAATGACCTCCCAGGATATGAGCGAGAACGCCTTCATGGACATCGGCTATACGGCGATACGCCTGCCAAATCCGGTTTTTGCCGGCGACACGCTGTATGCGAAGAGCGAGGTGCTGGAAGTGCGCGACGACGACAAACGCCCCGATGCTGGCGTGCTGCGCTACCGTTTCACCGGCATTAACAGTGACGGCAAGATTGTGGCCGAAGGCGAGCGTACCGTCCTGGTGAAGAAGCGCACGGTCTGGACAGTTGTCGATGGTAACGCGGAACTCGCGCAACAGGCCGGGAGTAAATCATGAGTGCCGGTTTGTCTGGGTTGAAGGTGATTGACCTGACGCAGGGTGTGTCCGGGCCGTTCACCACGCGACTGCTGAGCCAGATGGGCGCGCGGATCATCAAGGTCGAGCGCCCGGGCGCGGGCGATCTGATCCGCTTCTGGGACACCATCGTGCACGGCATGTGCTCCGGCCACGCCTGGGTCAACCCAGGCAAGGAAAGCCTCGCGCTGGACCTGAAGACGGAAGAAGGCCGGAACATCCTGCTGGACCTGGTCAAGACCGCCGACATTGTGATCGAAAACTTTGTGCCGGGCACCATGGAGAATTGGGGGCTCACCTACGACAGGTTCAAGGAGCTCAATCCGCGCGTGGTGTTCTGCCGTATTTCAGGGTTCGGCCAGGACGAAGGACCGTACCGAGACCGTTCCGCGCTGGACCTGATCATCCAGGGCGAGACAGGCCTAATCCTGACCAATGGCACACCCGAATCGCCAGCCAAGATCTCCTTGTCGCTATGCGATATTTCCGGCGCGATGTATGCAACGATCGGCATCCTGGAAGCCTTGTTCCACCGCGAGCGAACCGGCCGCGGCCAGGAAGTGCAGGTCGCCTTGCTTGATGCCATCATGACCTGGACTGGCTATTTTCCCTACATGTACTGGTACGGCGGAAAAGTCCCGGAGCGCGTCGGACTGCATCATCACACGATGGCACCCTATGGCCCTTATCCCGCAAAGGACGGGCGCATGGTAATCCTGGCAGCCGGGGGCGGCCATACGGCAATGTGGAAGAAGTTTTGCGAAGCGATCCATCGGCCCGCCATGTTTGACGCCCCCCTGTTTACCACGAATGGGTCACGGCTACAAAACCGCGCCGAGCTAGACAGGCAGATTTGTGAAGCGATGGCCGAGCATGAGCGCGAATACTGGCTCGCGCGTTTTCATGAGTTCGGGATTCCGTCGGGCGCACTCAATGATCTGGCGGATGGATTGGACCACCCTCGCCTACAGTCACGCGGGTTCATCAAGGAAGTCGACAGCGCAGTGGGAAAGGTGAAGGTCTTCGACTTTCCGCCGCAATTCTCCGAACTGGAATCGGTTAACAGGCTGGGCCCACCAGCACTGGGAGAACATACGGCAGCAATTCTCGCCGAACTTGGCCTGTCGGCTGAAAGGATCGATGCGTTACAGCGTGCTGGCGTGGTGCAAACGCCGGGTGTATCGGAGGCGAACCAATGACCCAGGACGCGAGCACGGGGGCAACGCGCGCACTGGCAGACTTTGCAGCAACGATCTCATTCGATGCGATTCCGCAAATGACGCGATCCCGGATGAAAGAATGCTTTCTCGATTTCATCGGTAACAGCGCATTTGCAGCACGGGAGGCGGAGAGCAGTCCGGCATTTCGTCGCGCCGTGCGGGATCTTGCACTGGGAATCGGACCAGGAACAGTGGTCGGCGAGTCGCGCCGCTATCCGCTCCAGTACGCGGCACTACTGAACGGTGCCTATGCCCATACGCTGGATTTCGACGATACCAGCCTGTTTGGCAGCCTGCATCCGGGCGCTGTCGTCATCCCGGCAGCACTCGCCGAGGCGGAGCGCACACGAGCGAGCGGACGCCAGTTCATCGAGGCGCTCGCCGTCGGCAACGAAATTGCGTGCCGGGTCGGTGCGGCAGTCGGCGCCACTGCCTACGACCGCGGCTTCCATAACACGCCTGTGGCGGGAATTTTCGGGGCAGTTGCTGCCGCAGGCAGGTTGCGCGGCCTCGATAGTGCTGCCATTGCCAATGCGTTCGGACTCGCAGGGAGCAGGGCTGCGGGATCGATGCAGTACCTGGAAAACGGTGCGTGGAACAAGCGCTTGCACCCCGGCCTCGCCGCACATGATGCGCTAGTGGCACTGGCATTCGCACAAGCGGGTGCTGTCGGCGCGACGGCAGCCATCGAAGGGCGCTACGGTTTGCTGACGGCATATAGCAATGCCGCTCGCCCCGAGTTGCTGACCGACCGGCTGGGACAGTGGTGGGCGGCCGGGGAGATTGCGATCAAGCCATATCCATCGTGTCGCCTCACGCATTCGGCTATCGATGCCGGGCTTATGCTGCGCGAGCGCGTCATCGGTATGCCTGGCAACGTCGATCTTGACCTGAGCCTGTCCTCGAAAGCCGTTCAGGTCGTCGGCGAGGCCCTGTCGAACAAGGTGCATGCCCGCAATGTCGTTGACGGCCAGTTCAGCGTGTATTTCCAGCTCGCGGTAGCGTGGCTCGACGGGAGGTGCGACTGGAGCAGCTACAAGCGTTTGGGCATGGACGATGTGGACGCCCTTGCCAGCCGCATTGCCGTACGAATCGATGAAAGTCTGCCGGTCGGCGGCGCCATCCTGAGCGTGCGCGGCATACCCGAACTCACCGTACGTGTCGATGAACCGCTTGGGGAGCCCTCCCGTCCGCTGCAATGGCAGGAAATGGTCGGCAAGTACTCGGGACTGGCCGAGTCCGTGTACGGCCTAGAAACGACACGTGAAATTGCCCGGCGCATCAACCAGCTCGAGGATGAGCCCGCGGTTACCGGGATCACCAATCTTCTTCTACTGAGGAGCACATCGTGAATCAACCCGCTATCGTGCGGCGCAGCCAGCTGGTTACGCCGGCGTCCAGCCTGAAAATGATTGAGAAAGGGGCGAAAGTTGATTGCGATTCCCTGATCATCGATCTTGAAGATGCCATTGCCCCCGACAAGAAGGACGAGGCCCGGATCATCATGCGCAACGCGCTTACCGTGCTCCACTTCGAGCATAAGGAAATCGGCGTGCGAATCAACGGACTGGAGAGCCCCTGGTTTCTCGATGACTTGCTGGCGCTCGGAGGGATGCCGATCGATACGATCGTCGTTCCGAAGGTGCACGGAGCCGAAGACGTACATGCCTGCGAAGCGATGGTCCGGCAGCTTGAGCTTCGAGGCGGCATGGCCGGCAAGACCTTGCAACTGCTGATCGAAAGTGCACGCGGGCTGGAGAATATCACGGAGATTGCACGGGCCTCGTCGCGTTGCGAAGCGCTGATTTTTGGTGTTGGCGATTACATCGCAGACACTGGGATCGCTTTCAACAGTCGTGCACTCTGGTACGCTCGGTCGCGTGTCGCCGCTGCTGCCGCTGCTGCAGGCATCCAGGCGCTCGACCATGTCCATCCCGAAGTTGCCAATTCAGCCGCGCTGGCGGTGGAGGCGGCAGAAGCGCGCGACCTCGGTTTTACCGGGAAATGGGCTATCCATCCGCTTCAGGTGCCTGTCATTAATGAAGCCTTCAGCCCAAATGAGAAGCAAATCGCGCAGGCGCAACGCGTTATCGAAGCCTATGAGCAGTCGCTCGCACGTGGTATCGGGGCGATCGTTGTAGACGGCACGCTGGTTGACGAGGCGAGCCTGAAAATCGCCCGGCGCCATCAGGGCGCCGCCCTGAAGATGGGACGCTGTGCGTCGCCCGGCTCCTGACACAACCCCGGGATGCCATCCTCGTCCTCTACCAACGAAATACTCATTACCAAGGAGACAATCATGACATATACCGCAGCCCAGCGGCTCGACCGCTTACCGGAGGCCGCATTTCACCGGCGCCTGGCAGGCATGATCGGCGCCGGCCTGTTGTGCGACACCTTCGATCTATATCTCGCCAGTAGCGTGATGGTGGCGTTGACCACATCAGGTTGGGCTACCGTGGCGCAAAACGCGCAGTTCGCGTCGGCCGGTGCGCTCGGCTCACTCATTGGCGCATTCCTGGCAGGGTGGCTGGGAGACAGGTTCGGACGTCGCTTCTCGTTTCAATTCAACCTGATCCTATTCGGTGTCATGTCGTTCGCTGCCGCGCTTGCTCCTGACATGAGCTGGCTGATCGCCTTCCGGTTCATTATGGGGATCGGCCTAGGCGCGGAAATCGTGGTCGGATATTCCACCATCACCGAATTTGTTCCGCCGCATAGCAGGGGCAAGTGGAGCGCTATTCTCTTTCTGGTGGGAACGTCCGGACTCCTAATTTCAACGCTGGTCGGTTACCTAGTTATTCCGAACTTTGGCTGGCGCTGGATGTTTGTGATTGCCGGCGGCGGAGCATTGTTCGTCTGGTTCCTGCGCAAGAACATGCCGGAGTCACCACGCTGGCTCGAATCTGCCGGGAGGCACGAGGAAGCAAACCGGATTCTCGACGAGATCGAGGCCGAAATCTCCTTGAAACATGTGCTCCCCGTGCCGGCAGCGGCAGCGCCGGCTCGCAGCTCGAACTATCGCGCCGTAGACCTATTCAGGCCGCCGCTGCTGCGCTCAACCTTGCTTGGTATGACATTGAATATCGTGGCCCTATTTGCCCTGTACGGATTTGTCATCTGGCTACCGACCTTTCTGGTCAAGCAAGGCCTGTCCATGTCGCATTCCCTCGGTTACACGACAATTATGTCCAGCGGAAGCCTGATTGGTGTCTGGCTGGCCAGCCGGTTTTCCGACCGTCTGGGAAGAAAACGCGGGATTGTCCTGCTGTCGATCATCGCCGGGGCAATCGGCGGGATCTATCCCCATGCAGGGTCGATCGAAGGCACCACAGTTCTTGGCCTATTGCTCATTACCGCGATTTACTGCTGCTCCACGCTGGGTTATTCCACCTACGTGCCGGAGCTCTTCCCCACTCAGGTTCGTCTACGTGGCAGCGGGATATCGAGTGTCGCCGGGCGCGCAGCTTCCATCGTGGCGCCACAAGTTGTCGGCGTACTGTATGCCTACGACGGAAGCGTCAACGGAGTCACGCTTGCATTGGTTGGCCTTCTGCTGTTGCAAGCTGCAGCGGTCGGACTGTTTGGCATCGACATGACGCAGCGCTCATTGGACAGCCAATTTGACGGCTCATTGCAGTCCACCGATGGCAGTGCCGTCGGCGGACTGCCGGTGCGTTCAGAGTAAAGGGTGGAAGGTATGAATTGCTTGATACGAACATTCGTGTTTGTCCTTTCACTTGGTTTGGTCGGTATCGCCGAGGCCGCTGACCGCGGAACGCGTGACGAAGCAATGGCACTCGTCAGGCAGGTTGTGGCATCAATGAAGGTACAAGGAAAGAAAAAGACGCTGGAAGATGTTCAAGCCGGAAAATACGTGGATCGCGACCTCTATGTGGCCGTCCTTGATCTGTCCGGTACGAACCTTGCCAACCCGGTCAACCCACGGATGGTTGGCAAGAACCTGCTTGAACTCAAGGACGCTGAAGGTACGCAATTCATCAAGCGGGGAATCGATGAAGTGAAAAAGAAGGGCGCGGCCTGGATCGACTACACATGGACCAATCCGGTGAACGGCCAACTGGAAAAGAAGTCCAGTTATGTCGAGAGGTTCGACGGCTTCGCTATTACCTGCGGTATCTACCAGGGCAAATGAGACGCTAAACTGGCATGTTCATTTGGCCAGAAATCGTCGGGGGTCTCACATCACCTCAGGCTAGCTGGGAAATCGTCGCACAAGTTTCTAGTGCCTCCTCCAGCTCACAAGGTCTGAAGTTGGCGCGCGGCCTTAAAGGGCTGCGCGCCCTTTTATCAAGATGGTAACCGCATAACTTGAGTTAGCGGGAGAAGGAGAGCCTGGGAGAATATATGAGGAACCTTGAACGTGTGCGCCAGGCGGGGCAGGAGAGTGGACGCCATCCGTCCTGCTTTCGGAACAGGAGCAGGCGTTTGGCGCCGTCCACCAGTGCTTCCGAACCTCGGGCGCGCACGTGGCGTTGCGTTGATCCGACTCGCCCATGTGTTGTTGATGTGTTCACTCGCAACCTCCTTAGTTCGCGCACGTAGTTTCGGCGTCGGCTCTTTCCTCGAGCGCCACAATCGCACGGGCGGCGACGGCAAGTGCCGCCGGAGTGGCAGTCTTGGCTGAAATCCACTCTGTCCCATGCCGCAGGCTGTGTGCTGTCCACAGGGCAAATGCCTGGGAAGGTGTCAGGTCGACACCGCCTTCAGCCGCGATGCTGACCACGGCGACGCAGTCAGGGAGTGCCTCGCGCGGTGGGGAAGGCAAGCGGCCATGTTTGGCGAGAACAGAGAGGCCATCTGTCAGGGCTTCGACAAAATATTCCGGATTCGCGTCGTCCTTAAACCTCGACATCGCACCGTAGTACGCCCCTGTGATTTCCGGCCGTGAGTGCCCCAGCACTTCGCTGACCTGGATCTTTTTCAAGGTCAGTTCGTCCTGTTTCATCTGTCCAGGAGTACCGCCCAAGGTTGGGGGGACGAAGTTCTCCAGAAGCGCTTTGTTTTCTGCAAACTGGGCCCGCAGGCAGTGCCCCGTCGCACCGGCATCGATCCTGGTGAGCCCGAGGCGACGCATGTAGCCGTTATAGCGCGTCTCCTTTTGCTCGAGCGTTGCCGCCTTGCCGGAAACTATGGTTGCCCAGCCCAGTGCTTCCTTCTTGCCCACCTTCGCTTGCACGGCCTTCAAGACCGCGCGTTGGACATCCGTCTCGATGGGGATGTCACGCGGGCGATTGCCTTTGCCCTCGCCTGGATACACCCTCAGGACATCGCCACGGTCGGCGACCCATGGACGACACAGCAGTGCTTCCTTCCGGCGCAGCCCAAAAGCCAGTTCCATCCGCAGCATCCAGCCAAGCCGCTCGTTCATCCGATCGGCTTCCGCAAGTTTGGCCGGTACGTCAATCCCAGCTTCGATCCACGTCTTGCTCTTGTTCGCCACGGTGCGGACTACGAGTTCCTCGCGTGGTACCTCGGGCAGGTAGTGGCTGCAGTGTTTGACCAGACCGCGCTTGCCCAGCCACGTATGAAAGCACACCCGCAGGCGGCTGATATAGCCCTCCAACGTCTTGGGTGCCAGCTTTTTCACGAAGTGCCAATGCCGAACCGCCGCCCGCAGGTGCCGTTCCCCCACATTGCGCGGATCCTCGATCCTGTAGCCGAGTTCGTGCAGCGTATTAAAGAAGTTCATCAGAACCTCTCGCGTCTGCTTGGCCGTCTTGTGCGAGGCCACCTTCCCGTTCACACGTTTCCCCGCCTTTTCATCGAGCAATGCCTGTAGTTTGTCCTTCCACATCACCGTTCTCCCATATGAGTCAATCAAACCCTGCCTTACCGCAGTCGACAGGCGGGGAGGCCAAGACTGGGGTAAGGCAGGTAACCATTAACACCATTTCACAATGCGGGATGAAGGGCCCAAATTAAGTATAAGTTTCGCGCTTCCGCACCCTTCTTGCCTGCGGGCAACGCGCCGACAGCCTCACGACTGCCAGTTGCTCCCGCGCTACGCGCAGGAGACCCGATCACTAACGTGGAGTCGCACGTCTCTCATCCCGCCATGAGGGGCAGGTTTTGGGTGGAGAGATCACCCTGATTCAGACGTCCCAACCGTAGCTGGGCGGATTTGTGTGGGGCGCGGCAGGCTCAATGCCTGGCGTCATTCCCACCCCGCTTCAAGCGGCCATCCTGTTTGCTGAGAGCGTTGTATGACTCGAGCGAGTCACTTTGACTGCACTTCCGCATGCGCGGTGGGTTGCAGATCCTGTTCTGTGCTGCACATGTGTAGCTTTTTGGGGCCGGAGGCCGCATAAACGCTAGGGATGCGGGACACTCTGTGTTGCTGTTAGCCGGATTCATGCGAGGCAAAAAAATGCCAGACATGCCGTGCGGCGAGTCTGGATGTGAGTAAATCCGGTGTGGAGTGGTGAGATGAATGCAGGAGTGCTCCTGCTTCAGATCGATGCCGACTAGCGGCGCTGAAAAATCTGGGGTCTGGCTGTGAAGCCACACCTCAGACATGAGAATGGAGACATTGCCTCGAAAGAGACGCTTGCAGAATACGTCAGGTTTTTTTACTTTGCAAGCCCTTCATGGATGATTCTTGTGCGTGGCGGGAGGCCAAATCATTGATTCGCAAAACGTGCAGCTTTTGGGGCTTGCATTTGAATTTTGTCGGGTATGTTTAAATCACGGTCAGCGACTACATACTACATACTGCACACTACATAGTATGTACTGCATAGTATGTAGTGTGCATTTGACCGGTTGATGAACCCCTGATAATCGGAGCAATAAATGCAGCAAACCTACATTGGTCTCGACGTCGGCCGCAGTGCGGTCAAAGCGATGGCGTACGCGGAAGGTCGGATCTACGACCTACTGTTCCCCTCGGTCGTCTCTCTCGCGATTCCGATCTCCGACGAGGCTACTGCCGCGAAGGCGGAAGCCGAGACGGTCGAGGTCAACGGCAAGCTTTTCTTCACGGGTGATACCGCGCGGGTGCAGAGCGGGGCAACCACATCCACTGGCCTTTCCAACGACTGGATCGAATCACCGGAATACCACGCGCTCGTTCTCTCTGCGATGAAGCGTCTCAAGGCGAAGGGTGTTCCTGGTCTTGACAATGCTTTCATCGTCGTCGGCACTCCGGCGGCCCAGTATCGTATTCAGCGCGAGCGCCTTGAACAAGTAACGAAGGCGGCTGTCAACGCGGAGGTGAAGGCGTTGTCCCAGCCAATGGGAGCCTATTTGTCGTGGGCCTTCAATGAGTCCGGCCTTCCTTTGCAGGACAAGTTGCAGAATCAGTCCGGACGGAAGAAATCGTGGGCCGTCGTCGAGGTCGGGTATTTCTCTACCGATTTTCTCCTGATGAAAGAAGGCAGCTACATCGAATCGAAATCCCAGTCGTGTGAAGGGATTTATTTGGCGTCCGAACACTTGGTCCGGATTCTCGCTGAAAAGCGCCAGATGAAAGTCACTCCCCTCGAGTGCGAGCAAGCCCTCCGCTCAAAGACCGTCCTCCACTACGGGGAGAAGCACGTTGAAGCTGAAGTGAATGAAGCCGCGGAGTTCGTGGTCACCAAGATCATGGCGAAGGCGAACTTCCTCTTTTCGGATGAAGTCTCCAAGCTCGACGGTATTCTGATTGCCGGTGGTGGTGCTCCTCTCGTCTCCCCCAGTCTTCAAAAGAAGTGGCCGAACAGCATCGTCCTGCCCCAGCCACGCATGGCAGTCGCAGATGGTTTTCTCCGTCATGCACGGGCGCTGGGATTGAAGCGTGCCGTCGCCGGTGCACAACAAGCCAAGGTGCAAGCATAATGGCCAAAATCCTTCGGGTCTATGACCCGTCGGTCACGATCCGGCGGGTTCCCCTCGTCATCCAGGACGCCTCCTGCCCCGGATTGGTCGAATTCCTGAGCAAGCTTGCGTATGGCACCGAGACTCCGCTTATCCGGGGCGTTCTCTATCAATGGTTCCTGGCGCATCAGGCAGCGGGAACGCTTGATCAGGCGGCCGCCGAGGTTTTAGATGGCCCCGGTGGACGCACGTCCAGTCGCCCGGGCGGCAAGACTCGTTCAACCAGGCCGGTTGAGGCGCAGACGATCCCGCCAACGCTGCCCCCAGCCGTCGGCGTGCGGCCCGCTCCGCCGGTATTGCCGCCGGCCGAACCGGTTCAGCACACCCATGAATCCCCTACGGAGCGCGTTGAACCTGTCTTGGTTATCCAGGGGATGGAGCTTACCCCGGCCGACATACAGGCTCTGAACAACGTTGACACCATGTTTGGCTAAGGCCCAGCTCTGAAGGACATACAATACCGCAATGATTAATGACCTCGACGATCGCACGATGGCGAAGCCGGCCCCCGCCGGCGTACTGCTTTACTTCAGCGCGACCGATCTGAAAAAACGCGGCTGGACGGAGCGCCTTGTGCATTTGTTCCTCAGTCAGCCGGATCGCACCGAGCCGAACCCGCATGTCAAGACCGGCCATCCAAGGCGCTTGTATCTGTCCTCGCGCGTGATTGCCATCGAAAATACGGCGGAAGAATTTGCCGAGCAGCGCAACCGTTCGCTCGCATATTCAGCTCGCCTGAAACAGCAGGCAGGGGAAAAGCGCGTTGCGCTGGAACAGCTCGTTCGCGGTATTGCGTTGCCGCCGATGGCCTTGCCATTCGAAGAGGTTGTGCGCCAGGCGAAGGCCAAGCAGATGGAGGATGTTTTTTTGCGAGCCAGCCGATTTTCCGGGTTGCGCTCGATGTTCTCGTTGATAGCATTAAATCGTTGGAGTGGCAATTAGACGGTTTCATGTGCCACTCCGGTGTGCGAGATGCTCGCAAGCTGCTCAGACGCAGGATGCTTGCACATATTATTAACCACTACCCTTTGTTGGCCGACGTAGCAAAAACGCGAGCAGTGGAAGAAGACGGCAGCGCGGAGGGGTGGTAACCAGGAAAGGTGGCACAACATGAACATCAACGAAATCACCAACGAGAACCTGTTTCACATCGACTGGTCGGCCAACGATCGGGCCAAGTTCCTGCGCTCGATCCCTGCCATGAAGCCGGTCAAGGAAGGCTGGCTGGCCCCGGGCCTGTCGACGCACGGCGTGCTGGGCCGCGACGTGTCGGCCATGGATCGTCGTTCCGTGAAGGCGCAACTGGCCGGTCGCGGCGACCTGCGCGCGGCATGGTGGAACTTCAACGAGGCGGTGCACCGCTTCTTCAATCGCGATGCACCGCTGGAAAACATCATGTACTCGTTCCACAAGCGCCATCACGCGGTCACACTGGCCATCCTGACGGTCGTGCATGACTACCTGGACGTGCTGGGCCGGGTGCGCAAGGAAGGCACGCTTGCAGCAACACGCTATGTGTTCCGCCAGTCGCTCAACAACGATGGGCTGGACCGCTAAGCGGGTGCTGGTTCCGGAAGCGGGGCCAGCATCACAGCATGCGGCGGGATGGATGAGGTTTTTTAACTAAGGGAGAGGAAATCAGACTTGCGCATGCAAAGTGCGATGAGATACTGATCTCACTTAAACAACTAGGGAGTGAAGAAATGAGAGCAATGACCAAGCTGGTGGCAATGGTGGCTCTCGGTGCTCTGTTTGCAGGGCTGTCCGGATGCACGACCCTGAGCCCGATGAGCGAAGTAGCCGCACTGCCAAAGAAGGCTGACGGTATCATGTTTGCCCAACTTGGGGGCCTGGATCCCCATTCTGCAGAGAGCATTTGTGCGGCTTTTCCTGGGGTAAAGGACGAACGTTGTGAGCACAAGGATCAGTACGACGGTATGATGGTGGTTCCTTCCTCTCGGTACTGGAAGGCGGTCAAAGTCCCACTCCTTGCCCCCAAATCGGCGGGTGTCAGCGCGGGAGATATTGTCAAGATCCGCGTTGCTGAGGGACATCCAGCATATTTCGAATTTATCGCGGCGAAGGGTACTCAGGTCAAGGACTGCTACTATGATGGTATGTACGGTCCTCACTCTGGCGGGCCGGGAGGTGTAGTTTGCCCGAAATACAATTGGGACTACAAGCGCGATCTCACGAAATATTGATCCTTGCGTGTATAAAAAAACCCGGCGCTTCGCCGGGTTTTTTATTCTTAGGTCACTGCGCATTTTCGTTTGTCGGCGCTGTGCATCGCCGGGCGGCCGCCCCAGAGAGCCCCAAGCTTATGCAGTACAACATGCGTTGGCGCATTGCCTTTGTCGAGTTGTATTCCTGATAGGTGTCGGGGCGCCACATTGTGCCGGGGTCCAATCCTGCATCGTTACATTGCTTGACGGTGTAACCGAGCGGGCATTCACCCCGGTACAGTTTGTCGGTGGCGATCATACCTCCGGTCCCCATTTGAGGGGCGATCATGTTCGCTTGTACTGCAGCTGCAATGCCCGCGCCCTGTTCCGTGCTGTTGTCGACGGTCAATACACCATTCCCGGTTGAGCCAAATAGACCGCGCTGGGCCTGTGTCAGGCTGCCACCGGAGTGAAATACCGTGGATGCGAGCGCGTAGCCGGCTCCAACCGCCGTAGCCAGTGCAGCAGGACCCAATCCAAGAAACGTGCTTGCCTGTAGCGCAGGCATCAACACGGAGGCAGCACCAAACGTTACAAGTGCAAGGACGACGGCGAAGAAAATCACGGTAAACGAGCTCTTCGTCTGAACCCACTCATACACCTTTTCCTCGTCCTCGGGCATGTTCCCGCCTTTCCATTCCGAGAACACCACCCCTGAAACGGCAACGTGTTCAGGCGCATCGCAATTATTCGTCGTCGTTGCTGGGCCACCACCCAACACGCAGATCTGTCCCGTTTCACCACTCGGTTGCAGGTCCATTGGCGTACCGACGAACCAGCGCGGCTTCGCGTAGCCCGTCACGGTCGTGGTGATCTTCTTCCTGAAAAAACCGCCACTCTTATGCGTCGACTGCGTGACCCGCGACTTCGACATTGCGATGTAGGACACCGTCGAGCCGTACATCCGCATTGCGTGCCCGACGGCGACCTTCACAGACTCCCAGTCGATGTTGTGGAAGATCGGATCATTGCTCGGCCCGGCGAAGTTGATAAACGGGTTGTGGCCGGCGACCTTGACGTCCACCTCGCCAGGCGTCCGGTATTTGCCCGCCGCCGCCCAGTACTGCCCGTGATGCGGCGTGAAATCGGCCACCCGCACTTCAATACGCCCCATCGGCGTCTATTCCACGCGCTGCACGGTGATATGCGCCGTAGCGTTCTCCGGCGAATACTGGGCAAAGACATACGCCGAGTTCACCGGAAATGCCTGCCGCATGTCTGATACCTGCTGATCCGACAGGCCCGCCTGCCCGATTTCCGGCCAGCGCCTGCCCGTGCGGAATGGACAGCGCAGCGAAGAGAAGCACCTGCGCGAGAAGCCAGCTCATGGCCTTGCTGAACCGTCTCCACATCCGGTCCAGTAAGCGAAATCGCGCTTGCGCGGCGTAACGCCGACCTTAGCCTATGCATGGTATGGGGTCGGCGCGAGAGTGTGACAAGTACCTCGCCCTCTTCGCTTAAACCACCCCCATACGGCATCTACCCTTAACACCTTACTGTGAATGCGATCATGACAAAAAATACCGATCACCAAGACTCACTACTACCCGCTTTCCTGTTCTCTCTCCTTCATGCGGCGAAGTTCTGCACGCAATGGACCTTGCGTCCCCTCTTCTTCTGGGTGAAGAGCCCAATGACCGAAGCGTGTCGCCTCAAATCGGCATCGGCCGAGTGGTCGACACTGAAATGGATTTGCCAGCCCATCCAGTGGATTGCAGGCATCTATGCGATGGGGGGCCTCCTGATAGCGATACATGACATCTACACTGGGCATTTGCTGTTGCGCTCCACGCGACAGGCAGTCATGGTTTTCGCCACCCTACCCCTGGCAGGCCTGGTTTTCATGCTCTTTGACTGGATTGATGGCTATAGCGAGGATCCACAGGTCAGAAAGGAACTGGCAGGCAAACGCGCCGAAGAGACGGTACAGAAAATCATCGAAGCATTGTGCCCGTCACTCACGCCATGCGCGACGCTCCATGGCGCGCTTTTCGTGTTCCATCCGGGTACATCTAACGAATATTCGGTCGAAGCCGACCATATCCTTGTCACGCCCCAGAACCTGTATCTGGTCGAAACCAAGCACAAATGCGGCATCATCCATGCCGCCCCGGACAGTCCCACGTGGAAGACTGAAACCGTTGCCGGGCAAGGCAGCATGCGGAACGCTCTGCGGCAAGCCAAGAATTCCGCGCGCGCCCTTGAGCGGGAACTGGGAGGCATTCCGTCCATCGTGCCGCTGGTCGCGATTCATGGCGAAGAGGTCGTGATCGTCGGCGGCCCCAGCAATGTGGTCAGCGCCTATGACCTGCCGCTGGCCATCAAGGCATTCGAATTCGCCAGCCGACAACGCCCTGCGCTGAATCCCTCGGCCATCTTCCTGGCACTGCAATCTCACGTGTCGACGGATGCCGAGGATTGGCAGCGCCATGTCGCGCGTGCCGATGCTGCCCGGCAGCGCGCCGAATTGCGCGAGATCGTCAGGACGTCGTCAGTCTCGTGACACCGAGATGGGGAAATGGTGGGATCAGTGCCGTGCAAGTGCCCTTCCTGTCGCCTGCGGGTGCGTGCAAACCCCGCTTGCGTTCACAAAATCCAGTGAGAAGCTTGTCTCGTGCGGTGGATCACGCACAACCGATCAACAAATCACATGAGGAATCATGAAATCACTTATCGCTTTACTTGCCGCGGCGCTCACTACCGGCTGCGCCTCGACCGCCACGAAGAATGCCTTGGGCGAATTTACCCGTGTCGACAAGGCTTATGCCCAGGTAGTCGACGTATTCGACGCGGATCGCTACATCGTGCGCAGCCGCTGTGCCGAACTGAAGGATCACAAGCCGTCACAGGAGGTCTGCGCCCATCTCCAGGACTTTGACATGGCGCGCACTGCGGTCCTGCGGCTGAACCGCTTCATCCTCAGCACGGTGGCCGTGCCGAAGACTGAGAAGGTGAAGGAGGGCGACATCATCGAGGTCGACCCTTCGCGCCAGCTCGCCGGCTTCAAGCGAATCGCAACCCATGAGCCCAGCGAAACCTGCAAATGGGATGGCCCCATCACCTGGAAGGGTGAGAATAGCCTGCCGGCTACCATGGCGGGATTCTTCGCCGGCATGCTGGTCATCCCAACCGTTGTGCTGCTGAGCAGCGATGACATTCTGGCTGGCGGCGTGGTATGCGAGGGCTGGAGTTACAAATCCCTGGTCAAGACACCGTCTCAATCCTGAGCGCAGGTTTCGGCCAGAGACGGCTCGCGAGGGGCGATCCTGCGCCGCATGGCGTCGCGCCTCGCCGCCGTTTGGCCGTACTGGCTTCGTCGGAACATGCAACAACGCTTTCACTATTTCGCTTCAGATCGGAAGGAGATCACATGCAGATCGATTACTGGATTCTTGCCGTGGTAGCTGCAGTCGGCATTTCGTTTGGCCTGTTTCTGCTCCACGAGGCCAAACGGCTGCGACAGCGCACTGCGGATCACGACACGGCTCGGCTGGCCGATCACCACGCGGTCATGGGTAAAATCAGGCGACACATCATCGCCACCGTCCATGAACATCATTGGTCGGTTGCTCAGGCGGCAGCGCGCTGCGACATGACGCAGAGGCAGATGCGCGTGTTGCTGACCATGCCGAAGGTCTCGCTCTCCCCGGGCGTTCTCTTCGATGCCGGCCTTGCGCTGGGATTGCGAGTCCGGATCGTGCTGGACGGGCCAACACATGTGACAAGCTTCACTGGGCAAGGCGTTCGAGCGCGCAACGTCGATCACCAAAACACGGAATGACATGACATGGAGTGTGGCATGAGAAAAATGAAGCGCAGGAAACTGAGAGCAATGCACGGAAACGTCGTCGCAGACTCAACACACGAAACCAGCGTACGTACCGCCGATGTTTGGGAAGCCATCTGCGACACACCGGAAGAAGCGGCCGACATGCGCATCAGGACGCGGATAATATTCTGGATTATCAAGGTCGTGGAATACAGGCGGTGGTCATATGCGACGGCCGCCAGGCAGTGCGACCTGACGCCGGAACGCCTGCAGGCCTTGCTGCGCGGCCGGATATCCCAATTTACAGTGACTGAACTGGAGGCAATCGCGGCTCGGCTCCGGCAGAACAACGATGTCTAAGCCTCTCACGGCCCTGCCCCCTTGACAGGTAGCGCTTGCGATAGCGAATAGTGCCGTCCCTCCGGGTGGTCGCATGCGTCGGCGATCAACACACGCGCCCCCGTCCCAGGGGGAAGTGGAGGTTTCATATTTGACTCCCTCCCCTCTTCCCATTGCCAAATCAGTGCAATTCATCCTTGAAGACCGGTACGGATTCCGGCTGGCTGGAAGAACCCGCAAAAGCTGTTACCTTTTCCAGCACGCCGCGGATGATCTGCCCCCACAACAGATAACCTTCGGCCTCTCTTCTTTCCGCCATATTGATCAAACCTAAGCGGATGTCCTCCACCCGGTAGGAGGTGATCGGACCGATGATGGTTTCGATCACCCGCTTCTCGTCGGGCCGAAGAATCAGTATGCCGTTGATGGATTCCATCTTGCCCTCTCCCTTCTCTGTGCATCCCTAACGTAGCACACGTTGATGGCAACGCAAGTTGGCGCCGCACGAACCGGTTGCCAACACAATCGCCTGGCCGACCAGCAAGCATGACGTGACAAGCTCGAAACACGACTTGCGCTGAACGAACTCGGGCTTACGATCGAATTCATGGGAAATGCAATATCGGCATCTCCCATCACGGGCGGTGCCGGGCAAGAACAAGACGGGCGCCGGCTCCCTAGAAAGAACAACGAGGAACGACACCATGAATGACGAGTACTCCGAATCCGACTCGCTCCTGGAGGCAATCAGCCGCGAGATGGCGAACAGCGAAAATCAATGCCTACCGGCGCGGCCCCCATGGCAGGGTACTGGTGCAGGACCATCACTGGACCACCTGCTTGAGCAACTGAGAAAAGCTTTGCAAAACGCTTCGGGAGTCGACGGGCAGATCGCCACCCTGCGGCAATACGGCCTGCTGTTATTGCTGGAAGCAGATGAATTACAAGCTCGGTGCCCCGCCGACTTTCATACCAGTTTCGACACCCACTGACTGGTGTACACCAGGAACATTTTTTTGGAGGATACTTACATGAAACCCCGCCACAAGATCCCGCTGCTCGGCCTGCTCGGCAGCTTTGCCTTGTCCCTTGTGCTCATTCACTTCATTCTTGTCGACGTGTTGGTCTCGCTGACCGGCGTCTCGCGGGAAGCGGGTTACGCCTATGCACTGACGCTTCTCATCGTACTGACAGTGGTTCGAGCATGGCGCATCGTGCGCGACAAGGACGCGGCCACGAGGCTGATCAATCGCTGGCTGCGCAAATAGCGCCATGCAGTGTTTTCCAATAACGGATTTCGCCAGTCTGGCAAACCTGCTTGTTGCTTTCTTCTGCAGTCCCGGGCAACACATTCAGCGCCTGCAGCGTTTGCGTCCGGCCATCCCGTCTTGAACGCCCGTGGCGGACTTGCGAGGATGATGCCCTCGTAACTTTAGGTGGAAATGTGCACATTAACGAAGGCTGATCGAGACGCCAAAATCCTCTTCCTTGGGGCCATGGCGGATCGTCTCGATCACTTCTCGTCCTCGCCCAGCAGGGACTGCAATGTTTTTGGCACGCAGCTCCAGCATCGCTTCGCCGTACGCGTCCTGCAGAGTCATCATATGCCGCGCTACTGTTCCTTGATCACCAGAGACTCGGCCTGCAGCGCGTTTTCAAGGCCCTTGCGGCCTTCTTCGACACGTTCCTCGATCTTCGACGGCGGCATGTCATAGGTCCCTCGCCGTTGCTAGGCTAGTCTTGCTGAGGATAATCTCGGTCAACAGAGCAGTCTTGCACTTGGCCGTCCAGCGCCTGCATTCTTCTTCCATGATTGTGCTCATGTCATCACCCTTTCAAGATTATGACCTAAGCAGATATTCAGTGAGTCATCACAGTACTTGGCTATCGAGCTTCGCGTTCGGTTATGAACGCGCTGCCTTTTGGATAGCCAGGAGGATCTGCACGGCACGCTCAATGACCTCTGCCTGGCTTGCTGCCCCCATCGATTCTTTTAGTTCGTGCAGCCCCGCACGGGTAGCTCGGGATACCGGAACGTTGATGAACCCGTCGTGCTCAAGCACGGGCGACTGTTTCGATTTCTTTGGCATGCCTTTTCCTTTTGCGTTGTTAGACAATGCATCGTATCAGAAACAATATTTGCCTGTGGCCGCGAGATCATCGCTTGGGGCGCGACAACCGGAGGCTTCGATGGCAAGTCGAGACGCAAGCTGATGCTGGTGTTTTCGAGCGCCGTGTCGGCTCGCATCGCACACGGCATGTCGTGGAGTGGCTGAACGATAATGGCAGCTGCTACACCGCCAGAGAAACCGCCACGTTCGGCCAATCGCTGAGATTGGTCCCGTACTTTACGCCAGTTCGCGGCCTCGGATGGAATGGGATAACGGAATCCTTCGCGAAGACGTTTCAACTCGATTACGTATATGTGCATGCTGCCTGAACCCAGCTACTACCTTGGGTCAGCTGGATCGCAGGTTCGAAGATTACAATGAATCGTACCGGCATAAAGGCTTGAAGATGAAGCTTCCAATGGCATTTGTCCGTGCCCAATTAGCCGTAGGGTGTCCGATTTAATAGCGGCAACTCCAGTCCTTTCTTCAGTTCTGGGGCTTCTCAGACTGTGACTGCGGTGGCAACCGATCCAGATAGCGGCGTGGCAGGAAAGTCGGCGTCACTTTACGGAAGGTCAAACGCTCCTCGTGCAGAACGCACACTCGTTTATGCCCAGTTTCGGTCATACGCAGCAGCAGCCCACTATCATGACGGAGAAATTCTTATCCGGTGCCTCTTTCCTCAGCGGACAATGGGAATTCTGCAGTCTCGGCGCCGGGAGTGTCAAAATCCGCTGGTACAAATCGAAGATTATGTCCGCACTGCTCTGCCCCGCGGTCCAGCCAATCCGGAAAGAGCATTGTTGCCGGGCGCTCAGATGTGGCAAACAAAACCGATCCGACCAGCCCGCCATCCAGCATCAGATTGCATCGCAACTCCAGACCAGCCGTACTAATATTCCCCCAAGGCGTCACTTTGAACAAAACTGTGTAGATGAATGTTGGTCAAATTACCTCCATGGACTTGAAACGTTGGAGCGTAAGCCATGCAAACCCCTTCTAGCATCGCCTAACATCCGATCCACCCGATGCTAATCACGCTTCCGATCGGCCTCTGGATTTTCTCCCTGGTTAGCGACTTGTTCTACCTTTTCGGCAACGGCTCGGAAAACTGGCGCATCGTCGCCTATTACACAATGGCAGGCGGCATTGTTGGCGCTTTGCTCGCGGCAATTCCGGGTTTCATCGATTTGCTTTCCTTGCCTAAGGGTGTCAAGCGCATTACCGTCACACACATGAGCATTAACTTGGCAGTCGTCTTGCTGTATCTGATCAACTTCTGGATGCGATCACAAGGTGTGGAGACCACAACGCCGCAGTGGCTATCGGCGATTGCGATTATTGCGCTGGCCTTCTCGGGATGGCTAGGTGGTCGTATGGTGCATGTCCATGGGGTAGCCGTAGTGACACCGCCGGAACCGGTGGAAAACACATTGCCTGGGTCAGTCCCGGTCGAACGTCGCCATGGAGAGCGTCGGGTCAGCATATGAGGGTTATTGCAATGGAAAGATTCTGATCGATCGCCCTCAAAATATCTCAGGCACACTCGTGTTGAACCAAGCTGGAGTTGGCGCCTTCGCGCATGGTCATACCTGGTTCCTAATGATGGAAACGAACTTTCGAGAAGCCAGTTCAATCAAGCCGCACCGTACTGTCATCATCCCGTTTGACCATGGCAATGCCGGGCTCCTCGGCTTCGAGTCGCCGAGCCTCCCGTACCTGCGGAGTCAGTTCACCGTGGCTTCGCGACCTTCTTCGGCTAGACGGTGTTCTTCCAGCATTTGGTCGTGCCGGTTGAATTCAAGACAAAAGGTATTTTTCGCGCGTCCGATGCACAATGGTTTAGCGAAACCGCAGAATACCTTAGCCCCATTGACGATCCCGGAACTTACTGCACGGACAGGTCTCCAAGCAAAATGTAGCCGCAAGAAATATATCGCGGCGCCGCGATGGGACAGAAGCAGTGATCACACAGAACCATGTCCGGACTGCGCAATCTTGCGCATCAGACGCGCGCGTTGCCGTGCGCGAACTTCATGCCGCTATTCAACAGCCCAATCTCGAACTGGTTATCTTCTTTTGTTCGAGCCTCTATGATCTGAATGCCGTCGCCGATGAAATGAACCGATTGTTCGTCGGCGTGACGGCCGTCGGCTGCACGACCGCCGGTGAAATCGGACCAGCCGGCTATCGTAACCACAGTATCTGCGGAGTCAGTTTCTCCGCCGGCGTTTGTTCGGCAGTCATCGGGCGAGTCGGCGAACTGCAGCGGTTCGAAATTGCCAGGGGCCGGCGTTACGCACAGTCACTGCTGCAGCAACTGGAAAGCCACGCTCCTGCTGCCGATTCCCGCAACACCTTTGCGTTTCTGCTGATCGACGGCATGGCCCGGCGCGAAGAGGCGGTGGCGCGCGCACTTCAGGACGGACTGGGGGAGATACCGCTGGTCGGCGGATCCGCCGGAGACGACCTGGAGTTGTCGCGCGCCTGGGTCTTCCACCAAAACCAGTTCCATTCCGACAGCGCCGTACTGATCCTGGTCAGCACCGCACTGCCCTTCAAGATTTTCAAGACTCAGCACTTCGTCAGCGAGACGGAACGCCTGGTCGTCACCGAAGCAGACGCCAGCCACCGCGTCGTCAAGGAAATCAACGGTCTGCCGGCAGCCGAGGAATATGCGCGAGTGGTTGGCGTCAGTGTGAACGACCTGAACCCGCAGCGCTTCGCCGCATCGCCTGTCGTCGTCGCAGTTGACGGCACCGACTATGTGAGGTCGATCCAGAAAGCGAACCCCGACGGCAGCCTGACTTTTTATTGCGCAATCGACGAAGGCCTTGTGTTGCGCGTAGTCAGGGGTGTGGATCTGCAGGGCAACCTGGAGCGTGCCTTTGACAACCTGCGTGCTGCCGTCGGCCCGCTGCGCGTAGTGATTGCGTGCGACTGCGTGCTGCGCAATCTGGAAATTACGCAAAGCGGTTTGAAAGAATCGGTAGGTGCTGTACTGCATCGGAACAATGTTGTCGGCTTCAGCACTTACGGAGAGCAGTTCCGCGGTGTGCACGTCAATCAGACGCTGACCGGTATTGCTTTCGGCAGTCCGAGCGATGGCTGACCTCATGGTATCCGCCGCTGCCGGTGAAGAGCAGCAGCTGCGCAATGAAATCACGCGCCTCAACAAGGTCGTACAGGCGCTGATGAATCGTGCCGAGCGCAGCATGAATGCGCCGGGATCAGATTTCGGCTTGTTCCAGACCGCCATCGTTCTCGAAGACCAGGTGCGCGACCGCACACGCGAACTCGAGGCGGCGCTGCGCGAAAATGAAAAGATCAACCGTGCGCTGCAACGGACCAAGGTGCAGATGGAGCGCGAAATCGATGAGCGCAAGCGTGCGCATGCCGCGCTCGAGCGCGAGCGCGAAGAACAGAAAGTCTTGATTGCCCGACTCGAACAGGCAATGAACCAGCTGGTGCAGGCCGAAAAACTGGCGGCGCTTGGTAGCCTAGTCGCGGGCGTGGCACATGAACTCAACACCCCACTCGGCAACTCACTGACCGTGGCGTCGACGCTGAACGATGTGATCCGCAATTTCATGGAGCGTTTCAATGCCGGCAACTTGAGCAAGCAGGTATTGGTCAATTTCATCGCGCAGTGCCGCGAGGCGGCGCAACTGATCGAGCGCAATTCCCAGCGCGCTGCAGAACTGATCGGCAATTTCAAGCAAGTTGCTGTCGACCAGACCAGCATGCGTCGCCGAAAATTCGATCTGCGCCAGGCACTGGACGAAGTGCTGTCGACCTTGCAACCAAATTTGAGGCATACGCGGCATCGTCTCGAAATCAAGGTTGAGCCGGGTATCGAGCTCGAAGGTTATCCTGGACCGATCGAGCAAATCATCGCCAACCTGCTAACTAATTCGCTCCTGCACGGGTTTGACGGTATCGACGAGGGGACCATGTTCATCAGCGCCGAACGCCACGGCACGGATCACGTCGCGCTGACCTTCAGCGACGATGGCATCGGCATGACCGAAGCGACCGCACGGCGCGCGTTCGATCCTTTCTTTACTACCAAGCTGGGAAAAGGCGGCAGCGGACTGGGGTTGTACATCACCTACAACCTGGCGACGGTCGCGTTAGGCGGCACTATCAAGCTAGCCAGCAGCCCGGGTCAGGGCGCACGCTTCGAGTTGTTGCTCCCGCGCGTAGCGCCGGAAGCGCCAGCCGTCGACGAGGAAATCCATGCAACCTGATGATGAACCGCTTGACTTTCTCGACGCGGAGCCAGAGCCGAACGATACCACCGGCGCGCACTGGAAGCTGCTGATCGTCGACGACGACGCCGAGGTGCACGAAGCCACCCGCTTTGCGATCCATAACATGCGCATTTCGGGCCGGCCGCTGCAGCTGATAAACGCCCATTCTGCCGCCGAGGCTGCCGCCATTCTGGAGGCCGAGCCGGACGTCGCGGTCATCCTGCTGGACGTTGTGATGGAGAGCCCGCACGCCGGTCTGGATCTGGTACAGCGCATCCGCCATGAATTCGGCCTGACCGACGTGCGCATCATCCTGCGCACCGGCCAACCGGGTCACGCGCCTGAACTGAAAGTGATTCGCGACTACGACATCAACGATTACAAGACCAAGGCCGAGCTCACGCATACCAGACTGGTGACTGCGTTGATCGCAGCGGTCCGGTCCTATGATCAACTCCGTACCATCAGCGAAAATCGTCGTGGTCTGGAATTGATCGTCAACGCCACACCGGGCCTGATGCAGTCGCAGGTACTGAATCACTTTGCCAACACTGCGCTGCGGTTGATGCAGTCGCTGTTGCGCCTGTGCGGCGACGGAATCGTTAGTGTCCGGGGCGGTGTTGCCGGCAACGGCAGCGAACCCGAAATGCCACGTGTCGTCGCTGGCGCCGGACGCTTCGCTGCCGCTGTCGGCCTGGCTCTGAAGCAACTGGACGATCCGGAGCTGATCGCTGACGTCCGGGACTGCATGGCGCGGCAGGAGCACTGTTTCGCCGCCAACCATACCGCTTTGTACTTCCAGGCCGGGCACCGTCAGGCAGTGATGTTGGTGAGGAATGAAAGCCCGCTAAAAACGGTCGAGCGGCAATTGCTCGATATTTTTGCCGTCAATCTCTATGCCTGTTTAGCCAACGTCACACTGGTCGAACGTCTCAATTACATTGCCTATCACGATCCGCTGACTCGCCTTCCTAACCGGACCCGTTTTATTGAGGAGTTGAACCACGCCGCAGCCGACGCTGCGCGGGGTGATGTGGTGTGCATGATCGACATCGATCACTTCACCGACGTCAACAATGCGCTCGGTCATGCGGTCGGCGACCAGTTGCTGATCGCGGTGGGCAAGCGCATCGGTCTGGCCTTTCCCGACTGTCACCTTGCACGCATCGGCGCAGATACCTTCGGCCTGATCGGCCCGGAAGCGCGGCTGGTCCCGGAGCGCCTGCAGGCGTTGCTGCAGGAGCCGTTCGCCGCCGGTGACCAGCAATTGCCGATCAGCGCCACGATGGGATTGTGCCGCATTACCGGCAACGGAAACGGGCACACGCTGTTCAATCGCGCCGACATGGCATTCACCCGCGCCCGCCTCAATCCGCATGCCGGGCCGCTTTATTTTTCGCCCGACATGGAACAGCACACGACCTGGCGTCTCGAGGTGTTGCGCCGGCTGCGCTACGACTTTCATGGCGGGCGCCTGGCCGTCTGGTTTCAGCCGCAGGTTTCTCTGGCCGACGGTAGCCTGACCGGTCTTGAAGCGCTCGCACGCTGGCCGGATTCCCAGGGCTTTACCCAGCCGCCGCAAGTATTCATCCCGCTGGCTGAGGAATCCGGCTTGATCGTCGACATTGGCGCCTGGATCCTCGATCAGAGCTGCGCCGCGTTTTCTCGACTCAGGGCGGCCGGGAATGCGCCGCGCCGCATCGCGGTCAATGTCAGCATGCCGCAGATGCGCCGGCCCGATTTCCCGGAACAAGTAGCGCGCATACTCGCCGCACGCGGTATGCCGGCCTCCGCGCTGGAACTGGAAATCACGGAAAGCCAGCTGCTTGATGAGCCGCAGATCGTGTTGCGCAATCTGCAGGCACTGAAACAGGAGGGCATCCAGATTTCAATCGACGATTTTGGCACAGGTTACTCATCGCTCGGCTACCTGCGACAGTTACCGATCGACTGCATCAAAATCGATCGATCATTCGTGCTCGAGATCGACCACGGCAAGGGTGACTTGTTCGCGGAAACCATCATCACACTGGCCCACAAACTCGGCGCAGAAACCGTGGCCGAGGGCGTGGACACGATGGATCAGGTGAAGTGCCTGCGTCATTTAGGCTGCGATACCGCGCAGGGTTTTCTCTATGCGAGGCCGATGCCCGTCGATGAACTGACAAGCTGGATTGAGCAACGGTGATCTTTCATCGAACCCTCTCCTGAATAGATGCACGGAAGTGTTGATCAAGAACGCAAGTTCAAAAGGATTGAACGCCCCGGGGTGTGAACAACCATGCCGAAGCCGCGCCCCTGCCGTGAAAAATGAAGATAAGCCTTTCGTACGCTCAGAACGAAAAGCGAGGAGCAGTCGACTGCCTCCGGTGCAATAACAGCGCTGGGGAGACACAACCGGCGACAGAGTTTGAGCGACATGCTGGCGCCAGGCAACCCGGAATGAAGGTTCGCGCAACACGTGTAAGGACAGCTTGCCGTTACAATGCGTCATCCTGCTTATTTCAACCACTCTGCCATGCACATTTGGGTCGACGCAGACGCTTGCCCTGCCGTCATTAAAGACATCCTGTTTCGGGTGGCCGAACGCCTGCAGCTCAACGTCACGCTTGTTGCCAACCGCTTGATCCGCGTGCCGGGCTCGCGCTTTATCCGTGCGCTCCAGGTCCCGGCCGGCGCGGATGAGGCCGATACAGAAATCGTTGAACGCGTCAGCCCTGGCGATATTGTCGTGACCGGCGACATTCCGTTGGCCTCCCTGGTGCTGGATAAGGGCGGGTTGCCGCTTAATCCGCGCGGCGAGTGGTACACCAAAGACACTATTGCTCAACAATTGACGATGCGCTCTTTCATGGAAGAGCTACGCAGCAGCGGTGTCGACACTGGCGGCCCGGCCACGTTTAACCACGCCGACCGCCAGAACTTCGCCAATGCCCTCGATCGCGAACTCGCGCGGAGCAGGAATCGTACAGGTCCCCGCTAAGCATTGGTCTTCACTCTTCTCGCTCGAACAATAGTGGCGCCCCTTTGAACAAGAAATCGGTCACCGGTGGAATCCTCGGTGATGGCGAGAATCCAGCCAGAAGGAGCTGGTTATGGAAACGCGCATGCGCACATTAGAGAGGTTCTCGTTGACCAGCACGTTTGCGCCGGCCTGCTTGTGGCGCAGCGCGTGGTTCAGACTGTAGCGTCCGAAAGCAGCGCCTCATCAGCGATTGGCAAATAATCCCCGTATCCATCCGGCCACGCCGTCAGGATCTCAAAGCCGTCTTCGGTAACCGCCACCATATGCTCCCATTGTGCCGAGAGAGATCGGTCCTTCGTCACTACTGTCCAGCCGTCGCTCAACTGCTTTGTATCGGGCTCGCCGGCATTAAGCATGGGCTCGATCGTGAAGATCATTCCAGCCTCAAGCCTCAGGCCGGCACCTGGACGGCCATAATGCAGCACGTCGGGTTCGTCGTGATAGACCGTCCCGATACCATGACCGCCGTACTCACGTACGACGCTGAATCCCGCCTTGTGCGCAACGGTCTGGATGGCATGTCCGATGTCGCCCAACGTTGCGCCGGGGCGCACTGCATGAATGCCGGCACGCATCGCCTCATACGTCGTACGCACCAAGCGGCTGGCGAGCACTCCCGGCTCGCCAACAAAGTACATGCGACTGGTATCGCCAAACCAGCCGTCCTTGATGACGGCAACATCGATATTGATCATGTCGCCATTCTGCAAACGCTTATTGGAGGGGATTCCGTGGCAGATAACGTGGTTGACCGAAGTGCACACTGTCTTGGGAAAGCCGTGGTAGCCCACGTTCGCCGGAATCGCCTTCAATTCATTCACAATGTAGTCGTGGCAAATCCTGTCGAGTTCATTCGTGGTAACGCCGGGTTTGACATGCTTGGCAATCATACTGAGTACCTGCGCCGCCAGCGCGCCAGCGTGTCGCGCCATCCTGATCTCCGCCAGCGAGCGGATAGGCACTTTATTCCTGGTCATCACGCTTCCTCCGGCTCGACAGCTGGCTGAACGGTTGCAGGATTAAGGTCGCCGGACTGATGCGCTCTGATCAGCAACTGGCAGATCTCGCCATAGCATAAATTCGGATTAAGTTCGGCGAGCATGCCGACACGAAGCCAATGTTCGGCTTGGGAGTTAATGGAGCGGCTAAGCGCTGCGCTGCTGGAACGCAGGTTCTCGTGCATCTGCTGCGAGATTTTGAGGATTCCCATTTTCGAGCAATATATGAATTGTAGCTGTTTCGTATACTAACATTATGTGACTGGGCCGTATTCGGTTTTATGCAGAGGACATGTTACGGCTCAGGAGCACGTGATATAGTACTGTATATACATGCAGTTACTTGCGGCAGCACGGCACTTTATTCCGTGCGTGGCCTGCCCTGCATCATGAAGCCTCCGCCCTCTCTACTGAATGACCGCGCTGAACTCCCCACACAGCGGGCCATCTGTCGCACTCTTGCCTTCGCTGTTCGTGCTCCCCGCCTGCTGAAATTGCATCCAGGTGTGCGAAGCCCGGAACTAGTGCGTCTGCTCAAGGCGCGCAACGCGATGACTGCGGCGATTATCAGCGCAACCAATCTGTCCGGAGTGGCTGTGACGATCAGGGCTGCCAAGGCCCGCCAGAAGGTGTTCGTCGCGGCGATTCAGCGGCTTCAGCTGGAATGCATTCCTGCTCAGCAGCTGCAGATGCCGGACAAGGAGACGTGTTCTCCGGCTTACCTGGTATTTGGCATCAGTGGCGCCCAGGCCGAAGCGTTATTGGTCGAGTTTGGCCAGCAGGCCCTGCTTTGGTGCAACCAGGTGGGACCGCCCGAGCTGATGCTGCATCCGGCCCTCCGCCGTTGCGGGTGCGAATTGATGACCTGAAAGCATTTCATGTCCTGCAGACGCACCGGGTCTCGCACCGTCGGTGGTTGTGGGGACGCACCGAACTGGCCCTTACGCTGGCCAATGCCGCGTCGCTTGTCTTCGACGTTGATATCCATCCGGCGGCACGAATCGGCAGCGGCGTCATGTTCGACCATGGTGCCGGCATCGTCATCGGCGAAACGGCAGTGACCGACGACGACGTTTCCATTCTGCAGAACGTCACCCTGGGTGGAACCGGAAAGGAAGACGGCGATCGCCATCCCAAGGTGCGTAGCGGCGTCGTGATTAGCGCCGGCGCGAAGGTCCTGGGAAATATCGAGATCGGCACAATGAGCAAGGTTGCAGCCGGAAGCGTCGTTCTCCAGTCAGTACCTCCACAGTCCACAGTTGCCGGCGCACCGGCGAAGGTGGTTCGCTGGCATCGCGGCAACGATTTTCCCGCGCTGGAAATGGAACAGACGATCTAGTTCCAGGTATGGGCGATCAGAGCAGTGCCGGCGCCGGCGTCCTAAGCTACTTGTTCGCTAACCTGTGCCGACTCGAAGGTCGCCATCTCGTTCAGAAAATTGACGGCCGCTTGCAGCAGAGGATACGCGAGCGCGCCGCCGGTACCCTCGCCCAGTCGCAAGCTCAGTTGCAGCAACGGTCGTGCGTCGAAATATCGCAGCATTGCCTTGTGGCCCTGCTCGTCCGAGCAATGGGAAAACACGCAGTAATCCAGGATAGCGGGATTGATCCTGGCGGCGACCATGAGTGCACTGGTGACGATAAAGCCATCAATCAGCAGCACCATGCGTTGCTCGGCCGCTTGCAGCATGGCGCCGGCCATCATTGCAATTTCATAGCCGCCAAAGGTTGCCAGAATGTCCAGCGGTTCGACGACCGTTTTATGATGCGCCACCGCGCGCTCGATCACGCACTGCTTGTGAGAAATGCCTTCGGTCGTCAGTCCGGTACCGGCGCCAGTGCATTCGGCGACCGACATGCCCGTTATTTTGTGCAGGATCGCCGCAGCAGGCGTGGTATTGCCGATACCCATTTCGCCGAAACCGATCACATTGCCTTCCAGCTCCTTCACTAGCGCCATGCCATGCTGCATCGCGCGTGCGCATTCGTCTTTCGTCATCGCGGACGTATCGACAAAATTGCGCGTGCCCGGACCGACTTTCCGGTTGATCAATCCCTCACGCGGGCCAAAATCGTGATTGACGCCGGCATCAATTACCTTCAGCGCAATCGTGTTCTGGCGCGCAAAGACATTGATTGCTGCGCCCTCTGCGAGAAAGTTCTCCACCATCTGCCAGGTGACGCTCTGCGGGAATGCCGACACGTTTTCAGCGACGATGCCATGGTCGCCGGCAAACACCAGGATCGTGGGCTGTGCCAGGGTCGGGCGCGTCGTCTTCTGGATCAAACCGACTTGCTTTGCCAGTGACTCCAGCATGCCCAGACTGCCCCGCGGCTTGGTCTTGTTATCGATCACCGCGTCCAGGCGGGCCGACAGCATGGGATTTTGAATTGATTCGATATGGGGGATATGCATCTGTATTGCACGCGCTCGAAGCGCATGTCCTTCCGTTAAATTGTCTTGATTGAAATGGGGGTCATGCCTGGCGTATCTGAGCTGCCCCGCGTGCTTCCTGTGCCGCGGCTTGATCGCGGCGCAAGTGGCCGATCAGGGATCGCCCCTGGTCGTGATTGCCCCACTGATCGAAATACACCAAGTCTTCGATTGGCAATCGCGGCAGCCAGCCGGTACTCTCCAGTTCTGGCTGGGCATAAAAATGACTGACGTAACCAACACACAGGTAGGCGATAGGCACAATGTTCGTCGGGATGCCCAATGCTTCCTGCAACGCGGTTTGCCGGAGGATGCTCACCCAGCCGACTCCCACGCCCTCGGCACGCGCGGCCAGCCACAGGTTTTGCACGGCACACACGCTGCTGTACAGGTCCATGCTCTTGATGTGGGTGCGGCCGATCACCACCGGGCCCGCACGCTTTCGATCGCAAGTGATGCAGATCCCGATGGGCGATTCCAGGATGCCCTCCAGCTTCAGCTTTTGATAGGTGGATCGCTTCTCGCCCTCGAACATGTCGGCGGCTTCTGCGTGCGCGGTCGCGAACGCATCATGTACGCGGCGCTTGACCTCGGCGGATTGCACCACCAGGAAGTTCCAAGGTTGCATGAAGCCGACTGAAGGTGCGTAGTGTGCGGCCGTGAGGATACGGCTCAG
>NZ_DATFAI010000013.1:0-21084 GCF_035254685.1 Noviherbaspirillum sp. | reverse complement strand
GATTTCCGGCTATCACATTGCCGAAGCCGGGGCCAACCCGATCTCGCAGCTGGCCTTCACGCTGTCCAACGGTTTTACCTTTGTCGAAGCCTACCTCGCCAGGGGCATGCACATCGACGATTTCGCGCCCAACCTGTCGTTCTTCTTCAGCAATGGCATGGACCCGGAATACACGGTGCTGGGGCGTGTGGCGCGCCGGATCTGGGCGGTGGCCATGCGCGACAAGTACGGCGCCAACGAGCGCAGCCAGAAGCTGAAGTACCACATCCAGACTTCGGGGCGTTCATTGCATGCGCAGGAGATCGACTTCAACGACATCCGCACCACGCTGCAGGCCCTGATTGCGATCTACGACAACTGCAACTCGCTGCACACCAATGCGTATGACGAGGCGATCACCACGCCGACCGACGAATCGGTGCGCCGCGCGCTGGCGATCCAGTTGATCATCAACCGCGAATGGGGCCTGGCAAAGAACGAGAACCCGAACCAGGGCAGCTTCATCATCGAGGAGCTGACGGACCTGGTGGAAGAAGCGGTGCTGCAGGAATTCGAGCGCATCGCCGAGCGCGGGGGCGTGCTGGGCGCGATGGAGACGGGTTACCAGCGCGGCAAGATCCAGGAAGAGTCGATGCACTACGAGCATTTGAAGCACGACGGCACGCTGCCGATCATCGGCGTGAACACCTTCCGCAATCCGAAGGGCGATGCGGTCCAGCAGACGCTGGAGCTGGCGCGGTCCACGGAAGAGGAGAAGCAGTCGCAACTGAAGCGGCTGGCTGAATTCCACGAACGCCACGAGAAGGAAGCCCCGGCCATGCTGAAGAAGCTGCAGCAAGCAGTGATCGAGGACAGGAACGTGTTCGCAGTGCTGATGGAAGCCGTACGCTACTGCTCGCTGGGGCAAATCAGCGGGGCATTGTTTGAAGTGGGCGGGCAATACCGCCGAAGCATGTAAAAAAAGGGATCAAGAAATGAAACAACGTGAAGTCGTAGTCGTCGGTGCCGCACGTACGGCGATCGGAACCTTTAGTGGCTCATTGAAAGACGTACCGCTGTCAACGCTGGCAACGACAGCGGTCAAGGCCGCGCTGGAGCGCTCCGGCGTGGCGGCACCGGAAGTCGGTCATGTCGTCATGGGCAACGTGATTCCGACCGATCCGCGCGACGCTTACCTGAGCCGCGTCGCGGCGATGGATGCCGGCATTCCGCAAGAAACACCGGCCTTTAACGTGAATCGCCTGTGCGGCTCTGCACTGCAGGCAATCGTGTCGGCCGCACAGTCGATCATGCTTGGCGATACCGATATCGCCATCGGTGCCGGCGCGGAGGCAATGAGCCGCGGCCCCTATCTGGTTCCGGCTGCGCGCTGGGGCGCAAGGATGGGCGACACGCAGATGCTCGATTACATGAACGGCATCCTGCACGATCCATGGCAAAAGGTACACATGGGGATTACTGCCGAGAACGTGGCAGAGCGTTACAGCATCACGCGCGAGATGCAGGACGCGCTGGCGCTGGAGAGTCAGCGTCGCGCTGCAAACGCTATTGCCGCTGGCTACTTCAAGGACCAGATCGTTCCCGTGGAAATTGCCACGCGCAAGGGCACGGTATTGTTCAATACCGACGAGCACGTGCGTCCCAATGTCACTGCTGAGGACCTGGCGAAGATGAAGCCGGTTTTCAAGAAGGATGGCCTGGTTACCGCCGGTAACGCATCGGGCCTGAACGACGGCGCTGCTGCGCTGGTACTGGCAGAGGCACAACGTGCTCAGGCTCTCGGACTAAAGCCGCTGGCGCGCCTGGTCGGTTATGCGCATGCGGGTGTCGAGCCGCTGTATATGGGCATCGGTCCCGTGCCGGCGACCCGCAAGGTACTGGAAAGGACCGGCTTGCGTGTGCAGGACCTCGATGTCATCGAGGCCAACGAAGCATTTGCGGCGCAGGCCTGCGCAGTCGCAAGGGAGCTCGATTTCGATCCGGCAAAGGTCAATCCGAACGGCTCGGGCATTTCGCTCGGCCATCCGGTCGGCGCTACCGGTGCGATCATCGCGACCAAGGCAATCTATGAGCTGCACCGGACTGGCGGGCGCTATGCGCTGGCCACGATGTGCATCGGCGGCGGGCAGGGCATCGCCGCGATTTTTGAGCGCATCTGATCTTTGACCTCGCCTGCTCGAGTATAAGAAAAAACGGCCGCGGTCTTTTGCCGTCACGGAGGGATTGTTTTCCTGAGTGCGCAAAGGCGGCCGGCCAAAGAGCAGGCAGGAGGTGGCTGATGGCGCGCAGACGCAGCGCGTCAAAGTCATTCCGGCTGCGTATTTGTGTGTGACTGCGCGCCACAGCTTCAAGGCAGGCAGTCGTCTGCCTGGCACCGCGCTACGCGGGTCGTCCGATTCATGGAATGATGCTCCGTGTGCCGGCAGCGTCATGACATTCCGTTTATGCATATTCACCCTTGTAGGGCAATTCGGTTCGGGCACCTTGTGCGCGAACTGGAGCAACCCGGGCCAGCGGCAACATCGTGATGCGATCCTTGCCACGCTTTCCCTGTCGAACCACCATCTTAGGTTGGTGGAACTCGACGTCGTTCACGCGCACCCACGAGGTACGCATGCAAGCCTGGACTTCCGGCGCGCTCATATCCCGGGGACGACGCAGGCAGTGAACGCGGACCTCTCAGTCGGCACGCCGGACTTGGGTATGGTCAGTACGGATACAATAAGTGGTCGTCACGAATGCAACGGCGCAGCCTGTGAGGGATCAAACCGATAGGCTTGCCAGCCAGTCATCGTGCCTACCAGTTCATGCTGTCCGTATCAATGTTGGACGCCATCAGACTGCGGCGTGGTCATTCCATGGGAGAAGCGATGAAGGGCAGTTGTTTATGTGGCGCCATTGACTACGAAATCGATCAATTGGATGCGCCAATTGCTCATTGCCATTGCCGTACTTGTCGCAAGGCTCACGCCGCTGCCTTTGCGTCAACTGCTGGCGTGATGCGAGAGCATTTCCGCTGGGTCAAAGGTAAAGAAAAACTGGCGACATTTGAATCATCGCCAGGAAAGCTCAGGCATTTCTGTTCTGTTTGTGGCTCTCACCTCATGGCCGAGCGTCTGGCGCAGCCGCACGTGATTGTTCGTGTGGCGACACTCGATGAAGATCCCGGGTTCAGGCCGGCCATGCACATTTGGTGTTCGCACGACGTGCGGTGGTTGCATTGCGAAGAGGACATTCCGTCTTATCAGGAGTGGCAACCCGGTCGGTAAGTGAGCGGGATGCCCAATCCTGCGAGCAACAATGACGCTACTTGAATAAGCCGGCGGAACGCAAGTTGCTTTGAACCGCGGCGCTGAACACCTGCCGATGCTAGCGCCATGATACCGACCAGTTCGCCGGACGACACGCCGGCGTCATCACCGAGCGAGCCGGTCCATGAGTTCCATTTCGAGCACAGACGCGATTTCCGCAGTTGCCGGCGCCTTGTCCAGTTCCTCCCGCAGCGAGGTCGTGCGGTCAGCCAGGGCGGCACCGCTGGAATCGGGCTGCCCCATCGCCCGAGCCAGCAGCGTCCAGTCGGGCTGCTCGAGCAGCACCCCGGCGACAAACAGGGCTCCCGTACGTCGCCGTACTTGCGCCAGCCCGACGATCTTTTTGTTTTTCACCACCACTTCCCAAGGCGAGAAGCCGCCAAAGCAGGCCCAGCCAAGACCGGCTTCGACCGTTCCCTTTTGCAGGATACCGGCTTCATCGGGCGGCAGCGTCCGGGCGGCTACGCCGAAGCGCCGCAATACCTCGCCATGCAATTCGCCAATCCATCGGTAACTGTCGACCAGATTTTGCGACACGAGCGGATGCGTATTGGGAAGGGCGACGGAGACGCTCAACATCCACGGCCCAACCAGTACGGCACCGCCGCCCGCCTGGCGGGCGACCATGGCAATGCCGGCACGCTGCCGGACCTGCTCCGCAGACGTGCTTGTGCGTTGCGAGCAACCAAGCACCAGTCCTGGCGTGTCATAGCGCCACAGGCGCACGGTAGGGCCTTGCACTGGCTGGCTCATCTGCTGCTCATTCCATGCCTGTTCTTCTTCACAGGTGACCTGGATGAGGGATCGCCGGTCCTGATGGATGATTGTATTCATGCCGGCGCACCTTGCGGATGAATGCCCGCGGTCATTCTGCTTGCACCACGCCACGTTTGAGAACGACGGGCGTGCCGCCCAGGCGCTTCTTCGACATCCATTGGGCGAGGGACGCATCCATATAGTCGGCATGTCCCGGAAACCAGTTCACCAGCGCCTTTGCAAGCTCCCTTGCCAGCGCGGCCTCGCGGCCTGAAGCGATCAGATCCTGCACCTCATAGGCGGATGCCAGCACGGCGTCGTGTTCGTCCGCATGACACTGCCGCGCGGGAAAAGCAGTTTCAGCCATCCATGCGTGTTCCTGATCAAAATGTTCTTCCGCGTGCCTGATGAAGGCTGCGAGCCGGTCGGGCATCTCGTCGTCCTTCGCCGTCAGCATGCCTTGGACGACGTCGACAAATTCCCGGTGCGTCTGGTCCATGGGGGCATAACCAAGAAGAAAGAGATCGTTCCAGCGGAACTCGGCGTTGATATTCGTCATGGGAAGCCCCCGAAGAAAAGGAAAAAACACAGCGCAAGGAACCGGAAAATAACATTCACAACTGCTTGTGCAATGCAGATCAAACATTGAGATGTACGCGATTGTGCGCCAAAAGCATTTCATGCATAATACAACAAAAAAGCAAGGTGAACTGTTTTTAAACATAGGGCGCAAGCGAGGTCGATGCCGCTGCATGAGGCATGCGAAAGCCGCGACGCTCAATTCAGTGAGAGAAGGATTCCTTATGCATCATCGATTGACCCCGCTCCTGCAGCCACGATCGATCGCCATGATTGGCGCCAGCAATAACCCGGCACGCATCGGCGGCATGCCACTCGACCTGCTCAAGACATTCAACTTCGAGGGGCAGGTCTATCCGGTCAACCCGAAGTATGAAGAAGTGTTTGGCTATCGCTGTTACGCGGACATCGAATCGGTTCCTGAAGCGCCGGACCTTGCCGTGCTGGCGATCGGCGCTGCGGACGTCACCGCCATGCTGCGCCGTTGCCATGCGCGCGGCGTCAAGGCGGCGATTGTCTATGCGGCGGGATTTGCGGAAATGGGCGGTGAAGGCGTGGGCCTGCAGGAAGAGCTGGAGCGTTTTGCGCAAGAGAGCGGCATGGTGGTGGCCGGGCCGAACTGCATGGGATTCGCCAATCTCAACACGAACGCCTTCACGGCGTTTGCCACCGTGTTCAAGAACGTTCCGCCGCAGGGTGCTATCGGTGGTTCCGGCCCCTCCGGCCGTTCTGGCCTCGTCACGCAAAGCGGCAACGTCTGCTCCACCGTATTCGCCCTGATGCGCCAGCTTGGCGTCGAAGTCGGGCACTTCATCAATACCGGCAACGAGGCATGCGTCGAGTTTTCGGAGTACCTGGATTATCTCGCGCAGGATGAGCAGACCGACTGCGTCGTCGGCTATGTCGAGCAGTTGCGCAACGGCCAGCGATTCATCGACGCTGCGCTGGCCTTCGCCGAAGCCAACAAGCCGCTGATCCTGTATAAGGCCGGCCAGACGGAGAAGGGGTCGGAGGCGGTGCGTTCGCATACCTCGGCACTGGCGGGCAACATGGCCGTGTACGAGGCGGCATTCCAGCAGTTGAACATCATTCAGGGCCAGGACTTCACGCAGATGGCCGATATCGCCTGGCTGAGCGGCTTCCGCCATCGCACCGGCGGCAGCCGCGTGGCGATCGTCACCCTTTCCGGTGCACTGGGCGCCATCCTCGCGGACAAGTTCATCGGCGCCGGCCTGGATGTGCCCACGCTTCCCGACAACGTGCAGCAGGCGCTGCGCGAAGGCATTCCCGACTATGGCATGGTGTCGAATCCGATCGATGTGACCGGCAACATCGTGAACAATCCGGACTTCGTGCGTTCGGTGTTCGGTGTCCTGGCGAAGACGGATGCTATCGATACCGTCGTCATCTACGCCAACGGCTCGCTGCTCGATCGCATGGCCGAGCCGCTGATGGAAATCTGCAAGGAAAATCAGCGCCTGTTCGTCGCCATCGATACGGGCAAGGCCAAGTGCCGCGAACAGCTGGCGAACGCCGGCATTCCCGTGTTCACGGATATTGGTCGTGCCACCCAGGCACTGGCGCCATACTGCCAATGGCTTGCGCGTCGTGAATCCGTGCGCCACTGGGCAGAGCTGCGCCGGCAAGCGACGGGTGCAAACGTCGAACGCCAGCTTGCGGGCCTTGATGAGTACCAGACCAAGCTTCTGCTGGCCGAATTTGGCGTGCCGCCCGTGCCGGAAATGCCGGCGGCCAATGCGGACGCGGCAGTGGAAGCGGCAGGCCGGATCGGTTATCCCGTTGTGCTCAAGGTCCTGAGCGCCGACATTGCCCACAAGACGGAGGCCGGCGGCGTGCGGCTGAATCTGCAGGATGAAGCGCAGGTGCGCGCAGCCTTCCAGGCCATCATGGAATCGGCGCGCAGCTATGCGCCGGATGCGCGCATTCACGGCGTGCTGGTGCAGCCGATGTCGAAGGGTGTGGCTGAGCTGATCGCAGGCATCACCCATGACCCGGTATTCGGCGCGACCATCACGGTTGGCCTCGGCGGTGTCCTCACTGAACTGTATCGGGACGTCAGCCACCGCATCTTGCCGGTGGACGAATCAATGGTGAGCGACATGCTGCACAGCCTGAAGGCTTATCCCCTGCTCGACGGCTATCGCGGCAAGGCCAAGGCCGACGTCGGAGCGGCAATTGCGGCGATAGCGGCACTGTCCCGTGCATCGCAGGCACTGGGAGCGGCTGCACAGGAAATCGAAATCAATCCGCTCCAGGTCAGGGAAGCCGGCTCGGGCGCGGTCGCCATCGATGCGCTGTTGCTTGCCCGCTGAAACACGGCGACGTTCACATCACTAAACCCGGAGTCGACTGTGCAGCTCACACTCACCGAAATGCAGGAAATGATCGAGACGAGCGTGCTCGAATTCCTCGCGAACGAATACGATTTTCTCAAGCGGGCAAACAGCCTGAAGGCGCCGAACGCGATCTCGCCCGCAATCTGGCAGGGCTTTGCCGACATGGGCTGGCTCGGCTTGCCACTGGCGGAAGCGGACGGCGGCATTGACGGCGGCGCCATGGAGTGCGGACTCCTGATGCGCGCCTTCGGCCGTCACCTTGTAATCGAGCCCTATATCAACAGCGTGCTTCTGGCAACGCGCCTGCTGGCGGCGTTGGGGAGCGTCGATCAGCGTGCCGCGTGGCTTGTGTCGCTGGTGGATGGCTCGCGCCGTATCGTGCTGGCGCATGATGAGGCAGACAAATCCGATTGCTGGGCTGCGCGCGCAACCCGGGCCAAATCCAAAGGGAGCGGCTACACCCTCGATGGAAAAAAATCGCTGGTAGCAGGTGCGCCGGGCGCAGACGGTGTGCTGGTCTCGGCCCGGCGGGAAGACGGCACGCATGCGCTGTTCCTCTTGCCGCGCGATACTCCCGGCATGACGTTCACGGAGCACCGTGCCCTCGACGGCAGCCGTGTTGCCGACCTGACGCTCGAAGCGGTGGAGGTCGACGCCGCCACGCTGTTGGGTAACGGGGAAGATATCACCGAGATGCTTGAAAGGTTTCTCTGCGAAGCCGCCGTCAGCCAGTGCTGGGAAGCGTCGGGCGCCATGCAGGCCGCGCTGGAGCAGACCGCTGCCTACACCAAGGAACGGGTTCAGTTCGGCCAATCCCTCAGCAAGTTCCAGGTGGTCCAGCATCGTCTCGCCGAAATGGCGGTGTGCTGCGAGGAGGCGCTTTCGGCGTGTCAGCTAGCGGCCTTGCACATCGATAACGATCCGGCTTCGGCCAAGGCCATGGCAGCACTCGCGAAATCCAAGGTAGGGCGTGGCGCGCGCCTCGTTGCGCAGGATGCGGTGCAGCTGCACGGCGCGATGGGCGTGTCGGAAGAGCTCGCGATTGCCAGTTACTTCCGCAAGCTGCTCGCTTTTTCGCAGCAGTACGGCAGTACGGCCTGGAATGGCGAACGGTATGGCGAGCTCATGCTCGACCGCAACGAATACCGCGTGAGCCGGGTATTGCCCACGCATCAAGAGCAAAGGATCCAACATGCAGCTTGAACTGAGTCCCGCAGAACAGGCCTTCCGCGAGGAGGTGCGTTCGTTCCTGCGCAAGAACCTGAGCCCCGAGCTTCAGTGCGGGCAGCGATACACGACCGGCGTCTATCCGGAGCCAGAGATCTCCGGGCCATGGCAGCAAGCCTTGCAGCGCGCCGGGTGGCTGGTACCAATGTGGCCGAAGGAGTGGGGCGGCACGGGTTGGAACGCGGTCGAACGGTTTATCTTTGAATCCGAGTGCGCGCTCGCCGGCGCGCCGCTGGTGCACCCGATGGGCGTGCGGCTGGTGGGGCCGGTCATCCTGCGATTCGGTACCGAAGAGCAGAAACGGCATTACCTGCCCCGCATCCTCAACGGCCAGGATTATTGGTGCCAGGGATTTTCTGAGCCGGGCGCGGGTTCCGACCTCGCATCCCTGAAGATGACGGCGGTGCCTGATGGCGACGACTATGTCCTCAATGGCTCGAAGATCTGGACCACGCACGCGCATCACGCCAACATGATGTTTGCGCTGGTGCGCACCAGTAACGCGGGCAAGCGGCAGGAGGGCATCAGCTTCCTGCTGATCGACATGAAATCGCCGGGCATCGACGTACACCGGATCGATACGATCGGGGGCGATTACGACGTCAACCAGGTGTTCTTTACCGACGTGCGCGTGCCCAAGGCCAACCGCGTCGGTGCCGAAAACGAAGGCTGGAACTGCGCCAAATACCTGCTCGAATTCGAGCGCGGCGGCGGCATCTTCAGCGGCCGCTTGCGTTCGCAGCTCAAGCGCATCGGCGATGCAATTGAAGAACTGAAGGGGCGCGGCATCGACATCCGGAAGAACGGCACGCTCGTCGCCCGGTTCGGCGAACTCTGCGCCGATCTCGATTGTTTCGAGATGCTCGAACTGCGCATCATGGGCAGCCTACAGCCGGGCCAGAACCCCGGGCCGATCTCTTCCATCCTCAAGTTGCGCGCCAGCCGCATGAAACAGGCGATCGCCGAAATGGGCGTCGAGGTGCTGGGGCCGCTAGCATCGCAATGGGACGACGTCGAACACAAGGACGGCAGCCTGTTGCCGCTGCTGGTGCCGGACTATCTGAACAGCCGTGCGTTCACGATCTTTGGCGGCGCGGCCGAGGTGCAGCTGAGCATCATCGCAAAGTCGGTCGTGGGCGTCTGAATCGTCAAAACACAAGGAGACAGGAAATGGGAAGACTGGCCGGAAAGCGAGCAGTAGTGATGGGCGCCGCCGCGCGCGACAACATGTCGCAGGTCATCGCGCGACGATTTGCGAACGAGGGCGCGCGCGTGCTGGTGGCGGGTCGCCACATGGAAGAACTGGAGCGGTTCGCCGCGGAGATCGGAGGGCAGGCGTACTATTGCGACATTACCAACCGTGAAGACTGCGGACGCCTTGCGCAGGCCGCGGCGGAAAAACTCGGCGGAATCGACATTGCCCTCAATGGCGCCGGCTGGGGATTGCTCAAGCCCTTCGAGCTGACCACCGAGGAAGAGATCAGGCGCATGACCGACCTGCAATTCATCGGCCCCTTTTTCTTTTTCCAGGCCATCCTTCCGAAGATGCAGCAGGGTGGATCGTTGATCCAGATTTCGTCGGCCACGGCCACGATCATGCTCGAGAACCATGCGGCCTACATGGGCACCAAGGCGGGCTTCGACCATGTCATGCGCTGCCTGGCCAACGAGTATGGGGAGCGGGGCATTCGCGCCAACTCCATTTCGCCTGGTCTTACCGAGTCCCCGATGACTGCGGGCGCCAAGGCGATTCCCGGCATTTTCGAAACCTATCGAAACCGCTATCCGCTCGGCCGCATCGGGACCATGGACGACATCGCCGCTGCCGCAGTCTGGCTCGCCAGCGACGAGTGCTTCATGTCCGGTCAGAACCTGCAAGTCAATGGCGGCCTCACCCTGCGCGGAAACCCGACGGGTGCCGAACTGGACGCTGCGGCCATCAAGTCGACCGGCAAACCGCGCCCGCGGCCCTGGGAGAGCCAGGCTGCTTCCATATAGACACACCGAGCCTGCCTTTTCGCGCTGTAGTATTATCCGCTAAAAAGACAGGGCAAACTGTTTTAAATGTAACATTCGATACATCGGAAGGATGTGTCGACTAACCGAAAAAATGGAGACATTGAGTGAACGACAAAGTAAATCTGAAGCGACGCAGCCTGCTTAACAGCGGTATTGCCGGGGCAGCGACCCTCGGCGTCATGAACATCAGCGCAGCTGCCGAAAACACCAAGGGCGTGCGCTGGGACATGCAGACCGACATCGTGTGCGTAGGGAGCGGCGCGGCAGCGTGCTCCGCCGCAGTGACGGCGGTGGACCTGGGCAGCAAGGTCATCCTGCTCGAGAAGGCGCCGATTTTCGGTGGCACAACAAGGCGAGCCGGCGGCGTTGCCTGGATTCCCAACAACTTCAGCCTGCAAGCCCAGGGCATTCCGGACTCGGAAACAGACTGCCTGCATTACATGTGCCGCTATGCCTATCCGGACCGCTATCGCGCCGACAGCCCGACGATGGGGCTGGAACGCCAGGAATTCGATCTGCTGCAGGCCTTCTATCGCAATGCCGCGCCGGCAGTCGCGCGCCTGAACCAGATCGGTGCGGCGAACCTGATCCGTTTCGAACTGCCGGGTGGCGTCGGGCCGTCGCCCGATTATTCGGCAACGCTCCCCCAGAACAAGGTTCCGAAGGGACGCGCGGTGTGGCCCGATCCGAAGATCGATGGCGGACGTGGTTCCGCGCTGGTCGATCACATGATCGCGTGGCTGCAGAAGCACGGCGTCCGCACCCTGGCTGGGCATCGTGTCGTGAACCTGATCGAGCAGGGCGGCCGCATCCTAGGCGTCGAGGCGAAGGCGGGCGAGAAGACGCTGCGCATTCGCGCGCACAAGGGCGTGATCTTCGGCTCCGGCGGTTTTGCGCACAATCCTGAGCTGGCGCACCGCCACACCGGGCCGATCTACGGCTCCTGCGCCAACCCGGGCGCGACCGGCGATCTCATCGGCATGGCGACAGCGGTCGGGGCGCGCATGGGCAACCTTGACACGGCCTGGCGTACCCAGGTGCTGCTCGAGGAAGCGCTCAACAACCGCGTGGTCGGCGCCGCGCTCAATATCCCGCCGGGCGACGCCATGGTCCTGGTCAACAAGTACGGCCGCCGGGTCGTCAATGAAAAGCGTAATTACAACGACCGCACGCGGGTGCATTTCGCGTGGGACGCGGGCAAGGTTGAATTCCCGAACCACTTCCTGTTCATGGTGTTCGATCAGCGTGCGATCGACGTGTACGGCGGCAGCTATCCCTTCCCGCGTGACGTGCGCGAGTCCCCGTATCTCATCAGCGGTGCGACCTTTGCCGAACTGGGCAAGAACATCCAGGCACGCCTGCAAAAGCTTCAGGACAAGATCGGGGATTACCGCTTGTCGGAGGATTTCGGCAAACAGCTCGAAGCCACCGTGCAGCGCTTCAGTGAATTTGCCGCACAAGGTCGCGACGAGGATTTCCAGCGCGGCCGCGATCCGGCAGAAACCGACTGGCTGGCCTATTTCTCGCGTCCGCGCCCCGGCCAGGAAGCGCAGGTGCGCGACATGGTCAACCGCACCCTGTATCCGTTCGCAAAGCAGGGGCCGTACTACGCAGTGATCGTGGCACCCGGTGCGCTCGACACCAACGGCGGGCCGCAGATCAATGCCAGCGCGCAGGTACTTGCCAGTAACGGACAGCCGATTCCCGGACTCTACGGCGCAGGCAACTGCATTGCCAGCCCCTCGCGCGCGGGATACTTCGGCGCCGGCGGCACCATTGGCCCGGCACTGACCTTCGGTTACATCGCGGCGCGCGCCGCCCACGGCGCCGGGGCACCGGTATGAGGCAGGTGAAACAAGGCCGGCGCGTGCGCCAGGCTGCGTCGCTTGCCGGGGCGCTGCTGGCCCTGTTTTCGGCCAGCAGCCACGCGCAGCCCATCAGCTTCAAAAAGACGGTGCTGCCGCTGCTGCAGCGTAATTGTGTTTCTTGCCATATGACCGGCGAGGAGCAGGGAGGCCTTGGGCTGGCCCCGACCCTCGCCTATGGCAGCCTGGTCGGCAAGCCGTCGGCCGAGAGCGCGATGCCGCGCGTCGCGCCGCGCCAGCCCGAACGGAGCTACCTGCTGCACAAGCTGCGCGGCACGCATCTGGACAATGGCGGCTCCGGAGGGCGCATGCCGCTGGGGCTGCAGCCTCTCGCCGACGACGAGATCGCGCAGCTTGCCGCGTGGATCGAGGCCGGCGCGCCAAACAACTGACCACCGCTTCAAAAGGCATCTCCGATGAATGATATGAATGTCCGGGTGTTGATCCCGGCGTCCGGGCGCATCCGCCAGGATAGCCCCTATGCGTGGTACGTCGTCTACCTCCTGACCTTTGCCTACACGGTCGCCTTCATCGACCGGCAAGTGCTCAACCTGCTGGTTGATCCGATCAAGCGTGACATGCTGCTGACGGATGTCCAGATCAGCCTGCTGCAAGGGTTCTCCTTCATGACCGCGTACGTGATATTCGGCCCGATCTTCGGCGTGGCCTTATGGAGCTGCTTCACCATCCTTTGTGGGATGACGCACGAATACTGGCAACTGTTCCTGACGCGCGCCGGTGTGGGGGCGGCCGAGGCCTGCCTCGCGCCCGCGGGATTCTCACTGATCGCCGATTACTTCAGTCGCAAGCGCCTGCCGCGCGCCATGAGCATCTTCATGCTCGGGCCGTCGCTCGGCGCGGGCCTTGCGTTGATCGCCGGCGGGCTGGTGATCGGTGCGGCCACGAAGCTCGGGCAGATTTTCCCTATCCTCGCGTCGCTCTCCACCTGGCAACTGACCTTTGTGATGGTCGGTGTGCCCGGTCTCCTGCTGGCCGCGGCTTTGCTCACTGTGCGTGAACCGGCGCGCACCTCCATGCTGAGCGCGGCGCGCAAGGACGAGCATTTCACCGCGCGAGAAACGATCGCCTTTTTCTGGGAACATCGCGCTTTCTACCTGCGATACTTTATCGGCCTGTCCTTGCTCGCTATCGTGATCTACGGTTTCCCGACATGGATGCCGGCTTACTTGATGCGGCATTTCGGCGCCGATCCGGCATCGGTCGGGCTGCGTTACGGCACGCAGGTGCTGATTCTCGGCGCAATCGGCATCTATTCCGGTCCGTGGGTTGAACGCTGGCTGACGGCGCGCGGCTATCGTGATGCGCCTGTGCGCTGCCCGATGCTGTGCGCCGTGGTGGTCGGCCTGCTTTGCATCGCGATTCCCTTTGTGGACGGCTATGAAGGAACGCTCGCGGTCGCCGGAATGATCAACCTGCTGTACGCGCTGCCATGGGCCGTGGCGGCATCCGCGCTGCAGATCTCCACGCCCAATCGCATGCGCGGCATCGCCGTGTCGATTTTCTACTTCCTGGTCTCGGTGTTCGGCCTGGGCATTGCCCCCAGCATCATCGCCTTCGTGACAGACCATGTGCTGCGGGATACGGCCAAGGTCGGCACTTCGCTCGCGATTGTCTGCTGCATCAGCGCTTTGGGTGCAGCATGGTTGTTGTCCGGCGCCATGAAGCACTACAAGGAGGCGGCAGACTGAACGTCACCGCCATGGACTGAACCGAAACGACGGTGAGGAATGGGCATGCGCAGCACAACCGGAAACGACGCGTCCATTACGGCGCGCCCCATCGCGCTGCGAAGCTGTCTGCGTGTTCGTCCAGGTGCCGGCCAACCCCGGTGCCGGCCGCCCGCCGTTCCCTTGCGTGACGCCGGCCATGTTTCCCGAGATGCGACTGCGCCTGCGTGAGACTGGCATCGAGGTCACGAACCTCGAATTTTTCCGTATCACGTCCGATGTTGTCGTCGCCGATTACCGCGCGGCGTTGGAACTCGGCGCGGAACTGGGTGCAAAGCGCGCGGTTGTTCACTTGCACGATACCGACGAAGAGCGCGGTCTCGACAGACTGTCGCAGTTTTGCGAGCTGGCTGGCGGGCATGGACTGGCGGTTGGGTTGGAATTCAACGGCTTGTCCGCCGGTTGCCCAAGCCTAGCGCGTGCGCTCGAAGTCGTTGAACGCGCAGGATGCAGCAACCTCGGCGTTGGGATCGATCCGCTGCATCTGCAACGCACCGGGGGCAAACCGGCGGATCTGCTGGGCGTCGACCGGCGTCTGTTGAGCTACGCGCAGCTATGCGACGGGCCGGTGCTGGCAGATGCCGGGAAAGCGCTGGATCCCGCACGCTATGTCGCGGATGTGTTCGACCGGCTCGTGCCGGGCGAGGGCAGCTTCCCGCTGGCAGAGCTTGTACGTGCGCTGCCAGCCGACATGCCATTTGACGTGGAAGTACCCGCGTTGCGTTTGATCGGGACAAACATATCCCCGCGTGACCACGCACGGCTTGCCGTCATGGCTGCCAGGCGACTACTCATGGATCATCCAGGTAATGATGATGCGTAAGGGATGGTAGGGTGGGTTGAGCGAAGCGAAACCCACCCTACGATCCTTTATCCATCATCGTTATCTGGATCATCTGCTGCTCAGCGTTGCCTGACAAATTCAGGGCATGTGACGCCGTCAGGAACGGCGTCTGTCCCATTTCCGGCGGCTACCTGTTTCCGACGGTTTGCGGCAGATTGCGGATGCCGCCTTCAGCCAGCCATCCGCCGTCGGCCAGCAGCTCGCTGCCCGTCACAAAGCTTGCTTCGTCGCTTGCCAGGAACAGGGCACAATTGGCCATTTCCGTTGCGGTCGCCATGCGTCCCATCGGCTGCAGGCGATTCAGGCCGGCGCGGGCCGCTTCCTGGTCCGCGACCTGACTCAGCCTGCTCTGGTGAATTGGCGTGTCTACCGCGCCCGGGTGGATCGAGTTGCAGCGAATCTTTCCATACTGTTGCGCGCAATGCACCGCTACCGATTTGGTGAGCAGGCGGACCGCACCTTTGCTCGCCGAGTAGGCCGCAGCATCGGGCATGCCGAGATAGGCGGCGATCGAGGCGAGGTTGATGATGGAGCCGGACGGGCCGCCCGGATTGGTCTTCATCATGCGAATGGCATGCTTGCAACCCAGCATGACGCTCGTGACATTCACCGCCATCGCCTGGTTCCAGGCATCGAGCGTCAGGTCTTCGATGGAGTAGCGCGATGTCATGCCGGCATTGTTCACAAGGATATCGAGGCGTCCATGGCGCTCGCGAACCTGCGCCATGATTGACTCCCATCCCACCTCATCAGTGACATCCTGCCGCATGAACCAGCCGCCGGTCTCGGCAGCGACCTGCTGTCCCAATTCTTCCTGGAGATCGGTCAACACGACCTGCGCGCCTTCTTCCGAAAAGCGGCGGCAGCAAGCAGCGCCGATGCCTGAAGCTCCCCCTGTCACAATCGCAACCTTGCCTTGCAAACGTCCTGTCATTTTTTACCTTTCAATCAAGGGGAATTGGCGCGCCGGATCGCTTGCTTCGTCGAGCAAGGCCAGCGCTTCCGCGCCCAGCTGCAACCGGGTTGCCGCCATCAGTTCTTCCACCTGCACCGCAGAGGTCGCGCTGGCGATGGGAGCTGTGATCCCCGGCTGCGCCATCAGCCATGCCAGTGCCACCTGCGCCGGTATCGCGCGCGCTTCTGTGGCGACCTCGTCCAGCGCCCGGAGGACGCCAAGCCCGAATGGCGTGATGTACTTCGCCACCTCTGCGCCGCGCTGGCGCTCGGACAGATCCTCCACACGGCGATATTTGCCGGTCAGGAAGCCGCTTGCCAGTGCATAGAAGGGAACGACGCCGATGCTGTTCTCAATGCACATCTCTTGCAGCCTGCCCTCGAAGCTGTCACGCGAGAGCAGGTTGTAGCGCGGCTGCAAGACCTCATAGCTCTTCAGGTCAAGGCTCTTGCTGACGGCTTGAGCGGCGAGCAGGCGCTCGGCGCTGTAATGCGATGCGCCGATGGCGCGCACCTTGCCTGCGCGAACCAGGTCGTCGAACGCCTGCAGCGTCTCGTCGAGCGGCACGCTGCTGTCATCCAGATGAGCGAAATACAAGTCAACGTAATCCGTCCTGAGCCGGCGCAGAGAGGCGTCGATCGCCTTGCCTATGGTTTGGCGCGACAGGCCGGCGAACTCGTTGATGCCTCGCCCTACTTTGGTCGCGATCAGGATCTTGTCACGGCAGCCGCGGCTCGTGAGCCATTCGCCGATCATGTTTTCCGACTCGCCGCCGACGAGACCGGGAATCCAGTTGCTGTACATGTCGGCCGTGTCGATCAGCTTTCCTCCGCCGGCAAGAAATGCGTCGAGGACGGCAAAACTGTTGGCGCGGTCGGCCGTCCAGCCGAACACATTTCCGCCGAGCATCAGCGGCATCGTGGTGAGCCCGGTACGACCGAGCGGACGTTCTTCGCTATTCATCGACATGTTTACCCCCGTTGCATCATGGACGCCGCATGCCAGGCGAGTGCCATCGCCGGCGCGTTGGTATTGCCCGAGACCAGTCCGGGCATGACGGAGCAATCGATCACGCGCACACCGTGCACACCGCGCACGCGCAGCCGGGAATCACAGACATCGTCCTCTGAACCGCCCATGCGGCAGACACCGACGGCATGCAGGCCGCACCGTGACAACTGGTGGAACGCGTCCAGGATCTTTTCATCCGAATCGACTGCCGCTCCCGGGCTGATTTCCTGCTGCAGATAAGGAGCGAGCGCCGGCTGCGCCACGAGCTTTCGCACATAGCGCACAGCAGCCACCGCAGACTCCTGGTCGGCCGCCGTCGAGAGCCAGTTGGGTTCGATCTTCAGCTTCGCCTGCGGATCGCGGCCGGTGATCGCGATACTGCCCCGGCTTTGCAGGTGCAATAACTGGGTGTACACCGTGAACCCCGGCTCACGCTCCACCGTGCCCTGTTGCACCGGATAGTTGCGATCGCTGACGCGCTTGGCCTGAAAGGTGAATGCGCTGCCGAACAATTGCATGTCGGGACGCAGCAGCTCTGGGCGGCTGCGCACGAACGCGCCGACTTCATAGGGGCCGGTGGCAAGTGGCCCGGTGTGGGTCAGCGCGTAACGCAATGCATTCTTCACAATGCCGAGGCCACGGAATTCACGGTTGTTGCCCGCCGCGCCGCGCAGTCGATAGGGCATCGAAAAGCCGAGATGCTCGAGCAGCTTGCTGCCGACATTCGCGCTGTCCGCAACGACCGGGATGCCGAGCGAAGAGAGCAGCGGTGCAGGGCCGATCCCGGAGCGCTGGAGAATCGCCGGGGAGGCCATGACGCCCGCCGACAAAATCACTTCACCCTTCACCTTAAAGGAGTGGCGCTGGCCACCGATCAGTGCTTCGACGGATACCGCACGCTTGTCTGCGAAGTCGATGCGGTCCACGGTCACGCCGGTCCTCACCTCCAGGTTCGGGCGCTTGCGTGCCGGCTCCAGGAAGGCGACCGCGGCGCTCTGCCGGCGCCCATTCCGGATGTTGTGCGCGTAATAGCCGATGCCTTCCTGCGCGCCGTTGAGGTCTTCCCGGCGCTTCAGTCCCATGCCCTCGCCGGCCGCGATCATGGCTTCCGCCAGCGGATAGCGGAACTTGCCGGTGCTGATGTGTACCGGCCCGCTCACGCCGCGCCCCTCGCCTGATCCGAGTTCATGGTCTTCGATGGCCTGGAAAGCTGCGCTCATTTCCTTGCCGCCCCAGCCGCTGCAGCCAGCGCGTTCCCAGGTGTCGTAATCTTCGCGCTGGCCGCGGATCCAGATCATGCCGTTGATCGACGACGATCCGCCGAGGCCTTTGCCTCGCACCCACGATTCGGTGGATGGCGTATCAGGCAAGCGCGGCTGGTCGACGGGATAAATCCATGCGTGCTTTGGATCGGATGCCAGCTTTCCGATCCCCTTCGGCATGTGAACCAGCGGGCTGTTGTTGTGCCCGCCCGCTTCGAGCAGCAGTACCCGGTGGTTCGGATTCGCGGAAAGCCTCTCCGCCATGACGCATCCGGACGAGCCGGCGCCGACGATGATGTAGTCCCACTGTGCAGACATTTCCATGTCCTTTCTTTCTATGCAGTTGCTGTTGGTATGACGAATATCGGAGTGCCAGCCGTTCCTCAGCGGATGGTCGGCTCCAGCAGGAGATCGGCTTCACGTTCCGGAATGGAATCCGGATCGTCGCGGTCGAACGGACTGATGGCGTTGCGACGCGGCCAGAGCAGGATCGCAGCCGCCATGGACAGCAGCACGAACAAGGCCGGATAAAAGGCGGGGTAATCGAGCGAATAGCGCGCGAGGAAGGTCAGGACAATCAGCGCGGTGCCGCCGAAAACGGCGATGGGAATGTTGTAGCAGGTGGCGAGTCCGGTATAGCGGATCTGTGCCGGAAATGCCCTGGCAAGCAAGGTCAGCGACAAGGCCATGGAAGCGCCGGCGCTGAGGCCGAGTGCAATCGCGGGCAGCCAGAGCCCGGCGGGCGTCTCCTGGGCGAACATCCAGAACATGGAAATCGCCGTCAACACCTGTGTCAGCAGATAGCAGTTGCGCAGGCTGAGCAGGCGCCACGACACGATCGCGCCGCCAAGGACATTGCCCACTGCCGTGCAGGCGATCATCACGGTCAGCGCGGTCGACACCTCGGCCATCGGCAGTTTCTTCAAGGTGACGAAATAGGTGACGGGAAATTGCTGGGTGGCGCCGGCCACGATGGTAGTGCAGGCGGCAAGGAACATCGCGCCGAACAGGTTGAAGCGGTGTTTCGCCAGCAGCTCCGTAAAAGGCTGGCGTTCCGACAGCATCGTCTTTGCCTTCATCGCCACAAAGACCGGCGTCTCATGCGTGAAGCGACGCAGATACACCGAGAGAATTCCAAATACGCCGCCGATGAGAAAAGGGATGCGCCAGCCATATTCCATCAGGGCGTCCGCGCCCAGTTGATGGGACAGCCAGCTGACCACTGCCGAGCCAGCAAGCGAGCCGCTTCCGGTCGCCGCCGCGAGAATGCCGAGCGCGAATGCCACCTTTCGCCCGCTCACCTGTTCGGAGACAAAGCTGATCGCGCCGGGCAATTCGCCGCCGAGCGAGATGCCTTGCATCAGCCGGCACACGAGCAGCAGGATCGGCGCCCAGATGCCGACCGCCGCGTAACCCGGCATCAGGCCGATTGCCAGCGTCGGGCCTGCCATCAGTGCCAGGGTCAAGGTGAAGATACGCTTGCGGCCGATCCTGTCGCCAACCTGCGCCATCAGGATGCCGCTCACCGGACGGATCAGGAAACCGGCGGCAAAGATGCCGAAAGTCTGCATCAGGCGCAGCCACTCGGGCATGTCGGGTGAGGAAAAGTGGCGGCTGATTTGCGGCGCCAGGAATACAAAGATAATGAACTCGAAGTACTCGAGCATGCTGCCGAGCGAGGCCACGCCCAATGCCTTGATCTGTTCGCGCAGGTTCGCCGGCGGCAAGGTATTTGCCGGGGTGTGCTGTTGCATGTCTCACTCCTGGTTGTTTTTTTATGGTGCCGGAGGAGGCTGCCACGGCCGGCACCGTCGTGCCAGAGACCGTCGGACAAGCCGTCCTATGTGGTCGCGGGATGCGCGAGGCGAGCCGATCTCGGACCGGCCTCACGCTTGCATCCCGCGGATTTCCATTCATTGTCAACATGGAATCCGGCTGCAAATGAAGACAGGAATCCGGATTCCCGCTTCTTCGAACACGAATCTATCTTCAGATGCCGGGACAGTCTACATCAACAAACAGGCTGACTGGCTTTTATAAAACTCTGTTTCAAATGATATGTGCTGCGCCAGGCTTCAATCGCCCAGCCCGAAGTGGATGCTTCGCCGGAAGGACGCATTCCGCGGTGATCGCTTCAGAAAGTGGTTCTTGAGTGCAATGAACTGCTACAAATTTTTTCTGGTCCGGACTGGTTTGCGCTTGTTTCGTCCACCGCACGTTTCGCGAAAAAGTCATAACTGAAGCCACTTGCCCGAGTAATTAGCTCAGGTATCGCTTGCCAAATGCATCATGCGTTCAACGTCCCTTTAAACCAATTGAAGGAGTGCCTGGAGGACTGCCCGACGTCTTCCAGCGGAGGGACTGTTGCCTGAATCCTCGGGACTTGTGTCGGCCTGATGAGCTATCGCAATAAAAATATCGTCTCTTTAAAAAAACAGTCCAGCACGCGTGTTATTTTTTTTGACGCAGTGTACATTCAGCGCTGCGGTGTTCATCAAAGAGCGCCATAAGAAAGCAAGAGGGGACAAACTTGGCTGAGAATGATCAACAACTGAACAAGATGCCTTCGGCGTGCTGTCCTGGCGCGTCGTGGGATGAGCTGGCCGCACGCGACAGCCGCGAAGTGCCCGGCTACCTCAAGGAAGACGCTTATCAATATCTCGGTTCGGAGCCGTTGTCACCCGACCGGTATACGAGTCCGGCATTTTTCCAGCGCGAACTCGAAAAGATGTGGCCGCGTGTGTGGCAGTTCGCGGCGCGCGAAGAGGAAATGCTCAATACCGGCGACGTGGTGCTGTATGAAAACGCCGGCCGCTCCTATCTGCTCACACGCCAGGCCGACGGTTCGGTCAAGGCCTTTCATAATGTGTGCCTGCATCGCGGACGCAAGCTGCGCACGGCCAGCGGCAAGGTCGGCGAATTCCGCTGCACCTACCATGGCTGGTCGTGGAATCCCGATGGCAGCCTGAAGAACATTCCGTCGCGCTGGGACTTTTCCCACCTGGACGAGCAGCCGCTCAATCTCCCGGAAGCCGAAGTCGGGCGCTGGGGCGGCTTCATTTTCATTCGCGAGGAGGCGGGCGGCCCGACGCTGGAGGAATACCTCGGCGTGCTGCCGCAGCATTTCGAACGCTGGAAGCCCGAGCAGCG
>NZ_DATFAI010000012.1:0-19095 GCF_035254685.1 Noviherbaspirillum sp. | reverse complement strand
CATCGATTCCTGCGCGACCTGGCAGGCGCCGAGGATGGCATCGCTGATGACCTGGACCTTTTCGGCGATGCGCTTGCCGGTGTCGCCCGAGAGCGTCGACAGGTTCCGCACTTCCTTGGCGACCACCGCAAAGCCGCGCCCTGTCTCGCCTGCGCGCGCCGCTTCGATGGCGGCGTTCAGCGCGAGCAGGTTGGTCTGCGCGGCGATGGTCTTGACGTCGTCCGCCATCGCCTTCAGTTCGTCGACAAACTGTTCGAGGCAGCGCACCTTGTCCAGCATGGCGGCCTTGCTGCTCATGGCTGATTTCAACGAAGACACCACGGAACCGAGCTCGGCTTCGCTGCTGGCAAACACCGCGACGAGGCCGTTGTCGTGGCTGTTGATCGATGCATCGGTCGCACCGCTCGCGACGCGCACCGTCTGCTCCAGCCGGTCGACAATGCCCGAGAAGCGCCCGGTGAGCGCGCTCACCGCGCTTTCCATCTGCGCCATGGAGGAGCCGATCTGGCCGGCCCAGACCGGGGCAATCGAAGCGCCGAATGCGTCGCGGCTGGAAAAATAGGCTTGCAGCGCGTCGCGGTGGATCCGCTCATCCAGGACGGCGCGCCATGCGAGGAATGCCCCGGCTGCGACCAGGGCTGCGGCAAGCACCGCATTCACCCAGCTCCAGCCCGCCTGCACAAGAACGGCAATGCCTCCGGCAGGCCCCAGCAGGGCACAGCCGATGGGCAGCGCTCTGCCGGCCCTGAAACGATTCGTCAACGTGCCTCCCTTTTTTCATCTGCGGCGACAGCCCATGTCAAAATCTGTAACGATTTCCTTACCGTGCGCGCATGATTTTTTTACATCATTGGAGGCGCATGCATGGGGCCGGCGTAGATGAAAAATGTAACGAACCAAGTCCTATCATTGCCATCAACAAACAATGATGTGATTGTCAAGATTGCGTAGACACTTGATCGTAGTGGAACCACTACAGACAGACTTGCTGGCACAAGACAGATGAAAGGCACTGTGAAATACAGTCACACCGGAAGCACCGTCTGATGCGCCTCAGGCTCCAGGAACAGGTCGCCGCCCGCACGCCCTGCGCCGCGTCGAGGCACCGACATCAAGGAAATTTTTCGTAGTCTTCGTTGGACGTGCCGAGCGCTTTTCGCGGACAACAATTTCTGCGTGCCGGGCCACTACAGCCTCAAGCCGTGCTCGATCGCATAGCGTGTGAGATCGCTGTTGGACTTGGCTTGCAGCTTGCCCATGATGCGGGCGCGGTAGGTGGTGACGGTGTTGGGACTAAGATGCAGCATGGCGGCGATCCGGACGAGACTTTCGCCGGCGGCGATCAGTTTCAGCACTTCGAGTTCGCGGTCGGACAAGGTCTCGTGCGGGAAGGCGCTATTCCCGCCGATCAGGCTCGCAAGCTTCTCGGCCAGTTTTGCGCTGATGTATTTTCCGCCCGCCGCCGCCTTGCGGATCGCCTCGATCAGGATCGAATCCTGGCTGTTCTTGGTGAGGTAGCCGGCCGCCCCCAGCTTGAGCGCGCGTACTGCGTAGACCTCCTCGTCGTACATGCTGAGCACAAGGACGGGAAGCTTGGGTTGCGATTCGCGGATCAGGCGCAGCAGATCCAGGCCATTCTTTCCAGGCATCGCGATGTCGATCAGGGCAACATCGAATTCCTGCTCCTTCAGTTTGGCGAGCGCGTCGGTGGTCGATTCGGCGCAGGCTGCGACCTGGATGTCATCCGTAGCATTCAGGATCAGTTGCAGCCCCTTGCGCACCATCGCGTGGTCATCGACCAGCAGGACCTGGATTGCCTTGTCAGCCATGCGACTCCTCCAGGGGAAGCGTCAGCACCGCCGTGGTTCCGCGGTTCGTGCTCCGCGTGAGCTTCAATTCGCCGCCGCAATAGCGGGCCCGTTCATACATGCCCATGATTCCCCAGGAATGTTCACCAAAGATTTGCACCGGATCGATGCCCTTGCCATCGTCCGCGACGGTAATTCTAACGTGATCGTTCATGCGTATGGCCTCGACCTCGATCATCGATGCCTCGGCATGCCGCACTACGTTGACCATCAGTTCCTGCACGATGCGGAACGCCTCGATGCGCGCCTCATCGTTCAGGGTCCGTTCGTCGAGATAGGGATCGATCATGACCTGGCAGCGCAGGTGCGAGCGTTCCGCGATCTGTTCGGCGTACGATTCGATAGCTGCCCATACGCCGAGCTGGTCCAGCACGCTGGGGCGCAGTTCGACGATGATGTCGCGTACCGATTCCAGCGCCTGTTCAGCCATCGTCATCGCCTCGGCGACCAGCTGATGCCTGGATAGATCAGGAGAGATCTCCTCTTTCAACGCCACCGACAGATGCGATCGTATGCTGTGCAGCAAGCCACCGAGATTGTCGTGAATCTCGCGAGCGATGCGGACCCGCTCTTCTTCCTTCACGTCGCGATGGCGTGCCAGCAGTTGCCGCAGCTGTTCCGTCAAATGCAGCAGGTCCGCCTCGATCTGTTTCTGGCGTGTGATATCGGTCTGGATGATGAAATATTCCGTATGCCTGCCGTTGGCATCCCTGAACGGCACCGTCGTGCTTTCCACCCAATAGAACGAACCGTCCCTGGCCATCATTCGGACCGCCTCCTTGCGGACCCGGCCACCTGCCAGCGTGGGTGCGGCATGCCTGGCAGGGAGTCGGGAAGACTGGTTCTGGCTGATGGTGCGATAGTTCCTCCCAAGCAGTTCCTCGCGGGGATACTGTGTGATGGCGCAGTACTTGTCGTTCACGAAGCGTATGTTTTCCGCCTCGTCGACGATAACCACAATCGCATGCTCGTTGATCGCGCGCTCAAGGTTCCTGATGCGGGCTACTGACATGCCCAGCGCCATCTGCGCCTGGAGCTTCGGCCGGATGTCGCGTACGAAACAGAATATTGCGCCGCCCTCGCCGTGGCTGTAACTCAGTTCGACGTCGATCAGCAGGCCAGACTTCGAGCGCCACACACTTTCAAAACGGCCGCGCCGATCTTCATCGAAGCGCCTGTGCATCGATCCCGGCTGGTCGTTGGCCGAAAGCGCATCCACATCCGCCACGGCCATATTGCATAGCTCCTCCACCTTGTAGCCGGTCAGCTTTGCCAGAGCGGAATTCGCCTCCAGGAATCTGCCTTCCGGGCTGAGCACGGCATAACCGTCGATCGTGGTATCGATGGCGGTGAGGTAGCGCCGCGACGCACTTTCAACCTGGCTCAAGTCATGGACATGAGCGGAAATGATCGTGCCGTCGGGCCCATCTAGGTAGGTGAGATTGATTTCGCATTTGAACAGCTCGCCGTTCTTGCGGCGTGCCTGGCTGCTGCTCCCGGCGTGCCGGTTGACCGGATATACGACGTACTGCTCGACATGCTGCGCGTGGAGCAAACGGCTGCGTTCCGGGATCAGGATGCCCAGGTCCTGGCCAACCAGCTCGCCCGGCGCATAGCCGAATATCTGGTGCGCGCGCGAATTGGCGAGGATGATCCTGGAGCGGGTATCCATCACCAGGATACCGTCCGACGATGTCTCGAACAGGCTGTGATAACGCGCTTCGGCCTGGAGCCGTACGTCCAGCATCTGGTTGAATCCGTGCGCGAGCTCGACCAGTTCGGTCGGCCCCGCCGCCGGGATCCGGCGCGACAGGTCGCCCTTCGCGACGAGGCCGACCGCCCAGGCCATGTTCTCGATCTGGAGTGAGAACCTGCGTCCAATGACCAGGGCCAGCATGATGCTGAGGCCGGCCAGCGTGGTCACGATCGTCAACTGACGGTACGCATTGCGCTGTTCGTCCTGCGTGACATAGCGGAGCGGACGTATGCCGTACATGCGGAACCCGGTGTTGCCGAGCTGACTGACCGCGACGAGTCGTTGATCCTCCCCGGTTCCGATTACGCGCGCACCAGCTTTCGCATCATCGGATGTCATCCGCAGGGCCAGGGTGTCGGAGAACTGTTTTCCCAGTATTCCGGCGTCGTTTCGGCTATCGATAACCACCCTTCCATGCTGGTCGGTCATCGTCAAGGCCAGTCCCTCCGGCAAGGCCAGCCAGCGCGGCAGCAAGGGCTGGTAACTGAGGTCAAGGCTGTAGCCGATGAAACCAATGATCCGGCCCGCGTCGTCGCGGATCGGCTGGTTCAGGCCCAGCACCCATTTGCCGGTGAGCGGACCGCGATGCGGCGCACTGATCGAAAATCCGCCGGACTTGCTCAGCTCCGCAAACCATTCCTGTACATGGAGCGAGACCGGCCGCGCGCTGCTGATCGGTGTCGCGGAGCAGACGACAACACCTTGTGCGTTCATGGCCACGACATTGGCGTAGCGGGGGAACAGTTCCTTGATTTCACCCAGAACCGGCGAGCAGCGCTTCGGGTCGAGTGCGCGGATGTCGGGCCTTTGCGCCAGCTTTTGCAGGACTTCGCGCGATTCGTTGAGCGTTCGCTCGAAAGCGACCGCCTCGGTTGCCGTGTACCTGCTCAGCTGGAAGGCCGACCGGGCAATCGCCTGCTCGTGCCTCTTCTCGACCGACCAGGCGATCAGCCCGATCATGGGCAGGCTGAGCAGCACCATGAGAAGAACCATGGCGCCACGGACCGAGAGGCGGTCGATGGAAAACTTCATCCGCCTGATGCTGCGGCGTTGCACTCCACCCCGGCACGATCGATCCACAGCGGCAGCGAGGCAAAGCCACCGGCGGGATAAACCGCGTTCACCGGTTCCTTGCCCGGTACCGTGGTGATGCGGCGCACGCGACACAGGAACTCCTCGACAAGGACGCGCAGTTCAAGCCGAGCCAGGGGCGCACCCGGGCACACGTGGATGCCTGCGCCATACAGCAGGTTCTTCGATGGATCGCGGTCGAGACGGAATGCATCAGGATCGCCGAAGACAGATTCATCGCGGTTGGCTGATGCCCACAACAGCGTGATGCGCTCCCCTGCATCGAGCTTGCGCCCGCCGATGTCCACCGGCTGCGTAGTGATGCGCCGGTTCGATATCAGCGGCGCATGGAGGCGCAGGATTTCGTCGATCGCCGCCGGCAGCAGCGAAGTGTCTTCGCGCAATTGCTGCTGCAGCGCCGGGTGGCTGGCAAGGTAATGCGCGAGGATGCCGACGCTGGCCGAGATGGTGCTCAGTTCCCCAACCGTCCAGTTGCGCAGGATGCTGACGATTTCCTCGTCGTTCAGCAAGCGCTCGCCCACGCGCTCGCGCAAAAGGCTGGTCGTCAGGTCGGCGGGTGCGCTTGCCCCTGCCGTGCAGCGCACCGCCAGCAGTTCGCGGATATAGCCGTCGAACTCGAAGGCCACCTCTTCCATCGCCTCGCGATCACGCGCGAGCGTCGCTTCATGGTTCTTGCGCGTCCAGCGCCGCAGCGGCTCATGCAGATCGGACGGCCAGCCGAGGTAGGCGGACTGGACCTGCAATGCATAATCCTCTGCAAGCGCGGACATGAGCTCCGTTTCGCCGCTCTCCGGCAGGCCGTCCACGAGCTGTGCGGCGATGGCGCGGCAGGCCGGCTCGAATTCACGCATCCGCTCCGCATTGAAGTAGGGCTCGATGATGCGCCGGTACAGCGTGTGCTGGGGAGGATCCATGCCGTTGGGAACGGATGGATGGCTGGATACGGCACTGCTGAATGTCTGATGATCGAGCAGCGCACGCATCACGTCTTCATGGCGAAACAGCGACCAGTTCAGGTATTCGCTGTGCGCCACCGGACAGCGGTGCCGCATGTCGTCGTAGGCTGCGATCTGGTCCTTGAGTACGGCTTCGGACCGCGGGTCCCAATCGGGATTCGGATTTGGCTTCTTGTCCATGATTCCTGGTCAACGTGGCCGGCACGGCGGTTGCGGACACATTTATTGGTGAGTATTTCTGACACTCAAATTGTACTGGACGGAAATCGCCCCTGAGGCACAGATTGCAGAGTGCCCCGTATGACAACATGGGCATTGATGTCCTGCCGGCACTTCCGCCTGTCAGTGCGACAGAGGGCGTCTGTCGCGCGCACGCGCCCGGAGAAGACCGTAGCGCCTCCGGGCATGAATTCTGCTCGCTTGGCATCGTGAATGGAGTTCAAGTGGAGCCGCCATGCGTCCTTGCCATGTACCTGCCGCGCGCCCTGACCATGCCAAGGCGTGCGTGCTCTTCGCTCTCGTCCTCCTCGGCTTTCCCCTCTCTACCCTGGGCAGCAACCTGGCAAGCGGGGCACATGTCCAGGCCAGGAATGAAGCACAACTCGAAATCCTGTATCCGTTCGATGAAATGACCGTGTTCGACGGGGACGGCGACCTGGACGTGCAACTCCTTGCCTCTCCTCCTGTAAAAAATTCTCCCGATGAACGCATCGAGGTCTTCCTGGACGGCCAGCGCGTGCACTATCGGGATGGCAAGGGATTTGTGCTGACGAAACTCGGCCGCGGGCCGCATCGCCTGCGCGCGCGCATCGTGGACGCACATGGCCATGCCGTTCTTCATGCCGACCCGGTGCGTTTTTACTTCTGGCAGGTTTCCGCTCTGGCCCCGCCGCCCTGAATGCTTGCACGCATTCCTGATCACGCTCAGAATGGGGCCGGGCAATTTTTGCTTAAATTGAATCCTGCCCGATCCCTGTTGCATCTTGCGGAACACTTGCCAGAAGGGACATAACAATTGAAAACATTCCGGCATCCCCATTCCCGAGGATTCCGTCCACTCTGCTTGCGCCTTGCCCTTCCGCTGCTCGCCTGCCTGTCGCTCATGCTTCCCGGCCGGGCGGCCATTGCCGCCTATCGGGTCGAACTCGACGCCCCCGCTTCCTTGAAGGACTTGCTTAAGGAGCATCTCGATCTTGTCCGCTACCAGGATCGCGAGGACATCAACGAGGATCAGTTGGACTTCATGCTGGACACCGTCGCCGCGCAGGTCACCCGTCTGGCCTCGACCGAAGGCTATTTCCTGCCGCAGACCACGGCAAAGATCGACCGGAATGCCGCGCCGCCCGTCGTGCACCTGACCGTCGACCCGGGCGCGCGCACGGTGGTGGCGAATGTCGACGTGAAAGTGAGCGGTACCGCCCGCGAGCACAACCCAGCGCAGGCCGAACGCGTGCATCGCAACTGGCAGCTCAAGCCGGGCGAGCCGTTCAGGCAGGAAGACTGGGCCGCCGCCAAGCAGTCCGGACTGCAGATCCTGCAGCGTCTCCGCTATCCCGCCGCGCGCATCGCCGATTCCGACGCGCGCATCTACCCTGACCTGCAGCAGGCCGACCTTGCGATCAACTATGACAGCGGTCCGCTGTTCACCCTCGGCGAGCTCAACATCAGCGGCAACGAGCGCTATCCGGCGAGCATAATCCGCAACGTCAATCCGCTGCACGCCGGCGATGAGTACAGCGCCGACCGCCTGCTGGACCTGCAACGGGCGATACAACAGACGCCCTACTTCAGCAACGCGGTGGTCGATATCGACAAGAATCCCGCACAGGCGAAAGACACGCCGGTGAATGTGCGGGTCACTGAATTCCCGACGCAGCGCGTGCGCACCGGCGTCGGCTACGCGACCGATACCGGCGCGCATCTCGACGGCCGGTATTCGCACTACAACATGTTCGGGCGCGCCTGGGTGCTCGATGCGCAGGCGCGCGTGGAGCAGCGCCGCCAGTTCGGTGCGCTGGACCTCGCCATGCCGCCGGACGGTACTGCCTACGTCAACAGTACCCATGCCTCCATCGAACGCACCACACTCGCGGGCGTGGACCTGCGTAGCCGACGCATCGGCGCGCGCCGCACGCGCAATACCGAGAAGCGCGACTTCGCCTACACGCTCGAATACTACAGCGACCAGTTGCAGCAACTGAGCGGGGCGGCACTGCCGCCGGACACGGTGGTGCTCCCCGGCACGCATCGCGCGCTCGTCACTGGCCTCGCCCTCACACGACGCCAGATCAACAATCCACGCTTCCCGCGCCGCGGCTACATCGCATCGCTGGAGGCCGGCGTCGCCGTGCAAGGCCTGCTCACCGACCAGACATTCTTCCGCGCCTACAGCCAGCTGCGGCAATACAATCCTGTCGGGCGGCGCGACATCGTCATCCTGCGCGGCGAACTGGGTGCAGTGGTCACGAAGGGCGGCAATGCCGCCATCCCCGCGTCGCTGCTGTTTCGCGCCGGTGGCACCGACTCCGTGCGCGGCTACGCATACCAGAGCATCGGCAATGAGAGCAATGGCACGGTCTATCCGACGCGCTATCTCGCCACCGGCGGCGCCGAGTACCAGCACTGGCTCAACGAAAAATGGGGCGGCGCGGTCTTTTACGATGTCGGCACCGCGACCGACCGCTGGAGCGGAAAAAAATTCTTCCATGCGGTCGGCGTCGGCGCGCGCTACCGCAGCCCGATCGGCCCGATCAACGGCGACCTTGCTTACGGCTTCCAGGGCGGCAAGCTGCGCCCCCACCTTTCTCTTGGCATCGTGTTCTAGTCTATGTCCGGCACCTCTTCCACCAGTGATCGCCGCGAACCGCCGCCTGCCACCGGGCGGCTGCGCCGCTGGCTCATCGGCATTGCGCTGACACTGCTGGTGCTGATCGCGCTATGCGCTGCACTTGCATTCAGCGCATGGCAGACCAAATGGGGAGCGCGCGCACTGTGGCAAGTCGCGACACGCGTGATGGCTGGAAAACTGTCCGGCGAGCTGGCGGGCGGAACGCTGGCCGACGGTCTCAGGCTGCGCCAGCTCCAGTATCGCGATGCATCCCGCCAGGTGAAAGTCGACAGCGTGACGGCAACATGGAACTGGTCGCGCTCGCCGCTGGCACTAACCATCGCCAGCCTGCGCATCGGCCAACTCGACCTCACGCTGCTTCCGACACCGCCCAAGCCGCCGTCCCCGCCGAGCAGGCTCACCTTGCCGATGGCGATCGACCTGCGCGATGCATCGCTGCAGAAACTGCTCATCCATCGCGATGGCAGCACGACAGCCATCGGCGATATCCGCCTGCACGCCAGCTCGGACCGCGTCCACCACACCATCGTGCTGGAGCATGCGGGCACGCCGCTCGGCACCGCCAAGGCATCCCTGCGCCTCGCCGGCCTTCCTCCATTTGACACCAGCGGCATGGCATCGCTCGATGGTGCCTGGCAGGACGAACACTATCGCCTCGATGCTCGCCTGTCCGGCTCGCTGCAAGCCCTTGGCGTGCAGGTGCAGGCCGCCGGCGACAGGCTCTCCGGCGACGCACAAATCGAGGCAAGGCCGTTCGAAACGGTACCTCTGCGGCAGGCGCAGGTCAGCGTGAAGAAACTGAATCCGAAGCTCTTCAGCAGCGCTGCCCCACAGGCCGAACTCGACATCGACGCAAGGCTCACGCCATCCGGCACGGATACATCGCAACTTGCACTCACGGGCCCCGTGACAATGCGCAACGGAATGCCCGGCGCCATCGACAAAGGCCTGTTGCCCGTCGTTTCCGCACAGGCGGAGGTGCTGCTCGACGCGCAGCGCCAGCAGCTGCACGGGCTCCTGATACGCCTGCCGGGCGACGCCAGGCTGGAAGGCGGCGGCGAATGGCGTCGTGCAGGCACCGGCAGTTTCAAGCTGCAGGCATCCGGCCTCGACCTGCATGCCATCTACAGCAAACTGCGGCCCTCTGCATTGGACGGCCCGCTGAACCTCGATCTCGCCAAGGGCTCGCAGCACATCACACTGGCGCTCTCCAGTTCGTCCCTGGCGATCAGCGGCGATGCGCAGATCACCGCGCAGCAATTTGCCTTGACCAAGGCGCGCCTGCAGGCGGGAAATGCCCTGCTGGATCTCGACGGCACGCTTGAACGCGCGGGACAACGTGTCTATGCCGCTCACGGCAGCCTCACTAATTTCAACCCCGCGCTGTTCATGGCGCAAGCGATGAACGGCAAGAAGACAAAGAGCAAGATTCCCGACGCTGACATCAACATGGATTTCGATGCGCAAGGCGCGCTGCAACCCGTCCTGGAGGCGCAGATGCGTTTCGACATCCGCGACAGCAGCTATGCCGGCCTGCCGATGACCGGCGGCGGCAATCTGCACCTTGCGGGGAAACGCATCGCCGCGAGCGACATGCAGCTTGCCGTCGCGGGCAACACGCTGCAGCTCAAGGGCAGCTTCGGCAACCCCGGCGAGCGCCTGAAATTCGCCATCGATGCGCCGGCACTGGCACGGCTCGGCTATGGCCTGTCCGGCCTGCTGCAGGCGGACGGAGAGCTCGGCGGAAGCCTCGACCGCCCGGTCGTCGACGCCAGTTACCGGGCCAGCCAGCTGGCATTCGATCCCTACCGCGTCGCGCAACTGTCCGGGCAGATCCACACCAACGGCGTACCGGGCAGGAATCCGGACGCCGGTATCACGCTGTCGCTGGACGCGCATGATGCACAGGCACCCGACATCCGTCTCGCCAGCCTTGCCGCCGCCATCAACGGCAGCTATGCGAGCCACAGCATCAGGCTCGACACGAACGGACAGATGCGCGGCCGACCCGTGCAGTTGAGCGTTTCGGCGCAAGGCCGCCTGCAGGAACAGCCGCAAGGCTACGCGTGGGACGGGAAATTGCGCACGCTCGAGAATCGCGGTTTTCCGCACCTGAGCATGGCCGGACCGCTGGATGTGAGCGCAGGCCCGGGCCGCATCGCTCTCGGCGCAGCGGACTTCACGCTCGAACAGGCGCACATCCGGCTCACCTCCCTGCGCATCGAGGGCGCGCAGATCAGCTCAGAAGGCGCATTTAGCGCGCTCGACATCGCCCACCTGCTTGAACTGCGGCGCGAAATCACCGGCGCCGCGCCACCGGTCAAGACCGACCTTGTCCTTGACGGCCAATGGAAGTTCTCGCTCGCGGAAAGCGCGACCGGTTTCTTCGAGGTTGCGCGGCGCAGCGGCGACGTGCGCATCCTCGGTGGCCCGCGCGAAAGCGCGCTCGGCCTGACGGCGCTGCAGCTGCGCGGCGACCTGCGCGGCAACGCGGTTGACCTCACGATGCAGGCCGCCGCCAGCCGCATCGGCAACGCCAGTGGCAGCGGCCGTATCGGCCTGCAGCCGGTGAACGGGCGAATGATGCCAACACCCGACTCCGCACTATCCGGCCGCATCACCGCGTCGATCCCGCGCCTGCAGAGCATTGCATCGCTGGCCGGGCCGCGTATCGCACTCGGCGGCAGCGTCGAACTTCAACTGAATGCCGATGGAAGCTTGTCCGAACCGCTGCTTTCCGGCGACCTCACCGGCCAGAATCTCGCACTGACGCTCTACGACCAGGGTGTGCGCCTGCATGACGGCAGCGCGCAGATCCGGCTCGACAACAACGTCGTCGACATCCGCGAGCTCGTGCTCCACGGCGGCGATGGCACCGTACGCGCCACCGGCCGCATTCCGCTCGACCAGGACAATCCGGACCTGAACGCCACGATCGTGGCCGACAAGCTGCAGCTGCTCGCCAAACCGTCCGGTCAAATGACCGTTTCCGGGCAGGCCACCATGGCGAACATCAATCGCGAGCTGGAGGTCGGCGGCAAGTTCACGGTCGACCATGCGCGCTTCCAGCTGCCGGAAAAGAGCGCGCCTGTGCTGGATGACGATGTAGTCGTGATCCGCGGCACGCAGCGCGTTGCCGGACCTGTCAACAAATCGCAGGCGGTACCCGCCAGCGAGAAAGCGGCCGGCCCGTTCTCTCCGACCATCAGCGTCGTGCTCGACCTTGGCAACGACTTCCGCTTCGAAGGATCGGGCGCCGCCCTGCTGCTGGCGGGAAGTCTTACCGTTGAAAGCGCGCCAGGCGAAGCGCCGCAAGCCTTCGGCACGGTGCGCATCGTCAGCGGGACTTACGAAGCATTCGGCACCAAGCTGGCGATCGAGCGCGGCGTCATCAATTTCCAGGGACCGTTCGCCAATCCGAACATCAATATCGAAGCCATGCGGCACGAGCAGGACGTCGCCGCCGGCGTGCATGTGACCGGCACGGCGCGCCAGCCGCGCGTGCAACTGGTTTCCGAACCGGACATGCCGGAACAGGAAAAACTGAACTGGCTCGTCTTCGGCCGCAGCGGCGGCTCCACGGATGCCGGCCCGGGCCAGGCGCAGGCGGCAGCCAAGGATGCCGCGCTGGGCCTGGTGAACAAGTTTGGCGGTGCGCGCATCGCGAAAGGTATCGGCCTCGACCAGCTCAGCTTCGGCAGCAGCGAATTCGGCCTGGGTACGCAGCAAGTGGTCAGCCTCGGCAAGGAAATCTCGAGCCGCCTGTTCATCGGCTATGAGCAGAGCCTGGCCGGAGCCGCCGGCGTGCTGAAACTGACCTATGAGCTGTCACGCCACTGGTCAGTCGTGGTGCGCGGCGGCAGCATCGGCGGCCTGGACGTGCTCTACAGCAAGCGCTTCGACAAATTCGGCGAGGTAAGCGAAACGCGATGAGCGCGGTGCCCGTCTCTGCCCGAGGGCGGCCTTCGTGGTATCCTCCCGTTCGACATTATTTGCCAACCGTTCGCTGTCAATGAATACGCCACAACCCTCTACCAGCCCGATCCCGGCCGCCCGCGCCCTCCTGAAGCAGTTGCAGGAACAGTTTCCGGTCCTCGGCGAATTCAAGCCGCTCGCCATCGGCATTGACAAGCAGATCCATGCCCAGGTCCCCGGCATCGACAAGAAGCTCCTGCGCATCGCCCTGAGCATCCAGACAAACTCATTGCGCTATCTGAAGACCATGGAAAAGGCGGAGGCCCGCTTCAACCTGGACGGATCCGCCGCAGGCGCGGTCGACGAAACGCATCGGAAGCACGCGTCCGACACCCTGCGTGAACGCTTCAAGAAGCAGATGGAGCAGAAGAAAGCGCAGGAAGCAGAGAAAAAGGCTAAGGAAGAAGAAGCGCGCGCCGAGCGGCGCCGCGTTGAAAAGCTGCAGCAGTTGGCGGAGAAGTTTTCGCCGCGGCGTTAAGCGATATTGGGGCGCCTCCACGGTCAGGGGCGCCCCGCACCATCAGACGACCGCCCCTGCACCACTGGACTTCGCTGGTTCATCTTGAGCACACAAAATGAAAAGGCCCGCTACTCGCGGGCCTTTCAGCGCTTATCTTTATTTTTACTTCTTTGAATGAATTCGTGGTGGACAGTACTGGGATCGAACCAGTGACCCCCGCCGTGTGAATCTCAGCCACCTACAATCTAAGGCCCGCTACGCGCATATAAAAGGGATGTAATCCGAGTAAAAGTATACCTTAGATACGCAGTCAATTCCGTATCATTTGCGTACTCGCGCCAATTTCCTTTCCCTCTGACATGCTGCTCTAATCATTGCTCAATCTCACCTGAAATGGGCATCAAGAGTTCGTGAATTGGAACATGCAAAGCCAAAGCAATCTGCTCCATATTGTCGATAGTGATATTTCGCCCTTGACGTTCAACGGAACTGATATAGGTACGATGGAGACCCGCAAGCTCTGCTAGTTTCTCCTGCGAGACTCGTTGCTCCTTACGCAGACGCTGCATATTGAGCGAAAAGAGCGTTCTTGCGTCGAGGTATCTCCGATTGGGTTTCATAACACCCAATCATGTTGATTTGCAGACTATACGACTACAGCTTATACGTAACCGTTACGTATAATATTCACTGATGGAGTTTGCACATCGAACCGACCGCGAAAGGGGGAACAAAATGATTGTTTGTACTGGATGCGGGAAAACCTATGAAACGACATCGCCAATCTATTGCCGGGACTGCGGCAAACTTTTAGAAAAAAATTCAGGCTGTCGAGACAAATTCCCTGCGCCAAATTGGACAGATGTCTCACATCCTTCGTCTGACCCGAAGCTTGATATCGCCCCACCATCTGCGCCCATTGAGTCCTCGTTGCAATATCGAACTATTGCTGTTCTTCGGCAGTGGTGGTGCGCCCTCAAAGCTTTAATTACCGTGACCGTCACAGTCGTTGTTTTCTTGTTCGTGCCAGTGTATCTCGCAACAATCCCAAGTATTAGAGGTACCGAACATGGCCCCCTGTTTGCCCTACTGATCTGGTATAGCGGTGCGACATTTGTAGCGCGAAAGCATCGACAGCAAATTATGGATTGGGGCTTTACAGAACGCTCATTTAAGGAACGTCGGCCATTCGAATTCGCCCTACGCTATTCTCCAGTTGTCGTTGTTGCTCTTCTCATTGGATATATGAGCTCAAACATGATCAAAGAAGCCCTAAATCCCTTCGGATATTGGACTGCAATCGCCACCGAACCTAATCCGTGCGCGGTGCCCGATACCATGATTCGAGACGCCCGTGAACAAGCAGTTGTTGCGGCAAATAAGCTGCGATTAGGTATTGGTACAACACGTGAACTTAGAGACGCCAAAGAAGAGCTGAATATGTTGAATTCAATCTTTCAGGACTGCGAGTCTAACCATAGACATTCGGTAAACGAAGCACGATTGAAGCTTAAGGATATCGACTCGTGGAAATGAAATTTCTAAGGGTACCTTCATTACGTACCTCCACTAAGCCTTTCTAGGCTAGATCAGGTATCTTCTATACGAATCGACAAGGGGGGAGGGAAAAACCTCAGGAATGTAAATTGGCATAACTCGGTTTGCTACGATTTTTCCAGATTTTGAACGAGACATTAGCAATCCTTGTTAGTACCTTCCCGCCATTTCAATGACACATTCACCAGAGGAAGTCCGTACCAATTCAGACCCCTATAGTACTTACAAATACCTGTTTTTTTTGGAATTTTTCACATACTCCCTTGCGACCTACATAGGGAATTTAAACTAGCAAAAACGTCATTAGTTATGGAAGGGAGGGGAAGATCCCCCCTCCTCTCCTTTCTTTTTCTAACGTAGATTATTTAGAAGTGAATTTAGGCTTGAATCCAATGACCCTTTGGTAGGTAGTTGACATGACTTCTTGAAGTAATTCTTGATCTGATTCTTTCACAATAAACGAGTCGTGGATGCCAAGAACAGGTTTTCCCCTCGCGACAAACTCCAGAAAAATCGCCTCGGCGACTTGGGAATCCCAGTACTGTAAATTCAGCCCAATTCCTTGAAAAAACAAATCCACGATTCGCACATGAGGCCCTTGCTCGCCAAGATACCGCCGCATTTCTATACCTAATAACCCCTTTTGCTTGAATTCCAAGGGCATTCTTCCCGCACCAGACAATTCATCATTCCGCCACAGATTGTAAAGTGCCTGCAGAGAACTTCTTTCTGAAGTTGCGGCAAGTGCAACGTTCAGTGCTTTTTTGTAAAAATAACGCCACTGTTTTTCCGTCAACGGTCGCCAATTGGTTCCATATGGGTCTTGCGCAATCAGATGACGGTCGCTAACGTTCTCCCACCACCCAATCCCTTTCCTAGCATAAGCAAGACATGCATGCAGGGCGACGTAATCCAGTTCAATGGTCCGCTCACCGTCTATTAAAATATGTGGTCGAAGATCGCGCTTGCAGTTCTGCCAGTTACCGCCATAAAATCGCCCACCAGACTCCCATGAACTGTTACAGAATTTCCGCCAAATAAGGGGCTTATCTTCCCAATCCCGTTCGTCAGCAGGGTTTTCGATGTGATGTTCATGGAGCAATGAAACATAATTTCGTACCACGTCCCGCATTCGAACGGTATCGGCTGTATCGTCATACTCAACTAACCTGCCGCGTGCCTCATTCCGGAGTTCTGCATCTTTCGGCTTGCCTTCTCGGAGAACTATCGGCTCGTAATGGTCCGGTGAACACGCCAGTGGGATTCGCCTCCTTACTGGATTTAACATGGCGATCAGTTTGGGTGTAGCTCTCACACGAGTCCAAGCACTCTTTCCTGAACTACGATCAAAATATCCGGTGTGGAGTTCGATTAGCTCAGCATCATGTAATAACTCAATAGTGCTTCTTAAGCGTCTGTAAGAAACCCGAAGGGTGTTATACCTACCGTTTGCTTTGTAGTCATTTGAATTCAAGCTCACCGCCAGATATTGTTCGGGGTCTTCCTGATATGATCGAACTACATCAGCTATTACGATTTTTAGGTGTCGCCGATTCCGCTTGCTATGTTTCCCCTTCCTTACTATGGAAAATTCCGCATATAGCTTGCGCAAGGTACCTGAGATCGACTGCGCGTCCAGCTTGTATTGAAGGTTGAGTGGCCGCCAATTATCAAGCGCCTCTGCCTTTAACTGTGCTCCTAAAAGTCTCTCTTGCTCCTGTAATGAAAACGCACTCATTTCTGCGCTCCAAGATCATTCGCAGTTGACGCGCCTACACTCTTCCAACGCCTGCCGCAGTCAATGTGATCCGCAGTTGACTTAGATATTCCCGATACTGAGCGGGCCAATTTTGAGCCTTCATGAGGGCCTAAGAAATAACGCGCTGCCTCGCGTAAAGACTTATACTGCCTAACTTGTTCGGCGCTTAGTTTGGCATTAGGGTGACGCTCTCCCTGTGTCTGCCGCTGCTTTCGGTTTCGATCCTCGGCATTATCTCGGTGAGTACCGAGGAAAAGATGATCTGGATTGATACACGCGGGGTTATCGCACTTATGGAGCACCAGCTTCCCATCCGGGATTGGTGTTAAGAAGGCTTCAAATGCGACTCGCGGTGCTCGCCTCATTTTCCCCTGGTACCAGACTCCGCCGTAGCCGTCTTTGTTCTTGTATTTGGCCCAGTTCCAGCATCCGGATTTTTCGTCTACTTCAATTGAATTGACCAACTTCTCTTTGATCACGTTGCTCCTTTCACGAGTTGAAAATAATTTGCCCTTGCCTGTGCAAAAAAGGACATAGAAAACACATTTGAAAAGAAAAAGGCGTCGAGGACCCGATAGGTCTCACGAAACAAAGCCTGATAGTTTTGGAAAGGCTGAATTAGCCTTTGAATGGAGATACAGCAGGTTGGGAACTTCCGAAGGGAAGGGATCGCCTTTTCAGGTTAATTTTCGATCCCTTATGATTATTGTAACACAACCACCTCAGAAAGTCAACAAAGTTCGGCATTTATCCAAGTTTTACCGCCAGATCTTCGGCCTTTAGATGGGTGTACCGCTTAAGCATCTGAAAAGTCTTATGACCTGTGATCGCCGCGACTTCCATCATATTCAGGCCTTTTTCGAAGAGTGAACTAGTTGCCTCGTGTCTCAGGTCGTGAAAATGGAGGTCTTGCACCCCTGCCCTTTCACAAGCACGTGAAAAGGCCCGTTTAAGGGCCTCACGGGTGATTGGAAATACTCGACCATCGATAGACCTTGGCAAGCCGCTCAACCCTTCGATGGCGCTTGTAGAGAGCGGAACGGCTCTCCTTTCACCATTCTTTGTGTCATGGAGAATTGCGACCCGTTTTGAAAGATCAATATCAACCCACCGGAGGGACAGTATTTCTCCCATTCGCATGGCGGTCTCTAGGGCAAATAACACTACTGGCAATACCCACGGGTTATGGCTACCCCCAGCCTTAAACGTTCCATTGGGGCGTCTACAGGAAAGCTTTAGTTCCAGAAGCAATACGTCTTTTTCTTGCGCGGAGAGCCGCCTCTCACGTGGTTTGTTATGTTTAGGTCGCTGAATAAAAGAGACGGGATTATCAACGTGAATCCCCCATTCTTTTCGGGCGATATTCAACGCGTGACTTATCAGATTCAATTCCCTATTCACCGAGCTACCTGAGACCTCCAATAGCCGCCTATCCCGCCAGTCTGCAAGCAGCTTTCCATTAAGAGCTGATACTTTGTAGGCGCAAATTTTCTCATCTCGAAGAAATTTGCTAATGCGAAGAGCCTCACTGTCTGCTGACTTCTTCTTGGGTGTTATTTCGCACTTGTATCGACAAAGCACATCACCAAGAGTTGTTTTCTCTGCCTCGGTTCGGTCAACAAAACAACGTTGATCCATCTCCGATTCGATACGACGTGACCATGCTTCTGCATCCCTGCGGCTGCCAAAGACCTTCGAGACTGTAGGAAAACCCTTGCGCCGGATCTCAGCTTGATACCCTGACTTGCGTTTTGTGATTGCTGCCATGTGCAACTCCGTAAGAATTGCGTAACTGGCAGAATTTGAGGGACATTGGGATGCAGTAAGACTATGCTAAACCAATGAATTGACTGGGAATTCTGTGGTGGACAGTACTGGGATCGAACCAGTGACCCCCGCCGTGTGAAGGCGGTGCTCTACCCCTGAGCTAACTGTCCCGGGAAGCTCGGCATTATCGCACAAACGCTGCGAAGAATCAATTTGCAGGCATAACAGGCTGAGCGCGCCAGGCACAGGTGCCCTTGATATCCTTGTCAAGCCGGTCCAGCAGGGCTTCGTGCTCGGCCAGTTCCTCCGCCGTGGCCTGCAGGACGAGGATCTCGGCCACGGGCGCTCCCAGCGCGATTTCCTCGCTCGTTGCCGCCGTTTCCGGTTCGGCCAGGTCGATGGTCAGGCTGTTCTGGCCGCGGGTCATGGCCAGGTAGACTTCCGCTAGCAACTCGGCGTCCAGCAAGGCGCCGTGCAAGGTGCGGTGCGCATTCGAAATGCCGTAGCGGTCGCACAGTGCGTCCAGGGAGTTGCGCTTGCCGGGGTGCATTTCCTTGGCCTGCACGAGCGTGTCCGTCACCAACTCGACGTGTTCGGCGAAACTCGGGAAGCCGAGGCGCTCGAATTCCGCGTCGAGGAAGGCAAGGTCGAACGGCGCGTTGTGGATGATGATCTCCGCATCGCGCACATAGTCACGCAGTTCGTCGGCGATCTCGGCGAACTTTGGCTTGTCGCTGAGGAATTCGGTGGTCAGTCCGTGCACCGCCAGTGCGCCCTCTTCTGAATCGCGCTCGGGGTTGAAGTAGCTGTGGAAGTTGTTTCCGGTCAGGCGGCGATTGACGATTTCGACGCAGCCGATTTCGATGATGCGATCCCCCGAACGCGGGTTCAGGCCAGTGGTTTCAGTATCAAGAACTACAACCCTGTTAGCATATTTCTGTAAACTCATTTATCCGCCAAAGCTCTGTTTCTCAGAATAACGCCCTTCAAGATAACACAGAGCCTGAACTTTTCGAAACAAGAATGTTGCAAAGAATGTAAACGTCATTTACTCTTC
>NZ_DATFAI010000011.1:0-89521 GCF_035254685.1 Noviherbaspirillum sp. | reverse complement strand
GCCGCCAGCGTTCAATCTGAGCCAGGATCAAACTCTTCAGTTTAATTCCTGTGGTTGCCGTCTCCGGCATGGGCCCTCTCGGACCCCGCTCACTCAAAATACTGACAGGTAGCTTCCTTGCGAAACCTACCTATATTTCTGCGAGCACTTGATATCATTTGAGCTTCGACGACTTTCGCCGCCGTCGCACTTCCACCAAGCGCCCACACTTATCGGCTGTTACTTGTTAAAGAACCTGTCCTGCCAGCGCACACTTTCGTGTTTCGCGGCGTCGACAAATCGTTTTGTTTGTCGAGGTTTTCCCTTGGACGCAGCACTGCGTTGAGCGCTTTGTTCTGTCGTGTTTCGCGACGGGAGGCGAACTATAGCAAAGCCAATTGCATGCGACAAGTGCTTTCCAAAAAAAAATTTATTCTCGTTCCGGGGAAGGCACAGCGCTCGTTAATATTTCATCAGCATTCCGCCGTTTGCGACTCGTTCACATCGCGATCCAGCCGTCATGACTTCGCCAAAGCACGCGACACCGCGTGATATACTGTCGGCATGGGAACAAACACATCAATGCGTCAATATTGGTGGTCCGCCTGATTCTGGCGGCCGGTTTCTATTTATTCTTACCAATCATGCCGCCGTTCAGGGCGGCATTTTTGTTTCGGCAATTGCTGTTTTGACCGGTGGGCATCAACCCAAGGGAATTCCAGATGTCAACAGCAAAACCGATTATCCTGACTGGCGACCGTACCACCGGCCCGCTTCACCTCGGCCACTACGTCGGCTCGCTTCGCACACGCGTCGAACTTCAACACAAAGCGCAGCAATTCCTGCTTCTGGCAGATACGCAGGCGATGACGGATAACGTGGGCCACCACCAGAAGGTGACCGATAACGTTGTCGAAGTCGCGCTCGATTACCTTGCCGCCGGCATCGATCCCCGACTGTCGACGATATTTGTCCAGTCGCAGGTACCCGAACTGGCCGAGCTGACGCAATACCTGCTCAACCTGGTCACCGTCTCGCGTCTTGAGCGGAACCCGACGATCAAAGAGGAGATCCGCCTGCGCGATTTCGAACGCGACATTCCGGCGGGCTTTCTCATGTATCCGGTCAGCCAGGCGGCAGACATTACGGCATTCAAGGCAAGCATGGTTCCGGTCGGTGACGATCAGCTTCCGATGATCGAACAGACGAATGAACTGGTACGCAAGTTCAACAGTACGGTGGGCGACCAAATCCTGGTCGAGTGCGAAGCTGTGCTGTCCGCCGTCACGCGATTGCCGGGAATCGATGGCAAGGCGAAGATGAGCAAATCCTTGAACAATGCCATACACCTCGGCGCCAGTGCGGATGACATCAAAAAGGCGGTCAACCGGATGTATACCGATCCAAACCATTTGCGCGTGGACGACCCGGGACAGGTCGAGGGAAATGTGGTCTTTGCCTTCCTTGACGCGTTCGAGCCCGATGCGACCGTGCTGGATGACCTGAAGGCACATTACCGACGAGGCGGCCTGGCAGACAGCATCCTGAAGCGCCGTCTGAACGAGCACCTGCAAGCCCTGCTGGAACCGGTTCGACAACGGCGCGAGCAGTTCGCGGCGGATCGCGGCGAGGTCATGAACATCCTTCGCCAGGGCACCGAAAAGGCACGTCTCGTTGCCAGCCAGACGGTATACGAGGTAAAGGCAGCGCTTGGCTTGAATTACTTCAATTGAACGCAGCCGTTCTGATGAGACGCAGGTAAATTCGCCATGATCAATGCAAAGGCATGGCGCCGCTCGCGGCGTGACTGATAGCTTCAAGCACTTGACCTCCGGCAGAATGCATGCGCACACCATTAGCGTAATATGCAAAAAACAATAACAGGAGAACAGGCAATATGATGCGTCGATTTGTGCATGCACGGGTCACGCCATGGCGGCGAATGTTCCTCGCTATCGCCACAGCAGCGGCTTTTTCACCCCCAGCCCACGCATGGAGCAACCATGCACTGGGAACATGGCAGGCGCTTGGACCAGCAGCCGAAGTGGCGGGTGCGGAACCACTCCGGGTTGAAAGCCTGGAAGCATTTGTGGCTGCGGAAGCGCCTGCACTAGAGCGTCTGCTGAATGTCGAAGAGGCATGGGCAAGACATAACGTGCCTTACTATCCGGCACGGCCGGACGCGCTCGCTTTCAGGCCGGGTGGCGCCGCGCCCGAGATGCGCCGCCGCTTCCTTGCAGCACTGCGAATCAACCCTGCGTCCCGGCTCACACTCTTCCTGCAGGTTCGTCCCGGCACCACCGTGCCTGCCACGGATGTCATGCCGAGAGCTGAGGTGACCACGGTAGGCCAGCGTGACGACCACAACAAAGCGACTTTCCGACGCTTGCAAGAGGGTGACATGGTGGCTGCGCTCGATGTGGTGGCGAGCGCCTCGGACGAACCGGATTTCGGTTTGGATATCGGCATCTGGGAAGACAACGGCACCGACTACGGCAGGCGATACGGGTTCGGCAAACAGCCGTTCGGCAACCCGGCGCTCGAATTTTCCAGTCAGGCCCCCATGCACATGGGCTTTTTCCACGAGCAATGGATTGTCTACAAGGCCGCTCCATTCCTGCTGCGAACCTATCCGGAATACCGTATTCATCTCTACCAGTCCCTCGCGCAGCACGCCCTTCGCAGCGGCCATCCTTACTGGGGTTGGCGCTTTGCAGGATGGGCGCTGCACTATATCCAGGACCTGACTCAGCCTTATCACTCGCGGGTCGTACCCGGCGTAGGTACGCCGACACTGCTTTGGACGAACTCGCTCGCGCTGCTCGGCTTCACGACGGAAAAGGAGCATGCCATCACGCTCGTCTCGAACCGTCACCAGGCGCTGGAAAACTATCAGGTCCGGAGAATGCGCGCCGCCTACCAGAGAAAGGATGACAACGACGCACTCTTGCTCGCCACACGCAACTCAGCGGACGATCGCCGTTATCCAGCCTATTCCGACGCTGCGGTTCGCGAATCCATCACGAAGCAGTCTCACGCTCTGGCTGACGCCACCGATGCCGCCCTCGAGCATGCCATACCGCCGAAATACATTTCCGATCCTTCTTACGTGATGACCGCATCTGGTACCGATGTCGACCTGTATGCGCTGTTATCCGCCGGGCCGGACGCCGCACGCGATGAAATGACGACGCTGGTCGCGGGACTGATGACAAACTTCGGAATCCATTCGCGATTGTTTATTCGTGCACTGGCTGAAGGGGGAAGAGCTACCGGCAAATGATGATCGCAAGTTTGCGGACGAGGCAAGGCAGACTCTTCGAAAGACCTCGTGGGAGCACCGCGCTATCAACAGCGCGCACTAAGAGTACCGATGAGTAATCACCGACTGCGTAACCACAAGTTCACTTGGCAGTCGACAGTGGGACGCTGTAGTTGGCGCTCTCATTCAAGCGCGCCAACTACAGCGTCCCCGTCCACTTCATGTCCACTTTAGAGGAAGCCTTCTATCGCATCGCTCCCCTTCTGTTTGACCCCGCGCGAAGCACGTACAATCCAGACAAAAAGCAATTGAGCTCTCATAGTCACGTCCACATGCGAGCGCGCCGCTTCGACAAGAACAAGGAAAGCAATGCGAGCAAAGATTCGATATCGCTGGGTACCGGTTATCGCTGCCATTCTGGCGGGAAGCGCTGTCGCTGCGCCTGCCCAAAGCACCATGGACATCGACTATCTGGGTGCGCTCAGGCAGGCGCGCGGGGTGGCAGGTTCCGTTCGAGGAGCTGAGCTGGATGCGCAGGCGAAGGAACTGCAGGCCAACGCCTTGCGCCGCATCGATGGCCCCGACCTGCAGCTGACAGGCTTCGCCGGCCGGCTGGCGACCACTTTCAATTTCGATACGAGTGCCGTCGCGCAGGCGGCCAATCCACTGATCGGCGGTCTGGACGCGGCCACGCCGAACCTGCGCCTGCCGGCAATCCCCAATGTGGTCAGCGCCAATCGCACCTTCAATCTGTCGTCATTGGGCCTCACCTCGATCTGGCCGCTCTATACGGGCGGCAAGCTGCAGGCGGTCAAAGGACTCGTTGCGGCACGCGCGCAGGAGGCCCGCGCCGAACTACGATCCGCCGAAGACCAGATTTCGACCCAGATCGCGCAGCGCTATTTCACGCTGCAACTCGCGCGCCAGGCCTTTCAGCTGCGCAGTGCTGCCGTCGAGGTCATCACCGATCATCAGCACATGGCAGCGAAGATGGAGCGTATCGGCCTCATCTCGCGCGCCGATCACCTGAAAGCCGATGTCGCACTCGATAATGCGAAACGCGAAGCTGAAAAATCAAGGAGCGACGCCGAGATCGCGCAGGTTGCACTGACCCGCTTGCTGGCCGCGCCCCAGCCCGTGCAGCCGATCACGCCGCTGTTCGTATCCAGCGCAACGGTCGGCCCCCTGCAGGACTTCATCGACGCGGCCATGCGCAACAACGCGGCCTGGGACAAGATCGCGAGCAAGCGCAGCCAGGCGGTCGAATCGGCCAGGCTGGCAGGCAGCGAGCACAGCCCGACCATCTTCGCCGTCGGCAATTACAACGGCAATCGCAGTGATGACCACCTTGTGCAGCCGAACTGGTTTGTCGGCCTCACGCTGGCGATTCCCATCGTCGGCCGTCTCGACCATGCGCAGATGAACGAAGCCGCACGCCTCGAGCAGCAGCGCGTCGAAGTGGCAGCCGAGCAGGCAAAGCGGGATATCCCGACACTGGTTGAAAGCCAGTGGCGCGCGGTGGAAGATGCGCGTATCCGTTTCCTCTCCATGCAGTCTGCCATCGACCTTGCCGAAGAAACACTGCGCCTGGCGCGCATCTCCTTCAGAGAAGGACAGGCGACGACCATGGACGTCTCGGACGCTTCGGTCAACCTGACCAAGGCGCGCGTCGAGCGGGTGCAGGCCGCCTATGAGTATGTGATGGCACTGGCCCGCCTGCTGGAATCCTGCGGGCAGCCGGCGCGCCTGCAAGACTATGCCAAGGCTGCCGATCACATCATCCCCCTGTAAGCGGAACATATACCATGGCCGTATCCACCAAAAAAGTAATCGCCTCCGTCGCCGCCCTCGCCGTTGCCGCCTTCCTAGTGTGGGGACTGATGCAATCCGCCACGCCGCCGCGCACGCCTTTGCAAGGGCAGATCGAAGCGCAGGAAATCAATGTCTCATCCAAGGTGCCAGGGCGCGTCGGCAAGATCGATGTGCAGCTCGGGCAGTCCGTCAAACAGGGTGACGTCCTGTTCGAACTCGACAGCCCGGAAGTGCAGGCCAAGGTAGCCCAGGCAAAGGCGGCACAGGAAGCTGTGCAGGCGACATACAGCAAGGCTCAGGCGGGCGCCCGTCCGGAAGAAATCGCGATGGCTCGTTACAACTGGGAGCGGGCGCAAACCGGCGCGCGGATCGCGCACGCGACCTATCAGCGGGTGCAGGCCATGTACAAGGAAGGCGTGATCGCCCAACAGAAGCGCGACGAGGCCGAGGCGCAATGGCGTGCCGCCGAACAGCTTGCGCAAGCGGCACGCGCGCAGTACGACATGGCACAGCATGGTGCCCGCCCGGAAGACAAGCGCGCCGCCGAAGCTCAGACCCGGCAGGTGGCAGGGGTGGTGGCGGAAGCACAGGTTGCCCTGGCCGAAACGCAGATCAAATCGCCGGGCAACGGCGAGATCAACAAGATCTCGATCCAGGCGGGCGAACTCGCGCCGCAGGGCTTCCCTGTGGTCACCATCGTCAATCTCGCCGATACCTGGGCGGTGGTGACCGTGCGCGAGGATGAGCTCAAGCCCTACGCCGTGGGCACGGCGCACACCGGCCATGTGCCTGCGCTCAGGGCCGATGTTCCCTTCACGGTCTCCTTCGTGTCGGCCATGCCAGACTTTGCGACGTGGAAAGCTGCCCGCCCCGGTGGCACCGACTTGCGTACCTTTGAAGTCAGACTGCGTCCCGCGAAGGCTGTCGAGGGCCTGCGACCGGGAATGAGCATCGTCTTCCCTGCCGACTGAAGCGCGCCGTATGGCAAACAGCAATCACCATCCCGCAATGGCCGTCGCCGCCAGGGAATGGCGCCGCCTGCGCGCCGATCCGTGGGACTTCGGCATGCTCACCTGGATTCCGCTGCTCATGTGGCTGATGATGTGGTGGATACTGTCCGCAGGCGTCCCGCGCAACCTTCCACTGGCCGTCATCGACGGGGACGGGTCGTCCCTCTCGCGCAACCTTGTGCGATGGCTGGATGCCTCGCCCGGATTGCACGTGGCACTGGTAACGCAGGACCGCGATGAGGCCTTGCGCGGGCTGCGCGAGCGACACGTCTTCGGCATCCTGTCGATCCCGAAGGACATGCAGGCCGACATCGCCACCGGCCGCAGCGTGCCGGTGCAATGGGCGTACAACGCGCAGTTCGCCGTCCATGCCGGATCGATGACGCGCGACGTGCGTGCGGTGGCGACCACGCTATCGGTCGGCATCGAGCGCATCGGGCGCGAAAAGCGCGGCGCTTCCGTGATCCAGGCAAACGAACTCTACGAGCCCATCAGGATGCGGCTGGTGACGCTGTTCAATGAAAGTGGCAGTTACGAATCCTTCCTTGGACTGGCCGCAGTGATGTCGATCCTGCAAATTTTCATCGCACTCGGCGCGGTGACCGCAATCGGCGTCGAACTGCGCGATGCCACGGTGCCGCAATGGCTGGCCTCGGCCAACGATCGCTGGAGCATCGCGATCCTCGGCAAACTCGCCCTCCCGATGCTGGCCTTTCTCGTCCACGGATTGCTCGTGATCGCCCTGTTCGCCGGCTTGCGCGGCTGGCGCATCGAAGGCAGCGTGGCCATGACCCTGGGCGGCATTGCCCTGCTGACGCTTGCCTATCTGGCGCTCGGCCTGCTCATCATTGGAGCCTGCCTGTCGCTGCGCACCGCGCTTTCGGCCACAGCCTTCATCGCCGCTCCTGCGTTCGCCTTCTCCGGGCAAGGATTCCCCCTGCTGGCAATGCCGGCGGTGGCGCGCGCCTGGGCGGAGGCACTGCCCCTGACGCATTATTTGCAGCTGCAGAGCCGCACCTGGCTGGAAGGCGCGCCCTGGCGCAGCACCCTGCCGGAAGCACTCGTCCTGCTGGGCTTTACCGCGGGCTTCGGCCTCATCGGCGCCCTGCTCCTTGCATGGCGCGGCCGTCATCCCGGCAATTGGGGGCGCAGATGAGAAACATGTGGCGCGCATTCGGCCAAACCTGGCGGGCCATCCTGCGTGATCCAGCCGCGATCCTGCTGTTCTTCGTCGGCGGCATCGTCTATTCCTTTTTCTATCCGCTTCCCTACAGCAAGGAAAGCGTGCAGCGCGTGCCCATTGCAGTCGTGGACCAGGACCGCACTTCCTTGTCCCGGCAGGTCACACGCTATGCGGCGGCCCATCCTTCCGTTAATGTAGTGGCCGTCTCGCCAACGATGGCGGAAGCGCAGGACCTGCTCTGGCGTGGCGAGATCGCGGGTACGCTGTTGATTCCAGCCGGCTTCACCGAAAAAATCCTGCGCGGCCGGCAAGGCGAACTCGACCTGTCCGGCAACGGTGTCTACATGATGCTCAACAAGGCTGCTCTGAATGGGCTCGCGGAGGCGGTAGGTACGGTGTCCGCCGGTATCGAAATCAAGCGCCTGAATGCAACCACGCCTTCCGCCGCGCAAGCCATGGCGCAACGCCAGCCGCTGACCGTCATTCCGGTTCCCTTGTTCAATGTGCGCGAAGGCTATGGCGCTTACATCGTGCCGGGAGTGATGGTTCTCATCATCCAGCAGACACTGCTGATCGCCGTCGCACTGATGTTCGGCACCTGGTTCGAATCCGGCGGCCTGCCCTACGACACGCGACTGTCCTCGTACAGCGGCGTGCTTGCCGCTTACGCGTCGGTGACCATGCTCAACGCGCTCTACTTTTTCGGCTTCGTGCTGTGGTGGCAGGACTATCCGCGCGGCGGCAACATCACGGGCATGCTGGTTCTCGTGCCACTGTTCTCCCTCACGGTGGCCGCATTCGGCATGCTGCTCGGCACTTTGTTCCGTACCCGCGAGCGTAGCGCCCAGTTGCTGGTGGCGACCGCCCTTCCCATCATGTTCCTTTCAGGGCTCACCTGGCCAGTCGAGGCGTTGCCGGCGCCGCTGCATGCACTGCGCTGGCTTTTTCCATCGACGGCGGGAATTCAGTCCTTCATCGCCGTCAACCAGCTTGGCGCCTCGCTGCCGCAGGTCCGGCAGGAAGTCGTCGCGATGCTATTGCTGGGCGCGGCTGCGATGTCCCTGGGCTTCTGGCGCTGGCGAACGCTGCCGAGGGAACGAACGGCCGGAAGCCCGTAGTGATGCCGTGCTGAAACGCGACGAATTGTGTTTCGCCGCCCTTGATCATGGATAAGTCCGTTGATTGACGTTAACGTTAACGTCAGGTAGAGTCGCTACGATTCCACACAGCGGTGCTGCCGATATATGGCACCCGGCATTCGTGCCGGACGCGGTGCATCCATCACAATCAGACCAAGGGCCGGAAGCTGTGTCTTCCCGGTTTTGCTGCGACACCTCCGTCCTTTGATCCCATCATTTTTGACGGAGGTAGACAACATGAGCGGCTTCGATGCCTTCCTTAAAGCGCGCGATTTCCTGCTGGCACATCGCGGCGACTATGACACCGCATACCGCGAATTCCGCTGGCCGGCACTCGATGAATTCAACTGGGCGCTCGACTATTTCGACAACATGGCACGAGGGAATGGCAATCCCGCGCTGTGGGTAGTCGACGAATCCGGAGCAGAGCAGAAAATCTCGTTTGCCGAAATGGCGGAGCGCTCCAACCGCGCAGCAAACTTCCTGCGCGGCGTCGGCGTCACCCGCGGTGACCGCATTCTGATGATGCTTGGCAATGAAGTGCCGCTGTGGGAAATCATGCTGGCCGCGATGAAGCTGGGCGCAGTGCTGATTCCTGCCACAACGCTGCTGTCGCAAGACGACCTGCGCGACCGCCTCGAGCGTGGCAACGTCAAGCATGTCGTGATCGGCCAGGCGCACGTCGACAAGCTGAACGGGCTCGCCGGGAACTGCACACGCGTCTGCGTGGGCGGCGCGCCCGAGGGCTGGCAGCCTTTCGATTATGCAGGCCACTCCGCCGAGTTCAAGCCGGATGGCGTGACCAAGGCAAGCGATCCGCTGCTGCTCTACTTCACCTCCGGCACCACCTCTAAACCGAAGCTGGTGCTGCATTCGCATCAAAGCTACCCGGTCGGCCACCTGTCTACCATGTACTGGATCGGCCTGCAGCCGGGAGACGTCCACCTCAACATCTCCTCGCCGGGATGGGCAAAACATGCATGGAGCTGCTTCTTCGCACCGTGGAATGCCGGCGCCTGCATCTTCATTTACAACTATGCGCGCTTCAATGCGAAGGCCATGCTGGGCGTGCTGGAGCGCTACCAGGTCACCACCATGTGCGCGCCGCCGACGGTGTGGCGCATGATGATCCAGGAGAACCTGTCCGAGTACCGCGACCGCCTGAAGCTGCGTGAACTGATCGGCGCCGGCGAGCCGCTCAATCCGGAGATCATTGATCAGGTGCGCAATGCGTGGAACATCACCCTGCGCGACGGCTTCGGCCAGACCGAAACCACGGCGCAGATCGGTAACTCGCCCGATCAGAAGCTCAAGCCGGGATCGATGGGCCGACCCTTGCCTGGCTATCGCGTCGCGCTGCTGGATGCGGATGAGCGCGAAGCGAATGAAGGTGAAGTCTGCCTGGCGCTCAACCCGGCGCCGACAGGACTGATGCTCGGCTACATGGACAGTCCGGAGAAGACCGCGGAGGTCATGCGCAACGGGTACTACCACACGGGCGACGTGGCCAGCCGCGACGAGGACGGCTACATCACTTACGTCGGCCGCGCAGATGACGTGTTCAAGGCATCGGACTACCGCATCAGCCCCTTCGAACTCGAAAGCGTACTCATCGAGCATCCTGCGATCGTCGAAGCCGCCGTCGTGCCCAGCCCGGATCCGGTCCGCCTCGCGGTGCCCAAGGCATTCATCGTCCTGCGCGGCGACTCCCCCCCGAACAAGGAACTGGCCAAGGAGATCTTCGTCTTCCTGCGCAACCACCTCGCGCCCTTCAAGCGTATCCGCCGCATCGAATTCTCCGACCTGCCCAAGACTATTTCAGGAAAGATTCGCCGCGTCGAACTGCGCAATATCGAAGCTGCCCGCCGCAGCAGCGGGGAAAAGAGCGCGATGGAGTTTTTCGAGGAGGACTTTCCTGAGCTGAAGGGCTGATCGTTCTGGATGTCCAAGGAAGACACTTGGCGTGCTCCACGAAACACACAGAAATTCTGTCGATTTCCGTGACATCCGTGGTGTACGCCGAGTGCTTTTCGTGGGCAAAAAAAAGTGCGCTCCGGATCAGCCGTAGCTCGACAGGCTGTTAAAGCACTGCCAGCGGATTTTCATCCCCCTCTTCCGCGTATTGCTCGGAACGCAATACGCGTGCCGCTTCGACACCCACCTTCACGACCATTGCTGAATGCCCATAAGGCACCCGGCAATTGTCGTCGATGAACCTGCCTTCATCGGTGACGAATCCAGTCTTCACTTTCGGCTTCTTGATGCCGAACTCGTTATACGCAGTCTCGCTCCCCCAGAGATGCTTTTCCTTTTCACCCAGTTCATGCCACTGCACGTAATATCGCGCGATGTTGTCGATGTCGCATAGTCGCATCCAGGCAGGATGCTTCTCGCACCACGCAAGCGCCATCCGGGCGGCCAGACGCGTCGTGTACTGCTGGTTCACTTCTTTCTCCCTCAATTCCTTGTGAACGATCCGCAAACGGATCTACACCTTCCGGGAAGCGCTGCATTGGCAGGTTTGCCACGCTCTTTCCGCTTTCCGGCACAAGCGGGTTGCAGAGCAATTTCCGTACCAAATTTCCGGCACAATCAGTCTCATTGCGCTCGGATGCGACTTGAACGACATCGGCGCGCAAAGGTGTGCAATGCCCGCATTCATGCGCGAAAACCGCCATGCGGCGCCGCTCCGGCAAACCGCTCCTTCGCGCCCTCTTTCCCGATATCGAGAACCGTTGATGCCAACACCCGCCAATCAGAGGCATCATGCACGCCGGAGTCGAAGCGGAATATCGGCCGGGCGCTGCCGTCGTTGCCTTTGCGCAGTCAGCGATGCGCATCACCACGTTGTGCTGCCCAAAGACGGTCACACACGGGCCGGATCGTGCGAGCAATGCAGCCGCTGCGTGGCACGCCTGACAAGGTACGGCAGGAGTGCGATGGACAGCACGATACCGATGGCCGGCGGCGTCCGGATCATTACCGGCGTAATGTTGCACATTCGGTATCGCGGCCGACAAGTTGCATGCCGACAGTGCCCTGCCCTTGCATCTTTTGCCATCACGCGGGAGCTGCCTGCGGGTGCAAAAAATATGGATCGGCAAAAGCCCAGTGAACAGCCCGTACCGCAACAGGTCTTATTGCTCATGCAGCGTGGCTGCGCCATGCCCTTTCAATCGCCGGATTATAATTTCGGCCTTCGCCTGTCAGGATGCTGCGCATGTCTCTGCTCGACCACCAGCTTGAACTTTTGTCCCCCGCCAAAACTGCCGAGATCGGCCGGGAGGCCATCGTGCACGGCGCGGATGCCGTCTATATCGGCGGCCCGTCGTTCGGCGCGCGACACAACGCCAGCAATCCGATCGAGGACATCGCCAGCCTGGTGGAATTCGCGCACCGTTACCATGCCCGCATCTTCGTGACGATGAATACCATCCTGCATGATGCAGAACTGGAAACAGCACGCAAACTGGCCTGGCAGTTGTATGACGCCGGCGTGGATGCGCTGATCGTGCAGGACATGGGCCTGCTCGAAATCGACCTGCCGCCCATCCAGCTGCATGCCAGCACCCAGTGCGACATCCGCACGCTCGACAGGGCCCGCTTCCTGGGGGCAGTGGGCTTCTCCCAACTGGTCTTGGCGCGCGAACTGAGCCTCGAACAGATCCGCAAGATCCACGAAGCGATCGATACGCCGCTGGAGTATTTCATCCACGGCGCGCTGTGCGTGGCGTTTTCCGGCCAGTGCTACATTTCCCACGCGGACACCGGGCGCAGCGCCAACCGCGGCGACTGCTCGCAGGCTTGCCGCCTGCCCTACACGCTGACCGATGATCAGGGCCGCGTAGTGGCCTATGAGAAGCACCTGCTGTCGATGAAGGACAATGACCAGAGCCGCAACCTCGAAGCGCTGATCGATGCAGGTATCCGCTCATTCAAGATCGAGGGGCGCTACAAGGACATCGGCTATGTGAAGAATGTCACCGGTCACTATCGCCGCTTGCTCGACGATGTCCTGGAACGCCGGCCCGAATTCGCGCGTGCCTCCAGCGGGCGCACGCGCCTGCTGTTCACGCCGGACGTGGACAAGAATTTCCATCGCGGCCACACCGAATATTTTGCCAACGGACGGCAGCCCGATATCGGCGCCTTCGATTCGCCCAAATATCTGGGCGTAAAACTGGGCGTGGTCAGCCGCATCGGCGCCGACCATTTCGATCTGGTGACCGACGCGCCGATGGCCAATGGCGACGGGCTGAATTACATGCACAAGCGCAGCACGGTCGGCATCCAGGCGAATCGCGCAGAAAAGCTGGGCGAAGATGCAGAAGGCCAGCGCTGGCGCGTCTTCCCCAACGAAGTCATGAGCGACTTGCCCGGCCTGAAGGTTGGCAACGAAATTCACCGCAACCGTGACCACCAGTGGGAAGCCGCCTTGCAGAAGAAGTCGGCGGAACGCAAGGTCGCACTGCAGTTGACGCTGAGCGAGCATGACGGCGGCTTGCGCCTGACGATTTGCGACGAGGACGGCATCGTCAGCACGACCGATGCGGACATCGCACTGCAGCCGGCGCAGCAGGCCGAACAGGCGGAAGCGTCCTTGCGGGCCAGCCTTGCCAAACTCGGCAACACAATGTTCGAGGCCGCGCAGGTCACGCTGTCGTTGTCGCAAGCCTGGTTCTTGCCGGCATCGGTCATCAACGCGTTGCGGCGCGACGCGATCACCGCACACGAAGCCGCACGCCTGGCCGCCTGGCAGCGTCCACCGCGCAAGGCGCCGGCCGAGCCGCGCCCCACGTATCCCGAAACGCAGCTCTCCTATCTGGCCAACGTCTACAACGAGAAAGCGCGCGTCTTCTATCACAAGCATGGCGTGCAGCTAATCGACGCGGCCTACGAAGCACACGAGGAAGCAGGCGAGGTATCGCTGATGATCACCAAGCACTGTCTGCGTTTCTCGTTCAACCTCTGCCCAAAGCAGGCAAAAGGCGTGCAGGGCGTGCAGGGCCAGGTGCGCGCCGATCCAATGACGCTGGTCAACGGCGACGAACGTTACACGCTGCGCTTTGACTGCAAGGCGTGCGAAATGCACGTGGTCGGCGCCATCAAGCCGGGCATCCTGAATTCACCGCCGCCGTCCGACGTGCCATACAGCCCATTGGTTTTCCACCGCAAGCGCCCTCGCGGCTGAGGAACAACCCGTCACGCAGCATCAGTCGCTGAGTGCCGACGGCTTCATCCAGGGTGTGGCACTCCCTTGGTCCGCGCCGTGCTGCCGCAGCATTTCACGGAATGCGGGCTGCCAGTTCAGCAGTTCCTCCACGGTGCCCACATCCTGGACCTGGCCGTTTGCCATCAATATCACTTTGTCGAAGTGGTGCAGCAGGCTCATGCGGTGAACGGAAGCCACGATGCAGGTGTCGGGCAATGCTGACCTGATCCGTCCGAATACGGTCTCCTCGGTGATCGGGTCGAGCGCACTGGTCGGTTCATCGAGGAACAAAAGGGAATTGCCCCGCGCCGCAAGCAGGCCCCGCGCAAGGCAAAGCCGCTGGCGCTGGCCACCCGAAAGATTGCATCCGCGTTCCGACAGCGGCATCTCCATGCCCAATGACATATCGGCCATGACGGCATCAAAGGCGCTCACGCTGACCACCTCTGCGATCTCTGGATCCGCGTGCTCGCCGGAGAGCGAAATATTGTCCCGGATCGACGCCTCGAACACATCGGCTTCCTGTGGAATGAGCGTGGCGATGCTGCCGAGGTGGCAAGTAGCCGGGTAATGTTTTCCGTCGACGTCGATGTGCTGGCTGTGCGGGCTGTATTGGCCCGCCAGCACGCGCATCAAGGTGCTTTTGCCTGCACCGCTGGGGCCGACCAGCGCGATGCGTTCGCCGCGCCGGAGCGTCATCGCGATCTTCTTCAAACCGGAACCGGCATGGGCGGCTTTGCCGATGGTGCTGGCATCCGCATCGCCACCCACTGCCACGGCATGTTCGTAGCACAAGTCGCTGATGTCGATGCGCTGCCAGTCATCCGGGATCGGCACGCCAGATTCCGGTCGATCGGTCGCCGTCCAGATCGCCTCCGCGCTCGCCAAGTCGCTGCGTGCCCGCGCCATCGTCTGAAGCTTGTCCGCCACGCCAAGCACCACCGTCCTTGCCTGCTGCGCGTATTGATGGACAAGAAATATGCCGCCGATGCGGATGGCGCCGCTGCGATTACTCATCCATACCGTTGCGGCGACAAGAACCCAGGTAATGCCCAGGCTGAACAAGTCGGCTATGCACCACTTGGCCTCGACGAGGGTGATGCTCTTCCGTGCCGGCACGAAGACCTTGTCGAGTTTTTCATTCACCATGCGGCCTGAACGGTCCTGCATGCGAAAGGACATGACCGTCGCGACATTGCCGAGGAAGTCCAGCAGTTTGGCCTGGTGTTTGCGCTCGGCGGCGTTCTCTTCTCTGGCGAGACGCATCAAGGTCACATCAAACCTGATCATCACGATCCCGACGAGGCCGTATCCGGCCACAGCGATTGTGCCGAGGAGCGGCGAGAAAAACATGATCGCAGCCGCAGCCCCGGTGAACTGGACCACCGTCCTGATGTACTGGAACTGGTTCTGCGTAAAACCATGCAGCGCAAGCGACGCCTGGCTGATGCGCTGTTGCAGCTCGCCGGAATGATGCCGGTCATGCCACGCGAGGGGCAGGCGCATCAGCTTTGCATAGAGCGCATTGGTGAAGTTCCGGCGCACGTGCAGCGCAATGCGTCGCTCGCCGACTCGGGCCGGACCATGCAATGACCACGCGATCACGGCCGCAGCGAGAATGGCCGCTCCATAAGCGGCGGCGGTCGACAATGCCTGCGGCCCATTCTTCTGCAGCGCGTCGAGGGCGCGTGCGCCTAACCAGGGAGAGGCCAGATCCATCAATGCGGCGCCGGCCAGCATCAGCCATGACAAGCCCAGCTTGCACCGCGCGCCTGCGGCATGGCGCCACATATTGAGATAAAGACCACCGTGCCTGGGGCTCTGAGTGCTGCGGCCCTCATGGAGGCCGCGTGCGTCCAGTCCCTTGCTGCGGACGAACGGCATGAACTGGAACAGCATATTCGGTAAACCATCGCACGCCAAACCCGGCGCGGCGTTTCAAGAGAGAAGAGAGATCAATCGGGAGGGAGAGTGAACGGCAAATTTCCTGCGTTCAATCCTATCATGCAGGCACGCTGCGTTTCGCGTGGGTGTGGCGGCGAAGTCACACGAAACGGCCTCGCGACACACCTCATGGCGACAATGGCAAGTACAAAGGAATTGTGGGTTGTGGCTGCTCAGTCAGGCGAGCAGTCCGCCGCGAAACGAAACACCAACCACGACGAACAGCACCGATACGGCGGTGACCAGCCTGATTCTGCGCGCCATGACGGGCAGCGTCTCTGCACTGAGATTGGGGATGATGCGAAATCGTGCGTCCACTGCCAGGACCGCGGTGGTGGCGAGCAGCGCCAGTTTGAAGGTGATGAGCCGAGAGGGCGAGGACGCAACGGACAACCACGCTGCGATGTCGGGCAATATGTTATGCGCCATCCACAAACCGGAGACGACCTGGATAAGCAAGGCCGGCATGCCGATGCGTTCATATCCCGACTCGAACGCGAGAAGGATTTCGGGATCGCGTGCGGCGAGCGCGCGTGGCAGGACCGCCATTGCCAGCACAAGATGCCCGCCGGTCCAGACTGTGGCGGAAAGAACATGCAGCAGAAGAACGTAGCTATACATGGAAGGTAAAACCAGGTGTGTCGATCGAGGATGCCATGGACGACACGCGATGAAGATGCCGGCCGGGAACCCACATGTTAAATTGCCGCGGGATAAGACTCAAATTGTTTTGGACGGTTTTGCAGATGGCGCGCCACCCTTGCGGATGACGCGCGCATGCAAACCTCCCGCACAAGCGGCAGGCGCCACAGCCCGGAGACAAGGTACGCTCGTCTACTCGCGAATCTCGGGTTCAACCAGCTTGCCGAGCAATACCAGCGATTCCTGCCAGCCGAGATAACAAGCCTCCACTGGAATGACCTCGGGTATGCCTTCCTGCACAACGTTCAACTCGACGCCGCAGGATACCGCGCGCAGGGTCACCGTCGTTTGCATCATGCCTGGCAGGTTCGGATCATCGAATGTGCCTGTGTAACGAATGCGCTCATGCGGCACCAGTTCAAGATAGTCCCCACCGAAGGAATGGCTATGGCCATTGGTGAAGTTGGTAAACGACATTCGGTAGTTTCCGCCCACGGTTGCTTCGAGATGGTGAACCTTTGCGGTGAAACCATTTGGCGGCAGCCACTTGACCAAGGCATCAGCATCGAGGAATGCGCGGTAAACACGCTCTGGCGTGGCCTTGAGGACACGATGAAGACGGGCAGTATTGGTAGACATGATCGGTTTTCCCAAAAACAGAGGACGGCCCTCTGTATCTTACGACGAATGAAGACGTGGAAAATCGACAGCTTGCATGGCAACAGGTTGTCTCGATAGGCGATCGGCCATGCTCACCAGAATGGGAAGGCGATGCTTGCCTGCCAGGGATCTGACCCATTCTGCTGCGGCATGGATATCCACGCCGGCAGCCGTGACGAAGAGCGGTTTGCCTGAGGTACCCCGCCAGACCGGTACGACGTCAGCACACGCCTCGCCTCCGGCAAACGCCGTCTTTGCGATGCCGACCACCGGAACACGGCGTTGCAGCGTTTCATACAGGCGTGCTCCGAGTCCGGCCCGTGCGAGTGGCGGCAACCAGACGTAGCCATCGATGACGAGCATATCCGGCAGCGCAGGAAGCAATCGGAGCACGGAAATAAGACACGGCAATTCGCGAAGATAAAAACTGCCGGGCTGATAGGGCCGCACCTCCTTGATGACATCGACACAGGAGCACAGCGCCGCTTCGGCTGTCCATGAGTCAGCGACGATGCATGCCGCCTGCGCTCCGCGGGTGTCGTAATGCACATCAAGAAAGCCGATGGTCATGGGATGTCGTGGTTATGAGGGTGGGGCGCGTGGCGAGCAAGATGGACTGCCGGACCTCATTTCGTTCGCTTGCCTTTCTGCGCCCAGAACGCCTGCACAGCCTGCATGCGCCGGCGACCGTCATTGGGCGCCGGGAGGACGATTGTATTGAGCGACGCATGTCCGAGGTTTTGTTGCAGGACGTCGAAAGGTACGCCGGCGTCGATGGAATGCGCACCGTGGGTATGACGCAACCAGTACGTGCTGGCGGCCTCGAAAGCTTGTGCGCCTTTCGGATCCGTCGAGGCGAGTTTCGCGGCACAAGTAGTAAAGAAATCCTTCAACTGGGCATAAAGGGTGCTGGTCGCGATCCCCTCTTTGGAATCAAACGCCGTGGTGCGTTCGGGCGACCACGGCGCGCGCTCCGCGACGTCGATGGCCTTGCCGAACAGGAATGCGCCGCGATTCGCGTGGTCCTTGATGTCGGATGCAAGACCGCGCGCAACGAGATACGCGGACAGCTCATCAACCAGGTCGAACGGCACGGGCACTCCCCGTAGAGTCTCACCTTTCCCGCGGACAGTGAGTTCCCAGCCTTCGACGATCTCGTCACCGGGCTTGTCGCCGGGGTAACTCATCCAGTCCAGGTGATCGAGCTTCGCGGCGACGGCTTCCGACAACCGGAGCCCCGTCGCATAAAAGAAATGCAGCGCGAAGCGCAAGCGCTGGTTGGCCGAGGTGGCTGGAAGATGGTCAAGCTGGTCTTCGATGAGTTCCCACTGCTCACGACTGAAGCGGCGCTCGGTGGCGGGTCGGGAAGCGGATTTTGGCGGAGCGACATCATTCCATGGATTCCCGATCAGGTAGTACTGGTCCACCAAGAACTTGAAAAGGTTCTTGAGGATCGTGATCGCCTGAGCCTGGGCGCGTGGAGAGAGCGGCGCTTCGAAGGGTCGCCACAAAGGGCCCCATTTTTCACGTCCGCGCGGCCCGCACCAGCGCTCCGCCGGCAAGGGATTGGCAAGGAAGGCCCGGTAGGTCTGGCAGTCCTCGGAGGTCATGGACGACAGTGCTTTGCGACGCTCGACGATAGCCCACAGCAGGAAGCGTTCGGCTTCCTTGCGGTAGGCACGCTGCGTGTGGGAGAGATAGTTCAGCCATGAGGCCTGCCCTTCCGGTGCAGCGGGATCCACACGTCTCTTGCGTTTGAGCGCCGCAGTCTGCTCGGAAGACAGGCCCGGTTTTGCCTTGATCCACGCGAGCACGGCGCCAAGGTCGGTTTTCGCATCAATCCGGCACAACTGCCGCGGCGCGCGATAGAGACCATTTGCACCATCCAGTGCCGATGGCACAACGAGTTTTTCCAGAGGAACGACAGCCGTCGAAGCTTGCACAACGCGGGCAAGTTCGTGGGGCCGCAGCGCCGAACGTTTGATATGCACATGCGCGCCGATCGTCAGGCCGAGCGATGCTTCATGCGCGTGCAACCAATCCATGATCCGCTCGGCTTTGGCAGCACCGATGGCGCGCAGACCGGTCCACCAACGCTTGCCGAGTCCGTTGATCCGGTCGACGAGCTGGCGAACGGATTTGATTCCACCCGCGTCAAGATGAGCTACGAGGTCAGGATGCAGCCAGGAAGCGATCGGGTCGTCGGGATGCGGCGGCTGTGCGACCAGCTTTTCGAGCCAGGCCAGCGCGTCGAGCTGGCGGGCGACGACACGCACACGACGCGACTGGCGCTGTGTGTGCTGTCCATGGTGCGCTTCGTAATACTCGAGCTGTTCGGATTCGGAGAAGTCGAGCAGTCCATGCTCGATCGCGAAATCCTCCAGTGAGGGAAGCGCCTGCTCCTTGTCGGTAATCCGTGTGGCGTCCAGCCGTACGAGGCGCGCGGTACCGTAGCGTTCGTGGCGTTTGGCGGCGGCGGCGAATTCGTCGCGTATCCATTGGACCGTGCGCCGGACATTGCGGATGTCGTCATGCTCGCCTTCGATGCGCAGATACCGGTTCCAGCTTTCGCGAGTATCGAGACCCTGTACGACAGCGCGCATGAACGCGACATGGCCGAGATGCAGCTTGCGCGAATGCGCCGTGCCGGATCGAGCTGGAGGGACAGGCGTGGAAACGGGATACGCGGGCGCCTCCCCTGTCATGCCTGGCCCGATTGCCGCCTGCGAGGCAGTACCTGAGGCAGCGTCGCTCCCTTCGATGCCATGTTTGGACATATTTTTCTGTACTGCGGGAAATGATCGAAAGTTGCCAGTAAGGGCCCACTCGGCGGCCGAACCGCACCACTACGCAGCGGCGCTCTAAGTTGTTGATCTAGCTGGCACTTTTGTGGCACTACTGCAACTATCGTGAATTTTACAACAGTTTTTGCGGTGCTTGATAATATGAATTTTAAGGAGCGCATTCAAGATCTGCGTACGGCAATTGTGAGAGCGTGATCCAACGAGGATCATGGGAAGTGTCGCCGGCGGCCGAGGTTCCTCGCAAGGGGTGGCACGTGGCAGAGCCACGGAAAACAGGAAAGGTGAGATCGCACAGGGACCGAATCCAGGAACGTTCGAAGGGAGCGCGGTGCAGAGGCATAAGGATCTGCCTTGAGGGTCAAATGTTTCCGGCCAACTGAATAAACAGAAGGACAAAGAGAGCTATCCTCATCTCGAAGGACCGTGGTGATCCCTAGAGGCAGTACGTCAATCATCAATGTCTTTGGTGGGGAACGAACAAGCAAGTTGCCTATGTCAGAGCTCACAAAGGGGATGCATATGCTCTGCAAAGGCAAAGGTGAGAGTATTCAGGGACCGAACACTGCTGTGGCGGCTGCTCCTATCGATCCGCGGCAGCCGGGTATCGACCATTGCGAGGTAAATATAGCCGACGGAACGCCACATGGTCCGGTAATGAGTCGTTGGGGATGAGCGGTGTTTTCGCCTATGCCTACGATGGTGCCCTGCTATCTCAATGGGACGCGGGCTATGTGAAGAATGGGGCATGCCGTCCATGTGATCCGCATCCCGAGGTCTGAACAGATTGATACTGCAGGAAGTGGCATTGACTGCATGGGGTGAGGCGACATCTGGGCGGAGAAAGCTGACAGCTCACGCCGATGGGATGAGCCAAGATCTGCAAAGGTGAGAATATCCGGGGATTGGAATACCCGCAGATTTCAGTGACCCGAGGCTGGGTCTAAGCGGGCAGATCATGCGTAAATCAATTGCCTCCACCGTATGCGGAAATTGGTGCAGCCGAGGAGACCTGCTGGACTTCACGCACCTGCGCCATCCTGGGTGAATTTTTGGGAGCAAGGGGCAGGTCGTCCTGCCCAGCTATTTCGCTGCACCGGCATCATCGCGAATGAAAGCCGCGGATGATAATGGATTGCGGACTGCTACGGCCCGGTCCGGTTTCATGTCCAGTTGCCAGGAGCGGTTATGCATCTCACGCTTCCCGATCTGCATCTCCGCTTGCCGTCGTTGGCCCCCGTGGGCATCACCCGTTTCGCCGAGATGCGGCATATTGCGCACGCGCTCCTGCCACGTCTGTTTGCTTTGTGCAGAACTTAAGACTAGATTGCACGTCGCTCGCCCCCTCCTTGTCCCGATCAAATATCAGGCGCCGCTTCACAAACCTGGCATTTCGCGAATTTGCCTGGCAAGTGGGGTGCAGATGCCCGCTGTCGGCAATTGAATTTCCTAAGCTATTGATTTTTAAGGACGTGATAGTATCACCAATGCTTTTCAAAACAAAAGAGCCCGGCATTTGCCGGGCTCCAATGTGATTTTTTTGCTGCGACCAGTGGGGAATCGTTCCTGGTTCAGTAATTGGTTTTTTCTAAGTCATTGATTTTAAAGCCGGTGATAGTATCACCGGCAATTTCCGCCTTATTTCGTCTGCATCGCGCGGCGCTCAAGCACTTCGCGAATCGCGTCTTGCACAGCTTCCGCTTCCTCGGCGGATTGAAACTGGATACGAAGGACTTTATCCGCACGTTGAATTGCGCAATAAGTCGCCCTTCCGATCTTGATGCGAATCGGTTCAGGCTTGGCAGCCCCTGCCTTCGCAATGATATCGACTGCTGCTTCCCTGACAGCCCGTGCCTGGTCGATTTCACCCGCGGCGAGTCGTGCAATCGCGCGCACCACTTGCTCCGCCCTCCCCTTCTTGGCAAGACCCGCCAAGTCCTGCGCTGCGTTGGCGCCAAGCGCTTCCGGCCTGTCGTTCAGGATAGTGATGGCATCAGACGGCAGATCATCGAATGCCATGAGTTGCGTCACAAAGGAGCGCGACACCCCAGCCCCTTCCGCAACCTGGGCGTGCGTCAGATCCGGATGCTTGGCAATGATCTTTTTGAACCCCAGAAATTTTTCAAAGTCCGGCAAGTCCGGCTGCAGCAAATTGGCGTAGAAAGCGTTGATCTCTGCCTGGTCATCATCGCTCTCGAGCAGCGCCGCGGGAATGGAGGTGCGGCCCAATTCGCGGAACACCTCGACACGGTTGTTGCCCGAAACAATCTCGAATCCGCCCTCGGCCCGCTTGCGCACCGTGATTGGCGTGACCAGCGGGTTATTGCGAAGATTCTCTTTCAGCTCGTTGTACTGCTGTTCAGTCAGCTTGCGGCGGCGCCCGCCAACCTCATGCAACTGGTCCAGCGCGATTTCACGCGTACCGGAAGCCTCCGCTTCCTTCAGCTTTACCTCGAGTTCCTCGACCCTAGCCTCGGCAGCGTCCAATCGCTGCGTAGCGTTCAGGAACATGCCAGGGGCACTCCTCGGCGCCTTTTCTGCCGGTTTCTCAACATTTCGGGCCTTGATGCCTGCGGTTTTCGCGCCCAGCTTGTCGTAAATACTCATCATTGCCTCCACGCGATAGCTAATTGGTCCAGCACATAATCGGCCAGGCGGTCCAGCGGATCCTTGAAGCGACGGTATGCCTCCGCGCTGCCGTCCGGTTTACTCAGGTCATAAATCGTCTTCAACTGTGCAGAGGCCGTCCGTGCAGCCGTGCTGTCAGGAATTTCAATGCCATTGATATGCGCGCCGTAGGCCTGCTTCATCCAGGTCTTGACCAGGCGCGAGATCTCGTTTGCCTGAACCTTGGTATAGATGATCGAGATGAAGTCGTAGTGTTTTTCGTTGGCATTCGGCAGCCCATCAACCAGCTCGGAAAAAATTCCCCAGAACTGCACGCTGGAAGCAAAATCGAGCGCATCCGGAGGGCAGGGCATCATCAGACCATCCGCCGCGATCATCGCGTTCACCGTCAGGTGCGACAGGCTGGGGGAGGTGTCAATCAGGATCAGGTCGAAATCCTCGCGCAAGGGTTCCAGTCCGATCTTCAGCATTTCCCAGAAGCGAAATCCACGCTGCGACATCGCCTTCGCCGGAATGGCGAACTCCGCCGCAAGCAAGCCGCTCGAGGCCGGGATGACTGACAGGTTGGTCCAGTAACTCGCTTGCACGGCATAACGCAAATCCGCTTCGTCACCGTGAATGTAGGGCATGATGGTTTGCTCGACTTCGACGTCCTGTTCCGGGCTGATCCCGATCAGCTGCGTCGCCGTACCCTGACCGTCGCAATCGACGACGAGGACCTTCAGTCCGCGCAATGTCAGCGCCTGTGCGAGCGCGACGGTCGTGCTCGTTTTCGCCACACCGCCTTTATAGTTACAGACCGCGATGACCTTGCCAGCCTTGTTCTCTGGACGAGAAGGGTAGGGGCCGATCGCCCTGACCCAGGTTATTGCATCTTCCAGGCTGTATTCCTTTGCCTTCGAGCCTTCTGGCTTTTGCCCCGCCGGCAGATTATGCTTCTGTGTCAGATATTTGATCTGCGTCTTGTCCACCCGGCACAACTCGGCGATGGCAGTGCTCGAAAATGTCGGTGCGACCTTGCGCGGATGCGGTTCGATCATGGCGTCGCGCACCTGCGACAGAACGTCGGCCGCCGTGCTTGCCAGGTTATCGAGGTCATGCATGCTGACCCGCTGGAGATTAACTTGTTGATTCGCCTGTTGCGTTTCCATTTCTGCTCCCTGTAATATGGAATTTTCTGCATTTGTGGTATGTTACTCTCAAATGCAGAATATTTCGAACTTTTAAGAAGGAGCTTGCTAATACCGGGGCTAGCTTGATATGCCAATACAACAGGACTCGATAAAACCTGTTCGAATGGCATCTATCGATATCCCTTGCATCTCGCGTCTCTCCAGGCCGGTTTTACAGAGAGGCTGGAATTGCTCAAGTGTGGAAGGTGAGTATTTACGGGGATCTCAGAAGTACCCGCACTGATTTCGAGGCGTCTGGACCTGTCAGGCTCACTATAAGGCTCGATATCGAAGGGCAGGGAAGGGGGAAGTAGCCATCAAGCCGGGAAAAACGCCCCTAATCACGTTCTGCAGAATGAATAGGTGAGCTTCTACAGGCACCACGTCCTCTGCGCTTATCTCGCACTGCTTCCACGTGCACCAAAGGTGAGCTTTTACGGGTAGCTCACTCCCTGTAGAACCTCACCCAACAACAATCCCCTCAAAGAGTAAGCACATGCTCGCTCCGCGGCCTCTCAACTCCTACTCCCAAGCCTAGTTGACCATTCATTCCCGACAGGTGAGACTCTACGGGGACCCCCATCCATCCCTTCCTCGTGCAAAGCCTCCAAAAAGGCTCCACAGCCCCGCAGCGCCTGCAATTTTCACTCCGTGGCGTTGAGTCCCGAAATAAGCTCAAACGCCGGGCTTAGTCACGATTCCGCCACCCAAAGGTGAGACTCAACAGGGATCAAATTCCGTCAACGTGAGCTTTTACAGGGACCACGGCATATCAGTTATCGCCGCGTCTACCGATCTTCAAATCCGGCGGACGCTCGTCTTCCCAAGGTGTCTCCCATATTCAAAGGTGAACCTTTACGGGGATCTGAATCCTCTCCGCCGAACGCCATTGCCACAAGAGCTTTCAACCAGCCACTTCCTTGTAAACCGCGGTCGCCAGACGGCACCCACTGACATGAGCCCCTTCTGAATTGCCATCGCCCCCAAAAGGTGAGCTTTTACAGGTAACGTATGTGTCAACGCCATACACTCGTCTGCAACGGGCAAGCTTATTCACGCAGCAGCTTCAAACCAACCCGCGATTCAAGCGAGCGCTCTCCGGGCGATCTTTTCCCCGCCCATCGATAGTCAACCCGCTGAAAGCGGCTTTCCTCTTTTTTTTGGACCTAGGATGTTTCACATCAGCGTGCAAGTCCTCCCGTGTTTGCATTTTCTCTGCCTTGCGCCGATCCCTTTGAGAGCTTGAAAAGTAAACACCTTAAAACCTTGTAAACCTTAAATTTGCCGAAACACAATGCCAGCAATGCTTTTCAGCCGATATGGTGAGCTTCTACAGGAAGCAAGGTGAGGTTCCGCAGGGATGATGGTGAGTGGATACAGGATAGGTCGTGAACTGCGGTGAGCTTGCACAGGATGGATGGTGAGTGGATACAGGGGATCGGTCGCGAAAGGGTGAGACTCTACGGGGAGTAGCGACAGCGGTTTCTCGACATCACAGCGAATTTCGGGCTCTCGTCCCCGAAAGGTGATTGCAGTTGGTTCACTTTTAGTGCACCATTCCAAAGGTGAGCGGAATGAGATGCCCGTTCCTCACCTTTGATCACCATGACAATCAAGAAAAAGTCCGGCAAGTCGGCACCATCTTCCAGCACCGATCTCAAGGAATTTCGCAAGACGAACGAAGCGATCGGCCTGCGTGTTTCCGAGGGAAGGCTTTCCCTTTTGTCGCGCAAGATTTTCAATGTCATGGTCTATCACGCGCAGCGCATGCGCACCAAGGGTGAGAACGCTCCCATTGATACTGAAGTCGCGAAGAACTATTACTGGATTCCGATGGCGGAACTGGCGCGTGACGCTGCGTACGACAGCCGGGACACCGAGCTCTTCAAGGAGCAGGTCCAGGAACTGCAGAACATTCGCATCTTCTCGGAAGACGCCATCCAGTGGACGAGCGAGCGCCTGGTTTCGTCGGTCAAGCTCGTGAATCCGCGCGGGTTGAAGAAGCAGGGCGGCATGCTGTGGTTCGGGTTCGCATTTCCGCCCGAAGTGGAGAGTATGGTGATGGCGCCGGGGTCCTATACCAAACTCTCCGTGTACTATCAGGCGCTGTTGCGCAGCGGCGCAAGCCTTGCCCTTTATGAGATCTGCCGGCGTTACGCGACCAATCCCTCCAAGGTGACGAACCGGGCCGACTGGGAATGGTGGTACGGCGCCCTGACCGGCAACCCGGTCGGCGAATCGATCCCCGAGTACAAGTACTTCAAGCGTGATGTGCTCAAGTACGCGATCAGTGAAATCAACATGGTCACCGATATCAATGTCGAGCTGATCGAACACAAGCAGGGAAGACGCGTCGCGAGCTTGCAGTTCCGCGTCGTTCCGGCGCAGCAGGAGTCGCTGGCGCTGCCCGCACCGCCGGTCATCGACGGCGAACTCGTCAAGCGCATGATGGCGCTTGGCCTCTCGCAGGACGACGCCTGCAACCTGTTGGCAACCACGGAAGATGGCAAGCTGCGGGCAACGCTGGACCTGACGGAGGCTCGCATGAAGAACCCGAAGGCGGCCAAGCTGACGTCGCCCGCCGGCTATTTCAAGCAGGCCCTGCGCGACGGCTATGCGTCGAATACTGATATCGCAAGAAAGAACATCCAGAAGATCGAACAGCAGCCAAGCGTGGATGCGTCGATCGAGGCCATCAAGGAACGCTACTTCGTGGAGCGCGCCAAGGACGCACTGGCCATGTACCATGAACTCGACGAGCCCGAGCAGGACGAATGGCTCGAGCGCTTCAGGCACAGCGATGGCGCCAAAGGCCTCAATCTTGCGCGCGGCCTCGCCACCAACAGCGCACGAACCGCATTCAGTATGTGGTTCGCCGGGCAGCAGTGGCCGGAACCGACCGACTCCGATCTGCTGCGTTTTGCCGCGGTGGCGGTGACCGGCGCAGCGCCCAAGGCCAAATAAGCCTCTCTGACTAAGCTTCTCTGAAGACGGCTTGCCCCGCGCCACCCACCGGCCGGCCGTGTTTCACGATGGCACATGGTCTACCCGCAATGCGCTGACCTGTCGCCACCGTCGCAGAACCTGCAACAGAACGTTACACGTTCCACCGCCGAGGCTCCCGATATGGCATCATCAAATGCCACATCAGGAAGACGCCAATGACCGGAAATCAACTCGATCTGTTCAACAAGCCGAGCGGACGCACCGCCATACTCACGGCGTCGGGCTTCGTGCTGGACCTGACTACTCCTGATGCAACCGGATTGCCGGTGGAGGACGTCGCGCGCGCGCTGGCCTACCAACCGAGATGGTGTGGCGCGACAAAGCAGTTCTACTCGGTGGCCGAACACAGCGTCATGGTGTCGCGCCTGGTCCCTGAGCAGTTCGCCTACGATGCGCTCTGGCATGATGCCGTCGAATTTATCCAGGGCGACTGGCCATCGCCATTGAAGGTGTACCTGGGGCGCGACGAGATCAATCGCAAGCTCGCACCGATCGAGGAAGCGCTGGCGCGCCGCTTCGGCTTCGCACTGCATCTCCCCGAGGTGAAAAAGGCCGACCTGGTGGCGATGGCGACCGAGCTGCGCGACCTGTTGCCGGGCGCTTGGATGGATTGGGGGCATCTTCCTCCGGCCAGCCCCGAAACAATTGAACCGGTCGGCCCGGAGCGTGCTTTTGCGCTGTTCCTGGCGCGCCATGACGAGGTGAAGCATCTCGCACAGCCGGAGAAAAAACAGGCGCCGGCGCGCCGTCGTACCACGCGCAAGAAAACTGCATAAGCCAGCGCCCGCGCGTCGACAGCTCAGCGAAATATCATCGGTCCCATCCAGGCGACAACGATGGCGATCAGGATGGTGAGCGGTGTCCCCACCTTGACGAAATCCATGAACCGGTACTGGCCCGGATTGAAGACCAGCAAGTTGCCCCAATGTGCGATCGGTGTCAGGAAGGAGGTCACCGAAGCGAACGCGACGGCCAGCACATACGGTTCGGGCGGACGACCCATCGCGTGTGCGAAGGCAATGGCAACAGGGCCGAACACCGACAGCGTGGCCGTATCCGACAGCACCTGAGTCAACAGGCCCGACGCGGCGAAAATTGCCAGCAGAATCCAGAATTCCGGCAGGTTGCCGATCCAGGAGTGCAGCAGCTGTCCCATCAGCGCCGCCAGCCCTGTTTTCTGCATGGCCATGCCAAGCGGGATTGCGCCCGCAATGAAAAGGAAGATGCGCGTATCGACTGCTTCATAGGCCTGATTGGTCGTGATGCAGCCGAACAGCACCATCGCCACGGCGCCGGCCACTACCACCACCTCGAGCGGAAATACGTTGAGTGATGCAATCGCGATCACGCCGAGCATGATGGCCGCCGCGCGCTTTGCGGTGCGCGGACGCGGTGTGCCGGGGAAGGGGGCCATCAGCAGGCTCGGCTGTTCCTCCGTCAGGTGACGGACCTCTTCTTCGTCGCCTTCCAGTACCAGCACGTCGCCGGCTCGCAGCAGCACCCGGTCAATGGCCTCGGAAGTCGGCGCACCTTGGCGCGACAAGGCAACGACGACGATGCCATAGCGGCGCTGCAGCCCGGCCTTGCTGATGGTGCACCCGATCAGGTCGGAGCCAGGCATCACAACGGCCTGTGCCAGTCGCGCGTTCAGTTCCTCTCCTGGTGTCTGCGTTTCTGCTCCCGGCAGGCCGAAGCGTTCAATCGGCTTGAGCTTCAACCCTTCCGGCTCCTGGCGCAGTGTGGCGAGATCATCGGAGGTGAGGCGCACCAGCAGTGTGTCGCCAGCCGCGAACCTGGTCGACTCGCCCGGGGAGTTTAATGCCTTGTCGCAGCGCATCCATTTGAGGATCTCGAACGATTGCAAACCAAGCTTCTTGAAGCGGTCCGGCCCTTCGCCCACCAGCGCCGACTCGGACGGTATCGTCACCTCGGCGAGATATCGACCCTGCTCGAAGATGCCGTTGCCCGTGCCCTGGCCGCGATGCGCCGGCAGCAGGAAGCGACCGATCAGCAGCACGTACAGGACGCCGAGGATTGACAGCAGCAGTCCGATCGGCGCAATGGAAAACAGGCCAAGCGCCGGCCTGCCTGCTTTCTGCAGGAGCGCGCTGGCGAAGAGGAAGGCAGGCGCGCCGATGATGGCGATCGTGCTGCCCAGCGAGGCGGCGAATGAAAGCGGCATCAGGAGCTTGGATGCAGGAATGTTCCGCTCGCGCGATAGCCTGAGCAGCACCGGCAGCATGATCGCTGTCGGCGTGACATGTTCCGTGAAGGTGGAAAACGCCGAGACACCGAGCATCACGACCGCCAGCATGCGTGACTCGGTCGCTCCCGCCAGGCGCACGATCCATCCCGTGACAACGTCGGCCACACGCGTCAGCTGCAGCGCGCGGCTCAACACGAAAATCGCGGCAATTACCAGCGCAGGTTCGCTGCCAAGCCCGGAAAACGCTTGTTCGGGCGACAGGATCCCGGTCAGCGCCAGCGCGAGGATGATCAGCAGGCCGACAAGGTCCACGCGCAGGCGGTCGGTGACCAGCACAACAAGCGTCACGACGGCGATGATGAGATAAGTGATCTGGGGTGTCGTCAGTGAGTGCATGTGATGTTGGCGTGCGGAAGTTTCAGGACGGATTCCATCCCGGTAAGAACGCTGTTTGCAGCGGGAGAACACATGCTCGAAGCCACGAGCAATTAGCGTTCCAGCGTGGCCTTGCCCGCGCCAACGGCAGAAGTGCCAATCGAAAAATTCAATCGTTCACGCAGTACGCCTCGCTCTTGCATCGAAATTCGCTACTTATTTTTTGCGCTCACTCTCGGTAGAGTAAAAAAGAGCTGCGGCGTGTGCCGCGGTCGGAAGATTACTGTTTGCAACGCAGCGGCGAGGTCGGCTGACGAGAAAAGATGTCTGCTGCGAAAACCGGAAGGCATCACTGTCCAGCAAAGCATGCACATGAACGCACCCATCCAGCAAGTACAGCCTCTTGCCGTCCGGCAGATACATCCGATGAACGAAAGGAGTGATGCGCTCGAGTTCGGAAAGCATCTTTCTTTCCTTGCCGACTACCGCTGGCTGATCGCCGGCATCGCCCTGCTGGTCACGGTGCTTGCCGTGACGTATGTCCTTGTCGCCACGCCGATCTACGAAGCGAACATTCTTGTCCAGGTCGAAGACACCTCGGCCAGTTCCAGCAATGGTGCACCGAAGAATATCCAAAGCGACCTGTCGACCGCATTTGACATCCGCACGGCAACGGCATCGGAAATGGAAATCCTGCGCTCGCGCACGGTCCTGTCGCGCGCGGTGCAGCATATGCGGCTCGATATCGTTGTGAAGCCGAAACATTTTCCCGTTATCGGTGCCTGGGTCGCGCGCCGCAACAAGGGGCTGTCGACTCCGGGCCTGCTCGGCTATGGTGGTTATGTCTGGGGTGCCGAGCGTGCGGATGTGGATGCGTTCAATGTGCCGCCCGCGCTGGAAGGACGCGCTTTCATCCTGACCGCACAGGGAGATGATACGTATCGGCTGACACGTGAAAAGGATGGCATCGACCTCAAGGGCAAGGTCGGCGAACGCCTCTTTGTGAGCACCGAGCGTGGCGAGATTGCACTGATCGTGACGCGTCTTGCCGCGCGGCCCGGTGCACAGTTCGAGCTCATCCGCCACGCCGAACTGGAGGCCGTCGAGAAGCTGCAGAAAGACCTGCGCGTGACGGAAAAGGGCAAGCAGTCCGGCATCATCGCGGTGGCGCTGGAAGGGGTCGATCCGCTGCTCACCAGCGCCGTGCTGAACCAGATCGGCCGCGAGTACGTGGGCCTGAACGTGGACCGCAAGTCGGAGAAGGCACAGAAGTCATTGGCATTTCTTGACAAGCAGTTGCCTGAACTGAAGGAACAGCTCGAAACTTCGGAAGACCGTTACAACGCATTCCGCAACAAGCACAGGACGTATGACCTTGCGGCCGAGAGCAAGATGCTGCTGGACCAGTCGGTGGGAATCCAGAACCGGCTCATCGAGCTCAATCAGAAGAAAATCGAACTGCAGGCCAACTTCCAGGATCAGCATCCGGCGCTGGTCCAGGTGAACAGGCAGATCGAGGGGCTGGGCCGGCAGCTGACCCGGCTGGAGTCCAGGATCAGGGAACTGCCCGATCTGGAGCAGGAAGCGATCCAGCTGAGCCGCGACGTAAAGGTGAATACCGACCTGTACACCTCCCTGCTCGGAACGGCGCAGCAATTGCGGCTGGCGGCTTCCAGCGAAGTCGGCAATGCCCGCCTGCTGGACAACGCGGCGGTGCCCATCAAGCCGGTCAAGCCCAAGGAGCTGCTGATCATTTCGCTCGCAGCAATCGTTGGCACGGTACTGGGCATCATCGCCGCGTTTGTCTGGAAGACGATCCACGGCCGGGTCGATGCGCCACATGAAATCGAGCAGTTGCTCGGGCTTCCGGTCAGCGCAACGATTCCTCACCGGGCGGGCGCGCCTCGGCTCCCCGGGCCGTTCGGCGGCGGCGCACGCAAGCATTCCGTGCTGCCCCAGGATGCACCCTTCGACAGCACGCTCGACAGCTTGCGCCGGCTGCGCAATTTCCTGCAGTACGCCATGGCCAGTTCGAGCAACAACATCATCATGATTACCGGACCGACGCAAGGCGTTGGCAAGTCATTCGTCTCGGTGAATTTTGCGGCGGTGCTCGCGTCGCTCGGCAAGCGCGCGCTGCTGATTGACGCGGACCTGCGTGCCGGTGACCTGCATCGCTACTTCGCCATGGAACGCGGCACCGGTCTGGCGGATGCCATTGGCAGCAGCATCGGGCCCGAACGGGTGATTCACCGGGATGTGGTCGATCACGTCGACTTCATTTCGGCCGGCAGCATGACGAAACGGCCCGCCGAACTTCTTGCGCATGGCAACTTCGGCCAGCTCCTCGAGGCACTTGCACGGCATTACGACTACGTCCTGATCGACACGCCCCCGGTGCTGGCGGCGTCGGACGCGCTGGCCGTTGCGTCCCATGCTGGCGTGATCCTGAACGTGGTGCGCGGCGGCTACAGCACGGTTGCCGAAATCGAGGATGCGGTGAAAGGCCTGAACCAGGCCGGCTATACGGTGACCGGCACGGTATTCAACGATGCCCGGGCCGCCTCCGCGCGGTATGGATACGGATCGCGCTATGAGAAATACAAGGCAAGCAGTGCTTGATGCAGGCATGGCATGAGCATGAAGCGGACGGAATCATCTGCGTGCGTCACCCAAGTCTCTTGTGCGGCCAGCCATTCATTACAGCTTCCGGACGATCAAACAGTGAAAGCCTTATTCGTAGGTAGCCGCTCCGCAGTCCTTGACGCGGCATGGGAGCTTGGTCTGGAGATTTCCAGCATCCTCGCGGTGAACGGCTCGCCGCTGCAGGAAAGGCTCGCGCGCAGCGGCGTGGCGTTCACCACCTTGCGCAGCAGGCCGCAATTGATCGACGCCGTGCGGAATACGGATTTCGATTTGCTGATATCGAATGGCTGCCCTTACATCCTTCCGGTCTCGCTGCTCAGAAAAACCGGCCAGCAGTTCGTCAATGTCCATCCTTCGCTACTGCCCAACCTGAAAGGCAAGCATCCAGTGAACGGCGCGCTTCTGTTCGGCCAACCGCTCGGCGCAAGCTGCCATGAAATGGATGACGGCATCGATACCGGCGCCGTGATTGCGCGCGTGCATGTGGATGTGGAGGAGGGCGCCGATCTCGGCCTGCTGTACCGGCTTGCCTTCATGGCGGAAGGTGATGTCTTCAGAAAGGCCCACGCGCGGCACTTTTTGCCGGGCCATGACGAGTTGCGCCATTTGAGCGGCGGCGGGCTGTACTTCAGCCGCAGCGACGATGCGATGCGCATCGATTTCAACGATCCGGTCGCACTGACGCTTCGCCGCATCGCGGCCTTCTCTGTTCCAGGACAAATGGCGCGCTTCCGCTTTCGCGACAATGTCTACCTCGTGCCACGCGCTTCGCGCGTCGTCGGCAACTACATGGACGAAAAGTTTTCGTCGGCGTGGCACGGGACGGTGATCTTCAACTACGACGACACGCTCGTCGTGAAGCTCAGGGATGGCTACCTTCGCATGTCCGGGATCGATCGGGGACGCGAACTGCGCGAGGGAACGGTCTTGACCAACGGATAAGGAAGATGCAATTGCCGCTTACAACAATACGCAGTGAGGAAAGATGGGAGCAGGGTTCGGATTTCCACCTGATGCAATATGCCGCCGCCGAGCGGCCGTTCAATCCATGGAAGGGCGATTCAAGGCCTTATGCCTCGGGGCGCGACGCCTTCCGCGCGCTTTTGCTGCACGGGATGGAGATGCGCGGATGGAAGCGGCTGCTGGTGCCATCGTATTACTGCCAGTTTGTGGTGGCCAGCCTCAAGGAGGCCGGGATGGACATGGCCTTGTATCCGGATGCGCCTGGGCCTGCGCAAAGGACGCAAAGGGCGGCATCCCTCCGCGAGTTTGCGACACGGAAGGGCGATGTCCTCCTGAAAGTGAACTTCTTCGGGCTCGGCAGCAGGCCGGACTACGGCGACGTGGCGCGTGGGCAGGTCGAGATCATCGAGGATCACACGCACGACCCGTGGTCGGGGTGGGCCATGTCGAGCCGCGCGGACTGGTGTGTCGCGTCGCTGCGCAAGACGCTGCCTGTTCCTGATGGTGCGATGCTATGGTCGCCGGCCGGTCACGCGCTGCCGCCGCCGGCGGCACCGACACGCGAACGACAGGAAGCGTCGTCGAAAAAGATCGCCGCGATGCTCCTCAAGAACTTGTATCTGCACGGACATCCGGTCAGCAAGGATGATTTCCGCCGGCTCTATATCGAGGCAGAGGAGAGCCTGCGCAGCGGGGATGCATCCGCTATGACGGTATGGAGCGTCAATCTGCTGCGCAGTTTCCCCCTGCAGCAGATGCGTTCGACGCGACGGCAAAACCACGCATGCCTAAGCCGGGCGCTGCAAGACATTCCCGGCCTGGACGTATTGCAGGTGACTGGCGCACAAGGAACCTGTCCGTTTTCCTGCGTGATGGTGCTCGATACGGCGGCACGACGGGATCATCTGCTGGAAAACCTGATCAGCCGCCGCGTATATCCCGCCGTCCTGTGGCCGCTGGAGTCGCCGGTGTGCGCGGGCGTGCCGCTGGAACACAGGGAGCTGAGCCGCAGGATGCTGTCCCTGCATTGCGACGCCCGCTATTCGGAGCAGGACATGATCCGTGTGGCCGGCATGGTCCGCGAAATTTCCCTTGCATACGGTCAACCGCAACGTGGCGGGATGGGCGTGGCCGGCTCGCGGCGCTCCTGACCGCGAGGCATGACGATCAGAGACATGGGCAAGCATACATCGATCACCTGGCTGAATCTGGATGATGGCGCAGAGCGCGCTGTCTACGAGAAATACTGGGAGGAAAGCGAACACCAGCGTCCGCATGATCATCCCGGCTTCCTGGAACTGGTGCGGCCCGAACATTATCAGCCGGCGGCCGTGGTCTGCCAGCATGAAGAAGGCGCGAGGATCATCTATCCCTTCTTTCACTGCAGCGTCAACAGCTTCCTTCCGTTCCGGGAGGTCGGGCAATCCTGGCGGCATCTCGTCTCTCCCTACGGATACGGCGGCGCGCTCTTTGAAGGCAAGGCGGAGCACATGCCGGCCGCGTCGCAGGCTTTCGAGTTCCTGTTCAGCCAAGAGCTGAAGGAGCGGCATTTCGTCAGTGAATTTGTGCGCGAGGATATTTTCCCTGAGAGGCTTGCTTGCCGTACGCAAGGGGAAGTGGAGCAGCAGCCCAATGTGCTGGTCAGGCTGGACCGTGCGCCGGACGACATCTGGAGCAATTACAAGCACGCCGTGCGGAGCAACGTGAATCGCGCCAGGAAATCCGGCTTGCGCGTGGAGTTCGACCAGTCCGGTGTGCACCTCGCCAGCTTCCTCGAAATCTACTACCAGACGATGACGCGACGCAGTGCCGCGAGCAGCTATTACTTTTCCGCCGAGCGCTTCCGGCAGTTGGCGTTCAGCTTGGGAAAGCGCAAGGCGACGATGTATGTGCATGTCTATGATCAGGATCAGATTGTGTCCTCGGAACTGTTGCTGCTTTCGCACGACACGATTTATTCCTTCCTCGGCGGGTCGCTGGCGTCCGCGTTTGCAAAACGGCCCAACAATCTGCTCAAGCATGAAGTGATCCTGTGGGGAGGGCGGAACGGTTACAAATGGCTGGTGCTCGGTGGCGGAGTGGCGCCGGGTGATGAATTGTTCCGCTTCAAACAGTCATTCGATCCGGGCCACGTCGCGCCATTCACGGTGCGCAGGATCGTCCACGATCCGGATGCCTTTGGTTTTCTCGAGGAAGTGCGGCGCCGGCATGAACACCGCAACGGAAGATGCTGGCAGCCCGCTCCCGGCTTTTTCCCGCAGTACCTGGCGCCCGCGGAAAACCTGAAGGACGAGGGAAACGAAGAGCTGCGGCGCAGCGGGCCGCAATGATGAGGGCGGGGCGGGAGCAGGCAATGTACAAGGCTTTCCTGAAGCGACCTTTCGACATGCTGGCGGCTTTCGTTCTGCTGCTGCTGGTCTCGCCGGTCCTGCTCCTGACCGCGCTGCTGCTGAAGCTGGACAGTCCGGGACCGATCCTGTTCACGCAAAGGCGGCTGGGACTGAACGGACGGATATTCGACCTGTACAAGTTCCGGTCCATGGTGCATGTGCCGCGAACGCCGAGCCGGCAGGTGTACGGCAGCGATCCGGAAGTCACGCGCATCGGGAAGTTCATCCGACGCTTCAAGATCGATGAGTTGCCGCAGCTGTTGAATGTATTGAAAGGGGACATGAGCATCGTTGGTCCACGGCCATGCCTGCCCGACCTGCAGGCGGAATTTGATGAGAACGGCAGGTCGCGCACTGCGGTGCGCCCGGGACTGACAGGCCTGGCTCAGGTCAATGGAAATATTTTCCTGAGCTGGCCGGAGCGCTGGCGCCTGGACCGGGTGTACGTCGACAACCTGAGCTTCGTCACCGATTGCAGGATCCTCTGGAAAACGGTCTTTGTCGTGCTGTTGGGTGAAAAGAGAACGATGCCATGAAGCTTGCCTTGATCGGAGCCGTCCATTCCACGCTGCTGACCCTGCAGAAGCTGATTCAGCATGGCATGACGCCGCACCGCGTTTACGGCTATGAGCCGGACGACACATCCCAGGTGAGCGGCTATGCGTCGCTGCGCGCGCCCTGCATCGAGCACGGCGTCGCCTACACGCCGTTTCGCAAGATCAATGCGCATGCCGAGGAAATCGCGGCGGCAGGCTACGACCTCATCTTCGTGATCGGCCTGTCGCAACTGGTCTCGGAAGCGATCATCGCCAGCGCGCGCATGGGATGCATCGGCTTTCATCCGACCTGCCTGCCAAAGGGACGGGGCAGGGCGCCGATTGCATGGCTCGTGCTGGAGGAAAACGTCGGTGCATCCACGCTGTTTCTCATTGACCGCGAAGCGGACGCCGGCCCGGTCTTTCGGCAGGTGCCGTTTGCCATCCTGCCGGAGGATGATGCCGGCACGATCGAAGCCAAAGCGCTGCAGGCGCTGGCGAGCGCGCTCGACGACTGGCTACCCGCGCTCAAGCGCGGCGAATGGGACCCGCTGCCGCAGGACGAACGGCTCGTCACCGAGTACGGCCGGCGCGCGCCGGAAGACGGCTGGATCGACTGGCATCGCGACGCACGAGAAATCGATCGGCTGATCAAGGCCAGCACTCGGCCGCATCCCGGTGCGTTCACTTTTTCCGGCGCGCGCAGGCTGTTCATCTGGCAAAGCACGATAGAGACCGGCCTGGCTATCAAGGGCGTGCCCGGGCGGATCCTGAAGATGACGAGCGACGGCCGCGCGCTGGTGCAAGCGAGGAATGGCCTGCTTTGGATCAACGACTATTCCTTCGGACACGATGCGGCATGGCAGGAAGACGGATTGCGCGTAGGCATGCGTCTGGGCTATTGCCCGGAAAATGAAATCCATGCGCTCAGGCGCGAGCTTGATCTGATCAAGGGGAGGCTCGGATTATGACTATCCTGGTGGTGGCGCCGCATGCGGACGATGAAGTGCTGGGCTGCGGCGCCAGCATCGCGCGGCACGTGGCGGCCGGCGACAAAGTGGTCGTCGCCATCATGACCAACGCGTCTGTCGGCGCACCGGAAATCTTCCCGGCCGACGCCGTGGAAACGGCACGCAGGGAGGCGCAATGCGCCCACGCATTGCTCGGCGTGCAACAGACGGTCTTCTTCGATTTCCCCGCGCCCCGCCTCGACCAGTATCCCCGCTACCGAATATCGCAGGCACTCGGTGAAGCGATTGCCGAATTCAGGCCCGACACCGTCTACCTGCCGCACCGCGGCGACCTGCATCATGACCATGCGGTCGTGTTTGGCGCGGCCCTGGTGGCATGCCGGCCGCTGGCGCAGTCGAGCGTCTGCCATATCTATGCGTATGAAACGCTGTCCGAAACGGAATGGGGCCATCCCTTCGGCGACGATGCCTTCATCCCGGATCACTTCGTCGAAGTCAGCAGCGTGTTTTCGAAAAAGCTCGAAGCGATGCGCTGTTTCGCGTCGCAGCTCAAGGAAGCACCTCATCCGCGTTCGCTCGACGCCATCGATGCCCTGGCGCGCTTTCGCGGAGCGACTATCTCGGTGAAACATGCGGAGGCCTTCATGACCGTCCGCACGGTGCTTCGGGAGCAGGAGAAAAGCGCGACAGACGCAGTGAGGGCCGGGACATGAACGAACAACAGAGGTGCGGCGCAACGTGAGACGGCTTGCCATCCTCGGCGGTGGTGGCCACGGCAAGGTCGTGGCCGATGCGGCGGAAGCATGCCGTCGCTGGGACGATATCGTCTTCTACGACGACGCCTGGCCGCAGCGCATGGAGAACGGGCCCTGGCCTTATGTCGGTTCGATCCACGCCTTCATGCAACTGCCCCGAGACAGCTGCGACGTGGTCGTTGCCATTGGCGACAACGCGCTGCGCGCACGTATTGCGCTGCAGTTGCGGGATGAGGGCTTCTCGCTCGTGAGCGTGATTCATCCCGCAAGCACCGTCAGCAGGCACGCCAGCGTCGGCGCCGGTAGCGTGGTGTTTGCCGGGGCGGTCATCAATATCGGCGCCGTGCTCGGGCCTGCCTGCATCATCAATACCGGCGCGATCGTGGAGCACGACTGCCTGCTAGGAACCGCCGTGCATGTCAGCCCGGGTGCCGACCTAGCCGGCGAGGTTGGTATCGGCGATGCGAGCTGGGTCGGCATCGGGGCGTGCATCCGCCAGCAGATCAACGTCGGAAGCAAGGCCATGATCGGTGCCGGCGCGGTGGTGGTGTCGGATGTGCCGGATGGCGTGACCGTGGTGGGCAATCCGGCCAGGATCATGCAAAGGAAAGAAACAGACCATCGAGAGGAAAACAACCATGCTGAATACGCCGTTCCCCCCATGGCCAAGCTTCACAAGTGAAGAGGCAAACGCGGCCAGGAATGTGCTGCTTTCCAACAAGGTGAATTACTGGACCGGTACCGAGTGCCGCGAGTTCGAGCGGGAATTCGCGGAATGGGCCGGCACCCGGCATGCCGTTGCGCTTGCCAACGGCACGGCCGCGCTGGAGGTGGCGCTCCATGCGCTGCGCATCGGGCCAGGTGATGAGGTGGTGGTGACGCCGCGTACCTTCATGGCTTCCGTAAGCTGCATCGTCCACTGCGGTGCAAGGCCGGTGTTTGCCGACGTCGACCGGGACAGTCAGAACATCAGCGCCGAGACCATCCGGGCTGTGCTGACGCCACGCACTCGCGCGGTCATCTGCGTCCACCTGGCAGGCATGCCCTGCGACATGGATCCGATCATGGCGCTGGCGAACGAACAGGGGCTGCACGTGATCGAGGACTGCGCGCAGGCGCATGGTGCGCGCTACAAGGGTCGCAGCGTGGGTAGTCTGGGGCATATCGCTGCCTGGTCCTTCTGCCAGGACAAGATCATGACGACCGGCGGCGAGGGCGGCATGGTGACCACCAATCAGCGTGAATGGTGGTCTTCCATGTGGTCGTACAAGGACCATGGCAAGTCGTGGGAGGCGATGCATGAACACGCTCCCGCGCCGGGTTTCCGATGGGTGCATGAATCCTTCGGCACCAACATGCGGATGATGGAAATGCAGGCGGCGATCGGCCGCATCCAGTTGCGCCGCATGCCGGAATGGAGCGAGCGGCGGCGCATGCACGCCCAGCGGGTCGCCGCAACGTGCCGACGCTTTCCCGCTGTCCGGGTGCCGGATGTCCCCGGACATGTGCGGCATGCCTATTACAAGTTCTATGCCTTTGTCGAGCCGGACAGGCTGGCTGCGGGCTGGTCCCGCGACCGTATCCTCGCCGAGATCGTGGCACGTGGCGTGCCCTGCTATCACGGCACCTGTCCCGAGGTCTATCTGGAGAAGGCCTTCGATGGCTGTGGCTGCCGGCCCGCGGAACGCCTGCCGGTCGCCAGGGAGCTGGGAGAAACCAGTTTGATGTTCCTGGTGCATCCGACGCTGTCCGAAGCCGATATCGACAAGACCTGCGCGGTGCTGGAGGAGGTGCTGGCGCAGGCGTCCCGCAACGACGGGCGATCATGGCAATGAGGAGGAGTGCGTGTTGATTCCATGGATGAAACTGGTCTACGTCGGCGGCACAACGTTCATGCTTCCCGCAGCAGCGGCCATCGGTGCCTGGCTTGTCGTGTCGCGCGGATGGCGCGTCGCCTGGTGGTGGTCACTGCTGTTCCTGTCCGGGCTCGGCCTGATCATTGCGTCAAAGATGGCCTTCATGGGTTGGGGTGTTGGAGTGCCGTCGATCGAGTTCAAGGCCATGAGCGGCCATGCATACCTCACGACATCCGTCGCGCCGACCGGAATGTATTTGCTGTTGCAGGGGCATTCCGCGAAAGCGCGGGCCATGGGCGTGCTGTTCGGTTTTGTCTTCAGCCTGGCGATGGGCGCATGCCTGGCGTTTTACGATTTCCATTCGATTCCGGAAATCATCGGTGGCACCCTGATCGGCGGCGCGGTAAGCCTTGGGTTCATCCGCAAGTCGGCCCGTCTTCCGACCGTGCCCGTCAATCCGGCATTGCTCGCGAGCAGTGCGCTCGTCTTCCTTGTGGTCTGGCAGCTCAAGCCAGGCTCGCTGGAGCGCTGGATGGTGTCGGCCGCGCTGCACTTGTCCGGGAGCGAACGGCCCTACATCAGCCATGACATCAACCGTGATTCGCGCTGTTGACAGCGTGCCGAAAAAAAAGCCGGCATGATGACATGCCGGCTTTCTCCTGGTCGTGCTCAGCAAGCAGTGCTTACCATCCTACGACGTTCGGCACGTCCACCAGGCTCGGAATAAACATGAACTGCGAAATCGCCTTGTCCTCCGGGTCACCCGAGGCGCTCAGACGCTGGTAGTACTTGGTCATGAATGGTGACGCCGAATCGGTCGGAGAATTCATCATGTCGTACAAGCGCACGCCAAGCTCGGCGATGAGCGGGAAGTGGCGCGCCCAGGTGATGTAGCCGCCGGTCGCGAAGGAGTCGGTGATCCCGTAGGGGACATATCCTTCCACGCAGGTCGAGCTGTCGTACTGGGCGAGATAGTAACCGTTGGCGCCGCTCCAGTAGTTGGAGAACAGCGGCGAGGTCTTGTCGCCATTCCAGATCGTATTCACCAGCGTGGCCGCAAACGCGCGCGGCAATGCGGTGGACGGAAGTTGCGTGTCTGTCATGCCGAAGACGCTCTTGAGCGTGTCGCGGCTGCGCTCCAGCGCGTCCATGCCGTGTACGAGACGACGGGCGTGGTTGAAGTCCCAGCCAATATCCGGGCTGCGGGTCGAGCTGCTGGACGCCACGTTAAGCTGCTTGGTCGGCGAACATTGCACCGGTTTGGTGCTTCCGTCATAGCCGGACCAACCATTATGCGCGGCGAGCCTCCAGTAACCACGGTCCAGGTCGGCCATGTCGGCCGTCGACATCTCGGTGCCAAGGCGGCCGGTCGAGGTGCGCAGCAGCGAAACGCGTGCGTTGAAGAGATGCAGCAGCGCGCTCAGATGATCGTGCATGCGGGTGGCATTGTTCAGCACGGTGGCGCTCTCGGCGAAGCCTTGGTCGCGCTGCCATTGGCGCAGGCCGGACAATTCCGAATAGACGATGATCTGCCAGAGGTATTTGTCGGAGAAGAAATACGCGTCCGAGCTGTCGGTGATATCCGCAGCGGTCTTGGTGGAGATCTGGTTCAGGTTGTTGATCGTCCAGTCACTGCCCCAGCGCGCCATGTGTTCAACGGTGATCTGGATCGTGTCGTTGATGAACTGCTTGTCCGCGTCGGTCAGGGTGGCACCGGAATGCGCGAGCGCATTGGCGACCTGCGTGGCGAGGCCGAGGAACTGCACGCTGGCGAGCATCACTTCCTTGCCGAGGTATCCGTTATCCGTGCAGATGGAACCGCCGCGGCAGATCCACTGGCGTCCTGTCGAGGTCTGCTCCAGGGCGCTGTAGGCCGTGCGGATGTGCTGGGCGACCTCGCGCAAACGGGCGGGTTCGCCGCAGCGCTGCGCCATGAACCAGGTGTTGTTGGAAATGATCTGGAATTCGTACAAGGCATACACATCATGCTGCGTGAGCAGACGGTCTTGCAGCAGGTTCTGCACCAGGTAGTTGTGCATGTAGGTACTGCCATCCCACAGCTTCCATACTGCGGCTTCGGCGCTGCCGCCGCAGGCAAAGCGGTTCACCGTTGTCGGAGCGGGAGCTGGCGCAGGTGCGGGTGCGGGAGCAGGTGCCGGGGCAGTGGTGGTCGTAGTTGTGGTCGTGGTTTGCTTTTTCCAGCGCATGGAGCCGGCTGTGATGACGGTACCGGCGCCGTCGGAGCTGGCTTGGGTGGATTGCGCCGGATCTTCGCTGCTGCCGCCGCCACAGGCGGCGAGTAAAACACTGGCGCAGGTGCAGGATACTGCGGCCTTGAAAAACTGCTGCTTCAAAACGGATGACACGTAGGCTCCCCTCTAATCGATGAAACAAAAAGCCCACGTCAGAGCTTTCCCAGCGGAAAATAGTTCCCATGGGAATTTGTTTCATTGCGTTACAAGGGGAGCGGCGTGATGAAAGAATCACGCAGTCGCGGCGTGGGTTCACTCGCGACACGTGCCGGCGCGGCACGAGGTTTCAGGAAGTGGGAAGTGCTGCATCATTCGCATGATGCAGCGGCCTTGCATTGCGTCGTTGTGTCAGGAAGCGTTCTTCCGGCAAAAGCGTGACACTTCTGCCACGACACGTCCATGCTGTTCGTTCGTCATCTCGGGAAAGAGCGGTAGCGAGAGGATCGTTTGCTGATGTGCGAACGCGTTCGGAAAGTCCTCGTGGCGATGCCCGAGGTGCCGGTAGGCCGGGAGGAAGGGCAGCGCCACCGGATAGTTAACGACGGTCTGAATGCCGGCGTCGCGCAGATGTGCCGCCAGCGCGTCGCGCAGACGATGGCGCACGACATACAGATGGAACACGTGGTCACGACCGGCGGCCGCATGCGGAACAATCAGCCCAGGCGTGCCGGACAGCGCCTTGCGATAGGCTGCGGCCCATTCACGCCGCGCGTCCGTCCATGCGGCGAGATACCGCAGCTTGACCGACAGGATCGCCGCCTGCATGGCATCGAGCCGGCTGTTGATGCCTTCGATCTGGTGGTCGCCCTTGAACAGGCCGCCGTGCCGGGCGAACATCGCCATCTGCCGCGCCAGTGCGCTATCGGCTGTCACGATCGCGCCAGCGTCGCCCATCGCGCCGAGGTTCTTGCCGGGATAGAAAGAGAAGGTGGCGGCATTGCCGAAGGTGCCGACCATGCGCCCCTGGTAGCGGGCAAAATGGGCCTGCGCGCAATCTTCGATCACCCAAAGCTTGTGCTTGCGCGCAATGGCCATGATTGGCTCCATGTCGGCAGGCTGGCCATAGAGATGCACTGGAATGATGCCGACTGTGCGCGGCGTGATGCGAGCCTCGATCTGCGCCGGATCGATCGTGAAGGTGTCGTCATCCGTGTCGCAGAACACCACCTTGCCACCCGCCTGCGTGATCGTCTCGGACGTCGCGATCCATGAATGGGCGGAGGTGATGACCTCGTCGCCCGGAGCGACGCCCAGCGCATGCATGGCAATGTAGAGCGCATCCGTGCCGTTGCCGCAGGAAATGCAATGCCGGATTCCCAGCGCCGTGGCGAATTCCTGCTCGAACTTCTCGACGTCCGGGCCGCGGATGAAGGCCGATTCGCGGATCACTCTTGCGATGGCGCCATCGATGTCAGGTTTGATGGAGAGATATTGTGCGTACAGGTCCGCAAACGGGACGGCATTTTTTTCCATGGTGTGGGCATTGATGGTTGTTGGGAGATTTACAGGCCGTCCTACCAGCCCGAGTGTTGCCAGGATGTCTGGCGCGCGCCGGCAACCGGCTCGGGCGGCGGCGGTATTCTTGAGCTTCGGCCGATCGCGCGATAGTCGATCCCGGCTTCGCGCATTAGCGCCGGTTCATACAGGTTGCGTCCGTCGAAGATCAGCGGCTGTTTGAGGCGGGCCCTGATCGCCGCGAAGTCGGGACTGCGAAACGCCTTCCACTCCGTCACGATCAACAGCGCATCGGCGTCGCTCAGCGCATCCATGGCGCGTTCGACATAGGTAATGTGTTCCAGCAGCCGTGGCGCGTTGGTGAAATCGCGCGCGAGCACGCGCTGTGCTTCCTTGATCGCAACGGGATCATGGGCGCGGACGCGCGCGCCGCGCGTGAGCAGCTCGCGGATCAGGACGCGGCTCGGCGCCTCGCGCATGTCATCGGTGTTCGGCTTGAACGCGAGGCCCCACAGCGCGAAGGTCCGGCCGGAAAGATCATCGCCGAAGCGATCGACGACCTTGTCGGCCAGCACCCGCTTCTGGCTGTCATTGACCGCGTCCACCGCGTCCAGCACGTTCAGCTTGTGGCCGAAGCGGGATGCGACGCGCGACAGCGCCTGCACATCCTTCGGAAAGCAGGAGCCGCCGTAGCCGGTGCCGGCATACAGGAAGCTGTAGCCAATACGCGGGTCGGACCCGATTCCCTGGCGCACCAGTTCAATATCCGCGCCCACCTTGTCCGCGAGGTTGGCCAGTTCGTTCATGAAGCTGATGCGCGTGGCGAGCATGGCGTTGGCGGCGTATTTGGTCAGTTCAGCCGAAATGACATCCATGTAAAAGGTGCGCTCATGGTTGCGCGTGAACGGCGCGTACACGGCGCGCATCAGGCCTTGCGCACGTGCCCCCGTGGCATCGTCTTCAACGCCGATCACGATGCGGTCCGGGTGCATGAAGTCTTCCACCGCCGAACCTTCCTTCAGGAACTCGGGATTGGATACCACGGCAAACTCAAGTCGGGGCAGGTCGCGCTGCGCCAGTTCCTCCGTGACCGCTTGCCGCACTCGCTGCGCCGTGCCGACCGGCACCGTTGACTTGTTCACAATGACCTTGAAGCGATCCATGTGCTTGCCGATATTGCGCGCCGCCGCCAGCACATGCTTCAGATCGGCAGAACCGTCTTCGTCAGGCGGCGTGCCGACCGCGATGAACTGGACGTCGCCGTGGGCCACGCTCGCCTTGACGTCGGTGGAAAAGATCAGCCGCCCCGCTGCGCTGTTGCGTTCGATGATGTCCTTGAGTCCCGGTTCGTAGATGGGCACCTCGCCGGCGTTGAGCGTGTCGATCTTGCGTGCGTCCACATCCAGGCAGAAGACGGTGTTGCCCAGTTCGGCGAGGCAGGCACCCGTGACAAGGCCGACATAGCCGGATCCGATAATCGTGATGTTCATTCCTGGTTCCCCGTAGGTAGTTTGAATGTCAAAATTGCCTCACGCCGTGCGGCATCCGGCAGGCAGCCGTCGAGCGTCGCTGCCAGCCGCGCGGCAAGGCGGTCAAAGCTGTAATGCATCTCCACATGGCGGCGTCCCGCTGCGCCCATGCGCTGACGTTCCTGCGGCGACATGCGATAGAGCGACAGAATGGCTTGCGCCAGCGCTTCCGGATCATCCGGCGGAACGGTGAGCCCGGCATCGGCATCGCGCACCGGGTTGTTGGCGGCGCTGGAGGCGATGATCACCGGCCGCGCCGCTGCCAGATAATCGAACAGCTTGTTCATGCTGATGCCGAAACGGTACAGGCGCGGCAGGCCGACCACCGTAATCACGAAGGCATCGGCCTGTGCAGCGAGCGCGGGGATGGCGTGCTTGGGCACGGCTGCTTCAAAGGAAATGTTGTCAAGGCCGAGCGCTTGCGCCAGCTGCATCAGCTGCGGTTTCAAGGGGCCGTCGCCGATCATGCGCAAGCGCACGTCCCCCGCGGGCACACGTTCGGCCACCAGCTTCATGGCACGCACCAGGGGTTCGAGCCCATTGGCTTGTCCATGTGAACCGAAGTACATCAGCTCGAACGGCGCCGCCTGATCCGGGCGTGAAATGCACGCCGGATCAGCCGCCGAGTCGGCGAAGGAGGACATCTCGACCCCATTCGGAATCCAGGCGACCTTCTTTTTGGCAATGCCCATCGACGCGATGTAGTCGCCGGCGTATGGCAACAATACGACAATGCGCGCCGCGCGCCGGTACAACCATCCCTCGAGCCGGCGCAGCATCCATGCAGCGATGCTGTGCTCGCGCAGCTTGCCGAAATCGATGAGCGTCTGCGGCCACAGGTCGCGCACCTCGAAGATGAACGGGACACCATGGCGCCGCGCCAGCACCAGTCCGGCCAGCGCCGCCAGCGGATGCACGCTGGAGCCGATCACGACGTCGGGCGGCGCAAGATCGCGCACAGAGGCGGGCAGGAGCACGCGCCAGGTATAGGCGAACATGTTCAGGATGCGGGACATCCCGTTGCCTTTGTATTCCGGCGTGCGTAGCCACAGAAAGGGAATGCCGGAGAGATGTTCGTGACGTCGCCGTTCACCCGGCGCGAGGCGTTGCCGCCCGGTCGGATGCTCGACGCTGGCCGCGATGATCGTGGCCCGCCAGCCGTGCTCGAGCAGGTTCGCCGCGAGGTCGAAGTGGCGCGTGCCGCCCGCGCTGTTCGGCTCGAGCGCATAGTGATTGAGGATCCATACCTGCTTCATGCAGCACTCTCTCTGAATGGCCGGTTTCTGGAAGTCTTCATTCGCCCACGCTTCCCGCCAGCGACGACACGAACATGAAGCGCGACAGCATGCGTCCCTGCGCGCCGGACACCGGCCCCAGCGGGCGGTAATATCGATCGATGAAGTCCCTGGCCTGCGCGTCGGAACGGTTTGCCAGTGCGTACAGATTTTTTCCGAGGAGTCCAATGACCGGGTTGTAGCGTGCCCAAGTCACATAACCGCCGGTGGGAAAGGCGTTGCTCAGTCCATACGGCGGCGTTCCTTCCACGCACTGGCCGGTGCCGTTGTCGTAGGCGACGCGATACCAGCCGTTCGCACCGGACCAGTAATTCGAGAACAGCGGGCGTTCGGTGTCACCGTTCCAGATGTCGGCGACCAAGGCGTTGGCAAAGGCGGCGGCAAGGCCGGTTGGCGGCAGTTGCGTGTCGTCGAGCGCATACACTGCTTTCATCGCCGCGCGATTGAGTTCGAGCGCGTCGAGCGCATGCACCAGGCGGCGCGCATGGCTGATATCCCAGCCGGTATCCTTGCGACGCGGCACTGATTCAGCGGGCACGCGTACGTCCAGCCTGAAATCCTTCCCCCCATCATCCGCGGCGGAACACACAACTGGTTTCTGCGCGCCTTCATAAGCCGCATACCGGCCATCGGCGTAGTGACGCCAGTAGCCGCGGTCCAGGTCCGCCGCTTTCCCATGCGCGGCCTTCGCGTGCACGGGCTTTCCCTTGCCTGGCGTGTGATAGGAGACGCGCGCCGAGAAAAATCGCAGCAATGTCCTGACATGCCGGCGCATGCGCGCGTCCTCGGTTCGCTCGACCGTATTGTCCATTGTGGCGAGGGAAGGGTCCTTGCGATACCAGATCCCGGCCACCTCCGCGTAGATCGTGATCTGCCACAGGGGCTTGTCGGTGAAGAACAGTTCGGAGCCGCCATCCTTGACCTGTTCCGGACCTGTCCCGGTATTGACCTCGATGCGTTTGATCGCTTCGTCGTTTCCCCACCGCAGCAGATGCTCTGCAGCGATGCGGGCCGTGTCGCGCACGAACACGCGGTCCCGCCTGCTCAGCGGACGGGCGGAGACTGCCAGCGCATTGGCAAGGGAGGATGCAAGGCCGAGGAACTGCACGCTGGTGAGCATCACTTCCGCATTGAGCAGATGGTTCTTTTCCGTACAGATGCTGCCGCCGCGACATATCCATTTCCTGCCCGGCGAGCGTGTCGTTCCCGGTTCCATGGCTTGATAAGCTTCATCGACGAGCATGGCAATTTCCGACAGGCGATCCACACGGCCGCAGCGCCGCGCCATCGACACCGCGTTGTGCGTGAAGGTCTGGAAATCGTAGAGCGCGTACACATCGCCTTGCTGCAGCAGGCGATCATGCAGCAGTTGCCGTTGGAGGTAGTTCCGCACATCCGCGTCCCACATGGACCATGCCTCCGCTTCGACGCTTGCGCCGCAACCAAAGCCAGAATCCGGCGACGCAATATCCTGGCCGCTTGCGCCTGTCCAGCCAGTAGCAAGCAAACAAAAAACGTAAGTTCGAAAGATTCTCAATTTTCAGCCGGCATATGCCTGGATGCGAAGGCGATGCAGAAAAAAGCGCTTCCCATGCGGATGCATGCTGAAGCGCAGCCCCAGCCCAGTCTAGCGAAGGCGAGAAAAAATAAAAAATACAAGATCCCGATGCATCGGCGTGAAAGGTCGCGGATTCGCGCAGTTTTTTCGATGCGTTGCAGGCGATGCAGCAATGTTTGAAATAACTCAAGCCATCAAGGTGATCTTTTGCACAGACTGCGCACTTGGACCGCCGCGGTCACTTGCTCACTTGCGATCGATACGACACCAGTGATGTTCAGTTCCGTCAGCCGGAGCATGGCGCACCTTGCCTTCCTCGCCTTGTTTCCCGGCTTCTTCTTTTACCATTCGGCCCTGGGCACCGGAATGATCGGCCCCGTGCTGGGCGGATATTTTTCCTGGATTGCGCTGGCGTTCGCGCCGTTCCTCATCGGTGGCTATCTGTTTGAAGTGACGAGGGGTCTGCGATACCTGCCGCGCTTCGATATCTTCTTCTTCCTCTTTCTCCTGTATTTTCTTTTCATTGTGGCATTCAACATGGCGGCCGGCGCCGACCAGGATGTCGTCAAGGACCATCTCCTTGCGATCCTTCAGTTCGCTGTCGTATTCATCGTCTTCAAGATGGCCGACTTTCGATCCGGCATCGTGAGGTGGGCTGCCTTCGGATCCCTGGTGGCGATGACCGTGCTCGTGTTCTATCTGTCCGTCGACGGGATGTTCTATCTCAAGCAGGACAGTGCGCTGAGCAATACTGAAAGCCTCGCCTCCTATCAGGGATTCGCACGGTCCTACTTCCTGACGGCGCTCGCCGTGGCGGCGTTCACGAACAGTATTCCGCTGCGCATGCTGATCTATGCGCTCTGCATTCCGGCGCTCTTCATGAACGGTGCCCGCAGCGAACTGATCGCCCTGACGGTCACGGTGTTCCTGATCGAAGTCTTCTACGCGAGGTACCGATGGGTGATTCTTGTTTTCGCGGGCGTCGCGATCGCGCTATGCGTGGTCTACTTTGACAACCTGATCGCCATCCTGCCAAACAACAGGACGCTGGAAATGCTGGACCTGTCCGCAGATGCCTCGTGGCAAGCGCGCAATTCCCTGCTTCTGAACGGCCTGAGGACGATCGCCGACCATCCCCTGCTCGGTGACTACGGAAGCTATGCGGTGCTAGGCGGATCCGGCGACTATATCCACAATATTTTTTCCGCCTGGGTCGATCTTGGTCTACCAGGCTTTCTCTATCTGGCCTGCCTGATGCTGCTGCCGATGTATCTTGTGTGCACCGACCTCGCAATACAGAACAGGCAAGGCAGATCGAATGAATTCGTGCTGACATTCGCGCTGCTGTTCGTCACGATACTTCTGCTGCTGACGGCAAAGAATTTCACTGACGTCCTCATTGCGGCCGCGCTCGGCAGATACTCGCATTACTGCTGCAGCCGCTCGGGCTCACAGGTCATGACATCGCGCGAGCGTCCGCACGAGCAGCGGGCCATCGTCCCGCTATCCGCCTGATAAACGGGTTCACTCGCAGTCCATTCGCAGCCCACTCTCAGTCCCTTCGCATCCCGCTCGACACCCTGGTGGTGCCTGCATGGCGCGTGTTCCGCCGCGCGCCATGCCATTGCTTCTCCTGCATACAGAGAAGGTAGGTGAACCAGATCGAAAAATTGGATCAGCGGGGCCACGTTGCCACTGCATCGATCGAAATTAAATACTTAATTTTTTGCGGCCACCACGATACAGTGAAGGCGTCGTTTCGGCGGCAGGGAAAGCGCAGTTTTGTTCATCAATACGAGGGAGATTCGGTTGGAGACAAGCCAGACGTTTGCCTATCGCTTCGGATTTGCACTGGTGTCCATGTCGAGGCGCAGCAAGGTCCTGCTGATGGTGGCCGCCGACCTGGCTTCCCTTCCAGTCTGCTTCCTGGTCGCGATGCTGCTGCGCGTCGGACAGGCAGGCGCGATCGCCGATTATGGTTTTGCACCGTATGTCCTGATCCCCCTGATCACGATCAGCGTATTCGCGATGACTGGCCTGTATGGCGCGGTCGTGCGCTTCATCGATCAGCGCCTGCTGTCTGCGACGGGATTCGGCCTGGCACTTGCCATCCTGTTCACCTACGCGCTGCTGCATCTGCTGGATTACCGCGGCCTGCCACACAACGCGCTGATGATTTACTGGTTCACCGCCTTCTCCTATGTCGTCACATCGCGGCTGGTGGCGCGTGCCTTCCTGCGCAACAGTAACCCGGCCGCTCGCACGAAGCCGGAATGCCTGGTCGCGATTTACGGCGCGGGTGAAGCAGGGGCCAAGCTGGTGCATGCCATGCGCGCCAACGGCCGCTACCTTCCGATCTGCTTTTTCGATGACAAGCAATCGCTCGACCAGCGCAACGTTGCCGGCCTGAAGGTATTCCACGCGGAACGCCTGCTGGAGATCGTGAACCAGAGGCGCATCGGCCTGATCATCATCGCGATTCCCTCGGCGACACCCGAACAGCGCAGGGAGATCATGTACCGCGCCAGCCGCTCGAACGCCCGCGTGAAGATCCTGTGCAGTCTGATGGAGCTGGCCGACAACGCTATTTCAACACGATCCATCCGCGACCTGAAGGTCGACGACCTGCTCGGCCGCGAGCCGATCCGGCCCGACCCCGAACTGTTCGCGCGCTGCGTGCGGAACAAGAACGTGCTGGTGACAGGCGGCGGCGGCTCCATTGGCAGCGAGCTGTGCCGTCAGATCATCACCCTCGCGCCGCGTGAGCTGCATGTTCTGGATCACTCCGAATATGCGCTGTACTGCATCGAGGCCGAGCTCAGGGCGCGCTTTCCAGATCGTTCCGTCGTCAGCCACCTGGGCTCGGCATGCGACGCGGGGCTGGTGGAACGCATTATCGATGACTACGATATCAATACGATCTACCATGCCGCCGCCTACAAGCATGTGCCGTTGGTGGAAAGCAACATGGCCGAGGGGGTACGCAACAATGTATTGAGCGCCCAGGTCGTCGCCAGCGCGGCCCACAAGTCCCACGTCCAGACCTGCGTGCTGATATCGAGCGACAAGGCGGTGCGCCCCACCAGCGTGATGGGCGCCAGCAAACGTGTCGCTGAGCTGATCTTTCAGTCCGCCGCACTCAAGGCTGTCACCGGGACGAAGTTCTGCATGGTGCGCTTCGGTAATGTGCTGGGCTCCTCGGGATCGGTCGTCCCCTTGTTCCGCAGACAGATCGAATGCGGCGGCCCGATCACCATTACCCATCCCGATATCGTTCGCTACTTCATGTCGATCCCGGAAGCGGCGCAGCTCGTGATGCAGGCGGGCGCCATGGCAACCGGCGGCGACGTGTTTGCGATGGACATGGGCGAACCGGTCCGGATCGTTGACCTGGCGCGCACGATGATTGCCATGAGCGGGCTGAGTGAAAGAAATGAAAAGAACAGCCATGGCGATATCGAGATCCGGTTCGTCGGCCTGCGCCCGGGAGAGAAACTGTACGAAGAACTGTTCACCGCGCCGAATGCGGTGCGCAGCAGGCACCCGCGGATCATGACCACGACGGAATACGTGATCGACCCGGAAGAGCTTAACCAGCAGCTCATCTACCTGATGGTGGCGTGCACGACCAATGACAGGAACATGATCCGCTTCCTCCTGCAGAAACTGGTCCGGGAGTACACGCCACGGATGAATGACGAGGGCCGGCCGGAAGACATCGGGACCTTGACCGGCGCGCTGGCTGCCACATCACGACTGCGGTCCCTTTCGCTCGTCGAGAACTTCAGGTAGGCCGGACTCGAACCGTGGATCGACGCTTGTATTGATTCATCTCCCAGCCAATCAACTTTTGTTTGCGCCAATGCCATGAGACTCCTAGACCAGATCGTATCCAGATTCGAACACCGGACAGCCGTGATCGGCATCGTCGGCCTCGGTTATGTCGGATTGCCGCTTGCACTGCGCTACGCCTACGCCGGCTTCAAAGTGATCGGTTTTGATGTCGACCATGACAAGGTCCGGCAGTTGAACGACGGGGAAAGCTATATCGAACACATCTCGGCAAGATCGATCAGGGAAGCGGCAGAGCGAGGATTCGAAGCATCGGGCGATTTTTTGCGCGCCGGCGAGCCCGATGCCCTCATCATCTGCGTGCCGACGCCGCTCAATGCCTACCGCGAGCCCGACCTGAGCTTCATCCTGAACACGGCCGACACGCTGGTGCCGCACATGCGCATCGGCCAGGTCCTGTCACTGGAAAGCACCACCTATCCCGGCACTACGGAAGAAGAACTCAAGCCGCGCATCGAAGCGCGCGGCTTCAAGGTGGGGGAAGAAATATTCCTGGTGTTCTCCCCGGAGCGTGAGGACCCGGGCAATCCGAAATTCAATACCCGCTCGATTCCCAAGGTGTGCGGCGGTGTCACTCCGGCCTGCCGGCAGGCCGGCGTCGCGCTCTACAGCGCTGCCGTGGACAAGGTGGTGCCGGTCAGCTCCACGCGTGCGGCCGAACTGACCAAGCTGCTGGAGAACATTCACCGTTCGGTCAACATCGGCCTAGTCAATGAAATGAAAATCATCGCCGACCGCATGGGAATCGATATCTACGAAGTGATTCATGCGGCAGCGTCCAAGCCGTTCGGCTTCACTGCCTATTACCCCAGTGCCGGTGTCGGCGGGCACTGCATTCCTATCGACCCCTTCTACCTCACCTGGAAGGCGCGCCAGTATGGTTTGCATACCCGGTTCATCGAGCTGGCTGGCGAAATCAACAATGACATGCCGCATTGGGTCGTCAACAAGGTGACCAGCGCATTGAATGAACATGGACGCTCCGTGAAGGGCAGCAAAATCCTGGTGCTGGGCGTGGCGTACAAGAAAAACGTGGACGACACGCGCGAATCACCATCGGTGAAGCTGATGGAACTGCTGCGCGCAAAGGGCGCGCACATCGACTACTCCGATCCGCATGTGCCCGTGTTCCCGAAAATGCGCGAGCATCATTTCGATCTCGCAAGCGTTCGCCTGACGCCGGAAGCGATCGCGTCCTACGACCTCGTGCTGCTTGCCACCGACCACAGCGCTTTTGATTACGAGCTCATCCAGAAGCGCGCAAAGCTGATTGTCGACACGCGCGGCGTGTATCTCGAGCAGCTGCCGAATGTGATCAAGTCATGATGATGGAAGGATAAGTGATGAACCAGTTTTCCCCTGCATACAGCAACAGGAACCAGGATCGGAAGATCCGCTTCGGGCTGGTCGGTTGCGGACGCATCTCGAAGAACCACATCGGCGCGATGCAGCAGCATGAAGACAGCTGCGAGCTGGTTGGCGTGTGCGACGTGGACCCGCGCGCACTGGAAAGTGCTGCCGGTGCGACGGGGGCGAAAGCCTACCGCAGCCTGGAGGCCATGCTGGCCGACTGCAAGGCCGATGCTTTCGTGCTGGCGACTCCCTCCGGCCTGCATTCCTCGCAGGCGATCCAGGTGGCCCAGGCGGGACGCCATGTCGTCACCGAAAAACCGATGGCCACGCGCTGGGAGGACGGCAAGCGCATGGTCGCCGCCTGCGACGAGGCGCGCGTGCGCCTGTTCGTCGTCAAGCAGAACAGGCTCAACACGACCTTGCAATTGCTGAAGAAGGCGATCGAGGACAAGCGCTTCGGCAAGATCAATATGGTCAACCTCAACGTCTTCTGGACGCGGCCGCAGGAATATTACGACAGCGCGAAATGGCGCGGCACCTGGGAATACGACGGCGGCGCCTTCATGAACCAGGCCAGCCATTATGTCGATCTCGTGGAATGGCTGATCGGGCCGGTGGAGAGCCTGCATGCCTACACCGCGACCCTGCAACGCAATATCGAGGTGGAGGATACCGGCGTATTGAGCCTGCGCTGGCGCAATGGCGCGCTGGGCTCGGTGAACGTCACCATGCTGACCTGGCCGAAGAACCTGGAAGGGAGCATCACGGTGCTCGGCGAGCGCGGCACGGTGCGCATCGGCGGCGTTGCGCTCAATGAAGTGCAGCACTGGGAATTTGCCGACCGCAGCGAAGATGACGACAAGGTGAAGACGGCAAGTTATGAAACCGGCTCGGTGTACGGATTCGGCCATGCCAGGTACTACGACAATGTGATCAAGGTGCTGCGCGGCGAGGCGGAGCCGGAAACCGACGGCCGCGAGGGGCTGAAGACCCTGGAAGTGCTGATCGCCACCTACCTTTCCGCACGCGACGGCAAGCGCATCGCCTTGCCCATGGAATACTGACATGCAGCAGGCCATCCACCCCAGCGCCATCGTGGACGAGGGCGCAGTCCTTGGCGAAGGAACACACGTCTGGCATTTCGCGCACGTCTGCGCCGGCGCGCGCATCGGCAACGGCTGTTCCCTCGGGCAGAACGTGTTTGTCGGCAACGAGGTGGTGATCGGCAATAACGTCCGGATCCAGAACAACGTCTCTGTCTATGACGCCGTCACGATCGAGGACGACGCCTTCTGCGGACCGAGCATGGTCTTCACCAATGTCTATAACCCGCGCTCGACCATACCGCGCAAGGACCAGTACCGTCCGACGCTGGTCCGGCGCGGTGCCACGCTCGGTGCCAATTCGACCATCGTCTGCGGCACGACCGTCGGGCAATATGCATTCGTTGCGGCGGGCGCCGTCGTGAATCGTGACGTGCCCGATTTTGCTCTCATGGCTGGCGTTCCTGCACGGCAGATCGGCTGGATGAGCCGTTTCGGCGAGCGCCTTGACCTGCCCTTGCACGGCGATGGAGAAACGATCTGCCCGCATACCGGGGAACGCTATCTGCTGAGGAACGGTGTATGCGCGCTAGCGACGCAGGACGCTGCGCCGGCACCGCGCGATACGAAGATGGAATTTATCGACCTCAAGAGTCAGTACCAGGCGCTGCGCACGCAAATCCACACGCGGATGCAAGCAGTGCTTGACCATGGCAACTACATCATGGGGCCGGAAGTACAGGAGCTGGAAGGGCGCCTGGCGTCATACACGGGAGCAAGCGATTGCATCACGGTCGCCTCGGGAACGGAAGCGCTGCTGATCGCATTGATGGCCATCGGCATTCAGCCTGGCGATGAAGTGATCACCACGCCGTTCTCTTTCATCGCCACGGCGGAAGTGATCGCCCTGCTGGGGGCGACGCCGGTGTTTGTCGATATCGAACCCGATACGTGCAATATCAATGCCACTCTGATCGAGGAAAAAGTCACGCCACGCACGCGCGCGATCATGCCGGTGTCGCTGTACGGCCAGCCGGCAGACATGGACCAGATCAATGCCGTCGCGCAGCGGCATGGCCTGAGCGTGATCGAGGACGGCGCGCAAAGTTTTGGCGCGACGTACAAGGGGCGGAAGAGCTGCAATCTGTCAGCCATTGGCTGCACCAGCTTCTTCCCGAGCAAGCCGCTCGGTTGCTACGGTGACGGCGGCGCGATTTTCACCAGCGACCGCAATTTGGCTGAGGCGATGCGCGAAATCCGGATTCACGGGCAATCTGCACGCTACGTGCACACGCGTGTCGGCGTTGGCGGACGCATGGATACGCTGCAATGCGCGGTCGTGCTGGCCAAGCTGGAGCGCTTCGACTGGGAACTGGCGCAGCGGCGCCGAATCGCCGCGCGCTACGACGATCTGTTCGCCGGACGCATTGATACCGTGCGCCAGCGGCCGGATTGCGAGGGTGTGTTCGCGCAGTACACCATCCGGGTTGCCAACCGTGCCGACGTTCAGGCGGAGCTCAGGGAACGCAAGATCCCGGTGGCGGTGCATTATCCGGCTCCGATTCCCGCTCAGGCCGCGTATGCGAAGTATGGTTACGACATGCATATTCCCGTGGCGGGCGAAATGACACGGCGGGTCATCAGCCTGCCGATGGGCCCCGACCTGGACGACGCTTCGGTGGAGCGTGTCGCGGCCGCCGTGCTGCGCGTGGCCGCACGCTGAATATCACAACGCCTGGCCAAACCGGAGTCATTCTTCATGTGTGGAATTGCAGGAACGATTCGCAAGGGAGCCGGGCGCGCCGACGAGATGCTGTCCGAACACCTGCCAGCCATCCTGCGGCGCGGCCCTGATGCCCACGGCGTCAAAACATTCGACTGCCGCGGGCACACCATCGGGCTGGCGCACACCCGCCTGTCCGTCATCGACCTGTCCGAGCTCGGCCATCAGCCCATGCACGATCCCGTCTCCGGCTGGTGGATTACGTATAACGGCGAAATCTACAACTACGTCGAGCTGCGCGAGGACTTGCAGCGTCTCGGCTGGAGCTTTCGGTCGGGCAGTGACAGCGAGGTCCTGCTCAAGGCGTGGGCGCAATGGGGGCTGGACGCGTTGTCGCGCTTTAACGGCATGTTCGCCTTCGCCGCGTTGCATTGCCCTTCCGGCCAGGTGTGGCTGGTGCGGGACCGTTTCGGCGTGAAGCCGCTGTGCTGGGGCAGGACCCAGGATGGCGCCGTTGCGTTTTCCTCCTCCGTGGCGGGAATCGCCTTCCAGGCGGGCGCAGAGGTGGATCTCGACTATTGCGCGCGCGGCGCGCGCTACAAGGTTTTCGAGACGGCACAATCCGGCTCGCCGTTCCAGAACGTCAAATCGGTCCCGGCGGGTGGATGGGTCAGGTTCCAACTATCTGATAACGTGATGGTGGCCGAGGAGGGAAGGTGGTACGACCTGAAAAGTGCCGTCGATGCGTGTGCACAGTCCATCCTGACCAGCGGAGATGATGAACTGGTCGCGCGCTGCCGGCACATGCTGGAAAGCGCGGTGCGCTTGCGCCTGCGCAGCGACGTTCCGGTGGCGGTTTCCCTCAGCGGCGGCCTGGATTCAACAGCCATTGCTGCACTCGCGGCCCGGAAGGTGAAAAAGCTCGCTGGATTCACCTATGGCTCACCGTCGGCAGCGGCATCGGAAGGGCCGCAGGTGCAGGAATTTGCCGGAACGCTGGACATCGACGTGAGTTACGTCTGGCCGGAATCAAGCCCCGCCGATCTGTGCGCCGCCCTCGATCGTACCCTGGCCTTCCAGGAGGCGCCGTTTGCCGGCCTGAGTCCGATTGCCCAGAACGAGGTTTTCCGCGCGGTGCGCACAGCCGGCTACAAGGTGCTGCTCGGCGGACAGGGAGCGGACGAAGTATTCGCCGGCTACCGAAAATTCTTCATCGTCGCTCTGCGCGAAGCGCTGCATGCCCGCGAACCAGCGAGCACGGTGCGCCTGCTCTATTCCTTCGGGCTGATGCTGCTGCACGAAGGACGCCAGGCCCGTCTCTACTGGGAAAACCGGCATCGCTACTGGGGCAAGGCGGAAGCATCCTTCCGCCTCCTCGACTGGAAGCCGCCCAGCGAAAACCTGCTGGGCAGCCCGCGCCTGACTGTGCGCCAGATCGACGATGTGCAGCAATGGAGTCTGCCCACCCTGCTGCGCTACGAGGATCGCAATTCGATGGGATATGGCGTCGAGAGCCGCCTTCCCTTCATGGACTATCGCCTCGTCGAACTGGCGCTCGCATTGCCTGCGCGCCTGAAGCTGCGCCATGGATTCGGCAAGTGGGCGCTGCGCGAAGCAAGTGCGCGGGTCGTGCCGGATTCCATTCGCTTGAACCGCCTGAAGCGCGGCTTCGACGTGACGCAATCGTGGCTGTCCGAGGGCATGGGAGCGGGCCTGCGCGCGCGCATCTTCGATCAGCGCACCGCACTCGCCGGCCATCTTCGCCCCGGCGCCGACCTCGACCACCTGCTGTCCGATGCATCACTCGCCGCGGACAGCAACCTGCTATGCGAAGCATTGATGCTTGCATGGCTTGCCAGGCCTGTGAGGCCACCCGTCGCCGATCACATTGGGAAAACGCATCGTGAAAAAGATCTGTCATTTTTCGTCGGTCCATAGAGGGCTGGACATCCGGATTTTCCGCAAGGAGTGCATCTCGCTTGCGAATGCCGGCTACGACACGCACCTCGTGATCGATGCTACCGCCGCCGACATGGCCGAAGCCGCCAGCCATGGAGTGACGGTCCACCCGGTCGCGCCCGACGCGCAGGGAGGCAGGCTGTCGCGCATGGTTTCGCATGCACGGCATTGCTACCACGCGGCGCGGGAGCTCAATGCGGACTTGTACCATTTCCATGACCCGGAGCTGATTCCTTACGGCGTCATGCTTGCGCGCAGCGGGAAAAAGGTAGTCTTCGATGCGCATGAAGACCTCATCGGCGACATCCATGCCAAGGACTGGGTGCCCGTACGCGCACGCCACGCGGTTGCGGCCATTGCCGGCGCGGTGCAAGATTTTGGCGCACGCCGCTTCTCTGCGGTGGTGACGGCGACGCCATTCATCGGCTCGCTGTTCGAGAATCTCGCAAAACAGGTCGTGGTGGTGAACAACTTTCCGCTTCTGCATGAATTGCCTCCGGCACAGGATGTCGACGTCAGCCAGCGCAAGAGCGTCTGCTATGTCGGCAATATCCACAAGCATCGCGGCATACAGGAGATGGTGAAAGCGATCGGCATGAGCGGTGAGCAACTGCTGCTTGCGGGCGATTTCCGCCCCGGCCTGCTGCGCGACGAGGTGACCGGCTATGACGGCTGGCAGCATGTGCGGGAATGCGGCGTGGTGGATCGCAAGGGCGTGGCCGACATCATGGCGCAAAGCTTTGCTGGCATGGTCATCTTTCATCCGGTGCCGAATTTCATCAATGCACAGCCAATCAAGATGTTCGAATACATGTCGGCCGGCGTGCCGGTCATCGCCTCCGATTTTCCGCTGTGGCGCGACTTCATCGAAGGCAACCAGTGCGGCATATGCGTCGACCACACCAGGCCGGATGCGATCGCGGACGCCATCCGGCACCTGCGCACGCATCCCGAAGACGTGGTCCGCATGGGCGCCAACGGGCGCCGCGCCACAGCAGAGAAATATCGCTGGGACCGGGAGGAAACAAAACTGCTTTCGCTGTACCGCGCCCTGCTGGAGGATCGCGAGCGGAGCCGGTCTATGCGCGATACCGAAGACCACCGGTTGTCCGAAGCATGACGGACCGCTCCATTGCTTTGTTGCCGGGGCTGTTGCATGTCCGATAAAGTCCATTCACGCAGATCCTTTCTGAACCATACGCTGGTCAACGCCGGCGGCATCGCTGCCGGGCAATTGATCGTGCTGCTTGCCACGCCCGTACTCGCGCGCTTGTACACGCCCGCCGAGTTTGGCGTCTATGCCAGCCTGGTCGCCGTCTGCGGCGTGATCGCCACCGCTACTGCGCTGCGCTTCGACAAGGCGCTGCCGGCAACGCAGGATGACGAAATTCCATCGATGTATCGCCTGGGACTGCTGGCATGCCTGGCGAGCCTTGTGCTCGGCGGGTTCGCGGTCTGGCTTGGCGTGCAGCACCTTCTGCCCTGGCCACAACCGCTCGCACCGATGGCGCTTGCCACGCTTTGTGTCGCGGCCGGTGGATTGCAAGCGCTGATGGCCGTGTCCGGCGCAGTCCTGGTGCGGCGCGGCGCCTTTCTCCAGCTTGCGCTCCAGCGCATGGTCCAGCCCGCCTGCTTCGTCGCCGCAGCGCTGCTCTACGTGGGCGGGGGCTTGCCCGCAGCGTTCATGGTCGGCCTGCTCGCTGCCGCCCTGGCCGGCTTCGCCTTTTCCTGGCCCGAACTGCTTGCACCGGCACGCATGCGCGCGAAAGCAGTTGCCCGCAAATACTGGGAATACCCAGTGGTATCGCTGCCGATGGCCGTGCTCGACACCCTGACCCTGTCGCTGCCGCTCCTGTTCATTGTGCAGCATTACGGCGACGCGGCTGGTGGAAACTACTCGCAGGTGCAGCGGCTCGCTGCTGCGCCACTGCTGTTGCTGTCCAACGCCATTTCCCAGGTGTTTTACAAACATGCTGGCGATGCAGCGCGCGCCGGGCAATCGCCGCGCGCGCTGATGTGGAGAACGGTACGCGATTTGGCACTGGCCGGCGCTGCGATCATTGCACTGGTTGCGCTGGCCGGCGAGCCGGTGCTGTCGCTGTTTCTCGGCAAGGGATGGCGCACCGATTCGCATTACCTGCTGCTGGTGCTGCTGCCCGCCGTCTTCCGCGTGTGCGTCTCGCCGATCACCTCGATCTTTCTCGTCATGGAACAGGTGAGGTTTGGCGCGCTATGGCAGATGATTTACTCAGCCGCGACATGGAGTGTGCTGGGCTTCGCCAGTGGACGTATCCCGCTGGATGAGCTGCTGCTCGCGGTGCTGCTCAACGAACTGGCCCTGTATGGACTATATTTGTGGATGGCCGATATCGCCGTCCGCCGAGGTGAAAGGAAAGCGATTCAATGTGCGGCATAAGCGGATTTGTATCGACCCATGCCATCCCCGCCGAATTCGTGGTGCGGATGAACGACCTGGTCCGGCATCGCGGCCCGGATGACGAAGGTTTTGTCTTGTTTCCGTCGCCGGTGTCGGCACCGATCGTTTGTGGTGGGATCGACACGCCGCACGACGGGTACGCGGCGGCGCTGGCATGGTCACCGGATCGGCCGGCTGACGAATGCAGGAAAACGCCCGTCACGCTCGCGCTGGGGCACCGTCGCCTGGCCATTCTCGACCTCAGCTCCGCAGGCCATCAGCCGATGTGTTCGTCTGATCGCCGCTACTGGATTGTCTACAACGGCGAAATCTATAACCATATTGAACTGCGCGCGGAACTGGAAACGCTCGGCTTCCGCTTTCAGTCGCATTCGGACACCGAAGTGGTGCTTGCCGCCTATGCTGCGTGGGGCGCGGAGTGCCTGCATCGTTTCAACGGCATGTGGGCCTTTGCGCTCTATGATGCAAAGAAGCAGGCCCTGTTTCTGGCCCGCGACCGCTTCGGTATCAAGCCCTTGTACTACTGGGTCGCGCCGGACGGCAGTTTCTGCTTCGCTTCGGAGATCAAGCAGTTCACTGCCTTTCCCGGCTGGTCGGCATCGATGAATCCGCGCGCTGCTTACGACTATCTCGTATGGGGACTGATTGACCACACGCATGAAACCTTGTTCTCGCGCGTGCATCAACTCCGGCCCGGGCATTACATGCATCTCGACGTATCAGGGATCGCCACGGACGCCGAGGGCAGGATTGCCTCGACCCAGTGGTACGAGCTGCAGGCCGCTTCCTTTGACGGCACCTTCGCCGGTGCGGCGCAGATGTTCCGGGAACGCTTTACGGATGCGGTGCGCCTGCACCTGCGTGCCGATGTCCCTGTCGGATCCTGCCTGTCGGGCGGACTGGATTCGTCGTCCATCGTCTGCGTCATGAATCGCTTGCTGCACGAGCAGGGCGCGACGCAGATGCAGATGAGTTTTTCCGCGTGCGCCGAAGACAAGCGTGTCGACGAGAGCGCGTGGATAGACGAAGTGGTGCGCGCAACCGGCGTGCAGGCACATTACGTGTGCCCCGCAATCGACAAGCTGTTTCATGAACTGCCAGTCATTACCTGGCACCAGGACGAGCCGTTCAGCTCGACCAGCATCTACGCGCAATGGAACGTATTCCGGCTCGCAGCCAGTCATGACGTGAAGGTGATGCTGGACGGGCAGGGTGCCGATGAGCAATTGGCCGGCTACCACATGTATTTCGGCCCGCGCTTTGCCGCACTATTGCGCGCCGGCCGCTTGCTGCACCTCTGGCGGGAAATCCAGCTCACCAAGCGCGCGCACGGCTATTCCGAACTGCGTGCGATGATGTACATGGCCAACGTGCTGCTGCCGGACCTCATCAAGCAGCCGCTACGCGCCCTTGCAGGACGCGCCTGGAGCAAGCCGTCCTGGCTCAATATGGATGCACTTGATGTGCAACCGAGTGATCCCCTGACGCGGTCAGGAATCGACATGGACAGCATCAACAGCATGTCGCGCGCGCAGCTCACGGCCACCAACCTGCAGATGCTGCTGCACTGGGAAGACCGGGATTCCATGGCGCACTCGGTGGAATCGCGCGTTCCCTTCCTGGATTACCGCCTGGTTGAATTCGTGCTCGGCCTGCCCGACGAATTCAAGTTGTCCGGTGGCATGACCAAGCGCGTGCAGCGCGCGGGCATGAGCGGAATACTGCCGCAGCGGATTCGCGACCGAGTGGACAAGATCGGGTTTGCGACGCCGGAAGAAACCTGGTTGCGCGAACGGGTTCCGGATCTTTTCAGGCAGCGCATGCAACATGCCGTCGAGGCGTCAGATGGACTGTTTTCTCCGGCATGTTTCGACGTACTCGAAGACATCATCGATGGAAAGAGACCCTTCAGCCACATGCCATGGCGGGTGATCAATTTCGGCGAATGGCTGGAGACATTTTCAGTTGCAACAAGATGATGCAAGTGCCACGGGAAAAGCGTGAGGTTTTCCGGCCTAGCTTTTCTCCCGGCGGTGCATGCCCTGGCAAGGGCTTGAGAAGCAGGATCGACACACGCAAGCACATGGAGGCGTCATGTCACCCGTCATGCAGAGGGAAGCAAAACCGGATCCGCAGCGTCCGCGCACCTATGACTTCAATCGCGTTGAATGGGTCGATTATGCCAAGGGCGTCTGTATCATCCTGGTGGTGACGCTCTATGCGACGCATCATGTGCACCAATTGACGCACGCCACAGGCTGGATGCAGCACGTGGTCGATTTCGCCCAGCCGTTCCGCATGCCCGACTTCTTCCTGATTTCAGGCCTGTTCGTCTCGCGCGTCGTTGACCGTCCGTTGCGGGCCTACATCGACACGAAGATCCTGCATTTCGTCTACTTCTATGCCCTCTGGGTCACGTTCCGCTTTACGTATACGGACCTGCGCCATGTGCTCGACGCGGACAAATTTGCTGTCCTGACCAGTTACCTCCACCTGTATGTACAACCGCCGGACGGGCCGCTTTGGTTCATTTACATCCTGTCGCTTTTTTTCATCGCAGTCAGGCTCGTGCGTCGCGTTCCCGTGCTGCTGATACTGGCGGGTGCAGTCGCTCTGCAGATTGCGAATTTCAATACCGGCCTGCTGCTGTTCGACAAGTTCACCCACTACTTCGTCTTCTTCTTTTCGGGACACATCTTTGCGCGGCATGTGCTTGGCTTCGCCGCATGGGCACGCTCGCATGCTGCAGTAACGGCATTGATTCTCGCCGGATGGTTTGCCGGCAACTGGACGCTGGTCGAAGAGGGTTTTGCCGCGCGGCCGGGAGTGTCGCTGCTGATGGGCTTCTCCGGCGCATTCGCCGTGCTGTTGTTCGCTACCTTGCTGTCGCGGGTGCAATGGATGCACTGGCTGCGATATCTCGGGCAGCATTCCATCGTGGTCTATCTCGGATTCGTCCTTCCTCTCGCATTGATGCGCGGACTGATCAGCGAACGTCTCGTCATCAACGATATCGGTAACCTCGCGTTGGCCGTCACCATCGTCTCGGTCGCGGGCGCCATGCTGATGTACTGGTCGGTGCGCAACACACCGCTCCGCTTCCTCTTCGCGCGGCCAGCGTGGACATCAATCCAGGTCAGGCCCGTCGCGGCGCCACGTGCGGCCGGTGAACGGATGACATTGAATCAGGCGGGGGAGTAAACCCGTTTCGAGCAAACGCTGGCGCCACTTGGCGGCCATGCAATCTTCACCAATCGCGCCGATGCGATAACGGCGCTTGGTTCTTCACGGATCGTCACGGCGAGCTCCGATCGGAGCATCGGGAAAAGTATCCTCCGGTTGAGTTGATTAAGCACTGTCACGACATGCCGCGACAGTGGCGTCCGCATTTACCTGTCCTGGCATCATTTCAAATCCGAACTAACGGCACGGCCGTTGCTTGTCAGCACTTGCCGGAAAAGCGTAGAGCGGTGCGGGCAGAGTGTGAAGCCAGATGAATGCCGTTAGTTCGGATTGATTGAGCTTCGCCCAAAATCCGGGGACAATACCCGTATCCAAACGATCATCTCCTAACATGACCCTGCCGCTGTTTGATGATGAGACGACACTTGAAGAACGCCTGCGTATGACGTTCAAGTCCTGGGTTGAGCATCGTGCTCAATCGGTGTCTGGCGTGCGGAGCGAACGCCCGCTGCGCGAGGAATCTGCGACGGTCTACCAGGAGATGTGGCATGCTTTCGCCGCGTATTGCAGTGAGCGGAAACTTGACTTGGCACGGCTCGAACCACAGGACATCGAAACCTTTCTCGCCATTCGCGGCGCGGGTGATCCAAGGGGGAAGGTCCGGATCACGACCAAGGCCGCCGATCTATCCCCGCGTTATGCCTGGCGACTGCTCACATTGATCGATCGGGTATGTCGCTTTCACGCGCATCGGGAGGGGACTGTGCCCAACACTGCGGCACACGACCTTCTCCAGCGGCCGGAATATCGTTTTGCCAACGCGTCGCATCACGACCCGCTGCCGGAGTACTACGGGGAAGCTCAGGCCAAACGCTTAATTGCCTATCTGACGCAAGTCCGTGACAAGAATGGATCGGACAGCCCCATGTCATGGAAGGAAGTGCGCGATCGCACCGCTGTTGCGACGATGCTGGGTGGCGGCCTGACCCCGGGAGATGTGCGCGCCCTCACGCTGGACGGCGTCTGTTCGGCTGGCGGACGCAAGATGAATCTTCCGTGGAAGCTGTCGTTGCCGGGTAATGGGAATTCGCCAGCCCGGGAAACTCCCTTGGCGGAATGGGCAGGGAGACAGCTTGCGTTCTGGCTTGGGATTCGGGTGGATCTCGGCATCGAAGGAGATGTTGTTTTTCCGGCGACCTTGAGCGGCAAGGGTTGGTCGCATACGGCCTGTCACGATGCCTGCAAAGCTGTACTCGCCGGCGCCGGGATGGGGCAGGAAGCGGGAGGCATGTACAAATTGCGGCATACCTTCGCAGTGCGGCAGCTGGCCAAGGGCCAATCCGAAAGCGATGTGGCAAGATGGCTCGGGTTGGTCGACCTGAACGGGATGGCGCGCTACCGCAGAATAGTCCCGCACCACGTGGATGTTGTCTGAAGCGTCCTGGGGAAACGGCGCGGTGCCGTCGTCAATCACATTCCTGGTGCAGCCAGACGCCAATGACCGCAACAACAATGAGCCTGGAACCCGTTCCTGTCGAAAGGACGCCGGCCGGAGGAGAATCCATGATCAGTGCGAGCAGTCCAATAAAGGCGATAACGCCGCCGATTTGTGCCATCCCGCTAGGCGGCGACGGGCAATTACCGTAATGACCGCGATGCTCACCGCCCTGTCAAGCTATTCGTCGTTCCACCATGCGCCGACGAGGGCAGAGAGGGCGGCGATCAGCCCTACTCCAATCGCGATGCTTCCGGCCAGGACCGCATTCATGATCAGTCCCACCAATCCGGCGCATGCCACCACCACGCCGATAGAAGCCATCCACTTGTATTCCATTGATTGAATCTCGGGGGTCACTGTTGATATGCGGCAATTAAACCTGAAAGGCGTCGTGTCTGCCTCCCATGTTCATGGGGGAGGTGAGGCTTTTTCTGTCGGTCAAAGACCGCAATTGCAACTTCCATGAAACTACGGCGCGCAGAACCTGCTCGACTCGACTCCGAAGCGCTTCGATATTGAAATTCTGGCATCGCTCCGGGGTTCAACTAAATCGGTACCGTCGGGAAGGCCAGGAAAACCTCAAGGAGATGATGCGGGTTTATCGCGCTTGCCCCACCGGAGCAGCAGCGGCGGTGACGACATACGGTTCAACCTTGTCCTGCTCTGCCGGGTCATTTCGGGCGACCACAGCACGAGCCGACTCGGTCTCGCTCAGATTGATGGCTTCGTGCGGCACACCGGGCGGCACAAACAGGAAGTCGCCGGCCTCGCTCACCACCTCGTTTTCCAGCCTCTCTCCCCAGCGTGTGCACACCCGGCCAGCCAATACATAAATTCCGGTTTCGTAGCCAATGTGCTGATGTGGCGCCGCACGCGCGCCAGGCGGGATGACCACGATATGCATCGACAGGCCCTGTGCACCGACTGTCTGTCCGGAGATTCCGATGAAGTAGGGAAGACGTTGCTGCGTCATTACCTCGTGTTCGGGCCGTATTGCCTGTACTTTTCGTTCCGAAATAGTCATTGCAGTTCCTTTTGTCGGCCTGCGGAGCGTACCTTTGAAGAAGGTAGCACACGGCGCCGCCCACGCCATGCCAATTTCATTCTTCCAGGCACGCCAATCATCGATGCTTTGAGCTGGCTCACATGGAATTTCCGCATGGAGTCATAGCATGTAGGCAGCTAATAAACATCCCCATCACTCAGCGGAGATTGCCATGGACCGCCCGACGTTCGCCGTCCACATCAATTCGTCGCGTCACATGCCGGAACGCGTCCGCCTTGCCGCGGAGCTGGCCGTCGCATGTGGCGCCCATCTGGTCGGCATGGCGTCGACCATGCTGCCGGATTCGCCCTACATGAGCTCGATCGGCAGCGAGGCGACATCGCTACTCGCTGACTACCTTGGGCGCGTGCGCAGTAAGGTGAACGCCGACCTTGACGTGTTTGAGCGCATTGCAATGGGCGCTGACGTGTGTTCCTGCGAGAAGCGCGTGCTCGATGACGAAGCTGGCATGGCGTTCTGCCTTCAGGGCCTCTATAGCGATTTGCTAATCGTCGGCCAGGTTGACGCCGATGATCCGCTCGACGTTCCCGACAACCTGCCGGAATATGTTCTTATGAATTCCGGCCGGCCCGTACTGGTCTGCCCGCTCGCCAGCCGTACCACCAGCATCGGGAAGCGCTGTGTCATCGCTTGGGACGGCAGCCTGGAGGCATCACGCGCCATCACGGGCGCCTTGCCGATACTCCGGCGCGCAGCCAGCGTGCTGCTCTGCGTAGTCGATCCGGAAATCGGGCGCGGGGCACACGGGCAGGAACCCGGTGCGGACATTGCCCTTTACCTGGCGCGCCATGACATCCGGACGGAAGTGACCTGCACAAGTGCCGGCTCATCCCGCGCGGACATTGGCACGGTGCTGCTGGCAGAGGCAGCGCGATTCGATACCGATCTGCTGGTAATGGGCGGATATGGTCATTCGCGCCTGCGGGAAGTCGTCCTGGGCGGTGTTACTGCAACCGTGCTGCGGACGATGAACCTGCCAGTTCTGATGGCGCATTGATCTCGACGCTGGTAACGCGCTGTTTGCCTATTTTCCGCCGTCGAAACCGTCCGCGCCGATATACTTCGGATCCGGCGCGACGTAGGCTTCGACATGGTGGTCAAGTACGCCGGGCGGCGCCACGCGACTCAGGTCAAATGAATTGACTGTGCGCGCCACATTGAATGTCCACGCGAAGGCCTTCTCGCCGACCACGAACTTGACCGTATCGCCGCCCGTGACATTGACCCACCGGGTCTCGGGTGGGATCACGATGCTCTGGGTTGCCGCATCCGTCGGAGCCGGGTCGCCGAACAGGGCCAGCATCTGTTCGGGAGTGCGCTGCGCGCACCCGGATATCAGCACAAGCAGCACTGCAATGAAAAAACGCTTCATGACAAGTCTCTGCGCAAGGTTAGCGTTGCCAGCGGCGCAAGGACAATGCCCGGCACGCGCAAGGCCGTTACCTAAGAATAGGCGAAACGTGGGAAACATGCAGTGCAGCTTGCTTTGCAAGGCTCCTGGCTCATGCCGTCACAGTGAGCACGCAGGCGACAGTATGGTTCCATAGCAAGACAGTCAGGGTGCAGTTTCTCTATAATCAGGACACCACAGATTAACCAGCCTGGCGCGCGGCCACCCGCGAAAATCCAGGTTCACCGAATGCAATTTGAACTTGAACTTGTCCTTCACCGACTCAGCGCCTACGCCAGGATATGGGGTGTTCTGGTGGCATTGATGCTAGTGGACGATGCTGCCATGCTGTCGATGATATTTTGCTGATCCATCGAAAGGATATGGGGAGACAGCAATGCATTGCCTGCAGGTCATGTAATTCAAACGTATCCCTGTGTATCGCAATGTGTCGTCGGTAAATGGTTGTAAAGGCAGATGGATTTCCTTCGGGACCAGCGTAAAGTACGTCCATCAGTTCCCCTCCCGACTGATGAAAGTCTCGCCCGCAAGCGCAAGCTTGCGGGTTTTTTTTATGTCGATCCGCGCGCATTCGCGTTGGCACCCAGCCCTTAGCCCTTAGCTCTTATCCGATCCCCAGCCCCGCGGCAATCGCCGCAAGCAGCACTACCAGCCATGGCGGCAGCTTCCAGAATACCAGCGCAAGAAGGGCAGTAGCCGCGAGGCAAAAATCTGCGGGGCTCTTGATGGCACTGGTCCAGACCGGGTTGTAAAACGCCGCCAGCAGCAGTCCGACCACGGCGGCATTAATTCCCAGCATTGCGCGCTTGATGCCTGTGTAACGACGCAGTTGTTCCCAGAACGGAAGCGTCCCGGTAATCAGGAGAAAGCCCGGCAGAAAGATCGCGACAAGAGTGATCGCCGCGCCAGCCCATCCGGACGGCGACTGGCTTGAGACTGCGCCGAGGTAAGCCGCGAAGGTAAACAAGGGGCCGGGGACGGCCTGTGCAGCACCATACCCCGCGAGAAAAGCTTCGTTGGAAACCCAGCCCGCAGGAACTACCTGGGATTGCAGCAACGGCAGAACAACGTGTCCGCCGCCAAATACAAGTGAACCAGCGCGATAGAAGCTGTCGAACAATTCCATGCCATGGCTCTTTGTTGCTCCCGCAACGACAGGCAGGAGAAGCAGGAGCAGGAAGAAAGCGGCCAGGAGCAAGGCGCCGGCGCGCCGCGCAAGGGGAACTCGCAGCAAGGTATGCGGCAAGGCTGTATCACTGCGAAGCAAAGCCCAGCCAACAAGACCGCTCGCAACGATCACCCCAACTTGCCCCAATGCGGAAGGCACCAGGGAAACGATGATTGCCGCCGCGACCGCAATCGTCGCGCGCCTGGAGTCCGGCGCCAATGTTTTTCCCATGCCCCACAAGGCTTGCGCGACGACCGCCACGGCCACCACCTTGAGACCGTGCAGCCAGCCGCTGTCGAGCTGACCGCCGAAATGGGATATTCCCAGTCCAAACAGTACCAGCGCAATTGCGGAAGGAAGCGTGAATCCCAGAAAGGCGGCGACCGCACCGAGGATGCCGCCACGCGACAAGCCAAGCGCCATTCCGACCTGACTGCTGGCCGGACCCGGCAGGAACTGGCAAAGTGCAACGAGGTCCGCATAGGCATGCTCGTCGAGCCATTTGCGCCGTACGACGAATTCCTCACGGTAGTAGCCCAGGTGTGCAATCGGCCCGCCAAACGAGGTGAGGCCGAGCCGCAGGAAAATCAGGAAGATGTCGACAACGCTAGACCGGTCTTTGAATTCTATGTCGCTTCTGGAATGATTCATCTGCTCCCCTGAGCTGCCGCAAAAGCCGAAGTATATCGACTACTGCAGGACCCCATCGAGCAGACCGCATGTTGCCCCGGAGCGAAGCGCGCGGAGGTGGCCCGTGTCCTTTCGCTGGCACTCAGCGCGGAGGCACCGGACCCATGCCGCCCGGGCCAACCGGATTGGGATTGCCCGAGCCTACGCCCATGCCTGCGCCGGGCACGGACAGCGGGTTTCCCTGCGCGTCGTTCGAACCCTGGATGGCCGGTGGCGGCGGGCTGACGCGCGCGCCCTCCGCATTGATCATGCATCCGGCGAACAGCGGTGAAACCAGCAGGAAAAGGCAAAGATTTCGCATACGGCCTCCATGCGGACTATCACGCTTTGATGCGCATCCACTTGCCTTGGTTCGCCGGCAGGCATGCGCTTTCTCCCGGCACTTTCGCGGGCAAAGCGGGCCAAAGTGCGACCGGTTGCGAAATGTCACACGCGCGTCATCGGTTTTCGATAGCATCGCTGCATTCATGCTTTTCGGAGTGAGCACGTCTCAGAAGAATAAGCTGTTTGTACCGGAGCCGGCGGTATGCAAAAATTCCGGCACCAATTTCCGGTCTCTCCCAGGTGAGGGATCATCACTATCGCCAGGGAATCACGAGGTAATGCGCTGCGGTTGCCTCGCCTGCTGCACACTCCACTCTCCCCCAGCAGTCGGGAACCCGGCGGACAGCGAGCGTGCCACGCCTTGTGTTCCCTCGCGCCATGATTCTCCAGCCCATGCAAGCCATCACCATCAGGCACTTTTCCTGCGAGTGAGCGCGTTTTTTAGTTGTCGGTTTGCGCTGCTCTCAATACACTTCCCCCTTGGAAATATTTCAATGAATTCCCGATGGCGCAGGCAGGCTTTCCGGCCGGCTGTCGGATCCTCTGGAGAATCCTGATGGCAAACACCTACTTTCCCCGCTGGCGGCTGCGCGAGAGCACCAATGACGGCCAGCGCCCCGTCATCGCCACGGACGAGCGACTGCCCTGGCCGCAAACAATCGCGATGGGGCTGCAGCATATTGTCGCCATGTTCGGCGCGACCGTGCTGGCGCCGCTCCTGATGGGCTTTGATCCGAATCTGGCCATTTTCATGTCCGGCATCGGCACGCTGCTCTTTTTCCTCTTTGTCGGCGGGCGGGTGCCAAGCTACCTGGGTTCAAGCTTCGCCTTCATTGGCCTGGTGATCCTCGTTTCCGGATATGGCGGCAGCGGCCCGAATCCGAACATGGGCGTTGCCCTCGGCGGCATCATCGCCTGCGGTGTCGTCTATGCACTGATTGGCCTGCTGGTGATGGGAATCGGCACGGCCTGGATCGAGAAACTGATGCCGCCGGTCGTTACCGGCGCGGTCGTGGCGGTCATTGGCCTGAATCTCGCGCCGATCGCGGTCAAGGGCGTGTCCGGCAACAGTTTTGATGCGTGGATGGCCCTGGTCACCGTTTTCTGCGTCGGCACCGTGGCCGTGTTCACTCGCGGCATGGCACAACGCTTGCTGATTCTCATCGGCCTGCTGCTGGCTTATGCCATCTACTTCCTGCTTGCAAACGGTGCCGGGCTGGGCAAGCCGATCGATTTCGCCATCGTGGCCAATGCCGCCTGGTTCGGCGTCCCGCACTTTGTCGCCCCGGTATTCCAGGCACATGCGATGACGCTGATGGCGCCAGTGGCGATCATCCTGGTGGCAGAGAATCTCGGGCATATCAAGGCGGTGAGCGCAATGACCGGGCAAAACCTTGACGCCTACATGGGCAGGGCCTTCGTCGGCGACGGCGTGGCCACCATCCTCTCGGGCAGCGTGGGCGGCACTGGCGTGACCACGTATGCGGAAAACATCGGCGTCATGGCGGCAACCAAAATCTATTCCACGCTGGTGTTCGTGGTGGCGGCCGTGATCGCGCTGGTGCTCGGTTTTTCGCCGAAGTTCGGCGCCATCATTCAGACCATCCCGGGCGCCGTGCTGGGTGGCGTATCGATCGTGGTCTTCGGCCTGATCACCGTCGCGGGGGCGCGCATCTGGGTGGAAAACAAGGTGGATTTTTCCGAAAACCGGAACCTGATCGTCGCCGCGGTCACGCTCGTGCTCGGCGCAGGCGATTTTACCCTCAAGCTCGGCCAGTTCGCGCTTGGCGGCATTGGCACCGCCACGTTCGGCGCCATCATCCTCTATGCGGTTCTGTCGCTGAGCAGCGGCAAAGAGGTCTGAACGGCGCGACATTCCCCGATCGCACCATCTGCCCGCCTCAAGGACGACGGAAACCTATGTGGATGTCGTCCGCGGCAGCGCGGCAACCGGGGGGCGGAACTGGTGCAGCCAGTCCCGGAATTCCTCGGCAGGCATCGGCCTGGCAATGAAATAGCCTTGGGCGATGTCCGCACCGAACTCGGCCAGCTGATCCCAGTGCGCCCGGGTTTCGACGCCCTCGGCGACGACCTTTCGCCCAAGGTCATGGGCCAGATCGATCGTGGAGCGGACAATCAGCGACGAATCCCGGGTCACCAGCATGTCGCTGACGAAGGACTGATCGATCTTGATGTATTCGACCGGCAGTTTCTGCAAATAGCTGAGGGATGAATATCCGGTACCAAAGTCGTCGATGTAGAGCCGGATACCCTCATCGCGCAAATCCTTCAGTACGTGCAGGGCATGTTCCGCATCGGCCATCACCATGCTCTCGGTAATTTCGACTTCGAGCGCGCCGGCGCCTACGCCAAGCCCGCTCCGGATATGGCGAATCTTTTGCAGCAGGTTATCGTCGTGCAGATTGCGCGCGGAGAAGTTGATGGCGATCGGCATATGCTCGCCGTCCCGGCTCCAGGCCCGGTTCAAGCTCAGCGCCGCTTCGACGAGCCATTCCGTCAACGGCCTGATGAGCCCGGTATGTTCCGCGAGGCCGATGAACTCTGCCGGTGGAATCAGGCCGCGCTCCGCATGCTTCCAGCGTACCAGGCCTTCAGCGCCGCACACACGCCCGGTGGCGATCTCCACTTTCGGCTGCAGGTAGAGATGCATGCTTCCGTTTTCAATGGCGCGCCGCAGCTCACCCGCCATGGTCAGGCGTCCTGCCTGGCCGTGGCTGTGCTGCGGCTCGTAGACCGCGTACCCTCGCCCGCGTCGTTTCGCCACGTTCACTGCAATGTCCATGTGGCGGAACAAATCATGGGGCGTCGTGCCATGGTCTGGGAACAAGGTAATACCGACTTTAGCCGAAATATCGAGCGCAATATCGGCAATCGCTATGGGATCCGACAGTACGCTCTCAACGCAGGCCGCCATAGCGATCGCCGCGGTGGCATCGCTATCGGGCAACAACACGGCAAACTCGTCGCCACGCAGACGCGCCACGGTGGCGCGGGCGGGAACTGCCATACGCAGCCTCGCGCCGAACTCGCGCAGGATTTCATCGCCGCGGTGAAATCCGAGCGCATCGTTGATCTCCGTGAGCCGTTCGATGTTTGTTTGCAGCACCGAGAAGCGTAGTCCGTCCATCTTGCTGGTCTCGATGGCGCGATTGAGCGCGTCCGAGAAGTGCGTCTGGTTCGGCAAGCCGGTGAGTGCATCATAGAAAGTCAGGCGATGCATCGCCTGCTGGTATCTCTGCTGTTCGACCCGCGTGCGCAGCACCGCAATACCGAACGCGAGGTCATCCGCCGATTCGGTCAGCAGCGCGACCTCGTCCGGGCTGAATCCATCAGCCGTGCCGGCATAGATCGCGAGGCTGCCGATGATCTCGCCGTCAATGCGCAGGGGGCTGGCCACGCAGCTGCCGTACCCGGCCAGTTGTGAGCGCCAGACCGAATAGGCAGGGTCTGATTGAATGTCGCGGACAAGGATGGTTTCTCCCGCGCGAATGGCCCGCGCCACGGCCCCGTTGCCATACTCGTTGTCCGCCCAGCTTGCCCTGATCCGATGCAAGGCATCGAGACCGGCCCGGTGGCCGCTCTGCGCCATGGGCTGCAGCGAATAGGGCGTGTCCTGATTCTTGTACCACACGCAGGCCATCCGATAGCCGCCAGTGTCGACGATTGCGTCGCACATATTGCCGAGCAGCTCCTGCTCATCCGTGGCGCGAAGCATCGTGCGATTACCGGCGCTGAGCGTTCTCAGTGCGCGACTGACATGCTCCAGGTCGCGCACATGCCGTCCCAGGTCCGTATTCAATGTCCGGATTTCCCGTTCGGCGTGCTTTCTCTCGGTGATATCGGTGCCAAGTACGTAATAGCCAAGCACCCGCTCCTCGGCATCCAACCGGGGCACGTAGCTGATGGCCTGCCACACGTCCGGGAAGGGCTGCCAGTCGTAACTTTGCGGCTGCCCCTGCAATACGGCCGCAATGCGCGGCGCGACGTTTGCGTAGCGTTCCTCGCCCAAAATCTCCCGCACCGACCGGCCCGCGATCTTGCTGTGCAGGGGCGCAAAAACATCGAGGTACTGTTTATTCACATACACGTAACGCTCATCCGCATCGACGAAGGCAATCAGCGCCGGTACATTGTTGATGATGCTGCGCAGGTGATCTTCGCTTTCACGCAGTTGTGCCGTTCGCTCCCGGACTCGATGCTCCAGCAACACGTTCTGTTCGCGAATGACGCGTTGCGCCTTCCGCGTTACCGTCTCGTCGCGAAAGACCAGCACCACGCCGCTGACGTTTCCGCTGGCATCACGAATGGGCGCGGCACTGTCCGCAATCGGACGCTCGCTGCCGTTGCGCGCGACCAGCGCGGTGTGATTGGCGAGATCCTGCACTTCTCCCGTGGCGAGCACTTTCGCAACCGGTACCTCCGCGGGTACGCGGGATTCTTCGTGGATGACGCAAAATACCGCTTCGATTGGCCGGCCGCGCGCATCATCAAAGCGCCAGCCAGTGAGCTCCTCCGCGACACGGTTCATGCGAGTGATGCGGCCGGCAGTATCCGTCGCCAGCACCGCGTCGCCAATGGAGTGCAAGGTCGTGGAGAGGCTCTCCTCATTTTCCGCCAGCGCACGTTGGCTGGCCTCGGTTTCCCTCAACTGCCGGCGGATCACGACATACGTTGCGGTCAGAAGCGCGATGAGCAGCAGTGCAACCGTGGCGTCGACGGCCAAGAACAGCTGGTGCGCCCGCGAGCGTTCGCGCGTGCGATCGGCAAGCAAACGGTTCTCCTCGTGCTCCATGTCGTTGACCAGTTGATGCATGCGGTTGCGCGTTTCCTGCAGCGGAGCCTTGGCGGCGTAGGCGCTTGCCGCCGCAAGGCCATCGGACCGGCGCAGTTGTTCCACGCGGCGTGAAATCGCGAGTCGTTCGTTCACGACCTGCCGCAGGCGCATCCAGCGCTCCTGCTGGCCGGGATTGTCGCTGGTGAGTTCCTTGATGCGACCCAAGGTCGCTTCGCGCGACGCAATAGTTGCATTGCGTTCGGTGATTTGTGCAGGATCGCCATACAACCTGAAGTTCTGCGTATTCAGTTCGATCTGCAACGTGTCCGCCCTGACGTGTGCCAGGTTATTCAACACCTCCTGCGTATGCGCCACCCAATGCGAGGCTTCCGACGCATCCTTCGCGACGATCCAGGTGCTTGTGGCAAGTCCGCATACCACCAGCACGGCAGCAAAAAATGCCCCAACGACCTTCGTTTCGAAACTGGTTTGTGTCCGCATGTTGACTATGAGGTCTTTTGGCTATTGTATGCATCAAGCGGTTTTCTTGCTGCCGGGTGCATCCCGTTGCTGATGATGTGCATGCCGATCAGGGACATTGTGCGTCAATATATTTGATAAGTCACTCATGCTTGTCGTCAGACCGGCAATAGCCGAATGATGATTCCGCGATGGGCGCTGTGCCGCCAGTCCGCATGTCTCGGAAGTCTCAGGTTATTTACAAATAGTTGGTAAATGACGGTAACTCATAATCGCTATGGGCGCATCTGGAAGGTGTGCGTCATCATGCCCGACAAATATGTCCGGCCCATCAGGGCACCGGTTGTAGCCATGACGTCCTTGTAGTGCGATTGCTTTCTCGTTTGGCTGGCTCGCAGGCGCTAAACCAAGACGAACTTGAGGCTGCCGTAACCGTATGTCGATATCCGATAACTGCAAGTCAAGGAAACCAGATGGTAAACCCCGAAGACATAGAAGGTATCCGGTTCGAACGACTTTCCATAAGGATGGTCGAATTTCTCTCCACTCACGAGCGGACGGGCACGATGCGCAAGACATTAGAGGTGTATCGAAGTATCGCAGAGCATGCGCCTGACGCGATATTGGTGACAGACAACAATGGGCGGGTCATTTACCAGAATCCGGCCGCCAGAAAAGCCTTCGGCTTTGAGGACAGCGAGGTCTTCAAACAACAGGTGCATGACAAGATCCACCACCATGCCCCCGACGGCCGTCCACTCTCGCTGGAGCAGTGTGAAGTCTATCGTGCGGCGGTATTTGGCGAGGCCAGCCATGACTTTCTCTGGACTGTTTTCCGCAAGGACGGTTCCACGTTCCCGGTCTCCTGCCATGCAACACCACTGCACTTCGATAAAGAACGGATCGGCGCGCTCTTCATTGCGACGGATATTACGGCCCGAAAGCAGGTGGAAGACGCATTGTTCAAAAGTAACGAGCAATTGCACCTGGCAACGGAAGCCGCCGATCTCGGCCTGTTCGACCATGACCTGCAGAACAACAAGCTGCATTGGTCGGCCAGAACCAAGGAACACTTCGGCTTGCCGCCGGATGCCGAAGTGTCGTCATTGGAACTCCCGCTTGCGAATGTGCACGCAGATGATCGGGAAGCCGTAAAGCAGGTACTGCGCGCTGCCTCGGCCCCCGGTTCCGATGGCCGGTATGAGTTCGAATGTCGTACGATCGATCCGCGCAGCGGCCGGCAGCGCTGGATCGTCTCTCGTGGACGATGGCTGTTCGACGAGGGCGGACATCCGGTGCGCCGGATCGGCACGACACTCGACATCACCGAGCGAAAGCGCGCCGAACGGCAACTGCTTGAAGAATCGCAACACGACAGCCTGACCGGCTTGCCGAATCGCACGCTCCTGTTCGAATACTGCAGCCATCTCGTTGCCATGGCAAAACGTACCGCTGCGGGCGGCGGAGCCGTGCTATTCATCGATCTCGACCGCTTCAAGCCGATCAACGATATGCACGGCCACGAAGTGGGTGACAAAGTGCTGCAGGAGATTGCGCGCCGCCTCAAGAACTGTACGCGGCAGGAGGATATCGTCAGCCGTCATGGCGGGGATGAGTTTGTCGTCGTGCTTCCACTCGCCAATACCTTGCATGGCGCGCCAATCGTCGCCCAGCACATCCTTGATGTGATTGGCCGGCCTGTCCATGTTGGCGACTTGGAATTGTCTGTGACGCCATCCATCGGCATCAGTTACTTCCCGAAGGATGCATGTGATCTGGAAACTTTGATTCACTATGCCGATCTCGCGATGTATGCGTCAAAAGAGGCCGGGAAGGACCGGTTCACGATTTACCGACCAGACCTGGCCGATCATGCGGCGGAAGCGACGGATCTCGAACTACGCTTGCGCGCCGCCATTGCATCGGGCCGTATGGCGCTCGTCTACCAGCCCGTGATGGACATTCGCAGCGGACAAATCATCGGCGTGGAAGCGCTTGCCCGGATCCGTGATGACAATGGCAAGCTGCTTCCGGCGGCGCAATTCATTCCGGTCGCCGAGTCCGCCGGACTGATCGACAAGATCGGTGAATGGGTCATCGCGGAGGCGTGCAATCAGCACAGGAAGTGGTGCAATGCAGGCCTGCCACCGTTCCGGGTTGCGATAAACATCTCGCCACGCCAGTTCCGCCAGCATGCTTTTGCCGCGCGCCTTGCGAAAATCGTGGCGCAGTCCGGCATCGATCCGCACCATCTGCAAATCGAGATTCCGGAGAGTGCAGTCACCGACAGCATGGACACGGCTGCGTCGGTGCTGGGTGAAATCAGGGCTGCAGGGATCGGTATTGCCCTCGACGACTTTGGCGCCGGATGCTCAAACCTGATCGATTTGGGCAAGCTTCCGCTCGACAAGCTCAAGATCGATATGTCCTTCACCCACCGCGTCTACAGCGATCCTCTCAGCAGGCCCATCATGGAAGGCGTCATCGCGCTGGGGCGCAGCCTGAATCTGCAGATCGTGGGGGAGGGCGTCGAATCAGAGGGCCTGATGGACGACTTGCGGCGCTACGGCTGTGACCAGGCGCAGGGATTCCTGATCAGCCGGCCCCTGCCGCCCGCTGCCTTCGAGTCGTGGTACCGCGGATATCTTGACCATCCCCTCCACTGATCGCCCTCCTGGCTCTTCACCGCCTGCAGCCCGGCCTTTAATCCAGCCATCCAGGCATCCGGAAGCATTACGCCCTTCGACAGAGAGAGTCTTGATCTCCTTCAAATGAACGCCAGCACTTCTGCCGATAATGGAAACGGGCTGCGCAGAACGGTTCTGATCCATGCGGAAGGTGAGCGAAGATGCGATATTTTGTCACGGGAGCTACCGGCTTCATCGGCAAACGCCTGGTGCGCAAGCTGCTGGAAAGGGAGGACGCGCAAGTCTATTTTCTCCTGCGCGAGGAAAGCCGGGACAAGCTGCCGCACCTGCGCGACTTCTGGAACGATGCCGGCCAGCGTGCGGTCCCGGTCTATGGTGACGTCCGCAAGCCGGGCATGGGGATCGATGCCCGCACTGCCAGCGAGTTGACCGGACAGGTCGATCACTTCTTCCATCTCGCCGCCATTTACGACCTGAAAGCAGAAGCGCCGCCGCAGGTCGCCACCAATATCGACGGCACCCGCAATGCCGTCGCCGTCGCCAATGCGTGGAAGGCCGGCAGCTTCCATCACATGAGTTCGATCGCTGCCGCCGGACTGTATGAAGGCATGTTCCGGGAGGATATGTTCGCCGAAGCCGAGCATCTTGAGCATCCCTACTTTCGCACCAAGCATGAGTCGGAAGGCATCGTGCGCAGCGAGGCCACCATACCGTGGCGCGTCTACCGGCCAGGCCTCGTGGTGGGCGATTCGCGCACCGGCGAAATGGACAAGATCGACGGACCGTATTACTTCTTCAAGCTGATCCAGAAGCTGCGGCACTTCCTGCCGGAGTGGATGCCGGCCATCGGCATCGAAGGAGGGCGCATCAACCTCGTGCCCGTCAATTACGTCGTCGATGCCCTGGTCCACATCGCCCATCTGCCGGACCTGGACCAGCAGTGCTTCCACCTGACCGATCCCAGGCCGATGCGCGTGGGCGACGTTCTCAACACTTTCGCCCATGCTGCGCATGCGCCGGACATGAGCCTGCGCATCAATGGCGCCCTGTTCGCCTTTGTCCCGCACATCGTGCGGAGCACCGTCATGGAAATCACGCCGGTACGGCGCCTGCGCGATGCCTTCATGTCCGAGCTAGGCCTGCCCGACGACATCATGCAGTTCGTGAACTACCCGACGCGCTTCGATCGCCGCGCCGCCGACAAGGCACTCGAAGGCAGCGGCATCACCTGCCCGTCGCTCGATACCTATGCAGATCGCTTGTGGGATTACTGGGAGCGGCACCTCGATCCGGACCTGTTTCTCGACCGCAGCCTGAAAGGCCATGTAGCCGGCAAGACTGTGATCGTCACCGGAGGTTCATCCGGCATCGGCCTTGCCACCGTCCACAAGCTGGCCGAAGCAGGCGCCAAGACCATCATCTGCGGCCGCGACGAGCAGAAGCTCGCCGCTGCCAAGGCCGATGTCGAACAACGTGGCTATACGCTCATCACCTATCAGGCTGATCTCTCCGACATGGAGGAGTGCGACCGCTTTGTGAACCTGGTGCGCACCGAGCAGGGCGCAGTGGATATCCTCATCAATTGCGCTGGCCGGTCGATCCGGCGCGCCATCGAGGCCAGCTTCGATCGTTTCCACGATTTCCAGCGCACCATGCAGCTCAATTACTTCGGCGCGCTGCGCGTGACCATGGGATTGCTGCCCGACATGATCGCCCGCGGCACTGGTCATGTCATCAACATATCGTCCATCGGCGTGCTCACCAACGCGCCGCGCTTTTCCGCCTATGTTGCATCCAAGGCCGCGCTCGACGCATGGACCTTATGCGCCGCATCGGAGTTTGCCGATCTCGGCGTGACGTTTACGACGATTAACATGCCGCTGGTTCGCACGCCCATGATTGCACCGACCGCCGTCTACCGTGACGTCGACGCCTTGACACCGGAAGATGCAGCGGACCTCGTGGCGCAGGCCATCATCCGCCAGCCAGTGCGCATCGCCACCCGCGTCGGCATCGTCGGGCAGGCCATGCATGCGGTCGCGCCACGCGCGGCGCAGATCATCCTGAACACCATGTTCAGGATGTTTGCCGAGACCGAGCCAGCGCCTGGCTCTGGCGCGCCGCCGGAAAAAACCATTGCGCGTACCCATCCGGAGCGCATCGCCCTGCAGCAACTGCTGCGCGGCGTCCATTTCTAGCGCCCTGCCATGAACGCGACCGCTCACGGCGCTGCGGCGCCGACCCGCGAAACGCTCTCCGTGATCGATACCGCATGGCTGCGCATGGATCGTCCGGCGAATCTGATGATGATCTGCGGCATGTTGATGTTCAAGGACCGGGTCGAACTGCACGCACTCAGGGAAGTGGTTCGCACGCGCATGCTGTGCTTCCATCGTTTCCTCCAGCGTATCGTCAATCGCGAGAATCAACCGCGCTGGGAAACTGATCCGAACTTCGATCTCGACTGGCATGTCTGCCACATTGCCGTGCCGGACGGCGAAGGGCTGGAAGACCTGCTCAGCGAACTCGTCAGCACGCCGCTCGATCCTGCAAGGCCGATGTGGCAATACCATCTTGTCGACCTAGCCTACGGCGGGAGCGCGGTCATCCTGCGCGTGCACCATTGTTACGGGGACGGATTCGCACTGATGCACGTGCTGGCGTCGATGACCGATCCATCTCCCGACTACCAGCGTTCTCCCGCCGGTGACGTCAAGGGCAACGGCGCGTCGCGCGGCGCCTGGGAAAGAATGTTTGGCACGGTGACCGAGGTGATGGGCGACGCCATGCGGGTTGCCGGGCTTGCCGTCGAAATGGGAATGGATATTCTCTCGCACCCGAGCCTGGCACTTGAGTACTGGAAGTCCGGCTACGCGCTGGCCCGCGATACGGCCATCATCGCGACCATGACCCCCGACGCACCGACCCGTCTGAAGGGACCTCTCGGCATCATGAAACGTGTTGCCTGGGCCAGGCCGCTTTCCTTGCTCGAGGTAAAGGCCGTCGGCGAGGCCTTCGGATGCTCGGTGAACGACGTCTTGCTCGCATGCGTCGCAGGAGCGCTGCGCAACTATCTCATTGCGCAGGGAGATCAACTCGGCAAAGTCGAAATGCGCGCGCTTGTGCCAGTCAACTGCCGACCTCCCGGCCCGATCCGCGAGCTGGGCAACATGTTCGGGCTGGTATTTCTCGGCCTCCCGCTGGGCGAAGCCGATCCGTTTGATCGCCTGATGGAAGTGCACAGGCGCATGGACGAACTAAAGCAGTCACAGCAGCCTACCGTGGCGCTCGGCATTCTTGCGAGCATGGGTGTCCTTCCCGAGGCGATGAAGGAGAACGTGCTGGAAGCGCTTGCGGCCAATGCGAGCGCGGTGATCAGCAACGTGCGCGGGTCGGCCCAACCGCAATATTTTGCGGGCAAGCGCATCGATCGCCAGGTCTTCTGGGTTCCGCAATCGGGAGGAATCGGCATCGGGATCAGTATCCTGACCTATGCGGGCAACGTCGACTTCGCCGTCATTGCTGATGCGAAACGCGTCCCACATCCGGAGGCGCTCGTTGCAGGATTCATCGATGAATTCGAGATCCTGCTGATCTGCACCCTGCTCGCAGGCTTCGGGCAAGAGCGTCGCGTATCAACGCGCGCGCACATCGCACAATCTTCGCATCGAGGAGCGAAATCGCATGCGAGCGGCCTGACGCCCCCGCAACACGATACCTCGCCGCGTCGGGGCGCACATCGCGCACCGGGACGTTGAGGACGACACCCATGCGCTTCCTTCTTCCATGTCCGCTCGCCAACTGCACGACGCTGTCGGCGCGCTCCAGTGCAGAACTTGAGGCGGGCTGATATGGGTCAAGGATTTCCACCTATGCGCGGCGCATTGTATCAACCAGTTAAAACGACAGGCGGCACGGCTCTCGCCCGGTCCAGATGGGAGGACGCACATGGGGACACTCCACTGATGGGACGTGATATGGAAAAGAACTGGCTGGCGCAATATCCGAAGGATGTTCCCGGTGAAATTGCTCTGCATGACAGCGATTCTCTCCTCCTCATGATGGCCGCGACCTGCGTCCGGTTCGGACCGAGGGCCGCCTTCGTCAACCTCGATGCATCGCTCTCGTTCAGGGATGTCGAAAGATCGTCGCAGGCGTTCGCCGCCTTCCTGCAGTCCGGGCTGGGCCTGAAGAAGGGCGACCGGGTCGCCATCATGATGCCGAATCTCCTGCAGTATCCGGTGTCCTTGTTCGGCACCTTGCTGGCCGGATGCACCGTCGTCAACGTCAATCCGCTGTACACGGCGCGCGAGTTGAAACATCAGTTGATCGATTCGGGCGCGAAGGCGATCGTGGTCCTCGACAACTTCGCGAAAACGGTAGAAGAAGTGTTGCCCGAGACGAAAGTGGAACACGTCATTGTCAGCCGGATCGGCGACCTGTTCCACTTCCCGAAAGCACAGCTCACGAATTTCGTCGTCAAGCATGTCAAGCATCTCGTGCCTGAATGGCACATCGAGCGCGCCATCCCATTCGCACATGCCATCAAGGAAGGACTGGAGATGCCGCTGGAAAGCGTGCCGGTCAGGGCCGGCGACACGGCCTTCCTGCAGTACACCGGCGGCACGACCGGCGTGCCCAAGGGCGCCGTCCTCACGCATGGCAATCTCGTCGCCAATGTGCGACAAACCAGCGCGTGGGTGGCGGGTGTGCTGGAAGAGGGGCATGAAACGGCTGTCATTCCCTTGCCGCTGTATCACGTATTCGCGCTGACCGCCATGCTGACGTTTTTCTCCCTCGGCGCCACCGCGCTCCTGATCACTAATCCGCGCGACATTGACGCCTTTGTCAAGGAACTGAAGAACACACGGTATTCGGCGCTCATCGGCGTCAATACGCTGTTCAATGCCCTGCTGAATGCGCCCGGTGCGCCGGAGATCAATGCCCAGGGAGCAAAGGTGGTGATCGCCGGCGGGATGGCAGTACAGCGCGGCGTCGCCGAAAGATGGCAGCGCATGTTCAGCCATCCGATCATCGAGGGCTACGGGCTGACCGAGGCATCGCCTATCGTCTGCGCGAATCCGTTGAACAGCGATGACTATACCGGATGTATCGGGCTGCCGGTACCGTCAACCGAAGTTGCCATTCGCGATGACGACGGCAATGAATTGCCGCGTGGCGAAACCGGCGAGATCTGCGTGCGCGGGCCGCAGGTGATGGCGGGATACTGGAACCGGCCGGATGAGACGGCGCATGTGCTCGACGCAGACGGATGGCTGCGCACCGGCGACCTGGGCGCGATGGATGAGCGAGGCTACATCAGGCTGCTTGACCGCAAGAAGGATGTGATCGTGGTTTCGGGATTCAAGGTCTTTCCGAACGAGGTGGAAGATGTCGTGTCGATGCTCCCGGAGGTCGCGGAATGTGCGGCAATCGCTGAACTGGACGAATCCGGGAACGAGTCGGTCCGGGTCGTCGTGGTACGCAAATCCCCCGCGCTGACCGCCGAGAAGATCCTCGAGCATTGCAGGCAGAACCTGACTGCCTACAAGGTGCCCAGAAGTGTCGTGTTCAGGGACACGCCGATGCCGAAGTCGAACATCGGGAAAATCCTGCGCCGTGTCGTGCGCGACGAGGAGCACGCCGGACGGACGAAGCCCGCGGAACAGGCAGCATGAGCGCAGCCCTCGATACCGCGTCCGTTTTTCCATCAACCGAAAGGAACAATCATGACCGCCAAAGCAAACAGCCACGCGCACTCGGACGACAAGGATCTTGTTGAAGCCGCGCGGAAATCCGTCGACCAGATTTGGCAGGCCGGCCTCGGCGCCTTCGCACGCGCGCAGAAGGAAGGTGAGGACATGTTCTCTCGCCTGGTACAGGAAGGAATGGCAGTGCAGAAGAGAGCCCGCAAGGTCGCGGAGGGCCGGCTGGAAGGAATGAGCGATACGATCGCGAAGATGGCGGACAGTCTGGGCAAGCAGGCATCCGGCTCGCTGGACAAGCTGGAGAACGTTTTCGAAGAACGGGTAGCGCGCTCACTGCATAGCATCGGCGTTCCTACGCGCGACGATATCAAGGAGCTCAGCGCACAGATCAAGGAATTGCAGGACTCCGTCAACGCCGTTCTGGCGAAGAAACCCGCGACCCGGGCGACGACGAAGTCGGCAACGGCGAGTGCGACTGCGACGAAGAAACGCGCTGTCGCGAAGCCGGCAAAACCGGCAACGAGCCGTGCCACAGCGCGGACAGGCAGCAAGCGCACGAGTGGGACCACATCGGCTCGCATGTAGTCCGCGTCACGATAACAAATATTGCCAGGGCCTCCGTCCAGCACGGGGCAGGGTAGCTGTACGCCTGTGATCCGGGCCGGATAGGCAACCTGGACCAATAACAGGGTGGTAAGCATGGATAAGCAGCAAATCATCGCCGAACTGCATCGTGATCTTGAATCAGTTCTTGCCGAGCGACAGGCTGCCCGCGCGTTTCCGGAAGCATACGCAGCGCGCACGGCATTGCGTCAATTCCAGTCTGACCGCATGTCGCGTACACATGCCGATCTGCTGGAAGATTCCGAAACCCGGGCAGCGGCCAATTTCTTCCTCAGCGACCTGTACGGGCCGCACGATCTGTCGCAGCGCGATACTAATCTGCAGCGCGCCTTGCCCACCATTGAACGCATGCTGCCGGTGCCGGCTCTGGCCGGGGTCGCCGAAGCAATATCACTCGATGCCCTGTCGGAGCGGCTCGATGCTGGCATGGCCAATCTGCTCGGTGCTGAATTCAGCGAGACAGGGTACGTCGATGCATATCGAAAGGTCGGCACCCGCGCCGACCGCGCGCGCCAACTGGATCATGTCGATCGCCTCGGCGCGGCGCTGACCGACTTGGTCGGCTATCCACTGATCGGCAAGACCTTGTCACTCATGAAAATGCCTGCAAAGCTTGCCGGTGTAGCGCACCTGCATGACTTCCTCGAGCGGGGATTCAAGGCTTTCGAAGCAATGAGAAAGCCGCAGGATTTCGTCGACAAGGTGGTGACGCGTGAACGGCAGATCATGGACCAGATCTATAGCGGCAAGAAAAAGCCGTTCGTACTGGATTGACAGCTGGGAACAGAATTCCGTCCATACGTGCCCGCACGCATCCGCTGGGCGGAAAGCCCGCAGGAATACTTGAGCCGCGTCAAGGATCCATTGCCCGATATGCATAGATTGGAAGGCATGCGCAGCGGCCATGACTTGGTGCCGTCGTGCATCGCCCTTCGAAACGACGCCAAAGCGAGCCCAGATGAATCCCGCGGTCCTTGACGATTTCCTGCGCACTCCGCGCATCGCCTATTTTTCGATGGAAATTGCCCTCGAATCCGCGATTCCGACTTATAGCGGCGGCCTCGGCGTACTCGCCGGGGATACCATGCGTTCTGCAGCTGATCTCGAACTGCCACTCGTCGGTGTGACGCTTGCCAGCCGCGCTGGCTACTTCAGGCAGGAAATTGACAGTGAGGGACGCCAGACTGAGCATGCCGCGCGCTGGAATCCGGACGAACACGCGCTGCCGTTGCCGGCCAAGATTGCAGTCAACATCGACGGCCGCGACGTCTGGATTGCGAGCTGGCTCTACGTGATCGAGTCGCAGATCGACGGAAGCGTCCCGGTGCTTCTGCTTGACACCGACCTTCCCGAAAACAGCGCCGAGGACAGGCGCATTACTGACGCACTGTACGGCGGTGATGCGGAATACAGGCTGCAACAGGAAATCGTGCTTGGGATGGGTGGGGTACGCATGCTGCGCGCGCTCGGCTTTCGCGTCGAGCGCTATCACTTGAACGAAGGACACGCGGCATTGCTCTGCCTCGCCTTGCTGCGCCGGATCCGATGGACGGAGCGTCCAGGGCAGCATGCCCGGTCGCCACTTTATAACGTCGACGAAGTACGAGGGTTATGCGCATTTACCACACATACGCCCGTCGAGGCAGGCCACGACAAATTTCCCTATGAACTGGCTGAGCGCCTTCTGGGCGGCTGGACCGACATGGCGCTGCTACGCGAGCTCGGTGGCGAACAGCATCTGAACATGACGATGCTCGCGCTCAATCTGTGCGGCTACGTCAATGGCGTGGCGCGCAGCCACGCCGAACAGTCGCGACGCATGTTCCCCGGCTATCGCGTGCATGCCGTTAGTAATGGCGCGCATCCGCTCACCTGGACGTCACCTGGTTTCAGGGATATCTATGACCGCCATTTCCCGCACTGGTGCCATGAACCCGAAGCGCTAGGCCATATCGATACCGTCCCGGACGAAGCGGTCTGGGCGGCGCATGCCGCGGCGCGGCGCGCATTGTTCGACTTCGTGCACGAACGCTGCAAGGTGGCACTCTCCGACGACGTCTTCACTCTGTGCTTTGCGCGCCGGATGACCGGATACAAGCGCCCTGATCTGCTGTTCAGTGACCTGGAGCGCTTGCGCTGCATTGCGGCTGCTCATCCTCTGCAGATCATCATGGCCGGCAAGGCGCATCCTCATGACGTCGAGGGCAAGCGACTGATTGAAATCCTGCACCGGCACATCGCCGACCTGCAGCCGCATGTGCCGGCGGCGTATCTTCCCGGCTACGACATGGACATGGCGAAGCTGATGGTGGCGGGCGCCGACGCCTGGCTCAATACACCGCTTCCGCCCCTCGAGGCATCGGGCACCAGCGGCATGAAGGCGGCATTCAACGGCGTACCCAGCATTTCCGTGCTGGACGGCTGGTGGATTGAAGGTTGCATCGAAGGCGTGACTGGCTGGGGCATCGGTTCCATGCAGGACACCGCGCCATCCCATGGCGCCATCCTGTACGAGAAGCTGGAAAGACAGGTTCTGCCGCTTTTCTATAATGACCGCAGTGGATGGCTGAAGGTCATGAAGGGCGCGATCCGCCACAACGCCGTGATGTTCAATACCCATCGCATGATGCGGCGCTACGCCACCGATGCCTATCTTCGCCGCGCCTGACAGATAGCGGTCCGAAAATCCACCAGTTGCATTTTTTGCATCGCACCGCTCGTCATGATTGAACAGCCCTGGTGAATTCCCCTGCGCGCCGCAACATGGCGACCCGGGCAAGACATTGTTATCCTATGCCTTATCCATGGGATCCTGTCGACAAGGAAAGAAATGACAAAGGCGTTTTTCAATATTTACTCCCACGATTTCGCACGCGTAGCTGTAGGCGTTCCGCAGTGCCGTGTGGCTGATCCTGCAGCCAATGCGGCGGAAACGATCCGGCTCGCAGATCAGGCCGCGCAGAACGGCGCCGCATTGATCGCATTCCCGGAATTGGGCCTGTCGGCCTATACCTGTGATGACCTCTTCCATCAGCGGGCCTTGCTGGATGCAAGCACGACGGCGCTCGCGTCCATCGTCGTCGCATCCGAGCGCATCCCTGTCGTGATGATCGTCGGCCTCCCGTTGCGCGTCGAACACCTGCTGTTCAACTGTGCTGCAGTCGTTGCAGGAGGGAAGATCCTTGGCGTCGTTCCCAAGAGCTACCTCCCGAACTACGGAGAATTTTACGAAGCGCGGCAATTCAACCCGGCCGACAATGCGACGACGGATGAGGTCACGCTCTGCGGCCAGACTGTTCCGTTCGGCCCCAACCTGCTGTTCCAGGCAGCTGATTTCCCACTGCTCAAATTCCATGTTGAAATCTGCGAGGACGTGTGGGTTCCCATACCGCCGTCCTCCTTCGCTGCCCTCGCCGGTGCCACGGTTCTCATCAATCTGTCGGCGTCGAACATCGTGGTCGGCAAATCTGGCTACCGCCATCAACTGGTTTCGCAACAATCAGCCCGCTGCCTGTCTGCGTACCTGTACTCTTCAGCCGGGAAAGGTGAATCCTCCACGGACCTGGCCTGGGACGGGCAAGCGCTAATTTATGAAAACGGTGAAATGCTGGCTGAGTCCGAACGGTTTTCCGACGAGTCGCATCTCGTCTTCGCCGACATCGACCTCGAACGCCTGTCGCGGGAACGCATGCGAGCAACGACTTTCGGCGATTCGGTGCGCCGCCATCGCGAGGAAGTCGCGAAGTTTAGAGTTGTATCCTTCAACGTTGAGTTACCTGCGGGGCAAACCTTGCCGCTGCGGCGCAATGTAGAACGTTTTCCTTATGTGCCCGCGGATCCGCGACGCCGCGATGAACGTTGCGCGGAGGTCTACAACATCCAGGTCCAGGCTCTGGTGCAGCGCCTGTCCGCATCCGGGATCTCCAAGGTGGTCATCGGCATTTCCGGCGGACTGGATTCGACTCACGCACTACTGGTGTGCGCCAAGGCCATGGACCGGCTCGGACTGCCGCGGAAGAATATCCTGGGTGTCACCATGCCGGGTTTTGCCACCAGCGAACGCACCTTGCTCCAGGCGAGGCAATTGATGGAGGTAGTGGGCTGCTCGGCAAGTGAAATCGACATTCGCCCAAGTTGCTTGCAGATGCTGGAGGATCTCGGCCATCCCTATTCCTCGGGGGAAGAACATTACGACATCACCTTCGAGAACGTGCAGGCAGGTGAGAGAACCAGCCATCTGTTCCGGATCGCAAACTTCGAAAACGGTATTGTCATTGGAACGGGCGACCTGAGCGAGCTTGCGCTGGGCTGGTGTACCTACGGCGTTGGCGATCACATGTCCCATTACAGTGTGAACGCAAGTGTGCCGAAGACACTGATCACCCATTTGGTGCGCTGGGTTGCCGAAACCGGCCAGATCGGAAATTCGGGAACCGATGTTTTGTTGAGGATTCTGGCAACAGATATCAGTCCTGAACTGGTGCCAGGCAAGGCCGACAGTCACCCCGAGCAAAAGACCGAGAGTATTGTCGGCCCCTATGAACTGCAGGATTTCAACCTCTATTACACGCTTCGCTTCGGCTTCACCCCTTCCAAGGTTGCCTTTCTCGCCTACTCGGCATGGCGTGACCGGGAGAGCGGGCGCTGGCCGGAGGGGCCGCATGTGGTGCGCAACGAATATGACCTGAAAGCGATCAAGCGCAATCTCGGGATCTTCCTGCATCGGTTTTTCAAGACGAGCCAATTCAAGCGGTCCTGCATCCCGAATGCCCCGAAAGTCGGATCCGGTGGTTCTCTAACGCCGCGCGGAGACTGGCGCGCGCCAAGCGATTCGGAATCGACGGTCTGGGTGAACGATCTCGAGAACATACCGAACGAATGAGTCATCTGCGGCACATGCCGGATTTCGGCTTCAGGCGAGGCTAGGCGCGGTCTATCGTCCTAGGACTGATGGATCGCACCCGTCGGCTATCTTCCGTTGTCGCGGGAATCAATGGCCAGATGGCATTCTCCACTATCTCTTCATTAAGACCGTGTCTGCGACTCTGCATCATCGCCGCAATGCGGCGGTTGCAATAACAGTATTCCCCCACACAAGCCTTCCGCAATGGGCATAAACCACGTGCTGGATGTGGTTATTTGACTCAGATCAATGTTTCCGAAAAGACGGAAAACATACACTGGGCCTAATGGAAATACCCCTTGCGCCGTGAACGGCAAGCTCATGAAACATCTCACCAAGGCTCGCGCCTCCATCCAGCTTGTTTTGCCATGCCACCACGCAAACCGGCGCCGCTCTGAATTCGCAATCAATGTATTTATAGGAGAACGCTCGTGACGCAGAACGACCCGAAAAAACCGTTCGTCATCGAATGGCGACAGGGATTCAAGGTGAATATCGACCAGGTTGATGCCGAGCACCAGCATCTCTTCGCTCTGGTGAAGGCACTGAACCTGGAATCGGTGGAACAGACGGTCGAAGAATTGCTGGATTACGTGGTGGTCCATTTTTCCAACGAGCAGGCGCTCATGGAGAAAAGCGGTTATCCGGCATTTGAACAGCACTTAAAACTGCATGAAGACTTTGCCGGCCACGTGGCAGACTTTCTTGGCAACGGCGATGCCTGGACCGAAGCGCGTGTCCAGGAGCTGCGTCGCTTCCTGAACAAATGGCTGGTCGGCCACATCATGACGCATGACCTGCGTTTCGGGAAATGGTATGGGGAAAATGTGCCGGCCGAGAGCGGACGTGACCTTGGCCGTCCCTCGCTCGTCGAGAAGGCAGCGGCCCTCAAATCACAGGTGCAGCCCCATGGAAATCCCGCACCTGTCGAAAAGCATCGCGGCTTTTTCGCGACGCTATTTGGCTTGAGGCAATAACATTGGGATGGGGCTCGACAAGGCGTGTCTGCCCCGCTTGCGCCGCGCAGGCAGCGGATGATGAAAATGGGTTCAGCGATGTGAGTCCATTTTCTTCAAAATGCACCCGTGTCGAGAAAAACCTTGCGCGACTCCGATGCCTTTGCTATAGTTCGCATCCCGTCGCGCAACGCACGAACGAAAACGCTCCGAAATGAGTGTTGATGACGTCAAAGCGCGGGGCTCATCGAAGTCAATTTCGACATCAATCACAACGCATTGAGTCAACGAGCGCAGCTAAATGTGCTGCGAAGATGAGCAGGGTTCTTTAACAAATAACAGCCGATAAGTGTGGGCGCTTGGTGGAAGTGCGGCGGCGGCGAAAGTCGCCGGAGCTCAAATGATATCAAGTGCTCACAGAAATATAGGTAGGTTTCGCAAGGAAGCTACCTGTCAGTATTTT
>NZ_DATFAI010000010.1:0-216904 GCF_035254685.1 Noviherbaspirillum sp. | reverse complement strand
AAATGCCTTCCCGGAGGTGCGCGGCCTGAAGGGCCCGTTCACCTGCCTGAACTCCGCGCGTTACGGCATTGCCTGGGGTGCGCTGGGAGCGGCGGAGTCGTGCTGGCACATCGCGCGCCAGTATGTGCTCGATCGCAAGCAATTCGGCAGGCCGCTGGCGGCGAACCAGCTGATCCAGAAGAAGCTGGCCGACATGCAGACCGAGATCACGCTGGGCCTGCAGGGCTGTTTGCGTCTGGGGCGCATGAAGGATGAAGGAACGGCAGCACCGGAGATCACCTCGATCATGAAGCGCAACTCCTGCGGCAAGTCGCTGGACATTGCACGGCTGGCGCGCGACATGCTGGGCGGGAATGGCATTTCGGACGAATTCGGCGTGGCGCGTCATTTGGTGAACCTGGAAGTGGTCAACACCTATGAGGGGACGCACGACATTCATGCGTTGATCCTGGGGCGTGCGCAGACGGGGATTGCGGCGTTTTGATTTGTTGCTTGCGGAGCGCCTGGCGGGCTTCGCGTTGCTCAACCCACCCTACGATCCCTTATAGGTCAACGCAACGCGAGCACCACCCAGAACACAAAACGAACAAGAGGACATCATGGACCTGAACTTCACTCCCGACGAACTCGCCTTCCGCCAGGAAGTCCGTGAATTCGTCGCGGCAAACCTTCCCTCCGACATCCGGCACAAGGTCCTCAACGGCCTGGTCCTGCATTCGGAAGACTACATCCGCTGGCAAAAGATCCTGCATGCAAAAGGCTGGGGCGGCACCGGATGGAAAAAGGAATTCGGCGGTCCCGGCTGGACCACCACGCAGCAATACATCTTCGAAGAAGAACTGGCCGCCGCCGGCGCGCCGCGCATGGTGCCGTTCGGCCTGAAGATGGTGGCGCCGGTCATCATGCAGTACGGCTCGCCGGCGCAGCAGGAACGCTTCCTGCCGAAGATCCTGTCCGCCGATGAATGGTGGTGCCAGGGCTATTCCGAGCCGGGGTCCGGCTCCGACCTCGCCTCGGTCAAGATGCGCGCCGTGCGGGAGGGCGACTACTACATTTGCAACGGCCAGAAAACCTGGACCACGCTCGGCCAGTATGCCGACTGGATCTTCTGCCTGGTGCGCACCGATCCCGAAGCCAAGGCGCAGCGCGGCATTTCCTTCCTGCTGATCGACATGAAGACACCGGGCATCACGGTGCGTCCGATCATCACGATGGACGGCGCGCATGAAGTGAATGAAGTCTGGTTCGAGGATGTGCGCGTGCCGGTAGAGAACCGCGTCGGCGAAGAGAATGCGGGCTGGACCTACGCCAAATTTCTGCTCGGCCACGAGCGCACCAATATCGCCGGCATAGGCATCGCCAAGCGCGAACTGGCACGCCTGAAGCGCCTCGCCACCGGCGAAACGAAGAACGGCAAGCCGCTCATCAAGGATCCGTTGTTCGCCGCGCGCGTCGCGCAAGTCGAGATCGATCTCACCGCACTCGAAATCACCAACCTGCGCGTGCTGTCGGCGGAAGCGGAGCGCCGCGCGCCGGGCCCGGAAGCCTCGATCCTGAAGATCAAGGGCACGGAGATCCAGCAGGCCATCACCGAACTGCTGGTGCAGGCGGTCGGTCCCTACGGCCTGCAACTGCGTCGTGAAGCGATGGCGGCCGGCTACCAGGGTGACGACGTCGGCCCGTTCTACGCGGTGCCGCTGGCGGCGAACTACCTGAACATGCGCAAGCTGTCGATCTACGGCGGTTCCAACGAAATTCAAAAGAACATCATCTCGCAGATGATCCTCGGACTGTAGGAGCACACCATGGATTTCACCTTTACCGAAGAACAGCAGATGCTGCTCGACACCACCCGCCGCTTCATCGCGAAGGATTATGGTTTCGAAGCGCGCCAGAAGATCAAGTCGAACGCCCCCGAGGGATTCAGCCGCGAGACCTGGCAAGGCCTGGCCGACATCGGCCTGCTGTCGCTGAACGTGCCGGAAAGCGACGGCGGCCTCGGTGGCAGCCCGATTGACACGATGCTGGTCATGAACGCCGTCGGCGAAGGCTTGCTGCTCGAGCCTTATCTCGCCAGCGCCGTCCTCGCGACGAAGACGCTCGCCCTGCTCGGCAATGAAGCCCAGCGCACGGAACTGCTTCCCGCACTGGCCGCTGGTGAAAAGATCGCCGCACTCGCGCATGACGAGCCATCCAGCCGCTTCGACCGCATGGCCATCGAAACGCGCGCCTGGCAGGTCGGCGACGGCTTTGTCCTGACCGGCCACAAGAGCGTGGTGCCGCACGGTGCATCGGCCGATGTGCTGCTGGTCACGGCACGTCTCGCGAAAACCGGCGAATCCGGCCCGCTCGCCGTGTTCATGGTCCCGCGCGACACCGTCGGCCTGCGCCATGTTGCCTACAAGACCGTCGATGCCGTGCCCGCCGCTGAACTCTGGCTCAACCAGGCCTACGTGCCCGCTACCGCGCTGCTTGATTCTGGCGATGCGGAAGCGGCGCTCGCCCAGGTGCTCGACTTCGGTCTCGCCGCCGTCTGCGCCGAAGCTGTCGGCGCGCTCGACAAACTGCTCGCCGCGACCGTCGAATACGCGCGCAACCGCAAACAGTTCGGTCAGCCGATCGGCAAGTTCCAGGCATTGCAGCATCGCATGGCGGACATGGTCCTGCACATCGAACAGGCACGCTCCATGAGCTACCTCGCCGCAGTGCGTTGCAACGATGCCGATCCTGCCGTGCGCAATCGCGCACTGGACGCCGCCAAGGTCGTGATCGGGCAGGCTGCACGTTTCGTCGGTCAGCAGGCGGTACAACTGCACGGCGGCATGGGCGTCACCGACGAACTGGACGTCAGCCATTACTTCAAACGGTTGATGGCCATCGAACTCCAGTTCGGCAGCACCGACCAGCACCTGGAAGCTTACGCGCAGCAGCTCTGAAGCGCTGCGATACCTCACGTCTCGGCATGGCCGACTAGCTCGAAGGGAACCCGTCATTGCGGTGGTCGCGGCATTGACGGGTTTCGCTGCGCTCTACCCATCCTGCGAATCTGCGGTTCTGAAGGACCGGGTGCGTTCCAATCCTCCCGGTTGACTCGCCCATCCAGCCCCTCCCTTCGATACGCGCAACGACTCCCCCTCATCACTGTCGTTGACAAGGTTTCAATACCACCCGGCACCATCGCAGCCATTCGGCAGCGAAGCCGCTTCTGCACTGGACAATAATCGCACGCTCGTGCTAAAACACATCATGCCATTTCAATAAGCCGAGACAAGGACTCCCCATGGCCGTCACACGCCTCCTGATCGCCAACCGCGGCGAAATCGCCATCCGCATCGCACGCGCTGCCGCCGAGCTCGGCATTGCCACTGTTGCCGTTTATTCCGAAGACGATGCTTCATCACTTCATGTCCGGCGCACCGATGAAAGCCATGCGCTGGGCGGGACCGGCGCGGCGGCCTATCTCGACATCGAACAGATGGTGGCGCTCGCCAAGTCCGCCGGTTGCGACGCGGTGCACCCGGGCTATGGCTTCCTCAGCGAGAATGCGCCGTTCGCGCGCCGCTGCGCCGAGGAAGGCATCCTGTTCGTCGGCCCTTCTCCGGAAGTGCTGCAACTGTTCGGCGACAAGTCGCAGGCCCGCATGCTGGCACAGCAGCTCGACGTGCCGGTGGTGCGCGGCACAGATCAGGCGGTGACGTTGGAACAGGCACAAGCCTTCTTCGCAGCGCTCGACGCAGGCAGTGCCATGGTGATCAAGGCGATTGCCGGGGGCGGCGGACGCGGCATGCGCATCGTGCACGAGGCGAAGGAGATTGCGGAGGCCTATGCGCGCTGCCGTTCCGAAGCGCTGGCGGCCTTCGGTTGTGCCGACGTGTATGCCGAACAGCTCGTGCCGCGCGCGCGTCATATCGAGGTGCAGATCGTTGGCGATGGCAGCGGGCAGATCAGTCATGTCTGGGAGCGCGAATGCACGCTGCAGCGGCGCAACCAGAAGCTGGTGGAGATCGCACCGAGCCCGACGCTGGAACATGCGCTGCGCATGCGCATCATCGGCGCGGCGGTGCGCATGGCCGAAGCAGTGCGCTACAACGGCCTTGGCACCTTCGAGTTCCTGGTCGACGCAAGCAGCCCCGGCTGCGATACGCATTTCTATTTCATGGAAGCCAATCCTCGCCTGCAGGTGGAACATACCGTCACCGAGGAAGTGACAGGCATCGACCTGGTGAAGGCGCAGCTGCGGCTGGCCGGGGGCCATACGCTGCAGCAGATCGGCCTGACGCAGCATGAAATTCCTGCACCGCGCGGCTTTGCCCTGCAGGCGCGGATCAACATGGAGACCATGGACGCGCAGGGCAATACCTTTCCCTCGGGCGGCACGCTGCACACCTTCGAGCCGCCATCCGGCCCCGGCATTCGCGTCGACAGCTGCGGCTATGGCGGTTACACGCCGAGCCCGCGATTCGACTCGCTGCTCGCCAAGCTGATCGCCTCGACCAGTTCCGGCCGATATCCGGACGTGGTGGCCCGCGCCTATCGCGCATTGTGCGAATTCCGCGTCGAAGGCGTGAATACGAACATCGGCTTCCTGCAGAACCTGCTGACCCGGCCCGACGTGATCGCCAACCGCGTCTACACGCGCTTCGTCGAGGACCATATTGCCGCGCTGGTCGAACCCGAAGGCGGCGCGCACCAGAAGCTCTATGCAGTTTCTCCGGACGCATCGCAGGAGAGCAAGGCGGAAATCGTGGCAGCGCCCGAAAACACGCTGCCGATCGCCGCACCGATGCCCGGTTCCATCGTATCGATCGAAGTGAGCGAAGGCGACCTCGTGCACGCGGGCAGGCAGATCGCCATCATCGAAGCGATGAAGATGGAACACATCGTCTGCGCCGGCATCAGCGGCACTGTGCGCAAGGTGAATGTCAGGATCGGCGACGTGCTGATGCAAGACCATCCGCTGGTGTATGTCGAGCCGGCGGAAATCGATGCGCAGCATGCCGACGCCGAGCCGGAAATCGATCTCGACGCGATCCGCGCCGACTTGGCGGAAGTGCAGCAGCGCCATGCCATCGGGCTGGATGAAATGCGTCCGGACGCTGTGGCGCGGCGGCGCAAGACCGGCCAGCGCACGGCCCGGGAGAACATCAACGACCTGTGCGACGCCGACAGCTTCATCGAATACGGCGCGCTCGCCATCGCCGCACAGCGCCGCCGCCGGCCGCTTGATGAGCTCATCCGGATCAGTCCGGCCGATGGCCTGGTGGCCGGCGTAGGCAGCGTCAACGGCGCGCAGTTCGACGAGGACAAGGCGCGCTGCATGGTGATGTCCTACGACTACACCGTTTTTGCCGGCACGCAGGGCATGATGAACCACAAGAAGACCGACCGCATGTTCCAGCTTGCCGAACAATGGCGATTGCCGGTCGTGCTGTTCGCGGAGGGCGGCGGCGGACGCCCGGGCGATACCGATGCGATGGTGGTGGCCGGACTGGATGTGATGTCCTTCATCAGCTTCGCCCGCCTGAGCGGGCTGGTGCCGCGGGTCGGCATTGTCTCCGGACGCTGCTTCGCGGGCAATGCAGCCTTCCTCGGCTGCTGCGACGTCATCATTGCGACGGAGAACGCCACCATCGGCATGGGCGGCCCGGCGATGATCGAGGGCGGCGGACTGGGCTTGTTCGAGCCCGAGGAGGTCGGGCCGGTCTGCATGCAGGCACCAAACGGCGTGATCGATATCGTGACGAGGGATGAAGAAGAGGCAGTGCGCGTCACCAGGCAATACCTGTCCTACTTCCAGGGACCGCTCGATGGTTGGGAGTGCGAGGACCAGCGCAGGCTGCGCCAGCTGATTCCGGAGAACCGCCTTCGCGTGTATGAGATCCGCAATGTGATCGAGACGCTGGCCGACAAGGATTCCGTGCTGGAGCTGCGCCGCCAGTTCGGGCGCGGCATCGTCACCGCGCTGATCCGCATCGAGGGCCGGCCCTTCGGCCTGATCGCCAACAATCCACAGCATCTCGGGGGCGCGATCGATGCCGATGCGGCGGACAAGGCGGCGCGCTTCATGCAATTGTGTGATGCCTTTGACCTACCGATCGTATCGCTGTGCGACACGCCCGGCTTCATGGTCGGCCCCGACGCGGAGAAAACCGCGATGGTGCGCCATGTCTCGCGCATGTTTGTCACGGCGGGCAGCATCAGCGTGCCCTTCTTCACCGTCGTCCTGCGCAAGGGCTACGGCCTCGGCGCGCAGGCCATGGCCGGCGGCAGCTTCCATGCGCCCTTCTTCACCGTCTCCTGGCCAAGCGGCGAATTCGGCGCGATGGGCCTGGAAGGTGCGGTTCGGTTGGGCTATCGCAAGGAGCTCGAGGCCATCGCCGATCCGGCGGAGCGGCAGAACATGTTCGCGAAGATGGTGGCAGAGTCCTACGAGCGAGGCAAGGCGATCAACATGGCTTCGTATCTGGAGATCGATGATGTGATCGATCCGATGGAGACGCGGCGCTGGATCATGCGCGGCCTGCGTTCTGCACCGCCCGCGCCGGCGCGCACCGGAAAGAAACGCCCTTGTGTGGACACCTGGTAACGATGTAAAAAATGCATCGCCGTGAAGCACTGGACACGCGAACGGCTTTGACCCGCCGCGGTCTTATTGATGTCGGGGCACTTGTCGTGGACGCCCCCTTGCCATTGGCCTGCAACGCCGATGGTAATTTGCCCTCTCCTTTCACGGACGATGCTGAACCGGCCCACAGACAACAGCGCCGACAACCGGCGACACTCCCGCTTGGCTCTCGCCATTGTCTTGGTGTTGCTGGTGGCCAGCGTGCTGACGGGCATTGCGGTCTTCCGTCGCCTGCTCGACGGCGAAGAGCGCCAGTCGGAGGAATCCCTCAACCACATCGCCGACATCCAGGCGACCGCCGTTTCATCCTGGGTCCTGGAGCGGCTGGGTGATGCGGAGGTGTTCGGCGGCGGCTCATTCCTCGGGGAAACGATCAACAACTGGATCGCGCGCGGCAGGCCGGACGACCGGACTAGCCGCGCCGTGCGAAAACAGTTGCAGGCGATCAAGGGCACTTACAGCTACCTTGAAGTCTCCATTCTCGATAAGCACGGAAACGTTCACATTTCGACTGAGCAACCCAGCCCACCGCTTGACCCGGTTGCCCGCGAGACGCTGGATAGAGCGGTGGCAACCGGGAACACGCAGATGTCTCGCATTCGCCCGAGCGGCGCGCCGTGGTATTCCTCGGGTGTGCTCGACATTGCCACGCCGCTCCTCGGTATCGAGGCACGTGGCGCAGATGTTGAATCCATCCTGCTGCTGCGCGCCAACGCCGGCACCTATCTGCGCGCCCTGACAAGTTCGACGTCCCTGTCGAAAGCGCCGGCCGAGACACTGCTGGCAGAGGTCCGCGGCGGACGGGTGGTGACCATCCTGCAGAATGCAGATACTGCACACTTCGCCTATCTCGATGCCCTTCCGATAACGCCCGCGCAACTCGCCATTGCGACGCGCATGGACGCAAGCCATGCCCTTCCGGTAGACACGCCCGAAGGGACCCTGCTGATGGTGGCGCGCCCTATTGCAGGCGTGCCCTGGCACCTGGTGACCATGATCGACCGCAATGCGGCGCACGCGAGCGCTAGCCAGTTTGCGTGGATCGCCATCGGTTCCGGATTCGGCATCATGGCGGTGTTCGGCCTTGCCGTGCTGTTCTGGTGGAAGCAACAGGAAAATGCGCTGCGCCTGCACGCCGTACAGGCCACGATGGAAAGGAACATGCTGCAGCGGCACTACGATTACCTGTCGCGCTATGCGAACGACATGATCATCCTGGCGGACGCAGACAGCCGTACCCTCGAAGTGAACGACAAGACCTTGCAGACACTCGGCCATTCCCGCGCAGAACTGCTCGGCCTTCCCCTCGCGCAGTTATTCCTGCCGTCCTGCGCCACGGCGCTGGAGCAGGCTTTCGGGAAGCTGCGCGAATCGGGTGCAGCGGTCTTCGAAGTCGCGCAGCAGCGCCTCGACGGCACTATCGTGCCGGTGGAAGCCAGCGCGCGCATCATCGAGCATGAGGGGCAACGCATCGTCCAGCTCGTCTGTCGCGACATTACCGAGCGCAAGCAGTCAGAGGCGGCGCTGCGCGAGAGCGAGGACAAGCTCAACGGCATCCTGACATCGATCCTCGATGTGGTCTGGTCGTTTTCGGCCGATCTGCGCAGGCTCACCTACATCAACCAGTCGGCGGAAGAGCTTTACGGCTACCCGGCCGCCGCCTTCCTCGACCGGCCTGAACTCTGGTTCGACGCCATCGTGCCCGATGACCGTGAACGCGTCAGGAGCGGGCTGCATGCGCTGCATGCCGGATCGCCTCTCTCCGATGCCGAGTTTCGCGTCATGCACCGTGACGGCAGCGTCCGCTGGGTGCATTGCCGCATCCGCCTGGTGCTCGATGCGCAGGGGCAGCCATCGCGCATCGACGGGGTAAGCACCGACATCACCCAGCGCAAGAGCGCCGAACAGCAGGTGCAGATGCTGGCGTATTACGACAATGTCACCGCGCTGCCCAACCGGAGGCTGCTGCAGGACCGTCTCGAACAGGCCATGCACATGGCCTCGCGCAGCAGCAAGAAGGTTGCACTGCTGTTCATGGATCTCGACAACTTCAAGAACATCAACGACTCGCTCGGCCATCACGTCGGCGACATGCTGTTGCGGGAAATCGGCAGGCGGCTGCAGCAATGCGTGCGCGGCGAAGATACCGTGGCGCGCATCGGCGGCGATGAGTTCCTGGTCGTGCTGCCCGACATCGATCGCGGCGAGCAGGCGGTGCCCGTGGCGGAAAAGATCCTGGCCGCGACGGCCCGCCCCTTCCTGCTGCAGGAACACCAGATACACACCACGATCAGCATCGGTATCAGCGTCTATCCCGACGACGGCAGGGATGCGCACGAACTGGTCCGGCATGCCGATGCGGCGCTGTACCAGGCCAAGGGCCATGGCCGCGACAACTATCAGTTCTTCACGGATGAACTGAACCGGCAGATCACGCGTAGTTCCGGCATCGAGCGCGACCTGCGCCACGCCATCGAGACCGGCGAGCTGGCCTTGTGGTATCAGCCGCAGGTCGACGCGCGCGAAGGCAGGCTGGTGGGCGCCGAGGCATTGCTGCGCTGGCGCCACGAAGGCCGGCCATTCCTGACGCCGTCGGAATTCATCCCCGTGGCGGAAGAGCGCGGCCTGATCAACAGGATCGGCGAATGGGCGCTGCGCGAAGCGTGCGCGCAGTGTCGCCGCTGGCAGCTGGAAGGATTGCATCCCGTGCCCATTGCCGTGAACGTGTCGCCGATCCAGTTCCAGCAGAAAGGCTTTGCCGACCTGGTGACCGGCATTTTGGAGGAAACGCGGCTGGACGCGAAATTCCTCGAACTGGAAATTACTGAAAGCGCGATCATGCGCCGCGCAAGCCAGGTGGCGGACCTGGCGATGCGCCTGCGCGATATCGGCGTGCGCATCAGCATCGACGATTTCGGCACGGGCTACTCCAGCCTGAGTTATCTGAAGCAGATACCGATCGACAAGATCAAGATCGACCGTTCCTTCGTGGCCGACATGATGCGGGATGACGACGACGACGCGATCACCTATGCCATCGTCAATCTGGCGCACAGCCTGAACCTGCGCGTGATCGCCGAAGGCGTCGAATCGCGCGCACAGATCGACCGGCTGCGTTTCTTCGGCTGCGACGAGGTACAGGGCCATTACTACAGCTCCGCGGTGTCGGCCGATACGTTCGAGCGCTTCCTCTCCGGAGAACACTTCTTTGCCGAGGCGGCCGAAATACGGGAATAAGGGAAATACGGAGGGGGATGCCCAGGCGGATTCCGCTCTACAATACCGCGCATGAAGCGATACAAAAAACTGCCGCGCACCTTCTATGCGCGCGACACCGCGCAGGTCGCGCGGGACCTGCTGGGAAAGCAGTTGGTGCACATCGTCGACGGCGTCGAGCGGCGCGTGCGCATCGTCGAGGTCGAAGCCTACATTGGCGCGCATGACCTCGCGTCGCATTCCTCGAAGGGCATCACGCCGCGCACTGCGATCATGTATGGCCCGCCGGGCTTCGCCTATGTCTACCTGATCTACGGCATGCATCACTGCATGAATGTGGTGACCGAACAGGAAGGTCATGGCGCGGCGGTATTGCTGCGCGCGGTGGAGCCGCTTGACCATATCGATGGAAATACGCGCGGGCCGGGCCTGCTGTGCCGTGCGATGGCGATCGACAAGCGCATGAACGGGCACGACCTGCTGAGCGATGACCTCTTCATCGCCGAGCCGGACGAGCCGGAGAAGTTTTCCATCGTGGCGAGCCCGCGCATCGGCGTGGCCTATGCCGGGGAGTGGGCGGAAATGCATCTGCGTTTTTACATCGAGGGCAATTCCTTCATCTCGCGGAAATGATTCAGTAGCGGATCGGCAAGCAGAACGCCTCGAGCAGATTCAGGCTGAATCTGCTCTACCTCATCAAAGCTGCCCATCCGGCCTTCCCAGAAACATCCTCAGTACCAGGCGCTGGACCGCATTCCCATATGGCGGATAGAACAGGCCAATCGGGAAAAAACGATGACGCTTGAATACTGTCCTTGCATGCGACAGTTCGCGGAAGCCCTCGATGCCGTGATAGGTTCCCATTCCTGAATTGCCGATGCCGCCAAACGGCGCATCGTGATTGATGGCGTGCCAGCCCCAGTCGTTGATGGTCACGCCGCCAGAATGCGTCCGCTTCAGCACATTGCGCCGTTCCGCAGGGTCATGGCTGAAGCAGTACAGGGCAAGCGGCCTCGGCCCGGCATTGATGCAGCTGATCGCGTCTTCGATATCGTCATAGGTCTGCACGGGCAGGACAGGGCCGAAGATTTCCTCTTGCATCAATGCCATCCCGGCCGTCACGCCGGTGACGATGTGCAGCGCCACCTGGCGCCCCGTGCCCGTGCCCGCGCAGCTCTCCACCTTTGCTCCCTTCGCCTTCGCATCTTCAAGGAGGCGCAGCACCCGCGCGTGATGGCGTTCGTTCACGATGGACGTAACGTCCCGGCACATGGCATCCCCGGTCGGGTAGAGCGCCGAGAAGGCGGCCTTTACTCCGTCGACAAAGGCGTCGAGGCGCTCACGCGGCACCAGCGCATAATCCGGAGCGACGCATATCTGACCGCCATTGACCGACTTGCCGTGGGCGATGCGGCGGGCGGCATCGGCAATCGGATAATTCCGCGTGACCAGCGCCGGCGATTTTCCGCCCAGCTCAAGCGTGACAGGGGTAAGGTTGTCGGCCGCGGCGCGCATGACAATCCTGCCGATGGCCGGGGAACCGGTGAAGACGACATGATCGAATGGCAACGAGGTGAACAGGTTCGGATCGGCCAGTTCCTCACCGAAGACCGCCACGTGGTCCTCCTGGAAGATTTCGCCCAATAGCTGCTTCATCACCGCGTTGGTCGCCGGAGTGACTTCAGACATCTTGATCATCACGCGATTGCCGGCAGCCAGCGCCGCCGCGAGAGGGCCAAGGGCAAGATACACAGGAAAGTTCCACGGCACGATCACGCCGATAACGCCTTTCGGCTGGTACATCACTTGGAGGCTGTTACTGAAGAAGAGGAATTCTGTTGCACGGCGGCTCGGACGCATCCAGCGTTTCACATGCTTGCGCGCATGATCGATCTCGAGGACGGACCCCAGCAGGTCAAGCATCTTCGATTCGGCCGGCGCGCGATTTCCGAAATCCCTGTGCATCGCTTCGGCCAGCGCGTCCTGGTATCGCCCGATCTGGTGGCGCAGCGCACTCAGTGCAGCGCGCCGCACCTCCGCCTCCGGGAAAGGATGCGCGCCGAACGCCTGCTTCTGCGCGTCGAACGTGCTCGACAGCCGCTTATGGGCCAGGGGCTGCGGTTCCTGGAAATCTGCGCGGTCGATCATCCGTTCCTCACTTCGTGACAATGGCGAAGGTCCCGGGCGCCTTGTCGATCAGGGCGAAGAACCGCACGAGATCGATCTTGCTGCCGTCAACCTTGAGTTGGTCACTGAGAAGCGTGTCTTTCACACCGGCCGTCCCGGCCATCATCTTGATGAAGATCTCCTTGGTCAGCGTCAGCGTCGCGTTGGCGTCGCGCGCGGGAGCCGCCTTCCTGAAGTGCAGCACCGCGTTCTCGATCCACAGCACATAGCTTTCGTTCAGGTCGCTGAAAACGAGATTGACTTTCAGGTCCTTGCCTTCCGCGGCAGGCCCGTCGAGGCTGGCGGCCATGGCTTCCAGGAAGCGCTCCACCGGCGTCTGTCCAAGCATCTGGACCATGTACGAGCGGTCCACGCCCTTCTTCGGCGGACCATTGCGCAATTCGGCCGCCGCGGTCAGGTAGCTGTTGCGCCAGGTCGCGGACTCGGACATGTAGCCGAGCTGGTCATAGGTGCGTGCAAGCAATTCCTTCGCTCCCTTGTGGTCCGGCTGCCCGAAGACCGCCTGGTTTAACACTTCGGCAGCCCAGCGGTAATCTCCCTTGTTGAAAGCCTTCTGCGCGGCAGCGACCACCTTGTCGACGCCGCCCATCAGTTCCACGTAGCGCTGCGCGGATTCCTGCGGCGGCAAGGAGTTGAGGTTCGCCGGGTTGCCGTCGTAGGCACCCATGTATTGCTGATAGACGGCCTTCGCGTTGTGCCGCAGGTCGCCGTAGTAACCGCGCGCGCCGAAATAGGCATCGAGCGCCTTCGGCAGCCGGATCTTTTCCGCGATCTCGCGCGGCGTATAGCCCGCGTTGATCAGGCGAACTGTCTGGTCGTGGGTGTACTTGTAGACGTCGCGGTGCATGGTAATGAACTTCGCGATGCGCTCATGCCCCCAGATCGGCCAGTTGTGCTGCCCGAAATAGACTTCCGCGCCGGCGGTCTGCTCCAGCGCCTGATCCATGTACTCCGACCAGCGCAGCGCATCCCGCACCTTTGCGCCGCGCACCGGCAGCAGGTTGTGCATGGTTTGCGCAAGGTTCTCGGCTCCGCCATACGCTTTCTTTTCGGGAATCATGAAAGTCAGTTCGGCCGGCGCCTCAGCGCCCGGGACGTTGTGGAACACGAAGCGCACGCCATCGACCATCAGCTCCTCCGTCGGCTGCGTGATGAGCCTGGTCGGCGGCAGGATGCTGATGGTGCCGTAACCGACCGCCTTGCCAAGACCGGTATCGACCATACCGGTGGGCGAGCGGTCCAGGTTCTTGCCGAACTGGTAGAACGAGCGGCGCGCCATCGCCACGCCCACCAGCACATTCTCGCTCGTCGCTTCTTCCATGAAGCCGGCTGGGGCAATCACCGGGATCTTGCGCTCGGCGGCTTCCTTCGCATTGACCACGCCGAGTGCGCCGCCGAAATGGTCAGCGTGGCTATGGGTAAACACGATTGCCGAGACCGGCTTGTCGCCGAGATGCTTGCGCGCGAATGCGAGTGCCGCGGCGGAAGTTTCGTTGCAGGTCAACGTATCGATGACGATGAAGCCGGTCTTGCCTTCGACCAGCGTCATGTTGGCGAGGTCGAACCCGCGCACCTGGTAGAGTCCGTCGGTCACCTTGAAGAGGCCGGCCTGCGCATTCAGGACGGCATGCCGCCACAGGCTGGGATTGACGGTCGGCGGCGCCTTGCCGGCGACGAACCTGAACGCGTCAAAGTCGGTCAGCACCGTTCCGTCGGCCGTGGTGATCTTGCCTTGCGGCTGCGCAATCAGCCCGCGGCGGGCGTCCTCGAAATCGGCGGGATCGTCGAGCGGAAGCCCTTGCGCGACACGTTCATTGGCGGCGCGCGTGGCGGCGCTGGCATCGCTGCTGCTGCCGCCGACGCCGTCATCCTTGCCGCAGGCCGAGAGCGTGAGCGCAACGGCGGCGCAAACTGCAAGTGCTTTGATATTTATGTTCATCCTTCAGGTCTCCTCGCGTTGTCGGGTTATTGGGCGCGTGCGTCGGCAAGGATCATGTCCGCCGCCTTCTCGCCTATCATGATGCTGGGTGCGTTGGTATTGCCGCCCACGATGGTCGGCATGACGGAGGCATCCGCCACCCGCAGGCGCTCCACACCCCATACGCGCAGCCGCGCATCGACCACGGCCATCGGATCGCTTTCCGGCCCCATCTTGCAGGTGCCGACCGGGTGGTATTGGGTATCGGCGCGATTGCGGATATCGCTTGCGATGCTCGCGGGATCGTCAGCGCGCGTCGGATACAGCATCTTTCCGCGGATGCCGTCGAACGGTGACGATTCGATGATGCGCTGCTGTATCCGGCCGCCCTTGACCAGCAACTCCAGGTCGCGTTCGTCGGACAGGAACTTCGGATCGATGACGGGAGCGTCGTGCGGGTCGGTGCTCGCCAGGGTCACCGTGCCACGGCTGTATGGACGCAGAATGTCGACGTGGCAGGAAATGCCGTGGCCGAGATGCAGCTTGCGCGCATGGTCGTCCACGATCGCCAGCACGAACACCAGTTGCAGGTCGGGCACCTCGACTTCCGGCGAGGAGCGAAGGAAGGCGCCGGCCGTCGCGTACGGGCTGGAGATCATTCCCGTGCGGTGCTTCTTCCACTCCAGCATCGCTGCCCCGACCTTGGCCGCGCCCCGGGCAGACAATCCGAACGATTCGGTCGCGTCCGGGATTCGCCATGTCTGCACGTAATCAAGATGGTCCTGCAGGTTCTTCCCCACACCGGGCAGATCGCTTGCCACCGGTATGCCGAAACCAGCGAGTTCGGCATGCGCGCCGATGCCTGACAATTGCAGCAGTTGCGGCGAGCCGAACGCGCCGGCACAAACGATGACCTCGCGGCGCGCGCGCACCTGGCGCCGCGCATTGCCCTGCAAGATGGAAACACCGCACGCGCGGCGCCCCTCGAACAGGATCCTTTCGGACACCGCGCCGGTAATCACATGCAGGTTCGGGCGCGACATGTTCGGCGTGAGATAGGCCTTCGCGGCGCTGCATCGCTCACCGTTCCTGTGGGTGACCTGGTACAGGAAAGAGCCTTCCTGCTGCGCGCCGTTGTAATCCGGCGTCGGTATGATGCCGTTCATGGCCGCGGCCTCGAGGAAGCGCTCGCTCAGTTCGCTCTCGTAGCGCGGATAGGTGACATTCAACGGGCCGTCCTGGCCGTGGTAGCCGTCGCTGAACTGTTCGTTGCGCTCGGCCCGCTTGAAGTAGGGCAGCACGTCGTCGTACGACCAGCCTGCATTGCCGAGCGCCGCCCAATGGTCGTAGTCCCGGCGATGGCCGCGCACATACAGCATGGCGTTGATCGAACTCGACCCGCCCAAGGTCTTGCCGCGCGGCTGGTAACCGCGGCGCCCGTTCAGGCCGGGCTGCGGAACGGTCTCGTAGGCATAGTTGTTGATCTTCGTGGGCACCATCGCGACCACGCCGGCCGGAGCGTGGATAAGCACACTCTTGTCCGTGCCCCCGGCCTCGAGCAATGCAACCGATACCCCACTGCGTTCACTAAGGCGCGCCGCAATCGCACACCCGGCCGAACCCGCGCCAACGACCACATAATCGACTTCGACGATGTCCATTCGCCTCCTCCAATGTTATTTTTGGAGCAGGATAAGCGGTGCCAGGCAATGCAGTCCAATGCATTTTAAAGCTAGAATCAATGCATTGAACGCATTGCCGGCATGGCGCCGGCGAACACGAAAACCATGGACCTCAAACGCCTCAACCATCTCGTGGCGGTCGCGGATGCACGCAATTTCGCGCGCGCTGCCGAACGTGTCCACCTGTCGCAGCCGGCGCTCAGCCGCAGCATCCAGGCCGCCGAAGCGGAGCTCGGCATTACCTTGTTCGACCGCGGCCCGCTCGACGTGCGGCCTACGCCGGCCGGCGCCTTCGTGATCGAGCGCGCACGCAAGCTGCTGTTCGACAGCCGGTGCATGGAACGCGACATCGATCTCTACCGCAAGAAGCTGATCGGCGACCTCGCCATGGGAGTCGGCCCCTTCCCGGCATCGACCATGCTGCCGGAACTGATCCCGGAATTCCGCAAGTCGTTTCCGGAGGTGCATGTCCGTATCGAGGTCAACAACTGGCTCCATCTGGCGCAACATCTGCGCGACGAGGAGCTGGACTTCTTCATCGCCGACATCCGCGATGTTCCCGCCGGACCGGACCTCGACATCAAGCTGCTGGCGCGCCAGTATGGCGGCTTCTATGTCCGCGCCGGGCATCCTTTGCTGGATCGCACAGGACTGCGCCCGCTGGACGTTGCCCCCTTCGGCGTCGCGACGGTGCGCCTGCCGGCTGCCATCCGCACCGCATTGGCGCAACTGCTGGGGCTGGCACCCGGCTCATCCGTTCCGTTGGCCCTGGAATGCGACGACGTGCAACTGCTCAAGCGTGCGACCTTGAATTCGGACACGGTACTCGCCATTGCCCATGCCGCTGTGAGGGAAGAGGTCGACGCGGGGAAATTCACGCTGCTGACGATCAAAAACCTGCCGCCGCTGCATTCCGAAATGGGTGTCGTGTCACTGCGCGGCCGCAGCCATTCACCGATTGCCACGGTCATGATCGAACGCTTGCAGTCCATGGCGCTCCAGCTGTCGGCGGATGTGGACAGGCGGCTGTCCTCGCCTGCCAATGCGGGCCGCGCGAAACGCGGCCCGCAATAGCGCGCGGTCGCACCGGCAGGAATTGCGGTCCGGCTGCGCGCGCCGGTTGCGATGCTGGCGGACATGCTGCCCTGGCCGGGAGCCGCGCAAGGTTTCAATGCATGCAACTGGTCACATGGTCGCTCCACTCGAACGCGGCAAGCTGGATCATGTACAGGTCATTGCAGGTGAGCTTGAGTTCGCGCGTTGCCTGCAGCAGTTGCGCGTCGGTCTTGGTCTTCCACTCGACATACTCGGCCAGCGCGAGCAGCTTGCCGAAATAGCCCTGCCGGTGCAGCAGCGCGTCGCCGACTTCCTCGACCACGGGGATCTGTTGCAGGATGTCTTCCATCGGCATGGAGAACAGCGTGTCCACCAGGGACATGATGCCGACGGTAAAGCCGGTGTCGGCAATGCTGCGATTGCCCGGCCTGAGCTTTTGCGCGATGAGTTCGATCAGGCGACCGCGGGTAGTGGCCTGCGCCATCAGCGGCAGGACGCTGCGGCCGTGCAGGCCGGGTTCGGCATAGAGCATGACCTGCAACCAGCGCTGCAGCTGGTCGCGGCCGAGCACCATCAATGCCTGACGCAGCGAATCGATGCGATGCGAGCTGATGGCGGGCGTGTTGACCAGGCGCAGCAGGTTCAGGCCGAGCGTCACATGGCTCTTGATGCTGTGCTCGATCTCGGCATTGTCGGCGTCCGAAGTGATCAGCGCCATCAGCTCGGTGATTGCCTGGTGCGAAGGTGAAATCCTCTTGCCCTGGAGGATGTGCGGTTGCAGGAAATAGTAGCCCTGGAAGTAGTCGAAACCGAGCGCATGGCACATGCGGAACTGCTCGATGGTTTCCACCCGCTCTGCCAGCAAGCGCTTGTTCAGCCCGCGAAACGCGCCGCACAGGCGCTCCAGGTTGGCGGCGTCGCGCCCGGTGATGTCGATGCGCACGCCTTCGGCCATTGGCAGCAGCTGCTGCACGTCGGCGCTGTCGTCCTTGATCACGAGCGCGAAGCGGAAGCCGGCGGCCGTCAGCGCCGCCAGGCGCTCGACCATCTGCGGCGAAGGATTGGGTGTGGCGGCAATTTCCAGCACCACGTTCTGCGGCGGCAGGAACTGGAAGATATCGCTCATCAGGGCATCATGGTCGATATACAGGATGCCGGTCAGCTCGCCGATCACCCGGCTCAGCCCATGCTGATGCACATCCGACAGCACCGAAGCGGAAGCCGGCTGTTCGGCCGACGCGGCGAACGGCGCATCGCCCGACGGATTGCAGAAGAGGAGTTCGTGGGCGACAAGATCCTGCTGACGGTCGACGACGGGGCGCCGGGCCATGAAGAACTCGGAGGCGAGCAGTATCCTGTGCGCGCTGTTGAACGTGACGCTGATACTCATGGTGTGCCTTCCCTGTCCTGCGGCGCGCGTGCCCGCCGCGCCGTGCCAGGACTCATGATGCACCTTGCACCTTCACGATAGACCAGACATTTCCCAAATGCAACTATTTGCGACGTAGGTTTTCCTGCCCTCGGTACAAAAGTGTCTCATTCTTGATATCGGCCATGAAGGCGCGGACTTGAGGGAATGCGCGTTGTGCGCTGCAGCAAACCCTTGAAGCGGGCTTTACCAGCGATCCATCCGGTCGCCCCAGCTGGTCATGTCACGGACGTAAAAACGATAGGCGTCGTCGGATGTTCCCTTCGGCAGGCGATCCTGCGGCAGGCGGGCAAGATCAACAACGAACAGCGCTCGCCCGACGCCGCGACGCCGAAAGCCGTGGTTACGCTTGGGAAGGATGGTATCGCGCCAGGCACCCAGGTTGATGTAAGTGTAATTTTTGCGATCCCGGCGCGGCTGCGAAAACTGCAAATCTGCCTCCAGCGCCACATGCGTATGCCCTTCCACATGCAGGCGGAAACCGAGCGCGCGATATTCGGGCTGGAAGGCGGGCAGATCCAGCAGCGTGCCGTCGGCGATGTCCGCTTCCGGTTCCTGCTTGCGCGCCATGAGGCGCATCAGGCGTATGTCCAGCCAGTACCATTTGAAGCGGCTGAGGAGGTACAGCGCGCACAGGCCGAACCAGGTCGTGCCCCGCGCGCTTTGCCACGTCGCGCGATGCCCCATCCATGCGACCAGGCTCTCGCGAAAGCTGCTCAGCACGATGTCGTGCAAGCCTCTCGCCGCCGGCTCGGCGCGTGCCATACGGTGCGATTCCGTCAGCAGGCGCACCACCGCAGCCACTGATGGCCGGTACAGATCCATTTCATCGAGCAGCCTGCGGATGCGGTGTGCGCCCGGTACGCGTTCGTCGAGCCTGCGCGTCACGCTCCAGATGAAGCGCGACAGCATGCCTGTGGCCACCGTGTCGCCGAAGCAGGGATCGCTGAAGGCCCGGTATTGCTCCTCGCGCCATGTCTGCGGCGCCCATCCACGCGAAGGACGCCAGCGCGAGATGGCGCGGCAATTATCCTTGTCGCGCCACTGGCCATGGGTCGCCAGCAGGCGCAGGCTGCGGTCGGCGAAATAAAACGGCAGCGCCGGGTAGCGTTCCTCGGCCTTCGTGCCAAGCTGCCGCGCGACCCAGGCGCGATAGCGGTCGGGGATCATGTCGTCGGTGAGGCCGAGGCATTCCTCGTACAGCATGCGGCGTGCGGCGTGCACCACCTGCAGCTCCTTGTCGTGGTTGCCGACGATGGGCACGACGGTGATAGTGATGCCCTTGCCGCGCAGCGCATCGAGGCTGGCGCGCATCCAGAAGAAGAAACCGGAATACGGCTGCATGCTGCCCTCCGGCCGTTTGCATGCATGGATGGCCACGATGTCGCGCATGACCGCCATCACGAGTTCCTCGAAACGCGGATGGTCGCGGTCCCACGGATACACGCCAGCCTCGGCCCATTTGCTGCTGCGGATCAGGTCGACCACGTCGCCGTTCAGGATCAGCAGTAATTCCTCGACGCGCTGTTCGGGCGGCGTCTGCATCCTGTCGCCGGGATTGCACACCGCGAATTCCATCTGCTCGAAGAACATCTTCCAGTCTGTCTCCGAGGCCGTCTGGTTGCCCACCGTGCAGTCGGTGCAATGGATATCGCTGATCAGCACGCACAGGCGGTTCTTCTTCTCTTCGCCGGCCGGCCAGAGGGTCAGTCCGGGCGGGAGTACTTCCTCTTTCATTGGTTCGATTTCAGTGTCACGCATGCGCATGCTCGCGCAGGAAGCTGATGATGTGCGGGAAGATGTCGATCGCGGCATCCTTCCCCATGAACGGGTCCTGGTGCCCGTATCCGGCGAACACATGCAGCTTGTGCCTGCCCGGCGCGAGCTTTTCGAGCCGTTCATGGCAGCGGATATTGGAATCCGCGAAGACGTGGTTATCCTGCCCCTGCATGAAAAGGATCGGCGTCCTGATGTCCGCCGCGTTCTCCAGGTAATTGTCGGGCAGCGCCGCATAGCGTGGATGGCCCGGCTCGAACTTGACGGCCGTATGCCCGCTCTTCACCATCCTGAACACGTGACGGTAGTAATGCACCGACGTGCCACCGAACAGGTCGCCCAGGCGTTCATGCGTCTCCTCCGCAAGATTGGCATGATTGAACACCGCCGGCCGCCCGCTGCCCCACATGAAGCTCAGCATGTGGCATTCCGGCGAACGGCATTCACCATGCACGATGTCGGCAGCATGGGCGATCATCTTGCCGACCGACCACGTGGGCTGCCGTCGCCAGCTCGGGTTGAAGTATTCGATGCCGAGCACATGATCCGACACCCACGGCCCGAAGCGCAGCTTGATTTCCGACCACGCCGGCACATAGGGCGTAAGCGACACGCTGTTGAGCACCATGCTCGTGATGCCCTGTACCGTGCGGGCGAACACCGACATCGCGAACGTGATCGAGCCGACGCAATGCGCGATCACATGCACGCGCCTGCGCGTGCCGATGTGACGGCGCAGTTCCAGCATCGCGGCCGGATGGTCGAACAGCGCGACGTCGTCGAAGTTGTATGTGTTGCGCGCGAGGTTGTAGGGAAAGCGGTTGCTGCCGCGCCAGTCGAGCGACCACACGTCACCAAAACCTTCATCCAGCAGGTGCTGCACGAGGTTGCGATGCTCCGGCATGATGAACATGTCCGTGGAGTTGGTGAGGCCATGGATGATCAGCACCACGTCATCGCAGTCGGAACGCCGAAAGCGGGTGAGCGACAGGCCGAGGCCGTCCGCCGTGGAAAGCGGATGCTCGCTGATCTCCGCGCCGGTAACGCCTTCGGTGGTGAACTTCGCATAGCGGCGCAGCGGCTGGTCAGGCGACGGCGCCAGGTGCGGCGCATAGACATCCCACAGTTTTCCGGCGAAGAATGCGCCGAACGCGAACAGGCCCTTGATGCTGGTGCTCCCGTTTGCATCGACGACGCGCAGCCCGCGCAGCACCTGCATGAAGTCGGCCATCGTGAGGCCGATGATGCCGGTCACCCACAGATCAGCCAGCGCCGGTTTGGCCGGATCAACGTGGCCGCGAAACACATTGACGTAGAGCGTCGTCGTATCGTGCCACAGGTCGAGCAATGAATCGTGCTGCACCTGCTTCTCGCCGACGAAGGTGAACGCCTCGCCCTGAGGCGTCGTGCAATACACCTGGTAATACATCACCTTGCGGTCACGGTCGGCGGTATTCGGCAGCAAACGGAAGGTGCCCAACTGCACCGGGCAGACGCCGCCGAGCAGCGCGCAATCGACATGTCCCGAAAGCGTGCCGGCATGCTCCGGCGAGTGCAGGAAGGCATCAAGGTCATCGATGCGCACCGTGACATCCAAGGCCAGCGCATGGTTCGCCTTCCTGCCATGCTCATAACCGTCCTCGAAGGTCGTCGCCTCCGCGCTGACCCAGCCCTTCATTACCTCCGCGAACTCAATGCTCACCGCGTGCAGGTCGTTCGACATGGCACTTGCTCCTTCAATTGGAAAAGGCTTTTTGTGTCCACGGAAAACACGAAAAACACGGAAGTGTTCGAAGACATCTTGACAGGATGGGCGTTGTTAAACGACCGTGCCGAGCGAGAATTCAACCCGGACTTTTTCCGTGCTTTCCGTGTTTTCCGTGGACACCCAGAAAATCAAAGCTCCGCATCCGGCGCCATACCTGTGATCTCGTGCGCGATCCATTCCGACAAGGCGGTGATGGTCGCGACAGGATTCGCGCCGAGCGCAGTCGGCATGAGCGAGCCGTCCGCGACGTACAGGCCGCGGTAACCGAAGACCTGGCCGCGGCTGCCATCGCTTGCGCTGACGACGCCCTGCTCCGGCGTATCGGCCAGCGCGCAGCCGCCGAGCGGGTGTACCGTCACGTTGTTATTGATCGGCCAGAGCCAGGTCGGCATTGGCAGGTAGGTGCTGGCGCCGATGAAGTGAGTGAATCGCTTGCCAAGCGCGATGATGGCGTCGTACAGCGCACCGTTGCTCATTTGCGGCCAGTCCACGTCGAGATAGCCGTCGCCGTTGAGGCGCAGCACACCCTGCGCGTTATCGAGGCCCATGCACAGCAGCACCGCGCTGTACTGCGACAGGTCGTGCGCGAGCAGTTTCTGCATCAGGTAGCCGACGCTGCTGTTCTTGCGGCCGGGGTAAGCGCGGTCAAAGCAAAAGAGCAGGAACTGCTTGCAGGTCTGCACGAATTTCTGCCATGGATTCATCGCCGGCCCGAGCGCGGCCACCGCCCAGCTCAGTTGCGTCGGATAGCTCGCGTCTTCCACGATGAAGGCGCGTTGGCGGTCGAGCCTGTCGAACAGGTGATGATCGATGTACTGAGTGATGACGGGGCCATAGGTGGATCCGATTTCTTTCTTGCCGTTGATCGAGAACGCAAGGAAATCGCCATTGCCGGAGAACTGCCGTCCAAGGCGCGACGAAATGCGCGGCAGGCTGCGATGCACGTCGCGGCAGCGCAGCAGCAGTTCGCTCGTGCCGAGTGCGCCGGCCGACAGCACGACGCGATGCGCGGTGACGCTCTGCTCGCTGCCTTCCGCAACATTGCGGTAGACCACCCGATAGCCGTGCTCGCCGCCGGCGGACGGATCTTCCTTGCCCGAGGCATCGAGCGGGACGATCCGTTCCACCGCCGCCAGCGTCCTCGCTTGCGCCTGGTAACGCTGGCGCGCGACATGCAGGTAGTTATGGTCGACCGAATTCTTGGCCTGCACATTGCAGCCGATATCGCATTCGCCGCAATAGGTGCAGGAGGTCTGCAGCGCGCCGTAGCGGTTCGTCTCCTGCACGCCGAATTGGACGGGTTCGTCGCTCCCCTGATAGGTGTAGCCGTTGCCGAAGAACACGGCGACATCTGCCATGCGCGATGGCAACTTCACCTCGCGCGCGAAGGCTTCGAACTGCCCGGTGCGGCGGATGCTGCGACGATCGTCCGGTCCACTGGCGGGCGGCACCGGGCGGGCGCCGAGCACGCGCTGCGCGACGTCGTAGTATGGCATCAGCATGTTGCGACGGATACCGGCCGGCCAGCCCTGTTCGAAAACCGCTTCCGGCGGGCGCAGGAAAACGTTCGCATAGACTTGCGAACCGCCGCCATATACCGCTGCCGCTACGGTATCGATCCGGTCGAAATGCCGGATGTCGAACATGCCGTCGAGATGGCCGCGCTTCGCCTGGCGCTTGCGCACGGCATGCGGCCGGCGCGCGGTGTCCCATTGCGGGTACCAGAAATTGTCGGCCATGTCGTGCGCGCTGCGCGGATAGCCGCCCAGCGGATACTGCCTGCCGCGCTCCAGCAGCAGCACCCTGCCCGGCCAGCGTTTCGACAGGCGCGCGGTCATGACCGCGCCGCCGAAGCCGCTGCCGACGACAACGGCCTCGAAGTCGAGACCTTCGCTCATTGCCTCCTCCCGGGACATTTCCATTCTCACCCGCCTGGCCGGCGAGCCTGTTTTTGCTTGTTGTGAAACGGATCATATTTTATTTCTGGTAAGAAATGGTAACTTTTCATGCATATCGGCAATTTTCATGCTAACGACGCCCGTTTCAGGCAGCTATGCTGCTACGATTGCCATATGTCAATATTGCACTTTTCGACCCCCGGGTAGATTCTGATGCCGCATCTCCATCGTTTCCTTCGCTGCCTGATCGTGCTCTGGCTGCTCAACTTCGCGGGCGCACTGCACGCGGCGGACCTGCGCATCGACGACAAACAGGCCGGCACCCCCATCAACCTGACACCGTACTGGTGGGTCCTGGAAGACAAGGAGGACGTGCTTGGCATCAGTGATGTCAGCAAGCCGGAGGCCGCCGGCCGTTTCGCACACTCGACGCTGCATGCGGACTCGATCAACTTCGGCCTGACCCGGTCCGCGATCTGGCTGCGCATCACCCTGGCCAACAACAGCGAGCAGCAGATCGAACGCTTGCTCGAGATTCCCTTCCTCTGGCTGCACGAAGTCGATCTCTATGCGCCCGGTCCCGACGGCTTTATCCGCATGGCGACCGGACATGCGCGCCCGTTCGCACAGCGCCCGATCAATCACCGCAACTTCGTGTTCCCGCTGCACCTGCCGCCGCATACCGAGCAGACCTATTACCTGCGCGTTGCCTCCGAGACTTCGGTCGACATCCCCTCCAGGTTGTGGGAGCCGCAGCAGTTCACGCATCAGAGCCTGCTCGAATACATCGGCCAGGCGCTCTACTTCGGCATGCTGCTGGCGCTGGGCGCCTACAACTTCCTGTTGTTCGCCTCGCTGCGCGACCGCACCTACTTCTATTACGTGCTGTTCGTCGCCGCCAACGCGCTTTCCATCGGCGCCTACAGCGGCATCGGCTACCAGTTCCTGTGGCCGGAGTCGCCCCGCTGGGCGATCATTTCCGGAATGATGGGCTTCGCCTCGACCGGCATCACCCTGCTGCTGTTCCAGCGCAGCCTGCTGGCGACGGCAAAGACCGTCCCGACCCTCGACCGCGTCATACGTGCCTTCCTGTTGCTGAACGTGGCACAGGTGCTCGCCTTCCTGCTGCTGCCGCACAGCCAGGTCATCCGCCTGGGCATCGCCCTCGACGCCTCCAACATGCTGCTTGCCATCGTCGTCGGTATCGTCTGCCTGCTCCGCGGCCAGCGCAGCGCGCGCTTCTTTCTGCTGGCATTCGGCTTCCTGGTGTTCGCCGCCGTGCTCACCGCCTCGCGCAGCCTCGGCATCGAGGGCCTGCCCAGCTTCCTCGCGGTGTATGGCATGCAGATCGGGTCGGCGCTGGAAATGCTGCTGCTGTCGCTGGCCTTGGCCGACCGCTTCAACCAGATCCGGCGCGACAAGGAGCTCGCGCAGCAACAACTGGTGGACAGCCTGAAGCGCAGCGAACGCGTGCTGGAACAGCGCGTGGCCGAGCGCACCGCCGAGCTGTCGCGCACCAACCAGGAATTGCGCGAGCACGAACGCGCACTGAAAGCGGCCAAGGAAGTTGCCGAGGACGCCTCGCACATGAAGTCCGCCTTCCTGGCCAACATGAGCCATGAGATCCGCACCCCGATGAATGCGATCATTGGCCTGGCCTATCTCGCGCAGCGCACCGACCTCACCGGGCCGCAGCGCGACTATGTGGAAAAGATCCATCGCTCCGCGGTGTCGCTGCTGGGGATCATCAACGACATCCTCGATTTCTCCAAGATCGAAGCGGGCAAGATCAGCATCGACAAGGCCGATTTCTCGCTGCACCAGGTGCTCTCGAATGTCAGCAACATGACCGGCCAGGCCGCGTCCGAGAAAGGCCTGAAGTATGTGTTCGACGTGGCCGAGGACGTGCCGTCCAACCTGTACGGCGATTCCCTGCGGCTGGGCCAGGTGCTGATCAACCTGGTGAGCAATGCCATCAAGTTCACCCATGCCGGCCACGTCACGCTGCGCTGCCGCCTGGCCGGCAGCTTCGTGGGCGGCGTCGAACTGCGCTTCGAGGTCGAGGACACGGGCATCGGCATCACGCCCGAGCAGCGCATCCGCCTGTTCAGCGCGTTCAGCCAGGCCGACACCTCGACCACCCGCAAGTACGGTGGCACCGGCCTCGGACTGGCAATCAGCAAGCGCCTGGTGGAAATGATGGGTGGCCACATGCTGCTGGAGAGTGAGCACGGCGTCGGCTCGACATTCAGCTTCACCGTCCGCCTCGACCTCGGCTCGCTGAAGGCTGCGGCGCTGCCCGACCGCCCCGAGCGCCTGCTGGCGTGCCGGGTGCTGGTGGCCGACGACAATCCGGCGGCGCGTGAAATCCTCGCCGGGCTGGTCAAGGGTATTGGCCTGGCAGTCGATACCGTTGGCAACGGCAGCGAAGCCATGGCCGCCATCCGCGAAGCCGCTGCCGGCAAGGCCTATGACCTGGTGCTCACCGATCTCTGCATGCCCGGGATGAACGGACTCGAACTGGCCGACGCCGTCAGCGCCGCAGGCCTCGCCCGGCCGCCCAAGGTCATTCTCGTCACCGCGTTTGGACGCGAGGATGTGCTGCAGCGGGCGCAATCGCGGCCGGTGGCCGCCGTGCTGTTCAAGCCGGTCGATCAGTCACTGCTGCACGACACCTTCCTCAAGGCGCTCGCGGACGGCAGCACCGCCTGCTGCGCGGCGCGCCAGCAGCGCATCCTGCCGCGCTTCGACGGTTGCCGCGTGCTAGTGGTGGAAGACAACGAAATCAACCAGCAGATCGCGCGCGAGATGCTGCTGGCCACTGGCCTGCAGGTCGACATCGCCGCCAACGGCTGGATCGCGCTGGAGACGTTGTTCGCGGCGGAACCGGACACTTACGACCTAGTGCTGATGGACCTCCAGATGCCCGAGCTGGGTGGCCACGCAACGACACGCCGCATTCGCATGGATGAACGCTTCGCCGCACTGCCGATCGTTGCCATGACCGCGCATGCGACACTCGAAGAAAGAGACGAGTGCCTGGCCAGCGGCATGCAGGACCACATCACCAAGCCGATCGATCCCGACCATTTCTACGACACGCTCACGCGTTGGCTGACGCAGGCCGAGCCGGCAGTGCAGGAAGAAGAGTCGAGAGGCCCCCTGCCCGTCACCGCGGACGAGGCATCACCGATCCGGATCCCCGGCTTCGATACCGCCGACACGCTCGACCGGCTGGCTGGCGATGTGGCGCTTTACCACCGCGTGCTCACCATGCTCGTGCCCAGCCTCGGCAGTGCGTTGCAGCAGTTCCATGCCGCGCAGGAAGCTGGCGACCACGCGACGATGAAGCTGGTGGTGCACAGCGTGCGCGGCATGGCCGCCAACATTGGCGCGGTGGACCTGATGACGGAGGCCGCTGGACTTGAGGACATGCTGGGCAAGCGTATCGCGCGGCCGGAACACCTGGCGGCGTTCGGTGAAATGTGCAAGGAGACGCTCGGCCTGGTGGAACAAGGGCTGGCGCAACGGAAGGTGGCGTAAGGGACGCGACGAACGGGGCAAGCGCCCTACCGGCGCGCGCCCGCCTTGCGCAGCACCATCTCCCACACCACTTTCGGCTTGTCGTAGCGGTTGATCTCCATTTCCTCCACGGCGATGCGTTCCCATTCGGGGCCGAACAAGGCGTCGATCGCCGCGCGGTCGAAGAAACGCTTGCGGTTGCTGTGACGTCCATCGACCAGGTAATAGTTCGGTTCCAGCGCGACCGTGCCATCCGCGCCATAATGGACATCCCGCACCGAATTGACGCGGCACAGCATCACACCGCCGGGCGAAAGGCATCGATGGATGTCGGCGACGATGCCGCGCGTCTCCTCCCAGGCAAAATAATGCAGGCAGAGGCTGGCGACGATCACGCCGAAACTGGCGTCCGCGAAAGGCAGTGGTTCGTGCAGGTCGTGGCGCAGCAGCAGCGCGGACGGAACGGCATGATGACATGCCTGCAGCGCCTCGGCGGAGATGTCCGTTCCCACCACGCGAAAGCCGGCTTCCGCCAGGCGCGCCGTATCGCGCCCGGCGTTGCAGCCGAGTTCAAGCACGGTCGCGTCCACGGCCGTCTCCGCCATCAGCGGCAGCCATCGTTCAAGCCATGGGTCGGTTTCCATCATCGCATCCCGGAATGGATTGGGCGGCATGCGGATGCAAGCGCCGCGAGGATTGTACCAATCCCGGCGGGCGCAGATGCCTACTTCTCGTTCGATTGCTGCTCGCGACCCGGTGGCACCGTGCCAAGCAGATACTGGTGGAAAAAAGCCACGATCTTGCGGTTCACTTCCGGCACGACAGTCGCGCGCTCAAAACCCGGCGGATCGGCAATCACTTCACGGATGGCGTCATCAGGTGCCGGCGGGAGTGGTGAGAGCAAGGCGCCGTGGCCGCCCGATTTCAGGTCGGCCAGCCATTCACAGCTAGCGCATGTCCTGAGGATCACATCGCTGTGATACTTCGGGTTCAGCCATTTGTCCTGACGTGCCGAAATGATGCCGAGGTGGACGGTAGGCGCACTGAGCGACGCAGCATCGAAATCGGCGGCAAACGGCACGCCCGCGACGATGGCGGTGATGCGTGGATCGGTGTGGGAATACCAGGTCGTGTCGGCGAGCTTGAAGCCGAGGATCCAGCGGACCACGGCGAGCTTGACGCCATCGAGCATGCCGCCAGTCAACGAGGTCGTCAATCCGGCGCAGGCCCGGAAATCATCGGCGATGTCTGCTTCGCAGTGCTGCAGCAGTTTCGCCGGAGACCAGCGCCCGCCGGCCAGTGTCAGCGCCGTGTGCCCGCCGGCGGACATGCCGTACATCCCGACCTTGTCCAGGTCCAGCAAGGGGTGGAAACGCGTATCGCCCGCGAGGCGGTCAATCGCTCTGGATACCTCAATGGGGCGCCGCTTCCAGCTTGGCGGACCTGGCTGGCTGTCGTCCTTGTAGTTGTCGGCAAAATGCTCGGGCATCGCGACAATGAAACCGTCTTCCACCAGCAACCTGGCGAGGTCGTAATAAACCCACGGCGAAGCCGGCGATCCGTGGGAGATGACCACAAGCCGGCGATTACCCTGCACCGGATTGCCTTCAACGGCGACATCGAGCCGGAAGCCATATCTGTCTTCAAGATGCGATTCGCTGGCGGATGGATAAAAAACCGTGACCGGTCCACTCCCGGACACACCGGGCAGCTCGGCCATGCCGACCTGTCCGAAGGCTCCTGTCGTGAAACTCAGGCCAAGCAATGCGGCGCTGAGCCACAAGCCTGCACGCCTCCTCCACATCTGCATGATCCGTCCCCTTTTTGCTATTGTCCTGGGCCTTACGCAACCGGCTCATGCACACTATAAGGTTTCGCGCCACGCCTGTCCTGAGCCGTGTCAGCGACTGCGTTCACGAGGACGCAAGGACATGGGCGGCCAACGCCACCAGGTCGCCAGCACCAGCACGCCAAAGAGAGTGTAGCCAAGCACAAACACCCAGGCCGGCGCCTCGTAGTACAGTAATTCCTGCAGCCAGTGCTCCACGAAACCGCCCGCGTAGGCCGGCGCATGTGCCTTTAACCGCAGCCACATTTCGAGCGTAGTCAGTGGACAGGTGAACCCTGCCCAGGCTTCCAGAATCACGACGGCGATGGCCCCGAGGTGCGCAAGCCGCAGCCATAAACGGTTGACCCAGCGCCAATGCGCGACATTGCCTGCGACAACCAGCACAAGCCCGAGCACGACGAAGGCGACGATCGTCAGATGGGTGACCAGTACTGCGTCAGCGAGAAGCAGGTAAACGGTGTCGGCAGGCATTGGATACGTTTAGCATTGGTCGCGAGCACGGCCAGACAGGATCTTGCAATCAGACATTGGAGTGCTTGCAGAACCTGAGTCCGGGATTCTCGACAATGGGTGTGTTCATGCAAGTGCTGCTCTGGTTCGGCCATCCGCACACCTTCTCCCTTGGATGCCCGGCAGGCTACTTTGCCCGAGCTGATTTGGTCTTCTTTGCAGACGCATTGAATTCGACCGCCGCACGGATGAGTTCCTTGAACGCGTCGGCGTCGACTTCCTCGCCTTCGTTGATGTCGATCGCCCGCCGCACGTTTCCATCAAGGCTGGAATTGAAGAGCCGGGCCGGGTCTTTTAACGAGGCTCCCTTGGCGAAGGTCAGCTTCACTTTCGCCTTGTACGACTCCCCGGTACAAATGATCCCGTCCTGCGACCATACCGGCGTGCCCATCCATTTCCACTCCTCGACGACTTCCGGAGCAGCTTCCTTGATCAGCCTGCGCATCCTGCTCAATGTCTCGCCGCGCCAGTCTCCGAGCTCGGTGAGTTTTTTGTCAATGAGTTCGGATGCGGAATGGCCCTCGGGTGAATTTGCTTTGTTCATGTTCTCTCACACATTGCAGCGCTCAATCGTTCGGCTCGCCCAACAACACCTTGTGCAAGCGATCCGGCTCGCGAAGCCTCTCGTCAGTCAATCCAACCGCCTTTTCCTTGCTCACCGGACCGTCAATGCCCCCTTCGCATGCAGGCATACGATGATGTCGGAGTGTATTAGCGATCGGCGGTATTCATGCTCCTCTTGGAACGCATGAAGTGGCACGTCAAGGACCGAATGATGATTTTACCGCCGTCCCTGGTCGAACCTTTGTCCGGCCAGATTGCCGCCCCTGATCAAGCCAGCACCAGACTCCTCTGCTGCTCCGGCAAGAACTCCCGGATATCCCTCGGTTTGCGGCGGCGCGGATGTTCGAGTTCATCGCGACGCAGCGCCCTTGCCGCGCGCCAGATCAGGACGTCGTCTTCGTAGCTGCGCAGCGCGGAGGTCTTTTCCCAAAGAACGCGCCGGTGGGTGATGAAATCCCAGCAGACCGGCGTCAGGCCTTCGAGCTTCCCTTCGCCTTGCATCTTGAGCGCGAGGCCCATGACTGCGCCGGCGTGGGGGACATCTTCGGGGAAATAAATGGAGTTGGCCCAGGCGCGGACGTCGCAGAAATCGAGGACCTGGCCGCGGATCGGTTTGTGCCACTGGTCGGGGTGCGCGTTCTGGTTCGGCCAGCGGCCGGCGCCTACCCATGTGCCTGTCTTGAACATCGCTCACCTCCTTGTCGCCGGCCGCAAGGGCCGTGCTGCCTGGGCTGCCGTGAAAACGGGCGCGTCGCGTTCCTGGAAGGCGTTCCTGCAAGGCCTGTATTTCAGCAAACCCGTATACTGTTCATACGTACAGTATATCCAATTTTCAGCCTTTGTCCATGCGGGTGCGCGCAGTCAGGCCCCCAGTGTTGGAAACCTGCATCGCACGTGTTCCCTCCGCGCTTTCCGCCGGCCACATTGCCCCGGCGTACTGCCAGCGGCACTCTCCCGCGAAATCGGGTCTAATATGCAGCGCGACCAACCCAAACAAGGAGAAAAAATGAGCGCGATGGATCGGTTCTTCAAACTGACGGAGCAGGGAACGGATGTCCGCACGGAGGTGCTGGCCGGCCTGACGACTTTCCTCACGATGGCCTACATCATTTTTGTGAACCCTTCCATTCTCGGCGACGCCGGCATGCCCAAGGACGCCGTGTTCGTGGCGACCTGCATTGCCGCCGCGCTCGGCTCGCTGGTGATGGGCTTGTGGGCCAATTACCCGATCGCGATGGCGCCGGGCATGGGCCTCAATGCATATTTCGCGTACGGCGTGGTCAAGGGCATGGGTTATAGCTGGGAAGCGGCGCTCGGCGCGGTGTGCATTTCCGGCATCCTGTTCGTGATCGTGAGCGTGCTGCGCATCCGGGAGATGATCGTCAACGGCATCCCGCACTCCGTGCGCACCGCGATCACGGCCGGCATCGGGCTGTTCCTGGCAATCATTTCGCTGAAGAATGCCGGTATCGTGGTGGCGCATCCGGCCACCTTCATCACGCTGGGCGACCTGCACAAGGTACCGACGGTCCTCGCGATCATCGGCTTCTTCCTGATCGTGGCGCTGGACCGCCTGCGCGTGAAAGGCGCGATCCTGATCGGCATCATCGTGGTGACCATCCTGAGCTTCATTTTTGCCGGCAATACTTTCCACGGCGTCGTGTCGGCGCCGCCGTCACTCGCGCCGACGCTGTTCAAGCTGGATATTTCCGCCGCGCTGTCGATCGGCATCCTGAACGTGGTGCTCGTGTTCTTTCTCGTAGAACTGTTCGATGCGACGGGCACGCTGATGGGTGTCGCCGCCCGCGCGGGCCTGCTGAAGGCAGGCAAGATGGACCGGCTGAACAAGGCGCTGATGGCCGACAGCACTGCGATCGTCGCCGGCTCCTTCCTCGGCACGTCGAGCACGACGGCGTATATTGAAAGTGCCGCCGGCGTACAGGCCGGCGGCCGCACGGGGCTGACCGCGGTCGCGGTGGCCGTGCTGTTCCTCGCCTGCCTGTTCATCGCGCCGCTGGCCGGCGCGGTGCCTGCCTACGCGACAGCCCCGGCGCTGTTCTTCGTGTCCTGCCTGATGTTGCGCGAACTGACCGAGCTGCAATGGGATGACAACACCGAAAGCGTTCCGGCAGTGATCACCGCGCTGATGATGCCGTTCACCTATTCGATCGCGAACGGCGTAGCATTTGGTTTTATCTCCTATGCCGGCCTGAAGCTGTTCACTGGCCGCGCGCGGGAAGTGCCGGTCATCGTCTGGATCATCGCGGCGATTTTCATTTTCCGTTACGTGTATCTCGGCGCTGAATAACTCCTGCATCGTCTTCATGCAATGGAACGGGGCAACACCATGACGTCGGACACCGCACCATCGACCTGTCAGGCGTACCGGGCGAGCATCCTGTATTTCAGGACGGACCCGGCCTTCGAGCAGGACGCTTCCGCATGGCATGAAGACGGGCTGCTCGTAGTCGAGCATGGCCGCGTCAAGGCCGCAGGCGATTACGCGCAGCTGCGCCCCGGGCTGCCGGAAGGCACTGTGATCCATGAATACCACGGCAAGCTGATCGTGCCCGGCTTCATCGACACCCACATCCATTACCCGCAAACCGATGTGATCGCCTCGCCGGCACGCAGCCTGCTGCCATGGCTCGACACTTACACCTTTCCGGCGGAACGCCGCTTCGAGGATGAAGCGCATGCGCGCGAGGTGGCCCGCTTTTTCCTGGATGAACTCCTGCGCTGCGGCACGACGACGGCCATGGTGTATTGCACCGTGCACCCGGCATCGGTGCATGCATTTTTCGCGGAAAGTGCGCAACGCGGCCTGCGCATGGTCGCGGGCAAGGTGATGATGGATCGCCATTGCCCAACCTTCCTCATCGACGACGCCCAATCCGCACTGCGAGCGAGTGAAGAACTGATCGACAAGTGGCACGATCGCGAACGCCAGCTGTATGCGATCACGCCGCGCTTCGCCGCGACGTCGAGCGAAGCGCAACTGGCAGCTGCGGGCGAACTGGCGCGGGCGCATCCCGAGGTATTCGTGCAGACCCATGTCGCGGAGAACACCGAGGAAGTGGCGTGGGTCAAATCGCTCTTCCCGGATGCGCGCAGCTATCTTGATGTGTATGACCGCTACGGCCTGTTGCGCCCGCGCGCCATGTTTGCGCACTGCATCTGGCTCGACGAGCACGACCGCGCGCGCCTGCGCGAGACGCAATCGGCGGCGGCCGTCTGTCCGACGTCCAACCTCTTCCTCGGCAGCGGCCTGTTCGACTTCGCGCTGGCCGACGCGGCGCGCATGCCCTTCTCGCTTGCCACCGACGTCGGCGGCGGCACCTCGTTCTCGATGCTGCAGACAATGAACGAAGCCTACAAGGTCGCGCGCATGCGGGGCACGCACCTGTCGGCGCTGCGCATGTTCTATCTCGCCACGCTGGGAGCCGCGCGTTGCATGCACCTCGATGGAACGATAGGCAGTTTCGGTGCCGGCGCGGAAGCCGATTTCATCGTGCTTGATCCGAGTGCCACGCCCTTGCTGGCGCGGCGCACGGATCGCGCAGACAGCCTGGAGGAATTGCTGTTCGCCTACGCGCTGCTCGGCGACGACCGGGCGGTGCTGGCGACCTATAGCGGCGGGAAGTGCGTGCACGTTCGGGAGTGATTCACTCATTCACGGCGCATCGGCGGGGCATCGATGTTAAACGCGCTGCGCGCGCGAAATGCACGCTGCTACATCCCTATTCCCGCAACACCCTCACCCCTGCCCCACATAAAACTGCAGTGAATCCACGATCGGCGCGAAGTAATCGAGCGATGCGTCGTAATTGATGCAGGCATAGTCGTGGAACGTCGCGCGAATGACGACCGGCGGCGCGGCCAGTATCTTGCCGACGGCGCGATGGTTCTTTTCGGTATCGAGATAGTCGGTAATGGAGACGCAAGCGTTGCCAGTGCCGCGGGTAATCTCGGCCATGATCTTCCAGCGGTATCCGGCCATGTTCTCCAGCGACTTCAGGTCGGCTATGCGAAATGCCGCAGCGAGCTCCTCGGCCGGTCTGTCGTCGTCCTCGCCCAGCGTCCAGGTCGTGAGATAAGCGCCCTTGGTGCCGTCGGCGGATTCGAGGTAGATGGATTTTCCGTCGTCGGTCGGACGCTCCGACCAGTCCTGCGGCACTTTCAGGAGCCAGAAGTCGGTGTGGATGGTTTTGGTTTCTGTCATCGTCGTTCAGGGGTTATATCCGTTCGCATGCAGCACCAGCACTGATGGCGGGTCAGATCCGCCGTCGCCTGTGCCGACCTGCGTGGCCGGCTCTTCAAGCAGGCTGCGCAGGCGCATGAGATCGATCGGCTTGGTGAGATGATGATCAAAACCAGCTGCGAACGCGAGGTTTTTGTCCTTTTCCTGGCCCCATCCTGTCACCGCCACGAGCACCGTGCCACTCCCTTGCGGCATGCTGCGGATACGCTGTGCGACCTCATTGCCGCTCATGCCGGGCATGCCGATGTCGAGCAGGACAACCTCCGGTGCGAAGTCGGCAAAGGTGGACAGCGCACTTTCACCATCATAGGCAATGCGGACCTCGTGGCCTTGCAGGCGCAGCAGCTCGGACAGGGTTTCCGCGGCATCGCGATTATCGTCCGCGACCAGAACGCGCTTTCCCTGCATGGGCGGAGGGGGCGCCGCCCCGTCCGCTTCGTGCTCCGGCGCGGCGGAGGCACGCACGGGCAGGCGCACAGTGAAGCTGCTGCCCTGTCCCGGCCCCGCGCTGCTGGCCGTGATGCTGCCACCGTGCAGCTCGACCAGTCCCTTGGCCAGGGCAAGCCCGATACCGAGGCCTCCGCTGGAACGGTCCTGTGTGGAACGCACCTGGGTGAACATGCGGAAGATGTCGTCCAGCGCTTCCGGCCGGATGCCGATGCCGTTATCGATAACGCTGATCACGAGTTCGTCAGGGCCGGCTTCGGCATGCAGGCGGATCGTGCCGCCGGGATCGGTGTATTTGGCTGCGTTGGTGAGCAGGTTGGCCAGCACCTGCGCGACACGTAACTGGTCGGCCTCGAAATACACCGGATCAGGCGGCAGATCGAGACGCAGCAGATGCTGCCGGGCGTCGATGATCGGACGCGCCGTTTCCACGGCCGACTCGACCACGGAAGACAATTCCGTACGCGCCATGCGCAGGTGCAGCATGCCGCGGGTGATGCGCGAAACATCGAGCAGGTCGTCGAGCAGGAGGGACATGTGCCGCACCTGGCGGTCGATCACGCCATGGCTCCAGCGTTTCTGAGCTTCGGTTGCCTTGGTGGAGTTGGAGATGAGCGCCGCCTGGCGGATCGGCGCAAGCGGGTTGCGCAGTTCGTGCGCCAGCGTCGCGAGGAACTCATCCTTGCGGCGGTCCGCTTCCCGCAGCGCCTGTTCGCTCAGCTTGCGCTCGGTGATATCCGCGAACCAGGTCGCCACCGAGCCTTGCAGGGGCGACGCGACGATATGGTACCAGCCCTCGATGCCGTTGGATTGCGCATGGTATTCGAATTCACGCGTCTCGCCGGCTTCGGCAACGGCGACGAAATTCATGAACAGTTCGGAATCATCCCAGGTGCCGGGCAAGGTATCCCTCATCCGCTGCCCGATCAAAGCCTCGACCGGCCGGCGCACCACGCGCGCAGCGGCGTGGTTGACGTAGGCCCATTGGAAATCAACGATACCGCCCTGCCTGTCCCGCAACGGCGTCAGTACATTGAAAGGCACGGCGGAAGACTCGAGCACCACGCGGAAACGCTGGTCGCTCGCCTGCGCAATGGCTTGCGCGCGGGCTCTTTCGGTGAATACGGAGGCCTTGCCCGCGCAAATGTCGGCCATCCGCATTTCGCGCTCGGTGGGCCGGCGCGGCGTGGGCAGGTGCACCGAGATGACGCCCATCACGACGCCGCTGGCGGTGATCAGCGGTGTGCTGTGCACGGCGCGGAAACCTTCTTCCCGCGCCAGTTGCCGCCATGCTGCAAAGCATGGTTCTGTCTCCGTGTCTTCCACGACCACGCGACGCCGCTGTCCGCACGCCAGGCCGCAGGCCCCCTGGTTGATTTCCACCGTCGCCAGCAGTTGCATGGCATGCTCGCTGAGCCCGATGCTGGCGCGGGCAACGAGGCAGTTGCGCTCAGGATCGTAGAGGGAAAGCAAGCCCTGCCTGCAGCCATGGAACTCGGTGATCGCTTCGAGTATCACCTGGAACTGGCTTTGCAGGTCATTCAGCTCCAGGACGCGCCCGGCAAGCACATGCAGGCGCTGCAGGTCCGCCACCTGCTGTTTGAGTTCGCTCTGCGTGCGTTCGAGCAAGGCCACCATGCGCTTGCGCTCGCTGATGTCGAGCGATGCGCCCCGCAGGCGCAGGGCGCGCCCGGAGGCATCCTTTTCAATGTGGGTCTTCGTGAGTAGCCAGCGCGTCTGGCCGTCCGGCAAAGTGACGCTGTGCTCGCGCGCAAAGTTGTCGGCTTTCGCCGCCAGTGCCTCCTTCAGCGCGCGGCGCGCTTCCGCCAGCTCTTCTTCGCGGAACAGCGCATTCCATTCAGCCAGGGGCAGATACCGCGCCTCGCTGCCGACGGGCGGCGGATGCCCGAGCAGTCTCTGCAAGGTGGCGGATGCAAACATGGTGCGCCGTACCAGGTCGACCTCGAACAGTCCCACGCCGGCGTTCTCCTGCGCGAGCGCGAGCAACTGTTCCGCTTCGACGGCGCGGTGCGTCACCGGGCGGAATTTTCCGCCAAGGAAAGACAGCAACAGGCCGGCAACCATGTAAGCGCCCAGCAGCGCGCGATCGGGCGCACTGCCGATCCTGAGATGCCCGATCGGGTCGAGCAGCAGCGCGCCATTGATCAAGCCAATGACCAGTACCGCGAATGCCGGCCCGCGCCCGACGGTCATTGCGGTGATTAGCAATGCCGGCAGGAAGATCAGGAAGGGGCTGCGCGCCCCGATCCACGGCTGCAGGCCCCAATGCAGCGCAGCAGCAACAAGGCCCAGGAGCACGGCGACCGTATAGCGCGCGATGGCGGGCCGCTCCGGAAATGAAAATACCATCAGTAACTCGTGTCGAGGTATCAAAAATCAGCCTGGTCAGACCGGGTTCATGTAGCCGGATTGCCATCCGCATTACACTGTATTGCATTGTGGCCGCGCGGGCTGCGCGATGATGCAATCCATCGATTTCACGCCCCGGTCATCGGTGTGCGCCAATCGAATTTTTCAGTTTATCGATGAGCCTAACCGGCGCCGCGACGACGCCCTTTGCGCTTGCATCAATATCCTTCGAAAAACCCGTAATCGGTCACGCCGGCTTGGCAACCATCAGGTAAAACACGATCACGAACGCAATGAATGCCGGAATCCCGAGCACGACCCAGATCCAGAAATATCGCCAGTAGGAAAACGCCAGCGGCGCCTTGCGCTCGACTGCTTCCCGCGCGAGCTTGCGCATGCGCATCTGCAGCCATACGACGGGAAGCCAGCATGCCACGGCGATGCCATACAAGCCGAGCGACCACGCAATCCATTGGGTGCGCATGGACAGCCCGCCCAGCTGCACCATGTAGAAGCCGGTCAGCGGCTGGATCACAATGGTGGTGGTCGTGAATATCCAGTCCGCCAGTACCACCAGGCGCGTGACGACTGCAATGGCGCGCACATCGCGACTGATGCTGGCGAACAGCAGATAGAATGCCGAACCGACGCCGGTGCCGAACAGAAAGGTGGAGGCAAGGATATGCAACCACTTCACGGTGGTGTAATCCATCAGCGCGCCTCCAGTTCCAGCAGGAGAAAGATGGCGGCGAGCATCGGAATATTTTTCAGCAAGGGGCCATACGGATGCAGCCAGAATTCCGGCAGGCGCCAGCTGATGATGAGGCTGTAGAACACGATCACTGCGATCTGCGCCAGCCACAGCAGACGACGTCGTCGCAGCGCGATCGTGGCAATGCCGAAGGCAAGATCGAGCGCAGCAGCGCCGTAGAGCATGACAGGCGCCAGCGCCCCTGTGATGCCAACGCGCGCCAGCAAGGCATAGCTGTCGGCAACCGGATAGAGGCCGAAGGACACGATGCCGGTGACGATCCATACCAGCGCGATCGACAGTCGCAGCAGCGGCAACAGCCAGTTGAGTTGCGCCTGAAAACGCTCTGCCCGCGCGTGACGTTGCGCGATGAAGCGGTCCGGTGCGCGCGGAGCGCGGCCCAGCAAGGCCGTGATCTGCTGCGGGCTGGCCGTGTTGCCGCGTTCGAGCATCTGCAAAGTCTCCTCATCCAGCAGGCTGCCCGGCAGGCGGGATGCGACGGATGCACCGGCGCGCATCAGTCTTGTTGGAATCGGCAGGAAGTGCGGAGGAGGCAATCCCATCGCGCGGCGCAATGCGGCAAGGAAGCTTCGCAGCGTCGTCGGCTCCGGACCGGTGAGGGCGACGCGTGTACCGCTCGGCGGCGGTTGTTCCAGCAGCGCAAGGATGGCCGCGACGACATCATCGATATGCACCGGCTGTATGCGTTGATCGCCGTTGCCGGGCAGGCCGATCAGCGGCAGGATCGCAAGCGTGTTGAACAGGCGCGCGCTGGTGCCGCCGGGGCCATACACCAGCGACGGTTGCACGATCGCGGAATGCACCGGCAGGCGACATAGAAAATCGTCGGCAATTTTCTTGCTCAGATGATAGCGGCTGCGCGCATGTTCATCAGCACCCAATGCGGAGATCTGCACCACCAGTCTCACCTTGCTTGCGGCGCAGGCGGCAAACAGCGCGGCGGGCGCGCGTTCATGGATCGCCTCGAAGGTCTGTGCGCCCCGCTCGCGGATGATGCCCACGGCGTTGATCGCGACATCGACGTCGCGCACGCGCGGCAACCAGTCTTCGATGTCGAAGTCGCGCGTGAAGTCGGCTGCGATGGTGCGCACAGGCGGGTGGCTTGTCGTCCGGGGATGGCGCGAGACGCAGATCACCTTGTGCTGCGACGCGACAAGCGCGCGCGCGAGGTAACGCCCGATGAACCCGCTCGCTCCGGTCAGCAGCACGACCAATTTGGCGTCCTTTTTCTGCGGGAACCCTGTCCCGGCTTTATGCGTCACATGGATGAACCTGTTGGGGTTCCAACGCAACTGTCTGCAACATGATGCTGTTGTCGTGTTTCCTTCCGTCAGTTGCGCCATACCGATCGAGCGGCCATTCCTGCATCGAAGGGAAGATCCGTTCTCATACGATACGACCGGCAAGCGGGACGCGTAGTTCAGTTGCGGCCATGTCGCCGGGTTGCACGGAGATAGCATGAAGAGCTGGCGGGAAGCAATTCGCGATGGTGCCGTGTCGGGCAGCGTCGCAAGCCTCATATCGACAATTACCTTGGGCCGCTGCGGCCGAAGAGAGAGCGGTGCGCCCTATGCGCCGACCAATGCGATCAGCCACTGGATATGGGGCGACCATGCCGCCGACCATGACGAGCCGAGCGCACGTTACACCGGCATCGGCTATCTCATCCACCATGCTTCATCCACCTGGTGGGCGGTGTTCTACGAGAAATGGTTCGGCAGGGTTGCCGAGCGTGGTGAAGCCGGCCAAGCGCTGGCTGGCGGCACCGCGGTTGCCGCGCTCGCCTGTTTCGTCGATTACAGGCTCACGCCGCACCGCCTGCAGCCTGGATTCGAAAAGCGCCTGTCGACGTCCTCGATGTTCCTGGTCTACGCCTCGTTCGGCTTCGGTCTGGCGCTGCGCGGACTGGCTGCATCGCGCCTCGCATCGAACAGGCCGCATCCGGTCGCCGGTTGGACGAGGTGAAATGCGGCGGCACACAGCCGCAAATAGTTCATGTTAGAACGACTCCCAGGCACGCATGTGCGGCCCGCCACAAATCCCTTGCATGTTTCCCGTATGTTTCCCCTATGTTTCCGTTAGGCAAGCAGTACAATGGATCGGAAGAAATAAACCATGAAGCGGCATGCTGAACAATACCGGCAAACGAATCGGCATCATTCTTGTCGCGTTGGCAACCATTGCCTTTTCGACATATTTTTCCTCGTCGATCAGTCGACAGGAGAGCATTGCCGACCTCAGTCGCGAAGCGGCCTATCATCTCGACCTTTTGCGCGCGAGCCTGTTTGCGCCGACCGACAAGTTCAGCTACCTGCCTGAAGTCGTCGCCAATCATTCGATAATTCTCGATGCAGTGAAGCATGCGGACGATCCGGCGTATCTCGAGCGCGCCAACCAGTTCCTCGAGCAGACCAACAGCACCGCGAAGTCGGCCGTGATCTATGTGCTGGACAGAAGCGGCCTGGTCATTGCCGCCAGCAACTGGCAGGAGCCGGACAGTTTCGTCGGACAGAATTACGCCTTCCGTCCTTATTTCCAGGACGGCATCGCGAACCGGCGTGGAAGGTTTTACGGAATGGGCACCACCAGCCTGCGCCCCGGATACTACCTCTCGTATCCGGTGTCCGTGGCGAAAAAGGTGATTGGCGTTGCGGTGGTGAAGATCGACATGAGCGATCTCGACGAAGGATGGGGCGGCAGTCGCAATGAAGTTACGGTGGCCGACGGAAACGGCGTCATTTTCCTCAGCTCGCGGCCGGAATGGAAATACCGGCCGATGCAGAAGCTGACGCCGGAAGCCACGAAACAGCTGCAGAGCACGCGCCAGTACGACAAGGTGCTGATGCCCTCGCTCCCGATGGCGCTGTTGCAGCGACTGCAGGGCGGCGAGCGGATCGTGGAGGTCGGACGGGGCGATACCAACGACAACGTGCCGCGCACACGCTATCTGCTGAAGTCGGGCACGCTGCCCGGCTCTGACTGGACGATCCACGTGTTCGCGCCCATGGCGCAAGTCGATATGATCGCCAGGCGCGTGGCGCTCATTACCGCCGGTGCGCTCGCGCTGCTTGCGCTTGCCCTGCTCTACCTGCATCAAATGCTCGACCGGGCGCGGGAACGCGAAAAGTCGCGCAAGGCTCTCGAGGAAGCGCACCAGGCACTGGAGCGCAAGCACCTGGAGTTGCAGGATCTGAGCGAAGAACTGCGCATTGCCTCGATCACCGATCCGCTCACCGGCGCCTATAACCGCCGCTTCTTTTTCGAAACGATCCCCAAGCTGGTAAGCGCCTCGACCCGGCACGGATTCCCCTTGTCGTTCATCGCCATCGACATCGATCACTTCAAGCGCATCAATGACATGTACGGGCATCCCGTCGGCGACCTGGTGCTGCAGGCACTGACGGGCATCTGCAAGGACTCCCTGCGCGAGGCGGATGTATTCGCGCGTTTTGGCGGCGAGGAATTCATGATGGCGCTGCCCAATACCAGCACGGAAGAAGCGCGCCTCGTCGCCGACCGCCTGCGCCTGCTCGTCATGAATCATCCGGCGGAAATCCGCGGCGATGCCCTGGTCATCCGCATCAGTTGCGGCGTCTCCCAGTGCCGCTCGGGAGAGGACAGTGCCGCAGCGGCCCTCAAGCGCGCCGACGACGCGCTCTATATCGCAAAGGCCAATGGACGCAACCAGGTGGTGGTGCAATGATCTTGTGCCGGTGAAGCCGGACACTGCCGGAATGTGAAAAAGAAAACGCCCCGCGAGCTGCGACGCGAGGCGTTGTTTCCCGGCTTGCGAGAGGGTTGCACCAGGTTGACGAACTGTCTGCGACTCAGTGGGCGGTTGCGAGCTGTTCGTGCTCGCCCCGCGCCGCGGCCTTGCCGCTCGCCACTGCGCAATAAGCCGATGCTTCCTGCTCCTTCCCGGCCACGACGGCACAGTACGCCGCACTTTCCCCTTGGGCAGATACCGCGCAGTATGCAGCTGACGTATCCGGTTTGCCGGCTACCGCCGCGCAATAGGCGGGCTTGCCCGCGGCAACTGCACAGTAGGCGGCAGGCTCGGCCTTTGCTCCGGCGCTTGCTGCGCAATAGGCCGCTGCTCCGACTTTCGTGTCCACAGCAACGGCGCAATAGGCGGCTTGACCTGCCTTCTTGTCCGCTGCGACGGCACAGTAAGCAGCCTTGTCTGCGGCAACTGCACAATAGGCAGCCTTGTCTGCGGCGATCGCGCAATACGCGGCTTTCTCCGTCCCGGCTGCGCCGAACTCTGCCTCGTACAGACGGCGTGCGGTGACGACTGCGTCCGCCTGGCGCGCCGCATCTTCTTCGCCGCGCAAGCCGAAATAGGGATAGTGATGGAGGAAATAGCCGAACACCTTTTCGCAATCGGCGGCGTATTTCATCGTATCGAGAATGTGGGCGTGCCAGAACTTGTCGACACTCGCGCTGGGCACGATCGTTTCTTCCGGATATTTCACCACGAGGGCCAGGAAGCGCTTGTATTCGCGCTCGAAGTGGTCGGCCTGCTCGCTTGACCAGCCGTACCCTTCTTCTTCGCTCATCAGCTTGAATTTGATCGGTTCGAGATCGAGCGCAAAAATCGCTGCAATCGTTTTTTCCACTGTCCTGGTGTCGATATTCTTGTTCATTGGTGTCGCCCTTCCGGTAACGATTGATGAAGATGTTGCGCCGACGAAAACTTGCCGTCGTTCATCGACGTGCGGCTTACTCTAGCACAGTGAAATATTTTCAAACATGCAACTTCATTGACGCAAGTCAAATGCCGTATGCGCGTGCTTTTGTCTGCGTCATCATGCTGGTAAAGGAGAAATGGCGTGTTACACCTTTTCGGCTCGCCAGCAAAGGCCGGAAAATCCCCGGCGGAAAGGAAAAGCTATACACTTCCGGTTAAACCGGATACTGAAAGAAATGTAACTTGCCGGAGCCTTCGCCCAGGCTCCCCGAAATTCCAGCACCTTCCTTGAGCAACAAGACCAACCGATCACCGATGCGCATTTCCAAACGATTTTTCAAATCCCTTTTCTCGTCCACTGTCTGGTGGGCAGGCATGGCGATTTCGTTTGCGCTTTCTGTGCTCACCACCAGGGCAATCGAGGACAAGAACGAAACGCACTTTGCCTACCAGGCCAATAACGCACAGCTCGCCATCCAGGCCCGTATTCAGTCCTACATCGATATGCTGCACAGCGTGCGGGCACTGTTTTATACGAGTGATCGGATCACCCGCGAGCAATTTCATGACTATGTGCAGAAGCTGAACCTGGAGCAAAGCTTCCCGGGCATCAAGAGCCTGAACTTTGCGCCGCGCGTATTGCCGCACGAAAAGAAGGCATTCGAAGCTGCGGTGCGCAAGGACACCAGCATCGATCCGCACGGCTACCCGGATTTCGCGATCAAGCCGGCCGGCGACCGCAGCGAGTACCACGTGCTCACCTATCTCGAGCCCATGGAAACCAACAAGGTCGTGCTCGGCACGGACATGTGGGCGCTGCCGCCGGCAGCCAAGGCCATCGCCGCGTCGCGCGACACCGGCAAGCTCGGCTCCTCCGGCAAGCTGATAGAAATCAATGGTCCCGATCCGCATGTCGGCATCGCGATGCGCCTGCCGCTCTACCGGCGCGGAAAGCCGCTCGATACGGTAGAGCAAAGACGTGCCGCCTACTACGGTTCAGTGGGCGCAGGTTTCGATGTCAGCATGCTCATGCTCGGCGCGGTCGACCGGAGCACCTTGAACTACGTCCGGGTGCGGCTCTTTGACGTCGGCAGGCATGACGAACCGCTCGCATCCGGAACGATCAGTCCAGAGAACCTGCTGTTCGACAGCGCTGCGCCGGTCGGTCATCGCCATGTCCAGCCGTCCTCGCTCGCGGGCGAAATGTTCGTCAAGCGCGTCACCATGACAGTCGGCCCGCGCGTATGGGAAGCGGAGTTCTCGGCCAGCAAGTTGCAGATGGTGGACAGTCTCGACGCCTACCTGCCGTGGATAGTGCTGACCAGCGGCATGCTCAGCACCGTGCTGCTGTACTCCATTTACTACTCGATGATGACAGCGCGCCGGCGCGCAGTGGAACTGGCGCAGGAAATGACCAAGGACCTGCGTACCAGCGAAGCCAGCCTGGCGGAAGCGCAGCACATGGCGCGCCTCGGGAGCTGGGTGCTGGAACCGGGCAGCGGGAAAATGAAATGGTCTGCCGAGACCTATCGCATCTTCGGCGTGGATCGCTTGCTGGACGAGCCGCACTTTGAATTTTTCCTGCACCACATCCATTCGGAAGACCGCCAGAAAGTACGCGCCGGGCTGGATCATTCGATCATGACTGGCGAGGAATTCACCCTGGAGCATCGCATCACCCTGGCTGACGGCTCGATGCGCTGGGTGCAGACGATTTCACGCCTCGGCCATGATGATCGCAGCATGCTGCTGCGCGGCACCATCATGGACATCTCCGAACGCAAGCTCACGGTCGAAGCCCTCAAGCGTTCGCAGGATCTGCTGCGCGAGCTGACCGCCTACCAGGACCGCGTGAAGGAAGATGAGCGCAAGCGCATCGCACGCGAAATCCATGACGAGCTCGGACAGACCCTGCTTGCCCTGCGTATCGATGTCTCCATGCTCGACGCGCGCACCGCGCATTCGCATCCGCACCTGAACGAGAAGGTGCGCGGGGCGCTCAACCATATCGACGCGACCGTCAAGACCATCCGCACCATCATCAACAACCTGCGCCCGGCCGTGCTCGACCTCGGCCTGACCGCCGCCATCGAATGGCAGGTCGCGGAATTCCGGCGCCGCAGCGGCATCGCATGCGACCTGCTCATCGGCGACAAGGAATTCATTGTCGACGACGCCCGCGCCACTTCCCTGTTCCGCATTCTGCAGGAGTCGCTGACCAACGTGATCCGCCATGCCAACGCGACGCATGTGACGATCGAGCTGTACCAGGAAAACGACCGGCTCGTCATGACCGTGACCGATAACGGCGTGGGCATCTACCCGGATCGCCGCAAGGCATCACAATCATTCGGACTGGTTGGCGTGGAAGAGCGCATCCACGCGCTCAACGGCGAGTTCCGCATCAACAGCGCGCCCGGCAAGGGCACGACGCTGACGGTTTACCTTCCGATCGAAACGGAAAAAGAACTGCCTTCTCCGGCGACGCTGGTCAGCTCGGACTGAGTAAGGCACCTGCGGCGCGCGGGAGCGGCCTTCAGATGTATTTTCAGCTTGGGTCTTGACGTATCGCGGCTATGATTGAGGCGTCATTATGGATGTCCACGGAAAACACGGAAACCACGGAAAACATAACAATGTTGGTGCTTTCCGTGTTTTCCGTGTCTTCCGTGGACAAGAAATTCTTGACTCAACTTATGTCGCATCCTTGCGTAACAGGTCAACACGCATCGGCACCTTGAACACGGCGCCCTCGGGTGTCATGTGCTGCTCGAATTTTGTGCGCACTTCTTCATACAATTCGGGCGACAGCACATGGCTGGTGTGCGTCACCTTCAGTACGGCGCGATCGAACTGGGCGAAGTCCTGGTAGCGCACTGTGGCGTTGAAAAACACTTCTCGTACAAGGTTCAGCTGTCCCGAATCCACCGACCGCTTGATGGCTTCGAAAGCTGCCTGGCGCACCGCTTCCTCGTTGTGGAACAGGCGCAGGATGTCGTTGTACTCGCCAGCGAAGATCGGCTCCGACAGATAAGCCAGTCCGCCGGGCTTGAGCACGCGGCGAATTTCCTGCAACGCAAGGTCCATCTTCTCCACGGGCACGTGGTGCAGCGACTTGAACATCATGACGATGTCGAAGCTCGCATCCTCGGCCGGGATTTCCTCGGCGCCGCCGAGCGCGAAACGGACGTTGGGAAGGTCGGTGATACGCAGGTTCTTTTCATGCTGGATCTGGTCTACCTCCAGCGCGAGGATGGAACTTGCCTTGCCGCCCTGCGCGATCTGGCGCGTCTTGTCCGCCTTGCCGCAGCCGAGTTCGAGCACGCACGCGCCCTGCGGCACCGTCTCGTTGACCAGTTGCATTTCATCGAGTGCGAGCTCGATACGATCCGGAGCCAGTTGCATCTTTTCCTCTCATTATCAAATGGAAATGGCACGCAGGACCTGCGTGCCATGTGCGCCACGTCCAACGTTATTCCAGCTTTATATCACTTGTAGCCCAACGCCGCCGACTCCTTGTTGACGGCCTGGATCAGGTCCTTGCCGATGCGGCCTTCCATTTCCTTCTGTACCGGCAGCAGCGCCTTGCGCCAGTCCGCCTTTTCCTTTTCCGACAAGGTGTAGACCGTGGTCTTGCCGGACTTCTTGATGGCTTCCAGCGCCGCGTCGTTGTCGAGTTGGGAAATCGAGTTGGCATACTTGGTCGCACCGCGCATCGCCTCCTCCAGCTGGCCGCGGATGTCCGGCGGCAAGCCGTCCCAGAACTTCTTGTTCACGATCACGGCGTAGCCGATGTAGCCATGGTCCGACACCGTAAGGTGCTTTTGCACTTCATGCATCTTCTGGGTGTAGACGTTGGACGGCGTGTTCTCGCCACCATCGACCACGCCGGTCTGCATCGCCTGGTAGACCTCCGAGAAAGCAAGCATCTGCGGATTCGCGCCGAGCGTGCGCATCTGGGCGTCGAGCACCTTCGAGGACTGGATGCGCATCTTCAGTCCCTTGAAATCGGCGGGCGTACGCATCGGGCGATTAGCGGTCATCACCTTGAAGCCGTTATCCCAGTATGCCAGGCCGGTGATGCCCTTCGGTTCCAGCTTCTTGAACAGCTGCTTGCCGATCGGGCCTTCGGTTACGCGATACAGCACCGCCTTGCTCGGGAAGATGTACGGCAAGTCGAACACCTCGAATTCCTTCGCGCCCAGCGGGCCGAATTTCGAAACAGAGGGAGCCAGCATCTGCACCGCGCCGAGCTGCAGCGCCTCCATCTCTTCCTTGTCCTTGTACAACGTACTGTTCGGATACACCTCGACCTTGACGCGGCCGTTGGTCAGCTTCTCGGCGAGTTCCTTGAAGCGCTCCGCGCCCTTGCCCTTCGGCGTGTCGTTGGCCACGACGTGGCTGAACTTGATCACGATCGGCGCCTGCGCCATGGCACTGCCGGCCAACGCGAATGCGGCCAGGGCAACCAGTGTGAAACGTGTTTTCTGCATGTCTGTCTCCTTCGTTATTGAAATAAATGCCGCCATAAGGACGGTTCCTAATTCCCTGCTTTCTCTGCTCGCTCTGCTTCACTCATGATTTCTTCTGCTTTCCGTATCACCGGGAGATCAACCATCTTTCCATCCAGTGCGACTGCAGCGCCCTGCGCTGCTTCCGCTGCCTGCAGCACGCGACGTGCCCACGCGATGTCTTCGTCGCCCGGCATGAAGTAGCGGTTCACCGGCTCCACCTGTTTTGGATGAATGCACAGCTTGCCGCCGAAACCGAGCCGGCGCGCGCGCTGCGTATCGGCGCGCAACTGCTCCGGATCATCGATCGCGGTCGTGACACCGTCCACCGGCGACTGGATCCCGGCCACGCGCGACACCAGCACCAGTTGCGAACGCACATACAGCAGTTCATCCACGTCGCCATCGAAGCCGGCATCAAGCTGGAAATCGATCGAACCGAACATCAGGCGCTGCACGCCGGACGTCGTTGCCAGCGCATGCGCGTTCCACACGCCTTGCGCGGTTTCGATCAGCGGCAGCACCAGCGTCGCGCCCGCTGCCTTGATGCGGGCCACATCGGCCGGGCTTTCCGCCTTGGGAAGAACGATGCCTGCAACGCCGGGCAGTCCGCATAAGGCGAGGTCATCGGTGAACCATTCGCTGCCCGCGCCGTTGACGCGCACGAAGACCGGATGGTCGGGCGACACCCAGCCCGCAGCCGCCGCGCGCGCAGCCTGCTTGGCGGCGGGCGGAACCGCGTCTTCCAGGTCGATGATCACCGCATGCGCACCGGCAGCGCATGCCTTGGCGAAACGTTCCGGACGATCGCCGGGAACGAACAGATAAGTGCGCGCAACGGTATTTTTCATGCGGACCTCCATCAGGCGAAGAAGCGGCCAATCTTGCCGCCCTGCTCAACATTCCAGATGAGTGCAAACGCAGCGCGCATCTCTTCCGCAGAGGCGGCATGGCTGAATTCCGCCAGGCGCAAGGCCTTCTGCTCCAGCTCTTCGCGGCTCAAGGTGTTGCCGGGATCGCCTTTCGGTTCGTCCACGCGGCCGTGCAGCGTGCGGCCATCAGTCGTCTCTACCGTCACCTTGCCGATCCAGCGTGCCGGATAGGCGGTGTCGACTTCGCTGTCGAGTTCCATCTGCACCTTGCCTCGGAATTCCGCGATGCGCGCATCGTTGTACGACTCCTCGAATTCCTTCAGGCCGGCGCGCTGGAAATGCGCGATCAGGCCGAGCACGGTACCCATCGAGAACTTGGCCTGGTGCACGGTTTGCGGATTCACCACCGGGCCGAGCACGTCGATCGCGCCCTGATGCACGTGCGTGGTGACGCGTCCGATCTGTTGCGGCGCCAAGTTGTGCTCCTGCACCACTTGCAGCAGCGCGTCGGCGACGGGATGCGTGTGGCGGCAGGAAGCATGGAACTTGAAGGATGTTTCTGCCAGCGCCCAGCGTTGGCCGAGACGGTCGGTCAGGCGCGCGGGGTCCGCATCGCTCGACATGCCGACGGCCATGCCCTGCTTGCCTTCGAGGATATGCTTCGCGCCTGTGAAACCGTCCTTGGCAAGATAGGCGGCCATCAGGCCGGAAGTGGAGGCGTGCGCCGTGTGCAGTTGCTTGGAATCGGCGGCGTCGCGCAGGAATTCCCACAGGCCGGCCGCTTGTGTGCCGGCGGAACCGATCGCATCGAGCATTTGATCGGGTGTGAGCTGCAGCAGGCGGCCGACGGCGGCAGCTGCCGCTACCGTGCCTGCCGTGCCGGTGGTGTGGAAGATGCGGTAATGCGAGCGGCCGAGGAATTCGCCGACGCGAATGCCGACTTCGTAGCCTGCCACTGATGCGGTGAGCAGTTCGCGACCGGAGCAGCCGAGTGCCTGCGCGACCGCGAGCACCGGCGGGAACACGACGGTTGCCGGATGAAACACGGAGCCGTTGTGCACATCGTCCTGTTCGACGAAATGCGATGCGGCGGCATTGACCATGGCCGCGAACATCGGCGTGGTGCGCCGGCGCGAGATCAGCACTTCGGATTCGCCGTTGCTCGACGCCATCTGCAGGGCAAAGCGCTCGATGGTTTCCACCGGGCGGGCGCCCTTGCCGGCGAGCGCGGAGCCGAACCAGTCGAGGAACAGGTCTTCCGTGCGGCGCACAACGGATGCGGGAATATCTTCAAAGCGCAGGCCGGCGGCGAACGCGGCGAGTGTCTTGCTGGGGGAGTTGCTCATGCGTTGTCTTTCGGAGTGATGTGCAGTGTGTTCAGATCGCCTTCTCTTCGCGCAATGCCGCGATGGCGGCAACGTCATAGCCGAGTTCGGCCAGGATCGCGTCGGTGTGCTGGCCAAGCGCCGGGACCGGATCCATGCGCGGTTCGTAGGTCTCGGGCACTCCGGGCGGCAGCAGCGCCGGTATCTTGCCTGCGGGCGTATCCACGTCCACCCAGCGCTCGCGCGCTTTCAATTGCGGGTGCTGCCACAGATCATGCATGTCGTTCATGTGCGCATTCGCAATTTGCGCCGCATCCAGCCGTTCGATCACTTGTTCCGCTGTCAGCTTCGAGAACACCTCGACGATGAGTGCGCGCAGTTCGGCGCGCGCCGCGCTGCGGGCAGCATTGTTGAAGAAGCGCGGATCAGTCGCCAGCGCCGGCTGCTGCAATACCTTTTCGCAGAACAGCAGCCACTCGCGTTCGTTCTGAAGACCGAGCATCACGGTCTTGCCGTCTCCCCCAGGAAACGGGCCATACGGATAGATGGTGGCGTGCGCAGCGCCTGCGCGTGGCGGCGGGGGCGCGCCGTCGAAGGCGTAGTACAGCGGATAGCTCATCCACTCCGCCATGCCTTCCAGCATGGAGACATCGATGTGGCTGCCGCGTCCGGTCTTGCCGCGCTGGATCAGGGCGGCAAGGACATTGGTGTAGGCATACATGCCGGCCGCGATGTCCGCAATCGAGCAGCCAGCCTTGGCCGGCTCGTCGCCTGTGCCGGTGATCGAGAGAAAGCCGGATTCGCTCTGGATCAGCAGGTCGTAGGCTTTCTTGTCGCGGTACGGGCCGTCGTTGCCGTACCCGGAAATGTCGCACACGATCAGGCGCGGATATTTTTCCTGCAAGGCTTCGTAGCCCAGGCCGAGGCGTTCCGCGGCGCCGGGCGCGAGGTTCTGCACCAGCACGTCGGCGCCGGCCAGCAGCTTGTGCAGGATGCGGTCGGCTTCTTCGTGCTTGACGTCGAGCGTCAGGCTTTCCTTCGAACGGTTGGTCCAGACGAAGTGCGAGGCAAGACCGTGCACGCGACTATCGTAGGCGCGCGCGAAGTCGCCCACGCCGGGACGCTCGACCTTGATCACGCGGGCGCCGAGGTCGGCCAGCTGGCGCGTGCAGAACGGCGCGGCGATCGCGTGTTCCAGTGTGATGACGGTGATGCCGTCGAGAGGACGCATTTTTTCTCCTCGTATTCCAATTTCATCTAAGTTGCTCCTTCCCCTTGCAGGGGAAGGTTGGGATGGGGCGGCCCGCGAAGGGGCGGTGTGGTGCCGCACTCGTATTTAAGAGTTCAAACACTCTACCCCCACCCTAGCCCTCCCCCCCGCAAGGGGGAGGGAACAAAAAAGTTCCCGCCGAACTTGCGCTAAAACGATCGCGGCAATCCAAGCACGTGTTCCGCGACGTACGACAAAATCAGGTTGGTCGAGATCGGCGCCACCTGGTACAAACGCGTTTCACGGAACTTGCGCTCAACGTCGTATTCGCAGGCGAAACCGAAGCCACCATGGAACTGCAGGCAGGCGTTGGCCGCTTCCCACGACGCGTCGGCGGCCAGCATCTTCGCCATGTTCGCCTCGGCGCCGCAGGCCTTGTGCGCATCGAACAGCTGGCACGCCTTGTAGCGCATCAGACTGGCCGCTTCCACGTTCACATACGCTTTCGCGATCGGGAACTGCACGCCCTGGTTCTGTCCGATCGGCCGGCCGAACACCATGCGTTCGTTCACGTATTTCGTGACCTTGTCGATGAACCAGTAGCCGTCGCCGATGCATTCGGCAGCGATCAGCGTGCGCTCGGCGTTGAGGCCGTCGAGGATGTACTTGAAGCCCTTGCCTTCCTCGCCGATCAGGTTCTCCGCCGGGATTTCGAGGTTCTCGAAGAACAACTCGTTGGTCTCGTGGTTCACCATATTGAGGATGGGCTGCACCGACATGCCCTTGCCGATCGCTTCATGCAAATCGACGATGAAGATCGACATGCCTTCCGATTTCTTCTTCACATCCGACAGCGGCGTGGTGCGTGCCAGCAGGATCATCAGGTCGGAGTGCTGCACGCGCGAGATCCATACCTTCTGGCCGTTGACCACATAACGGTCGCCCTTCTTCACTGCGACCGTCTTGATCTTCGTGGTGTCGGTGCCAGTGGTCGGCTCGGTGACGGCCATCGACTGCAGGCGAAGTTCGCCGCTGGCGATCTTCGGCAAATAGGTGCGCTTCTGCTCTTCCGAGCCGTGGCGCAGCAGCGTGCCCATGTTGTACATCTGGCCGTGACAGGCGCCGGAGTTGCCGCCCGCGCGGTTGATCTCTTCCATGATGACCGATGCCTCGGTCAGGCCGAGGCCGGATCCGCCGTATTCCTGCGGAATCAGCGCGGCCAGCCAGCCCGCCTTGGTCAGCGCGTTGACGAATTCTTCGGGATAACCGCGCGCTTCGTCGATCTTGCGGAAATATTCAGCCGGGAACTGCGCGCACAAGTCGCGTATCGCGTCGCGCACGTCGTGGTATTGGTCGGTGGATTGCAACATTGAGTCTTCTTTTATCAAGCGAGCGTCGCACTCGCATCCATGGTCAGCGCCCCGCTTTCGTCCTTCGCCCACAGCGTCACCGTCTTGCCTTCTACCTTGCCGCACACGAAGAACGGCGCAATATCGAACAGCGGCTTGATCGCGCGGAAGGAAAAATTCGCGACCACGGCATCCGGCAGGTTCCGGCGCAACAGGTCCAGCAGCAGGGTCGCGATCAGCGGGCCATGCACGACGAGGCCGGGATAGCCTTCCACGCCGGTGACATAGCGGCGGTCATAGTGGATGCGATGGCCGTTGAAGGTCAGCGCGGAATAGCGGAACAGCAGCACATCGTCCGGCCGAATCTCGCGCAGCCAGTCATGGTCGCCGCGCGCGGTCACTGGCTTCGGCGCCGGATCGTCCGGCTTCGGATTGTCGCGGTAAACGATGTCGTGTTCCTCGGTCAGCGCGACGCCCTCCGCATTGCTGATTTCATGCCGCACCAGCACGAACACCAGCGGCCCTGTGCGACCTTCCTTGTAACTGACGTCGACGATGCGCGATTCGCGCGTGATCGCCTCGCCCACGCGCAGCGGGTGATGGAACTGCAGGCGCCCGCCGGCCCACATGCGGCGCGGCAGCGGCACCGGGGGCAAGAAGCCGCCCCGCGCCGCATGCCCGTCCGGCCCGAGTTCGGACTGGCGATGCACCGGCAGGAAATACAACCAATGCCACAGCGGCGGCAGGATATCGCCCTTGTGCGGCGGTGCGTCGGGCCGGTCGAGTGTCGCCGACAAGGAGGCAATGGGAGTGCGCGTGACCTCGTCCTCGTACGTCTCAGTGCGCCCGAGCCATTCGCGCAAATAAGGCATGTCCATATGGTATCGAATGCTGAAGATGGTGGAAACGGGCGCGACGGCAAAGGCCACGCCCCGGAATCAGGGTTGGCAGAACAACAGGTCAAGTGTGAAGGAAGAGCCGCGGAGGCACAATTTGAAAATCTGGAAGGCGGACTTCCGCGCAGATTAACCCCGGGCAAGAACAGGGCCGAAGATTGTCAAAGCGCAAAGCAAGCAACACGGAGAGGAAGCAATGTCAGCGCATAGAGGCTGTTGCTGTTAGTTTTTCCGCTGTGAGCCGCCGAAAAATCGGACGCCGAAGCGGATAAAGAAGCGAAACCTGTCTGAGCCGAAGGCGAGTTTGTTTCGCTTCCCGCTTCGGCATCCGATTTTTCGGGAACCCCGAAGGGGCGGCGAGGTGCGGTCGCCTTTCTTTGCTTACTTTCTTTGGCGAAGCAAAGAAAGTGAGCGGCTGCCGGGCCGCCCCCGGCGAGTCCCCACGAAGAGGAAGAGGCGTTGAATCAACGGAGAGAGAAACAGCAAGCTCACACCGGATTCCCGCCACAGCCCTCTCACCCCGCGCTATCCTCCACCAGCATCTCCACCAACTCCCGCGCAAAATGCGGCAACAACTGCATGCTCCGCACGCAAATCTGCAGCTTCCGCAATGCCCACTCATCACTCAGCCGCACGATCCTGATCGCCATGTTCTTCGCATGCCTCCGCGCCGCGGACTCCGGCAGCATGCCGATCCCGACATTGGCTTCCACCATGCGACAGACCGCTTCGAAATTGCCGACACGAATGCGCGTCTTCACCGTCATGCTCAATTCGCTCGCCGCACGGTTCATGAAGGTATGGATCGCGCTGGCCTCATGCAGGCCGACGTGGTCGTATTCCAGCGTGGCCTCGAAGCTGGTCATGTCCTGGCGTGCCAGCGGGTGTGCCGGCGCAGCAACCAGCACGAGCCGATCTTCGCGATACGGCAGGACCTCCAGCCCTTCGGTGCGCACGTTGCCTGCGACGATGCCGATGTCGGTCTTGCCTTCGCTCACGGCACGCACGATGTCATGGCTGAGCCGCTCGCGCAGGTCGACGCTGACATCCGGATGGGCAGCGAGGAAGGCCGGCAGGATCGCCGGCAGAAATTCCGTGATCGCGGTCGTATTTGCAAACACCCGCACATGCCCTTTCATGCCCCGCGCATATTCCTGCAGCTCGCTGCGCAGGTATTCCAGCTGCTGCAGCACAAGGCGCGCGTGGTGCAGGAAGGCCTGCCCCGGCGGCGTGAGCGTGACGCCTTGGCTGGTACGGATGAGCAGCTTGGCACCGACGCTGTCTTCCAGATTCTTGATGCGGGTGCTGGCTGCGGGCAGCGACATGTGTGAGCGCTCGGCGCCGCGCGTGAGGCTGTTCTCCTCCGCGATGTTGGCGAACAGGCGCAGGTCGGTCAGGTCGAAATGCATGGCCATGGAAACTGGCGGAAAGCGTGGTCTGAAGGTTTCATTGTGGCACAGGCGCTGTTTCTCAGCCGGACATTCAGAGCCGGGCAAGCAGCAGCTGCGCCAGTTCTTCGTAGGTAAGCACAATCGGATTGGTGCGCATGCTGCCGCCGCGGCAATTCTCGACGACCTTGTCGACATGCTCCGCGCCCATGCCGAATGCGCTCAGCCGTGGCAGCTGCAGCCGCTCCGTCCAAGCATGCAGCATGCGCACCAGCGTGTCGGCGGCCGCTATGTCGTCGCTGTGCTGCATGCCGCTCAGGAGACGACCGACCTCGGCATATTTCTTCAATGTCCGCGCGTGCGGATCACGCTCGCGCAATGCGCGGATATTCACCTCTGTCGCCTGCGCGACGAGCGTGCCGCAGACCACGCCGTGCGGAATGGGAAAGAAGGCGCCGAGCGGGGATGCGAGCCCGTGCACCGAGCCGAGCCCCGCCTGCGCCAGCGTGATTCCGGAGAGCAGCGCCGCATAGGCCACCGAGGAGAGGCCCTCCATGCGGTGCGCAGGGTCGCCATCCCATGCCTTCCAGAATCCGTCACGAAACGCTTCCAGCCCGGAGCGGGCAAGCGCATCAGTGAACGGGCTGGCATTGCTCGAGACATACGATTCCAGCAACTGCGTGAACGCATCCATGCCATTGGCCGCGATCAGATCCTTCGGACAGGACACGAGCAGTTCCGGATCGACAATGGCCACGCGCGGCACCAGCACGTCATGCCGGAAGGATTTCTTGAACCCGGTATCGCCCTGCAGGCTGAGCACTGCATTCTTCGTCGCTTCACTGCCGGTGCCGGCGGTGGTCGGCACCGCGATGAAAGGCAGCGCCGGCCCTTCATACGCCAGCCCATGGCCGACGCCTTCGAGGTAATTCATCACCGAATGCCCGGCGGGTAACAGGCCGGCGATCGCCTTGGCCGCATCCAGCACGCTGCCGCCACCGATGCCGATCACCACCTCTATCCCGGACCGGAGAAACTTCGCGACAGCCTGATCCACCAGGTCGGGCGATGGTTCCTGCGTCACCTGCAGGCATTCCCAGGCAATGCCTTTCGCCTGCAACGCAGCCTGCACTTCCTGCCAATGCAACGTGGACACGAATGAACGCCCGCCCGTCACCAGCAGCGCCTTGCGGCCGTATTGCGCCGTGACCTCGGCGAGCTCCTTCAGTCGCCCGGCGCCAAAGCGGATCTCGGGCAGGCGTGCTACGGAAAAGGGGGGAATGGCAATCATTGTTGTGCGTGCTGTGGAGAGGTGGATTGCCTTGCACTATAACGCGAATTGCTCGCGCTGAACCTTTGCATGCGTGACAGCATTTGCAGAAATCGTGGCGGATGGCATGCCCGGCAGCATCTTCGATAAGCTGGCAAAAAGAGAGGACGTGCTTCTTCTGGTCACAGCAATCGGAAACGCCTGCCTGGGGCCGAAATGCCGTTCACTCAACGTTTTCCTTTGTTGCGTCGTCCCCGCGAAGGCAGGGATCCATGCTGAGCTTCCGGATCTGATTCCTTACGGTTCCCCGCCTGCGCGGGCCGACATCCCTTCTAAATGCTCGCTCGACTGAACGGCATTACTGCCAGAGGCCGTGAGTTTCACACGGGCACTTGATGTGCGATAAGTTCCGTCCATCTTGGCGCCCGCACCGTCGCCCAGCTTATTGCAAATGCGCCGGATACGGCTTAGCTTGATATGGCAACCGGAAACTGCGGCCGGACGCCACGCGCCGCCGCTCTCATCACGCGGGAGGACAACATGCCCTACAAAACCATCCTGGTCCATGTGGACGGTTCCAGTCATCTCGACACCCGGGTCGGCATCGCGGCGAAGCTGGCGATGGCCGAAGGCGCGCACCTGATCGGCGCGGCCGTCACCGGCGTCTCGAAGATCGTGTATGAATCCATGGCCTTCGGCCAGGTCGATCCCTATTTCGACAAATACCTGAAGATTGCGCAGGACCGCGCCAACCAGACCCTCGACCGCTTCGAAGCGCTGGCCAACGCGGCAGGCGTCGCCTCCTTCGAGCGTCGCCTGGTTGACGACGAACCGCTCGGCGGCATCAGCGTGCAGGGCCGCTACGCGGATCTCGCAGTGATCGGCCAGACCGATCCGGATGAACCGTCACCCATGCTGTATGGGAACTTCCCCGAATACGTCGCCATGAACTGCGGCTGCCCGGTGCTGATGGTTCCCTACGCAGCCGAGCGCATGCAGACCGGCGACACCGTCCTGATCGCGTGGAATGCGAGCGCTGAATCGACACGCGCCGTCCACAGCGCGATCCCGATCCTGCGCCGCGCGAAGATTGTGCACGTCGCCGTGTTCTACCCGAACGACCTGCCCGACGCACACGGCGAACAGCCCGGCGCCGACATCGCGCTGTTCCTCGCACGCCACGGCATCAAGGTGGAAGTCACACAGGAAACCACGGACATCGATGTCGGCGAAGCCCTGCTCTCACTCGCCGCCGACCTCGGCTCGGACATGATCGTCATGGGCTGCTACGGCCATTCGCGCTTCCGCGAAGTCATGCTCGGCGGGGTCACCCGCACCATGCTGCGGTCAATGACGGTGCCGGTGTTCATGGGGCATTGATTTTTTGTCCACGGAAAACACGGAAGGCACGGAAAGATCTCACGAAATTTTCCGATCCTTTCGTGCTTTTCGTGGGGCACGCCGAGTGTTTTCCGTGGACAATCGCTTTTCAGATCCGCAGATGTACACAGGACGTCAAGACCCGGCAGTCCACGAAAAACACGAAAAGCACGAAAGAAGCACAGAAATTTCCGTCTCTTTCGTGGACACGCTCACAGTCGTCGCTCCCAGATCAGTTCGCCGTTGCGCCAGACTTCGCGCACGCGATGGAAGGGCACCATGCGAGGAGTGCCTTCCTCATCAATGATATCGAACGAGAAGTGTTCGCCGCGCGCGAGTTGAATGCTGCGGAAGGGCACGCGGATGATCTGGTCGGCTACACGGTCATGGTAGCCGATCAGGAAATCTGCCTTGCCGAATACCGGGTCCCACTGGATGCGATGGAGCAGGTCCTGGATCGGGATCATCGCGATTCAATCTGCATCACATCCTGCATCACATTCCCATACCCGCCATTTCGTCACCGCGTTCCGCCTGGCCGGGCATTTCCACGACGACGCAATCCGTAGTGAGGATCAGGCCGGCAATCGATGCGGCGTTCTGCAGGCCGAGGCGCGTCACCTTGGTCGGGTCGATGACGCCCATGGCGATCATGTCGCCATATTCTTCGGTCGCGGCATTGTAGCCGAAGTTCCCGTCACCCCTGGCGACTTCATCGACGATCACGTCCGGATCCTTGCCCGCGTTTCGCAGGATCTGCCGCAAAGGCTCTTCCAGCGCGCGATGCACGATCTTCACGCCGGACTGCTGCGCGAGGTTGGCGAGCCTGAGTTCATCCAGTGCAGGACGGGTGCGCAGCAGGGCAACGCCGCCGCCCGCCGCGACCCCCTCCTCCACCGCAGCGCGCGTCGCGTGCAGCGCATCTTCCACACGGGATCGCTTTTCCTTCATCTCGGTTTCCGTCGACGCGCCGATCTTGATCAGCGCCACGCCGCCGGCCAGCTTCGCCGCGCGTTCTTCCAGGCGGTTGCGTTCAAAGCTGCTCGGGGCACGTTCGGTTTCCTGCCGGATCTGCGCGATGCGCTGGCGTATCCGTTCCGGGTCGCCGCCGCCACCGATCAATGTCGTGTTCTCACGATCCACTTCGACGCGCCGCGCGTGGCCGAAATCCTGCGCAGAAATCTTCTCCAGTGAAAGACCGGCCTCTTCCGAAATCACCTTGGCCCCGGTGACGATGGCGATATCTTCCAGCTGCGCCTTGCGGTTGTCGCCGAAACCGGGCGACTTGACGGCGCACACCTTCAGCGCGCCGCGCAACGCATTGACGACCAGCGTGGCCAGTGCATCGCCGCTGACGTCCTCGGTGATCAGCAGCAAGGGATGCCCGGCCTTGACCACATGCTCCAGCGCCGGCAGCAGGGTGTTGATGGAGGAAATCTGCTTCTCGTACAACAGCACCAGCACATCGTCCAGCACGACGCGCGTCTTTTCCTCTTCGTTGATGAAGTACGGCGACAGGAAGCCGCGATCGAACTGCAAGCCTTCGACGATTTCCAGTTCGTTCTTCATGCCGCGCCCTTCCTCCGCCTTGATCGCACCGTCGCGGCCGACGCGCTCCATCGCCTGCCCGATCATCTCGCCGATGGAGGCATCGCCATTCGCGGAAATCGTGCCGACATGCACCGTTTCCTGACTGGACGCGATCGTCCGCGAATTCTCCTTCAGGCGCGCGACCACGGCCTCCACCGCCGCATCGATGCCGCGCTTGAGATCCATCGGATCGAAGCCGGCAACGACGTATTTCATGCCCTGCTGCACCATGGCCTGCGCGAGCACGGTTGCGGTTGTCGTGCCGTCACCCGCCATCTCCGATGTCTTCGACGCCACTTCGCGCGCCATCTGCGCGCCGACATTCTCGAACGGATCGGGCAGGCTGATTTCGCGCGCGACCACCACGCCGGAATTGATGACAATCGGCGCGCCATACTGATTGCCGATGGCGACCGTCCTTCCCTTCGGGCCGAGCGTGACCCTGACAGCATCTGCCAGGATGTTCAGCCCTGTGCACAGCCTGCCGCGCGCCTCTTCGTGGAACAACAATCTCTTTGCCGCCATGACTGCCTCCCTGAGGGTGATTCATGTCGACGCGACGGTCAGCCGCGAGCGCGAAAGAATCGCTTTCAGCTCCCGCAGCGTCCGCGTATTCAGCACATCCTTCTTCTCCAGCCAACCGCGCCGTGCCTGCCCGATGCCGAAACGCAGATCGTCGAAATCGAATGTGCTGTGCGCATCCGAGCCGATACTCACCAGCACGCCTTCGCGTCTGGCCGCCATGCACCAGGTATCGGTCATGTCCAGCCGCTCAGGCTGGGCGTTCAGTTCGAGGAAGCAGCCGCGCTCTTTCGCATGACGGATGATGCGCAAAATGTCGACGTCATAGGCATCGCGCTCGAAGATCATGCGCCCGGTCGGATGCGCGAGAATGGTGAAACAGGGATGATCCATCGCACGCAGGATGCGCTCCGTCTGCTTCTCGCGCGGCAGGCCGAACTTGCCATGTACTGCGCCGACCACAATGTCCAGCCGCGCGAGCACGGCGTCGGGCATGTCCAGGCTGCCGTCCTCGTTGATATCGACCTCGATGCCCTTCAGCAGGGTGATTCCGTTCAGCTCATCGTTCAATCGGTCGATCTCGTCGATCTGCTTCGACAAGGCCGTGCTGTCGAGGCCGTGCGCAATCTTCAGGCGCTGCGAATGGTCGGTGATCGCAAGATAGGCGAAGCCGCGGCGCTGCGCATCGAGCGCCATTTCCTTCAGACTGTTCCTGCCGTCCGATGCCCTGGTGTGCGCGTGCAGGTCGCCCTTCAGGTCGGACAGCTGCACCAGCGTCGGCAAGTGACCTGCCTGCGCCGCCTCGATCTCGCCGCGGTTTTCACGCAGCTCGGGCTCGATGAATGGCAAGCCCACGGCCTTGAACACCGAGGCTTCCGTGTCGCCCGCGATGCGTCGCTCGTTCGAGAAGAGGCCGTATTCGTTCAGCTTCAGACCGCGTGATTGCGCAAGCCGGCGCACCGCGATGTTGTGCGCCTTCGATCCGGTGAAGTAATGCAGCGCCGCACCGAAGCTCTTGTCGGCCACGGCACGCGCATCGATCTGGATCCCCTGTCGCAGCACAACGCTGGCACGCGTCGTGCCATGTGACTGTACGTTAGCCACATCACCGAAGGCGACGAAGCGTTCGAGCAGCCGCACCGGTCGCGCGGAACTGGCAACGATGTCCAGATCGCCCACGGTTTCCTGCCTGCGCCGATAACTGCCCGCGACTTCGATCTGGTTGACGTCTCCGCCTTCGCGCAGATATGGCACCAGCGATTCCGCGATCTGCGCGGCAGTGTCGATGCGGAAGCGGCGCGCCTTGGAAAGCTTCGCCTGCACTGCCTCGAGGATGCGCTGCTCGGTGCGCTTGCCGAAGCCGGGAATGGTGCTGATTTCGCCATCGCGCGCCGCCTTGGCAAGCTGGTCCAGCGTCTGGATGTTGCGCTCGTCGTACAGCGTCTTCACACGCCGTGGCCCGAGGCCGGGCACGGTCAGCAGTTCATGGATCGCAGGCGGCATTTCGTTCCGCAGTTCCTCGCGCAAGGCACAGGTACCGGTCGCCACGATTTCGATGATCTTCGCCGCGAGGTCCGGGCCAATCCCCGGCAGTTCCTTTAGGTCACGGCTCTCTTCCACCATGGTCTGCACGCTCGGCGCCAGCGTGCTTAACATGCGCGCGGCGTTGCGATAGGCGCGGATGCGAAACGGATTGTCGCCTTCGATTTCCAGCAGGTCGGCGATCTGCTGGAAGATGGCGGCGACATCCGCGTTATGGATGAGAACCGGGTGCTTCATGAGTCGCTGTGCTCAGGGACAATTCTGCTTCTCTCCCGCGGCGGACATCACCCCGCGCTTTTCCGGCCTCGGCCGGAACATGGTGCAGCCTTTCAGGCCCAGGACGTAGGCCTGCGCAAACAGGTTGCGGCACATATCGAATGGAGCGTCGTCAGGCAGGTTGAGCGTCTTGGAAATCGACTGATCAACAAACTCCTGCAATGCGCTCTGCATCTTCAGCTGCGCTAAAGGATCGATATCGCACGACTCCACGAAGGCATCAGGCAATGGTGCGTTGTCGCCCTTGAGCTTGCGGAACAGCGCCCAGGCATAATCGCGCACCGGCACGGAGGTGATGGTGCCGTCGGCGGATTTCACGCTGCGCTCGTATTGCAGCGCGTAAATGGGTTCAATGCCGCTAGAGACGTTATTTGCGAGCAGGCTGATCGACCCTGCCGGCGCAATCGCGGTGAGATGGCTGTTGCGGATGCCCTTGTGCCGGATCGCATCGAGGATGTCGCGCGGCAGTGTACGCGCGAAGCCGGCCTCAATGAACTTCTGCGGCTGGCAGCCGGGGAAAGCACCGCGTTCCTGCGCCAGCTCGATCGAGGTGCGGTAAGCGGCATGGCAGATCGTCTGCATCGCCGTACGGGCGACGTCGAGAGCGGCGGCAGATCCGTAGCGCAGGCCCAGCATCGCCAGGGCATCGGCCAGCCCGGTGATGCCGATCCCGATGCGGCGCGATGCATGCGCTGCCTTTTCCTGTGACTTGAGCGGGAAGGATGACACCTCGTACACGTTGTCCAGCATGCGCGTCGCCACGGCGGTCGTGCCGGCGATGCCCTGCAAGTCAAGCTTCGGATGAGCGCCGAAGGGATCATGGACAAACTGCGTCAGATTGATCGAGCCGAGGTTGCAGGCGCCATGCGGCGGCAGCGGCACTTCGCCGCAAGGATTGGTGGCGCTGATGGTTTCGGCGTAGAACAGATTGTTGTCGCGTTCAACGCGGTCGATGAAGATCACGCCGGGATCGCCGGTGTCGAATGCCGCCCGCTGAATCTGTTCCCAGAGCGCCCGGGCCTGCACGGTGCGCATCACCACGCAGGGTTCCGTCGCGACCGAGCCGGACCAGCGCCGCTCGCAGACCATCGCCCCGGACGGCGCGGACCGGCCATTCAGCGGGAACATGAGCGGCCATGGCTCGTCCTTTTCCACTGCCTGCATGAAGGCATCGGTCACCAGTACGGACAGGTTGAAATGCTGCAGGGAATGCGCGTCGCGCTTGGCATCGATGAAGCGTTCGATGTCCGGATGGTCGCAGCGCAGCGTCGCCATCATCGCGCCGCGACGACTGCCGGTGGACACCAGCGTGGCGGCGGCCTGGTCCCAGATCTGCATGAAGGACACCGGGCCGGACGCGATGTTGCCCGACTCCGATGCAGGCATGCCGGCCGGGCGCAGCGTGGAGAAATCGCAGCCGACACCGCCTCCTGCCTGCATGGTGAGCATGGTCTCGGCCAGTGACGAAAAAATGCCTTCGATCGAGTCCTGCAGCGTGCCCATCACGAAACAGTTGAACAGCGTGGTGCGCCGACCCGAGCCTGCGCCGGCGAGGATACGTCCTCCTGGCAGGAAGCGAAAATGCGCCAGCGCGGCTTCGAAGCGCGCGCGCCATTCGTCGCGATGATGGGCTTCCGGTTTCGACAAAGCCAGCGCGAGGCGCGACCAGGTGTCGGTGATGGCTTGCTCGCTGCTGTGGCCGTCTTCAACCAGGCGGTACTTGGCGCGCCAGACCTGTTCCGCGACTGGCTCGGAAAACATGGTGGTGGGCATGATGGTCTCCGCTGAGAGGGATGCGACTCGCGTGGAATTGTGTGCAGGTGCACATTACAGCTTAGAAGGGCGCAGGCCGGAATCAAAGTGATCTAGCTCAAGGATTGGCAACGGGAAGCGGTCCGCTTTCGGTGCTGTGCCTTCTGTTTCTGTGCCCTCTGTTTCCTTTCGGCAGCCATGGTCGCACGCGCCGCGCACATGGCTCTTAACGCTCGTCAATGTCGATGCATTGCCTGCACCTGTGCTTGGTGCCTGCGGGTATGCTGAGTACAGTTTGCCTTACAGGAGAACCTTCCCATGCAAGCAAGATTTCCTCGTATGACAGCCCTCGTCGTCACTGCAGCGCTCGCGGGCTGCGCCGCGCCGCCGACGCAGGAACAAAGCGGCATGGTGCTCGGTGGCGTGCTAGGCGGTGCGCTTGGATCGCAAGTGGGCGGCGGCCATGGCAGGACCGCTGCAGCCGTTGCCGGCACACTGCTTGGCGCAGCAGTCGGCGGCGCCGTCGGCCGTTCCATGGACGACACGGACCGGCTCAAGATGACGCATTCGCTGGAGAGTGCGCGTACCGGCGCGACATCACACTGGCGCAATCCTGACACCGGCAACGAGTATGCAGTGACGCCGACGCGCACTTACGAGAGCCGAGGCGAACCCTGCCGCGAGTACACGGTCGACGGCCGAGTCGGTGGCAAGAAGGAAAAGATCTACGGCACCGCGTGCCGCCAGCCGGATGGCAGCTGGCGCACAGTCAGTCAGTGAAACCGGGTCGGCAACCATGGACTGCCGGCTGATTCCTGCCATGCCAAGGCTGAAAAACATCGCGCGCAGGCCGAGCTTGGATGCAAGGAGCGCACGCGTGCGATGAGTACGCAGAGCGCCGCAGTGCCCCGAAATCGGCTCGCACAGGAGTTTTTCAACAGCGCGCTAGTTCTACTGCGTCAAAAATCGGCAATGAATGGCTCCTTTCCCCTGCAAGGGGGAAGGTTGGGATGGGGGCGCCCAGCGGGGGGTGGAGTGGTTGAGCTTTCGACTACGATGAGTCAACCACTCTACCCCCACCCTAGCCCTCCCCCTGCAAAGGGGAGGGAACCATTCATTGCCGACTTAAGACGCAATAGAGTCAGTGCTTCCAGCGCACACGCAACAGGTACTCTTCCTTGTTGTACTGGTAGTCCAGCTCGCCCTTGTAAGCCCGATGCAGCGCTTCGCCGATTGTGCGGGCAAGGTGGATGTCAGTGGTCGTGATCATCATGTGGCCATCCTGCTCCTCGATCGCCATGATCCGTTGCAGCGGATGGTCCGCCTTTTCACGCGATTCCAGGTGGCGTGCGAGGTTGATCAGCTCTGCCTTGTGCGCCTGCGCGAAGCTCCCCTCTATCGACACATAACCCGCAGGGAACTTGTCATGAATGCGCCGGCATGCAGTGCAGTGTGCCTTGTGCGCATGGGCGGGCACGGCGGCCCATTGCCAGCGGCCTTCATGGAACACGGCGCCGCAATCTGCGCAGACGGAAGGCTCCGCCAGCTTTTCGCGATCCTGGTAAGGATCATGCGAAGGGTCGTCAAGTATCTGCAAGTGGCGTCCGGGTTGAAACGCGGAACCCGGTGTTTGTCCCGATTTCATTGCATTTCTCCTTTCACAAGCACCGCACGCGGCGGGTCGATCCTGCTTCCGCTTGCTGCATATTTCCGGCAACGGTTCTGTTTTCACTCTATATCTTTTTGCGGCGCGGAATAGCTGAAATATCAAATCCGATGTGGGTGGTGGAAAAAATTCCCGGCGATGCAGTTTTCGCGCGGCATGCTCGACCGCAAACATTTTCAAGGGTATACAATCAATACGTGGATGACGCGTCCATGCATACCGATGGAGAGGAAGGCCAGCCGCCATGACAACACGGGAAAACACGCAATCCGGCGCCAGCAGCGCCCAGCACCAGGAATTCAGCCTCGAACGCATCAGCCGGCTCGTCGCCGATCTCGAGCAGGAACTCGCCAAGGCGCCGGTCGAAACGCCGCACGTGCAGGATCTGCGGGAAGAGATTGATACGCTCAAGCATGTGCTGGCTTCACCCGCAGGACAGGAGGACCAGATCGGCGAACGGCTGCATGCAGTGCGCGATGCGCTGCAGGACGTCACAGCGCGGATCGAAGGTGAAGTGCTCAGGGACACGCCTTACATTACCGAGATCGGCAGGATCCTGGGCATGGTGTAAGCGCCCGCCTTTGCTGAGGATTACCCTCGTCTTTATTCCTGACACCATTTTTTCTCTCGCCAAGGCGCCAGGAGCGCCAAGGGAATGGGAAGAATGAGGGAAAGCGCGATCCGCAAGCACGGGATCGCTTGCGTTGTTAATCGGATGAACGGGAATCGTTGATTTCCCGACGTCCTTGGTGCATCGGCGAGAAGAGAGTTCTTCTCTCCGCCCTGCGCCATGTAGCGTGGAAACATCTCACCGGCAGCCAGACCTGCTGCCATCATTCTCCCGCCGCCGATTCCTTCCTTTCCTGCACTTCCTGCATCAAGGCTCGCAGCTCATCTCTGTCCAGCGTTTCCTTTTCAAGCAAGGCATGCGCCAGCCTGTCGAGCAGTTCGCGCTGTCGTAGCAGCGTCTGCTTCACGCGCTGGTGCGCGTCTTCAATCAGGCGTCCGATCTCTGCGTCGATCACTTGCGCGGTATTCTCGCTGTAACCCTTCCTTTCCTGCGCGGCGGCGGGATGCAGGAAAGCCGCGCGCGCTTCCTCGAAGGCGGCCATGCCGAGTCGATCGCTCATGCCGTACTGCGTCACCATATGGCGCGCCATGTCGGTCGCCATCTGCAGATCGTTCTGCGCACCGGTGGAGATGTCGCCGAAGACCAGCTCTTCCGCGACGCGCCCGCCGAGGTAGACATCCAGCCTGTCGAGCAGCTCGCTTTTCTTCAGCAGGTAGCGGTCTTCCGTCGGTTGCTGCTGGGTGTAGCCGAGCGCAGCGATGCCGCGCGGGATGATGGAGATCTTGTTCACGTGGTCGGCGTTGGGCCGCAGCTCGGCAATCAGCGCATGCCCCGCCTCGTGATAGGCGACGGTTTCCTTTTCCTTCGGATTCATCACGCGGGTCTTCTTTTCGAGGCCGGCGATGATGCGGTCGATGGCTTCGTCGAAGTCGGCCATCTCGACACTGTCCTTGCCGCGCCGCGCGGCGAGCAACGCCGCCTCGTTGACCAGGTTCGCAAGGTCGGCACCCGCGAACCCGGCCGTGCGTGCCGCGATCACCGACAGATCGACCTGCGGCGACAGCACGATATGCTTCACATGCACTTGCAGGATCCTTTCCCGCCCCTTGAGATCGGGCCGGTCGAGCGCAATGTGACGGTCGAAGCGGCCGGGACGCAGCAGCGCGGGATCGAGGATCTCCGGCCGGTTGGTGGCGGCCAGGATGATCACGCCCTTGTTGGTGTCGAAGCCGTCCATCTCCACCAGCAGCTGGTTCAAGGTCTGCTCCTGCTCGCTGTTGGCGCCGCTGACGACCGAGATGCCGCGCGCCTTGCCGAGCGCGTCGAGCTCATCGATGAAGATGATACAGGGCGCCTTCTCTTCCGCCTGCGCGAACAGATCGCGCACGCGCGCCGCGCCGACGCCCACGAACATCTCCACGAACTCCGAGCCGCTGATCGAGAAGAAAGGCACGCCCGCCTCGCCGGCGACCGCCTTGGCCAGCAGCGTCTTGCCCGTGCCGGGCGCGCCGACGATCAGTACGCCCTTCGGAATCTTTCCGCCCAGGCGCCGGTAGCGTTCCGGGTTCTTCAGGAACTCGACGATTTCCATCAGCTCATCCTTGGCCTCGTCGATGCCGGCCACGTCGCCGAACGTGACGCCGGTCTTGCTGGCGACATACACTCGCGCCTTGCTCTTGCCGATATCGAAGACGGACGACATGCCGGCGCGCTTTGCCATCCCGTTCCAGATCCAGAAAAAGAGACCGAGCGGAATGATCCATGACAGCAGCGTGGAAAACCATTCGCTCTTCTGCTGGCCCGTGAAGCGCACGCCCTGGTCCTGCATCTGCTCCACCAGTTGCGGATCGGCGACGCGCACCGTGATGAAGTCGCAGCCACGCTCTGCCTTGCAGCGCATCTGCGCAAGCTTCTCCCGCGGAAGGATCTGATCCAGCCCCTCGTTCTTCAGCGTTCCGCTGATCACGTCATCCGCCACCGTCGCTTCGCTGACCTTTCCCGCCTGCAGCAGGTTCTTGAAATCGCTGTAGGCAATCTGCGTGCGCTCTCCCTGGAACAGGGCCTGCATGAGGAGGAAGACAAGCGGCAGAAGCAGCAGGTACCAGATCGGTATGCGAAAGACTTTCCTGGTGTTGTTATTGTCAGGTTCTGGCATGGTTGCTGTCCGGTGCGCCGCGCAGGCTCCTCCGGCCAACTTACACTGCCCCGGGCCGCTTCGCCTTTGACCGTAATCAAGAAATTCCAGCCTCGCCGCGGCGGACAACGCGGACGAAAAAATCCGGATATAGAATGAACTGGATCGGCCTTGCGCACGGAGGGAAAGCAATGAGCATGATTCTCACCTCACCAGCATTTGACGCCAACGGCAGCATACCGGCGTTGCACACCTGCGATGGAAGCGACGTCTCCCCGGCCCTGTCCTGGTCCGGCCTTCCGCCGGGCACGAAAAGCCTCGCATTGATTGTCGACGATCCGGATGCGCCAGACCCTGCCGCGCCGCAAAGGACGTGGGTGCACTGGGTCCTCTACAACATTCCTCCGGATGCCACCGGCCTGACGCAAGGCGCGTCTGCGCATGCCTTGCCGGCGGGCACGCATGAAGGCACGAATGACTGGAAACGAGCCGGCTACGGCGGCCCCTGCCCGCCGATCGGACGCCATCGCTACTTCCACAAGCTCTACGCCCTCGACAAGCTGTTGCCTGACCTTCACAGGCCGGACAAGGCGCAGCTCGAGAAGGCCATGCACGGGCATATCATTGCCCATGCGGAACTGATCGGGACCTATCAGCGCGGGCAGCACAAGTAATACTGCTGCCAACCTGCTGCCGGATCACGCTCAGTCAGCGCAGCGAATGCGCGCAACGAGTGAGGAATCGCATGCATCTCCCTGACCAGTTCGACGACCGCGTGCAGGCGGCAAAAATGCTCGTGCAGCGCCTCGAGAAGTATCGTGGCCGCCATCCGCTCGTGCTGGCGATTCCGCGCGGCGCGCTGCCGATGGCCAAGGTGCTGGCGGACGAACTGGACGGTGAACTCGATGTCGTGCTGGTGCACAAGTTCGGCGCGCCCTACGATCCGGAATTTGCGCTGGGCGCGGTAGATGAGACCGGCTGGACCTACCTGACGCCTGACGCCGAACAATACGGCGCGAGCCGCAGCTACGTGCAGGAGGAGAGGCAGCGCCAGCTGGAAGTGTTGAAGCAGCGGCGCGCACGATACACGCCCTGCCGGCCGCCCATCGACCCCAAGGGCCGCATCGTGATCGTGGTCGATGACGGCATTGCCACCGGCGCCACCATGATCGCCGCGCTGCATGCCACCCGCGCCCGCGAACCGGCCGAACTCGTCTGCGCGGTGCCGGTCGCAGCGCTCGACAGCCTCGAATACGTCAAGCCGCTCGCGGACAAGGTCGTATGCATCCTTCCCCTTATCCACATGGGCAGCGTCGGCAGGTATTACCGCGATTTCCGCCAGGTCGAGGATGAGGAAGTGATCCGTATCCTGTCACAGGCCGGCGCAGGCACGCACCATGATCTCGCTTGAATCAAAACTCGCGTTCCTGCGGCAGCCGAGCAGCTACCCGGACCCTGTGTATCGCGTGGAGGCGATCGAGACTCACATGTCCTGGGTATTCCTGACCGACGACCATGCGTACAAGCTGAAGAAGCCCGTGCACTACGGACCGCTGGATTTCCGCAAGCTCGAAGCGCGGCGCTTTTTCTGCGAGGAAGAAGTACGGCTGAATCGCAGGCTGGCGCCGGATGTCTACCTCGCCGCCGTGCCGCTCGTGATCGATGCGCAACACCACCTCGCGCTGGGCGGCGAAGGCGATGCCATCGACTGGCTCGTCAAGATGCGCCGCCTTCCCGCGCACCGCATGCTGGATTACATGATCAAGGCAAACGTGGCACAGGAAAGCGACATGCAGCGGATTGCCGCCCTGCTGGCGCGCTTCTACCGCAGTTGCGAGCCGGTACGCAGCGGCCCGGATGAATACCGGCGCCGCTTCGAGCGCGACATCGCGCAGAACGAAGAGATCCTGTGCACGCCTGCCTTTCATCTGCCCGCGCGCCGCATCGAATCCCACTGCAATCTGCAGAGGACGTGGCTGGAGCGCATCAGTGATCTGCTTGATGCGCGCGTGCATGACGGACGCGTCGTCGAAGGTCACGGCGACCTGCGCGCCGAGCATGTGTGCCTGGAAAACGGGCTGGCCATTATTGATTGCCTGGAATTCTCGCGCGAGTTGAGGATGGTGGACACCTTCGACGAACTGGCCTTTCTTGCGCTCGAATGCGAGCGGCTCGACAAGCCGGAGTATGGCGCGCGATTACTGCGCACCTACACGGAATTGTCGGGTGATGCGCCGGATCCTTCCGTCATCCACTTTTACCAGAGCGTGCGTGCCTGCCTGCGCGCGCGCATCGCGATTTCCCACCTGCTCGAAGAGCAGTTCCGCTATTCCGCCGAGTGGCCGCGCCGCGCGATGGAATACCTGCAACTGGCAGAAGCGCATGCGGAGGCGGCGCATGCACGCTTAGTCTGATTCCAGCAGATCGACCACGGAGCCGCCCTCATGCATCCTGCGTATCGCGTCGGCAAACATGGCCGTGCTGTCGAGCACGCGCAGCTTCTCCCTGAGCGGCCCTTCGCTCACGCGCAGCGGCGGCACGGTATCGACCACCACGATCTGCTCCAGCGCCGCGTCGGCCAGCACGGTTTCGGCGTCCGCCATGAACAGGCCGTGGGTCGCCGCCGCGATCACCGTTTTCGCGCCGCGCTGCCGGCAGGCGCGCGCAGTGCGGGCGATCGTGCCGCCGCTGCTGATCAGGTCATCAATGATCAGCGCCAGCTTGCCGTCGACATCGCCCACCAGCATCTCGCCGCTCACGACGCCGCCGCTGCGATACTTTTCCGCGAACGCAGCCCCGACCGGCCTGCCGAGCACGCGCGACAGACGCTGTCGGAAAAGCTCGGCGCGCTTGATGCCACCGGCATCGGGAGATACCACGACAACGTCCTCGCCGCGCATGGCCGGCAGGAAGTGCCGGACGAACAGCGGGTTCGCCTCCAGGTTCTCGGTGTGGCAGCGGAACGCATTCTGATAAGCGGCGAGATTATGCACATCCATCGTCACCACCGCATCTGTGCCCACCGCCTCGAACAGCATCGCGACATAGCGGGTAGTGACGGGATCGCGCGGCTTGGTCTTGCGGTCCTTGCGCGCATACGCGAGATAGGGCGTGACGGCGGTGACCCGTGCGGCGCCCGCATCCTTGAGCGCGCCGATGAAGAACAGCAGGCAGCACAACTTGTCGTTGCCGCTGTGTTGCTCCTCGCCGTACAGGGAATGGATCACGAACACGTCGCGCCCGCGCACGCTTTCCAGCGGCCGCGCCTTGTGCTCGCCGTCCTCGAATTCGCGCTCCTCGTGCGGACTGAGCGCCAGGCCGAGATGGCCCGCCACGGCGGCACCGAAGCCCTTGCTTTGCTCCAGCGCGAAGAGCTGCAGCTCAGCCGGCGCGTATGGCTGTTGCGATACCTGTTGCGGCACCTGTTGCAATACCCCTTGCGTAACCTGGTTGACCATAAACTTCACTCCTGACATGGCTCATTACGATGTTTTCAACGGTGACGCGGACGGCATGTGCGCGCTGCGCCAGCTGCGCCTCGCCGAACCGCGCGCTTCCGTGCGCATCACCGGGCTCAAGCGTGAAATTGCGCTCCTGCAGCGCGTGCGTGCCCAGGCGGGCGACTCGGTGACGGCGCTCGACATTTCGCTCGATACCAATCGCGAGGCCGTGATGTCGCTGTTGCAAGGTGGCGTCAGCGTGCTGTATTTCGATCATCACGGCTCTGGTGACATTCCGCGCCATCCCGCCCTGGAGGCACATATCGACCTCGCGCCATCCGTGTGCACAGGAATGATCGTTGACCGCTATCTCGGCGGCAGGTACCGGCGGTGGGCTGTCGTGGCGGCATTCGGGGACAACTTCGGCCGCTCCGCGCGTGCGCTGGCGCACTCGCTTGCACTGGATGCGCTGCAGATCGAGGCATTGCAGGACCTCGGCGAATGCCTGAATTACAACGCCTACGGAGACATCGACAGCGATCCCGTGATCCACCCTGCCTCCCTGTATGCGATTCTCGAACGATTCGACGACCCGTTTGAATTCATGCAGTCCGAGCCGGTCTTCGAACAGCTCAGGCAGGCACGACGGCAAGACATCGAACTCGCCTGCCAGCTGCAGCCGCACACCGTGCTGCCGGGCGGCGGCATCCACGTGCTGCCGGATGCGGCATGGAGCCGGCGCGTGCGCGGCGAATTCGCCAACATGCTGGCGAACAGGGATCCGCGCCGTGCCCACGCCGTGCTGACGCCGAACCCGCAGGAGGGATTCACCGTCAGCGTGCGCGCACCGCTCACCACCCGGCGCGGCGCACGCCTGCTGTGCGAGCAGTTCGATACCGGCGGTGGACGTGCGGCGGCTGCCGGCGTCACCGACCTTCCGCGCGACCGCCTGCCTGATTTCATCCACGCCTTCGAGCAAGCTTTTCCGCAGACCGTTTCCTGAGCGGTGACCGTGGCACTTACCTGCGCGCGCGCCGCTCGATGTCCGGCTGCTTCATGATCACCCGCGACACCATCGACAGTTCCACCGACAAGAGGTTGACGATATCATCTGCCGTCACGATGCCGAACAGCGTTCCGTCTTCCCGCACCACCGGCAGCCGCCGCACCTTCAGGCTGCGCATCAGCTCGAGTGTCTCGAACAGGCCATCCGCTTCGCTGGCCGTCATCAGCGGCGAGGTCATCACGTCGCCGGCGGTGACCATGTCCAGGTCGATGCCCGGCGCCACCGCCTCGACCACAATATCGCGGTCGGTCACGATGCCGAGCGGCACACGGGCCTGCTCCTGCATGCCTGTCACGATCACGTCGCCGACATGATGCTCGCGCATCAGCTTGGCCACTTCGGATACCGACGCCCTGGCGTCGCAGCATATGACGTCAACGTTGCAAATTTCGCCTATCGGCATAGTGCTTCTCCTTGCTTCCACAATGGCTATATGCGGCCCGGCCGGCTGCGCCGGGGATTTCGAAGCGCGTTCAGCCCGCCTCCGCGCCCCAGCGCTGCCGGTCGCTGTCGGCGAGATGGCGCTGGCGCTCATCTACCTCTCGCGTCAGGGCCTGCAGTCCGAGCGACACTTCCAGCGGGAATTTTGGTGCGGGTTCCAGGCTGTACAGAGACGGCGGCAAGCGGGCGAGCTGCTCGCGCGCGTGGGAGCGGATGTCCGCCAGCGTGGGCAATGCCTGCAACAGCGTGCCGCCGCGCATCACCGGGCGCAGCAGCGCTTCGCCGCCCACGTCCTCATCCGGCAGCGCCAGCAGGTCGCCCTGCATGAGTCCGTGCGCGTCGTAATGACGGAACACCTGTTTGCGGCCCGGCCAGTTCACCTTGCCGAGCGAACGCTTGCGGCATGCCTGGCCGGCATATTCCACCAGCTTGTAGGCGCAGTCGAGAAAAGGCGCATCGGCGGAGGTGTTCATGCGCGTGCCGATGCCGAAGCCGTCGATCGGCGCATCGCCTTCGACCAATGTCTGCACTGCATATTCATCGAGATTGCCGCTGGCGAAAATCTCGATCGCGCGGCAGTCTTCTGCATCGAGGATCTCCCTGACGCGATACGCGAGCGTGCCGAGATCGCCGCTGTCCAGGCGCACCGCCTTGATCCGGATGCCCTCTTCTTCCTGCAGCCACTGCGCGAGGCGCGTCACCTGCAGCGCCGCCGCTTCGGTGTCGTAGGTATCGATGAGCAAGGTGGCGTTGTCGGGGAAGGCGCGCGCGAAGGCGGCGAAGGCCTCCGTTTCAGAGTCATGCGCCTGGACGTAGGAATGTGCCATCGTGCCCGAGACCGGGATGCGAAACAGCGCGCCCGCTAGGGTGGTGGCGGTGGCATCGAAGCCGGCGACGTAACTGGCGCGTGCTGACAGCAGGCCGGCTTCGGCACCATGCGCGCGGCGCAGGCCGAAATCGACGAGCCGCTTGCCGTTCGCCACCATCACGCAGCGCACGGCCTTGGACGCAATCATGGTTTCCAGCTGCAGCATGTTCATCACGCGGCTTTCAACGAACTGCGCCTCGCGCATCGGTGCGCTGATGCGCAGTATCGGCTCATCCTGGAACAGGATCGTGCCTTCCGGCATCGCGTCCACGTCGCCGGTAAAGCGGAAATCCCGCAGCGATTCGAGGAATGGCGCGCTGAACCTGCCGCTCTCGCGCAGCCACGTAATATCGTCTTCAGTGAAATGCAGATCGGTCAGGTAAGAGACGATCTGCTCGAGTCCTGCCGCCATCAGGAAGTTGCGCCGCTCGGGCAGGCGGCGCACGAAGAATTCGAATACCGCAGTGTCGTTCATCTGCTGCGCGAAGTACGCCTGCAGCATCGTGAGTTCATAGAAATCCGTCAGCAGCGCGCTTTCGCTATGGAGTGTCATGGTGGCGGGGCAAGGAAGGACGGCGACACGTTTCAACTCATACTCCAGTCTATTCTGCGACGGATCGAAGCGCTATCCCCGCCGAAAAAAAAGCCGGCCGGGGTACCTTTCGCCTGATTTGGGTCAAGGATTCCAATGCAGGGCAGCGTAAAACTGAAAGTCCCTGCCTGTTCCACAAGACGAAGATCCTCTCCCGATGTCCAGGAAATGCTTATGCGTCCAGTGCAATTGACCCCGGGCGATGCGTTGCTGGTCGTCGATGTGCAGAACGACTTCCTTCCCGGAGGAAACCTCGCCGTTGCCGGCGGAGACGAAGTGGTTCCTGTGCTCAACCGCTACATCGCGCTATTCACCCAGCTGCGCCTGCCCATCTACGCGACACGCGACTGGCATCCGACGAACCATTGCTCCTTCAAGCCGTACGGCGGCATCTGGCCGCCACACTGCATTGCGGGCAGTCATGGCGCGGAATTTCCCGCAGCACTGCAGCTCCCCGAGGGCACCATCATCATCTCCAAGGCGCAGGACGTGGACAAGGACGCCTATTCCGGCTTCGAAGGAACAGACCTCGCCGACCGCCTGCGCGCCGCGGGTATTAGGCGTGTCTTCATCGGCGGCCTCACCACTGATTACTGCGTGTTGAATTCCGTCATCGATGCCATCAGGGAAGGCTTCGACACCGCGTTCCTTCTCGATGCCACACGCGCCGTGGAAGTGCGCCGTGGCGACGGCGAAACCGCTATCATGGAAATGCGCCAATCAGGCGCGCGTTCCCTCGTCATTTCCGACATCGAGCAGGCGCAGGCGATGCATCTGTCCTGAAGAGCCGGCCCAGTGTCCGCTGTCTCCACTGTTACAGCCGGCACGCTGCGACGCTACTCGTACACGTAAGGCTTCAGCTTGACTTCCGAATTGATCGCCAGCTTCAGTTCGTCCGGCGGCACCGGCGGCTTATCCCACAGCAACTTGCGACCGTCGCGCTGATGCTTGTCAATATCCGGATGTTCCTGCTTCAGGTCGCGCAGGAACTCCGTAAATTCCGATTCGTAGTTCTGAAAGTGCTTCATGGTGGATCACCTCCACATGGATGTCGGCTCCGTGGACGGCGGGTGGCGCACAGCCGAACCCGCCGCACTCGCCTGCTACTTCTTGACTTCCTTGAATTCGGCGTCGACCACATCTTCCTGCTGTGACTGTTGTTGCTGTTGTTGCTGCTGTGCTTGCTGCTGCTCGCCCGCGGCCGCGGCGCCGGCGGCCTGCTGCGCCTGCGTTTCCGCATACATCGCCTCGCCGATCTTTTGCGCAGCGGTGGACAGCGCAGCAACCTTGGCATCGATGGCGGACTTATCATTGCCCTTGAGGGCATCGTCTAGGTCCTTGATCGCCGCTTCGATCCTTTCCTTGTCGCCGGCCGACAACTTGCCGCCATGCTCTTCCAATGCCTTGCGCGTAGTGTGGACCAGCGCATCGCCCTGGTTGCGACTTTCCGCCAGTTCCTTCAGCTTCTTGTCCTCTTCCGCGTAACGCTCGGCATCGCGCTCCATCTTCTTGATTTCCTCTTCCGTCAGACCGGAGTTCGCCTTGATGGTGATCTTGTTTTCCTTGCCGGATGCCTTGTCCTTCGCGCCGACATGCAGGATGCCGTTGGCGTCGATGTCGAAGGTCACCTCGATCTGCGGAATGCCGCGTGGTGCCGGCGGAATGCCCTCCAGGTTGAATTCGCCCAGCAGCTTGTTGCCGCTCGCCATCTCACGCTCGCCCTGGTACACCTTCACCGTGACCGCTGGCTGGTTGTCTTCGGCGGTGGAGAACGTCTGGCTGAACTTGGTCGGAATCGTCGTGTTCTTCTCGATCATCTTCGACATCACGCCGCCCAGAGTTTCGATGCCCAGCGAGAGCGGGGTCACATCCAGCAGCAGTACGTCCTTGCGCTCGCCCGACAGCACCGAGCCCTGTACCGCAGCGCCGACGGCCACGGCTTCATCCGGGTTGACGTCCTTGCGCGGCTCCTTGCCGAAGAATTCCTTCACCTTCTCCTGCACCTTCGGCATGCGCGTCTGCCCGCCCACCAGGATCACATCGTGGATATCGGAAGCCTTCACGCCTGCATCCTTCAGCGCGATGCGGCATGGCTCGATGGTGTTCTGGATCAGGTCTTCCACCAGCGATTCGAGCTTGGCGCGCGTGAGCTTCATGTTCATGTGCACCGGCGCACCGTTCGCCATCGCGATGTACGGCTCATTGATCTCGGTCTGCTGCGTCGAGGAGAGCTCGATCTTCGCGCGTTCCGCCGCGCTCTTGATGCGCTGTAACGCGATCGGATCCTTCCCCAGGTCGATCCCGTTGATCTTCCGGAATTCGTCGATGATGTAATTGATCAGGCGCTGGTCGAAGTCTTCGCCGCCGAGGAAAGTATCGCCGTTGGTCGACAGCACCTCGAACTGCTTCTCGCCGCTGATGTCCGCAATCTCGATGATCGAAATGTCGAAGGTGCCGCCGCCGAGGTCATAGACGGCGATCTTGTGTTCGGCGCCGGTGGTCTTATCGAGACCGAATGCCAGCGCAGCCGCGGTCGGCTCGTTGATGATGCGCTTCACGTCCAGACCGGCAATGCGGCCGGCGTCCTTGGTCGCCTGGCGCTGCGAGTCGTTGAAGTAAGCCGGCACCGTGATCACGGCTTCGGTCACTTCCTCGCCGAGATAGTCTTCGGCGGTCTTCTTCATCTTGCGCAGCACTTCCGCGGACACTTGCGGCGGCGCCAGCTTCTTGCCGCGCACTTCGATCCACGCATCACCGTTATCGGCCCGGATGATCTGGTATGGCATCAGGCCGATATCCTTCTGCACTTCCTTTTCATCGAACTTGCGTCCGATCAGGCGTTTCACCGCATACAGCGTATTCTTGGAGTTGGTCACAGCCTGACGCTTGGCCGGTGCGCCGACCAGAATTTCGCCGTCTTCCTGATAGGCGACGACCGAAGGCGTGGTGCGCGAACCTTCGGAATTCTCGATCACTTTCGGCTGACCGCCTTCCATGATCGCGACACAGGAATTGGTGGTACCCAGGTCAATGCCAATAATCTTGCCCATGATGCTTACCTCTCACGTAATTACAATTGTTCCCTTTGATTGATCCCTTATGAATATAAAGCCGACATGTGTTTTCAAGAGCCTTGCTTCTCGGCGGAGACGGTGACCAGAGCGGGCCGCAACAGACGGTCGGCAATCATGTAGCCTTTCTGCAGGACATTGACGATCGTGTTCGCACTCTGGTTCGCCGGCACCATGGAAATGGCTTGGTGTTTCATCGGATCGAATTTTTCCCCGGCATCGGGACTGATCTCCGTTAGGCGATTTTTTTCGAAGGCAGACGACAGCTGCTTCAGCGTCATCTCCACGCCCTGCTTGAATGAATCGACGGATGCGGTATCGACCTTCAGTGCCGCTTCCAGGCTGTCCTTCACCGGCACCAGCGCTTCGGCGAAATCCTCGACGGCGAATTTGTGCGCCTTGGCAATATCGTCCTGCGTGCGACGACGCAGATTTTCCGCCTCAGCCCTTGCACGCAGGAGCGCATCCTGCAATTCGTCCGCACGCGCTTTCGTCTCGGCAATTTTCCGTTCAAACCCTTGCTTGTCCGGATCAGCAGCCCCGTCTCCGCGCGTGGCGGGTTCAGTGGGCGGTGTGAATGGTTCGTGCGGCGGTGTGACTGGCTCGCTGGACGGAGTGACAGGCTCACCCGGCGGCGTGACCGGTTCCGAAGGAGGTGTGATCGGTTCGCCGGGCCTTACCTGCCCTTGCGGGCGAAATTTCTCCTGAGTCTCCATGTGAAATCCTCCTGTGCACATGAGAAATGGGGATTCGATACAGGAGTGACATCGGAAGACGGACACGGTTCAAGAAAACGAAGCATCATGATTCGTGCACCACGAGCGATGCGCGGGCAGCGAGGAAGCTTGCTTATTGCGGAGGGTGCTTTACCGCTTTACGTGCCGCAAAGCCGTGGCTTCTTGCGCATGGACGGGACCACAGGTGGCGGGTGAATTAACGACGAGCCGCACAACACTGACTGGAGGAGTTGGTGAAGGGGCAGCCGGCCAGAGACGGGAGAGACGGGGTACCACGCGCAATGTACATGCTGTGCGCTCAAGCGCATCCTTGGCCATTTGTCGTGGAATGACTGCGAGTGGCAGCCAGGAACGCAATGAAGGGCAACAAGGCCCCCTTCATGATGTTCAACGGCCATAAATGTCGGTAAAACTGGCCGAAGCAATCGCGTTCATGTTGACCATCAAGCCGACGAGGCCGGTGCTTGCGGATTCACGTTGGGCCATTTAATTAGATTGGCAAAAAAGCAACCATGTGAACGCCGGCGTCTTCCTGGAAGCAGTCTGCGCGCAAGTTGGATTTTACGCTGTGCAATAACCAAGGCAGTGCAACACGTTCGGATTCGTCTTTCCAGCGGAAAGACATGGCGCAGGGAGAACGGGAGAAAGGATTTTCAGAGACAGCGGACCTGAATGCGACTGTGTCAGTGAGATATTTGGCAGCACGAGGAAGTCCAAGGCAGTTGACCGAGGTTGCCGAGATGGTTGACGTCCTGCCAAATGGCGAGCCTTCGGCGCACCAGAAATGCAAAAGGGGCCAGCGATTACGCTAGCCCCTTGATTTTCTGGTGCTGATGAGAGGAGTCGAACCTCCGACCTACTGATTACGAATCAGTTGCTCTACCAACTGAGCTACATCAGCGAAAGCGCGTATTCTAACAAGAAAAGTTCCGACTGCGCTAGGGACCCGGCAGGCATTTTCGCTTCTTCAGCCCTTCTTCCTTGCATCGTGGCTTGCCGAAGCACCCCGGCGCTGCCACATTTGCACGAAGTTTCCAGAGAATCCGCGACGATGCTCACTCGAAGTGATAGCTCGTCACCCGCTCCACTTCGCTCCTCGATCCCAGGAACACCGCCACCCGCTCGTGCAGCTTTTTCGGCTGAATGTCGAGGATGCGCTGCTTGCCGTTGGTTGCCGCGCCGCCTGCCTGCTCAACGATGAAGGCCATCGGGTTGGCTTCGTACATCAGGCGCAGCTTGCCGGGCTTTTCCGGTTCGCGCGCGTCGGCCGGATACATGAAGACGCCACCGCGATTGAGGATGCGGTGCACATCAGCGACCATCGAGGCGATCCAGCGCATGTTGAAATTCTTGCCGCGCGGGCCAGTTTCGCCGGCGAGCATTTCGTCGATATAACGCTTGACTGGCGGATACCAGTGGCGCGAATTGGAGGCGTTGATCGCGAATTCCTTGGTTTCTGCAGGAATCTTCATGTCGCGGTGCGTGAGCACCCAGGAGCCCATTTCGCGGTCGAGCGTGAAGCAGTTCACGCCGGCGCCGGTGGTGAGCACCAGCACGGTCTGCGGGCCGTACACGGCATAGCCTGCCGCAACCTGCTTCGCGCCGGGTTGCAGGAAGGCTTCCTCGGTCGGTTCGCTCATGTCTTCCGGGGCTTTCAGCACCGAGAAGATGGTGCCGATCGAGACATTGACATCGATGTTGGACGAACCATCGAGCGGATCGAACAGCAGCAGGTATTCGCCCTTCGGATAGCGGTTCGGAATCGGATGGATGGTTTCCATTTCCTCGGAGGCCATCGCCGCAAGGTGACCACCCCACTCGTTTGCTTCGAGCAGCATTTCGTTGGACAGGATGTCCAGCTTCTTCTGCACCTCGCCCTGCACGTTCTCGCTTTCTGCGCTGCCGAGAACCTCGCCCAACGCTCCCTTGCCGACCGCATGGCTGATGGTTTTGCAGGCGCGTGCGACCACTTCGATCAACAGGCGCAATTCAGCCGGAATGCTGTTATGCAGGCGCTGCTCTTCAACAAGGTGCTGCGTGAGGCTGATTCTTTTCATAGGTTATTCCAGTGAGTTAGTTGGAGAGGGACTTGGACACGACTTCGAGCACGTCTTTCGACAAACCCTTGGTTTCCGCAACCTTCTTCAGAGCGGCATGCATCTTTTCCTGCAGGGCCGGCGCGTACTTGCGCCAGCGGTCGAGGCTGCGCGCGAGGCGGGCGGCGACTTGCGGGTTGATGGCATTGAGGGCGATCACCTGCTCGGCCCAGAATTCGTAGCCGCTGCCGTCGGTGGCGTGGAACTGCGAGGGGTTGGCGTTGCAGAAACTGAAGATCAGGCTGCGCGCGCGGTTCGGGTTCTTGAGCGTGAACGCCGGGTGTTTCATGAGCTGGCGCACAGCCTTGACGTCGCTCGTGCGCGCCGTGGCCTGCAGCGAGAACCATTTGTCGATGACCAGCGCTTCCTGTTCGAATTCCTCGTAGAAGCGTTGCAGCGCCGCCACCTTGCCCGGGGCGCTGCTGTTCACCAGTGCGGTGAGCGCAGCCATACGGTCGGTCATGTTGTTGGCATGGTCGTACTGGTTCTGCGCGAGCTGGTGGGCATCGACATCGTCGAGTTCCATCAGGTAGGCCAGCGCGAGGTTCTTGAGCCCGCGCTTGCCGGCCGATTCCGGGTCGGGGCTGTAACTGCCAGGCGTGCGGCTGGACTGGTACGCGACCTCCCAGTCGACGCGCATCGCGCTGGCGAGCGAGCGACGCAGGAACTGGCGCACGGCGTGGATGGCGTGCGGGTCGATCACCTCCATCTGCTCGGCCACGACGGTTTCCGACGGCAGGATGAGCGCGAGCTCGCGGAATGCCGGATCGAGCGTCGTGTCGTTAAGCGTGGCGCGGAACGCTTGGTTGAGCACACTTTCCGCAAGCTCCGCATCGCTCAGTGCATGGTTCTCCAGCCCAGCGGAGGCGAGCTTGAGCATGCGGCGCATGGCGAGGCGCTGCCCTGCTTCCCAGCGGTTGAAGGCGTCGCTGTCATTTGCCATCAGGAAGGCAAGTTCTTCATCCGTGTACTCGATATCGAGGATGACCGGTGCAGAGAAATTGCGCAGCACGGACGGCGTGGGCCGTTGCGGCACCTGCGTGAAGAGGAATGTCTGCGTCGGCTGCGTCAGTTCCAGCACGACCGTTGTCGGCGCTGTGCCTGCATCGCCGGCGCCTTCCAGGTGCAGCGGCAGGTCCTTGCCGCTGCCGTCGAGCAAGCCCACGGCAACCGGGATGTGCAGCGATTCCTTGGCGGACTGGCCCGGGGTCGGCGGGCAGGTTTGCGACAGCGTGATCGCGTAGGCCTGCGCGGCTTCGTCGTACTGTGTTTCCACCTTCACCCGCGGCGTGCCGGACTGGCTGTACCAGCTCTCGAACTGCGTCAGGTCGCGGCCATTGGCATCGGCCATGGCGGCACGGAAATCATTGCAGGCGACCGCCTGACCGTCATGACGCTGGAAGTACAGGTCCATGCCCTTGCGGAAGCCTTCGCGGCCGAGCAGGGTCTGGTACATGCGTACCACTTCCGCGCCTTTTTCATAGACGGTGACGGTGTAGAAGTTGTTGATCTCGACATAGGAGTCAGGGCGCACCGGATGCGCCATCGGGCCGGCGTCTTCCGGGAACTGCGCCTGGCGCAGCACGCGCACGTCCTCGATGCGCTTGACGGCGCGGCCGCTGTCGGTGCCGATCATGTCGGCGGAGAATTCCTGGTCGCGGAACACCGTCAGGCCTTCCTTGAGCGAGAGCTGGAACCAGTCGCGGCAGGTGACGCGGTTGCCGGTCCAGTTGTGGAAGTATTCGTGGCCGACCACCGATTCGATGCCGGCATAATCCGTATCGGTCGCGATGCGCGGATTGGCCAGCACGTACTTGGTGTTGAAGATGTTCAGGCCTTTGTTCTCCATCGCGCCCATGTTGAAGTCGCTGACGGCGACGATCATGAAGCGGTCGAGGTCGAGCTCCAGGCCGAAGCGTTCCTCATCCCAGCGGATGCTGTTCTTGAGCGAATCCATCGCATGCTGGGTCTTGTCGAGATTGCCCTCTTCCACCCAAACCTGCAGCACCACTTCACGGCCGGACTTGAGGGTGTACTTCTCTTCCTGGCGCACCAGGTTGCCGGCCACCAGCGCGAACAGGTAGGACGGCTTCTTGAATGGGTCTTCCCACACGGCGTAATGACGGCCGTCGCCGAGGTCGCCCTCTTCCACAAGGTTGCCATTCGACAGGAGGACAGGATATCTTTCCTTGTCGGCGCGTAGCATCACCTTGAATTTCGCCATCACGTCGGGACGGTCCGGGAAATAGGTGATCTTGCGGAAGCCTTCGGCTTCGCATTGGGTGAAGAAATTGCCATTGGACACGTACAGGCCCATCAGCGAGGTGTTCAGGTTGGGATGCGTGACCGTCTCGATTTCGAGTATCACCTGATCCGGCGGATTGAAGATTTCCAGGCTGCCGGGACCAAGGGTGTAGCCGCGCTTGGTCAGCTGCTTGCCGTTCATGCGCAGCTGCACCAGGCTCAGCGCTTCGCCGTACAGCAGCAGGCTCTTGCTGCGGCTGACGGGATTGCGGTGCATAGTCAGGCGGGTCGCGACGCGCGTCACCTCCGGATCGAGGTCGAAACCCATTTCGACCGTATCGACCAGAAAGCTCGGGGGGGTGTAATCCTTGCGATAAATCGTCTGCGGAGTATCGGTACGCATAGGGAGGGCTTGAATCAGGGGAAAATGGCGCAAACTAGTATTTTACCAACCGTTGAATGGCGGGTGTATTGACTTGCGATAGGCGTCCGGCTGCCGGACGTGCTGGCAGGCCGAGGCACCTGCAGGAGCCCATCGCATGAAAGCAGGACTTGCATTACTCGCGGCCGGAGCGGCATTGCTGCTCGCGGCCTGTACGCAGGAGCAACAGAACAAGCTCAGCCGCAACATCCAGAACTGGACCGGTACGAACGGCGTGCTTGAGTTTTATGCCGGCGACAAGCTGGTGCGGCGTTTCATTCATATTGACAAGATCTCCACGGCGATGGGCACTGATGACAACAGGCCGCGCTCCTATCGCTATGGCTACGGCGTGCTGGACGAGAATTTGAACATGGTGGCTGACCCCGGCGAAAAAAAGGTCTATTTTGAAATCAGCGACTTCGGCTCGAACTATATCTTCTTCGAGAACCCGCGCTGAAGCGTTACAAAAATTTACGGAATTTCTTTGCCTCTTGTCTATTCTGAAAGGCGAAAAGAAGAGAATGCACGCTGGAGAAAATCAATGAAAGCCTGGCTGATCGCCGTTGTCATGGGTGCAATGACCATCCTGGTTAGCGGCTGCGGCACCACGATCCAGAGCAATGTGACGACCTTCCATGAATGGCCGGCCAGCCTGCCGGACAAGCATTATGTGTTCGAACGCACCAAGGAGCAGAACAATAACCTCGAATACCTCAATTACGAGAACCTGGTCCGGGAACAACTGAACCGTCTCGGCTTTACAGAGGCATCACCCTCCACACCGCCAACGCTCAAGGTTTCCCTCGGCTACAGCGTCGACAGCCGCGACGTGCGTGAAGTCTATCCGGTCGTCGTCAATCCCTATCCCTACCCCTACTGGTACGGCCCGGCCTGGCGCGGCTATTACGGGCCGTTCTACGACCCGTTCTGGTACGGCCCGCCCATGGTGGAACAGCGCGTTTCCCAGTATCGCCTCTACACGCGCCACCTGCGCATCGTCATCGCGCGCATGTCGGACGGAAAGCAGCTGTATGAAACGACGGTGGTGAGCGAAGGCACCAATGGATCTCTCGCGGCAGTCATGCCTTACATGGTGCGCGCCGCATTCACGGATTTCCCCGGCAAGAGCGGCGTTCCGCACCAAGTCGAATTGAAAATGCAGTAGCGGTCGGCGCGACACGATCAGTCGCCGACAATCTCCGTCAGCGCTGCGTCGAGCGCGCGGGCGAGTGTGTCGCTGGATGCAATGATGCTTGTGCGTCCGGCGCGCATTGCCTGCGCGAGCGACTCGTCGGTCAGCGTGAATACCAGCTGTCCCTGCCGCCCGGCGAAGATGAAACGGCTGCGGCCGGGGCTCACCCACATCAACCGGCAGTTCATCTTGCTGCCATCATTTCGCACGAAAGTGAGCCAGTTCCCCGGCACTAACGTGTCGGCCTGACGCATGAACTCGGCGAGCACCTCTTCCTGCTGCTGTTGCGCGCGCCGGCTCAACTGGTGTTCGCTGGCTTTCTGCATCATGTTCATCCGCAGTTCCAGCTGGTGACGCGGCGTCAGTTCAGGCAGGGCGCGAATGGCGGCCTGATGGCGCTCTGCCAGGGTTGCGAAGAAGCTCTCTCGCTCCGTGCCGTCCCACTTCACGACATTGAGCCAGGCGTTGAGCATTGACAGCAGCGCAGGCAAACGCTCGACCAACGCCTTGCGTTCCGCCTCGCTGCCTTTTGGCTGCACGCTCCAAATGAGCTCATCCATGGCTTGCAGCACTTTCGCCAGCAACTCCGGCTTGCTGTCGCGTGTGCCGTAGGCAAACACAAGCACGCGTGACCACTGGGCCTGCAGGAAGGCTTCGACGAAGCCGGGCACTTCGCCGGACTCGATGCGCGCATGCACATCGTCCTGCGCAAGATCCATCGCATGCGAGATATTTTCCTGGCTGGCCGCTTCAGCGGCCGTCTCGCCCAGCCGGGCCGTGAAAGCGTCCTCCCGCTGCGCTGCCAGTGCCTGCAGAACGCGGATGGCCTGTTCGAACGCCCCAGCCTTCGGCGTTTCTTCGAGGCGATCCAGGACCTGCGCAATGCTCACGTGCAGGGGATCGTTGCGTCCCTTGGCCGGATCGCAGGCAAGGCCGGCTGCAAGTACCGCGTCGACCAGACTCCGGGCCGGATGCGTTGCGCGAAAGAAGAATTCGATATCCGCCAGCGCCAGATTGCGCAACGGCGCGCGCAAGCGGTCGATCAGTTCCCTGATGGCGGGCGGAATGCTTTCATCGTGGCCAAGCCGGTCGAAAGCCTTGTCCATCAGGCCGGCGGCTCGCGCGTCGATGACGTTGAGCATGCCGTCCGGTGCCAGCCAGCGCCGCAGCTTTTCCTGGCGTGAAGGCGCGGGAAGCGCATGCGCCGTACACCTGCGTCGGTATTCCTGCTCCGCGTCGGGCAGGATGTTGCGGATGGCGAGTTCCTGGCTGAGCACCTGCAGAATCGGGCCGCATTGCAGGAATATCTCGGGGTGCAGCTGCTGCAGCATGACATGCTGTGTGGCGCTGTTCAGGTCGAACTTGCCCCATGCCTTGGCGAAGGCTGTCACGAAGGTTTCCGCGCGAAATGGATTGGCACCAGTATGTGCAGGAATGCCTGTTTCCTCCGGCTGCAGCCAGTGCGCAATGCGCATGCCGAGCACCGCCAGGACATCTGCGTTGACGGCATCGATGGCCTGACTCAGGTTGTCGATCAAGACCTTGCGTTCCATGGCGGCGAAGTCGATCAGCGACAGGTCCATCGCGCCGCTTTCCAGCCGCAATGCGCCCTGCATGCCGGCGACCTGCACGGCCTGCAGCAGGCACTCCTGCAGGCTTTCCGTGAACAGCCGATGGAAAGTCATGCGCTGCCGGGCCAGATGTTCGGCTGCATGGCGGTACAGGCCTGCATCCGGTGCGATGTCCGGTGCGGCATCCGACCCCGGAGATGCGAGCGCTTCACACAGGCGCGTGGTGAAGCCATCAAGCTGCGCGGCGGAGAGGCGCAACGCGGTGAACGTCAGCGTGTGCAGCAGCGCCATCCGGTCAGGCACGGCAAGGTTCTCATGGCGCTGCGGCCTGTCGTGGTCTGCCATGATCCCGGCCTGTGCCATCTCGGCGCGCGCCGGTCAGGAATACATCGCTTCCGAAGCAAACGTGATGGCGACAATCAGCATCACGACGGCGGCCAGCACGAGCAGCAGGCGGCCGAACTTCGGTGTTCCGTCGGTACCCGTCGGCTGCTCGGGCGGATGATTCATGGGGTTGTCCATGGCACTGGCTCAGGGCAGCAGGATGGTGGAACCGGTCGTCTTGCGCGCTTCGAGGTCGCGGTGCGCCTGCACCACGTCCTTGAGCGCGTAGCGCTGGTTGATCTCAATCTTCACCTTCTTGCTCGACACCATGTCGAACAGCTGGGCGGCCGACTTGTCGAGGTCCTCGCGCTTTGCGATGTAGGAAAACAGTGAAGGCCGCGTGATGAACAGCGATCCGCGCGACGCCAGCTCATTCAGGCTGAACGGCGGCACCGGACCGGACGCGCTGCCGAAGCTGACCATCATACCGAGCGGCGACAGGCAGTCGAGCGAACCGGTGAAGGTGTCCTTGCCGATGGAATCGTAGACCACGGGCACGCCCTTGCCGCCAGTAATGTCCTTCACCCGCTCGACGAAGTTTTCCTTGTTGTAGTTGATGGTATGCGTGCAGCCGTGCGCCTTCGCGAGTTCCGCCTTCTCGTCGGAGCCGACCGTGCCGATCATGGTCACGCCGAGTGCGCGAGCCCATTGACATGCGATCAGCCCGACACCGCCCGCCGCGGCATGGAACAGGATGGTTTCGCCGCCATGCAACGGGAAGGTGCGATGGAACAGGTATTGCACCGTCAGGCCCTGCAGCATCATCGCCGCAGCGGTTTCGAAGTCGATGGCATCCGGCAGTTTGACGAGGATGGCGGCCGGCATCACGCGCGCCTCCGCATAGGCGCCGGTCGGACGTTCCGCATAGGCCACGCGATCACCGGGCTTCACATGGGTGACGCCTTCGCCGACCGCCTCCACGGTGCCCGAGCCTTCCATGCCCAGGCCTGCCGGCAGCGGCTGCGGATAGGCGCCGGTGCGGAAATACACATCGATGTAGTTCAGGCCGCAGGCCGCCTGGCGCACGCGCACCTCGCCCGGCCCCGGTTCGCCGACCTCGACATCGACATACTCCATGACTTCCGGTCCGCCGACCTTGCTGATCCTGATTGCCTTTGCCATGCTCGCTCCTTAATTGTGATTGTGATGATGATGCGGCACCATCTGCGACAGCAACAGCCGCGCAGAGACGATATTGGTCGCGCATGGCACGTTATGCACGTCGCAGGCGCGCACCAGCGCATTGACATCCGGCTCGTGCGGATGCGCGGTCATCGGGTCGCGCAGGAAGATGACGCAGTCGATCTTGCCTTCGACCAGCTCCGCGCCGATCTGCAGGTCGCCGCCGAACGGGCCCGACAATTTGCGCTCGACCGTCAGGCCGACTTCCTCGTGCAGGCGCTTGCCCGTCGTGCCCGTTGCCACGAGGATGCACTGGCGCAGCAAGTCGGCAAACTCAGCTGCCAGATCGATCATCTCGTCCTTCTTGCTGTCGTGTGCAATCAATGCAATACGCTTCTTCACTTCAACTCCGTTCGATATGCGATTTGTCAGTCCACGAAACACACGAAAAACACGAAAATGGTTCCATCATATTTTGGCAAAGCCTGCCGGGAAAAAAACCTTCCGTGCTTTCCGCGTTTTCCGTGAACTCCTAAAACGTTCCCGGGTAATTGCCGCCGTCCAGCAGGACGTTCTGGCCGGTCATGTAGCTCGCATGGACGCTGCACAGGAAGGCGCAGACCGCACCGAATTCGGCCGGCGATCCGAAGCGCTGCGCGGGAATCTGCTTGCGTCGCGCGGCGACGGCTTCGTCGACACCCTTCCCGGCTGCGGCGGCCGATGCCCCGATGGTCTTGATCAGGCGATCGGTCTCGAACTGGCCCGGCAGCAAGTTGTTGATGGTGACGTTATGTGCAACCGTCTTGCGTGCCAGTCCGCCAACGAAGCCGGTCAGGCCGGAGCGCGCACCGTTGGACAGGCCGAGGATGTCGATGGGCGCCTTGACGGCGCTCGAGGTGATGTTGACGATACGCCCGAAGCGGCGCGCGATCATGCCGTCGACGGTCGCCTTGATCAGTTCGATCGGCGTCAGCATGTTGGCATCCAGCGCGGCGATCCAGTCGTCGCGCGTCCAGTTGCGAAAATCGCCCGGCGGCGGGCCGCCGGCATTGTTGACGAGGATATCGGGCTGCGGGCAAGCGGCCAGTGCCTTCGCGCGGCCGTCCGGTGTAGTAATGTCGCAGGCCACTGCGGTAATCGTGACGCCGGTCTTGCGGCGAATCTCCTCCGCGGTGGCTTCCAGCACGTCCGCCGTGCGGGCCACCAATGTCACGTTCACGCCCTCGCCGGCCAGCGCCTCCGCGCAGCCGCGACCCAGTCCCTTGCTCGCGCCGCATACCAGCGCCGTCTTGCCGCTTATTCCAAGATCCATATCGGTTTCCTATGTTTTCTTTCTCGACAATAAATAAATACCCGCCAGCACGAGCGCCGTGCCGGCAAGCTGGATACCGGTGACGGGCTCTCCCAGGATCACCGCCCCCATGAACAAGGTCGACACCGGGCCGATCATGCCGGCCTGGGATGCGGTCGGCGCGCCGACACGAGCAACGGCGACCATTGTCAAAAATACCGGGAAGACCGTGCAAAACACGGCATTCACCAGGGATAGCCAGTACACCGGCATCGGCTGCACGAGCAGCGACACGGGGCGCAACACAAAGAATTGCACGATGCATGCCACGCTCGCCGCGCACATCGCGTAGGCAACCAGCCGAATGGCGCCCACGCGCCGCACCAGCTGGCCCGATTGCAACAGATACAACGCATACAATAGCGCACTCCCCAGCACGAAGGCACTCCCCAGGCCAACATTCGCGCCGCCAAGGCGCACATCGTGCAAAAAAACCAATACCGTGCCGAGATAGGCCGTGCCCAGCGCCAGCCATTCGACGCGGGTGATTTTCTTGTGCAGATACAGCGCCGAAATCAGAAGCACGAAGGACGGCGTGAGGAACAGGATCAGTCGCTCCAGCCCGGCCGAGATATGTTGCAGGCCGAGAAAATCCAAAAAACTGGAGAGGTAATAGCCGACCATGCCAAGCACCGCGATGCGGACGCGCTCCCCGTTGGTCAGCGGCGCGGACTTTCCGGCCTGCCAGAAGGCAATGGCGGCAAAGAACGGCAGCGCAAACAACATGCGGAACGCGATCAGCGTCACGGCATCAACGTCGTAGCGATAGATCAACTTGGCAACAATGGCCTTGGCGGAGAACAGCACCGCCCCAAGGATGGCGATGGCAAGGCCGTAGAGGAAATCCTGGCGTGCGGAAGAAGATGCGGGTACAGAAGACATCCGGCGATTTTACGCCGCGAATGATTTTCTTACATTGCACGGGGAAAACGCGGGATTTTTGGTCCACGGAAAACACGGAAGACACGGAAGACACGGAAAAAATATGTTCGAATTTTTCCGTGCCTTCTGTGTTTTCCGTGGACACCCTATCAGCGTTTCATGATCGATCCCAGCACGCCGCGGATGATCTCGCGGCCCACTTGCGAACCGATGCTGCGGGCGGCGGACTTGACCATGGCTTCGACCATCGTATCCTTGCGGCGGCCTACGCCGCTGCCGCCGAACAGGCCGCCGAGCGCGTCCTTGAAGGTATCGCCGATCGAGGGGCCACTCGGCTGCGGTGCTTGCGGTTGCTGTGGTTGCTGTGGTTGTGCAGTGCCGCCGTTGGCTGGCGGCACCTTCGCCGTCTTCGGCATCTCGGTTGCGACGCGGCCCTTCAGTTTTTCGTAGGCAGATTCGCGATCGACGACATTTTCGTACACGCCGTCCACCACCGAATTGGCCATGACGTCGCGGCGCTCGGCATCGGTGATCGGGCCGATTTGCGACGCGGGCGGCAAGACGAAGGCGCGCTCCACGACGTTCGGTCGGCCTTTTTCGTCGAGGAAGGACACCAGCGCCTCGCCGACAGCAAGTTCGGTGATGGCCTGCGCGGTGTCGAGCTTCGGGTTGGGGCGAAAGGTTTCTGCCGCCGCCTGCACCGCCTTCTGGTCGCGCGGCGTGTACGCGCGCAGCGCGTGCTGCACACGATTGCCAAGCTGGCCGAGCACGGTGTCGGGAATGTCCAGCGGATTCTGCGTGACGAAGTAGACGCCGACGCCCTTGGAACGGATCAGGCGCACCACCTGCTCGATCTTCTGCAGCAACGCCTTCGGCGCTTCGTCGAACAGCAGGTGCGCTTCATCGAAGAAGAACACGAGCTTGGGCTTGTCAAGATCGCCGACCTCGGGCAGATGCTCGAACAGTTCCGACAGCATCCACAGCAGGAAAACCGCATACAGGCGCGGCGAATTCAGCAGCCTGTCGGCGGCGAGGATGTTCACCACGCCCTTGCCCTGCGGGTCGGTCTGCATGAAATCATCGATGTTGAGCATCGGTTCACCGAAGAAGCGGTCGCCGCCCTGTTCGTCGATGGCAAGCAGGCCGCGCTGGATCGCGCCAATGCTGGCGGCGGAAATGTTGCCGTATTCGGTCTGCAGTTCGGCGGAATGTTCGGCGACGTGCTGCAGCATGGCGCGCAGGTCCTTGGTGTCCAGCAGCAGCAGTCCGTGGTCGTCCGCCACCTTGAACACCAGTTGCAGCACCCCCTGCTGCACCTCGTTCAGGTTCAGCATGCGGGACAACAGGAGCGGGCCGAGGTCCGAGATGGTGGCGCGCACCGGATGGCCCTTCTCGCCGAACACATCCCAGAAGGTCACCGGGCAGGCCGACCAGGCCGGCTCCGCCAGTTTCATCAGGTCAAGCCGTTCCTTGATGCGCGACGTCGCCGCTCCGGCCTTTGCCAAACCGGAAAGGTCGCCCTTGACGTCCGCCATGAAGACCGGCACGCCGATGTCCGAGAGCGCCTGAGCCATGACCTGCAAGGTAACGGTCTTGCCGGTGCCAGTGGCGCCGGTAATGCAGCCATGGCGGTTGGCAAGGCTGGGCAGGAGGACGAGCTCCTGGTCTTGATGCTTGGCGATCAGCAGAGGTTTTGGCATTGTGTGGCGCGCTTTCCGAGGGGTTTTGACAGGGGCGATATGGTAAAATTGTAGATTGGTTTTCGGCTTGATACTCACTTATTTTGGATCAGGTTTCGCGCCGGGTTTCGTGGGATCGGCCTTCTTCTCGTTCACTTCCAAGAAAGATTTGCCATGGCTGGACACAGTAAATGGGCCAATATTAAACACAAAAAAGCTGCGACCGACGCCAAGCGCGGAAAAATCTGGACGCGGCTGATCAAGGAGATCACGGTCGCGGCGCGCATGGGCGGCGGCGATCTCACGAGCAATCCGCGCTTGCGCCTCGCAATCGACAAGGCAGCCGATGCCAACATGCCGAAGGACAATGTGCAGCGCGCGATCCAGCGCGGCACCGGCGGCCTGGAAGGCGCGAACTACGAAGAAATCCGCTACGAAGGCTATGGCATCAACGGCGCGGCGATCATCGTTGATTGCATGACCGACAACCGGGTGCGTACCGTGGCCGAAGTGCGACATGCCTTTTCCAAGTTCGGCGGCAACATGGGCACCGAAGGTTCGGTGGCTTTCCTGTTCAAGCATTGCGGCCAGCTGTACTTCGCACCAGGCACGAGCGAAGACGCGCTGATGGAAGCGGCGCTCGAAGCCGGCGCTGAGGACGTCGTCACCGACGACGAAGGAGGCATCGAAGTCATCACCGCGCCAAACGATTTCTCGAACGTCAAGGACGCACTGGAAAAGGCAGGCTTCAAGGCGGAAATGGCCGAGGTTATCATGAAGCCGTCCACTGAAACCGTGTTCACTGGCGACGATGCGGCCAGGATGCAGAAACTGCTTGACGCGCTGGAAAACCTCGACGACGTGCAAGAGGTGTACACCAACGCCGTCATCGAAGAATAAAGTTTGTCGTCATGCTGCTGCGCACCGCAATCTCGAACCTGCGCTGCTCGCGACGCATTCTGGCAAACGGTGCAATCGTCCAGGCGGCTCGGCATGACCGGGTCGCTGGGTAACGATCAGGACGACAGCATTGCCAGACTTGCACTGTTGCAGCAAGTCACCCAATCAGGAAATCAGCCTTTCGCTTTACCCGTTTCACAAGTAAATTAGGTAGTGCATGCAAAACCCTTGCACCACCCACTAACTGTTTTAAATTTCATGAAAATTCTGGTAGTCGGCTCAGGCGGCCGCGAACATGCCCTGGCTTGGAAGCTTGCACAATCCGAGCGGATCCAAATGGTTTATGTTGCGCCGGGCAACGGTGGCACGGCGCTCGACCCGCGCCTGCAAAATGTCGACATCACCGATCCGGCCTGGCTCGCGCAATTCGCGATCAAGGAACATATCGCACTGACCGTGGTGGGACCGGAAGTCCCGCTGGCCGCCGGCATCGTCAACATCTTCCGTGAACAAGGCCTGAAGATTTTCGGCCCGACGAAGGAAGCCGCGCAACTGGAAAGCTCGAAGGATTTCGCCAAGGCTTTCATGAAGCGCCACCGCATTCCCACCGCCGATTACCAGACCTTCTCCGACGTGCAGGCCGCGCGCAAGTACATCAACCAGAAAGGTGCGCCGATCGTCATCAAGGCTGACGGCCTGGCCGCCGGCAAGGGCGTGGTGGTCGCGATGACCGTCGACGAAGCCCATGCGGCGGTCGACATGATGCTTTCCGATAACAAGCTGGGTGACGCCGGCGCCCGCGTGGTCATCGAGGAATTCCTCACCGGCGAGGAGGCCAGCTTCATCGTGATGGTCGACGGCAAGCATGTGCTGCCGCTGGCCACCAGCCAGGATCACAAGCGCCTGAAGGACGCCGATGAAGGACCGAACACCGGCGGCATGGGCGCCTACTCGCCCGCGCCCATCGTCACGCCCTCGCTGCATGCGCGCATCCTGCGCGAAATCATCAATCCGACCGTGCTTGGCATGATGAAGGACGGCATTCCGTTCACCGGCTTCCTGTATGCCGGTCTGATGATCGATGAAAAGGGCAATCCGAAGACGCTGGAATTCAACTGCCGCATGGGCGACCCGGAAACCCAGCCGATCATGGCCCGTCTCAAGACCGATTTTGTGGGCGTGCTGGAGCATGCCGTCAACGGCACGCTGGACCAGGTCGAACTGGAATGGGATCGCCGCACCGCGCTCGGCGTGGTCATGGCCGCAGCGGGCTACCCGGATGCGCCGCGCAAGGGGGATGTGATTACCGGCATTCCCGAAGAATCGGCGAACTCCGTCACTTTTCATGCAGGAACGACAATGAGCGGCGGCAAGCTGCTCACTTCCGGCGGCCGCGTGCTGTGCGTGGTGGGGCTGGGTGACAGCGTCAGGATCGCCCAGAAAAATGCCTATGACGTGGTCGACAACATCCACTTCGACGGCGCGCAGTTCCGCCGCGATATCGGCTGGCGCGCCCTGAAGCGGCACTGATCAGCCACAACAGGCGTCGTCGCCCTCCCTTCCCCGCACGGAATGCGGCGAAGGGAGGTTCGGGCTGCACGCATCGGCGTGGCCAATTTGAAATACAATTCGTGCAATTCGCCCACGCACAGGGCAAACCTGCACACTGACCAGACCCGTGACCATCTCTCCCGACACCGTCAAATCCTACCTCCTCGACCTGCAACTGCGCATCGTCGCCGCCCTCGATCAGGTGGATGGCAAGCAGTTCGTCACCGACCAATGGGTGCGCCCCGAAGGTTCCGGCCCGATTATGGGCGGCGGCATCTCGCGCATCCTGGAGGAAGGCAATGTGCTGGAACGCGGCGGCATCGGTTTCTCGCATGTCACCGGCACCAGCCTGCCACCGACGGCGGCCGCCAACCGCCCGGAGATCGCCGGCCGCCACTGGGAAGCCATGGGCGTGTCGCTGGTGATGCATCCGCGCAATCCGTATGCGCCCACCTCACACATGAATGTGCGCTTTTTCATCGCCACCGAGGAAGGCAAGGAACCGGTCTGGTGGTTCGGCGGCGGCATGGATCTGACGCCCTACTACGGCTTCGAGGAAGACGTGAAGCACTTCCACCAGGCATGCCGCGACGCGCTCGCGCCCTTCGGCAGCGACCTGCACCCGCGCTTCAAGAAATGGTGCGACGACTATTTCTACCTGAAGCACCGCAAGGAAGCACGCGGCGTGGGCGGCATTTTCTTCGACGATTTCAATGAACTCGGCTTCGAGCAAAGCTTCGCCATGATCAGGAGCGTGGGCGACCATTTCATCGACGCTTACCTGCCGCTGCTGCAGCGGCGCAAGGATACGCCCTACGGCGAGCGCGAGCGCGACTTCCAGGCGTACCGGCGCGGCCGCTACGTGGAATTCAACCTGGTATTCGACCGCGGCACCCTGTTCGGCCTGCAATCGGGCGGTCGCACCGAGTCGATCCTGATGTCGATGCCGCCGGTCGTCAAATGGCGCTACGACTGGAAGCCGCAGCCGGGAACGCCGGAAGCGAGTCTGTACACCGACTTCCTGCCGCCGCGGGATTGGGTGTGATGCGCCGCTGCGTAGCATTGCTGGGCGGCAGTTTCGACCCGGTGCATAACGGCCACGTCGCGCTCGGGAAGTATTTCGCAACGCTGCTGACGCCGGATGAGCTGCGCGTCATCCCTGCCGGGAAGCCATGGCAGAAACACACACTGCATGCAGCGCCCGAACATCGCGCAGCGATGCTCCGGATTGCATTTGAGCGGCTGCCCGTCCCGGTCGTGGTGGATCCGCTGGAAATCCTGCGCGACACGCCGACCTACACGATCGACACCTTGCGTGCCGTGCGCGCGGAACTCGGACCGGATGCTTCGATCGCATTCCTGATCGGCGCCGACCAGCTGCAGCAGTTACATACCTGGAAAGAATGGCAGCACTTGTTTGACTTTGCGCATATCTGCGCCGCATCGCGCCCCGGTTTCTCGATGGATTCTGCCCACGTTCCTGCAGAAGTCCGTCGGGAATTCGACCGTCGCACTGCGACGCCGCAGCAGATCCGCGAAACACCGCGCGGCCTGGCCTGCATCGCAGGCAATCTGGAAGTCGATATTTCCGCCACCGACATACGGGCCGCCCTCGAGCACGGGGAAAGGCCCGACGCGTTCATCCCAGCCGGGGTGCTAGACTATATACAACAACACCACCTTTATACCTAATGGACATCAAAAAACTGCAAGCCATCGTCATCGACGCACTGGAAGACGTCAAGGCGCAAGAGATCCGGGCATTCGACACCGTGCACCTGACCAGCATGTTCGATCGCCTCGTGATCGCCTCCGGCACCTCCAACCGGCAGACCAAGGCGCTGGCCGCCTCGGTGCGCGACAAGGTCAAGGAGCATGGTGGCAACATCGTCAGCATCGAGGGCGAAGAAACCGGCGAGTGGGTACTGGTCGACCTGGGTGACATGGTGGTGCACATCATGCAACCGGCGATCCGCGAGTACTACCGCCTGGAAGAAATCTGGGGCGACAAGGAAATCAGGCTCGGCGCCGCCAAGCGCACCTCGAAGCGCACGGCCGAAGAGGTGGAGGAAGCCCCGAAGAAGCGTTCGCGCCACATCGCAGCCAGCCAGACCACACTCGACGACGAGCCGAAGAAGCCTGCGCGCAAGACGGCTGCCAAGAAAACGGCAACAAAGACAGCGACAACCAAGACAACGGCGACCAAGACTGCCGCCAAGACCGCTTCCAAGACGGCAAGAACGCCCGCCGGCAAGACGGTGAAGGTCGCCGCCACCAAGACTGCCGCGCCGAGAAAGACGGCCACAAAGCGCGCCACGACCAGAAAAGCCGCCGAATAAGCGAGGCAGGCAGCATCCATGCAGCTCATCATCGCTGCGGTAGGCCACAAGATGCCTGCCTGGATCGAGGACGGGTTCGGCGAATATGCGAAACGCATGCCGCCGGAATGCCGCATCCAGCTCAAGGAAATCAAGCCCGTCGAACGTTCCGGCAGTCGGACCGCTGAAACCGTGATGGCGCAGGAGCGCACGAAGATCGAGGCTGCCATTCCCAAGGGTTCCCGCATCATTGCACTGGACGAGCGCGGCAAGGACCTGACCACGATGCAACTTTCGCAACTTCTGACGCAGTGGCAACAAGACGGGCGGGATGTTACATTCGTGATAGGCGGTGCAGACGGACTGGACGCCGGATTCAAGGCGTCTGCCGATATGCTGGTCCGGATTTCCAGCCTGACCCTGCCGCATGGAATGGTGCGCGTCCTGCTTGCGGAGCAACTGTATCGCGCCTGGTCCATCACGCAAAACCATCCGTACCACCGGGTATGAAACTGAGACACAAGGCTTCATGAAATCGGCACCAACCAGGATTTACCTCGCGTCCAAGAGCCCCCGCCGCCGCGAGCTGCTGCGCCAGATCGGCGTCGACTTCGAACTCATGCTGTTGCGCGACCAGGGGCCGCGCGGGCCGGAAGTCAGCGAGGAAGTCTTGCCTGATGAACAAGCCGATGTCTACGTGTCGCGCGTGACACGCGAGAAAGTCGAGCATGCCGCCAAGGTAATGCTGATGCGCCGTCTCCCGGCTCGCGCGATCCTGACCGCCGACACTACAGTGGTCATCGATGGCCGCATTCTCGGCAAGCCGGCCGACAAGACCGAAGCGATGGAGATGCTGCGCCTGCTGTCCGGGCGCACGCACCAGGTCATGACCAGCGTGGCACTGCACAAGGACGACAACATCACCCAGTTCACCCAGATTTCCGATGTGACCCTGGCGAAGCTGACCGAGGACGCGATGCGCGCCTACTGCGCGACGTCCGAGCCTTACGACAAGGCCGGCGGCTATGGCATCCAGGGCATGGCGGCGGTATTCATCCAGCGCATTGCCGGCAGCTATACCGGCATCATGGGCTTGCCGCTGCACGAGACCGCAGAATTATTAAATCAGGCCGGTATACCCGTTTTATGAGCGAAGACATCCTCATCAATATCACCCCGCAGGAAACGCGGGTTGCATTGATACTCCAGGGAGCGGTACAGGAACTCCATATCGAACGCACGCTGTCGCGCGGCATGGCAGGCAATATTTACCTCGGCAAGGTGGTGCGCGTGCTGCCCGGCATGCAATCGGCCTTCATCGACATCGGCCTGGAACGCGCTGCGTTCCTCCACGTGGCCGACATCTGGGAAGCGCGCCCGCACGACAATACGAGCACGCCCCAGACGCCGATCGAAAAGCTGCTGTACGACGGCCAGTCCGTCATGGTGCAGGTGATCAAGGATCCGATCGGCACCAAGGGCGCGCGCCTGTCGACGCAGATCTCGATCGCAGGACGCATGCTAGTCTTCCTGCCACAGGATTCGCACATCGGCATCTCGCAACGCATCGAGAACGAATCCGACCGCGAGGCGCTGAAAAGCCGCGTGCAGAAGCTGCTGCCGACCGACGAAAAGGGCGGCTTCATCATCCGCACCATGGCGGAAGATGCCTCTGAAGCCGACCTGCAGATGGATATCGACTACCTGCGCAAGACCTGGTCCGCCATCACGCAACAGGCCAAGACCAACCCGGCGCCGACCTTGCTGTACCAGGACCTGAACCTTGCGCAGCGCGTGCTGCGCGATTTCGTGAACGACGATACCTCGACCATCCAGATCGACTCGCGCGAGAACTTCCAGAAGCTGCAGCAGTTCGGCGCGACCTACACTCCTTCGGTGCTGTCAAAGCTGGTGCATTACACCGGCGAGCGGCCGCTGTTCGACCTGTACGGCGTCGAGGAGGAAATCCAGCGTGCATTGGGTCGCCGCGTCGACCTGAAGTCGGGCGGCTACCTGATCATCGACCAGACCGAGGCGATGACCACGATCGACGTCAACACCGGCAGCTATGTCACCGGCCGCAACTTCGATGACACGATCTTCAAGACCAACCTGGAAGCCGCGCACGCGATCGCACGCCAGCTGCGCCTGCGCAATCTCGGCGGCATCATCATCCTCGACTTCATCGACATGGAAAACACCGAGCATCGCAATGCGGTGCTCAACGAGTTGAACAAGGCGTTGTCGCGCGACCGCACCAAGGTGTCGGTCTCCGGCTTCTCCCAGCTCGGCCTGGTCGAGATGACACGCAAGCGCACGCGCGAATCGCTGGCGCATATCCTGTGCGAAGTCTGCCCGGCTTGCGGTGGCAAGGGCCAGGTGAAGACGGCTCGCACCATCTGCTACGAAATCCTGCGGGAATTGTTACGCGAGGCCAAGCAGTTCAATCCGCGCGAATTCCGCATCCTGGCCTCGCAAGTCGTGGTCGACATGTTCCTGGAAGAAGAATCGCAGCACCTCGCGATGCTGGGCGACTTCATCGGCAAGCCGATTTCCCTGCAGGTGGAAACGATTTATCACCAGGAACAATACGACATCATCCTCATGTAAAGGCGGGGCGGCATGAAGCGCTTTCTCTTTCTTTTTGCCGCCTTGCTGTCCCTCGCTACTCCGGCGGCCTTCGCCGACACACTGACGGTTGCTGTCGCCGCCAATGTGCAGTACGCATTCGATGAATTGCAAGCAGCGTTCAGGAAGGACACCGGCCACGACCTGAAGCCGGTATTCAGCTCGTCCGGCAAGCTGACCGCCCAAATCATGAGCGGCGCACCCTTTGACGTGTTCCTGTCAGCCGACATGGACTATCCGGAAAAACTGCACACGGAAGGTTTTGCCGCCGCTGCGCCGAAGCCGTATGCGTACGGCGCACTGGTGCTGTGGACGATGAAGGACCTCGATCTCGGCAAGTGGCAGGATGCCCTCACCAGCCCGGCGGTCAGCCGGATCGCCGTCGCCAATCCGAAGACCGCACCGTATGGCCGTGAAACCATGAAGGCGCTGGCCTATTTCAGGCTCGACACTGCCTTGAAAGACAAGCTGGTGTATGGCGAGAGCATCGCGCAGACCAACCAGTACATCCATTCCCGCGCAGCCGATGCAGGATTCACCGCGAAGTCGGTCGTGCTCTCGCCGGAAATGAAGGGCCAAGGCAAGTGGATCGACGTGCCGAAGGCAGCGTACCGGCCGATTGCACAGGGCATCGTCGTGCTCAAGCACGGCCAGCAGGGGAATCCCAAGCTGGCGCAACAGTTCCAGGACTTCGTGCTCTCCGCGAAGGCGCGCGCCATCTTCGAGCGCTACGGATACCTGCTGCCATGAATCGCCTGCCCGCCGTCATTTCCGCGGTCGATGCGCATGGCAGCATCGCCGTGGTCGAAGCGGCCGTAGGCGATTATCGTTTCACGGCGACGATGATCGGCGCGGGCGACGAAGTCGCGGCGTGGAAGCCAGGAATGGCGGTGGCACTGCTGTTCAAGGAAACGGAAGTATCACTTGCGAAGAACCTGTCCGGCCTCATCAGCATGCGCAACCGCATTCCCTGCGTCGTTACCGGCATCGAACGCGGCAAGCTGCTGAGCAAGGTGGCGCTGAATTTCCATGGTCATGCGATCGAATCGGTCATCACGACGCGCTCATCGCACGCGCTGTCGCTCACCGTCGGAGATGAAGTCGAAGGCCTCGTGAAAGCCAACGAGATGACGCTCGTGCCGGAGACGGCGCAATGACTTACGACTGGCAACCGCTGCTGCTGACCTTCCGCCTCGCGGCGATCACGACGCTGATCCTGTTCCTCGTCGGCATTCCGCTCGCCTACTGGATCGCCACCACGCGCACCCGCTTCAAGCCGGTGATCGAGACACTGGTGAGCATGCCGCTGGTGCTGCCACCCTCGGTACTCGGTTTCTACCTGCTGCTCGCTTTCAGTCCGCAGCATGCATTCGGCCAGTGGCTGGAGCAATGGCTGCATGTCCGGCTGGTATTCAGCTTTGCGGGCCTGGTCATCGGATCGATCATCTTCAGCCTGCCCTTCATGGTCCATCCGATCCAGTCCGGCTTCCAGGGCCTGCCTGCGTCGCTGGTCGAGGCCTCTCGCACGCTGGGCAAATCCGACCTTGTGACGCTGTTCCGTGTGCTGCTGCCGAACATCAAGCCCGCCCTGCTGTCCGGTGCGGTGCTGAGCTTCGCGCACACCATCGGTGAATTCGGCGTGATCCTGATGATCGGCGGGAACATTCCCGGCGTGACGAAGGTCGCGTCCATCGCCATTTACGATGAAGTGGAGAGCCTGAATTACGCTGCTGCGAACTTCTACGCCTTCGTGCTGTTTGCGATCAGCTTCGCGATCCTGCTGACCGTCTACGTCGTCAACAAGAAATGGCTGGTGGCGCGCTGACATGATCGACCTCGTCCTCAACAAGAGCTTGCAGAGTGCGTCGGGGCGGCTCGATCTCGCTGTCGATGCCGTCATCGAAAGCCGCAGCCTGGTGACGCTCTTCGGCGCTTCAGGTGCCGGCAAGACGACGATACTGCGCATGCTGGCTGGCCTGACCGAACCGGACAGCGGCCGTCTCGTGGTGAATGGCGAAATCTGGTTCGACGCGCAGAAGCGGATCAACCTGCCGCCACAGAAACGCGCGATCGGCTTCGTGTTCCAGGATTATGCGCTGTTCCCCAATCTGAGCGTGCGCGAAAACGTGGCCTACGCCACCTCGAAGAACGACAGCGCATGGGTGGATGAACTGCTCGAACTGGCCGGACTGACGGGCTTGCAGCATCGTCTGCCCGGCTCATTGTCGGGCGGGCAGAAGCAGCGCGTCGCGCTCGCGCGCGCAGTGGCACGCAGGCCGAAACTCCTGCTGCTCGACGAACCGCTGTCCGCGCTCGATGCCGCTATGCGCAGCCAGCTGCAGGACGACCTGCTGCGCCTGCACCAGCGTCTCGGCCTCACCACCCTGCTCGTCAGCCACGACATCGGCGAAGTGTTCAAGCTTTCGCAGCGCGTGCTGAAACTGGAACATGGCCGCATCGCGGAAACCGGCACGCCCTCGGAAGTCTTCCTGCAGCATCGGGTCGCCGGCAAGCTCAACGTCCATGCGCAGGTGCTGGCGATCCGCCACGAAGAAGTCGTGCACATCGTCTCGCTGCTGATCGGCCAGGACATCGTCGAAGTGATCGCCTCCGATGACGAGATCGAGGGTCTCCACGAAGGGGATTTTGTCTCGGTATCCGCGAAGGCATTCAGTCCGCTTCTCTTCAGGCAGAAGACGGTGCGCTGAAAGGCGTTTTGTCCACGAAAAACACGAAAAGCACGAAAAGCACGAAAGGAAAAGCTGGATCTTTTACGTCTTTCTTGTCGTTCGTGTCTTTCGTGTTTTTCGTGGACGGTCTTGAAAAATCTTTGTCCACGGAAAACACAAAAAACACGGAAAAATTCGTGTCTTTCTTTCCGTGCTTTCCGTGCTTTCCGTGGGCGATCCTAAAAGCTCCCCGCGAACTGGTAACGGCTGCCCGGGTGCCACATGGTGGCGACGGTGGCGACCTGGCCTTTTGACAAAGTTCTTCGTTTGAGGACGAGGCAGGGCTCGCGTGATGTGATGTGCAGCATCTCGGCTATTTCGCGCGGGGCGACCAGCGCTTCGATGCTGTACTGCACGCCTTGCAGAGGGGCGGCGGCCATCAGGTATTCGTTCGGGGTGATCGCCGAGAAGTCCTGCTGCATATAGTCGGGGGCGACTTCAGGATTGACCCAGCGGTCTTCGACCTGGATCGGGATGTTGTTCTCGAAGTGAACGATCACCGAATGGAACAAGGGATGGCCGGCCTTGACGCCGAAGGGCTGCGCCAGCAATTCGTTTGCCTTGCTGCGTTCCAGCAAATGCAGTTCGCTGCGATGCTCGTCCCCGCGTGCCCGCACTTCTTCCGCAATGCTTTTGATCTCGACCAGCGTCGCCTGGTACTTGTGCTGCGCGACATAGGTGCCGGAGCCCTGGACGCGCGTGAGGATCTGCTCGTCGGTCAGTTCGCGCACCGCGCGGTTCACGGTCATGCGCGACACGCCGAACTGTTTCGCCAGTGCCTGCTCGGAAGGAATCGCCTCGCCCTCCTTCCAGGTGCCCGCCTGGATTTCTGCCAGCAGGTAATTCTTGATGTGTTGAAAAGCAGGCACGCGCTCCGCTGTTTCTTCCGATGCCATCCCGCTTTCCGAACCGTCTTTCATCCCGCCCTCTTGTCAGTGAGCCTGCATTTTATGGTAACGACTTGTATTGTCAATTAAGATTTTTCTTGCGTGAGTTGTATATACAACTTATGATACACCGACGACTCGACGGGGTCGAGTACGCAATTGGGCTCAAGCATGGTGTGGTGCAACTTCAGGAGACAATAAATGATTCCATTCCGCCGCAAGCAACTACTCACTTTCACAGTCCTTGGCGCCGCCTTTACGGCCTTCACGGCTGCGCCGGCCTTTGCCGATATCAAGATCGGCTTCAACGTACCGCTGACCGGCTTTGCCGCCTCCGACGGCAAGTCCGCACTCGAAGGCGCGAAGCTGGCCGTGGCGCAGGCCAATGCCAAGGGCGGCGTCGCCGGACAAAAACTGGAACTGGTGATCTATGACGACCAGGCCTCGCCGAAGGAGGCCGTGCCGGTCGCCACCAAGCTGGTGGAGAAGGACAAGGTGGTGGGCGCGGTATCCGGCTCGTATTCCGGTTCCACGCGGGCAGCAGCGTCGATTTTCCAGCAGGCCAAAGTACCGTACGTGGTCGCCTATGCGATCCATCCTGAAATCACACTGGCCGGCGACTACATGTTCCGCACCGCCGCGATGGGCGAAGTGCAGGGCCGCGCCGGGTCGATGCTGGTGCAGAACCTCGGCAAGAAGAAGGTCGTCATGATCACGCTGAAGAACGACTTCGGCCAGGCGCTCGCCGCTGGTTTCAAGGAGGGTGCGCCGAAGTTCGGCCTGCAGGTCGTCAATGAATACGAATACGGCATGGCGGATCGCCAGTTCGGTGCGCTCGTCTCGAAAGTGAAGTCTGACAACCCGGACATCATCTACGCCTCCGGCTACTACTTCACCGCCGGCCCGCTGGTCAGCCAGTTGCGTTCGGCCGGCGTGAGCGCGCCCATCATCGGCCAGGAAGGCTACGACTCAGACAAGTTCATGGAGATCGCCGGCCCGGCGTCGGAAGGCGTCTACGTCACGACCTCGCTTGACCGCGATTCCGACTCGCCAGTGACGAAGACCTTCCTTGCCGATTTCCGCAAGGCGACCAACACCAACGCCGACATGGTCGCGGCTTCCGCCTACACCGCAACGAGCGTGCTGATCGACGGCCTGAAGAAGACCAGTGGCAAGGGCGGCGAAGCGCTGAAGAATGCGCTGGCTGCCGGCAGCTACGACACGCCGATCGGCAAGCTGTCCTTCAATGACCTGCATGAAGTGAAGAAGGATGTGCAGGTGCAGATCGTCAAGGACAAGGCATTCCATCGTCATTCGGTGCTCACCGGCCCGATGCTGACGCCGCCGTCGAAGCCCGCGAAGTAAAAAGAGCAAAGCGCGGGCGGCCACGTACCGCCCGCGTCAATGATTCAATTGTTGAGGAGTGGAGATGCTCTTTCTCGAGCTGACCGCGCAAGGCCTGGTCCAGGGCAGCATTTATGCGCTGGTGGCGCTGGGGCTGACGCTGGTGTATGGCCTGCTGCGCATTCTTCATGTGGCGCATGCCGCATTGTTCACGCTGGGCGGCTATCTCGGCGTGCTGGTCACCAACGCGACCGGCAGCCTGCTGCTCGGCTTCGCCGTGGCGATGCTGATATCGGGGCTGGCCGGCGTCGCGATGTTCCGCCTGTGCTATGAACCGATCCTGAAGCAGCCGCCCTTCGTCGCGCTGATCGCGTCGATCGGCCTGTACATCGCCTTCGAAGAATTGTTCCGCATCGTGTTCGGCGCGTCGGGCCTGTCCTACCAGAATCCACCGCTGCAGCAGCAGGTTGCGCTGTTCGGCGGGCTGCAATTCAAGGAAGCGGAGCTCATGGTCATGATCGGCACGGCCGTCATCATCGGCCTGCTCGGCTCCCTGCAGAACAAGACCCGTGTCGGCGTTGCTTGTCAGGCAACCGTATCCGATCCGCAGATGGCCGAATCCTTCGGCATCCGGCTGCGCCAGGTGCGCGACATCAACTTCTTCATCGGTTCCGCACTGGCCGGATTCGCCGGCGTCTGGGTAGCACTGCTGAACAACCTGGTCGAGCCGACCATGGGCAGCGTGCCGTCCTACAAGGGGCTGGCGATCATCGTGCTGGGCGGGATGGGCTCGGTGCGCGGCACCCTGCTCGCCGCACTGGTGCTGGGCGTGATCGAATCGTTCGGCACGATCTACCTCGGCAAGCTGCTCGACCGCAACGCCATCGCCTTTGCCTTCCTCATCGCGGTGCTGATGGTGCGCCCGCAAGGCCTGTTCGCAAGGGGATAAGCATGGAATACGAAATCTCCCTGCTCACCTCGATGGCGATTAGCGTGCTGTTCGCGCTGTCGCTGAACCTGATCACCGGTTTCTGCGGCCAGATCAGCCTCGGCCACGCGGCGTTTCTTGGCATCGGCGCCTACCTATCGGCGCTGCTGGCGAAGAACGGTATTCCCTTCCTTGCCACGCTGCCGCTGGCGATGCTGCTGGCCGGCATGATCGGCGTCGTGGTCGGTCTGGCCAGCCTGCGTGTGCGCGCCGACTTCCTCGCGATCACGACGATGGGCGTTGGCTTCCTGTTCGTCGGCGTGGTCCGCCAGCAGGAATGGCTGGGCGGCGAACTCGGCGTCTCCGCGATTCCCGATTCCGGGCTGTCGAAAACCGGCTTCATGCTGCTCTGCGTAATCCTGTGCGTCGCCACTGCCGCGCTGTGCATCTACATCCGCAAGTGCTGGATGGGCCGCGTCTTCAAGGGCGTGGCGGAAGACGAGGACACCATGCGCGTGCTCGGAATCGACGTGCCGCGCTACAAGCTGGCGGCTTTCGCCATCGGCACCGCCCTGGCGGGCCTTGCGGGCGGTCTGTATGCGCAGCACCTGAAGTTCATCGGTCCGGACAGTTTCGGCTTCGTGGAATCCGTCACCGTGCTGTCGATGGTGGTGGTCGGCGGCATCGGCTCGGTGCTGGGCGTGGCCGTCGGCGCGGCGGTGATGAGCGCACTCCCGGCGTGGTTCCAGTTCATCGGCGACTACAAGCTGCTGGTGTATGGCGGCCTGCTGTTCCTGATGATGCGCTTCTCGCCGGGCGGTATGGCCAGCATGGTTGCACGCGTGGTGAACCGTAAGCGCACCGCGCAAGGAGGCCGCGCATGAGCAAGACTCAACAGGCGCTGCTCAGCGTGTCGGATGTGACCGTGCGTTTCGGTGGCCTGACGGCAATCGACCGCGTCTCCTTCGATGTCTGTCCGGGCGAGCTGCTCGGCCTGATCGGGCCGAACGGCGCGGGCAAGACCACCATGCTGCGCGCCATTACCGGTGTGGTGCGCGCCACGCACGGTGAAGTCCGGCTGGAAGGTGAAAAGCTGAACGACTTGCCGATCCACAAGCGCATCCGGAAAGGCCTGTCGCTCTCGCAGCAACTGGTGAAACCCTTCCGCGAAATCTCGGTGCTCGACAACGTGGCGCTCGCCGCCGGCATGGACCGCACGCGTTCACCGATGAGAGCCCTGCTGCACGTGGCGCAGGACGAAGAAGCCGCAATCGGCCGCGCCATGCTGGAGCGCGTCGGCATCGGCGCTTATGCGGACCAGATGCCGGGCATCCAGCCGCTGGGTGTTCTCAAGCGCCTCGAAATGGCGCGTGCGCTGGCGCTCAAGCCGAAGCTGCTGCTGCTCGACGAACCGCTGGCCGGACTGAATTCGAAGGAAGCCCGCGCGCTCGCCGACACCATTGCCGACATCAATCACCAGGGCGTCAGCATCATCCTGATCGAACACAACCTCGGCGAAGTCATGCGCATCTGCCAGCGGCTCGTCGTGCTCGACAATGGCCGCAGGATCGCCAGCGGCGAGCCGCGCGCGGTGATGGAAGACCCGGCCGTGCGCGCCGCGTATCTCGGTGGCGATGCCGAGCCAGCGGAAGAGGCGCAACACCCCGGCCTGGCCGTTGCCGGAGGACATCATGCTTGAAATCCATCATCTCTCCTGCGGCTATGGCGCTTTCCAGGCGGTCGGCGACCTGTCGCTCACGCTGCATCCGGGCACCATCACCGGCCTGATCGGCGCGAACGGCGCCGGCAAGTCCTCCACGCTCATGTGCGTGGCTGGTCATGTCACCCTGCAAGGCGGCGCCATCATGTTCGACGGCCAGGACATCAGCAGGCTGGCGCCGGACCAGCGCGTGCGGCGCGGCATCGCCATCTCGCCGGAAGGCCGCCGCCTGTTCAAGGACCTGAGCGTGGAAGACAACCTGCGCGTCGGCGGATTGACACAACCCGCCCGCCGCTTCGCGCAGGACCGCGACTATGTGCTCAACCTGTTCCCGCGTCTCGGCGAGCGCCTGCAGTCGCTGGCCGGCAACCTGTCCGGCGGCGAGCAGCAGATGCTCGCCATCGGCCGCGCGCTGATGGCGCGACCGAGGCTCATCATGATCGACGAGCTCTCGCTCGGACTGATGCCCAAGGTCATCGACCTGTGCTATCGCGCACTCAGGCAACTGCAGCAGGACGGCATGACCATCCTGCTGGTCGAACAGAACACCGACCGCGTGCTGTCCATCGCCGACGAAGTCTGCGTGCTGGAATCCGGCCGCACCGTCTGGCAAGGCAAGGCGAGCGACGCGCGCAACGATCCCACTTTGGCAGCGGCCTACCTCGGCCTGCACTGAACCCTCATTCGAAGGAAGGAACAAGCATGAATACCATGACCGAATCGACCAATCTCGCCAACGATCTGGACAAGGATCCGCGCTGGGATGCAAGCCGGGTCATCCGCGCACCGCGCGGCAGCGACAAGGTGTGCAAGAGCTGGCTGACCGAAGCTGCCTACCGCATGATCCAGAACAACCTCGATCCGGAAGTCGCGGAAAATCCGAAGCACCTCGTGGTGTACGGCGGCATCGGACGCGCCGCGCGCAACTGGGAATGCTTCGACAAAATCCTGGAAACGCTGAAGGAGCTGAACGACGATGAATCGCTGCTCATCCAGTCCGGCAAGCCGGTCGGCGTATTCAAAACGCATCCCGACGCACCGCGCGTCCTGATCGCCAACTCCAATCTCGTGCCGAAATGGGCCAACTGGGAACACTTCAACGAACTCGACCACAAAGGCCTCTTCATGTATGGCCAGATGACTGCGGGCAGCTGGATCTACATCGGCAGCCAGGGCATCGTACAGGGCACCTATGAAACCTTCGCCGAAGCCGGCCGCCAGCACTACCACGGCGACTGGGCCGGCCGCTGGATTCTTACCGCCGGGCTCGGCGGCATGGGCGGTGCGCAGCCGCTGGCTGCAACGTTTGCCGGCGCGGTATCGCTCGTCGTGGAATGCCAGCAAAGCAGCATCGACTTCCGCCTGCGTACGCGTTACCTCGACAAGCAGGCGAAGGACCTCGACGATGCCATCGCCCTCATCAAGCACCACACCGCACGCAAGGAAGCCATCTCCATCGGCCTGCTCGGCAACGCCGCCGAAATCCTGCCGGAACTGGTGAAGCGGGCCAAGGCCGGTGGCATCAAGCCCGACCTCGTCACAGACCAGACCTCTGCGCACGACCTCGTCAACGGCTACCTGCCCATCGGCTGGACCGTCGAGCAATGGAAGGCCGCGCAGCGCGATCACGCGCAGCATGGTCAGCTCACCACCGCCGCCGCGAAGTCCTGTGCCGTGCATGTGCAAGCCATGCTCGACTTCCACGCGATGGGCATCCCCACGGTGGATTACGGCAACAATATCCGCCAAGTCGCCTTCGACACCGGCGTGAAGAACGCCTTTGACTTCCCCGGTTTCGTGCCGGCCTACATCCGTCCGTTGTTCTGCGAAGGCAAGGGTCCGTTCCGCTGGGTTGCGCTCTCCGGCGATCCGGAAGATATTTACAAGACGGACGCGAAGCTCAAGGAACTGTTCCCGGAGAACAAGCACGTGCACAACTGGCTCGACATGGCACACGACCGCATCGCCTTCCAGGGTTTGCCTTCGCGCATCTGCTGGCTCGGCCTCGGCGAGCGTCATCGCGCAGGGCTTGCATTCAACGAGATGTTCCGCAATGGCGAACTGAAAGGCCCGATCGTCATCGGCCGCGACCATCTCGACACCGGATCGGTCGCCAGCCCGAACCGCGAAACGGAAGGCATGAAGGACGGCACCGACGCCGTGTCCGACTGGCCGCTGCTCAATGCCCTGCTCAATACGGCAGGTGGCGCGACCTGGGTATCGTTCCATCATGGCGGCGGCGTCGGCATGGGGTATTCGCAGCATGCCGGGATGGTGATCGTGGCGGATGGAACGGAAGCGGCGGCGAAGCGACTGGCGCGCGTGCTGGTGAATGACAGTGCGTCGGGCGTGATGCGGCATGCGGATGCCGGGTATGAAACGGCAATCGCGTGCGCGAAGCGCAACGGGTTGAAATTGCCGATGGTGAAGTAAGGCGGCGAGCAAAGACCTCAACAGATCGCGCTTAGAGGCTTTTGCAGTTTCCGCTGTGAGCTGCCGAAAATTTATACAGCGAAGCGGATAAAGAAGCGAAATCTGTTTGAGCTCCGAGCGTAGCGAGGGCGAGTTATTTCGCTTCCCGCTTCGCTGCATAAATTTTCGGGAACCCCGAAGGGGCAGCTCGCCGCGGCCGCCTTCTTTTGCTTACTTTTCTTGGCGAGACAAGAAAAGTGAGCGGCTGCCGGGCCGCCCCCGGCAAGTCTCCACGGAGAGCACAACGCATTGCATTACCGGAGAGAGAAACAGAGACCTCACATTGGATTCCCGCCTTCGCGGGAATGACGGGGAAGAGGAAAAAGCCATCGCGCCAAAAAAACGCAACCAACGAACAAGCCGCATAGAAAACATCATCCAATGACAAGCAAACTCACCATCACCCCCGGCCAACTCAGCCTCGACAACCTCCGCCATATCTGGCGCGACGCCGCGCTGCTGGAATTGACGAAATCAGCCTATACCGCCATCAACACCTCCGCCTCCACCATCCACAAGATCGTGGAAAAAGGCGCCCCCGCGTATGGCATCAACACCGGCTTCGGCAAGCTCGCCAAGACCCACATCCCCAACGACAAGCTCGAAGAACTGCAACGCAACCTCATCATGTCGCACTCCGTCGGCAGCGGCGAACTGATTGCAGACGAAGTGGCGCGCCTCATCCTCGCGATGAAAATCGGCAGCCTCGCACGCGGCTATTCCGGCATCCGCGCCTCGGTGATCGACACCATGATCGCGCTCTACAACGCCGGCATCATGCCCTGCATCCCCAGCAAGGGCTCAGTAGGCGCATCCGGCGACCTCGCACCGCTGTCGCACATGACGCTGGCACTGATGGGCGAAGGCAATGTGCGCGTCGCCGGCGGGCTGCAACCCGCGAAGGAAGCCTTGCAACAGGCCGGCATTGAGCCCGTCCGGCTCGCCTCCAAGGAAGGCCTCGCGCTGATCAACGGCACGCAAGTCTCCACGGCCCTTGCGCTGCACGGCCTGTTCCTGGCGGAACGCCTGCTCGAAGCCGCGATGGTGTCCGGCGCGCTCGCGGTCGATGCGGCCAAGGGCAGCGACGCGCCCTTCGATCCGCGCGTACATGCGGTGCGCGGCCAGCCCGGCCAGATTACCGTAGCGCATGTCTATCGCGAACTGCTTGCCGGCAGCGAGATCCGCAAATCCCATTTGGTCAACGACGAACGCGTGCAGGATCCGTACAGCCTGCGCTGCCAGCCGCAAGTGATGGGCGCCTGTCTCGATCTGATCGGCAACGCCGGCCGTACCCTGCTGATCGAAGCCAACGCGGTGACCGACAATCCGCTCGTCTTCGCCGAGGAAGGAGACGTCATCTCCGGCGGCAACTTCCACGCCGAGCCGGTCGCCTTCGCGGCCGATACGCTCGCCCTGGCACTCGCCGAAATCGGCGCGCTGTCCGAGCGGCGCATCGCGCTCCTGATCGATTCCACACTGTCCGGCCTGCCGCCCTTCCTCGTCGCATCGTCGGGCCTCAACTCCGGCTTCATGATCGCGCACGTCACCGCCGCCGCGCTCGCCTCGGAAAACAAGTCGCTCGCCCATCCCGCCAGCGTGGACAGCCTGCCGACTTCTGCCAACCAGGAAGACCACGTGAGCATGGCGACCTTCGCCGGCCGCCGCCTGCACGAGATGGCACACAACACGGCCACCATCGTCGGCATCGAACTGCTGGCTGCGGCGCAGGGCATCGATTTCCATCGTCCGCTCGCGACCTCGCCGCGCCTGGCGAAGGTGCAACAAGGCTTGCGCCAACGCGTGGCCTTCTATGACAAGGACCGCTTCTTCGCGCCGGATATTGAAGCAGCCAAGCAAATGGTTCTTCAAGGCGATCTTGGCGCGAGTAACAAGGATTTGTTTGGAGGACTGTACTGACATGCATCAGACGGCAGACATGAACCGCTGGCAGGGACGCATTGATGCAGCGGAAGGCGAAGGCGGCAAGCGCTGGCACCAGATCGTTCGTCCGCTGGAGACAGCGGCAGACACTGGCGGCGTCGCGTTGATCGGCTTCGCCTGCGATGTGGGTGTGGCGCGCAACCACGGCCGCACCGGAGCGCGACAAGGGCCGCAGGCATTGCGTGCAGCGCTCGGCAACATGCCGGTGCGCCGCTGTACCTCGATTGCCGATGCGGGCGATGTGATCTGCAACGGCGACGAACTGGAAAGCGCGCAGCAGGAACTGTCCGAAAGAATCAGCGATCTGCTGGCGCGCGGCAAGCTGCCGATTGCCATGGGCGGCGGGCATGAAATGGCCTTCGGTTCCTTCGGCGGCCTGGCACGCCATCTCGCCGCAACGGAAGCCATGCCGCGCATCGGCATCGTCAACCTTGATGCGCATTTCGACCTGCGCATGGCCGACCGCGCGACATCCGGCACGCCATTTCGCCAGATCGCCGAAGAATGCCAGTCGCGCGGCTGGCCCTTCCACTACTGCGTGCTTGGCATCAGCGACTTCGGCAACACGCAGGCCCTGTTCGACCGCGCGCGTTCGCTCAGCGTGCGCTGGCTGCTCGACGAGGACATGCACGTCGCGAACCTGGCTGCGATACGCGCGACGCTCACGGATTTCCTGGCCCAGGTCGACCACGTCTATTTCACTATCTGCCTCGATGTGCTGCCGGCCGGCGTCGCGCCGGGCGTCAGCGCGCCTGCCGCGCGCGGCGTGCCGCTGGAAGTCGTCGAACCCGTCATCGACCTGATTTGCGCCAGCGACAAACTGCGACTGGCCGACCTGGCCGAACTCAATCCCGGCCTCGATATCGAACAGCACACTGCGCGCGTCGCGGCACGCCTGCTGGCGCGCATCGTGGAGCGATCCGGAGCCTGAGACACCATGCGCAAGCTGACCGCTGCCGATTACGTTCCGATGCCATGGAAGAATGGAGGCGGCAGCACCACGCAACTGGCAGTGTCTCCATCCTCCGCCGGCCTCGACAATTTCGATTGGCGCATCAGCACGGCGCAGATTGCCACCGGCGGGCCGTTCTCGTTCTTCCCCGGCGTCGATCGCTCGCTGGCCGTGCTGCGCGGCAGACTGTCGATCGTCGCCGACGATGAGCCCGCGTTCTTGCTCACTGCCGGGAACGAGGTTTTCGTGTTCCGTGGCGAGCAGCAGATCGAGACAGAGCTGCCGGATGGTCCTCTCGCCGATTTCAACGTCATGACACGCCGCGCCCGCTGCGAACATGCGCTGCAAGCAATACAGATCCACGGAAGCCTGGAGTTCAAGCAGCGTGCCGACCAGGTGTTTGCCTATATCGCGCATGGCAGTCTTCAGTGCCGCAACGCGACCGGCGAATCGATGCATTGTGACAAGGGCGAGTCCCTTCTGCTCGACCGCAGCGAAAGCGCACGCATCCTTCTCTCGTCGGCATCGGCGACCGTGTATATCGCAAGGATTACCTTCAAGGATGAACATCATGTCCAATGATGCAAACGCCATATGGGATGCGTTGTGGGTCAACGTTCACCTGGCGACGATGGCGGAGACCGCGGGCTACGGCGAAATCCGCGACGCCGCGATTGCGGTACGCAACGGCCGTATCGCATGGCTCGGGCCGCGCGCCGCGCTTCCCTCCGGACATCGGGCCAGGGCCACGCATGACGGCGGCGGCGACTGGCTCACGCCCGGGCTGGTGGATTGCCACACCCACATCGTCTACGCGGGCAACCGCAGCGATGAATTCGAAGCACGCCTGAACGGCGCGAGCTACGAGGACATCGCGCGGCGCGGCGGCGGCATCATGTCGACGGTGCGCGCGACGCGCGCCGCATCGGAACAGGAGTTGCTGGCGGCCAGCCTGCCGCGCGTGAAGAACCTGTTGGCGGAAGGCGTAACCACGCTGGAAATCAAATCCGGCTATGGCCTTGATCTGGCGACGGAACGCAAGATGCTGCGCGTCGCGCGTCGCCTCGGAGAAATGCTGCCGTTGCGCGTTCGGACCACATTCCTTGGTGCGCACGCCCTGCCGCCGGAATATGGGGGCCGCGCGGATGATTATATCGATCTTGTCTGCAAGGAAATGCTGCCTGCACTGGCGGCCGAAAACCTGGTTGATGCGGTTGACGCCTTCTGCGAAAAGATCGGCTTCTCCGCAGATCAGACCGAACGCGTGTTCCGTGCCGCGCAATCGCTCGGGCTGCCGGTCAAACTGCATGCCGAGCAGTTGTCCGATCAGGGCGGTGCCACGCTCACCGCGCGCTATCGCGGCCTCTCGGCCGATCATTTGGAATATCTGTCGCAGGCCGGCGTCGATGCCATGGCCGACGCCGGCACCGTCGCGGTGCTTCTGCCCGGCGCGTTTTATTTCCTGCGCGAGACGAAGATGCCGCCGGTACAGGCGCTACGCGAAGCTCGCGTGCCGATCGCCATCTCCACCGACTGCAATCCCGGCACCTCGCCGATGACCTCGCTGCTGCTGGCGATGAACATGGCGTGCACGCTGTTCCGTCTTACGCCGCAGGAAGCCTTGGCGGGCACGACGCGGCACGCGGCGCGAGCGCTCGGACTGGAACAAGAAACGGGCAGCCTGGCGGTCGGCAAAGCGGCGGATTTCGCCTTGTGGTCGATTGAAAGGCCAGGTGATCTGGCCTATGCAATTGGCGGAAATCCCTGCCGTGAGGTGGTGGTCGCAGGCGTCGTGCGTGAGTGACGTTGAGCGCTAGGAGGGTCCACGGAAAACACAACAAACACGAGTGGAAAATCCATCACACCCATCCTTGAGGTTCAAGAACCGCACCAGACAAAAAAAGATTTTTCGTGCCTTTCGTGTTTTTCGTGTTTTTCGTGCCTTTCGTGTTTTTCGTGGACATCCCAAAAACACTCGTAACTAATGCGCCGCCTCAGCAAAGGGCTAGTCCACGAAAAACACAAAAAACACGAAAGGAAAACCTTTCGCATCCATCCTTGAAACTCAAGGACCGCATCAGACAAAAAGATTTTCCGTGTTTTTCGTGTTTTCTGTGGACATCCAAAAACACTCGTAGCTGACGCGCCGCGCCCACGAAAGGCGAGGTCCACGGAAAACACGAAAAACACGGAAGGAAAATCTTTCGCATCCATCCTTGAAACTCAACGACCGCATTGGACAGAAAGATTTTTAGTGTTTCTCGTTGGGCATGCCAAGTATTTTCCGTGGACAAACCCCAGTCACCAGTCACTTATTCCGCGGCACGCGTCCCATCAGGAAGAACTCGTCATTTGGTCGCATCGAAATTGCATTGGCCATGCGGTTCGACAGGCCGAAGAAAGCCGTGATCGCGGCGATGTCCCAGATGTCTTCGTCCTCGAAACCATGCTTGCGCAGTGCGGCGTAATCGTCGTCGTTGATGTCCTGAGAGTGCAGGCAGACCTTGATGGCGAAGTCGAGCATGGCTTTCTGGCGCGGGGTGATGTCGGCCTTAAGGTGGTTGACCGCCACCTGGTCGGCAACCAGCGGCTGCTTCGCGTAGATGCGCAGCAGCGCGCCGTGCGCGACCACACAGTACAGGCAGCCGTTCTTCGCGCTGGTGGCGGTGACGATCATTTCGCGGTCGGCCTTGGTCAGCGTGCCGGTTTCCTTCAGCATCAGCGCGTCGTGATAGGCGAAGAAGGCGCGAAACTCGGCCGGGCGGTGCGCCAGCGTCAGGAATACATTCGGCACGAAGCCGGCTTTTTCCTGCACCTGCAGGATCATCTGGCGGATGTCCTCCGGCAGTTCGCCGATGTCGGGGACGGGGAAGCGGGAGATCGGTTTGGGCTCGGACATTATGCGGTTTCCTTTTCAAATTGAAGGTGATACAGGTTGGCGTAAACCCCATTCTTTTCCAGCAATTCCGCGTGTGAACCGGTTTCGACGATGTGGCCGCCGACCAGCACGACAATGCGGTCCGCGTGTTCGATCGTCGACAGGCGGTGCGCGATGACGAGCGTGGTGCGTCCGCGCATCAATTCATCCAGCGCCGCCTGCACCGCGCGTTCCGATTCGGTATCCAGCGCCGATGTCGCCTCGTCAAGGATCAGTATAGGCGCATCCTTGTAGATCGCACGGGCGATCGCCAGGCGTTGCCGCTGCCCGCCCGACAGGCGGCTGCCGTTGTCGCCGATGGTCGTTTCCAGCCCTTCCGGCAGCGCGGCGATCACGTCGTTCAGGTGCGCCGCCCTTGCCGCCGCTTCGACGCGGGCCCGGTCCGGGTGCGCATCGCCATAGGCAATGTTGGCCGCCACCGTGTCGTCGAACAGCACCACGTTTTGGCTGACCATCGCGATCTGCGCGCGCAGGCTTTCCAGCGTGATCTGCTCGATCGGCTGGCCGTCCAGCCGGATCTCGCCCTCGCTGACGGAATAGAAGTTCGGCACCAGGTTCACCAGTGTCGACTTGCCCCCGCCCGACATGCCGACGAAAGCCACTGTCTCACCCGGCTGCACGCTCAGGTCGACGTGCGACAGAGCCGCTTGCGACTGGCCGGGGTAGGCGAAGCCGACATTGACGAAATCGAGCCGGCCCGATGCCCGACCTGTCAGCGGCTTGCCGCTGGTGCGCTCGATGGGCGCGTCGATCAGGCCGAACACGACCTCGGAAGCCGCAAGGCCGCGCTGCAGCGGGCCATTCACTTCGGCAATGTGTTTGAGCGGCGTGAGCAGCATCAGCATGGCAGTGATGAAAGACACGAAGTCGCCTACGGTCGCCTGCCCCTGGCTGGACTGGTGCAAGGCGATCACGATCACGATCGACACCGCAAAGGCGGTGATGACCTGCGTGATCGGCACGGTCGCGGCGAAGGTGCTGGCCATGCGCATCGAATAGCTGCGCTGGCGCGCGGAGCGCTCCTCGAAGCGCGAGCGCTCGTACTCGTGCCCGCCGAAGATCTTGATCACCTGGTTGGCGCGCGTGGTCTCCTCGATCACCTGCGTGAGCTGCGCGTTGATGGTGAGGTAATTCTGCGTCAGCTTGCGCAGGCGCTTGCCGGTCAGGCGCACCACGACGCCGATGACGGGAATCAGCACCAGCGTGATGAGCGTCAGGCGCCAGTTCAGCCAGAACAGGTAGGAGAGCAGGCCGATGACGGTGAGCGAGTCGCGGATCATCGAGGTCAGCACGTTCTTGAGCATGTCGATGATCTGCTCGACCTCGAACATCAGCGAGTTGATGACGCGGCCGACGGAGGTGGTGACGTAGAATCCGAGCGGCACGTCGAGGATGCGGTTGAAGGCCTGCTGGCGCAGCTCGCTCAGGAGGCGCGTCGACACCCAGGTCATCATGTAGGTGGTCATGAAGGTCGACACGCCGCGCAGTGCGAAAATGCCGATCACGAAGAGCGGCACCAGCCAGAGCGAGAAGGTCGGCTTGGCGACGAAGCCCTTGTCCAGCAGGAGTTTCATCAGCGCGGACAGGGTGGGCTCTGTGGTCGCGGTCAGTATCATTCCGACAAAGGCCAGCGCAAGACGCGCCTTGTAAGGCGCAATCATGTGGACGACCCGCCTCAGGTTCGGTGGGATTATCATGGATCAGAAAACAGGATCAAGCGGTCAGGCAGCCTTTCATGCAGGCCGCCGAAGCATGGAAGCATTAAAAAGCACGGGCGGCATGCCGTTGCCGTCGGCTTTTCTTGAGGGCAAATTATAGTGGATATGGATGCGCGCACGCCTTCGTCAGCGAATTCCATGAACATATCCCCAGCGCAAATCGCGCGCAGGTGCTGCTGATATACTGCCCCTTCGACATGCCCGGCAAGCCATTGCCCCGAATTCAAGAACATGCCCGTCTACCCGATTTCCCCCAAGCGCGTCCCCGTTCCGCCCTTCGTGAGCGTGCTTGCCCTCTGGTCGCTTGCCGTCTTTCCGCTCACTTTTGTCTTTCCCTTTGAAATCAAGGTGGTGCCCTATCTTGCGTTACTGGCCATCGCCGTCCATCTCTTGCGCACCAGCAAGGAAGTGCGGACAGGCTACGGAGAGATGAAACCTGTCGTTTTGGCATTCGGCCTTTACCTGCCCTACTCGCTGCTCGGCATCTGGATCCACAAGGGCATCATCAGCTCGGCGGACAACGGCGTTCACCTGCTGTACTTCCTTGGCATCGCGGCATGCTTTGCAGTCCTGCCATCGCGCAGGCTGTTCTGGTGCGGCCTGAGCGCCGCGGCGATCGGCGCCGGTGCACTTGCCATTTTTCAACGCGTTGGACTCGGCATCGACCGGCCGTATGGCATGTTCGGCATCAATGCCTTGGGCCTGTCGGGCTCGATCAAGTTCGGCATGGTGACCACCGTATTCACGCTGCTCGCCCTGCAGGCTGCGCTGGACGGATGTTTGCCGCGTCGGTTCCGCCTGTGGCATGCAGCCGGAGTGCTGGTCGGACTGGGGGGTTGCCTGGTGATTGGCAGCCGCGGACCGTGGCTGGCCCTGCTCGTTGTCGGCAGCGCCATCGCCGGCGCGAAGGTCATGCTACTCGACCGCAGGCGCCGGCTGATCGCTGCGGGAATAACGGTCCTCTTGCTGGCCCTGCTCTTCGCACTGTTCCATGAAGAATTGCATGAACGCTATGTGTTCACCGTCGGCGAATTGTCGGTGATGCGCAGCGGCGACCTGAACACCTCGATCGGCGGACGACTGGTCATGTGGAAAGCGGCCTGGGCATTGTTCCTCGCCCATCCCATTGTCGGCGTCGGCATGAACCAGTTCGGCCCTCATCTGAGGGAAATGGTGGCGCTGGGCCAGGCACCGGAATTCGTTGCGATTTTCTCGCAGACGCACAATGAGTACCTGGAAGCGCTGGCCACCGGCGGCCTCATCGGCATTGCCTATCTGCTCTGGTTGTTCTTTGCTCCGACCCTGCTGTTTCTGCGCCATCTTTCACGGCCGGGCTTCGACGCCAACGCCGCTACGGGCGGGTTGATTGTCATTGCCTCTTTTGCACTCTTTGCAGTCAGCGACAATGTGTTCGATCGCCAGGTGACTACCTCGCTGTTCGCCTTCCTGACACTCGGTTTTGCCATGATGGTCGTGCAGAAGCTGCCGGTGGCGGCTTCGGCCGGTGACGGCGCGACAGAGAAACCATCCCGGGAAGCCGCAGTTATATAATGCGGCGTCATTTCTGCACAGGAAGAAAACGGCATGGCTAGCGCATCGCCCGGGGAACGGAATCTGCTTTCGGTCATCATCATCACGAAAAACGAGGCGGCGAACCTTCAGGCCTGTCTCGATTCCGTCAATTTTGCAGACGAGATCGTGGTGGTCGATTCCGGCAGCACGGACGGCACAGTGGATATCGCGCGCAAGGCCGGCGCGGTAGTGATCGAAACGGACTGGCCAGGCTTCGGCCCGCAGAAGAACCGCGCGCTGGACGCGGCTACCGGCGAATGGGTGCTCTCCATCGATGCCGACGAGCGCATCACGCCGGAACTCGCCGACGAGATCCGCACGGTGATCCGCAACCCTTCCGCCGATGCCTACGACATTTCCCGCCGTTCCTGGTATTGCGGCCGATTCATCGAACATTCGGGCTGGACTCCCGATTACGTCACGCGCCTGTTCCGCCGCGGCACCGCCCGTTTTTCCGACCATATCGTGCATGAACGCCTGCTCCCGTCCGGCACAGTGAAGCACCTGAACGGCCTGATGCTGCATTACAGCTTCCTCGATTTCTCGCAGGTGCTGCAGAAGGTCGACAGCTACTCAACGCTGTCCGCGCGCCAGGCCTATGAAAAGGGCCGCCGCGCCACGGTGCTCGATGCGCTGCTGCACGGCTTCTGGGCCTTCATTCGCACCTATTTCTTCCGCCTCGGCCTGCTGGACGGCGCGCATGGCCTCGCCCTGGCCGTGTCCAACGCGGAAGGCAGTTATTACCGCTACCTCAAGATCTGGCAACTCGAACAGCAGGCCAGGAGCAAGGCATCCGGCGACACAAAGGAAGGCCGGTGAACGATTTCCTCATCTCCGTCATCGTCAGCACCTACAACCGGCCCGATGCGCTGCGCGTCGTGCTGGATGGCCTGCTGCGTCAAACCGATCGCCATTACGAAATCATCGTCGCCGATGACGGCTCGAAAGCACCGACCCGTGCGCTCGTCGAGGAATTCGCCGCGAAGTCGCCGGTGCCGCTGCACCACGTCTGGCATCCCGATGACGGCTTCCGCCTGTCCGCCATCCGCAACAAGGGCATCCTGCAAGCCAAAGGCAGCTACCTGATCTTCCTCGACGGCGACTGCGTCCCGCAAGCCGATTTCGTCGCACGTCATCGCATGCTGGCGCAACCGGGCATGATGATGACCGGCAGCCGCATCCTTCTTGGCGAACAACTCACCGCGCAAGTCGTGAACGGCCTGCCCATCCTCGACCAGGGGCCGGCGTTCTGGCTCGCGCAGCGCGCCAGGGGCGAAGCCAACAAGATCCTGCCGCTGTTCTTCCGCCTGCCCGACATGCCGCAACGCCAGGTGCCGGGCTTCAAATGGCGCGGCATCAAGGGATGCAACCTGGCGGCATGGCGCAGCGACATCGAAATGGTCAACGGCTTCGACGAAACCTTCACCGGCTGGGGCCATGAAGATGCGGATTTCGTGGCACGCCTGCATAACGCGGGCGTGCGCCGGAAAAAGGGATTCTGGAGTACCGAAGTGCTGCACTTGTGGCATCGGGAAGCGAAACGGGATCAGGAAAGCCCGAACCGGCAGAAGGTATTGCGCAGGATCGAAAGCCGGGAGATGCGCGCGGAACGCGGGCTTGGCGAAAGCAGTTTGGCGACAAACTAATTGGTAGCGTGCGTTGTATGAGGGTCCCCTCCCCCTTGCAGGGGGACGTAGCAGGGGTTTCGCAACGCATGCGTTGCGCCTGCGAAGTCCGAGCAGCGCGCAAGCTGCGAGGTGGAACGTTAGGGTGGGGGTAGACTGGTCGAACTATCTCAGTCTGTTGCTCGATCACTCCCCCCATCCCAACCTTCCCCCTGCCAGGGGAAGGAGCAGGTCCAAGGTGGTTGGCGCTACGCCGCCTTCTCGAACATCCGCTGCACCAGCATCTCAAACCGTTCTCCGAACGCATTCACGCCAAACGTCTGCGCGTGCATCGCCGCTTGCGTAGACAAGGCATCCCGCAACTCGCCATCGCGCAATCCGCGCAGGATCGCCTCCGCCAATGCATCGGCATCCCCCACAGGCGCCAGCAACCCCGCCTTCCCATGGTTCAGGATTTCCCTCGGCCCGGTCGGGCAGTCCGAGCTGACGAGGACCTGGCCGACGATCAATCCCTCGATGAGCGCAGTGGGCAAGCCTTCGAACTTCGAACTCAATACCTTGAGCCGCGCGCCGCGAACATAAGGCAACGGATTCGTCGTGAAACCAAAGAATCGCACCCGGTCGCGCACGCCCAGTTCGTCGCACAGCGTCTCCAGCTCGGCGCGATGGCGGCCCTCGCCGACGATCAGCATCGATTCATCGATCCTGTGCCGCTTCACCAGCGAGGCAAAGGCCTTGATCAGCGTCGTCACATCCTTCTGCGTCTCCTCGAGGCGGGTGACGGAAACGATGTACGGCGCATCGGGAATATCGTTCGCCGGCTCGTTGGCGCGGCGATGCGTCTCCACCAGATCGAACCCAGGGTACAAGGTGGTGAAGCGCTCGGCGAGCGCCGGGAACATCTGCCGTCCCTCATCGCGCATCGCATCGCAGATCGCGACGATGGCGTCGTAGCGCTGGAAATAGCGGGACGCCGTGCGGTACTTGCGCTTGCTCGCGGAGAGGCGCTGCGACAGGCTGAAATGACTGATGCCGATGAGCGGCTTGCCGAATCCATGCGCGAAGCGCGCGAGCGACATGTCGTAGTCGATCACGACGTCGTAATTGTCCGCGATGCCGCCGATGCGATCGCGGAAAACCCGCTTGCGCAGCTGCGGCAGCAGCACCTCCTCATACAGCCGCCCGGGCCAGCGAAGCTGCCCCTTGATCTTCAGGTTCCTGCAATGCGACAGCCAGGCTTCGGGCCCGAGGATGTGCAGCGCGACATCCTCGGGAATCCGCTCGCGGTAGACGCTCTCCATGTCCTCGGTGGGATAGGCAATCGACAGCCCGACCGCAAACCGGTCGCGGTCAAGAATGCGCAGCCAGCTCATCAGCGAAGTCTCGATGCCGCCACCGCGCCGCAGATGGGTCACATGGAAAAGTACACGGATCTTGCGCAAAGTCGTCCACCCTTTTTCTTGTTGTTCCCGCGCGTTCGCTGCACGTGCGTGCATTCCCATGCCCGTGCGCACCGGCGGGTCGATTCAGGCCGCCATTCTACCGTGTTCGACAGCGGTCCCGAACACGAAAAACATGGCAGCTAATCCCACGGTGGCACCGGGCCGAAACATGCCATCAGATGATCGATGAAGGCGCGCACCTTGGGCTGCATGTACTTGTTGGGCAGGTAGGTCGCGAAGAGTGACGTGCCGGGATTGGCGATGCTGTCGGGCAGGATTTCGCGCAGGCGTCCGCTCTTCAGGTGCTGGCCGATGATGTAGGTCGGCAGCAGCACGATGCCCATGCCGTCGAGCGCGAGCTGGATCATCACTTCCGAACTGTTGACGCGACACCGGCCCTGCAGGTGCAAGGCGATTTCCTTGTTGCCCACGCCGTAGCGCCATCCGCTGCGCAACGCCGGAATGCCGCGATACACCAGGCAATGATGCTGGCGCAGGTCCTGCGGCGTGTGCGGTGTCCCGTGGCGTTCGAGGTAGTCGGGTGAAGCACAGGTCACCCAGCGCACCGGCGCAATTCTGCGTGCGATCATGTTCGGCGAAGGATTGTCGGTGATGCGAATTGCGAGGTCGTAGCCCTCCTCCACCAGGTCGACCACGCGGTCGCTCGCATCGAGTTCCACATCCACCTGCGCATGCTGCTTCAGGAAGGAGCCCAGGGCCGGCGCGAGATGCAGCGATGAAAAGATCACCGGCGAGGTGATGCGCAGCACGCCGCGCGGTTCCGCCTGCAGATGCGTCACAGTTTCCGCTGCCGCATCGATTTCCTGCGCGATGCGGGCGCAATGCTCGTAATACGCCGTACCGATTTCCGTCAGGCTCATGCGCCGCGTGGTGCGGTTCAGCAGGCGCACACCCAGGGCCAGCTCCAGGCTACCGATCTGCTTGCTCACGAGCGACTTCGACGTGCCAAGCGCCTGCGCCGCCGCCGAGAAGCTCCTGGTTTCCACCACCTTGGCAAAGGTCATCATTTCCGCCAGCCGTTCCATGTCAGGCTCCCTCTAATTGTCCACCATTGGAAACAATATTATTCCAATTTGCATAATTGTAAATACTCGAGAACAAATCATACTGTGCTTCATGGAGCCAAACGCTCCACTGACCAAGGAGACCATCATGCATGCCACAGTCCACAAGACTTTCACAGCCGGCAGCTTCAAGCACCCCGCTGCAGCTGAATCCGTTTCGCACCTCAAGCCCGATCCCGCCGGCGAACTCGTCCACCTGCAAGGACCACAGTTCCTGCGTCTGCACCGCGCAGCCGGCTGGACCTTGCGCGTCCTCGCCGGCACTGCATGGATCACGCAGGACCACGACCTCCGCGACATCGTCCTGCAGGCCGGTGAAAGCTTCGTGCTGGATCGCGACGGAGATGCGCTGGTGTCGCCGCTGAAGGAAGTGAAGATATGCATCCAGCACGATACCGTTGCGGACAAGGCCGTCCGAAAAGCGACGGCGCATCGGCTGACCTTGCGTGCCGAACAGGCATCACCGGCATGAAGCCGACACCGGCAAGGAGACTGCCATGTGGAGTTTTCTCCCCTTCCCGCGATGCTGGAAACAAACCCTGCGCGCCTCGACGCCCGCTTCGGGATTGCCCAGTGCATTGCACGACAGCTGGCGCCTGCGCGACGGCACAACGGCGACACTGCGCGCCGCGCGCGAATCCGACGGCGAAATGATGCAGGCATTCGTGCACGGGCTATCGATGGAAAGCCGCTATCACCGCTTCTTCTATCCCGTACACGAACTGACGCCAACGATGCTCGACCGCTTCACCCACAATACGCCCACCTCCGCCATGACGCTGCTTGTCGTGATCCAGGGACAAGGCCGCGAACAGCTGATCGCGATGGGTCAGTATGTGGCGGATACGTACCCGGCCCGATGCGAATTCGCGGTGGTCGTCGGCGATGATTGGCAGCGCCACGGCCTCGGCACGCGACTGATCCAGGCGCTCGTTTGCCTGGCGCGCGCAGCCGGGTTCGAACGCATCGAAGGCGACATCCTGGCGGAGAACAGGGCGATGCTGCGCCTGATGCCGAGCCTGGGCTTCAGCCTGATGCGGCACCAGGATGGCGCGTACCTGGTGAAGGCAAGGAAAGTACTCGATGTGCCGGCGTGGAAGTGTTCTCCGTTGGCGGAAGCGGAGAGAGTGCACGGGCGCGACAGGCCGGCGGAGATGATTGCGGGCTAACCAGGCAGAAAACGCCTTGTGGCAGTACTCAATCCTCGCCTCTCAAATCGTCGTTCCCGCGACGGCGGGAACCCATGCTGAGTTGACGAGAACACATGCAGGACTGTATCCAACGAACCATGGGTTTCCGCCTTCGCGGGAACGACGGGGAGAGGTGAGAGCATCGCTGGGTGCCATGGCCCGTAGGCGAAGGCCGAAATGCTTTCGGACTTATGCCAAATATCGTATGTCTACCCGCCCGGATGTTTCGAATGATGCGCGGGAAGAATCTCACTCCGCATTCAATATTCGACCTCCGCGCCCTTCACTCCCAGCTTCTCCGCCAGCATCTGCTTCAACGCATCCGCCGGCGCGATGCGCCAGTCGTCCGGCCAGCGGATCTCGCAGCTGCCCACGCCATCACGCGTGTAGCGCATCAGCAGCGGCAGGCCGGTTTCCGAACGATACGGAGAGAGGACGGACTTGATCTGCGAGGGATCGGTCTGCGCCGCCAGCGCGAAGGAGAACTGCCGACCGAACTGGACGCGCGCCATGGCGATGTCCATCACCTTGTCCGCCGTCACGCGCAGGCCGCCTGAGAAGCGATCCTCGGAGACCTTGCCCTGCACCGCGAGGAATTCGTCTTCCTTGAACAGCTGACGGTTCGGTTCATACAGCTCGTTGAACACCGTGACGTCAACCGTCGCCGTGCCATCATCGAGCGTGACGATCACCATCTTGCCACGCTGGGTCATCTGCACGCGCACGCCGCTGATGATACCGGCCAACAGGCGCGCGTCCCGCGCAGGTTCGAGGTTCGCCAGCTTGGTCTTGACGAACTTGCGCACCTCCTGCGCATACGCATTGAACAAGTGCCCCGACAAGTAGAAGCCGAGCGCGCCCTTCTCTTCCGTCAGCCGCTGCTTCTCGCTCCACGGCGGCACCTTCAGGTATTCCGGCGGCGATTCCATGCCGTCGTTTTCATCGCCGAACAGGCTCACCTGGTTGGCGGATGCCTCGGCCTGCTCCGCGCATTCCATCGCAAAGTTGACCGACGCGATCAGGATGCCGCGGTCGACGTTGAAGCAGTCCATCGCGCCGGCACGGATCAAGGCTTCGATGGTGCGGCGATTCATCTGCTTCTTGTCCACGCGCTTGACGAAGTCGAACAGGTCCTTGAACGGCCCGCCGGCTTCACGCGCGGCGACGATCGCTTCGATCGCATGCTGCCCTGACCCCTTGACTGCGCCGAGGCCGTAGCGGATCTGCGTTGCCTTCTTGCCCGGTTCCCCGACCGGCATGAAGCGGTAATCCGACTGATTGATGTCCGGCGGCAGCATCTTGAGGCCGCAGATGTCGATCGCGTCCTCGACAAGGATCTTCACCTTGTCGGTATCATCCATCGCGAGCGACATGTTGGCCGCCATGAACGCGGCGGGATGGTGTGCCTTCAGGTAGGCGGTGTGATACGACAGCAAGGCGTACGCGGCGGCGTGCGACTTGTTGAAGCCGTAGCCTGCGAACTTTTCCATCAGGTCGAAGATCTCGTCGGCCTTCTCTTGCGACAGGCCATTTTTCGCCGCGCCCTCCCGGAAGATCTGGCGATGCTCGGCCATCTCTTCCGCCTTCTTCTTGCCCATCGCGCGCCGCAGCAAGTCCGCGCCGCCAAGCGAGTAGCCGCCGATCACCTGCGCCATCTGCATCACCTGCTCCTGGTACACCATGATGCCGTAGGTTTCGGACAGGATGCCTTCGGTGCGCGGATCGGGATAATCGAATTTCTCGCCGTGCTTGCGCTTGCAGAAATCGGGGATCAGGTCCATCGGACCAGGTCGGTACAGGGCCACCAGCGCGATGATGTCCTCGAAGCGGTCGGGGCGTGCATCCTTCAGCATGCCCTGCATGCCGCGGCTTTCCAGCTGGAACACGGCGACCGTCTTGGCCTTGGTCAGCAGTTCGTAGGATGGCTTGTCGTTCAGCGGCAGTTTCGCCAGGTCGAAACCCTGCTGCGCCGGATCGAGCATCTTGATGTAGCGCACCGCACGGTCGAGGATCGTCAGCGTGGTCAAGCCAAGAAAGTCGAACTTCACCAGGCCGACGGCTTCCACATCGTCCTTGTCGTACTGCGACACCACGCCGGTATCGCCACCCTGCGTGTAGAGCGGACAGAAATCGGTCAGCTTGCCGGGTGCGATCAGCACGCCGCCGGCATGCATGCCGATGTTGCGCGTGATGCCTTCCACCTGCTGCGCGAGATCGAGCAGTTGCTTGACCTCTTCCTCCTTCTCCATGCGTTCCTTGAGCAGCGGCTCTTCCTCGATCGCCTCGGCGATCGACACCTGCTTGCCGGGCTTGAACGGAATCAGCTTGGAGATGCCGTCGCAGAAGTTGTAGCCCATGTCGAGCACGCGGCCCACGTCACGCACTGCACCCTTCGCCGCCATCGTGCCGAAGGTGGCGATCTGCGACACCGCATCGCGGCCGTAGCGGTCCTTCACGTACTGGATGACGCGGTCGCGGTTCTCCTGGCAGAAGTCGATATCGAAGTCAGGCATCGACACGCGCTCCGGATTCAGGAAGCGTTCGAACAGCAGGTTGTAGGCCAGCGGATCGAGGTCGGTGATCTTCAGCGCATAGGCCACCAGCGAGCCGGCGCCGGAGCCGCGGCCCGGCCCGACTGGCACGCCATTGTTCTTGCCCCACTGGATGAAGTCCGCCACGATCAGGAAGTAGCCAGGGAAGCCCATCTTGATGATTGTGTCCATCTCGAACTTCAGGCGTGCCTCATAGCGCTGCCGGTTCTTCTCGCGCTTCTCGTCGTCCGGATACAGCTGCCGCAGGCGCACTTCCAGGCCTTCCTTCGCCTGCTGCACGAGGAAGTCGTCGAGCGACATGCCATCCGGTGTCGGGAACAGCGGCAGCTTCGGCTTGCCCAGTTCCAGCTGAAGGTTACAACGTTTCGCGATCTCGACCGAGTTCTGCAAGGCCGCCGGCATGTCCGCGAACAGCGCCGCCATCTCGGCCTGCGTCTTGAAGCACTGCTGCTCGTTGAAGCGCTTCACGCGGCGCGGGTTGGCAAGAATCTCGCCTTCCGCGATACAGGTGCGCGCCTCGTGCGCGATGAACTCTTCCGTCTTCAGGAACTGCATCGGATGCGTCGCAACGACGGGAAGCTTCAGCTTCGCTGCGAGCGCCACCGCCTGCCGCACATGGCTTTCCATGTTGGGCTGGCCATAACGCTGGATTTCGATATAAAAATGATTCGGGAAGATCTGCGCCCAGCGTTGCGCGCAACGTTCCGCAGCTTCAGGGTTGCCATTGTCGATGGCGATGCCGACGTCGCCGGCGTGCGCGCCCGACAGCGCGATCAGGTCAGCAGCGCCACCGTTCTCCAGCCACTCCGTGCGAATTTCGGCGCGACCGCGATGCACGTTCGTCAGCCATGCCTTGGTCAGCAGTTCGCACAACTGCAGATAGCCGTTGCGATTCTTCACGAACAGCAGGAGGCGCGAGGGCTTGTCGCGATCATCGTCATTGGTGATCCACACGTCGCAGCCGGCGATCGGCTTGATGCCCTTGCCGCGCGCTGCCTTGTAGAACTTCACCATGCCAAACAGGTTGGCGAGATCGGTGATGGCAAGCGCGGGCTGCCCGTCCTTGGCAGCTGTTTTGACAACATCATCGATGCGCACGAGGCCATCGACGATCGAGTATTCGGTATGGAGACGGAGGTGGGTGAATTGCGGCGTGGTCATCACGCTATTTTACCGCGCCCGGAGGGTTCCGATCGGCAATTGGGAAGCTGTTGCATATTGCATGAAACGCATGGAGAAAGGATACGCTCAGGTATTCCGTCCATCGCATCTATAATGGCCCCAGATCATGAACTTTCGCCTGCGGGTAGCACAATGTTCAGCCCGAGGTTCGGCGTCCAGCCACCAGATGCCCCGTGCGCACACCGCACCCCACACATCCCTTGCATTTCATGTCTCCCAGCAACACCTACGTCAACATCGCCGCCTACAAATTTGTCACCTTCGACGATACGGCCGAAATGCGCCCGCAATTCCGCGCGCTGTGCGAAGAACTCGGCCTGAAAGGCACAATCCTGCTCAGCCCCGAAGGCATCAATCTCTTCCTCGCCGGCCTGCGCGAACCGATCGACCGCTTCCTCGCCTGGCTGCGTGCGGATGAACGCTTCGCCGACATCGCAGTGAAGGAAAGCCTCTCCGACCGTCAACCCTTCACGCGCATGCTGGTCAAGCTCAAGCGCGAGATCATCACGATGAAGCACCCCTTGATCAGGCCGGAAGAAGGCCGTGCGCCGGCGGTCGATGCCCAGACCCTCAAGCGCTGGCTCGACCAGGGGCACGACGACGACGGCAAGCCGGTCGTGATGATGGACACGCGCAACGCATTCGAAGTTGATGTCGGCACTTTCCGCAACACCATCGATTACCGCATCGGCAAGTTCAGCGAATTTCCTGAAGCCGTGGCGCATCACAAGGATGAGCTCAGAGGCAAGACGGTCGTGACCTTCTGCACCGGCGGCATTCGCTGCGAGAAGGCAGCGATCCACATGCAGAACGTCGGCTACGAGAGCGTGTACCAGCTCGATGGCGGCATCCTGAAATACTTCGAAGAAGTCGGCGGCGCGCATTACACCGGCGAGTGCTTCGTGTTCGACTACAGGACCGCTCTGAATCCGCAACTGGAGCCGGCCGGCACCAGACAGTGCTTCGCCTGCCGCGCGGTCGTCACGCCGAGCGAACAGTCATCGCCGCATTACGTTCCCGGGAAGTCGTGTCCGCATTGCACGAGAGAATCATTGCCAGGCTGATTCGTCCAGATCGTTAGCGCCTGGAAATCTTTTCGCCGTTCAAGCTGATAAAAAGCATCATCTCTTTATCTATCGCAAAAGGACGGTTTCCACGCCGACTATATTTCCCTTTGTTATCCATCAGGGTTGCTCATCAGGGAGATAGTCATGAGATATGCGATAGGAGGTTCTTTCCTCGTTGCACTTTTGCTTGCAGGATGCGGAGGAGACTCTCCCGGCGACCTGACAAGTTCCACACTCAAGGGACAGACAACATCGGTACCTCAGGCAGTCACTGTTTCCGACTACCAGCCGATCGTCCAGCAGTTGTACGTCGCCTACTTTGGTCGCCCGGCCGATCCCGGCGGTCTCACGAATTTCGCTGCGCAGCTCAACACCTTGCAAGCGAGCACCGATATCCAGGCATTGAACACTGCCTACGGCAGCAACACGACGGTGCAGGCGCTGGTGAACGGATTCGGGAACAGCGATGAATCGAAGTCGCTCTACCCCGGAGACACGACGACCTTCATCACCTCGATCTACTGGAATGTCCTGCATCGTGCTCCCGATACCGAGGGTCTGAACTTCTGGATCAATGCCGTCGACAAGGGCGGGCTGACGCGTGCCAATGCCTCTTTCTCCATCATGGCGGGCGCATTGGCGAACAAGACCACGCAAGGCTTGGCCGATGGGATGCTGATCAACAAGCGCATCCAGGCGGCAACCACCTTTACCTCGGCGCTCTCTACACCCGACCTGGTCAATGTGTACAAGGGTGACAACGCCGCCGCGATCGCGCGTGACATGCTCGCCGGCATCAGCGCCAGCAGCGATGCAGCGTCTATTCAGGCCGCAGTGACACAGGCAATCGCGCTACTGAGACAAGCCGCGAGCGCACCGGCGGCAAGCGAAATTCCGGCGCCGCCCGCCGCTGCCACCCTGACCATGTCCTGTCCGGATGGTGCGAATACGCTCTGCAGCGGAAACAGCGTAGTCCGCACTGAGAATGGTGTCGCCCTGACGAGCTCCGGCGTACAGGTGCTCGGGCACTCGACCAGCGACCTGCTGACGCCGAACCCGACCAAGACCGGCGCCTACGGCCTGGCGGCCTCTTCGGCAGGCATGGCAGAAGTGCGTCTGGCCAAGGACACTGCCGGCACGGTATCCACCGTCGCGCTGCTGCTGAAAGACCTGGGGCTGATGTGGGACGGCAAGACCGAACGTCCGCAGATCATCGAGACCTTCCAGAAGACGCAAGGGCGCGTGCAGCTTGGCACAAACGGTGCGGTGACCGTCAGCGCGCTGCCGGCGAGCACCGACCTCAGCTTCTACAACTATGCGACGGCAGGCGTCGCGGCAACACAAGGGAATTACGCCAACAACGCCTACTTCCCGCGCACCGGCAATCCGCCACGCTGCGACGCCAGTATTACCTCGTGCCCGACGACGGAAAGCGATGGCATCCACTTCGTGGCCGGCCACTGGCAATCTTCGGACGGCAAGAACCCGGATGCGACCAGCGCAACCCGCCTGCATGAAGACGGCGACATCCACGCCGGCAACGGCCTTCCCAATGCCGACGGTAGTCCGACCTACCTCCCTGGCGGAAACGGTTTTGGCGTGCCCTTCCCGGGCGCCAAGGGCTACCGCCAGATCTTCAACTGGGGTCTGCACTATGCGAACCTCGCCACCTGGATCACGCAGGACACGGTCCAGATGGCTGATTGGGGAGCCACCACCGACGAACACAACAAGAACCGTCGCGGCCTGATGACCTTTGGCCAGGTATCCGAGATGGCCAGCGTTCCGCAATCAGGCACCGCGACCTATTCCGGCATCGTCTACGGCTGGGACGGCAGCAGTAGCGCCACGGTTGATCCGACCGTGTTCCGCGGCATCGCAACCATCACCGTCGACTTCGCCACGCGCCGGGTGAATGTCGCATTCGCCAACGCAGTCACCTACAACTCCACCGGGGCACGCATCGACACGCCGAGCTATGTCGCGGCAGCCATGGGCGGAGCGGGAACGAACGTCGCGAATTACTTCACCGCCAGCGTCAACATCGGCGCCTTCACCGGCGGGCTGAGCGGCCGCTTCTTCGGCCCTGCCGTCACCGGTGGAACAACGGGCACCGGCCCCGAGGAAATCGGTGGCGCGTTCACGCTGCGCAATACAGCGACAGGCGCAACCATGCTCGGCGGCTTCATCGCACGGAAGCTGTAAAAAAAAGAGGCGCAAGGATGATGATCATCTCTTGCGCCTCCTCATTGGTTGCTGTGGTTTTTCTTGTCCACGGAAAACACGAAAGACACGGAAATACTTTGTGTTTTTTGTGTCTTTTGTGGACGACGCCTTTTCTGCGGCTCATCGATCTCCGTGACCAGATGTGTGCCGTTTGATTTGTCCACGAAAAACACTCGGCGTGCCCCACGAAAGACACGAAAATTTTCCATCTCGTTCGTGTTTTTCGTGGGGCACGCCGAGTGTTTTTCGTGGACACTACGTCGTCTTCAGTCCACTTACTGAGCCTCAGCCTTTAGCTTGAGCTGGCGATGGCCTTGAATCCGGCCGCGGTTTGTTCACTGCATCCTTGGACAGCACGCCGGGGACGGAAACCGGGACAGCCGCTGTGGTTGCGTTGTTGCCCGATGACGGCACGAAATAGCCAGCCACGGTTTGCAGGTCCTCAGCGGTCAGCGTTCCGGCTGCGAAGCGCAGGCGCAGGTAGGCGAGCAGGTAGTTGTAGCGCGCCTGTGCCAGGTCCTTCCGCGCGGAGAACAACTGCTGTTGCGCGTTCAGCACATCCAGGTTGACGCGTACGCCACCTTTGACGCTCTGCTTCGTCGCCAGGACCAATGCCTCGGCCGACTTGACCGACTTCACCATGGCATCGATGCGCGATGCGCTGCTCAGCACCAGGTTGTATTCCTTGCGCAACTCCACCAGGACCTGACTGGTCTTTGCATCGAGGTCGGACTTTGCCTTCTGGTGGTTGGCCACAGCCTGGGCAGTCGCAGCGCTGACCGAACCGCCGGAATATATGGGGATGCTCAATTGCAGACCGATGGCACGGTTCGTCGCATCCTGGTTCAAGGTGCTCAAGGTTTCCGAATCGCTCTTGCTGTACTGCGCGACGAAATCGAGGCGCGGCGCATGCCCGGCGCGGTTGCGCGCGATTTCCTGTTCGGCGGCTTCGACGTTGTAGCGCTGCGTGGCAATCTCCGAATTGCGTTCCATCGCAATCGTCTTCCATTCCTCGAATGTCGCCGGCTGCATGGCCTGGACGCGGAAGCTGTCGGTCAATCCATCCAGCTGCGTTACCTCGCCGCCAATGATCGCGGTGAGATTGTTGCGCGCCGTCGTGAGGTTGTCGCGCGATTCAATCAGCTGCGCTTCCGCCAGGTCGAACTTGGCCTGGGTTTCCAGCATGTCTGTGCGGGTGCCTTCACCCTTCTCGAACATGCGCTCGTTGGCCAGTTTCTGCTCGGCGAAGGTCTCGCGTTGCGCCGTTGCCAGCGCAAGCTGGTCCTCGGCGAACTTCGCATCCGCGTAGGCTCCCACCAGGCGCAGCGCAAGATCCTGGCTCTTGGTGGAGAATTGCGCATCGCTCAGATTGGCCTGTGCAATCCCTTCACGGTAGCGCGCAAGGCCGTCCAGATTGAAGATCGGCTGCCGCAAGCCAAGCACCTTGGACTCGCTCGTGTACTCCGGATGCGAGGTACTCAACTTTCCCAGGAAATTCGGCTGCGTGATGTCGGCCCGGTTCTTGTTCTTCGAATAGCTGACCGACACGTTGGGCAACAGGTTGGAGCGGCCCAACGCCCTGTATTGCTGTCCTGCTTCGTTCTCGTGGCGTGCCGATTGATAGGTCGGATCATTTTGCAAGGCAGCCTCGTAGGCCTGCATCAGGCCCATCGCGGATGCGCCACCGCCCTGCAACAGGAAGAGTGATGCAAGTGCGGAAGCCAGCACTCGCGGTTTCAGGATTCGCACCACGCTCACTCCTCAGTCAGCGCTGTTCCGGCACGATCAATCATCGGCTTGAACAGATAGCTCATCATGGTCCGCTCACCAGTCTTGATGAACACCTCCACCGGCATGCCCGGCCGCACCCGCAGGTTCGCCAGCAGCTTCTTGCCCTCCGGTGTGACCTGGGCCTGCATCTTGTAGTACGGCATGCCCGACTTCTCATCCACCAGCCGGTCGGCCGACACCTGCTTGACCACGCCCGGGATCTGGGGCGTCTTGTTTCGATTGAAGGCCGCAAAATTCAGCTCGACCTGCAAGCCCGCGTGCACCTTGTCGATCAGGTTGACCGGCACCATGCCTTCGATAATGAAGGGATCATCGCTCGGCACGATATCCATCATCTTGAAGCCCGACCCGACCACGCCGCCGCGCGTAAAGACCGTCAGCCCCACCACCGTGCCATCCACGGGCGCTTTCACATTGACATTGGCAAGGTCGAAATCCTGGCTCTTCAGACGATTCTCGAGTGCTTCCGCCTCCTTCTGCACATCCGATAGTTGCGTCCGCACTTCCTTCTGGTATTCCTGCTGGCGCTGGATGCGGCGCAAGCCGAGTTCCTGGATCTGGCGCTGCGTACGGCCGATATTGCCGATCGTTTCGGCAATGGCACCATTGATCTGCGCATAGGTGCGCTCCAGGTCCAGCACGCGGTTGCGGGCGACGTAGCCGTCCTTTACCAGGTCGCGCAGGTCATTGAGCTGCTCCTTCAGAATCTTCTGCTGCTCCTTCTGCGTATCGCGGGATTCTTCCAGGCCGCGCAACTGCGATTTCAGGCCGGCGACCGTTTCTTCCGACGCCGCCAGTTCGTTCTGAAGCGCAGACTGGCGCGACGTGAACAACTGGTTCTGCAGCTCGATGTTGGCTGCGACGCGCGCATCCGATTTCGCATTCGTGAGTTCGGCCGGGAAGCTCACCGACTTTTTCCCGTCGCGCTCGGCGAGCAGACGGGCTTCGGTGGCACGCGCAGTGAAGTACTGCACCCGTGTCATCTCTGCATTGGCCTTGGCCTGCACGTCGTTCATGCGCACCAGGACCTGCCCTGCCTTGACCTGGTCACCTTCCTTGACCAGGATATCCTCCACCGTTCCGCCAGTCAGGTGCTGGATCGCCTTGCGATTGCCGGACACCGTCACCGTACCGTTCACCGGCACGCCCTTGTCCAGCGGCGCGATCGTCGCCCAGAGAAAGAACCCACCCACGCCCAGCAGCACGATCAGCCAGCCGAGGCGGCTGTAGCTGCTCGCGTCGGTATTGACCTCGATCGGCACCACCACTTCGGTCGCCGTCACGTCGATGGGCGTCGTCTCTTTCGCCTGTTTATTGGTAAATAGTTTGCGCATCATCATTCCTGTTCAATGACTGCCGCTTCCGTCGTCTCTGCGGCCTTGCTTTGTGCTTCCATCTGTTGCTGGCGCGCGAGTTGCGCCTGCTGCTGTGCCTGCTGGGCCGCCAGCGCCTGCTTCTGGTTCACCTCGGCCAATGCCTTGAGGACGTCGTTGGTCGGTCCGAACATCTGCGCCGTGCCTTCTCGCAGCAACAGCAGCTTGTTGGTGATGCCGATGACGCTGGTACGGTGCGTGATCAGCACGATCGTCTTGCCGCGCTGGCGCAAGTCATTGATTGCCATCAGCAGCGCCTGTTCGCCCACATCGTCGAGGTTGGAATTGGGTTCATCGAGCACCAGCAGCGAAGGATCGCCGTACATGGCGCGCGCCAGGCCGATGCGCTGCTTCTGTCCGCCCGACAGACCGGCGCCGCCGTCTCCAAGCTGCGTGTCATAACCCTTCGGGAAATGCAGGATCATGTCGTGCACGCCCGCACGTTTTGCCGCCAGGATGACCTGTTCGGAATCGACCTCGCCGAAGCGCGCGATATTTTCCGCCACCGTCCCCGCGAACAGCTCGATGTCCTGGGGCAGATAGCCCACGTGCGGCCCCAGCTCATCCTTGTTCCACTGGTAGACGTCTGCTCCGTCGAGGCGCACCTTGCCGCCGGCTGCCGGCCACACGCCGACCAGCAGGCGCGCAAGGGTCGACTTGCCCGAACCGCTCGGGCCGATGATGCCAAGTGCGTCACCCGGTTGAATGGCAAAGCTGAGATTCTTGAGCACCGCCACCGGCATGCCGGGAGGCGCCGCCGTCACGGCCTCCACGGATATCATGCCGCTTGGCTTGGGCAGAGACATGCCACCGTGGCGCGGCGGATTCGCTTCGAGGAGTTGCGTCAGGCGCTGGTAGGCGCTGCGCGTGCTGCTCCATTGCTTCCAGACGCCAATCAGCATCTGCACCGGGCTCATCGCGCGGCCCACAAGGATGGAGGACGCCACCATCATGCCTGCCGTCATTTTGCCGTCGATGACCAGCAGCGACGCAAAGCCCAGCACGCCTGACTGAAATGACACCTGGAAGAATTTCGAGATGGCGCTCACGATGCCTGCCTTCTCGCTCGCTTCCGCCTGCAGGGTCAGGAACTTGCCGTGCAGTTTGAACCAGCGATGCATCAGGTTGGGCAGCATGCCCATGGCCTCGATCACCTCGGCATTGCGCAGGTTGTTGGTGGCCAGCGTGCCCGAAGCAATCGACATCGCATTGGCCTCCGACAGCGGCTTGCGCGACACAAATTCGTTGACAAAGGCGAGCCCGACGATGATCGCAGTTCCGCACAGCGCGAACACGCCAAGCCACATGTCGAAGAAGAAAATCACGATCAGGTAGATCGGGAACCAGGGCGCGTCGAAGAAGGCGAACAGCGCGTTCCCGGTGAGGAACTGGCGGATATTGGTCAGGTCATGCAGCGACTGGCCTGCATTGCCGCCGCCACGCTTCAGGTTCTGTTCGAAAGCCGCCGTATAGACACGCTTGTTCAGATGCATGTCCAGCTTCGCGCCAACGCGAACGAGGACAAAGCTGCGGATGAATTCAAGCGCGCCCATCAAGGCATAGCCACCCATCATCATCAGCGTCAGCATCAACAGCGTCACGTCATTGCGGCTCGGCACCACGCGGTCGTACACCTGCAGCATGTAGATCGAGGGCACCAGCATCAGCATGTTGATGATCGCGCTGAACACGCCGACAGTACGAAACGCGCTCTTGAAGCTCACCAGCGCCTGCGCGATTTCGTTTTTTGGAACCTGGAATTTGGGTTTCATCTGAATTTTTTGCACTCCCGTGCAACCCCATGAGAAAATGTTGCGCAACGCTGGCGACTCAACAGACAAGAGCACCGCACCACGGCCTACAGCAGCAAATGAGAGGCGTGTTGCTTCGACAAACCCGGCCTTCGCGAAGACAATCGACCGGCTCACGAAGACTTTCCCGCCCCTCAAAAAATGTGACGTACATCACATTTTTTGAAGCTTACCACAGCGAAATGTTTTCTAACAACTTTTTACATGTTGGGGATTGACGACACCCGAATGTGACGCAAGAAGCCAACATTTCCCGCCCTCTCCTTCACCGGTCAACCCGCTTTTCCCCGCCATAGTTCGGCCTTCACGCAAGGCAATTTCCGTCGTCCTGGCGAACTGTCAAACCCCATTTACGGTTTCTGCCAAACACGCGGCAGCGATGGCTCCCGATTGCCTCGGTATAGGCCGCATATCCAGGTGCGACAGGCCACGATTGCTGGCGCGAATTGACGCCTATCAATGTTTTTTCTTGGCAATTTTAATAACCTCCTTCACATTGCCGCGAGTTGCGCTCGCCGGGCGGATCATCACACGCGAACGTTGGAGACAAAGCATGCGAAAGTTAGGTATTTCGATTTGCACCGCGACATTGCTGCTCGCAGCATGTGGTGGTTCGGGAACGGACAGGGCCACCGTCGACCAGGGCGGCACCACGCGACTTGCCGCCGTCGTGAAATCCGCTGCAGCGCCGGCGGACTACACCGCGGCCGTGCAGCAGCTCTATGTAGCCTACTTTGGCCGTCCGGCGGATAGCACGGGCCTAACGAACTTCAGGACCATCCTGGCCAACGCCGGAGCGCCGAGCGACATCCAGGGCCTGAACGCCGCCTATTCCACGAACGCTACTGTCAAATGGGCCATCGACAGCTTCGGCACCAGCGATGAATCCAAAGCGCTTTATAGCGGCGATACGCGCTCCTTCGTCACCTCCATCTATACCAACGTGCTCAACCGGGCGCCCGATACCGCTGGCCGTGACTGGTGGGTCGATGTGATCGATCGAGGCGTGCTGACGCGCGGCAATGCCGCCCTGTCAATCATGGCCGGAGCGCTGACGAACACAACGACAGATGGGCTCGCCGACGCTGCGCTAATCCAGAAACGCATCGCCGTGGCCACGCAATTCACCTCGACGATCACGACGCCAACCCTGGTCGCGGCCTACGACGGCAATGACGCCGCCGCAAGCGCGCGCAGCATGCTGGGCATGGTCACGAAGACCACCGACGTCAGCGCCTTCCAGGCCGATATCGACGCCACGCTCTCGTCACTGTCCAGCACCGTGGTCCTTATCAGCGGCTATGCCACCAAGGGCCCGATGAACGACGCCAAGGTCACGATCTATGCCTTGAACCCGGACGGCACGCGCGGCGCGGCGCTTGGCAGCGGCACCACGTCCGCCGACGATACCGGCATGTTCTCAGTCGGGCTGCACACGCGACCCACCACGCCGATCTCCGTTTCGATCAGCAACGGCAGCTACGCCAGTGAATACGACGGCAGCAAGGTGCAATCGACTGCGAGCATGGATGCCATCGTCGACAGCGTGCCGAGCGGCGGCGCGAGCAATGTCTCGGTCACGCCGCTGTCGGACATGGTGGTGAAACGCTGCCAGAAACTGGTGACGCAGGGCTCGACGCTGTCGACTGCGCTGACAAAGGCGCGCACCGACGTGCGGTCCTTGTATAACCTCAGCGCTGATCCTGAAACGATCGTGCCGAGCTTCAATCCCAGCTTGGCCAGCACCGACCGCTTCGCCCTCGCCATGGCCCTGGTCGGCCTCGAAAGCTTTACCCACTCGGTGGGCGCAACGGCAACGGATGCCGTCTACGAAACGATCAGCAGCGACTTTGCCGACGGCACGCTGGACGGCAAGTCAGGAAGCACCAGCCTGCAGTACGGCACGATGACGAATGTCACGAGCACCACGCTCAAGGACAAGATGTTCTCGAACATCCGTTCCTCGATGGTCTCCGTCGTCAACAACGTGGCGCCCGCCAGCCTGAACTCCTGGGTCAACGCCAACCCGCAGACCGCCAGCACCAAGGCGATTGCCTCGCCGCCGGCCGGCTATTCCTGCAGCACCGGCTATACGCTGATCAACGAGAGCTCCGGCTCGCCAACCTGCTGGGACGGCACCAAGGCGGACGACGGCACGCCTCTCGTCGGCATGTACACGGTCTGCAACGGCAAGAAGATGGCCGGCGATGTGAGTTGCACACCCGCGCCGACCTATTCCTGCACGGGCAGCTATCAGCTTGTGACGGACACGTCAGGAAATCCGACCTGCTGGGACGGCACACGGACGTCGACGGGTCAAATCTACCTGGGCAGTTACTACATCTGCGGCGCCGACAACAGCAAGGTCGCCTACGAGTCGCAATGCCCGGCGAGCAGCACCATCAACATGTATCAGAACTCGACCACGCCGGCGATTTTCAAGGCGGGCACGCCCGGCATGCTGCAGAATTCGACGACCATCGCCACCTACACCGCGCCGCAAGTCACGCTGTACAAAGCGACGCCGATCCCGTCTCTGAGCGCAAGCGATGTGTCGGCGATCAGCGGAACGAGCTCATCATGGTCGCTGCCATCCTGGGCCGGCCTCGGCTCGTTGAATTCTGCGCAGCTGGACGCGATCAATCAGCAGACCTCCTTGCTGACGTCGTTCTGGGCGTATCACTAGACCGTTAGGGGTGTCCACGGAAAACACGGAAGACACGGAAAAATTCTCGTATGTCTTTCCGTGTTTTCTGTGTATTCCGTGGATAAAAGTTTCTGCTCTCTGCACGAAACCTTCCGTCCCTCTTTGACCCTCACTCCTTATTGTGCAGCGGTCCAGCCCGCACGCAAGGAATTCAGTTCTTGATCACCCAGTTCCGCACTGGCATGGCAATAAGCTCGCTTGCGCCTAAATTACCGGGCGGGACATCGAAGGCGCTGATCCTGACGCGGAACAAGGCATTCGGTAGATTGCGCGTGTCGAAGGACACGCGGGCTGTGGTCTTGTCTGCGGAAATCTCGAACCTGGCCAGCACCGGCGTATAACCGGCCTCCGGCAGCAGCTCAACGTTCTCCATGCTGGTACCCTGTACCTCCAGCTCGATGATGCCGCTCAGGGTCGCGCCATCCGGCGGTGCCTTCACCAGCGCGACGGCGAGCGGTGGTGGCGGCACGACGTGCTGGATTGTCCATGTGCGCGACGGCATCACTTCAATCGACTGCCCGGCATCGCCCGGCGGGACATTCCAGACGACCACGCGGAATGACAAGGTGGCCGCAGGAAGTGCCTTCGGATCCAGATCCAGCCAGGCGAATGTCCCGTCGGAAGAAACGTTGAATCGTGCGTAGATCGGCATCACGCCGTTTGCCGGCAGGAGTTCGGCGTTTCCGATTGCATTGCCATGCACCTCGAGGCGTACCGGCGCGCTGATGATCGCGCCCTCCGCGGGTGCAACGCCCAGCACCGCCGAGAATGGCGCGGGAGGAGCCGATGAGGGCGGAGGCGGTGCGGCGACGAGGAGCAAGGGCCGCGTCGAGTCGATGGCCGTCTGCACCTTTGCCATGTCACTCGCCGCCGTGATCGTCGACAGCATGTTCCGCGCAATCGTCGCAGCCGTATTTCCCTTGTACGCCTTCACCGTGGCATCATCGGTGAGCGATGCCGTAAAAGCCGTCGCCGCCGTGATGCGCCAGCCAATCAGCTGCGCATCCAGCCTTCCCTGCGGCGTGGCGTTGGCCAGCGCGCCCGCCATGATCGAAAAGGATGCATGCGCCCTCGTCAGTGCTCCCCGGTCAACGGCGTTCGCCCAGAACGTCAGCCCGTCCTGGTCCGGCGTCCGGTTCAGCACATGATCGTAGATAGCGGTGATGAATGTTCTTGTATCGCCGGAAAACAAGGCCTTCGATTCGTCACTGATGCCAAAGGTATCAATGAGCGCGCGCAAGGCCGGATTGCTGTCGTAGGCCGCGTTCAATGCCTGGATATCGGCTGGAGCCTGCAACGTCGCGAGTTCCGCCGCAAAATTCGCCAACCCCGATGGATCAGCAGGTCGCCCGAAATAGGCGACATACAGCTGCTGCACGATGGGATGATAATCCGCCGCCACCTGCATTTCCGCTGCTGTGATGGTTCCGGCTGTCGAGCCGGATTGAGCCCCCGCGTCGGTACGGGAAGAACTTCCTCCGCAGGCGACCAGTATCGTGGACAACGCAAGCGAGACAAGCAATGCAGGTATGCGCGACATGAGAGCATCCTCCGAGCGATGGTTGCTACGCTCCCTGTGCTTTCTTGTTGTTTTTTATTACATCATGAGGGCTTCTCCGAACTCCATGATGCCGGTCAAAGTGCGGAACATCAGCGGCAGAAATAAAAAACCGGGCGCGTGCATACACCAGCTCGTGGTTGCCTGCACGATAGTTCGTCGCCCTACGTTCACCTCTCTCTGCAACTCTCAACAATCCTCAAATCTGCGGCACTGGCGGAGTGAACATCACCACGATTGCCACAGATAAACAAGTTGCCCTTAGGAACTGGTTCTGCTCATTGCTTCGGCAAGGGTTTACCAGCAAACCGCTCGTGGCGATTTCAAATCTGATGACCCGCGCGGCACCGGGCTACATAACCCAGGAGAATGAGATGAGAACCACCTTACTGCTTGCTGCATCCACCGTTGTAATCGTATTGACCGGCTGCGGAGGCGGCGTCGATACCGAATTTGATAATGCCCCTGTAGCAGGTACCGCTGCGGCGCCAGGAGCACAACCCGTTGCGGTAACCATTGCAACAACAGAGGCCCCGGCACCCACGGTCGGAGAAACGCCGAGACAAGAGGCTGCCCCCAGGTACGCTGCCGAAGTGACGATGGTCGCAGACACCAATACTGGTGCGCCGCAATCAGCAGCGATGTCCGCGCAAGGAAAATATACAGTCTCGGTTTCATCGGGAAAATCATTGCAGAATGCGCTCTCCCGCGCTGTGCAGGGAACCGAAATCATCGTCGAGGACGGCACGTACGCGGGGCCATTCGAGGTCAACGCACGGAATGGCCGAAGCGATGCTCCCATCGTCATTCACGCCGCCCATCAAGGCCGGGCCAACATCGCTGGCAATGCCGGTTTTGTGGTCGGTGATTCGTCCAATATCATCATTTCCGGGTTCCGGTTTACCAACCGCGGAACGGCCGTCGCGATCTCCAGCTCACAGGGCATTCGTATCACCCGCAACACATTCGCGCTCGCAAAGAACAGCGCGCCAACAAGGTGGATTGCTCTGGACGGGACAAATGTCACCGACAACATCATCGACCGCAATGAGTTCGGGCCACGGCGAGACCTCGGACAAATGATTTCCATCGATGGTGACGGCAAAGGCCAGGTAGCCCAGCGCACCCTCATCGAGTACAACTACTTTCACGATGCGCACCCGCAATCAAGCAACGGCGGCGAGACGATACGCGTCGGCTTGTCCTCGCTGTCGATGTCCAACGGCCATAACGTGATTCAAAACAATCTCTTTTCAAATTGCGACAGCGACGACGAAGTCGTATCGGTCAAGAGCGGGCACAACATCGTGCGCTACAACACGTTCGTGACCAACCGCGCCCAGGTGACCTCGCGCCACGGACACGGCAACAGTTTTTACGGCAATTACTTTTTTGGCGACGGAAAGAAGCAAGATGTCGGCGGCTTTCGCATCTATGGCAACGACCACAAAATCTACAATAACTACATGCAGAATCTGACGGGCCCCGCCATTCAGCTTGACTACGGCGATTATGATGGTGGATCAAGCGGCTATGGCACGCATCCGTCGGAAGACCAGCTTGCGCGGCACTGGCGGATCTACCGCGCCGACATCGTCAACAACACGATTGTCGATAGCGCAATCGGCGTATTGATCGGCAACGGGCACACTCGTGCACCGGTCGACGTCAACATCGCCAACAATATTGTGGTTGGTACCGAGGGGATTCTTTACCACGAAACGCGCCCATCCGATACGAAGTTCATGTCGAACATCGGCTACGGCAGCAAGATCGATAACGTTTCGCGCCACGATTCCGAGATCCGCAATATCGATCCGAAGCTCGTTGCGCGGAACGGGCTGATGAAGCTGTCCGTGAACAGCCCTGCGATCAATACTGGCGTGAGAACGTTCAGCTACATCACCGACGACATCGACGGACAAGCCCGCGTGGCAATGGACATCGGTGCCGACGAGTATTCGAGCGCCCAGGCACGTCGTCGCCCGCTCGGCACGGCAGACGTCGGACCAAACGCCCGTCACTGATTTATATTTGAAGATCGTTATATAGACCAATTAAAGCGTGCTCCAACTGTCGCGCAAACTGTGGAGCGTCCATCAAGGAAGACGCGCGCATACGCGCTCGCATTCCCTGCCTTAATTGGGTAAGCAGTGCCGGATCCCTCGCCAGTTTCAGCGCAATGCGAATGTACTCATCAGCGCTCGAACCGGCGAGTTCCGGCAAGCCAATTGCTGACAAGAATGCGAATGTCTGCCTGCTCACGACCCTGCTTTGAGGCCAGGTCACGACAGGGACACCCATCCACAATGCTTCGCAACTCGTCAGACCGCCCGTAAATGGAAACGGGTCGAGCGCGATATCCACATCGCCATATTCCTTCAACATGTCCACGTGGAACGATGCGCCCCGGAGTTCGATCCGCGCAGGATCGATCCCAAGCCGGGCAAAGGTCGCTCGGACGCGCTGACAAAGGCCGCCATCCTGGAATGTGCGCCACTTCAATACAAGCCGCGAGTGCGGGGCTGCGGCCAGTATCTGTGCCCACACCGCGAGCACCTCGTCGTTGAGCTTGCCGGTATTGTTGAACGAGCCAAAGGTAACAAAACCGTTCTGGAGACACGGCGGTGCCGAAACCTCCGCCGGCGCGAAGTGTACCGGCGTGTAGCAAATACGACCTCCCGGCAATCGAATTACTTGTTCAACAAAAAGGCTTTCGACCTCGCGAGGTGCGTGCCATTGATCGAGCAGCACTGCATCCATGGCGGACAGTCCTGTCGTTGCAAAGTAACCCAGCCAACTCACCTGTACCGGAGCAGGCCGATGCGCAAACACAGTCAGGCGTGAGCCAGCCGTATGTCCCGACAAGTCAACCAGCACATCTATTTCGTCCTGCCGGATCAGGTTTGCGAGCGCCACATCGTCGATCGCGGTGACGTTGCGGAACGTGCATGCCGCCTTGATCTTGGCCGTCACCCAGTCAGTGACCTGCCCTACGCTATAGGCGTAAGCAGTAATCCGGGTGCTATCGTGCGCGGCGAGGATGTCTTTGACGAGCAGGCCGACGGTATGCTGACAGAAATCGGCAGATAGATAGCCAATACGTAATGGCCGACCCGCAAGAGGGCGCAACGGCGGGCGCGGCCGCGCTCCGCCCGCCTTCGCCAGCGCCCATACGCCCCACGCCTTTGCCTGTACAAAACGCGTCTCGTCGTCGGCTTGCGGATCGTATTCGAGACTCAGCAGCGCGTTGCGACAAACGATTTCATGGTCCGGCAAATGCTGCAGCAATGCCGCATACAAACGCCGGCATTCGGCGTGGTCGCTGGCATCACGGGCGATGTCGGCAAGCCCCATGACAGGGCGGACGTTGCCAGGAGCGATTTTCCGCGCATGGCGATAGCACTTCTCTGCAGCGGTCAGGAAACCAAAGGAAGTCAGAGTCGACGCCACTGCAAGCAGCGCGTCAAGCTCGCTGGGGCATATGTCAATAATGCGCTGGCATCGATCGAGGAATACGTCGAACCGGGCACACTGAGCATGCTGGAGGGCTTTTTGCAGAGCCTGCTGCCAGTTAAACGCGTTGGTGTTATTCATGCCATGCAGAGAGGAAAAAATGAAGCCTAACAGGTTCCGATGAAAATCAGAATGTGGACTCTTTGGCTTGCTGGCTGGTGGATCTAATTACTTTCTCACACCGCAAGGCTCGTCGTTGCAATACCGGCACTAGTCTGGCAATCATCTTAACCATGACCTTACAAAATGCTGGATCGCAGGACTTGACCCTGTCTCCAACAGAGAAGGCGCTTACGTGGAGAAAGCGTTGCGTTTGGTTGCGGAAGGAGGAATGTTTGAATGTAAGACTTGACCCTGGCTTCCTTGGCCTCCAAGAAAAAACCCCTGCAACCGAAGTCACAGGGGTTTTAAAGGCTTTCACCTCAAGCACCCACCCGAGGGTGGGCGCTTGTCTCCGGGGGAGATTAGGCAAAATTTGTAGCGTGCAGGGCACCAACCAGAACGCCAGACAGCGTACCGACAAGGGTCAACTCCGTAGTCTCAACAGTGGCGTTGGCCGTAGCGTCGTCGTTAAACAGATAAATACGAGTATCCGTTCCGTTGTCGATCAGGATAACTGTCGCAGCATTACCAGCTGTAGTATCGGAAGCGATGGTAAGAGCGCCACCGATCTTCGACACGACGTTGCTCCAGTCAGCACTTGCTTTATCTGTCGCACTGATACCAATCACCTCAAAAGCCGCGGTATCACCCTTACCGCCAGAGGCAGCGTCGAGCTTAACGTCAAGACCGCCGGAAGTGCTGCCAATCAAAGTGGCGAGGGGACTCACCTTCAAAATGTCCTTACCACTACCGGCTGCGAACGACATAATGGTGTCGTTGCCATTCTGGCTTGCCGGATTGAAGACAACAGTATCTTGTCCGGCACCCAACGTGATCTGGTCGGAATTAATCGTACCGGTGATAATCGAGCCCGCCTTGTTTGCCGTGATATCTGCACCAAACGTGCCGGTGATACCAGACAGGTCGACGTTCTCAAAACCAGATTGGACAGCTGCGTTGGCAGCACCATTGAAGGTAGTCACTTGGTCGCCGGTGGAGCTCAAGTCGACTTGCAGACCACCCAACACTTGGTTGAAGCTAACCTTCAGCGTATCGGTACCACTGCCGGCAGCAATGTTGTCGCCTGCGTGCTTCATGATGAAGGTGTCATCACCAGACGAACCGGTGTAGGTCGCAGCGGTGGTGCCACTACGGCCGGTCTGGATAACAGAACCACCGGTCGACATACCAGAAGCATCGATCGTGTTGACGTTGGCGTTCAGAGCAGAAATCGTCAGGGCCTTATCACCAGTCAGCACGACAGATTCAAACTTGGTCGCATCCGACATGCCAAGGTTTGCCAGGCTGATGGACTCTGCCGACGACACCTTAATGTTGACCGTCTCGATATCGGTGGTCTTCAGAATGGCACCATCATCGATATTACCGGCACCAGCACCCTTCAGTTCGAAGCTCACCACGTCTGCAGCACCAGTTGCATCAGCCAACTTGGCCTCCAGCGTAACTGCGCCGTTATCATTTTGCATATCGATAACTTGGATCAATTGGCTGCCGATCTTGTCGATCGTCATCGTGTCTGCATTGCCAACAGACGCTGCAACAGTCTTGACGCCGCTTGTATTGGAGAGGTCTACGGTGACAGCAGCAGAGCTAGTGGCGCCGTCTGATGCAGTCAGTGCCAGCGTTTCAACACCAACCGTCTTCGGCTTGTAGGTGCCAGCCGTCGCATAGGTCGAGGTGACCGTATCCTTGGCCGAAACACCGCCGGTAATAGTTACGGTGTCGTCCAGCTTGTCGTTTGCAACGGTAACTGCGATGTCACCACCGAAGTTGGTAGCGTCAAATGCGGTCACTGCATCAGCCAACCCCTGAGCTTGAGTAAACACGGACAAGCTATTACCGCCTGCAAGAGTAATGTTGGTAGACGCCGCGTTAAATGCTTGATTCAACGTGATGCTATCGCCTGCATTCACCGAGATGTTCAGGTTCTTGGTAGCGATATGATCGGCACGTACGAAGCCTGCCTGCACCGTGATATTCGTGGTGTCTGTACCACCGTTACCGGCAATAGTGTGATCGACGTTACCTGTAGAAGCGATATTGAAGGTGTCACCTTGAGCCGAGCCGGTGACATTGGCAGCCGCATTACCCGACAGGTTAAAGGTCACTGCAGCCGTTGCGTTAGCGGCGGAAGCAGCTTGCGTGCCCTTTACACCAGACATATCAACAGTGGTCACTGTTTTGTACAGCGTGCCCAGGTTCACGTTGACATTGGTTGCAGAAGTGGCCGCCTGGGAAACGGAAACCTTCGTGCCTTCAAAGCCAGTCAGCGTGAAGGCAGCGTTGTTCGCAGTGGCGGCCGTATCGTTGACGATCAGAGCCAGGTTTTCCACCGATCCGCCCTTGGCCTCAACGACGGTAGTCTGGTCACCATCAAGCTTTTGCTCCACGGTGAGTGTGTCGTTGCTACCAGTTGCGTTGGCAGCCGTTACCTTCAACGTCGAACCCGCGGTATCAACGAGCTTTGTGGCAAGATCCAAACCGGTAATAGTCTGCGTATTGCCAGCGACGGACACCGAGGTTGCGCCGGTGACGCTGCTCAGATCCAGCGTGTTGTTACCAGTGGTGTTCAGGGTAATCGTCTCAACACCGGAAATGTTCAGCTTGCCAGTGGTAGCAGTCAGGCCAGTAACCGTAGCGGTAACTTCGTCTTTGGTGCTAGCCCCGCCAACGACCGTATCGTTGTTGTCGAGGGTGCTACCAAAGTTGAACTGCGTGTCCTTCTGAGCTGCCGTCGCTTTGACTTTGTCATTGGTGCCGAAGGTCGCCACTAACTTGCCAGCAAGCCCGGAAGCATCCAGCTCAGTCATCTTGCCGCCCGTGATCGAACCAATGGTCAGATCTGCGTCGCCAGTGATGGTCAACTTACCCGCAGACGAAGCAGTCAGCGTCTGGATTTCGTTGGCTGTTACGGTAGTCGACTTCTTGTTAGCAAGAGTCACTGCTTCGAAATTGCCGACATCAAGAACGTCCATGCCCAGCTTGTTGGCCGTGGTGCCGATTGCATTTGCAGTAACAGAAATGCTGTCATTTGCCGTGTCGGTTGCATTCGTGATCGTGAGCTTCACGCCGTCAGCATCGCCAGCATTCGACGCATCAGCAGTACCGTGCTTAATCACGACCGCCTGACCATTCAATTTGGTAATCGTGCTCGCGTCAACGGTGGCGTTATCGCTGCTGTCATTCAGGTCAACCTGAATCGTCGTTACACCTGCGGACAGTTTGGAAGCGTCGACAGACACAGTTGATGCCGCATTAAATGCGACGGTTTGAATGTTCTTGACGTTCGTGAACTGGTCTGTCAGCGCAGCAGCATTCATGGTCAGCGTGTTGGCACCAGCGCCACCATCAATTACGTCATCCTTGGTCAGGGTACCAGCCATCTTGATGGTGTCATCGCCAGAGCCGCCGGTTACCTTGACAGTGGAGGTCGTACCAGACACATCAACGGTCAGCTTGCCGGTAAAGGCAGATGCATCAACAGTACCGTCGATTGCGGTGCCATTGGCGGTAGCAGCCCAGCTCAGCGCGTTGGTGATGGTCAAATCCTGGTCGCCGGTAACGGTCAGTTTTGCCAGCTTGTCAGAGACAACAGCATCCAGGGTGGATTTCACCAACTCGGTCTTAACGGCAATAGTTTCAGCACCATTGGCGGTGAAGGTACCACCGGTCACAGCAGAAACAGTCAGATTTTGGGTGTCGGCGGTACCAGCAACAACGTCAGCGTTGTATGTGAGAGTCAAGTCACCAGAGCCATTGCGCATTTCGCCAGCAACAAGATTCTTGATGTTTGCAAAGGTAGTGTCGCCAGTAGCCGAAGACGAGGACAGGCCCATGGTCGTCACACCTGTCATCAATGCAGCATCAACAGTGGTCGCAGCAGCGTTGGTGTCAAAGTTGGACAGAAGAATTTTTTCGATACCGTTGGTAGACACCGCAGACAACGTGTAAGCACCACCAGCGTCACCGGCAACAGAAATATTCAGCGTGTCGGTACCTGCGCCACCTGTCAGGTTGTCACCAGGCTGAACCGTTGTACCAGCTGCACCCGCGGCTTGCAGCACGCCGTTGAAGTTATCGTTGCCAGCAGCGCCAGTGAACGCTGCACCGGCATCCGTACCAGTAGTGAGCGACCTTGTTTACGACCTGGGTAAGTCGTTGAAAGTAAACGAAATTGACGCTACTAATAGACGCGTCACTTCGGTTTACTACACGCCGTTTACAAGCACCCGCGTCATGCGAACCATTTGCGGCACCGCGTGCGGAAAAATCTACCCTGGAATCAATGCCTTGCGCACCTGCATCGTTCCTGCATCACCTACAGCCTGATCCACTCACTTGCCGCGCTTGCGGTCCGCCCGCCGCATTTGATCGTCCTGCAACCGGCCCTTGGCTTCCTGTAGCGCCGCTGCCGTGACGGCAAATCTCAGCCCTGATGTGCCCAGCAGATCGACTTCCACCCCGGCTGTTGCCAATAGCCCCAGCGCCTTCATCAGCACCGGCGCGCTGGCCACGCTGTCGGCCGTCTCGATCCGCGCAACGGTGGACTTGGCCACCCCCAATTTTTCGGCAAACTCCTGCTGGTTCCAGCCCAAGGCCGTGCGGGCGGCGCGCAATGCGACCGCCACCTTGACGTTTTCGAGCGAAATCTCGCCTTGATTTTCCAAAGTCATACGCTACTATTAGTGTTGTATACTATGCTGTATTCCCGCATAAAGGACTAACATTGTGGCTAAGATAACCCTCACACCGCAGCTGGTCAAGAACGCAATCTGTCCGGCAGGCAAACCTAAGCTGGACTTGTTCGACACCGAGACGCGCGGCCTGCTGCTGTCGGTGAGCCCCACCGGGCGCAAGACCTATTACCTGCGCTTCCAGAATGAGCGCGGACGTACGCGCCAGCTGCGGATAGCTGACGGCCATGATGTGTCGCTGGCTCAAGCGCGCACGTTGGCGGAAAAGTATCGCAACCAGATCGCCATGGGCGAAGATCCGGCCGAGACAAAGGCGGCGCTACGGCAGGTGCCGACCGTCTCCGAGTTCATTCATGACCAGTACCTGCCCTTCGTCAAAAACTACAAGCGTTCTTGGCAATGCGACGAGGGGCTGCTGCGCAACCATGTGGAGCCGGTCTGGGGCAAGCGCTACATGGATCAGATCGCCAAGCATGACGTAATTGCGTTGATCACGAAGCAGCGCCAAACCCACGCGCCCGGCTCCTGCAACCGTTTATTGATCCTGCTGCGCTACCTGTTCAACCTGGCGCTGCGTTGGGACGTTCCGGGCGTGAAGGCCAATCCGACTGCGGGATTTCCACTGCTCGAAGAAAACAACAAGCGGGAACGCTACCTGTCACGGGAAGAGGCAGCCACCTTATACGACCAGCTCAACCGCTCCGACAATCCGATGCTGCGCTACATCATTCCGATGCTGTTATTGACCGGCGCGCGGCGGCGGGAGGTGCTCGATGCACGGTGGGAGGATTTTGATGTCCAGCGTCGCTTGTGGCGCATCCCGATGACGAAGGCAGGCAAGGCACGCCATGTACCGCTGTCCGACGGCGCGCTACGCTTGCTGGAGCAGGTGCCGCGCCTGCCCGGCTGCCCGTGGGTGTTCGCCAACCCGAAGACGCACAAGCCGTTCGTGTCCATCTTCTACGCGTGGAACACGGCGCGCACGAATGCGGGCTTGGCGGACGTGCGGATTCACGACCTGCGGCACTCGTTCGCCAGCTTTCTGATCAATGCCGGCCGTTCGCTTTATGAAGTGCAGAAGATCCTTGGCCACACGCAGGTCAAGACCACGCAGCGCTACTCGCACCTGGCGCATGAGACGCTGGTCGAGGCTGCCAACGCCGCCGTCAACTCGTTGGGTGCCGTATTCGCTCCGCCTGCGTTGTTGGAGACGAATGCCTGAGCATCCGAGACGGCACATTTTCAATTTCGAATTCGCGACCGTACCCCGCCCCTTTTCAGGTTGATTCCATCATCCTAGGGATGCCGTCGACCTACTCTCCTGCATCTTTTCCTTGCCCTGGCGGTGCGGCTGGCACGACCCCACCCCACCCGGGGGAGGCACTATTGAGGTAGGAGTCCCGTTTTCCTTGATTACTATTCGAGCCGAACGGGCACCAAATTTTTCAAATTCGCATTCCTGAAATGCCGTGATGTGTACTTAGTGCACCGCAAAAATTTTTTGCAAAAAAATTTCGAAGTATCGGTCTAAGTGCATAGAAGGCGGCGTTCGATTGCTCTGCATGGAGCAGGCTGCATAGTATGCGCTTTGTCTCTTCCAGCCAAAGGAAAGCATCGCTCGCCCGATTCCAGATCTGAAAACAAGAATGCCGTCCAGCTCTTCCAACTGAACGGCATTAGGGGTCATGCTAGGCTTTCTTAAGACGTTAAATTTTTGGTGGGATACGCATGTGCTTGGGCTCAATCCAAGCATGTGTCCAACCGTTAAAGGCCAGATGTTCCTCTGCTGTTGGCAATTTACATTTATGTACGCACTGCCAAGACCCATAGCGATATTTGCCGTTGCTTCTTGGCTTTATGCTCGCGTCATGTTCGCTACCACAAACCGTGCAAATCATGTGGCCGGAATATGCATCTAACAACTTCATTACGCGTTTCGTCATTTGACACCTCCATCAAGTTAAAAAGAGAAGTGCCTTGACTTGCCTTGTCTTGAATTACTACCCGGTGTAATCCGCCGGGATACATCGCCCGCTACTGCGTTAAATGCCCCCGTCGGACATACCAATAAAGATTAGGTTCCGCAAAAAGTAGCTGTCGATCGACAGTTGAGCAGGGCGGCAGAAACGTCAACGCGCCTACCGCATGCATGCCACCTCCTCTGCATGGAGCAGGGCAAGCAGCCAGCGCTCTGTCTGCAGTCTTCCCAAGGCAAGCAGCGCCTGCCTGATCCCTGTAGCATCGCGCACGAGCTGCATGAATGTCGCAGTAAGGCCGGGTTCACGCAGGATGCTGTGTTCGGCGTCGGCCGCGCTCGATCCAGGTTTCACTATCTGCAACAGCAGGCGCATGGTCGCCTCAGTCGGCAGCATGGGCCTCCGGCCGGTAAGTACGTCAGGCATACCAAAATAATAACCCTGAAAATAATCAAAGCCGAGATCGATGCAACGCAGGTACTGATCCCGCGTTTCCACTTTTTCCGCGAGAAGCTTTTTACCTGCAGCCTTGAAACGCCTGCACAGCCGTGGCAGGCCGCTTTGCGGTGTGGCGAGAATATCGAGCTTGACGATGTCGACCAGTTCCGCCAGCTTCGCTACATCATCGGAGTAGGCCATCACGTCATCAAGGGCAATCACATATCCCGCGCGGCGCAGTTCCGTTATACGCGCCGTGACATCGGCGGTCGCACGCACTGTTTCAAGAATTTCCAACACGACCCTGTCTCGGGGTAGAAACTGGACGAAGTCACACATCAGCGCGGTGGCATCGAGATTCACGAAAGCCCGGCATGTGCCGATCACGTTTTCGATACCGAGCAGGGACGCATGGGCGATGACGCACGCGGTGGCATGCAAGTCGTCGCGCACAGCGGCCCGGCCGGTGCCCGCGCGGCGGTAGAGCAGTTCGTACGCGGCAAGGCTTTTGTCAGGATGAAGAATAGCCTGACGTGCCAGAAAGTAGTCCGTCATCGGCGCGGGGGAGTGGTAGGCAGAAGCAGACATGATGGAGCAGCGATTCGTGGAATTGATGTGTACACGCTACTCGTCCCGGTTTACGCAGCCTTTGCGTAATCTCAAACATAAATTTTTGTACGAAATATAGTTATTCAAATATCGGACTGGCTAAAGAAGCCCAAGTTTCTTTAGCGCCGCCTTGATCTGCCTGAGTTGTTCCGAGGTTTTTTTGCTGTCGGCTCTTGCCTCCCTCGTTTCCTGTCCATGCTTGAACGCGCCATGTTCAGCACCTCGTACTATCTTTTTGTGAACGCCGTGCAAGCGGCAAACGGGCCAACCCCGGACTGCCAAATTCATGCACCGTTGGTTCGTGCTCTTTGCGATCGCGCGGCACTGAACGGCATGTTTCAAGCTTGGTATCGGCATCATTCCACCTTCTCATCTCAATTGCCCAACCAAAGGGCGAACAAAGTTCGATTTTTTCGCTGACCTCATACAAATCCGACGGCACTGCATAACATTTCGGGGCTTCGAATATTTATGTGATTTGTCGGATATGTGTCTGCTGGCCTGAAAACTTTCCGAATGCCGGTCACAACGGTCACGACGGTCACAAAAAATTTGCTGACAATGCAGACGCGTGACCATTGTGACCGTCGTGACCGTCACACTAGGACTTTTCATGCCGGAGGACATATATCGCTTTTGATCTGCCAGCGGTGGCCGTCACGGTGGTGTCCAAGGTATTGCACGTCGTATCCGAGAATGCGTAGGGATGGAACGACGCGCCGTAAACCATCGCCAAACCCCCGCAATGACGTTGGCCACTGTTCGCCAATACTCCTGAACGGTGTAAGCGCATCGTAAAGCGATTTCAGCGGACCGGAAAATCCGGCAGGGTTACGTTCGAGCCATGCGATCACTGCCGCCGCGATCGGGCTGGACTCGATAGTATGCGCAACACCTTGCTGGCGCTTTGCGTGGTATTTTTTCAAGAACTCGCCGTTCGGTCGGCCCAATGCGCGGAATACCGCTTCACCAAGTCGGGCAAAATCGGCCATGCGGGGTAGATTGCCGTGTGCGATTTGCACCGATGGGAGGACCGCGAGCGAAGCGGAAAACAGGCTCAGCAGCGCGCCAAATATTCGCGATTTGGTCTGCTGGAATTCGGCGTCGATATCCGCTTCGGCGCGTCGAAACACAAGCGGGGGAAGGTCGATCAGCAGAGTGCGATCCATCAAATCCTGCCGGGTCGCAACGACGGAGATTCCATTCAACATGACCGGCCGCTTCAGATCGAATACGGTTTCCTCGCTGTTCGTGTACAAGGTGCGTCCTCCATAGCCAGCGCCGGTCGCCAATGCGCACAACGCGTCCTGAAAATCAGGTGAAAGATACGACAAGTTTTCCAGACTTGTGACGTGCGAAGCTTTTGCGGTGATGAACAGGTCCTCGATAGTTTTTGGTTTGGCCCGCAAGTTCGCGCGATTCGGGTCAATTAATTCACGAATAACAGACTGCGTGCTCGATTTCGCAGCACCCTGTTCCGCAAACAGTTCAAGAACAGGGTACGGTGTGTCCGGACGAAAGGCTTCGATCATCCATGCCAATAGCAGCTCACGGTCCTCAACGCCGATGTTGGCAAGCTTCCACAAATCGCCCAGGCTGCCGCCGGTTGTCGGTGTCGGTAACGCGCGCATTGTGCTCGTACGCGTGAACATGACCGGCGGCGCATCGACGACTTGCCACCCTGAGCGGGTGATCCGGGCCGCCTGCCACTGTTCATTGCAAAGATCGATGAAATAATCGTCGTCATGCTTTGCGACGCGTACGGCGAATAAACGCTCCTCCCCATCGAATTTCGCTTGACCGCTCAAGGTTGAAATCGCGGCCGTCATTGAAACATCCGTCGGAGCGGTCTTGTGCTCGCGGAAGAACTGGTAAGACAGCCATTCACGGAAGCCCTTGCTTTCCAGTTTCCAGCACTCACGATGCCCATCCCGTAAGAACGTCGCGTAGGACTCATCGTCTGCGTCATGCAGGAATGTGCACTCATTACATGCGAGCTTCACTAGCAGGTCAGCGATAGTGCGCTCCGTGTTCTTGGCGTCGCCGCGTATAGCCTCATCGAGCGCAGCAATCGAAAGCTTACGATTTGCCGCCTTTAGGGATGCGCGTACTCGCTGAAACTCGGCGGGATCATGTTTCTTGATCGCCTGCAGTGCTACGACGGCGTCTGGTTCAAGTACCGCCCCTACGTCACCATCCTTGGTCAGCTTCTCGACGGCACGGGCAACGTCCAAGGCCGCCTCTAATGACATCTCAAACCTTGGTAAAGGTCTGTCATCTTCGCAAAGCTGGATTGGGCTGGTGATAACGTTTTTGTGTGGGCAATTTTTACACAACTCTGGCCACGAATTCTCAAAGGTCTGGCACTTGTACGGACCCTTGATCAGCGCGGCTTTCTTCGTCGTCTCGTCGTGGTCGTAGTTCGGGTAGCGATTCGAGATTTCATGGATGGCCCACTCTCCATCGTCACAGAAGTGCGCGATTGACAGTCCTGCCCGCCAACGACTTTCGGCCTGCTTGCACTGCTTGTTGTAGATGTCCGCGATCTGCGCGCACGCCTTGCTGTCTCCGGCATTCATGCGTTTTACCATGACAGCGAACGATTTGGGCTTGCCAGTGATAAGGCCGATCGTATCCTTGTCCAGCTTCCTGCCGCGCAGGTGGGCTGGCAGCGCGCCGAGCATCAAGTCCTGCTTGGCCTCGCGCACCGGCATGTCAGGCGTGGCTGCATACAGCGCATCGATCTTGTCCAGCATCGTGTCCGTGTCCACCGTCGTGACGGGCGACTTCAGCTTCACGCGCCGGGCTACAGCCTGCTTGCTGTTCAATGTGCCCGGCACACGCAGCACGCGCACCACGTCGCCTGTCACCGTGCGGTCGTGCTTCAGTCCGCGTGCTATGAGCAGGGCTTTGAGTTTTTCGGAGTAGAGTTTTCCGTCTCCGGCGTCGAGCGATTCAGAAAGTATCCAGTAGCCGTGTACGCCATAACCACTGTCGACAAGTACAGGCACAGGTAAATTATCGCCATCGCAAAAATTGACCAGAGTCTCGACCGCTTCGCGCTTGCTGCCGTATTTCGCTTCATTTCCTTCCTCCACGTCCAGATCAATCTTGAAACACTTCACAGCGTGCACGTTGGCCGCGTCCGCTGCCTTGTTGCTCATGAAGGTGCACGTAGCAAAATAGGCGTCGTATCCAGCGTTCGACAACCGTTCTGCTTCCGCGCACGCTCCCTGATAATCACCCGGCGCAAAGAATTTCTGACGGGCCTGCCTGTCCTTGGCTGCACCAACACCAAAGCCGCGGACTGCAATGTATCCGGTGCAGTCGAGGGTGGCAGACAGTAGGCTAAATGCCTCGCTGAGGACATCAAGATTGGTTTGCTCTACAATAGCGTTCATGTAATAGACCTTTCAGCCCCGCCTTGGAGCGGGGCTTTTCTTTGTGTTTTCGATTGGGATAACTACGCGCTGATGCCTTACTTCAGCCTGTCTCTAACGCGGATAAGTTGTTCGCGGTATCTCGGTAGGGTGAGCAGCACCATGTGTGTGTCTTGGTGATAGATCGAGTGCGCCTGATCGACAACGATCCAGCACACTCCCGCCATGCCGAGGTCGTGGAGATCAGGAGGGTAGTAATCTTCAGTCATCAAGATCGGGGCGTCGCCGTAGGTAAGCCAACATGAGCTGTGAGAGAGTGAAGCGCTGCGATCTATCGTTTCTACAATCTTCCGATGACCGGCCATATGTTTATACGGCAGCAGACACGTTCTATGGATGAATGCTTCGAGCCGCATCCGCCTAGCTGCGAGAGCGGTGGGGTTATTGCTGTCTGGCGCGAGGAGATAGGGGTATTCCTTAAGGTCGAGGTCTTTCATCACTTGCCCTCCTGAGATGCAGCGGCGCGCGTTTCGAGCCAATCGTAAATTTCGTCTTCCCAAAATGCCGATGCCCGACCGCCTTGAACTAATTTGAACGGTCGTGGGAATCGATTCGCTGCGATCAGCGCATAAATCTGTGTCGCACCGAAGGGGACAATTTCGCGCACTCGCTTAAACCGAATGGCCCGGCGCTGGGCACGATTGATGGGGGTGCCGCTGCCTGCGGCACAAAGTTTCTTGTCCATGACAATGTCCTTGCAGTTGGCCCCGCATGCGGCAGCCCGACGGCAGCGCATGCACGGCACTAGATTGAGGTTTGATTTTTGTTACTGGCGTGCAGCGCTGCGATCAGCCCGCACGATGTGATTGCTACTGGCATGCAGCACGATGGATCGCCTGCACGATGTTGGAGTGTTACGCATGCAGCACGGCGGTCCCGTCTGCACGATGTGTTGCTTCGGTGAACTTCAGATTACTACGCTAAGGTCCGGAGAGCAAGCGACAAGTTGGGTCTGCTCCCCTCTTCACCGCACGGCTTGTTAAGAAAAAAACCCCTGCAACCAGGGTCACAGGGGTTCCAAAGGCTTTCACCGCAAGCACCTACCCGAGGGCGGGTGCTTGTCTCTGAGAGAGATTAGGCGATTTCCAGCGTGCCAGCAGTTGCGTTGAACGACGCGGTGCTGAGGTCAACGGTACCAACGATCTTGACGATAAAGTCTTGATTATTGAGGAACGTATCGTGGTTGCCCGTACCGCCAAACTTCTCTTGAACGATGTAGGTGTTGCCGCCGTACTGGAACCAAGCCAGATCGTTGTCGGAAGTGATTGTAGCGATTGCTGCGTTAGCAAAGTCTTGGAACACGGCGGTGGAATCCAACGTCACCGCTGCCGACTTGAACGCATCAGCATTTGCGAACTTGATCACGTCGCCGGAACCCAGATCCATGATCGTCGATGCCGAGTTGACGTTGAGCGAAGCCACGTTGATCTGGAAGATATCGTGACCAGCACCGCCCGTCATCTGAGACATACCCTTGTTCGCCACGAGCGTGTCCATGCCGTCGCCGCCGAAGAGCTGGTCAGCAACCGAGCCGGTTGCCTTGGACGTCAGTACATCATCGCCCGAACCGCCCTTGATGGTCTGGGCAACGGTACCGTTAGTGGTTGCCGTCAGCGCCCCAGTGAGACCAGAAGCATCAACGCTGGTCAGCGCAACTACGTTCGCATCCAGGTTCAAGGTGACATTGCCGTTACCCGTCACCGTCACGGTCGTCAACGCAGCATCCTTCAAGGTCACCGTGCTTGCACTCACCGGATCATTAACGCCATCGGCGTTATTATCCAGCAAGGTATCGGTTACCGTGAGATGGATGGTTTCCACGTTCGTCGTTGTGACCGTTCCGAAGTTCAGATCAGCCGTCGAGACTTTGGTGACGATGTTCAAGGTGTCCGCAGAGCCAGTCGCGTCAGCCATGGTGACGATTACGCCAGTACCAGCACCGGTCAGCTCAAGAGTGCTGTTGTCGGCGACCTTGGTCAGGGTCAGCGTGGTATCCGTCGCAGCAGCATTGGCGCCTGCGGTTGTAGCATAGGTACCGCCAACGTCAGTGAAGTTGCCACCGACGAGTGCCTTGGAAGCGTCGTCCGACGTGAGCGTCAGATCAGCACCAGCATTAGTGAAGGAGGCGGTGACCTTGTTCGCACCCAATGCCACATTACCTGCAGTGACAGCCGCATCAATTGCAGCGTTCACCTCGACATCGGTTGCGGTAGCACCGGCTGTCGTGCCGATCGTCGCGGTATACACAGTACCATTATAAGTAAAGGCAATGGTGTCGCCCTTGGTCAACAGTGCAACTTCTGCTGCATAGACGCTATTGGCAGCCGCACCTGCAGTGTCAGCCGCAGCAACCGTCGCAGCACCACCTACGTGATCGGCGTCCGTATAATTGCCTCCCACCAGTGTGTGATAGGGAGCATTTGCGGTGAAAGTCAAGTCTGCACCACCATTCGTGAACGATGCGGTCACCTTACCAGCGCCAATCTGTGCGTCAACCGCGGCCTGGATCTCAGCTGCGGTAGCGGAGGCTCCAGCAGTCGCACCGATGGTTGCGGTTTTGGCCGTACCATCGTAGGTAAAGGCAATCGTGTCATTCTGGGTCAGTGCCGCTGCTTGGCCCGCCCACTTGGTGGAATAGGCAGTGCCCGCTGTGTCAGCACCGTCCAGTGTCGATCGCGTGCCACCAGCATTGGTGTAATTGCCACCCGTCAGGGTGTCGTGGGCTGGGTCGCCTACTGCAGTCAGCACCAAGTCGTTTCCGCTGAACGATGCGGTCACCTTGCCAGCTCCAACCTGTGCATCAACCGCTGCCTGAACCTCGGCTGCTGTCGCGGTCGCCCCAGCGGTCGCGCCGATAGTTGCGGTTTTTGCTGCGCCGTTGTAGGTAAAGGCAAAAGTGTCACCGTTGGTCAGCAAGGACTTGGTCGTTGCATATGTTGTATTTGCACCTGTACCGCCAGCCGAACCTGAGCTGATAACGTAGTTGATACCGTCCATGTTAGACATATCAACCGTCTTGGTTGTGGTCTCTTGAGTCAGGCTCAGCTTATCGAAACCGGCGATCTTGGTTGCGAACGCCGTCGAACCCGAAAGGGTAGCTGCATCGGCAGCCGTCATTACCAGCGTGTCGGTGCCGCCACCGCCATTCACATCGGATGTCAACGCAGACGTACCGGATGCCAGGGTCAGCGTGTCGTCACCGTCGCCAAGGTCAATGGCCTTAGACACAGTAGTGTTGTTCAGCGTCACCTTATCCACGCCAGCACCGCCGGTATAGGTCGCTGCATTACCATCAATGGTTGCAGTGACAGTGCCGGTTGTACCAGTGGTATTGATCGACTTGGCAGCAACGGAAGCACCGAGGTTCAGGCCAGCAGAGCCGGTAACGGTGACATTTTCCAGTGCCGTCAGAGTGGAGCCGGTCAGATCGACGGCCTTATCGCCAGCAACGGTCAGGTCCTTGGTCGCAGCAGAAGTCAGCGCGAAGGCGGAGTTTGCGCCAGTAGTAGTAACGTTAAGGGTTGCAATCGTCGCACCAGTCTGGTCCAAATCAACAGCGTGCTTGACCTTGTTGACTGTCAGGTCCAATGTGGTAGCGGAGGTTGCAACCGAGGCCGTACCCGCACTGTTAGCCAGCGAAAGTGTCTTGAGGGCATTCAGATCATTACCCGTGGCACCGATATCAGCAGACTTGTAACCGTCAACAGTCACCGTAGTGATAGCGGCAGTGGCAGCATCATCAATGCGAACGTCACTATAAGTAACGACGTTAGTCGATGTGTCCTTGGCAACTGCGACCGTACCGGCAGTCTTCACCTGCGTCGGAATCCGTGCGCCCGCATCATTGGTCGTCGCGGTACCGGTGAAGGTCAGATCGGTCTCGTCATCATCCTTTGCGGTGAACGTAACGGTCTTGCCAGATGCCGCAGCGCTGGTCCATACGGCCGAATTGAAAGCACCGGTGTAAATGCCATTGGCGACAGGACCGGAAGCGCTTTGCGTATCGGCGGCGGTCAGGTTGGAGAATGCTTGTGCAGCCTGCTCAGCGGTCAGATCCTTCGCAGCGGTGAACGTCAAACCGTTAATGGTCAGTGCCTCGCCCGACTTCATGGCACCAAAGGTAACTACGCTGGTTTCCTTGACTACCGGGACGGCTGCCTTGGTGAAGGTGGTCTCGGTCTTGTTCTGATCAACCGTGACTGCCGTCGTCTTGCCATTGCCGGTCACAGTGATCGCACCAATGGTGATGTCGCTGTCGGCATTCTCGTCCTTCGCCGTGCTGACTGCATTCACCGTCACGTTTACCGAGGTGCCGCCGGTAACGCCAATGGTGCCACCGTTCAGAGCGGCGGTGCCGTCGGAATTAAGATTCTGGGTAACCGTAACGGCACCAGTTGCAGCAGTGTTGGCACCGATGGCCGTATTGCCGTTGCTCACAGTCGAGGTGGTCGTTACGTTGACCGTAGATCCACCGTCAATGTCAATGTTGTTAGCGCCATGTTTGGCGGAAGTCAGGCTGATGGCGCCAGTGGAGCCGCTCAGTTTGACAGCGCCGCCTTGGGCTGCCAGGGAGACGGTCTGCGCAGAGCCACCAACCACCTCGAGACCACCGGTCACACCGCTTACATTAACGGCTGTGCTTGTGCCGGCCTTGAAGTCTGCTTCCGAAGCGGAAGTGATGGTCAGATTATTTACAGTACCGAATACGGTCGACAGATCAACGTTGCCAGTGCCGTTAGCGGTAAAAGTACCGAGTTTCGCTGCAGCTGCAATTGTCACGTTCTCAACATTGGTAACCGTTGCGCTACCAGGAACGGCGAAATCCGTGATCGCATTGATTTTCAGGGTGTCAGTGCCCGCGCCACCGTCAATTACATCGAGAGCCGTCCAAGTGGTCGAAGGAGGAATTGCACCGCCGGGACCAGCATCGATGACAGCGTTAAAGGTGTCGTTACCAGCGGTACCAGTGAGCGTATCCACACCAGTAGTGAGCGTAAAAGTCGTGCCAGGAACGACAATGTTTCCGATCTGGGAGATCGTGGAATCCACATCGAAAGTGGTCGTGTTGGTGGTATTAGTCACCGACGTCAGCATTGCACGTGCAGATGCTGCAGCTGCGTCGCCAGCATACGAAACGACTTCAGCAGACGTGTTGAGGTTGGTCGTAAAGTTGGCAGCGACGGCAATCTTGTTGGCGACGACTTGTCCGTCGATCACACCTTGTGCGGAAGTGTCGTTCAGCGCGCCAGACATGATGGACAGCGCAGCCTTGGCGCGGGTGATAACGCCGCGATCAATGGCGGACGACCAGAAGATCAGGCCGTCAAAGTCAGCAGCGCGGTTCAGAATGTTGGAATAAATCGCGTTGACGAAGGCAGCGGTGGAAGCACCAGCGTACAGCGTGTTGGATTCCGTGCTGGAACCGAACTGGTCGATCAGGGTCTTGATCGTCGTGTTGCTGGCGTAGGCAGCGTCGATGTCCTTCAGCGTCTTCGGGGCGCCAGCAGCGTCGAGTTGCGAGGCGAAGTTCGCCAGGCCAACCGGATCCGCCGGACGACCGAAGTAGGAGACATAAATCTGCTGCACTACTTGATAGTATTCAGTTGCTGCCATGGTATTGGGTCCTTAAGGTAGTTGATTTAACCAGGGTTAGTCTGCGTCTCCGACGACTCACAGCGCTGTGGCCGCCAGAGTCCTTTTTGCAGAACTGGGAGTATATTGCCACACGGCCATTTCAATGTTGTGACGGCTGTCACATGGAAATTAATTTTGTTGTTTTCTTGCAGGCCGTGGGAGCCAAGGCCTTGCTTCGCGCGAATGCGCTTCGGCGAAGGTAACAGACCTTGAACAGTAAACGACAGGAAGGCTGCAAATGCAGCCTTCTTTTTGGTGGTTAAATGCAGTAGCCGCCAGCGCGAAGATCATGAGGGCTTAGACCAGCCATGATGAGCTCTCGCGGGGCTTGCCGGGTCAGCGCGTCACCTCGCCCAATGCGTCGCCCCAAACGCCCCGGGCCCGGAGTTCTCATTAGTACTGAATATATAGCCTGCCTCTTTGGCGCCCGCGCCGCCAAGATAGCCGCGAAGGGTCGTATTTGAGCCGATATAGGTGCCAACAAGTTCGCCCGTCGACCATACATCACCCTTGGAATGCACGTCGACTCGGGCACCGCCGCCCGTCGCGATGAGGCTGGTAGCGAATGTGCGCGCGGCGAAATCAACATCAAGGCGAGGGTCCTGGACGGTGGCGACCACCGGCGATGCGCCTACCCCGCGGATGTATACCTCGCTACTGGCCAGGTTGAAGGCTGCGCGTCCTTCGTGTGGTAGGACAAGCTCCGTATCCTTGACGCGGTTGATGAAGTAGCCCTCGACGTTCATCCCAGTCCCATAATTGCCGTTGCGCAGTTTTTCCAGCGCTGCCGAGTCGGCCGGCAGATCGGCAATCGCCTTCCATCTTCCCCACAGGATTTCAGGCGGTTTGGGAACGGGAGGCGGAGGCGGCACAACCACCACGGGCGGCTGCGGCGACGGTGGAGTTACCGGGGCCGGCGGCAGAGCCGAGCCGGACAAGATATCGCTTCCCTTCTTGGGCTCCAGATTAACGTCACTGCCTGCATGCGCAGCATCGCTCGCTGCCGACTTGACCGGCGGCTCGTCCTTGCGCGGCGGCGCACTCAAATCAGGCGACAGGCTGTTGTTGCGCAGAAGTTGCGGCGCAGCCTGCCCTTTCTGCACCTGCAAGAGCTGGCCGGTCTGTTCCGCGAACAGTTCGCGGCTGCTGCCTCCCTCGCAGGGGCCGGCACCTTCCGGGCCGCAGCCAGCCGAGAAACCGCTGACCACCACCGCGCCTGAAATCACGGTGATACGCGAGGTTTGCTGGTCGGTAAAGACGGTGAAGTCGGTTCCGCGCACGCCGATGGCGGCAACAGGTGTATTGAAGCGGAAATTCTGGCGCGCCTTCTTGACGCCCTCGCCGGAAATGGCACGCGCAACGCCGCTCAGGAGTTCGAACTTGACGCGGGTGTTGGCGGGGTTCTGTGCATCTATATGGTAGGCAACGACTTTGGCACGGGTCGCGGGACGCAGGATCAGGAAACCGTTGTCGACGGTTTTTACGTAAACGTAACCGTCCGCGCCGGTGGTGATCTCGTCGCCTTCCTGCACCGCATCGCCAAGCGCGATGGCGTGGCTGGCCACATGCGCCTGGCCGGTCACGAAAACAATGCGGCCCGCCTCGCCGGCCTGCGCGAGGCCGGAAGCGATGAGCAGGGCAGCAACGAAAGCGAATCGAGTAGCGAACCGACTAGACATGACACTATCTCCTTGTGTGCCATTGTGCCCTCCACGGCAACACTTTCTGTGACAACTGTCACATTTTGTAATCAGAATTTTCAATTTGTTGCATTTCGGGCGGCTTTTTCGGGTTTGTTATGTTTTTTATAATATTGTCCACGGAAAACACGAAAAACACGGAAAGGGTCAGGACGTGGAGCTTCTTTATTCGCGGGAATACTATTTGGTTCGAGGGGCGGTGTTTGAGGTTTATCGGGAGATGGGGCCTGGGTTTCTGGAAGCCGTTTATCAAGAATGTTTGGGAAGGGAATTTGCCAGGTGCGGCATCCCGTTTGTTGCGCAGCCAGGGCTGAATCTGGTCTATAAAGGTGAGCGGCTCAAGCAAACATTTATTCCCGACTTTATCTGTTTTGGATCCGTTATTGTTGAGCTGAAGGCACTCGGCAGCACGACGGGCGAACACAAGGCGCAGGTGCTGAATTACCTGCGGGCTACAGGAATGCGGGTAGGCCTGCTCGCCAATTTCGGCTGTTATCCAAAGGCGACGATCGAGCGGATTGTGCGATGAAGACAGCGGTTGCGCCAAAGGCAGGGAAATTCAAATGGTCACCGGGAGCATTTTTGTGGCTTTTGTGTCTGTTGTAGACATGAAAACGGTTGGAGCCTGCATGGAAGCCGTCAAGAGTTCGGAATGAAGTTCTATCCAAAAACTCTCTTTCCGTGTTTTTCGTGTTTTCCGTGGACAAAATGCTTTTCCGTTAACACCCAAAATCATGGGATAGTCCGGCGCGATACATGGAGCTATACTTGCCGGCTGTTAATCAAATAAAACACGTCTGTGCGGCGTCTGTGGAGACCGGAAGTCGCATCAGGTTTTTTACCAAGCCATCCCGCCTGCCCTTCATGCGCTTTCCGTCTGTTGCTGTCATGCGGTCGCTTATCGCACTGGTTGCGATTACATTGACGATCTGGTCGGAATGGATGCCTGCGCCGACGTCGTCGTACCTGGCGAATGAATGGCTGCGTGACCACTTCATCCGCCTGCGCGCCTCTACCTCGCCGGAATCCCGCTTGGCGGTGATCGATATCGATGAGAACAGCCTGACGTCCGTCGGGCCGTGGCCCTGGCCGCGGGAACGGATTGCAGCGCTGCTCGAAAACCTGCTCGGCAGTTATAACGTGCGGGGCGTTGCACTCGATATGGTGTTTCCCGAACCGGCGGACGCGGCTGGCGATACCCGCCTCGCGATGCTGGCGCAGCACGGGCCGGTGGTGCTGGCGCAGGCGTTCGACTATTCGGTGCAGCCCTTGGGGGTGCGCGTCGGGCGCGTTGTCGGCGGCGATCGCTTGCCGGAGAGCAGAACGTTTCCCAAGGCAACGGGATTTATCGGCAACCATGCGGGCCTGGCGCAGGCGGCGCATGTCGGGAACATCGGCTTCGTGCCTGACGACGACGGCATGATCCGCCGCTTGCCGGTCATGACCTCGTTCGATGGCCGGATTTATCCAAGCTTGTCAAGGGCCCTGATGGGGTGCTGCGTAACAAACGGTAACCGCCCGGCGACTACCGACCGGCAGGGATTCCGGCGCATTCCGTTCGACCGCGACTGGTCGGCCTATACTGTCATTCCGGCTTCCGCGATTCTGAACCAGAGCGCGCCGCCGGCTGTCTTGCAAGGACGGCTGGTGGTGGTCGGCTCTTCCGCGCTTGGTCTGACCGATCGCGTGGCGACACCGCTGCTCGCCTCGACACCCGGCATGCTGGTGCATGCGGCCGCCCTCTCCTCCCTGCTGGACGAGGAAGCCGGTGTTGCACCATCGCAGTGGCCGGGGCGATGGATTGCGATGATCTTCACCGTACTGGTTGCGCTCATGGCGACATATACCTTTCCCCGCCTGTCGGCCGTGGCGAATGTCGGCCTGCTGGTGCTGGCTTCGCTGCTGTGGCTGGGACTGGCTTACGTGCTCAGCCCGCACGACGCGAGTTTTTCCACCACGGCGCCGCTGGCGGCCAACCTGTTCCTGCTCGCCGTGGCGGTGCCGTTCGACTGGCAGCTTGCGCAGCGCAAGTCGCGGCAGTTGCTCGGCACCTTGCGCCAGTACGTGGCGAAGGCGGTGGTCGATGAGTTGCTGCGCCGCGGTCTGAAAGATCCGCTGACGCCGCAACGCCTGAACGTGACGACGCTGATCGCGGACATGGAGGGTTACACCGGCCAGGTGGAATCGCTGACCATGGAAGAAGCGGCGCAGCTCACGCGCGACTTCCTCGCCTGCCTGACCAAGCCGGTGCTGGAGAAGCACGGCACCATCGACAAGTTCACCGGCGACGGGCTGGTGGCGTTCTGGGGCGCGCCGCTGCCGATCGATGACCACGCCGACCTGGCGCTCGATGCAGCGCAGGAGATGGTCGTGGCGGTGCGGCGTTTCAGCGCGGAACGGCCGGGAAAGAAGCCGTTGCGGGTACGCATCGGAATACAAAGCGGCGTGGCGATGGCCGGCGACTTCGGCACATCCTCGCGCAGCATTTATACGGCGGTGGGCGACAGCGTGAACGTGGCCTCGCGCCTGGAACAGCTCGCGCGCGAATTCCCGCATGACATCATCGTCGGCCAGGGAACGGCGGAGCGCGCCAAGCGGCACAGCCTGATGTATCTCGGCGAGAAGCTGCTGCGTGGGAAGGAGCACCCGACCAAGCTCTACACGCTGGAGCCGGCCGCATGATGCGCATGGGCAGGTTCATCCTGCGCATCATGCTGCTGTCGCTGCTGTCAATGCTGTTCGCTGGAATGGCCGAAGCAGTGGGTGGCGCGCCTTTCGACGGCAGCAAGACCTTACTCGCGCAGCAGGACCTGTACATGGATGCGATGCATTCGATCGCCGAGGGCCGGCCAGACGAGGCGAGCGACGCGCTGATGCGCATGATCGAGCAGGAGCCGCAACATGCAGGCGCCTGGCTGGATCTGGCGATCATCCAGTGCGAACTCGGGCATGCGGTGGAAGCCGAAAGGCTGTTCCAGATCATCGAGGAGCGGTTTGCGCCGCCGCCGGGCATCCGGGAAGTAATCGCTGCCCATCGCGCGAAAGGCTGCAAGGGCTGGGAGGCGCGCAACCAATGGTCGCTCGCGCTGGGACGCGGCGTGGACAGCAACGTGAACCAGGGCGCGAGCAGCCCGAACTTCAGCATCGGCAGCGGCAGCTCGCGCATCGACCTGCAACTGGCGCCGGAATACCTGCCGCAGCATGACCAGTACACCCTGCTTGCGGCGGAATACTCGCGCGACCTTGCCCAAGATGGCAGCGTCGGCTTCGTGCAGCTGCGATCGCGCGTGAACGACTCACTGACTCGCTACAACACCACCGCGCTGCGTTTCGGCCTCGAGCATCCGTGGCGCATGGGCGACTGGGGCTTGCGCACTACCGGCGCGCTGGGATTCCTGACGCTCGGCAACCAGCTCTACCAGAAACAGGGGCAGCTTCAGCTGCGCGTGGCGCCGCCGCTCTCGCTGCCCGAACATTTCCGGTTCAACGCCCTGACCGGACTGACACGCGTGCAGTACGACACGCTGGCCAACTACGACTCGAATACCATCGAGGCCGGCGGGATCCTGATGTACCAGGACAGCAAGACGCGTGTCGAGGCCAGTGCCGGCTACCTGACCGACCGCGGCGCCGCGGCGCGCCTGGGCGGCAACCGTAGCGGCTGGTATGCGGGAATCCAGGGAAATGTCCGGCTGGGTCATGACATGACCGGCGAACTGGGCTGGTCGCAACAACACTGGCTGAGCACCACGCCGTATTCGCCCGGCCTGATCGACCAGATCCGCCGGCAGGACACGCAGCTGCTGCGGGCGGCGCTTATCGTTCCGATAAAACCACAGCATTCGTTGCAAATTGAAGTGCGGCAAGTTCGGAATAACGAGAATATTTCGATTTTTCAATATAATAGCCAGCTACTACAGGTGAGTTGGCAATGGGTTGGGAACTGATTCTTTTCATGTGTGGCGCGCTGGCGATTCCGGCCGGCTGCCTGGTGCCGGCGCGCTGGCTTCCTCGGCTTCCGAACGACAAGCTGCTTCACTTTCTGGCCTTTGGCGGAATGGCCATGCTGGCAGAGCGCATCGCTCATAATCGTTCTGAACAGGTTTCCTGGCTGATCGGGTTGTTTATCGCCGGCTGGGTGATCGAATGCTTGCAATCCTGGGTGCCGGACCGCAATTTCTGCTGGCGCGACATGGCGGCCAACACGGCCGGCATACTCTGTGCAGCAATCTTTTCCCAAGTGGCGATCAGCTTATGACGCAAACCAGTTTACAGGTGACGGATTCCGACGAAGGCCAGGTGCCGGCGCCCGCCGCACCCGTACCGGAAGCGGATGGCAAGGCACAGGAGCGGGTGAACATCCAGATTCACCTGCGCAAGATCCCGCTGCTCGCCAACCTGACCGACGAGGAAATGGCGAAGGTCAAGGCAGACATCCGCATCCGGCAATACGCGCGGCGCGACATCGTGCTGCAAAAGGGCGGCAACGGCGACTGCCTGCTGTTCCTGCTCTCGGGCCAGCTTCAGGTCATCGACATCACCGAGGACGGGCGCGCGATCGGTCTGCGCATCCTGACGCCGGGCGACTTCTTCGGCGAAATCGCCGTGATCAACAATTCCAAGCGCTCGGCCTCGGTCGTGGCGCTCACGCCGGTTCTGGTCGCGCTCCTGCCGGCGGCGACCGCGCTGCACCTGTTTTCGCACTCGCCTTCGGTGGCCAACCAGATGCTGCGGCACCTCGCGCAGAAGATCCAGCGCGATTCCGAATTCCGCGCCCTGCTCAGCATTCACAATACCGCCAAGCGCATTTATACCTTCATCGCACTGCTGAAGAAGAAGGAAGACAGCGACGTGGAAGTCGTGGAAAACCTCCCGACCCACCAGGATATCGCGAACATGATCAACACCAGCCGCGAAACGGTCACGCGGACCATCCTGACGCTGGTCAATCAAGGCATCGTCAAGAAGGATTCGCACCGGTTGATCATCATCAATCCTGACGCCCTGCAAAAATTGGTGCAAAGCTAAAACGCCCGGATCTGCTCTATAATCAGGCGTTTATCATTGGCACAACAATAATAAATGCCGCGGCGCTTTGCGCCCGGATCCCTGCACCTGCCTGATTGGCATACGGCACTGGGAGCGACGTGTGCCGTGCGGATTCCGACGGCAAGACAATGGCCGTCGCTTCTGCAAACTTCTCCCAAGTCCGGATCAATGACCGATTTGTTCTACAAAGCCTACGAAGACCGCCACCGCGGGTCGCGCGAGCTCATCAAGTCGCGCCTGCGCGCCTACCTCCCCTTTCTCAAGCCGCTCGCCACCGCGCGCGGCCCGGCAACCGCGTTCGACCTGGGATGCGGCCGCGGAGAATGGCTGGAATTGCTGGGTGAGGCCGGGTTCGATGCGACTGGCGTGGATCTTGACGAAGGCATGCTGTCCGAGTGCGGCAAACGCGGGCTGGACGCGCGACGCGGCGATGCGCTCACCACCTTGCGCGCGTTGCCCGACAACTGCAAGACGCTGGTCTCGGCATTTCATGTGGTCGAGCATATGCCTTTCGACGACATGCGCACGCTGGTGGAAGAAAGCCTGCGCGTGCTGGCGCCGGGCGGTCTGCTGATCCTCGAGACGCCGAACTCGGAAAACCTGATGGTCGGCGCCTATGAGTTTTACAAGGACCCGTCGCACACCCGGCCGGTCCCCTGGGAGCTGCTGCAGTTCGTGGTAGAGCATGCCGGCTTCCAGCGCAACGCCGTCCTGCGGCTGCAGGAACGCCCCGAGCTGCGCAATGGAGCGAACATCCGCCTGATCAACGTGCTCGGCGGCGTCAGCCCGGATTATGCGGTCGTGGCGCAGAAGAACGCGGACGGCGAACTTCTTTCCCTGCTCGACCAGGCATTCAGTTTTCATTATGGCCTCTCGCTGGAGTCGCTTGCGCAACGCTACGACGCGCAGTTCGACAAGCGGCTCGCGGCCATCGAGGCTGTCGCGGCACAATCCGAAACTCGCGCCGCGCAGGCAGCGCAGCAGGCGCAAGACCGCATCAATCAGCTTGAACAGCGGCTTGCGCAACTGGATGCGCAATTGCATGCGCAACTCGACGCGGTTTACCGCAGCAACTCGTGGCGTGTGACCGCACCGCTGCGCGCCCTGGGAAGCCAGGCGAGCCGCATCAGGGCGGCCATGCGCGGCAATGCGCTGGCCGTCGCCGCCCGACGGGGCGTCAAGTCCGTCCTGCGCAAGTTCGGCCATGCCGTGCAGCGCAATCCGACGCTCAGGCAAGCCGCGCTTGGATTGCTGAACCGCATGCCGGGCCTGAAGCGCCGCCTGCACGGCATCATCTACGCGGCGGGCGATGCATCGGCTGTCATGCCCACGCAACGCGAGCCGGAATACCTTCCGCCGCGCGCGATGGGCATCTATACGGAATTAAAGAAAATGATGGGACGGGAAACCAGCTGATGCGTATCGTCATCGATCTACAAGGTGCGCAGACGGAGAACCGTTTCCGGGGCATCGGCCGTTATATTTCTTCGTTTGTCCTCGCGCTGGCACGCAACGCGGGCGAGCATGAGATCTGGCTCGTGCTGAATGCGGCCTTCCCGGACAGCATCATCGATATCAGGCATGCCTTTCGCGACCTCGTTCCGGCCGCACGCATCCGGGTCTTCAAGGCGCCATTTCCGACGGCGGAAATCGATGCCGCCAATGCCTGGCGCGCGCGTGCGGCGGAAATTATCCGCGAACATTTCATCCAGCAGCTTCGCCCGGACGTGGTCCTGGTGTCCAGCCTGTTCGAGGGCTTGTTCGACAACGCGGTGGCATCGATCGGCACGTTCACGAGCGGCGCGAGCACGGCCGCCATCCTGTACGACCTGATTCCTCACCATAATCCATCGGTCTATCTGCCCACGCCTGCCCATCGGCAGCATTACGAGCGGAAGATCGCTTCGCTACAGCGCGCCGGCCTGCTGCTCGCGATTTCCGACTATTCGCGCCAGGATGCCATCGACGCCCTGGGGCTGCCGCCGGAACGCGTGGTGAGCATTTCCGCCGCAATCGATGCACGTTTCGGCATGCAGGAGTACGCGCAGCGGGAAGCCGCAACGCTGCTCGCGCGTTACGGGATCACGCGCAAGGCTGTCATGTACGCGCCTGGCGGGTTCGATCCACGCAAGAATTTCGAGGGGCTGATCCAGGCTTATGCGCTGCTTCCGGCGGATCTGCGGGCCGGGCACCAGCTGGTCATCGCCAGCAAGATCAGCGATGGCGACCGCGCCAGGATGGCGGGGCTTGCCGAGCAGGCCGGACTGAAAGGCGATGAACTGGTGCTGACCGGCTACGTCTCCGATGACGACCTGGTCGGGCTCTACAATCTCGCGACCCTGTTCGTATTCCCTTCGAAACACGAAGGCTTCGGGCTTCCGGTGCTCGAAGCCATGGCATGCGGCGCCCCGACCATCGGCTCCGGCAGCACGAGCATTCCGGAAGTGATCGGGTGGGATGAGGCGATGTTCGATCCGGCATCGCCCCGCTCCATTGCCGACAAGATGCAGCGCATGCTGGGTGATGATGCGTTGCGCGCCGAACTGCGCAAGCATGGACTGCAGCAGGCACAACAATTTTCCTGGGATGCGAGCGCCCGGCGCGCGCTGGCGGCGTTCGAGGCCTGGCTGCCGACGCTACAGGAACACGCCGGTACAGAGGCGGTAAGCACCGATTCGGCATCCATGCTCAAAGCGATCGCCGGCATCGATGCCACGCCGCAGCCCTCCGACCAGGATCTGGCTGCAGCGGCGGATGCGATTGCTTTCAACACGGCTGGCGGGAGTCCGCTCCAGTTGCTGCTGGATATTTCGGAACTCGTCGAGCGTGATGCGAAATCGGGCATCCAGCGCGTGGTGCGCAGCATCCTGCTGGAATTGCTGAAGAATGCGCCCGACGGATACCTGGTGCGGCCGATCTATTTCGACGGCAGCCGCTACCGCCAGGCCGACGCGTTCACCGCCCGTTTTCTGGGCAAAGCTGCGCCGGAAGACGCGGACCCGGTGGCGGAGTTCAACCAGGACGATATTTACCTCGGCCTTGACCTGCACGCACACTTCACGCGCGCCTTGCATCCGCTGCACATGCAACTGAAAAGCCTGGGCGTGCAGGTGTACTTCGTGGTCTACGACATCCTGCTGGTGCAGCGCCCGGACTGGTGGCATCCGGGCACCTCCGATGTATTCGAGGAATGGCTGTGCAGCATCGCGCAGGCCGGAACAGGGCTGGTCTGCATTTCCGAAGCGGTGGCCGAGGACGTGCGCCAGTGGCTGCGGACCAACAAGCCATCGCGCCCCGACCTGCCCGCCGTCAGCAGCTTCCATCTCGGTGCCGACGTCGAGAGCAGCGCGCCGAGCAAGGGACTGCCGGAGAATGCGGCCGACGTGCTGCGCGCGCTGGGTACCAGCCCGAGCTTCCTGATGGTCGGCACGCTGGAGCCGCGCAAGGGGCACGCCCAGACACTGGCCGCATTCGAACTGCTCTGGTCGCGCGGCACGAACGCCAACCTGGTCATCGTCGGCAAGAACGGATGGCTGGTGGATGCGCTGGTCAAGAAGCTGCGTCATCATCCCGAGCTGAACCGGCGGCTGTTCTGGCTGGAGGGCATCAGTGACGAATACCTGGAACAGGTGTATGCGAGCAGCACCTGCCTGATTGCGGCGAGCGAAGGCGAAGGCTTCGGACTTCCTCTCATCGAAGCGGCGCAGCACCGCTTGCCTATCATCGCACGCGACATCCCGGTATTTCGCGAGGTGGCGGGCGAACATGCGTTTTACTTCAACGGGCTTGAGGCGGACGCCCTGGCCAACGCGATCAGTGCCTGGTTGAACCTGCATGCCAAGGGCCGGGAGCCGCAGTCGCACGACATGCCCTGGCTGACATGGCAACAAAGCGCCGGGCAATTGCTGGGCAGGATACTGCCGCCGCCCCTCCCCCGTTAGGCCGCCACCATGACAAAGACTGCCAATCACCACTCTCTTGCGGGCCGGCTCAAGTGCTTCATCTCCAACATCATTCGCATCAACCGTCTGCGCGAGCAGTCGGACGCCCATGAAGCCCAACTGGAATGGCTGCGCACGGTAGCACAAGCATCGCAGCCTCGGCTCGACGCACTCGAAGGCATCACCAACACCGACCGGGATCGCATCGAAACCCTCGAGGCCACCGCGCGCGAAGCGCAGCAACTGGCGGCGTCGCTGCAACAGCGGCTCGATGCGCTGGAAGCGATCGCAGCCTCAGAGCGGCTGGAGCGGCTTGAAACCTCCGTCACGCCGGCAATACAGAGAGTGATTGCCGGCGAGGTCCATGGCCAGGTGCGGAACTTCCAGAAGCGCCTCGACCAGGAAAGGCTGTTCAACCCGCTTCCCGTGCAACGACCCAGGCTGGCTTACCTATCCCCGCTGCCGCCGGAGCGCAGCGGCATCAGCGATTACAGTGCCGAACTGCTGCCGGAACTTGCGCGCTACTACGAGATCGAGGTCATCGTCGCACAGGCAGAGGTTGCCGATCACTGGGTGCAGGCCTACTGCCCGGTGCGCAGCGTCGAGTGGTTCGAGGAACACCTGGACGATTATGCGCGCGTGCTCTATCAGTTCGGCAACAGCCCTTACCACTCGCACATGTTCGGATTGCTGCGGCGGCACCCCGGCGTGGTGGTGCTGCACGACTTTTTCCTGAGCAGCGTGTTGGCGTATGAGGAGAGCACGGGCGCCATGCCGGGGGCGTGGACGCAAGCCCTTTACCATTCTCATGGCTATATGGCTGTCAGGGACAGCTTCGGCGCCAACGGTATCGAGTACGCAAGGAACACCTATCCGAGCAACCTCGAGGTGCTGGAACGGGCGCGCGGCGTCATTGTGCATTCCGGGCACGCGCGGGAGCTCGCATGCCACTGGTACGGCGAGCATGCGGCCGATGACTGGCGGCTTGTTCCACACTTGCGCGTGCCGGTCGGGTCAGTTGACCGGGCCGGGTCGCGACAGGCGCTCGGCATCGATGAAAACGACTTCGTGGTGTGCAGCTTCGGGTTCATCGATCCGGTAAAACTCAGCCATCGGCTGCTCGATGCTTGGCTGGGCTCGGCACTGAAGGATGATCCACGCTGCCGGCTTGTCTTCGTGGGCGCGAACCACCCCGGTGAATACGGCGATCGGATTGCCGAACGCATTCGCAACAGCGGATGCCAGGACAGGATACGGATTACCGGCTGGGCCGACGATGCCGTGTACAAGCAATATCTGCAGGCGGCGGACGCGGGCGTGCAGTTGCGTGGCGTGTCGCGCGGCGAGACCTCCGGCTCGGTCTTGCACTGCATGAATCATGGCCTGCCTACCATCGTCAACGAGAACGGCTCGATGGCCGAGCTGCCGCCGGATGCCGTGTGGCGGATACCGGAGGCATTCAGCGATGGCGAGCTCATTTCGGCCCTCGAGTGCCTGCGCACGGATGACGCAAGACGCGGGCAACTTGGTGCGGCGGCAAAGGAATTCATTCGCATGCACCACGATCCGGCGGTGTGCGCGAAGCTGTATGCGGATGCGATCGAGGCCGCCTACCATGCGCCGGTACACCACATGCCCTCCCCGCGCCAGTTGCTGGTGGATGTCTCGACCATCGCGCGCAACGATCTGCAGACCGGGATAGAGCGCGTGGTCCGGGCACAGCTTTCCGCCTTGTTCGACAAGCCGCCCGCCGGCTTGCGCGTCGAACCGGTCTATCTCAGCGATGAGGGCGGCGCCTGGCATTATCGTTATGCGCGCGCTTACACAAAGAAACTGCTCGGCATCGAGAATGCCATGCTGGAGGATGCCGTGGTGGAAGTCTCCGCCGGCGACGTGCTCTACAGCCCTGATTTCTGCCCTTTCGCGGTTGTCGAGGCGGCGCGAAGCGGCCTGTATGCGGACTGGCGCGCTCGAGGGGTGGAGGTCAATTTCCTGATCCACGATGTCCTGCCCGTCCTGCGGCCCGAGTTTTTTCCGGAACACGCCGATCAACTGCATGCGCAGTGGCTCACCACGATTGCAGGGCAGGCGGACAGGCTGTTGTGCATCTCGCGGGCCGTTGCCAACGAAACCCGCGACTGGTTGCGGCAACACAGCCGGATTGATGCGGATCGCCTCGACATTGCCGTCCTCCACCACGGCGCCAATATTTCGGCCTCCTTCCCTTCCACTGGAATGCCGGACGATGCAAACCAGGTGCTGGCGGACATTGCGCAGACGCCAAGCTTCCTGATGGTTGGCACGATCGAGCCGCGCAAGGGACATCTGCAGGCCCTGGCAGCCGTCGAGCGGCTGTGGCAGGACGGCCGGCAAGTGAAACTGGTCATCGTCGGCAAGGAAGGCTGGACTGCCCTGCCCGACAGCCAGCGCCGGACAATTCCGCACATCGTCGAACGCCTGCGCCATCATCCCGAACTGGGCAAGCGCCTGTTATGGTTGCAGGACGTGAGCGATGAGTATCTGCAAAAACTCTACGCTGCCTGCACCTGCCTGCTCTTCGCCAGCGAAGGGGAAGGTTTCGGCCTGCCGCTGATCGAAGCATCACGTCACAACCTGCCGATCATCGTGCGCGACTTGCCGGTGTTCCGCGAAGTCGCGCAGCAGCACGCTTATTACTTCAAGGGCCTGGAAGCGGATGAACTTGCTTCGGCGATCAGCGTCTGGCTGGCTCTGCATGCGGAAGGAAGAGCCCCCTCTTCCTCCGGCATGCCATGGCGGACATGGGCTGAGAACGTCGCGCAACTGGAGAGCATCCTGGCGACACGCCCGCATCGGCACGCCGGCCCGGTCAGCGCTGCATTCTCTACCGCGCCTTCGGACGCGTCGCTAACATGAATCTTCGGAGAGCGGCATTGCAAAGACCGAACCCCGCACTAGCTGCCAACAGCCGGCTGTTATCGTTCCTGTGGCAGGATCTGTCGCCGGCGAGCGCCTATGGGCTGGCGACTTTCATCGCCCTTGTATTCATCTGGCACATCTATCCGCTCAGCTCGCTGCTCGGGCATGGGCGCTTCTTCGAGGAGGGCGATGCTTCCCAGCATGTCGCCGGCTGGCTGTTCTACGTGCGGGACAGCTGGCATTTTCCTTTGCTGCATACCGAGCGGCTGAATCATCCGGACGGCGTCAGCATCGCGTTTACCGACAGCATTCCGCTGGCCGCGCTCCTGTTCAAACCATTTGCGCGCTGGCTTCCCGATGGATTTCACTATCTCGGCTTGTGGCAGGCGGTGGCATTCCTTACCCAGGCGATTGCCGCCATGTTCCTCATGCGTGCGCTCGGCGTGCGCCATCTGCTCGCCGGCCTGGCTGCGGTCCTGTTTGCCGTCACCTGGCCGGCACTGCTGTTCCGTGGCGCGGCACATATTGCCTTGATGACCCACAGCCTTATTCTATTCAGCCTGGCGTTCTATTTTCTCGGCCGCGGCGGCCGCTGGTCCGGCAAGCGCACCACGGTGGCCTTCATCGCAGTCAATGTGATCGGCCTCGTCATCCATCCGTATTTCCTGGCGTTCTGCTACGCATTGTTCATCGCCTTCCTGGCGGATCAGGCGCTGGCCCGCGAAGGCTGGATGAAACAGGTGCCGAGGCTGCTGGCTTCCGTCGTCGTGATCTGTGCGGTCGGCTATGTGCTCGGCTATTTCGGCCAGCGGACCCAGGCCGCCGGCTTCGGCATCTTCTCGATGAACGTGTTTGCGCCATTCTGCGCCTCGGACCTTGGTGGCGTGTACTGGTGCCCGTTCGATGGCAGCGGCAGCCAGGGAGAGGGGTTCAACTATCTCGGGGCGGGCGCCCTCGTCATGCTCTTTTACCTCATTGCCACGCAGTGGGAAGCCATCAAGGCGCAGCGGTGGCACTATCCTGCGCTTGTCACCATCCTGGTGCTGTTCGTGGTCTATGCGCTGTCCAACACGGTATATGCCGGGCCATTCAAGGTGCTGACCTATGCGCTGCCAGAGCTGCTGGACCGGCTGACCGGCACCTTCCGGGTGAGCGGGCGCTTCTTCTGGGTGCCGGGTTACATGATCCTCTTCGGGATGCTGGCGGCGCTGCTGCGCAAGCCTTCCTGGCGCGGCGTGGCAGTGCTGGCGATTGCGCTGCCCTTGCAATGGGTTGATGGAGAGCATCTGCGGGATCGCCTGAGCACCAATGCAGCAAGGCCCGGCAGCAATGACCTTGCGCCATGGACGGGCGTGGCGGCCAATATCGAGAAGATACACATCTACCCGGCTTTCGGCTGCCAGACCACGAACGATACCGAGGTCTACTGGTTCTTCCAGCGCGTCGCGGCCCGGTACGGGAAATTGCTCGATACCGGGTACATTGCCCGCCCGAACGTGGATTGCGCAAAGAACAGGCAGGAATTCGAAGCCCCGTTCCTGGAACGCCATCTCTATGTCATGTCCGCCGAGTTGCTGGCAACCCCTGCCGCAGTCCCTGCCGGCTTCGGGACAGCATTACAGGCGGGCAATTGTTCCAAATGGGAAAATGCCATCCTTTGCCAGCCCCGGCTCCCGGAACATTACTGGCAGACAACCGGCCTCGGGATGGAGCAGGTCAGCCCGATGACGGCGGGCACAGGCAAATAGAAAAGGTCACAATTTTCCTCTTGCGTGAAATTCAACATTGCCGGGACAATTGCAATACACTCTCGCTGGCGAGCGTGCGCAACACTCCGGTGTCGCGCAAACGCCGAGGGCAGATCGCGCAACGACTGCCTTGTGTCGACGGGGCGGCGCATCACCCCGTCGCATGGTCACGTCATCTCCCAACAATAGGACGCACACACTGTGGGGCACTTAATAAGCTTGGTCGTTCCGGTCTATAACGAAGAGGCGATCATTCTCGACAATCTCGCGGCCATCCTCAGGGCCGCACACGCGGATTGGTACGAACTGGAGCTGATCGCAGTCGATGACGGCTCAAGGGACCGCAGTGCCCAGCAAATTGAAAAGGCGGCGGCGATGGACCCGCGCATCCGCGGCGTCTCATTCACCCGCAACTTCGGCAAGGAAGCGGCCATCCATGCCGGGCTCGCGCATGCCAAGGGCGATGCGGTGGTCGTGCTGGACGGCGACCTGCAACATCCGCCGGAACTGATCCCGACGATGGCCGACTACTGGCGAAAAGGGTTGTCCGTCGTTGAAGCGGTGAAGGCCGACCGTGGCAATGAACGCATGCACGACGGCTTGTTCGCCCATGCCTTCTACGCCCTGTTCCGGCGTTTCGCGGGCCTCGACCTGAAAGGCCATTCCGACTTCAAGCTGCTCGATCGCGAAGTGGTGGACACATACCTCACATTCCCGGAACGCCAGCGTTTCTTTCGCGGCATCATCGGCTGGGCAGGCTATCCCAGCGCGCAAATACCGTTCTCGGTGGCCGAGCGCGCGGGCGGCACGACGAGCTGGAGCAAGCTCAAGCTGCTGCGTTACGCGATCAACAACATCACCAGTTTCTCCAGCCTGCCCCTGAAGCTCGTGTCGCTGCTCGGCATGGCCACGCTGGCCTTCGGCGGCGTCATCGGCGTGCTAAGCCTGCTCCGGAAATTCGAAGGCAAGGCCATCGACGGCTTCACGACCGTCAATCTCCTTGTCATTGTCATCGGCGGCGCCATCCTCATCAGCCTGGGGATCATCGGCCATTACATTGCCCGCCTGTATGACGAGGTGAAGGGACGGCCTGCCTATCTCATCAAACCATCGAAAAAGACCGAGACATGAAAGAAGTGTTCAGCGCATTTCCCAAGACGCGGCCTTATCTGCCGAAGGAAATCGAAGAGATCTATGCCTCGCACTACAAATCCAACCGCGAAGGCGGAACCACGGCGGCCTCGCTGTCGCAGCGGCTGGAGGCCTGGATGCACAGGAAAGTGGCGATGGACCTGGCACGCCGGCCGCAGGCAAGCGTATCGACGCTGGAAATCGGTGCCGGCACGCTGAACCAGTTGCAGCATGAGACGGAAGCGGGGCCGTACGACATCATCGAGCCGTTCAGGGAGCTGTACGCGGGCTCGCCCTTCCTGTCGCGCGTGCGCTCGATCTATGCGGATATCGCGGAAGTGCCGGCCGACCGTATGTACGACCGGATCACGTCGGTTGCAACGTTCGAGCACATCCTGAACCTGCCGGAAGTGGTCGCTCGCGCCGCCCTGCTGCTGAAACCCAACGGCTCATTGCGCACGGCCATCCCGAGCGAAGGCACGGTGTTGTGGACCCTCGGCTGGAAGCTCACGACAGGACTCGAATTCAAGCTCAAGTACGGGCTGGACTACGGGCAATTGATGCGGCATGAGCATGTGAACAAGGCGCACGAAATCAGGGAAGTGCTGGAATTCTTCTTCGACGACGTCGACTGCAGCTGCTTTGGCCCGGCAAAGGCAGTATCCCTGTATCAGTTCTACGCCTGCCGCCGCCCGCGGCTGGAGCGCTGCCGCGATTATCTGGCGTAAGCATCGCGCATGGGACAGTTCATTCGCTATATCATTGTCGGCGTTGCCAACACGATCGTCGGGTACGGCATCATCTTCGGCTGCATGTATCTGCTCGGGATGTCGCCGGAGGCAAGCAATATCGCAGGCTATGCGGTCGGCCTGATGGTGTCGTACGTGTTGAACCGGAATTACACATTCAACAGCACGCAAGGCAGGCGCACGGAATTCATGCGCTTCCTGGTCGTGTTCGCCATCGCCTACGGGCTGAATTTCGTCGCGCTGCTCGTCCTGATCCATCAGCTTGGCGTACACGAAGGCGTAAGCCAGGTGGTGGCCGGCGCGGTCTACGTCGTGTCTGCATTTTTGATGAACAAATATTACGTATTCAAGATTCGCCATGCGGGATGATCTGGCGGCATTGAAGAACGCCGACTCCATGGAAAAAACCTGATGGGCACCATACACGTCAGCAAGCTCGGGAAAGCCTACAAGCAGTACCCGAATCACTGGTCGCGCCTCGCTGAGTGGATGCTGCCGGGCGCGAAACCGCGGCACCAGCTCAAGTGGGTGCTGCAGGACATCAATTTCCACATTCAGCCAGGCGAAGCGGTCGGCATCATCGGCATCAACGGCGCCGGCAAGAGCACGCTGCTCAAGCTGATCACCGGCACCGCGCAGCCCACCACCGGAAGCGTCGCTACCAGCGGGCGCCTCGCCGCGCTGCTGGAGCTCGGGATGGGTTTTCATCCGGACTTCACCGGGCGGCAGAATGCGTACATGTCGGGGCAGCTCATCGGCCTGGGCACGGAAGAAATCACCGAACTCATGCCGCAGATCGAGGCCTTCGCCGAAATCGGCGAATACATCGATCAGCCGGTGCGGGTGTACTCGAGCGGGATGCAGATGCGCCTCGCATTCAGTGTCGCGACCGCGCGGCGGCCCGACATCCTGATTGTGGACGAGGCCTTGTCGGTGGGCGACGCCTACTTCCAGCACAAGAGTTTTGATCGCATCCGCCAATTGCGCGATTCCGGGACCACGCTGCTGATCGTGTCGCACGACAAGACCGCGATCCAGTCGGTGTGCGACCGCGCCATCCTGCTCGATGGCGGGCGGCTGGCGAAGGAAGGCGATCCGGAAGCCATCATGGACTTCTACAACGCGATGCTGGCGGAGCGCGAAAACCAGACGGTACGGCAGGAAGAAGTCGCGCACGGAAAGATCCAGACCGTGTCCGGCTCAGGCGAGGCGATCGTCACGGACATTGCGCTGTTCGACGGACAGGGCGAGCGTGTGGAAGCCGTGGATGTCGGCAGCGCGACCACCTTGCGCATCAAGGTGAAGGTGACGGCGCCGATACCGAAACTGGTGCTGGGTTACATGATCAAGGACCGCCTCGGGCAGCCAATGTATGGCACCAATACAGCACTCAAGGACCTGCCGCTGGAAAACGTGCAGCCGGGTGAGGAGCTGGTCTATTCCTTTGCTTTTCCCATGAACCTCGGCCCGGGCAGCTATTCCATTGCGACCAGCCTCTCCAGCAGCGAGACGCACCTGGTGAACAATTACGAGTGGCGCGACCTGGCGCTTGTGTTCAGCGTCATGAACCTGAGCCACGAAGAATTCGCCGGCTGCACCTGGCTCGATCCTTCCATCGAGATCCAGCGCGGGGAAGGCGCCTGCCTGCAACGGCCCGCCACCGCAGGCACCTGACCCACACACCGGCCCCGCGCAGCTTCACGATCAACCATGACGCACTACATCGGACGCTTCGCCCCCTCCCCGACCGGCCCGCTGCACAAGGGCTCGCTGGTCGCGGCCCTTGCCAGCTTCCTCGACGCGCGCGCGCATCACGGGAAGTGGCTGGTGCGCATCGAGGACATCGACGAAGCGCGCACAGTGCCGGGCGCGGCGGAGGAGATTCTGCAGTGCCTGCGACTCTTCGGGATGCAATGGGACGGCGAAATCGTATGGCAAAGCCGGCGCAAGGATTTGTACCAGGCTGCATTCGAACGGCTCGATGACCATGTCTATCCCTGCGGCTGCACACGGCGCGAGATCACGGATTCGCGCATCGGCATCGCCAGCGATGGCGCGGCGGTCTATCCGGGAACATGCCGCGCCGGACTCGCGCCGGGGAAGACGGCGCGGGCTTACCGCCTGCGTGTGCCGGATATCGCGAATGCCTGCATCAGCTTCGAGGATCGCTGGGTGGGAAAGATCACGCAGAACCTGGCGACCGAGGTGGGCGACTTCGTGCTCCGGCGCGCGGACGGCTTCTGGGCCTATCAGCTGGCAGTCGTAGTGGACGATGCCGACCAGGGCGTGACGCACGTCGTGCGCGGCGCTGACCTGCTCGATTCAACACCGCGCCAGATCTACCTGCAACGCCTGCTCGGTGCGCCGACGCCGTCCTACCTGCATGTGCCTGTGGTGACGAACGACATCGGCGAAAAACTCTCGAAGCAGACCGGGGCACGCGCGCTTGACCTAGCGCGGCCGCTGGAGGAGTTGATTGCCGCCACGCGCTTCCTGAAGTTACCAGTCACTGGGGCAGTCTCAACGGAAGATTTCTGGCAGCAAGCGACAGCAGCCTGGGCGGCGCGCTTCCTGATAAACCCTTGAATCAAACGGAGCGGGACATCGACGGCATGGGAATTTTTTGTCCACTGAAAACACTGAAAACACGGAAAGAAATCAAAGAAATCTTCCGTGCTTTCCGTGGACACCCAGGTTTTTCTCTGAGCACCCATCAAGCCTGATCAGCGCTTCGGCAGTCCACCCAGCAGCGCCGCAACCTTGGCTTTCTGCGGCTTCACCTGTGGCGCCTTTTCGTCTTCGCGCTTGTCCGCTTCGGTCGCTGCCGCCGACGGTTCGTACGGTTTCAGGAACCAGGGGTCGACCTTTTCCTTGCGTGGGGCGTAGGCGCTGCGGGAGCCGTATTGCGATCCGCGGCTGCTCGACGGAGCGCGTTCTTCTGCGCCTTCGTAACGGTGGCGGCGCTCGGTCGAGCGCGGCGTGAAGCCGCTCAGCTCGACGCGCGCAATGTGGTGCTTGATGAGTTTTTCGATATCGGCCAGCGAGCGCGCATCCTTGTCGGTAAAGAGCGAGATCGCGTCGCCCGATGCGCCGGCACGGCCGGTACGGCCGATGCGGTGCACGTAATCTTCCGCGTTGTACGGCAAATCGAAGTTGATCACACAGGGCAGCTCGGCAATGTCGAGGCCGCGCGCGGCGACATCGGTGGCGACCAGTACTTCGATCGAGCCTTGCTTGAAGGCGTCGAGCGCGGCCATGCGTTCGGCTTGCGTCTTGTCGCCGTGGATCGCGGCAGCCTTGACGCCTTCCTTTTCCAGATGGCGCGACAGGCGCGAGGCGCCGATCTTGGTGTTGGAGAAGACGATCACCTGCTTCAGGTTGCGCTCGCGGATGATGTGCGCCACCGCGTCGCGCTTGGCTTCCTCCTCGACCTTGTAGAGCACCTGGGTGACGTTGTCGGCGGTAGCGTTGCTGCGCGCCACTTCGATGGTCACCGGGTTCTTGAGGAAGCTGTTGGCGAGTTTCTTGATCTCGGGTGAGAAGGTGGCCGAGAACATCAGGTTCTGGCGCTGCGCCGGCAGCAGGTTGATGATGCGCTGCAGGTCGGGCAGGAAGCCCATGTCGAGCATGCGGTCGGCCTCGTCCATCACCAGGATCTGCGTCTGCGACAGGTTCAGCGTCTTCTGCTGGACGTGGTCGAGCAGGCGGCCCGGCGTGGCGATCAGGATCTCGACGCCGGCGCGCAACGCGGCGGTCTGCGGCGCCATGTCGACACCGCCGAAAACCACCGTGGAGCGCAGCGGCGTGTGGCGCGAGTAGTTTTTCACGTTCTCCGCGACCTGGTCCGCCAGTTCGCGTGTCGGCGTCAGGATCAGGGCGCGCACCGGGTGGCGCGCGGGCGATGCGCTGGCGCTGGCATGCGCCAGCAGCAGCTGGATGATCGGCAAGGAAAAGCCGGCTGTCTTGCCGGTGCCGGTCTGGGCGGCGCCCATCACATCGCGGCCTTGCAGCACGATGGGAATGGCCTCGGCCTGGATCGGCGTCGGGTGGACATAACCTTGGTCGGCGAGCGCGCGCAAGATGTCGGGCGAGAGTCCGAAGTCTTCGAAGCGGACCGCAGGCGCGGCAGGTTGCGTGGGTGCTAACAGGGTGTCTGACATCATCTTTTCGGTGGGCCTGCGAGAGGCCGTGAAGTAAGGGCGGCGGCGAACTTCCGTCCAGAAATGCCGCTCGGGTAAAACAACCTTCCATTATACGCCTGCGTATTTCAGGCGGCGTCTTTGCCGGCCCGGCTCCAGGCTGTGCCATGGGCAACCCGGCACACGACAAGTTCTGATCAGACCAGCAATGATCCGGAAAATTGCAGGGCAATCCCCTCTAAAAGACGAGAAATCTGGAATTCATCCATGACCTTGGATGTGTTTTTCGCAACATTTCATGACAAATTGGCGTGTAGTTGATGCCATCTCTTGAGGAGGGTCGCAACGGGAATGATTGATGTCCACGGAAAACACAGAAAACACGGAAAGAAGTGCAAGAAAATCTTCCGTGTTTTCTGTGTTTTCCGTGGACAAAATTATTGCCCCGAAATTTCCTCCGGCGCTCGACAAGCCCGACTACGCGCTCACTGCACGCTTGGGTGCCTCCTGCGCTCCTGCGTCGAACCATTGCAGTTTCTGCTGCAGGGCGACGACTTCGCCGATGATGATGAGGCAAGGTGATTTCAGGGCCTGTTCGGCGACGCGCTCGGGAATGCTGGCCAGCGTGCCGGTAACGACGCGCTGGCTGTGGGTCGTTCCCTGCTCGACCACCGCTGCGGGCACGTCGGGCATGCGGCCGTGCGCGATGAGCTGGCGGCTGATTTCGGGTAGCGCGCCGAGCCCCATGTAAATCACAACGGTCTGGCGCGGGCGTGCGAGGTTGTCCCAGTCGAGGTTGAGGCTGTCGTCCTTGAGATGGCCGGTGGCGAACACGCAGGATTGCGCGTAATCGCGATGGGTGAGCGGAATGCCGGCGTAGCAGGAGACGCCGCTGGCGGCCGTGATGCCGGGAACGATCTCGAAGTCGATGCCTTCCTCCGCCAGCGTCTCGGCCTCTTCGCCGCCTCGGCCGAAGATGAACGGATCGCCGCCTTTCAGCCGCACCACCTGCTTGCCCTGCCGCGCCAGCCGCACAATCAGCGCATTGATCTCGTCCTGCGGCAGCGTGTGCCTGCATTTCTCCTTGCCCGCATACACCAGTTCCGCGCCCTTGCGCACGAGCTCCAGGATGCCGCTGCCCACGAGGTGGTCGTACACCACCGCATCGGCCTGTGCCAGCAGCCTCGCAGCGCGCAAGGTCAACAGTTCCGGATCGCCGGGTCCGGCGCCGACGAGAAATACCCTGCCGACGCGCCGTCGCTCGCCGGCCGGGTCGAAGCGCTGCAGGATGGGTGGCGATTTGCTCATGATGAGGTCCCTTGCTACCTGAATTTTGTCTGGCGCGCTTGTCGTGTTCTTTGTCGTGCTTTCAGCGGTTCTCAATCTATCTTGCAGTACTCTGAAAAAAATTGATGTGAGTTAAGGAAATACCAAATCTGTCACGGCACTCTACGACCATCTCGCAAAACGACGGTTAATCTGTTTTCCGCGATCAAACCGTCCGGTGCCCGGTTTTAGTCGAAGCAATCGCAGTCCTCATCATTCTCGTCAAGGAGCAAAAAATGAAGCCGATCGTTCGCCCCATCGCGGCACTGCTGGCAGCGTTGCCGCTGGCTGTCGCAGTCGTGCATGCGCAGGAAAAGCAGCCCCATGAAGGCGCAGAGCTGAAGTACCAGGCAGGCGGTTCGCCAATGGCGACCGAAGAGATGCACCAGAATATCAACCCGAAGGCGCCGCCGATGACCAAGGCGGAGTTCGAGCAGGCCAAGCAGATCTATTTCGAGCGCTGCGCCGGTTGCCATGGCGTGCTGCGCAAGGGCGCAACGGGCAAGCCGCTGACGCCGGACATCACGCTGGCCAAGGGCACGGATTACCTGAAGGTGTTCATCGCCTACGGCTCGCCCGCGGGCATGCCGAACTGGCAGACTTCCGGCGACCTGACCGAGAAGCAGGTCGACCTGATGGCGCGCTACGTGCAGCAGGAGCCGCCGACGCCGCCAGAATACAGCCTGAAGGACATGCAGGCGACCTGGAAGGAAATCGTGCCGGTGGCGCAGCGGCCGAAGAAGAAGATGAACAGCTACAACATCAACAACATCTTCTCCACGACGCTGCGCGATGCCGGCCAGGTGGCGCTGATCGATGGCGACACCAAGAAGATCATCAACATCGTCAAGACCGGCTACGCGGTGCACATCTCGCGCCTGTCCGCTTCAGGCCGTTATCTGTACGTGATCGGCCGCGACGCGCGCATCAATCTGATCGACCTCTGGATGGACAAGCCGGACAACGTCGCCGAAATCAAGATCGGCCTTGAAGCGCGTTCGGTGGAAACCTCGAAGTACAAGGGCTTTGAAGACAAGTATGCCGTGGCAGGCTCCTACTGGCCGCCGCAGTTCGTAATGATGGAAGGCGAGACGCTCAAGCCGCTGAAGATCGTGTCCACGCGCGGCATGACGGTCGACAACGAATACCATCCGGAACCGCGCGTCGCTTCCATCGTTGCCTCGCATTACAGGCCGGAGTTCGTGATCAATGCCAAGGAAACCGGCAAGATCATGCTGGTGAACTACCAGGATCTGAACAACCTGAAGATGACGACGCTGGATGCGGCGAAGTTCCTGCATGACGGCGGCTTCGATTCAACCGGCCGCTACTTCCTCGTGGCTGCCAACGCGTCGAACAAGATTGCCGTGGTCGACACCAAGGAAGACAAGCTCGCGGCGCTGGTCGATGTGGGCAAGACACCGCATCCGGGACGCGGCGCCAACTTCATCCATCCGAAGTTCGGCCCGGTGTGGGCAACCAGCCACCTTGGTGACGAATCGATCTCGCTGATCGGCACCGATCCGGTGAAGCACAAGGCACAGGCCTGGAAGGTGGTGGCATCGATCAAGGGCCAGGGCGGCGGCTCGCTGTTCATCAAGACGCATCCGAAGTCACACAACCTGTGGGTGGACACGCCGCTGAATCCGGACGCGAAGATCAGCCAGTCAGTGGCCGTGTATGACATCAACAATCTCGACAAAGGCTTTGAAGTCCTGCCGATCGCCGACTGGGCTGATCTCGGCGAGGGCGCCAAGCGTGTCGTTCAGCCGGAGTACAACAAGGCCGGCGATGAAGTCTGGTTCTCGGTATGGAATGCCAAGGACAAGCAGTCAGCGATTGTCGTGGTCGATGACAAGACCCGCAAGCTGAAGGCAGTGATCAAGGATCCCCGCCTGATCACGCCGACCGGCAAATTCAATGTCAACAACACACAGCATGATGTTTATTAATAGGAGAAAAAGGATGAAAGGATTCATCGCAGTCATCGGCACTACCGCAGCAATGTTCCTGGGTGGCGCCGCACACGCGGCGGACGCCACCGCGCTCGCACAGAAGGACGGCTGCCTTGCCTGCCATTCGGTGGACAAGAAAGTGGTCGGCCCCGCATTCAAGGATGTCGCCAAGAAGTATGCCGGCAACAAGGGCGCGGAAGCGATGCTGCTGAAGAAGGTGAAGGAAGGCGGCAGCGGCACATGGGGCGCGATCCCGATGCCGCCGAACGGCCCGAGGGTCAGCGATGCTGACATCAAGACCCTGGTCGATTGGGTGCTGTCGCTCAAGTAAGCGATGACTGGCTGACCGGACATGCGGGTTGCGCGCGAGCGCATCCCGCATGCCCAGAACGGACAAGAGGAACAGGTATGAACCAGATTTGCGGCACACCGGTCGACAGGACCATGCACGGCCCTCCCTGCACCCGGATCGCCGTCAAGGTGCTGTTGTTCGCACTGGCATCAACCCTCTTCCAGCCCATCTTCGCAGCAGATGCTGTCTCTTATTCTCCCGATCCTGCCCCCGTACGGCGCAGCGAATTGATCAACCTGGTACGCCAGGACTGTGGTTCCTGCCATGGTCTCACGCTCAAAGGCGGCCTCGGCCCTGCCCTGCTTCCCGAGACGCTCGGCGACAAGCCGGTGGAGTCGCTCAAGGCGACCATCCTGCAAGGACGTCCCGGCACGCCGATGCCGCCATGGAAGCCGTTCCTGACCGAGACGGAAGCGGAGTGGATCGTGCACCAGTTACAGAAAGGATTTCCGAGTGCGCGCTAGCATCACATTTATCGCAGCAGCCCTAGCCGCTGCGCTCGCAGGCTGCGCCACACCGGCCTTGCGTGGCACCGGTGATCTCGGCGTCGTGATCGAGCGGACCACCGGCAGCGTGCAGATCGTCGACACCACGCAGCGCGTACCGATCGCATCGGTGCAGGGACTGGGTGACCTGTCGCATGCATCGGTGGTGTATTCGCGCGATGCACGCTATGCCTATGTATTCGGCCGCGATGGCGGCCTCTCGAAAGTGGACCTGCTCAAGGGCGTGATCGCGCGGCGCGTCGTCCAGGCCGGCAACAGCATTGGCGGTGCGATCTCGCAGGACGGCACGCTGATCGCAGCACAGAATTACACGCCGGGCGGCGTGAAGGTGTTCAATGCCGATACGCTCGAACTGCTGGCCGATGTGCCGGCCACCTACGGCACGCAGGGGCAGCGCGCAAAGGTCGTCGGGCTGGCCGATGCGCCGGGCAAGCGTTTCGTGTGGAGCCTGTTCGAAGCGGGCGAAATCTGGGTCGGCGATTTCAGCGACCCGCGTCATCCGCGCATCGACAAATTCAGGAACGCCGGCCGTGAGCCGTACGACGGCATGATCACGCCGGATGGACGCTATTACATCGCCGGCCTGTTCGGCGAGGACGGCATGGCGCTGCTCGACCTGTGGCATCCGGACAAGGGCCTGCGCCGCGTGCTCGACGGCTACGGCAAGGGCCAGGAGAAGCTACCGGTCTACAAGATGCCACACCTGCGCGGGTGGGCGGTGGCGGGAAGGTACGCCTACCTGCCGGCAGTCGGGCGGCATGAGGTGCTGGTGCTCGACATGGAAACCTGGCGCGAAGCAGCGCGCATTCCCGTCTCCGGGCAGCCGGTGTTCGTAATGGCGCGGCCGGACGGCAGGCAAGTGTGGGTGAACTTCGCCTTCCCAAACAACAGCCATGTCGAGGTGATCGACGTGGAGACGCGCAACGTGGTGAAGCGGCTGGAACCCGGCAAGACCGTGTTGCACATGGAATTCACGCCGCGCGGCGAAGCCGTGTGGATATCGGCACGAGACGACAACCGGGTGGTGGTGTACGACACCGCGACGTTCGAGCAACGCAAGGTATTGCCGGCGACCGCACCAAGCGGCATTTTCTTTACCTCGCGCGCAGGCCGCACGGGACTGTAGATTGCCATGAGCGCCAACTCCTCCGCATCGCTGAGCACACTGGAATTCACGCTGCTGAATGCCTACCAGCGCGGCTTCCCCTTGCTGCCGCGGCCGTTCGCTGCATTGGCCACGCAGCTGGACACGGATGAACAGACGGTCATCGGCACACTGCAGCGATTGCAGCAGCGCGGCATGATCAGCCGCGTGGGCGCGGTGTTCCGGCCGAACGTCATCGGCGTGAGCACGCTGGCGGCGCTCGCGGTGCCCACCGCCCGGGTGGAAGAGGTCGCGACAATCATCAATGGCCATCCCGAGGTCAATCACAATTACGAACGTGAGCATCACTTCAACCTCTGGTTCGTCGCGACCGCGCCGTCGGCAGAACTGTTGCGTGGCGTGCTGGAAGACATCGAATCCGCAAGTACGTGCGGCAGCATGCTGGTATTGCCGATGCTGGAGGACTATCACATCGATCTTGGCTTCGACCTGGCTGCACAAGGCGGAGGCATCAACGCATGCAGGCCCGCCCGGCGCCCGTGTCATGCGCCATTGAGCGCACCGGATCGCCAACTGATCGCCGCCTTGCAGGACGGCCTGCCGCTGGTCGCACACCCCTTTGCACAGCTCGGCATGCCCGAGAAAGTAGCAATCGCCACCATTGCGCGCTGGCTCGATGAAGGCGTGATCAAGCGCTTCGGCGTCGTCGTGCGCCATCACGAGCTCGGCTATACCGCCAACGCGATGGCGGTCTGGGACCTGCCGGACGGTATCGCCAGTGAATTCGGCAGGTGTATCGCAGCCACCGGCAAGGTCACGCTCTGCTATCGCCGCCAGCGGCAGTTGCCCGAATGGCATTACAACCTGTTCTGCATGGTGCATGGCAAGGATCGTGCGGAAGTCGAAGCCAGCGTTGCCGCGCTGATCGACGCCTGCGGCCTCGCCGCCTATCCGCATGCCTTGCTGTTCAGCCGCCGCCGTTTCAAGCAGCATGGCGCGCGCTACGCTCCCCTGCGCGAGGCTGTCCATGGATGACATCGACCGCGCCATCATCAACCAGTTGCAGGGTGGCCTGCCAGTGTGCGAGCGGCCTTACCTCGAAGCGGCGCGGCACATCGGCATCAGCGAGAAGGAGCTGATCGATCGCCTGTCGCAGCTGCTCGAACGCGGCGTGCTGACCCGCGTCGGCCCACTGTTCCAGATCGAACGCATGGGCGGCGCCTTCACACTGGCCGCGCTGCACGCCCCCGAAGACCGCTACGAGCAGGTCGCACAATGCGTGAATGCGCTGCCGCAGGTCGCGCACAACTACGCCCGCACGCACGAACTGAACATGTGGTTCGTGATTGCCACGGAAACGCCGGACGAAATCGAGGGAGTGATTGCACGTATCGAACGCGACACCGGCTGCAAGGTATTCAACTTCCCGAAGTCGCGAGAGTATTTTGTCGAGATGAAGTTGAAGGTGTGATTGACCTATAAAAACCTATGTCCACGGAAAACACGAAAAACACGGAAACTATTTTTCAGGTGAATGTGCGCATGGCACCGAGGAAACGTGGGTTTGGATTGAAAAATTCCTTTCCGTGTTTTTCGTGTTTTCCGTGGACATCCCTAAACGACGCATGCAAATGAAATCTGTCATCGACGCTACAGACCGCGCCATTATCATCGCGACCCAGCAGGGATTGCCGTTAGTGGAGCGGTCGTACCATGCGATTGCGGAGCAGTTGAAGCTGGATGCGGATGAGGTAATGGCGCGGGTGCGGCGCATGCAGGAGACGGGGGTGATCCGGCGCATTGGGGTGGTGCCTAACCATTACGCGATCGGTTACCGGGCGAACGGGATGACTGTGTGGGATGTGCCGGACGACGTCGTCGATGAACTCGGCCAACGTGTGGGCAAGCTGGAATTCGTCACGCATTGCTATCGGCGTCCGCGCCATCTGCCGGAGTGGCCGTACAACCTGTTCGCGATGGTGCATGGGCACAGTCGCGAGGAGGTCACCGGGCAGATCGCGCAGATCAAGGAGGTGCTCGGCGCGCACGTGCGCAGTCATGACGTGCTATTCAGCACAAGGATTCTCAAGAAAACCGGCCTCAGGCTGGCCGGATGAAGGAAAACACCAAGGAAAACATCATGTTTCGTATCAGCCAGTACATGCATGAACTCGCCCATCCGACGCCGCTCGGGCCGAAACGCAATCCGCCGGGGCCGGTCGTGATCTGGAACCTGATCCGGCGCTGCAACCTGACCTGCAAGCATTGCTATTCGATCTCCGCCGACAAGGATTTCGCCGGCGAGCTGAGCACGGACGAGGTCTATACGGTGATGGACGACCTGCGCGCCTTCGGCGTGCCGGTGCTGATCCTGTCGGGCGGCGAGCCGCTGCTGCGCGGCGACATCTTCGAGGTGGCGCGGCATGCGAAGAAGATGGGGTTCTATGTCGGTCTGTCGACCAACGGCACGCTGATCAATACCGGCAACATCGAACAGATTGCCGCTGCCGGCTTCGATTATGTCGGCATCAGCCTGGATGGCATGCACGAGACGCATGACATCTTCCGCCGCAAGGACGGTGCGTTCGATGCGTCGCTGCATGGCGTGCGCCTGTGCCGTGGCGTCGGCATCCGCGCTGGCGTGCGCTTCACGCTGACGCAGGACAATGCGCATGACCTGCCTGCGCTGTTGCAGCTGGTCGACGACGAGGGCATCGACAAATTCTATCTGTCGCACCTCAACTACGCGGGGCGCGGCAACAAGAACCGCGGGCATGATGCCTTCCTGCAGACCACGCGCAATGCGATGGACCTGCTGTTCGATACCTGCTGGGAGAACGTGCAGAACGGCATCGAGAAGGAATTCGTCACGGGCAACAATGATGCGGATGGCGTGTACCTGCTGCACTGGGTGCGGCAGCACATGCCGGAGCGTGAAGCTCATCTCCGCGCGAAGCTCGCGCAGTGGGGCGGCAATGCGTCCGGCGTGAACGTGGCGAATATCGACAACCTCGGCAATGTGCATCCGGACACGATGTGGTGGCAGCACAATCTCGGCAATGTGCGCGAGCGCAAGTTCTCCGACATCTGGCGCGACACCTCCGACCCGCTGATGACCGGACTGAAATCCAGCCCGCGTCCGGTCAAGGGCCGCTGCGCTGCATGCAACTACCTCGACATCTGCGGCGGCAACACGCGCATCCGCGCATTGCAGCTGACCGGCGATCCGTGGGAAGAAGATCCGGCCTGCTACCTGAGAGACGAGGAAATCGGCCTGGACGCGCCGCGCGAACGCGTGCCGCTGAAACCGTACGTCAAGATCCGCGCAACGGGGGCAGCATGAGGCGACTGATGAAAACCGCGATCTCGATCGCGGCGGCCGGCATGGCACAGCTTGCTGGTGCAACTGGTGCAGCCGACGCCCCGGCGCTGTTTCAAACACATTGCGCGAGCTGTCACGGGCCGGACCGGCTGGGCCTGATTGCCCCTGCCCTCCTGCCCGGCAACCTCGACCGGCTGCGCAAGCCCGATGCGGTCAAGACCGTCACAAACGGGCGCATCGCAACGCAGATGCCGCCCTTTGCCGACAAGCTGAGTGCGGACGATATCAAGCAGCTCGTGGATTACATCTACACGCCGCCGCCGGTCACGCCGGACTGGAGCATCGATGCGATCCGCGCGTCGCGCATCCAGTACCATGCACCGGACAGCCTGCCCGACAAGCCGGTGTTCAAGGCCGATCCGCTCAACCTGTTCGTGGTGGTCGAGCTTGGCGACCATCACGCCACCATCCTCGATGGCGACAGGTTCGAGCCGATCACGCGTTTCCCGACTCGCTTTGCACTGCACGGCGGCCCGAAGTTTTCGCCGGACGGACGCTATGTCTATTTCTGCTCGCGTGACGGCTGGATCGCGAAGTACGACATCTGGAACCTGACGCTGGTGGCGGAAGTGCGTGCCGGCATCAATGCGCGCAACATGGCGGTATCGAGCGATGGCCGCTATGCGATCGTGGCGAACTACCTGCCCCATACGCTCGTGATACTGGACACGAAAGACCTGTCGCCGATCCGCATGTTCGATGTGAAGAGCCGCAGCGGCAAGAGTTCGCGTGTGTCGGCGGTGTACGACGCGGCGCCACGCAAGAGCTTCGTGGCGGCGATGAAGGACATTCCAGAAGTGTGGGAGCTGAGTTATGACGAGCATGCGGAACCGGTATTCGAAGGCTTCGTGCACGACTACAAGATGGCGGAGGGGCTGGCCACGCCGGGCCCGTTTGCGCCACGCCGCATCGAGCTCGATGACTACCTCGACGACTTCTTCTTCGACGCGCATTACGACGACATGATCGGCGCCTCGCGCGAAGGGCGCGGGCAGGTGGTCAACCTGAACGTGCGGCGCAAGATCGCGAGCATCGACCTGCCCGGCATGCCGCATCTCGGCTCGGGAATCAGCTGGCAGTACCAGGGCCGCACCGTGCTGGCGAGCCCGAACCTGAAGGAAGGCGTGGTGACCGTGGTCGACATGAAGACCTGGCAGACCATCAAGCACATCAAGACCCTCGGCCCGGGCTTCTTCATGCGCAGCCATGAGAACACGCCGTATGCGTGGGTCGATGCCTTCAACAGCAAAGAGCATCACGACGTCATCCAGATCATCGACAAGCAGAAGCTGGAAGTCGTCGGGCAGGTGCAGCCGAGTCCCGGCAAGATCGCGGCGCACACCGAGTTCACGCGGGACGGCCGGTATGCGCTGGTCAGCGTGTGGGACGATGACGGCGCGCTCGTCGTGTATGACGCAAAGACGCTGAAGGAAGTAAAGCGCCTACCGATGAAGAAGCCCTCGGGCAAGTACAACGTCTACAACAAGATCACGCGCTCGGAAGGCACCAGTCACTAAACAACTGCGCAGGCGTCCGCCGCCTGCGCAGCCTATATCTTCATACAAGCATACAGCACTGCATGGTCTTCGCATTGCAGCAATCCGCTGCATACCTGCACATGCATTCCTCTTTCCGCACGGCGCTGCCGCTGTCTTTTGCCTCGATCCGGCACTGCACAAGAGCGCATTTCCATACATCAAACGTGGTTTTTTGTTGAGCGTTTGGCCAACGAGCTTTTTCTTTTTTCTTGATACGTATCATGTTTTTTTAAAACCCTCCTGACGTAACTTCCAAGTTGCCAGATCCGACGTTCCTGATCCATATCAGGCCGGCATCCACATGCCGGGAGTGAAAAAAATTATTCGAATTATTCAACGCATGCCGGGCCACCGGCTTCAGGGAGGAAATGATGTCAGCAAATCCTGACTTGCATATCGAGGACGACGCGGAAGAACGCGTACCCGCCATGCAGCAGATTCTCGATAACCCGTTTCTGCTGCTGTTCATTGGCGTCACCGTTCCGACGGTGTTCTACATCATCTGGGGTGTCATGGAAATCGTGACCATCCCGATGGGAAAATAAGGAGACTTCCATGAGCGCGATACACCCGCCCACCAGGAGACTGTGGTGGAAGCAGCCTATCGACCGCGTCGAAGGCACCTGGATCGGCATTGCCTTCATCTGGTGCCTGTTCATGTTCTTCATGATGCCGTTCTGGCACGTCTACGGCAAACAGAACCTTTCCAACGAAGCCTATCGCACCACGCCCGAGATCTACAGCAAGAAGGCGCAGGCGATGGTCGACAAGTACACGGTGCGCACCGAAAGCGACCAGAAGATTCCCGTGGTGCATCCGCCGGCGGGTAGCGACGTCTACCTGGTGGCACGCCTGTGGGCATGGTGGCCGATCCTCGAACTGGAACAGGGCAAGAGCTATCGCCTGCATCTGTCGGCGATGGATTACATGCACGGCTTCTCGCTGCAGCCGGAAAACATCAACCTGCAGGTCATCCCCGGCTACGAGATGGTGGTGACAGTGACGCCAAACCTGGCGGGCCAGTATTCCATCGTCTGTAACGAGTACTGCGGCATTGGCCATCACACGATGGTCAACCGGCTCTATGTGGTGAACAAGTAAGAGGACCGCCCATGGCTAATCAAGAAACCTTCCGCACCTGTCCGCGCACAGGGCTGCAGTTCCACAAGTCCGCCGAAAATCTGATGAAGGCCAACGCAGTGGCCGCCGTGCTGTTCCTCGCGCTCGGCGGCGTGCTCGCGCTGCTGGTTGTGCTGACCCGCTGGCCGGCCGTCCACCTGCTGGCGGCCGACAAGTTCTACATGGTGCTCACCGCACACGGCCTCGACATGCTGGTGTTCTGGATCATCTTCTTCGAGATCGCAGTGCTGTACTTCTGCTCATCGACCCTGCTGCGATCGCGCATCGCCACGCCCAACATCGCGTGGGCGGCGTTCGCGCTGATGGTCATCGGCGGCATCACCACCAATGTGGCGATCTTCCAGGGCAATTCGAGCGTGATGATGACGTCCTACGTGCCGATGCAGGGCGCCCCGGCGTTCTACCTCGGGCTGATCCTGTTCGCCGTCGGCGCGCTGATCGGCTGCTTCGTGTTCTTCGGCACGCTGGTCGTGGCCAAGGCAGAGAAGACTTACCAGGGATCGATCCCGCTGGTGACCTTCGGCGCCATGACGGCAGCGATCATCGCCATCTTCACGATTGCCTCCGGCGCGATCATCCTGATCCCGACCTACATGTGGGTGATCGGCTACATCAAGAGCATCGACCCGCTGATGTACCGCGTGATCTGGTGGGCATTTGGCCACTCGTCGCAGCAGATCAATGTCGCGGCGCACATCTCGGTGTGGTACGCCATTGCTGCCATCGTGTTCGGCGCCAAACCGATGTCGGAGCGCGTATCGCGTTCGGCCTTCCTGCTGTACATCTTCTTCCTGCAGCTGGCCAGTGCGCACCACATCCTGGTCGATCCGGGTGTCTCCTCCGAATGGAAGATCTTCAACACCAGCTATGCGATGTACCTCGCGGTGCTCGCTTCGATGGTGCACGGCCTGACCATTCCCGGCGCGATCGAAGTGGCGCAACGCGAGAAGGGCTTCAACAAGGGCCTGTTCGAGTGGATCCGCAAGGCGCCCTGGGGCAATCCGGTATTCTCCGGCATGTTCATCTCGCTGGTCGGCTTCGGTTTCCTCGGCGGCATCTCCGGCGTGATGATGGGTACCGAGCAGCTCAACATCATCATCCACAACACGATCTACGTGCCAGGCCACTTCCATGCAACCGTCGTCGTCGGCACCACGCTGGCATTCATGGCGCTGACCTACTTCCTGATCCCGGCACTGTTCAAGCGCGAGCTGATCCTGCCGACACTGGCCAAGTGGCAGCCCTATCTGTTCGGCATCGGCATGAGCGTGTTCACGCTGGTGATGATGGGTGCCGGTACGCTCGGTGTGCCGCGCCGCCACTGGGACATGTCCTTCGCCGGCACGGCGTTGCCCTATGAGTTCCCGGGCAGCGCCTACCTGCTGATGTCGCTGGTGGGCATCAGCGGCGTTGCGGCAGTCATCGGCGGCATCGCGTACATCGTGATTACGGTGGGATCCATCTTCTTCGGCAAGCAGCTTGAAGGCGGCGCCGAGCACAACAAGCCGACGCAGCTCGTGCCGCCGGTGGTCACCTCGCATGGCCACGGCAACATCGGCGTCGCCGGCTTTGCTGCGCCCGGCACCTTCGTGTTTGCCATGGTGTTCCTGGTTGCCTTCGTGCTGTATTACTTCATCAACTGGAAGTACCTGTCCCAGCTCTGGGGCATGAGCTAGCGGTTGCAGAACGGGTTCCCTCGCGGGGGAACCCGGTCCCTCTCTTGATTCACTCAGAGAACATCCGACATGAGCAACCTCGCCAAACAAATTCTCAACGTCTTCAAGCTGCGCATCGGCGTGGTGATCGCCCTGACGGCGCTCACCGGGTATGCGATGGCGCCCGGTGCGCACGCACCGGCATGGAAAGCGGCCCTGATCGGTGTTGCAGTGCTGCTCTCGGCCGCGGCGGCCGGTGCGTTCAACCAGTACGTGGAGCGCGATATCGACATCAAGATGGAACGCACGCGCAACCGGCCCTTCCTCACCGGCGCGCTCAGGCATGGCCCGCAATGGCTGTGGCTGATCGCCGTGATGGTCGGCGGATCGACGCTCGTCACCGCATGGGCGCTGAACTGGATCTCGGCGCTGTACGTGTTCCTCGGCGCGTTCTTCTATGCCGTGGTCTATACCGTCTGGCTCAAGCGCCGCACCTGGCTCAACATCGTGATTGGCGGCCTGGCAGGCAGCTTCGCGGTGATGGCCGGCGCCGCGGCAGTCAATCCGCAGCCCGAGCCGCTCACCCTGTCGCTGGCCTTCGTCCTGTTCCTGTGGACGCCGCCACATTTCTGGAGCCTCGCCATCGCGCGCGTCGACGATTACCAGGCGGCGCGCGTGCCGATGCTGCCGGTGGTGATCGGCGTGCCGGCTGCCTCGCGCGTCGTGCTCGCCAACACGATTGCGCTGGTGGCCGCATCGCTCCTGCCGATGTGCTTCGGCGCCGGGCCGGCATATCTCGCCGGCGCGTTGACGGGCGGCGCGTATTTCATCGACAAGAGCGTGCGGCTGGCGCGGCGGCCGGAGCGCAAGACCGCGATGGTCAACTTCCACGCGTCGTTGTTGCAATTGACTGTCTTGATCATCGGCGCCATCGCCGATGCGGTATGGAACGCCTGAGCACATCATTCTTCCGCCATGCCGGCGGCGTGCTGCTGGCCGGCCTGTTCCTGCAGGCCGGCGCAGCGGAGCAATCGCAACTCGATCCGCAAGAAGCGTATCGGATCAGCCAGGCCGTGGTCGGCACGGCGCCGGGTGACTACACCCTGCGTGACCGCGAAGGCAGGCCGGTACGGCTGTCGTCGTACCGCGGCCAGCCCTTGCTGGTCAGCTTCATCTACACAGGATGTTTCCAGGTTTGCCCGAGCGACACCGCGCTGATCGCGCGCGCCGTCGACGCCACGCAGGACCTGCTGGGCCACGGCACCTTCCGCGTCGCCAGCATCGGTTTCAATGTGCCTTTCGATTCGCCGCAGGCCATGGCGGCATTCGCACGCGAGCGCGGCATCAGCGCGCGCAACTGGGAATTCCTCAGCCCGGACATGAGAACCATCGGGCCGCTCGCGCGCGACTTCGGTTTCAGCTACCTGCCCACGCCGAAGGGTTTCGACCATCTCACTCAGCTGACCGTCGTCGACCGTGATGGCCGCATCTTCCGTCAGCTCTACGGCGATGGCCTGAATGCGCAGGCCATCGTCTCCACCTTGCGCGACATGGACAACGGCGTCGTACCGGTGCCGTCCGGATGGTCCGGCGTGGTCGCGCGCGTTCGTTTGTTGTGCACGGTGTATGACAGCAACACCGGCAGTTATCGCACCAACTACGCTGTCGTCATCGGCCTGCTCGCCGGCGCCAGCATTCTCGGCAGCGTCGCGTGGCTCCTCTTCAGCGAATGGAGGAGCCAGCGAAAGCAGGCTTAGGAGTGCATTGAATTGAATGTCTTGCCCATCAAGCAGGCAGCGGCCGCAACGCAGCCTGCATCTTCACCGGAAAAATCGCCGGCCATCTCACCCTTCCCCGCCGCTCTGCGCGCATTGCGATCCGTCGAGAGACTGTTCGACCGCGCGTTCGGCACGACGCACAATCCGTGGCACAACCTCGGCGCGCTGTCCTATTTCTTCTACTGGATCATCGCTGCCACCGGCATGTACCTCTACATCGTGTTCGATACCGGTGTGCTGGACGCCTTCCGCTCCGTCGAGGCGATCACCCGGCAATGGTATTTCGGCGGCGTCATCCGCAGCCTGCACCGCTATGCGTCGGACGCCTTCGTGGTGACCATGACGGCACACCTGCTGCGCGAGTTCCTGCATGGCCACTTCGCCAATTTCCGCTGGTTCTCCTGGGTCAGCGGCGTCCCGCTCCTCTGGCTGGTCATCATCTGCGGCATCAACGGCTACTGGCTGGTGTGGGACCAGCTCGCGCAGTTCATCGCGGTCGGCACAGCGGAACTGCTCGACTGGCTGCCAGTGTTCGGCGGTGCCATGGTACGCAACTTCCTGACGCCGGAAACGATCAGCGACCGCTTCTTCTCGCTGCTGGTGTTCATGCACATCGGCCTGCCGCTGCTTCTGCTGGCAGGCATGTGGATCCACATCCAGCGCATCAGCCGTGCGCGCAGCAAGCCGCCGCGTGCGCTCGGCTGGGGCACCATGATCGCGCTGCTGGTGCTGTCGCTCGTCGAGCCCGCGATCAGCGCGGCGCCAGCCAACATGATGACGGCGCCGGCCGAGCTTTCGCTCGACTGGTTCTACCTGACCGTCTATCCCCTGCTGTATGCGTGGACGCCGGGGCAGGTGTGGGCATTGCTCGGCGGCGGCACGGTCCTGCTATTCCTGGTGCCGGCCGTGTTCCGGCGCAAGCGCGCGCAGGTCGCGGTGGTCGATTTACCCAACTGCAACGGCTGCGGGCGCTGCGTCAGCGACTGCCCGTACTCGGCGGTGACCATGCAGCCGCGTACCGACGGCGCGCGCTTTGCGATGGAAGCCGTGGTCAATTCCGACCTGTGCGCCTCCTGCGGCATCTGCGCCGGCGCCTGCCCCTCCTCGACGCCTTTCCGCAGCATCGGGCACCTGGTGACCGGCATCGACATGCCGCAGCGCTCGGTGCAAGCCCTGCGCACCGAACTGGAGACTGCCTTGCGCAGCCTCGATGGCGACAAGACCAAGGTCTTGGTGTTCGGCTGCGATTGCGCGGCGCAGGTCAGCGGACTGGCGCGGGAGGGTGTTGCGGCAGTCAGCCTGCTGTGCACGGGACAGCTGCCGCCTTCGTTCATCGAATTCGCGCTGCGCAATGGCGCGGACGGCGTACTGCTCACCGGCTGTCATGAGGGCGCATGCGAATTCCGTCTTGGCCCAGCATGGGCGCGCCAGCGTGTCGAGGGCGAGCGCGAGCCGCACCTGCGGCGCAACAACTTCGACATGCGGCGCGTGCGGATGTCGCCCGCGAGCGTAGTGGAAACGCACCGTCTAAGTCGGGAGATCGATGCCTTCCGCGAGGAGCTGCAGCACATGGGCACGCAGCCGGAAACCGCTGCCACGGAAGACCAGGAGACGCGCCATGGCTAAATGGATCGGACAGGCCGTATTTTTTCTTCTGTTCGTGCTGGGAGTCGGCTTCTTCTCCAGGGCGCCGCTGTATCACTATCTCGACAAGAACGAAGCCCTGATCCGGTTGAGCGTCAGCCACAATGGCCAGCTGGTTGGCGAGTGCCGCCAGCGCACCGCAGAGGAACTGAACAAGCTCTCGCGCAACATGCGCGCGCTGCAGGATTGTCCGCGTGAGCGCTCGCCGGTCACCATTGCCATCGAGTTCGACGGCAAGCCCTTGTACCATGAAGTGGTGCAGCCCTCGGGGCTGTCGCACGACGGCGCCTCGACCGTCTACCACCGCTTCACCGCACCGGCCGGGGAGCATCGCCTCGCCGTGCGCGTCAATGATTCCGTCAAGGTCAAGGGTTTCACCTATCAGCGCGAAGAAGTCGTGAACCTGCGCGCGTCGCAAGTGCTGGTCATCGACTTCAACCATCAACAAGGCGGAGTGATCATCAAGTGAACGTCACCACACACAGCTCCCATGCTGCGGCCGGCCCGGCTCTGTCGGCCGCACCCGCCGCCACCGATTTCTCGATTGCCGTGCCGCGCGATGCGCGCCTCTCGCTGGCGCGCGCCTGGCTCAGTCTGTCGCTGGCTTCCCTGATCGTGGCCGGCATCCTGTCGGTGCTGCTGGTGCTATCGCGGACGCCCTACCTGCAGAAGCTGCTGCCGGTGGCGGATTTCTTCCACGTCGCGCTGGTGGTGCACGTTGACCTGTCGGTGCTGGTGTGGTTCCTGTCCTTCGCCGGCCTGCTGTGGAGCATCAACGGCGGCACACGCTTCATGCCGCTGGCCTGGGCCGGCTGGACGGGTGCGGCGGCCGGTGCAGCGATCATGAGCCTGGCACCGTTCTTCGGGCGCGGCGGCGCGATCATGAGCAACTACGTCCCCGTGCTGGACGATCCACTGTTCCTCGGCGGGCTGGTGGTGTTCGGCATTGGCATTGCCTTGCTCGCGCTGCGCGCGATGCTGACTGCGCCCAAGGTCGGCACGCGCCCCGACGGGCAGTCGGCGTTGTCCTTTGGTCTGAACACCGCCGCGGTTGCAACCGCGGTCGCGTTGTTCGCGCTGGTGTGGTCCCTGCTCAGGGTACCGGCCACGGTGGAAGCCAAGGGCTATTACGAGCTGCTGTTCTGGGGCAGCGGCCACGTCATCCAGTTCACCTACACGCTGATGATGCTGGTGGCGTGGCTGTGGCTGGCCAATGCCTGTGGTGCGCGCGTTCCGCTCACGCCGCGCGTCGCGCTGCTGCTGTTCGCGATCGGGCTGGCTTCGGTGTTTGCGGTGCCGCCGATTTACCTCGCCTACGATCCCACCTCGGTGGAACATCGCAACCTGCTCACCTGGCTGATGCGTTTTGGCGGCGGCCTGCCCATCCTGCCGGTGGCGCTGGCGGTGGTCATCGGCATGGCCGGACGCCGCGGTGCTGTGCTGACCGCGCAGCAGAAGCCGCTGCATGCGGCACTGGTTTCTTCGCTCGCGCTGTTTGCCATCGGCGGCCTGATCGGCTTTCTCATCCACGGCAGCAACGTCAAGATCCCCGCGCATTACCATGGCTGCATCGTCGGCGTTACGCTAGCGCTGATGGGCCTCGCCTATCACTTGCTGCCGCACTTCGGGTATGTGGCGCCCTCCTCGCGCATGGCCGCGTGGCAGCCTTACATCTATGGCTTCGGCCAGTTGCTGCACATCGTCGGCCTGGTCTGGTCCGGTGGCTATGGCGTGCAGCGCAAGGTGGCGGGCAGCGAACAGGTGCTGCGCAGCACGCAGGAAATCGCCGGCATGGGCCTGATGGGGCTGGGCGGACTGATCGCCATCATTGGCGGCATCATCTTCCTCGTGGTGGTCCTGAAAGCGATGCGCGCCGGCGTCGAAGGCACGCGTGCATGAACGTTGATGCGCGCCACGCGCGCCTGATCGCCAACCTGTGCGGCTTTGCTGCCTGCCTGATGCTGCTGGTGCTGGCAGCCAGCGCCTTCATCCGGATCGAGCACAACGGTTGCACCAACGTCGCCTTCCCCGCGACGCTGAGCATGATGGCGCGCGTGATGCATCGCGTAGCGGCGTCGGCGGTCGGCATGCTGCTGATCATGATCAGCGCCTTTGTGCTCAATGGCCGGCCCGTGCTGCGCAGCCGCCGCGCCTTGCTCGTGATGCTGTGGGTGCTGACGGTGTTCCTTGCCGTGCTCGGCCGCTATACCGCCGGCGGCACCTTGCCGGCGATCGTCATCGGCAATGTGGTGGCAGGCATGGCGCTTGCGGCGCTGTTCTGGCGCCTGCGGCTGTCTTTCCTGCCGCGCGAAACCTGGCAGCGGCCGGAACGCCGCGTCAGTGCGCTGAGCCGGTCGGCACGCTCGCTCGCGGCCTTCCAGGTCTGGATAGGCGGCTGGTGCGCCGGCCTGGTCGCGGCGACTAGCTGCGATGCGCTTTCTTCGCCGCGCGACATCATGCTATGGCCGGGCCCGTTGGCGTGGAAGGCGCTCAATCCCTTCGCGATCCAGTATGGCGCCAGCCCGGCGCTGCTGCAGGCCACGCACTGGCTCGGCGCCGTGCATGCAGCGAGCGCATCGCTGCTGCTGGTACTGGTCGCCCAGCTCTGCCTGCGGCTGCGTGATGCCGGCGGCGCCATGCGCAGGAACTATCCGGCACTGCTTGCCCTCTTGCTGATCCAGTTGGCGCTCGGCCTTGCCATGGTCTTCGGGGGGCGCTTCCTGTTGGCGGGCGTACTGCACAACATCATGGCCACGCTGATGCTCATCAAGCTGGTCGAGGTCGATTTCCAGCTGAACCGGCATTGAGGTCGGCGCGCTGAGGCCAGCACGCTGCGTGGCGCGCTCTGGCCGCGTGCTTCGGTCGCATACGTCAGCCGCCGCAGAATGCGCTCAGCCTTGCGTGCGAGCATCCTTGGGCTTGTCACCCTTCGGCCAGTCCTTGGCCTTCGCCGGGTAGTCGGGTCGCGGCTGGTGCGTGACAAATTCCGCCACATCGACCGCTTCCTGTTCGGTGAGCGTATCCGGCTGTCCGAGCGGCATGTTGTGCCTGACGAATGCCGCGGCCGTATAAGTACGCGCCATGCCCGCGCCGACGTTGAAGGAATACTTGCCCCACAGCGGCGGGAAGGCATAACTGCCGTTCGGATTCTTCACGCCCTGCCCGTCCGGCCCGTGGCAGGCGACGCACTTCGCTGCATAAACCTCTTTGCCGTGTGCCGCGTTCGGTACGAGCTCGCGATTGATCTGTCCGAATCCGCGCCCCTTCACGCTGACACCGGTGGGCACGCCGGATGACAGCCATTGCATGTACGACAGGATGTCGTTCATTTCTCGCGAATCGTAAGGCAAGGGCTTGCCGTTCATCGATCGCTGGAAGCAGTCATTGACACGCTGTTGCAAGGAATTCACATTGGCATTGCGCGTACGGTATTCGGGAAACACGCCCCAGATGCCGACCCACGGTGAGGCGCCTGGCGTAGTGCCGGCGTTGAGGTGGCAATTGGAGCAGGTCAGTTTGTTGCCCACGTTCTTCGGCAGGCGCTGGTGCGTTTCGGTCAGCAGCAGCTTGCCGTTGCGGATGGCGTCGCCTTTCGGCCCCGACGGGATCGAGGATTCGTCGGGCACCTTGAATTCGGCCGTGGGTGGCGCAGCGGTCTGCGCGTGGGCGATGCTGGAAATCGCGCCGGTCAGGATGAGCGCCGCGAGCGAGCGATACGACATGGTTTGTCCTCCCTGCAAGACTGGTTCATTTTGCAAGTGACGAGCGCATCGGCAGGCGTCCGATTGACGGGCGCCCGCACCAGCGCCGCACCGGTTCAACCTCAAAGGAATTTCCACGCGGCGATCGCTTTCAAGGAAAACAATCTATTCCGCGTGAAAGTATGACCGGGCCGCAATGTCAAAAGTTCTATCTTTTCAGACAAGAGACGAGCGGCATCAGGCGACTACAGCGCGGCCATCACTCTCTCAAGCCGCTGCCGCACATCGTGTGCGAGGGTGTCGATGCCGGGCGCCTCGACCAGTTTCAACACGGCGTCGGGGTCCATGAACTCGACATGTACCGCGCCGCTGCCGTCCTGCCGCACCAGCACATTGCAGGGCAGCAGCAGGCCGATCGACGGATCCATGCCGATCGCGCGGTCGGCCAGCGGAGGATTGCAGGCGCCGAGGATGCGATAGGGCGGGATGTCCTTGTTGATCTTCTTTTTCAATGCCGCAGCGACATCAATGTCGCTGAGTACGCCGAAGCCCTCGGCCTGGAGGGCCGCAGTCACGCGGCTAATTGCATCATCGAATGAAACGTTTACCGTTTTTCCGAATCCATATCCGTTCTTCATAGTCTGGCTCCAAGGCAATATCGAACATGCAACACAAACACCTCATTACGGTTCCCTGTAGTGCCAATCATCGCATTACTTGTTGCGTATATGCCTAAGTATTAATATATATTTGGCGTATATCAAACAAATATCGTCGATGTATCTTATAATGGCTTCGCTTTTACCACAGAGAACCCCTTGTCTCAAATGACCCAGGTCAAGATTTACTGAGCAAATCGGGCGACTCCGGTATCCGATTTCCCCACCATCCAACTTCAGAACCATGGACACTGCAACCATACTGCTGTCATCCTTCGTTTTGTCCATCACAGGACTATTCTTTTTCATCTGGTCGCTACGCAAGCGGCTGTTCGATGCCAATCCCGCAGCCGCCAAGGTGATCTTTTCCCCGGGCGAGATCGGGCGGGTCGAAGAGCCCGCTGCCGACGCCGCCCAGCGCGCCGGTTTGCAGGACGCGACCACGGAGCGCCCGGCAGCCCTCGACGCCGCGCAACAGGCCACGCTCTCGCAGGAACTGGCCGAGCGCATCGAGGCTGACAAGTCGACAGCGTTCGTGGCCTTCGTGTTCCTGGCATGCGCGGTCGTATGGCTGATCGTTGCATCCAGCGCCGGCCTGATCAGTTCGATCAAGCTGCACGAGCCCGACTGGCTGGTCAACCAGGCCTGGCTGACCTTCGGCCGCATCCGCACCATCCACCTCAACGCAGTGGCCTACGGCTGGGCGCCGATGGCCGCGCTCGGCATTGCCATCTGGATGCTGCCGCGCCTGCTGAAAACCCCGCTGATCGGCGGCCGCTTCGCGGTGCTCGGCGCCATGGTCTGGAATGCCGGCCTGATCGCCGGCCTCGGCTGCATCGCCGTCGGCCTGAACGACGGCATGGAATGGCTGGAAATTCCGTGGCAAGTCGACATCCTGCTGGTCATCGGCGGCCTGCTGGTGGCGCTGCCGCTGGTGTTCACGCTGCAGAACCGCCGCGTCGAGCATCTCTACGTGTCGATCTGGTACATGGGCGCCGCGCTGTTCTGGTTCCCCACCCTGTTCCTGATCGGTAACATCCCCGGTCTGCATTTCGGCGTGGAACAGGCGACCATGAACTGGTGGTTCGGCCATAACGTGCTCGGCCTGTTCTACACTCCGATGGCGCTGGCTTCGGTCTACTACTTCCTGCCGAAAATCATCGGCCGCCCGGTGCAGTCGTACAACCTGTCCCTGCTCGGCTTCTGGACGCTGGCCTTCTTCTACGGCCAGGTCGGCGGCCACCACCTGATCGGCGGCCCGGTGCCCGGCTGGCTCATCACCTTGTCCATCGTGCAAAGCGTGATGATGATCATCCCGGTGATCTCCTTCTCCGTGAACCAGCACCTCACCATGCGCGGCAGCTTCAAGACGCTGATCTACTCGCCGACGCTGCGCTTCATCGTCCTGGGCGGCATGATGTACACCGTCAGCTCCATCCAGGGTTCGCTGGAAGCGCTGCGCAGCGTGAACACCATCACCCACTTCACGCATTACACCGTGGCACATGCGCACCTCGGCCTGTATGGCTTCTTCTCGATGGTCATGTTCGGTGCCGTGTACTTCGTGATGCCGCGCGTGATGGCCTGGGAATGGCCGTATCCGAAACTGATCGCCACCCACTTCTGGCTGGTCGTGGCCGGCTTCTCGATCTATGTAGTCAGCCTGACCATCGGCGGCTGGCTGCAAGGCCTGGCCATGCTTGATGCGACCAAGCCCTTCATGGACTCGGTGAACGTCACCATCCCCTACCTGGAAGGCCGTTCCATCGGCGGCGCCGTCATGACGCTCGGCCACCTGGTCTTCGCCTTCCACTTCGTCGCAATGGCCCTGCGCTATGGCCCGCGCCGCATCGGCGCCGCCCTGCTGCACACCCCTGCTCCCGTTGTCTCCCTGCCGCGAGAATTCTCATGGAAAACGAACTGAAACTATTGACCGGCGCCATGGTGACGCTGGCACTTGCAACGTCGACCCTGGTTATCATGCCGTACCTGCAACTGTCCGACCTCAAGCCGCCGGCAGCCCTGAAGCCCTACACCTCCGCGCAGCTGCGCGGCCGCGAGCAGTACATCAAGAACGGCTGCCTCTACTGCCACTCGCAACAGCCGCGCGCCTCGACGCAGGCGCCGGATACGCAACGCGGCTGGGGACGCGCCTCGGTCGCGGCGGATTACTACTATGACAGCCCGCACCTGCTGGGCACCATGCGCACCGGCCCCGACCTGTTCAACATCGGGGCGCGGCAGCCGAGCGCCGACTGGCAGCTCGGCCACCTTTACCAGCCGCGCGCCTATACGCCGGGCAGCATCATGCCGTCCTATCCCTTCCTGTTCGAAGTGAAGGACAAGGCCGACAGCGGCGACCACGTGGTGAACCTGCCGCCGGGCGTCGCTCCGCCGGGCAAGGTCATCGTCGCCAAGCCGGAGGCGCTGGACCTGACGCAGTACCTGCTCGGACTCGACCACACCTACCCGGCGATCACCGCCGACGACGTCAAGAAATAATCACGGAGTTCAGACATGATCCAGGACATCAATCAAGCCGATGCGCAGTTGCGCGAGCACCCTGATCCGCATGAAAGCGGCACGCCGGTGCCGCGCACAGTGATCGCCGTGGTCAGCCTCGCGCTGCTATGGGCGGTCGGCTACATCTTCATGGCGCATCCAAGTGCCGACCCGTCGCTGGGCGACAGCCGCACCAGCAAGGAACTGATGGCGCAGGCAGGGGGCGGCGCTGGCGCTGTCGATGGCGCGCAGATCTTCGGCGCGCAATGCGCGGCCTGCCACCAGGCCAGCGGCAGCGGCGTGCCGGGCGTGTTCCCGCCGCTGGCGGGGTCGGAATGGGTGAACGGCAAGGATTCGCTGGCTGCGAACATCCTGCTGCATGGCATCTCGGGCAAGCTGACCGTCAAGGGTCAGGCCTACCAGGGCGCCATGCCAGCCTTCGGCGACAAGCTGAGCGACGCGCAGATCGCCGCCGTGCTGAGCCACGTGCGCACCCAGTTCGGCAACAGCGCGGGCAAGGTCGACGAAGCTGCCGTCAAGGCCGCGCGCGAGTCGACCAAGGGCCGCACCACGCCATGGACCGGAGACGATGAGCTCGCCAAGCTCAAATAAGGCGGGAATGCCGGCAAAGACCTTGCTGGCATTGCTGCTGGTCGCCACGCTGGCGCTTTTTGCCGCGTGGCGCGTCACCGACGGCTTCCGCGTCGTCACCACCGAAGACGCGCGGCGATTGGCGATCCACGAGCATCCCCGGCGGCTTCCGGCCAGCATGATCCAGTACGAAGACGGCACCACGCTGCCACTGGCGCAGGCGCTGCGCGAGGACGGGCGCGCGACCATCGCTGTCTTCTTCTACACCCGCTGCAACACGGTCTGCTCCGCAGTCGGGTCGGAGTTCCAGCAGCTGCAGGACACCATCCGCTCGCGCGGACTGCAGTCTCAGGTGCGCCTGCTGAGCATCAGCTTCGACCCTGCCGACGACCGCGGCGCGCTGGCCGCCTATGCAAAACACATGCACGCGTCGCCCGGCGCATGGCGCTTCGCGCGCGTGACCGACGCGCAGCACCGCAGCGAACTGCTCGATGCCTTCGGCATCACCGTGATACCGGCACCGCTCGGCGAATTCCAGCACAACGCAGCTTTCCACATCGTTACGCCCGACGGGCAATTGGCGCGCATTATCGACTACGACCAGCCCGATGTGGCGCTGGCGCATGCGCTCGCCATCGGGCGCGAATCCGCCGCCCGCCGCCATCCTCTGTCATGAAGCAACCGACGCGTCATCTTTCAGAAACAACAAGGGCATGCGGATGGGCCGCACTCGCAGCCCTGCTGCTGCTCACCGCCTTCCTGTTCCGGCAGCACCTCGAACTGACCATGGCGCGGCACATGCTCGTGCAGATCCCGATGCTGCTGGCCTCCGGTGCAGCATGGCATCGATGCCTCACGCACCTGCCACGCATGAAGGCGGTGCGGTGCTATGCGGCTTCGTGGGACGAATACGGCCTGGCTGGCCTGGCGATCTTCGTGCTGGTGACGGCTTACTGGATGATTCCCCGCGCGCTCGACAGCGCAGTCGCATCAGGCACCGTGGAACTCGCCAAGTTCGCAACGCTTTTCATCGCGGGGCTTCACCTGCCCGCGTCGCTGTCACGCGCCAACATCATCCTGCAGCTTTTCTTCCTCGGCAATTTCGCCTCGATGATGGCCATCGTCGGCATGCTCTACCAGGACACGTCGACGCGCCTGTGCAACTTCTACCTGATCGACGACCAGGTGGTGGCAGGCGTGGGGCTGGTGGTGCTTGCGATCGTAGTCCCCGCGCTATGGTGCGCGAGCCAGAAACAGGTGAGGGAGTTTTTCAAAGACGGGCAGACGGACGACGGCAAGCTCGCAGCTTCCCGTCCCGCCGAGGCAAACATCCGGTAGCATGCGCCGTGCGCAGGTTCGCGCACAGCACACACCGCCTTCCATCAGATCAGCTTCGAATACGTCGACGTCGTCGGCTGGGTCAGGTACTTGTCGAAGGCCATGCCAACAGCGCGCACAAACAACCTTCCCTTCGGCGTGATGCGCACCGCCGTGGGATCGATCGTGATCAGGCCGGCTTCCTCATACTGCCTGAGCGTCGCCATCTCGTTCGCAAAATAGCTCTCGAAATCAATGCCGTACTTGCGGTTGATTTCCTCGAACTCCAGCGGCGCGCTGCACATCAGCGTCATGATGATCTGGCGGCGCAGCAGATCGTCCTGGCTCAGCTCAAAGCCTTTCTCGACCGGCAGGCGTCCGGCATCGAGATGCTCGTAATAGGCCTTCACCGTGCGCACCGACTGGCTGTACGAACTGCCGACCTTGCCGATGGCCGACACGCCGAAGCCGATCAGATCGCATTCCGCACGCGTGGTGTAACCCTGGAAGTTGCGGTGCAGCGTCTTGTCCAGGCGCGCCTTGTTCAGCTCGTCGTCCGGCTTGGAGAAGTGGTCCAGGCCGATGTACACATAACCGGCCTCCAGCAGGCGGCGCGTGGACATCAGGAAAATCTGCAGGCGGTCCTCGGCCGAAGGCAGGTCCGATGCCACGATCAGGCGCTGCGCCTTGAATCGGTTCGGCAGATGCGCATAGTTGTACAGCGCGATGCGGTCCGGCGAAACCTGGATCAGGCTATCCAGCGTGCGCGAAAAGCTTTCCAGCGTCTGTTTCGGCAGGCCGTAGATCAGGTCGGCATTGATGGACTGGAAGCCTGAACGGCGGCCATCCTTCACGCACTTGTCCACCATTTCCAGCGGCTGGATGCGGTTGACCGCCTTCTGCACTTCCGGGTCGAAGTCCTGCACTCCGAAGCTGGTGCGGTTGAAACCAAGACCGGCCAGCATTTCCAGTGTGCCGTCGCGCACCGTGCGCGGATCGATTTCGATGCCGAGCTCGGCGTCCGGCGTGAACTCGAAGTGCTTGCGCACCATGTCCATCAGCTCGCGCAATTCGCCGGCATTGAAGAAGGTCGGCGTGCCGCCGCCCAGGTGCAGCTGCACTGTCTTGCGGTCCGACCCGATCTGCGACGCTACCAGCGCCATCTCCTTGTCGAGATAGCGCAGGTACTCGGCCACGCGCGCATGGTCCTGCGTGATGATCTTGTTGCAAGCGCAGAAATAGCAGAGCGATTCGCAGAACGGTAGGTGCAGATAGATCGACAAGGGCGGATTGGCACCGCCCCCGGCGCGCTGCTTCAGGTAGGTCTGGTAGGTCTGGTCGGTGAAGCCGGCATTGAAGCGGTCTGCGGTCGGGTAGGACGTATAGCGCGGGCCGAGCTTGTCGAAGCGGCGGATAAGCTCTTCGGAGAGCTCGATGTCTGGCAGGGATTGAGTCACGGGAATATCCAAAAGGTTATCTTGCGGCATATTTTGCCGCAAGTTGGCTGTCGTCGTACGACCTCATTTAACCCGGACAAGTTTCCTCGCGGTCAGACGGTGGCTGCATTGACCAGGATCAACTCCGGGTCATCCGCATGCTCGAGCAGGATGCGGCGTACCCGGTCCTGCCACAGTGCCGCGAATTGCTTGCCCTCCTCGGGCGTGGCAACGCCTTCCAGCAGCTTGCGCAGCAAGCCGCCGGCGCGCGGATCGCCCTCGACATGGTTCATATGCATGCCAAGCTGGACAGAGGCGCCGTTGTCGAGCCGCTCGAAGCTGACCTCGCCCTCGACCGCGCAGGAGAAATACATCAGGTCCTGGCGGCGGAACTTGCGCCCGATGCCCTTGAACCCGCCCGGCCCGGCCGCGCCGGTGATCAGGCTGACCACGCTGCCGATCACGCCCGTCACGCCTTCATCGGCCGGCAGGGCAAAGCGCACCTGCACCGCGCCGCGCTCGGGCGTCTCGTTCGGATACAGCAAGGACAGCGCCTTGCGGGTCATGAGATAGGCACCGGCCACGGTCGGGCAGGAATGCCCGGCTAGCCGCACCGCATCGACATAGCGGTACGTGATGATGCCGTCGCTGCAAGCGCCGAGGAACTCGGCGAGGCCGTCATGGACGGTGATGACAGGGGCCTGGTCGAAGAAGGCAGGATGGTTCATAGGGTGTTGTCTTGAAAAAATTAAGCGGACAGACAAAAGTTATTTAATACAACGCGAAAACACGCTCGTCTTCGCAGGCGGGCCATGGCTCTGTGCAGTACCCCTACCTCTCCCCGTCGTTCCCGCGAAGGCGGGAACCCATGCTGAGGTAATGAGAGTAAATGCAGTGACATATCAATCGCACTATGGATTCCCGCCTTCGTGGGAACGACGATTCCGCGCTCTTAAAGCAATCCGAGCTCGAGTTTCACTTCATCCGTCATGGAATCGATGCTCCACGGCGGTTCCCAGACCAGCTCCACGTGCACCGTTTTCACGCCTGGCACTTCGGCCACGCGTCCCTCGACCACACCCGGGAAAGTGCCTGCGACGGGGCATGCCGGCGCTGTCAGCGTCATCTCGATCTGCACGTTCCCTTCGGGGTCGATGTCGAGCACGTAAATCAGCCCGAGGTCAAAAATGTTGACGGAAATTTCCGGGTCATAGATCGTGCGCATCACGGCTATGATGTCTTCCCGCAATTCCTCTTCGTTCACGGCCGCTTCCTGCGCCACGTTTGCATTGTCCAGATCCATGGTTGCATCTCGCTTCGAATCAATAGTTACTCGGTGGTCACCGGCGCGGCGCGGTCTTTTAATGCCGCCTGCAGGGTATGCCAGGCCAGCGTCGCGCACTTCACCCGCGCCGGAAATTCACGCACGCCAGCCAGCACTTCCAGCTTGCCCAGGTCGGGCGCCGGTTCGGCATCGTCGTGCGTCACCAGGTGGTGGAATTCCTCGAACAGGTGCTCGGCCTCTTCCACCTTCTTGCCCTTCAAGGCATCGGTCATCAGCGACGCCGATGCGGTCGAGATCGCACAGCCGTTGCCTTCAAAGCTGACGTCCTGGATCACATCGCCTTCGAGGTGCAGGTAGACAGTCAACTTGTCGCCGCACAAGCGGTTGTGGCCGTGCGCAACATGATTGGCATCGGCCATCGCATGAAAATTGCGCGGCTTCTTGTAGTGGTCAAAGATCACTTCCTGGTAAAGGTCACGCAGATCGCTCATCGCTGAAACATCTCCTGTACCCTGGCAATTCCCGCCATCAATGCATCGACCTCGGCACGCGTGTTGTACAGCGAGAAGGAGGCACGCGCCGTGCCGGCCAGGCCGAAACGCTGCATGATCGGCATCGCGCAATGATGGCCGGCACGGATGGCAATGCCGTCATGGTCGAGGATGGTGCCGATATCATGCGGATGCACGCCTTCGAGCGTGAACGACAAAATGCTCGCCTTCTCACGCGCAGTACCGATGATCTTCAGGCCCTTGATGCCGTTCGCCAGCCCGGTCGCATATTCCAGCAGGTCATGCTCATGCGCCGCAATCGCGCCGATGCCGAGCGACGACACATAATCCAGCGCATGCCCAAGACCGATGGCACCGGCAATGTTCGGCGTGCCAGCCTCGAACTTGTACGGCAGGTCGTTATAGTGCGTCTCGCCAAAGGTGACCGAACTGATCATGTCGCCGCCGCCCTGGTAAGGCGGCATCGCATCCAGCCAGGCTTCCTTTCCGTACAACACGCCGATACCGGTCGGCGCATAAATCTTGTGGCCGGAGAATGCGTAGAAATCACAGTCGAGCGCTTTCACGTCCACGCCGAGGTGCGCGATGGCCTGCGCGCCATCCAGCAACACCGGCACCTGCTGCGCATGCGCCATCTTGATGATGCGTTTCACCGGCGTGATGCTGCCGAGTGCGTTTGACAGATGCGTAATCGCGACCAGTTTCGTCTTCGGCCCGATCAGGCGTCCCAGCATCTCGACGTCCACCTCGCCGGCTTCGTTCACCGGCGCCACGCGCAGCTCCGCGCCCGTCTGTCCGCAGACCATCTGCCATGGCACGATGTTGGAATGATGCTCCATCGCGCTAACGATGATGTTGTCTTCCGCGGTCAGGCGCGGCCGTCCGAAACTTTGCGCCACCAGGTTGATCGCTTCCGTCGTGCCGCGCACGAAGATGATTTCCTTCGTGTTCGCGGCATTGATGAAGCGCCGCACCTTCTCGCGCGCCTCTTCGTACTGGTCGGTGGCGCGCTGGCTCAACGTATGCACGCCGCGGTGCACGTTGGAATTGGTGTGGCGGTAGAACGCCGCTTCCGCCTCGATCACCGACACCGGCTTGTGCGTGGTGGCCGCGTTGTCAAGGTACACCAGCGGCTTGCCGTGCACCGTCTCGCGCAACACCGGAAAATCCTCGCGCCAGCGCGCGACTTCGCTGTGGACCTGACCCGGATTGCGCAGCACTTCCGTTTCCATTTTCATCACAGTTCTCCGATACGTTCTTCCTGTGGCAGGCGCGCCAGCAGAATCTGTTCAAGACGGGTGCGCAGCGATGCGACGCGGATGCGCTCGATCACGTCATGTGCGAACGCGTGCACCAGCAGGCTGCGCGCCACAGCCTCGTCGATACCGCGCGAGCGCAGATAGAACAGCTGCGCCTCGTCCAGCTGGCCGACCGTAGCGCCATGGTTGCACTTCACATCGTCGGCATAGATTTCCAGCTCCGGCTTGGTGTCCACTTCCGCATCGCGCGACAGCAGCAGGTTATGGTTGGCCTGGTAGGCATTGGTCTTCTGCGCGCCGGGCTGCACGATCACCTTGCCGTTGAACACCGCGTGCGACTGGCCTTCCAGCACGCCGCGATAATGTTCGCGGCTGGTGCCATTCGGCTGGCGATGGTCGATGCGCGTGTGGTGGTCCACATGCTGCGTGCCGCCGACGAGGTACAAGCCGTTGAGCGTGACTTCACAACCGTTTCCATCGAACGCTGTCGTGATGTCGTTGCGGGCCAGCGCCGCGCCGAACGAGATGGAATGCGATTCCAGCCGGCTGTCGCGCTGCTGTACCGCGTGGATTCCGGCCACGTGGAACGCTCCGGATCCCTCCTGCTGCAGCTTGTGATGCTCGATCGCCGCATTGCCCGCGGCGAAGATGCGCGTCACGACGTTGTTGAAATACGTCGCGCCGTCGATGCCGGCATAGTGCTCGATGACGGTCGCCTGCGCGCCCTCTTCGGCGACGATCACATTGCGCACATGGTTCGCAAATCCCGGTTCGGTCGAGAGGAACAGCAGGTGTACGGGTGCTTCCAGCACGGTTCCGCGCTTTAGGTGCAGGTAGGCGCCGTCCGCCATGAAAGCACCATTGAGTGCGCCAAATGCGGACTGCGGTTCCTCGCTCGCGAGATAGGGTTCCAGCGCTTCCGGCGCCGCTTCCAGCGCATCGGCAAGGCTGACTAGCCGCGCCCCATCAGGAAGCTTTCCGATTGCCGAGAGCCACGGCGCAAAGCGGCCGTTGTGGAATACCAGGACGTGGCCAATATCGCTGGCCAGCGCGAACCGGTCCATGAGCGGATTCGCGCCGGTGTGGGCGCGGCCATCCGGCTCGACGCGGAAGTTCATTTTTTCCAGTGCCGCCACGCTGGTGTATTTCCAGTCTTCGTCCTTGCGGGTCGGGAAACCGCGCTGCGCAAACTGGTCCAGCGCACTCTTCCGCACGCGTGCCAGCCAGGGCACTCCCGCGCCCGGCAACAGATCGACCACGCGTGCGAAGTCCGTCAGATAGTGGCTGCGAGCGTCGATGTTCATCGTGCCCCCGCCCGTACCGGTGTCTTCTTCACGGCTGTGGCTTCATCCAGCCAGCCGTAGCCGCGCTCTTCGAGTTCGAGCGCCAGTTCCTTGCCGCCGGTCCGCACGATGCGGCCCTTCGACAGCACGTGCACGAAATCCGGTACCACGTAGTCGAGCAGGCGCTGATAGTGCGTCACGAGGATCATTGAACGCTCCGGGCTGCGCAGGGCATTGATGCCCTTGGCCACGATCTGCAGCGCATCGATGTCGAGGCCGGAGTCGGTTTCGTCGAGGATCGCCAGCTTCGGCTCCAGCAGTGCCATCTGCAGCACTTCATTGCGCTTCTTCTCGCCGCCGGAAAAGCCTTCGTTGACCGAGCGATAGAGCAGCTCTTCCCGCATTTCCATCTGCTTCATCTTTTCCTTGATGAGCTTGAGGAATTCCATCGCATCGAGTTCCGGCAGACCGCGATGCTTGCGCACATTGTTGACGGCCGCCTTCAGCAAGTGGACGTTGCTCACGCCAGGGATCTCGACCGGATACTGGAAGGCCAGGAAGATACCTTCGCGGGCCCGTTCCTCCGGCGCCAGCGGAAGCAGGTCGCGCCCCTGGAACAGCACTTCGCCACCGGTGACTTCATAGTTCTCGCGTCCGGCCAGCACCTGCGCCAGCGTGCTCTTGCCCGAGCCGTTCGGCCCCATGATCGCGTGCACCTCGCCCGGATTCACGGTCAGGTTGAGGCCGCGCAGGATCGGATTCTTGTCGACGGTTGCTTGCAGATTCGTAATTTTCAACATGTTTGTCATTCCCTTCTTAACCCACGCTGCCTTCCAGGCTCACGCTCAACAGTTTTTGCGCCTCCACCGCGAATTCCATCGGCAGTTCCTTGAACACTTCCTTGCAGAAGCCGTTCACGATCATCGACACCGCATCTTCCGCCGACAGCCCGCGCTGGCGGCAGTAGAAGAGCTGGTCTTCGCCGATGCGCGACGTAGTGGCTTCATGTTCGACACGCGCTGTCGGATTGCGCACCTCGATGTACGGGAAGGTATGCGCGCCGCACAGGTCGCCCAGCAGCAGCGAATCGCACTGCGTATGGTTGCGCGCATCCTCGGCATTCTTCATGACCTTCACCAGTCCGCGATAAGCGTTCTGTCCACGGCCAGCCGAGATGCCCTTCGACACGATGGTGCTGCGCGTATTGCGCCCGAGATGGATCATCTTGGTGCCGGTATCGGCCTGCTGGTAGTTGTTCGTCAGTGCCACCGAGTAGAACTCACCGGTCGAGTTGTCGCCGCGCAGCAGCACGCTCGGATACTTCCAGGTGATGGCCGAACCGGTCTCCACCTGCGTCCACGAGATGCGCGAGTTCGCGCCGCGGCAGTCGCCGCGCTTGGTCACGAAGTTGTAGATGCCGCCCAGCCCGTTCTTGTCGCCCGGGTACCAGTTCTGCACCGTCGAATACTTGATCTGCGCATTGTCCATGGCAACCAGTTCCACCACGGCCGCATGCAACTGGTTCTCGTCGCGCATCGGCGCGGTGCAGCCCTCGAGATAGCTGACATAGGCGCCCTCGTCGGCAATGATCAGCGTGCGCTCGAACTGGCCGGTGTCCTTCGCATTGATGCGGAAGTAGGTTGACAGCTCCATCGGGCAGCGCACGCCCGGCGGGATGTAGCAGAAGGAGCCATCGGAGAACACCGCGGAGTTGAGCGCGGCAAAGAAGTTGTCCGATGACGGCACGACGGAACCGAGGTATTTCTGCACCAGCTCGGGATGCTCCTGCACCGCTTCGGAGAAGGAGCAGAAGATAATGCCGAGTTCCGCCAGCTTGTCCTTGTAGGTCGTGCCGACCGAAACGCTGTCGAACACCGCGTCCACCGCGACGCCGGCAAGGCGCTCGCGCTCATGCAGCGGCACGCCGAGCTTTTCATAAGTGCGCAGCAATTCGGGATCGACTTCATCGAGGCTCTTCGGCCGGTCCTTGAGCGACTTCGGCGCGGAGTAATAGATGATGTCCTGATAGTCGATCGGCGGATATTTCGCCATCTGCCAGTTCGGTTCAGTCATCGTCAGCCAGTGGCGAAAGGCCTTCAGGCGCCACTCCAGCATGAACGGCGGCTCGTTCTTGCGCGCCGAGATCATGCGGATCGTTTCTTCCGTCAAGCCGCGCGGAACGGTATCCGTTTCCAGCTCGGTGACGAAACCATGCCGGTATTCGCCACCGATCATTTCGTCAAGTGCGGTGATTGTTTCAGCCATGATGTTCCTTATCCTCTGTTCGTTCCGGCGTTGACCGCCTTCATTTGCCGCTTCAAGGTGATCGCGCTTGCATCGACCGGCTGAATCACCGGTTGCACCATCTGGTCCAGCGTCATCTCCTGCAGCACGCCCAGCACCGCGCGATTGACGCGCTGCCAGTTCACGCGAATCGCGCATGCCGTTTCCTGCACGCACAGCCCCGGCGTTACGCTGCATTCCGTCATGCCAATCGGGCCATCCATGGCGTCGATGATGTCGGCCATCGAAATCTTTCCTGGCGGACGCGACAGCAGATAGCCCCCCTTCGCGCCCCGCAGTGATGTCACCAGCCCGCTGCGCGCCAGCATTTTCAAGATCTTGCTGACGGTCGGGGCCGGCACATGAATCGCTGCTGCGATCTCCGCCGAACTCCGGCTGCGGTCAGGCTCATTGACCATGGCGGTCAGTACCACAGTTCCGTAATCGGCCATCTTGCTTAGTCTCAACATGGTCTTGCACCTAGCGCTTAATCAGTACCAAGTTAGTCCTATAAAACCGGTTTAAAAATCCCAGGAAATGCAGCTTGCCCGGGATTTTTTTACGGAAAAGCGAGTACCGCCGTGTTCCGAAAGAAAGGCGTTGCCGCGCTTGCCGGTATCAGCTACCGCAGCTTCCGCAGCACATCCCCTCTTCTCCGTGTGCAACCTTCTTCAGGCTGACACCCGCTTGCGTCAATGTGGTGCGCAGTTCCTGGAGCGAGGTCACATCGTCATCAAAGTCGATGTTGATCTTCGCGTCCGCCGTGGCAATCGCCACCTTGCTCACACCCTTTACGGCATTCAGCACGCGTGCAACGGTCATCGCGCCAGCTTCGTCCAGCGCACCCGACAGTGACAAAGTTTCAGATTTCATTTGCTTTCCTCAGGTTCGTCGATAACAAGTCCAATACTTGTATAGCGACACTGTACCATAAGATTCATTTTGAATGTATCTTTAACGGCGAAATTTTTCTGAAATGCGCGTTCAAAAACAAAAGGGGTTACGCCGAAACGTAACCCCTTGATTTTACTGGTGGGCCTCCCGTGAGTCGAACACGGCACCAACGGATTATGAGTCCGCTGCTCTAACCAAGCATGAGCTAGAGGCCCCGATAACTCTTAAAGGACTTGGGCGGTGTTACCCGCCCAAGAACATTTCCGATATGTTAATCGATTAGCTGCCTTCGAGGAAGCTCTTGAGCTTGTCAGAGCGAGACGGGTGGCGCAGCTTGCGCAGCGCTTTGGCCTCTATTTGACGAATGCGCTCGCGGGTGACATCGAACTGCTTGCCGACTTCTTCGAGCGTGTGGTCGGTCGACATCTCGATGCCGAATCGCATGCGCAGCACCTTGGCTTCACGCGGCGTCAGCGAATCGAGCACGTCCTTGACCACGCCGCGCATGGATGCATGCAGGGCAGCATCGGCCGGTGCCAGCGTGTTGTTGTCTTCGATGAAATCGCCAAGATGGGAATCGTCGTCGTCGCCGATCGGCGTTTCCATGGAGATCGGTTCCTTCGCGATCTTCATGATCTTGCGGATCTTGTCTTCCGGCATTTCCATCTTGATAGCCAGCGTGGCCGGATCCGGTTCGGCACCGGTTTCCTGCAGGATCTGGCGCGAGATGCGGTTCATCTTGTTGATCGTTTCGATCATGTGCACCGGGATGCGGATCGTGCGCGCCTGGTCCGCAATCGAGCGGGTAATGGCCTGGCGAATCCACCACGTTGCATAGGTCGAGAACTTGTAGCCGCGACGGTATTCGAACTTGTCCACCGCCTTCATCAGGCCGATGTTGCCTTCCTGGATCAGGTCGAGGAACTGCAGGCCGCGGTTCGTATATTTCTTGGCGATCGAAATCACCAGGCGCAGGTTGGCTTCGGTCATTTCGCGCTTGGCCTTGCGCGCCTTCATTTCGCCCGCGGCCATCTTCTTGTTGATGTTGCGCAGGTCAGGCAGCGGCAGCACGACGCGCGCCTGCAGGTCGATCAGCTTCTGCTGCAGTTCCTTGATGGCGGGCGCGTTGCGGCCGAGGATGCCGCTATACGATTCGTTGGCGGCGATTTCCGCATCGACCCAGTCGAGATTGGTTTCGTTGCCCGGGAAGACCTTGATGAAGTGGGCGCGCGGCATGCCGCACTTGTTGACCGCAACTTCAAGGATCTGCTTTTCGATATGACGCACTTCGTCGACCTGCCCGCGCAGGGTGTCGCACAGCTTCTCGACGAACTTGGCGGTGAAACGAATGCCGAGCAGTTCGTTGGAGATGGTTTCCTGTGCCTTCACGTAGGGTTTGGAGTTGTAGCCTTCCTTCTCGTAGGACTTGCGCATCTTCTCGAACTGCGACGAGATTTCGTCGAACTTTGCCAGCGAATCGCGCTTGAGCTGTTCCAGCTGCTCTGCAGAGAAGCCAGCAGCAGCACCACCACTGTTAGTTTCTTCTTCCTCTTCCTCTTCTTCCTCCTCTTCCTCGTCCTCTTCTTCGTCGTCATCGGAAGCGGAAACAGGAGCGGGAGCGACATCGTCGCCTGCGTTCGGGTCAACCAGTCCGTCGACGATTTCGTCGACCTTCGCTTCATCCTTGGCGATGCGGTCGGCGGAGGCTAGGATTTCTGCGATCGTGGTCGGGCAGGCCGAGATTGCCTGGATCATGTCCTTCAGGCCTTCTTCGATACGCTTGGCGATTTCGATTTCACCTTCACGCGTCAGCAGTTCGACCGAGCCCATTTCACGCATGTACATGCGCACCGGATCGGTGGTGCGGCCGAAATCGGAATCAACGGTCGACAGCGCCGCTTCGGCGGCAGCTTCAGCATCCTCGTCGGTGGCGACGGAGGCGACGCTATCCGACAGCAGCAGCGTTTCGGCATCGGGCGCCTGTTCGTAGACGGCGATACCCATGTCGTTGAACGTGCCGATGATGCCTTCGATGGCTTCCGGATCGACGATGTTTTCCGGCAGATGGTCGTTGATTTCGGAATACGTGAGGAAGCCGCGGTCCTTGCCGAGCTTGATCAGTGTCTTGAGCTTCTGGCGGCGCTGCTCGAGTTCTTCCTCGCTGGCCTCGGTATCGGAAGAGAATGCGTCCTTCAGAAGAGCCTTTTCCTTGGCCTTGCGATCCTTTGCTTTTGCCTTGTCGGCTGCCTTGAGTTCCGCGCGTTCGACGGCATTGAGTGCGGCGACTTCATCGTTCTCCGGCTGGAAATCCTTGGGCTTGCGGCCGCGGCGACCCGGCACTTTCACGGTCGGCAACACGTAGCCGGACGTGTCGATGGCCGCCAATGCTGCTGCATCGGTCGTCTGGCTGACCGCCATGACTTTGCTTTCGGACTTGGGCTCGGCTTTCGCCGCCACTTTCGTGGGCTTGCTCGCGGTCTTCGAATCAGGTTTCTTGGTCGTCACAGGTGCTTTCAATTTCTCGGGAGCGGCCGGCTTTGCAGCAGCTCGGGATGAAGTTTTCGCCTTCGGCGCAGCTGCCGCGGAAGCGATCTTGGATGCCGCCTTGGCAACGGTCTTCGTCGTGGCTTTGTTCGAGGTTTTCGCCTTGCTTGCGGGCTTGGCGGCAGCGGTCTTCTTCACGGCAGGCTTTGCCATCGACTTGGCCGAGGCCATTTTAGTTGCAGCCGATTTCGCTTTTTTTGCGGTAACAGTCGTTTTCGCGGGTTTTTTCATTGCGTTTGCCATGGAATCAATACCAACTGGTTTGCTCTCGTGCGCCGAGTGAATTGCGCTTGGTGGAGCCGATGAATCTG
>NZ_DATFAI010000009.1:0-116564 GCF_035254685.1 Noviherbaspirillum sp. | reverse complement strand
GTTGTGGCCGAGGTGGATCACTTCGGCGCCGTTGGCCATGAGAATGCGCCGCATGATGTTGATCGAGGCATCGTGGCCGTCGAACAGCGACGCCGCAGTGACGAAGCGCACCTTGTGGGCGGGTTTGTAGTCGGTGAGGTTCTTGACGATGGAAAGATCGGTCATGGGTGTCTGTGGGGAATAAAATGAGGCATGAACGGCCGCCGCGGCGACTGTCGGCGAGCGCCCGTGTGAGCGGTACGACAAAGTATAAAAAGCAGTGAATGGGATAACCATGCTCAAAAATGCCAACTTCGCTGCTAAGATTTGTCATTCAGAGCGACGACTTCCCCCTCCCCGGCGCCATGCCAGTGCTGCGAGGACTGCGACGGCCACGAGCCGGAACGCGGATGAGACATGCAGAATCGACAAGATTTTCACGGAAACCGGGACGCAGTCCATCCCGCTGCCTCCGGAAAACCTGCACGCCTGCAGGTTTTCCGGAGGCAGCATAGAATCTTGTCAATGAGAATCGCACTGCACCTGCCGTGATGGAAAAGGGGAACATTTCAATCTACTTCGTCCAGTCGGCGCTCGAACCGGTGATTGAGCGCGGACTGGATGCTGAATCAATCCTGATCGACGCCGGCATCTCGCCCACCCTGCTCCAGTCGCCCCAGGGGCGGGTCACGGCGCAGAACTTCAGTACCTTGTGGCTGGGCGTCGCCCGCCTGCTGGATGATGAATTGTTCGGTCAGGATTCGCACCGCATGAAGGTTGGCAGCTTCGCCATGCTGTGCCAGATCCTGATCCATTGCGATACGCTGAAAAGCGCGCTGCAGCGCATGACGCGGTTTTTCAACCTCATCCTGGATGACTTCCACTGCACTTTGGAAACCGACGCGCAACATGCCTGGCTGACGATCCGGGAAACACCGGGGCCGAAGGCGCCTCGCGTGTTCGGCTACGAAACCTTGCTGATGCTGCAGCACGGCGTCGCCTGCTGGCTCATCGGCCGGCGTATTCCCGTCCTGGCCGCGGCCTTCGCCTATCCCGAGCCTTCGCGCAGCGCCGAATATCACTTGATGTATTCGGAAAACCTGCGCTTTAACGAAAGTGCAACCTCGCTCAAGTTCGACCGTTCGTATCTTGAACTTCCCGTGATCCAGAACGAACGGACAGTGAAGGAGTTCGTGCGCGTCGCGCCGGCGAACATCGTCCTGAAATACAAGAACAGCTCTGGACTCGCCGCCCAGATCCGGCGGCGCCTGCGCACCGCCGCGCGCAGTGATTGGCCGGACTTCAATACCTTTGCGGCCAGCCTGAACATGACCGCATCGACCCTGCGGCGCCGGCTTGACGACGAAGGGCAATCGTTCCAGGACATCAAGGACCAGCTGCGGCGCGACATGGCAATTGATTCTCTGTGCCACACCGCGAAGAGCATGACCGAGATTGCCGAGGAACTCGGTTTTGCCGAAGCGAGTGCCTTTCAGCGTGCGTTCAAAAAATGGACCGGCTCATCGCCCGGCGAATACCGGCAACGCATGCACAAGCGTTAACAATCGTGGTTCGGCATGCACCGCAAGTCGGGGTGTGACGAACCACTACGCAGAATTTCCATTCCGGCATGCATCTTATGCCGGGCGTCAATACTGGCACGACAGCAGGCTGTTAAAATCCGGAAAAAGTCTTCTCCTGTTCCGGACGCCTGCCATGCCATCGCTCCCCTCTCCGCGTCTTCCGGCTTTACTCGGCAAACGCCCTTTCCGACGGACCATCCTCGTCGCCGGCTCCGCCCTGCTCCTGTACACGCTGCTTGGTTTCGTGGTGTTACCCGCGGTCGTGAAAGCGAAGCTGGAAAACCTCGCAAGCACCCAGCTGCACCGTAAACTCAGCATCGGCGCAGTCGAGGCCAATCCTTTTTCGCTGGTGATGAACATCCGCGACCTGAAACTGATGGAGCCGGAAGGCGATGTCGTGTTCGCGTCGTTCGACGCGCTGACGATCAATCTCTCCACCGAGTCCCTCGTTCGCCTGGCACCGGTCGTGCAACAGGCACAATTGACAAAGCCCTATGTTCACCTGGTGCGCCAGCAGGCAAACCGCTACAACATCGACGACATCCTCGCGCTGATCAGCAGCCAGCCGCCCTCCCAGGAGCCGGCGCGTTTCTCGGTCAACAACATCCAGCTGGAACAGGGGCGCGTCGATTTCGTCGACAAACCGGTCAAGGCTACGCATACCGTCAACGATATCAAGCTCGGCGTGCCGTTCGTGTCCTCGCTGCCCTCCGACGTGCAGATCTTCGTCGAGCCGCTGCTGAGCGCCAATGTCAATGGCACGCCGCTGCTCATCCAGGGCAAGGCGCGTCCCTTCGCCGAGCCCAGGGATGCCACGATAGAATTCGGCCTGCATGACCTCGACCTCACCCGCTACGTCGAATACCTGCCCTTCAAGCCTCGCTTCAAGGTGGCCGGCGCCAAATTCGATGTCCAGCTGAGCGCCAATTTCCGGCAGCCGAAAAACACCGCGCCGACAGTCCTGGTCAGCGGTCAGGCAAGTCTGAAGTCATTGCGTATCAACACCCTGGACGGCAAGCCGGTCATCAAGCTGCCTGAGCTGGCGCTGACCCTGCGCGACACAAACGTGTTCAGCAATCGCATCGACCTCGCACGCCTGACTGTGACCGGACTGGAAGCCGACGTCGAGCGTGATGGCGATGGCCAGCTCAGCATCGCGCGCCTGTTGCCTGATACGTCTGCACCAGTCAAACCGGGTGCCGCAGCCGCACGTGCCACGCCGAGCATCGCGCTGGGGGAATTTGACCTCCGCGGTGCGAAATTGCGCTTTGCCGATGCGCACGCGCTCCGGCCTTTGCAGGCTAGCACCGAGAAACTTGACCTGGCGCTGCGCAAGTTGAGCATCGACACCGGCAAGCGCACCGTTTCAGTGGGGGAAGTGGCATCGAACAGCGCGAGCTTCCAGCTGCGCCAGGACAAGCAGACCGAACAAGCGGCGCGCGCAGCCACCACGAGCGATCGCAACGGAAAGAGCGGCGACCAGCCTTACGCTGTGAATGTTGGTCGCGTCGATATCCGCAACTGGACGGCCCGCCTGGAGGATCGCAGCGAGCAGGCGCCCGCCGTGACCATGATCGCTCCGGTGAGCTTGTCGGTACAAGATTTTTCGACCGCATCGTCGACGCCCGCGCATGTCGAGCTGAAAGCCACGGTCGACAAGAAGGGCCTGCTGGCCGCGAACGGCAATGTCGTGCTCGCGCCGTTCCAGGCCGACCTCGCAGTCAGCGCGAAAGAAGTCGACCTGCTGCCGCTGCAGCCTTATATCGCCGACCGGCTCAACCTGCGGCTGACCCGCGCCGCCCTGACCAGCAACGGCAAGCTGAAACTCAAGCTGGCCGCAAACGGCGACCTGAACGGCGATTTCAAGGGCGACGTCACGCTGGGGAACCTGGCGACGGTCGACAAGGTCAGCGGCAATGATTTCCTGCGCTGGAAATCGCTCTTCGTCGGCGGCATCGACATGAACATCGCCCCGTTCACCCTGAAGGCGGACCAGGTCGCGCTGTCGGATTTCTTCGCGCGCATCATCATCGACCCGACCGGCCGCATCAACCTGCAGGACATCGTGCGCGACGTCGGCGCCAGGCACAAGAGCCTGACAGAAGTGAGCGCTCCGGCTGCACAAGCAGCCACTGCCGTGAAGAGCGAGGCACCGCCCGCACGGCAGACTCCGCCGATCACGATACGCAAGCTGACACTGCAAGGCGGCCGCGTGCGCTTCACCGACAACTTCATTAAGCCCCACTACAGCGCCACACTGGCCGAATTCGGCGGTGCAGTGACAGGGCTCTCGTCCGACCCGGAAACCACAGCCGGGCTCGACTTGCGCGGCGAAGTGAACAACGCACCGCTGTCCGTCGCCGGGCGCATCAACCCGCTCAAGGGCGACCTGTTCCTTGATCTGAAGGCCAACGTGCGCGGCATGGAGCTGGCGCCCTTGTCCGCCTATTCCGGCAAGTATGTCGGTTACGGCATTGAAAAAGGCAAGCTGTCGTTCGAGGTGGCTTACCGTGTCGACAAGCGCGTGCTCTCCGCCGAGAACCGCCTGATCCTCGACCAGCTCACCTTCGGCGACAAGGTCGAAAGCCCGACCGCAACCACGCTGCCCGTTCGCTTTGCCGTCGCCCTGCTGCGCGACAGCCGCGGCGTCATTGACGTCAACCTGCCGATCGGCGGCTCGCTGGATGATCCGCAGTTTTCGGTGGGCGGCCTGGTGGCGAAGGTGATCGTTAACGTCATCACCAAGGCTGTCACCAAGCCCTTTGCCCTGCTCGGCGCCCTCTTTGGCGGCGGCGAGGAATTGTCCTCGCTCGATCTCGCCCCCGGCAGCGCCGCCATTCCGCCGGCCGCGCAGGACAAGCTGAACAAGCTGTCCAAGGCGCTGGCAGACCGGCCGGCACTGCAGCTCGAAATCACTGCCCACGTCGATCCGGAAGCGGACCGCGCGGGCCTGAAGCGTGCCTATGTCGAGCGCAAGGTACGAGCTGTCAAGATCAGGGACTTGCAGGCAAAGGGGCAGTCCCCCGCGCCGGGCAGCGTGGTGATCAGCGCGAGCGAGTATCCCGAGCTGCTGACCCGGGCGTATCGCGACGAGAAATTCCCCAAGCCGCGCAACCTGGTGGGCCTGCCCAAGACGCTGCCGGTGGAGGAAATGGAAAAGCTGATGATCGCCAACGTCGAGATCAATGATGACGACCTGGTTTCGCTCGGCAACCGGCGCGCGATGGCTGTGAAGACCTGGCTCGAAGACCAAGGCCAGGTCAACGCCGATCGCATGTTCGTCCTGGCGCCGAAGGTCAGCGCGCCGGACAAGAAGGCGAGCAATGAAAGCGGCAGCAGGGTGGATTTTTCATTGCGCTAACGGAGAGAAGCTCGCTGCATTTCTGAGGCCGGGGCGCCACTGATGACCACTCACGTTCCCATTGTCCGGGAAGATGAAATCGAGTTCACGGCGATTCGCGCGCAAGGCGCGGGCGGCCAGAACGTCAACAAGGTGTCGAGCGCGGTACACCTGCGCTTTGATATCCGTGCGTCTTCCCTGCCCGAGCAGGTGAAGGAACGGCTGCTGGGATTGAAGGATCAGCGGGTGACGAAGGATGGCGAGATCGTCATCAAGGCCCAAGCTCACCGCAGCCAGGAAAAGAACAAGGCAGAAGCCATGCAACGCTTGCAGGAACTGGTTGCCAGCGTTTCTGTCTTGCCCCGCGTGCGGCGACCGACAAAACCGACGCGCAGCTCGCAGCGCAAGCGCCTCGACACAAAAACCCTGCGCGGCCAGGTCAAGGCGAACCGCGGGAAGATACCAACGTAAGCAGCGCTTTTTTCCGGCGCCGGCCCTAGATCTGCGCCGTCGTCCTGATCACAGTCACCCGGCTGATCAGGAATTCTCCATCTACCACGGTCCGGTGCGGCACGCCAATGACATTGAAGCCCGGGCCGCCCTCCTCCAGCCAGTTCAGCGCAAGAGGATCAAAGTCTTGCGGTTTCATGCGGAGCATTTGCGCGCTGATCACAAACTGCGCTCCAGCCTTTTGCTTTCTGACCAGATCATTAATTGAAGCCATCTTGAATACACACGCCGGTTGAAATGACCGGCAATCATAAAGCAGATTTCCTCGCGCAGACAGATCCACTGATTCGGGCTGAAGTTGCCCATCACCCAATGTCGGAGTATTGCCGAAATGGCACAAGCCATTGTCTGCATCGGCTGAGATATTTCGCTTCACCATCCATTTGGATGGGAACTGGATGGCGGATAGCAGGTCACATACGCGAAAGGAGATGTGAAATGGGACGAGAACTTGCCGCGCAGGACAGCCGGACGCGCATGAGCGACACGGAAAAAATCACCATTAACCTCGGTCCGATCGATTTGGGCCAGATCGACCTGCTGGTTCAGGAAGGTTTTTACTCCAATCGAACGGACTTGATCCGCACTGCCATTCGCAATCAGTTGCAGGCGCATGCCGACATGATCAGGCAGACGGTCGCGCGCAAGAGCCTCGTTCTCGGCTTGCAGCATTACACGCGCACTGACCTGGAAGCGGTGCGGGACGCGGGACAGAAACTGCAGATCCAGGTGTTGGGGCTGGCCAGCATTGGCGCCGACGTCACGCCCGAACTCGCACTGGCCGCCATCGACTCGATCACCGTGCTGGGTGCGCTGCACGCCAGCACCGCCGTCAAGGCCGCCTTGGCCGGGCGGATACATTAACTTGCCATGAAAGAATGCCATGAAACTCCATGAAGAATTTCTCGCGCAAATGCGCGAAGCCGCCCGGATTCTGCAAAAGGATGGTCCGGTCGCTGCAACGACTGCAATCCAGCGCGCGCTGCACGGATCCACCGCACAAGACAGCACGGCGGACTGGACACGCTTCCTGCCACAGGCACCTGAACTGCATGACATCAACTCGCCAACAGCAACTGGCGTCGAAACAAGCGCCGGAAAACACGACGGCCTGCGTTCGCGCATCAACAAGTGGACCGCCGCGATGACGCAGCAAGCCGTCGAGGACGTGGAAATCAAGGAAGCAGAAGACCTGGCCGGCAAGGGCCGATTCATCACTGGCAACAGCACCAACCACGCCGGCACGCGTACCTGGAAGCTCTATATCCCGAGCGCTTACACCGGCCAGTCGCTGCCCCTGGTTGTTATGCTGCATGGATGCACGCAGAATCCGGACGACTTTGCCGCGGGCACCGGCATGAATATGGTGGCGGAAGACAAACATTGCTTCGTCCTCTATCCAGGGCAGGCGAAGGAAGCCAATGCTTCGCACTGCTGGAACTGGTTCAATCCGGTCGACCAGCGGCGCGATAGCGGCGAGGCTTCCATCATCGCCGACATGACCCGCCAGGTCATTCGCGAGTATGCGATCGATACGCGTCGGGTCTATGTCGCCGGCTTGTCCGCCGGCGGCGCGATGGCTGCAGTGATGGGTGCGAGTTACCCGGATCTGTATGCTGCGATCGGTGTCCATTCCGGCCTGCCGCATGGCGTTGCACACAATCTGCCCTCGGCTTTTGCGGCAATGAAAAACCGCAAGGCCAAAGGACCGGCCATGAAAGCAGGGGCCAAGGAGGCAGTGCCATTCAAGCAGTCCGTGCCGGTCATCGTTTTCCATGGCGATCGCGATACGACCGTGAACCCATCGAATGCCGATCAGGTATTGAGTCAATGCGTCTCAAGCACTACCGTTGCCAGCAAGATCGAAGGCGGAGACGGAGGCAGGATCGAGGCCGGCGGCCGGCCCTATACGAGGACACTCCACACGGACGCGGAAGGCAACGTGGTCGCTGAGAAGTGGATCGTGCGTGGTGCGGGCCACGCATGGTCGGGCGGAAGCCGCAAGGGATCGTACACGGACCCCGAGGGCCCTGACGCAGCGCGTGAGATGCTTCGCTTCTTCTATACGCATGAACGAAAGGCCCGATGATCCATCAGCGACATGCAAGGTACGCGCGGCGCGGACGTGTGACGTACCACTAGCTCCAGCGATAAATAGGCGCGAACCCGCCTCCCGGCGTCCGGAAGTTGGTCGTCTGCCCTTGATAAAGGCGGGCCGCCACGCTTTGCACCGCTCCGTCATACACGTAGTTGCGCACGTCGAACTTGAGCGTGGCGCCATCGTCTTCAGTGCCGATCGTGCGCTCTCCCGGTGTCACCACGGCTTGCGCAACATAATCGCCTGCAAGGATCTCTTGCCAGACGCGCTTCGTCAGTTTGTCGCCGCGATAGGCGGCGCGTCCGCCGAACCCGGCCACCGGTTTGAAAAACAGGGACCGTCGTTGCGCCCAGAGCCGCTCGGCACTGGAAGCGCTCACGACCTCGGTGCGCGGGATCGTCTCCAGCAGGATTGCTTGTGTCGCACGAGGCACGCCGAGGGCATCCAGTTGGCTCGCATCGGACAACAAGGCCAGGTTGCGCTTGTCTGCATAGAGAGCATGCACCTGCGGATGCGGCGTCAGGACGACAGTATCGTCCAGCCAAGCTTGCCGCAGGGCCGCACTCGAAGGCTGCTCCAGCATGAAATCCGTGAGGCGGTTGTACACCAGGTCAATGGACGTCTCGCCATGCCATAGCACGCCGTCGCGCAAGACCAGATCGGCCGGGTCGGCGATGAGCGCCTGCACCCCCGCGCGCTCGAAGAGCTGCTCGAACAGGAGGAATTCCGGATAAAGATACTGGTCCTCCGGCGCGGTATCGACAATGGCAATGCTCCGCAGGGGCCGGCCACGCGCCGATGCTGCCCACTCGGCGCGAAACATGGCAAGAATGCGCTCCTCCGGCACTGCTTCGGCACCCAGTGACGAGAAAATCGCCTCCACTTCCGCACAACAAGCGCGATGCGCACGCGCCATCACAGCGTTCAGCATCGCGCCGCCAGCGTTGGTGTTGATTTCAATGAGCCCGACCCGGTCAGCGTCGACATGAAAGTCGTAGCCGAAGAAGACGCCTTTGGCGCCGCCCGCATCATGACGCGCGATCGCCGGCGCTCTCGCCAGCACAATCTCACGATACGCGGGCAATGCGACCACCGATTCAATGGCGGCAATGGCATTCGACATGCGCTGCTGCTGCAGACGCGACAGGAAGACCGGATAGGACGCAAACAGATGCGGACAGCGCTGCTCGATCATGCGCGCCAGACCGGGATGCCCCAACTCCGACTCCAGTGCCCGGCGCAGCGCTTCGCTGTCCAGGCTGATGCAAAAACACTTGGCATTCAGTAATCCGACGTCAAAATCCGCTGGTGCGCTCATGATTGATGCCCTTGAAAAGATAAGGCCATTTTACCCAATTTATTCTATAATTCCATTATTATCGAAATATGGAATTAACGAAGGAGATTCCCGTGGAAACCAGGGAAGTCATCAGAGCGCTCAGTGCCCTTGCACAAGAGTCTCGCCTCGGCATCTTTCGCCTGCTCGTACATGCCGGCCCGTCGGGCATGGCTGCAAGCAGGATTGCGGAACAGCTGGGCGTTCCGCCGTCGTCGCTGTCGTTCCACCTCAAGGAGCTGGCCTATGCCGGCCTCGTGGCATCAAGGCAGGAAGGACGTTTCGTCATCTACGCGGCAAATTTTGACGTGATGAATGGCCTGATTGGCTATTTGACGGAGAACTGCTGTGGCGGGAATCCATGCTCGCCAGTCCGTAGCTGCGATACGAAGACGGCAAAGGCCTGACCAAATACTCACCAACCATCTCGCCCATGTTGGCGTTTCAGGAGAAAAACCATGGCAACTATTCAAGTCTATGACCCGGCTCTCTGCTGCAGCAGCGGCGTGTGCGGAGTGGATGTCGACCAGCAGCTGGTCACTTTTGCCGCTGATGTCAAATGGCTCGAACAGCAAGGCGGAAAGCTGGAACGTTTCAACCTGGCGCAGCAACCGCTGGCGTTTGCTGAAAATGCGGTGGTGAAAGGGTTCCTGGAACGTTCAGGCCAGGAAGGCTTGCCCTTGATCCTGGTGGACGGCGAAGTTGCGCTGGCTGGCCGCTACCCGCGCCGCGCTGAACTAGCTCGCTGGGCCGGCATCAGCGCATTGCCCGTTACTACGCAGCCGGCCAGTTGCTGCAAACCGGGTTCAGGCTGCTGCTAGGCACAGGAGAAATTTCCATGCACTTTCTGAATCAGGCTCCTCCGTTCCTGTTTTTTACCGGCAAGGGTGGCGTCGGGAAAACCTCGCTGGCCTGCGCAACGGCAGTACGCTTTGCAGACCAGGGCAAGCGTGTTCTTTTGGTCAGCACCGACCCGGCATCCAACGTGGGGCAAGTGTTCTGCATGAACATCGGCGACAAGATCAAGCCCGTGGAAGAAGTGCCGCGCCTGCATGCATTGGAGATTGACCCGCAAGCCGCCGCGCAACGTTACCGGGATCGCATCGTCGGCCCGGTGCGCGGCGTGTTGCCCGAGGCCGTCGTCAGCGGGATCGAGGAACAGCTTTCCGGCGCATGCACGACCGAAATTGCCGCCTTCGACGAGTTCACGGGCCTGCTCACCGACCGCACGCTGCTCGAACGCTACGACCATGTCATTTTCGATACCGCCCCGACTGGCCATACCATCCGCCTGCTGCAACTGCCCGGTGCATGGAGCAGCTTCCTCGAAGAAGGAAAAGGGGATGCCTCCTGCCTGGGGCCGCTCGCCGGCCTGCAAAAGCAGCGTGAGCAATACAAGGCCGCAGTCGATGCTCTGGCCGATGCGCACCATACGCGCCTGATCCTCGTGGCGCGCGCGCAGGCGTCGACGCTGAGGGAAGTTGCGCGCACTCATGAAGAGCTTGCTGCTATTGGGCTGACGCAGCAATATCTCGTCATCAATGGCGTGCTGCCTGAACCCGAGGCAGGGACGGATCCTCTGTCGATGGCAATCCGCAAACGCGAACAAGCCGCGCTGTCGGCCATACCCCAGTCCATTCAGTCGCTGCCCACTGATCAGATCTCGCTCAAGCCATTCAATCTTGTCGGCCTTCCGGCCCTGCGCCAGATGTTCGGCAATGACTCCTTCCAGCAAGGCAGCACTCTGGAGCCGCGGCCTCTTCCCCCCGCGCCGGACCTGCGCTCCCTTGTAGATGCCATGGCCGCGGATGGACACGGCCTGATCATGGTCATGGGCAAAGGCGGCGTCGGCAAGACCACGCTGGCTGCGGCGATCGCGGTAGAGCTTGCACGCCGCGGCCATCCGGTTCACCTGACGACGTCCGACCCGGCTGCCCACCTCGCCGATACCTTGAGCGAATCACTGGAGCACCTGACCCTCAGCCGCATCGACCCGCATGCGGAGACGGAGCGTTATCGGCAACACGTGCTGGCCACAAAGGGCAAGGACCTGGATGAGCATGGGCGTGCATTGCTTGAAGAAGACTTGCGCTCCCCCTGTACCGAAGAGATCGCCGTGTTCCAGGCGTTCTCGCGCATCATCCGCGAGGCAGGCAAGAAATTTGTCGTGATGGACACGGCACCGACCGGCCACACCTTGCTGCTGCTCGACGCGACCGGCGCCTATCACCGGGAAATCACCCGTCAGCTGGGCAGCACGGGAATGCATTTCACCACGCCGATGATGCAGCTGCAGGACGAGAAGCAAACGAAGGTCCTGATTGCCACGCTGGCTGAAACCACGCCTGTGCTGGAAGCGGCCAACCTGCAGGATGACTTGAGGCGCGCGGGCATCGAACCGTGGGCATGGATCATCAACAACAGCCTGGCCTTCGCGCATCCGGCATCAGCGCTGCTGCGGCAGCGCGCAGCGACCGAATTGCCGCAGATCGAGGTGGTTGCTACCAGATACGCACGGCGCTGGGCGGTGGTGCCGCTGCAGGCGCAGGAGCCGGTCGGCGTTGAGCGGCTCGGCCTGCTTGTCGCGCACGCCGATCGTCCAACCGACATGCATTGATCAAGAAAGGTTTCCCCATGTTCTCCATTCGAACATCCCGACCGGACGACCTGCCAGCCCTGAAGACCTTGCTTGCAACATGCGGGCTGCCATCGGAGGACCTCACCGCGCAGCACCTCGAACACTTCATCGTCTTCGCGCAGTCCTCGCGGATCGTCGCATCCGTCGGCATCGAAAAACTCGGCACGGACGCGCTGTTGCGCTCTCTCGCGGTCGATCCGATGATGCGCGGCGAAGGTTTCGGGAACCGCCTGTTGCAGGAAATCGAGGCGCATGCGCTGCGTCACGGTGTGCGCCGCCTGTACCTGCTGACAACATCCGCCGACAGCTTCTTCGAACACCATGGATACCAGCGTGTGGAACGTTCGGCGGTGCCCGAATCGATCCGGAACACGACGCAGTATGCGAGCCTCTGTCCGGCCAGCGCAATCTGCATGTGCAAATCTCTCTCCTAAATAGCGAGTCAGAAATGACAGACAAGACTTGCAACGTCCTGTTTCTTTGCACCGGCAATTCCGCGCGCAGCATCATGGCGGAGGCGCTGGTGACGACCATGGGCAAGGGCCGTTTCCGCGGTTTTTCCGCCGGCAGCAAGCCCGGCGGCAAGGTCAATCCGTTTGCCATCGAACAGGTCAGGAAAACGGGGTATCCGGTTGATCATCTACGCAGCAAGAGCTGGGATGAGTTCGCCGCGCCCGATGCACCGCAGATGGACTTCATCATCACGGTCTGCGACAACGCCGCCGGGGAAGCCTGTCCGGTCTGGCCCGGTCATCCCGCTACCGCGCACTGGGGTTTTGAAGACCCGGCCGCGGTCGAGGGGACGGAGGAACAAAAGCGAGCGGCCTTCGAAAAAATCTTCGGGCAGATCGCGGTGCGAATGCGTGCATTCGTCAGTCTGCCGCTGCATCAACTCGACAAGCACGCCATCCGGCAGGAACTCAGGAAGATCGGCGACACGCCGATCGTCGCGGACTGAGGGGCCTTGCAACGACCAGAATACTGACCTCGCAATGACAAGCTCTCACACTACTGAAGTGGCTGGCGGCATCAAGCCGGCCATCGGCTTTTTCGAACGCTATCTGACCGTCTGGGTCGCGCTGTGCATCATTGCCGGCATTGTCCTGGGGCGCCTCTTTCCCGCCCTGTTTCAAGCGATCGCGCAGCTGGAAGTGGCCCGGGTGAACATTCCGGTGGGAGTGCTGATCTGGATAATGATCATCCCGATGCTGATCAAGATCGACTTCGGCGCGCTGTCCCAGGTCCGGAGCCACTGGCGCGGCATTGGTGTCACGCTTCTGGTGAACTGGCTGGTGAAGCCGTTTTCAATGGCGTTTCTTGGCTGGCTGTTCATCCGGCACCTGTTTTCCGCATGGTTGCCGGCCGACCAGATCGACAGCTATATCGCTGGACTGATCCTGCTGGCAGCCGCCCCGTGCACGGCGATGGTATTCGTGTGGAGCCAGCTCTGCAAGGGCGACCCGTATTTCACGCTGTCACAAGTAGCCCTGAACGATTCGATCATGATCGTCGCATTCGCCCCGCTGGTCGCCTTGCTGCTGGGGCTGTCTGCCATCAGCGTTCCCTGGGATACCCTGATCACCTCGGTCGGCCTGTATATCGTCATTCCGGTGATTCTGGCTCAATTGATCCGCAGGTCGCTGCTGGCAAAAGGTGCAGCCAATCTTGAGCGTGCGGTATCGACATTCGGCCCTTATTCGATCTCGGCGCTATTGCTGACCCTGGTGCTGCTCTTCGCCTTCCAGGGAGACGCGATTGTCGAGCAGCCAGTCGTGATTGCCTTGCTGGCAGTGCCGATCCTGATCCAGGTGTTTTTCAATGCGGGGCTGGCATATCTGCTGAACCGCAAGCTCGGCGTGGCGCATTGCGTGGCAGGCCCGTCCAGCCTGATCGGGGCATCGAATTTCTTCGAGCTGGCAGTGGCCACCGCGATCAGCCTGTTCGGATTCCAGTCCGGGGCGGCGCTGGCCACCGTCGTTGGCGTGCTCATTGAAGTGCCGGTGATGCTGCTGGTCGTCGGCATTGTCAACCGGTCGCAGCACTGGTACGAGCACCAAGCCGCGGCATAGGCGCCAGTGTCAGCAGAATTCCGTCCTGCCTCTGGCACATTTCTCCAATGTTCCGCTATAATTGCGGCCTTTCATGCCCAGATGGCGGAATTGGTAGACGCGCAACGTTGAGGTCGTTGTGTCTTAGGACGTGGAGGTTCGAGTCCTCTTCTGGGCACCAGTTCTTGATACGTCCGCTTCGGCGGACGTTTTCATTTGCAGCTGCGCAAGCGCGTCCAGAGGGACGGGCTTTAATCGCGCGACGAAGCTGCCGTGCGGCGGCGGGCAATCCACAAGAGCAGCGAGCCCGCCAGGATGGCGGCAAACAGCGTCAGCTGGCCTGGCGTCGCCCCGCTCTCCAATAGCCTCTGCAGGAGGCCGCCAGCACCATATCCGGCTGCGCAAATACCCGCCGACCATACCATTGCGCCAATAAAATCCAGCAGCAGAAAACGCATGGCCGACATCCTGCTCATCCCGAACGCCAGCAAGCCGGCAATCCGCATGCCGTAAAGAAAACGCAAGGACAGCACAAGCATCACGTGGTGCTTGCGCATGAGATGTTCCAGCCGCATCTTCCTGCGCCGCAACGAGGGGAAGCGTCGCAGCACCCGAGGGCCATATCGCCGGCCGGCGAAGAAATAGGGCAAGTCGCCGATAAAACTCGCCATGGCCGCGATCCCCATCACAACAGGAAGGACGAGATTGCCATGATAGGCAGCGAGACTGCCTGCCAGCAAAACGGCTTCGCCTTCCAGGAAACTTCCCAAGGCTACTGCAAGGTAGCCGTAGGTTTGTATCAGGTGAGCAATATCCATGCGTGCGATCTGTGGGATGGTTGGCGGAAACAGCATCCGGCCTGAACAACTTGAGAATAGAGCCTTGGAGGCTGACAAAAGTTGCAGTTTCTTTTTTTCCCGCAACCAACCTGCAATGCCGGACGGCTTGCAAGCCACGGGCGGCCGGTCGTTACGCCGGCTGCTATGTCCGCATCACTGGGCCGGGCGAAATCTTCCGGCCGTACGCTGGCGAGTGATGCGAACCTTCACACCTGCGGCGCGGAATGCGCACCCCACGCAGGCGCCCGTGGCAATTTTATTGTGCCGTATTTGTGCTGGCACGGCACCTATGCCCGCCGGACATGCGGGCCGGCTCACTGCGCAACGATAACCATCCATCCCATGCCGAAACGGTCCATTACCATGCCGAAGCAGGGAGAAAAGAAGGTCTTCCCGATCGGCATTTGTACCGTGCCACCGTCCGCGAGCGCATCGAATGCCTTTCTTGCACTTTGTTCGTCCGGAAAATCAAGGGACAGCGAAAAACCCTGAAACGCGATCTGGCCGGAACAGTGGCCATCCGAGGCCATAATCGTCGAGGATCCGATGCGCAGGCTGGCATGCATGACCTTGTTTTCCGACCCGGGCGGGATGACCCCGGGCGGTGGCGCTTCGGGCGCGTCCTTGTAGCGCATCAATGCGGTCACTTCCGCACCGAGCGCGCGGCGATAGAACTCGAACGCCTCTTCGGCGCGTCCGTTGAAGAACAGATAGGGCTGGACTTGCATGGAATTCTCCTCTTGCCTGGTTGAAATACAAGCTGAATCGGACGGGCTGCCCAGCGTGTTTCCGGCAATTACCTGCGGCGCTGGATCGCAAGCCCGTCACATCCACGACGAACGAGAGAGGGTGAAATCGACATTCTGCGCGGTTTTTTCAAGAGCCGTTTTACTGGGCGCATCAGCAGGGGAATTCCTCTGGCGCATGCAGTGGAATGGAAAAGACAAGGCGCGTTCCCCTTCCCGGCTCACTGTCGACAACAAAAGCCCCGTCGAGCGACACGATGCGCTCCTCGGCGCCGACCAGCCCGAAGGAATTTTTCTTGCGGCGCGCGCCCGGCGCGATGCCGATCCCGTTGTCTGCGACAATCATTTCCAGCATCTCGTGGCGAACACGGACGGTAATGCGCACCCTGCTCGCCCTGGCATGCTGAAGAATATTGGTCAGCGACTCCTGCAAGACGCGGAACAAGGCAACGCAGCGCTTCTCGTCCAGATAGCGATCAAAGTCCGGGTCGTCCACCTCCAGTTCGCACACCACGCCGCTCGTGCGCTGGAATTCCTTCACCTGCCACTCGATGGAGGGCATCAGCCCAAGGTCCATCACGGAGGGCCGCAGGTTGTTGATGATGGCCTTCACGCTTTTGATCGCGGAGTCGATGTGCTCAAGCATCATCTTCATCGTAACGTGCAACTCCGGATACGACGAGGCCGCGCGTTGAGCGAGCATCGACGTATCGATCCGCAGCACCAGCAGCGTCTGCCCGAGTTCGTCGTGGATATCGCGCGCAATCCGCTTGCGCTCGTCTTCCTTGATCTGCACCTGGTGGTCAACCAGTTCCCGTATCCTGGCCCGCGAATGACGCAGCGCCTGTTCGGCACGCTTTTTCTCGGTGATGTCCCTGCCGGTTCCGCGATAGCCCTTGAATGCGCCATGTTCATCAAACGTGGGTTCGCCGCTGATGCTATGCCAGGCGATTTTTCCATTCGGCGCCTTCCACATGTATTCAAGATCCCTGAAGGGAAGACGGGCTCGCATCACGGCATAGCGTGCGCGCCATATCGCTTCGTCGCCGCTGATTCCCATGTTTTCCGGGGTGCGCCCGAGAATGGCATCGACGATATCCCTTTTCATGGCGGTGCCCCAGCCTGAAACCCGTGAAATTCGATAACGCTCGTCTGTCTCCCAGTACCATTCGGAAGACAGCGCGACCAGACGGTGAAAACGTTCCTCGCTTTCGCGCAGGGCTTGCTCGGCCCGCTTGCGTTCGGTGATGTCACGCACGAAGGCCAGTGATGCGTTCTCGTTGTCGTACGTATAGGGCACGGTGGATACCTCGCCATGCAGTACTGAACCGTCGAGCCGGAGCATCGCGAATTCCATCTGGGGCGCGCTTTGCCTTTCGATGCTGACGGAGCGAATGCGTGCCTCGACGATTTGGCGGGAATCAGGATGCACGAAGTCAACGATCGGTTTGCCCAACAGCTCTTCGCTCGTGCTCGCGCCGAACAATCGCAACGCGGCCGGATTCACGTAGACAAAGCAACCGTGTGCATGCACCAGTATTGCCTCCGTTGAATTTTCGCCGAGGGCACGCAAGCGTTCCTCGCTTTCGGCAAGCGCGCTTTCGCTGCGACGGCGCCCCTCGATCAGCGCATTGACATTCTCGACCATGCCACCGATCTCATCCTTGCGTTTCACGGGCAGCAGCGCGAGCGGCGCTTCGCCCTGCGTCATCTGCCGCATCGCCCGCCCGGTCAGGTCGAGCGGCGCAAAAATGCGTCGCGTCAGCCAGTGCGCAAGCAATACGACGAGCAGCGTCAGCAGCGCGGCAAGCGCGACAAGATAGTTGCGCATGGTGGCAATCGGCTGGAACGCCAGCTCCGCGGGCAAGGATGCGATCACCAGCCAGTTCGCGGACGGCACTCGGCTGGCGGAATAAAGCTTCGGGTTGCCGTCCGGGCCGGGCGCAATGCCGGAGCCCTCGAAGCCTTCGGCAAACCGGTCATACAGCGGGTCGGCACCTCGCCTGGGCAATGGAGTGAGAAAGCGCGCCGTGTCGCTGGATGCAATGATGATGCCGTCGCGCGGGGAAATCACATGCAGCAGCCCCTTTCCTCCCGAGGATGAATCAACGAGATGGCCAAGAAAATCGGATGAGCTCAGGTCCGTCGCGCCGGCAATGACGGCGCGCACCTTCCCGATCTGGTCGAAGACAGGGACCGACACGGGCAGGATGAATCGCCTCGACGTTCCGTCCATGAAAGGCTTGTCGACATAAGGCCTTTCCGTCTCCACTGCCTTCCGGAAGTAGGCGCGATCTCCGAAATAAATGCCGCGACGAGCGGAAGGCGGAGGAATGTCGGCAATCGCCATCCCGTCCAGCCCAATGACGGTCACGCCGCCACTAAACGCATGACGCAGGATTTCTTCGCCGTTGAGGTAGGCCTCGACACGCTGCGGCGACAAGTCGCCGGGAAACCTTGCGGCTGCGAGAGCAAGCAGTTTCAGGCGATGCGACAGCTCGCTGTCCAGGTCGGCAGCGATATACCTTGCAGTAGCGAGCTGCTGGTCGAACAGGACCGCGCTGAGCTCCTGGCGCTGGATAGTGGTGGCAAACGAAACCAGTGCCCAGATGACAGTCACCGAAAGGCCGCAGGAAAGCGCCGTCAGGCGTCCCTTGAAGGAATCCGCGTGACGCCATAGGGGAAGTCCAGTGAATTTGTGGATGCAGCTTGAGACGAAACTTGACATAAGCGGTCGTTCACTTTGATGCTACTTGTACTGTACGGGTTGCCCGCCCGAGGCGTTCAGGGGGTCATCATTGTTCATCTCCGCCAATTCCTCGAGGAAACGCTATCCTGCCGTCGATCCGCTTGTGCACACCAAAGGGTGCAGTTCGCAGTCCGTCCAGATAACTTGCTGCGGTGTACGGCGCGCCCCGGCGTCCCCTGTCGGGTCGATCTGCCTAAAGGAAAAGTTGACATGACGCTCCTTTCCCGGCCATGGATCGACGGGAAAAATAGTCCGGGCGCCAACAAAGCGGAGCGAGCCAATCTAACATGCGTGATTAGCTAAGAATTGATGATTATCAATAGAGTGAGTTCCGTAAGGTAACTTTTTGTTACGGCAGCCTTTGATGATGCCGTTCTGCAACAAGTCGTTACCCCACACGTCGTCCGAGCACGAAGCAGGCGCGCGGTGAGTCCGGCACTTGACTTGAGCAAGCGGCCCGCGGCGAACGCAGCGATAACGTCTGCAAGTATGTTGAGCGCAACACGGATGCGTCCGAGCAAAACCAACTGCGACGCGAACGTTTCGCCTAGCGAGACAAACCGGGCAGGAACGCCAGAAAGAAGAGCGCTGTCTTGACGTTCAGCGCCTCGACGATAATCCCCTTAAATAGCGCACGGCGGCAGTTCAAATCCCTGCCGCACTTATCCCGTCGATGAAAAATTCAGGCCACGCAGACGTATCCCTACCTGAATTGCCTCCTATTCGAGGCGGTCTCCCGGCACCTGCGATTTGGCATCCCCTTCCACCCGGGCGTGGTAAACCGTCTTCACGTTGACGAATTCCTGGATACCGAACCAGGAAAGTTCGCGCCCGTAGCCGGACTGCTTCACGCCGCCGAAAGGCAATCGCGCATCGGACTTCACGAAGGCATTGACGAAGACATTGCCTGCTTCGATGCGGCGCGCGATGCGGTCTGCCCTCGCCTTGTCCTGCGTGAACAGTGCCGCGCCCAATCCGAACGGCGACTGGTTCGCCAGTGCGATCGCATGTTCCTCATCATTGGCTTCGATGATGGCCGCCACCGGACCGAAGACTTCTTCGTCGAAGGCGACCATGCCTGGCTGCACGTTGGTCAGCACCGTCGGTGGGTAGTAGGCGCCTACGCCCGACGGAACCTGCCCGCCGGTCAGCAGCTTCGCCCCCTGGCGCACGCTCTCTTCCACTTGGCGATGCACCTGGTCGCGCAGGTCGGTGCGGGCCAGCGGTCCGATATCCGAGCTGTCATCGCGCGGATCGCCATAACGGATCTTCTGGAAGCGTTCGACATATGCCCGCTCGAACTGCGCGCGCAGGGACTTGTGCACGATGAACCGCTTCGCCGCAATGCAGCTTTGCCCGGCATTGATCAGCCGGCTCTTGACGCAGATGTCGACAGCAGCATCGAGCCTGGCATCATCGAGAACCACGTAAGCATCGCTTCCGCCCAGTTCCAGCACGGTCTTCTTCAATTCGGCGCCGGCAGCCCGGGCCACGGACCGGCCGGCGGCAGCACTGCCGGTGAGCGTGACCGCCTGGATGGCAGGATGCCGGATGATCTGTTCGACGCGTGCGCTCTCGACCAGCAGGGCGGTAAACGTCTGTTCCGGAAAACCCGCCTCGCGGAAAACGTCCTGGATGGCGAGCGCGCAGCCGGACACGTTGGACGCATGCTTGAGCACACCGATATTGCCGGCCATCAGCGCAGGTGCGGCAAACCGGAACACCTGCCAGAACGGGAAATTCCAGGGCATGACCGCCAGCACGGGTCCCAGCGGATCGAAGGCGATATAACTTTCCTCCGCATCGGTCAGCACCATGTGGTTTGCGAGGAAGCGCTGCGCATTCTCGGCATAGAAATCGCAACAGCCGGCGCATTTCTCGATCTCAGCGACGCCGTCACGCAGCACCTTGCCCATTTCGTCGGCCATGAGTTCTGCAAGCTGCTGCTTGCGGCCACGCAACACGCCGCCGGCCGCCTTTAGCAATTGCGCGCGGTCGGCGAAGGAGCTTTTCTTCCAGTCATGAAACGCTGACTCCGCCGCGCCGAGCAAGCGCTCGACTTCGGCATCATCTTGCGGATCATAGGTGCGAATGACTTGCCCGGAATGCGGATTGACGCTTTGCATGATGTCGGCCCCAGGATCTGGATTCCGTTACGACTGCGCGCCTGCCGCCTGGTTCCGGCGGGTGTTATGCCGACGCTTGAGTCAGTTGGTCGATTGCTGTCTGGTCGAGCTTCAGCCGCGTGGCACCGATCAGCTCGTCGAGTTGCTGAATGCTGGTCGCGCTGGCGATCGGCGCAGTGATGGCCGGGCGTGCCATCAGCCACGCCAGCGCCACCTGCGCAGGCGTGGCTCCTGCGCGCTTCGCCACGTCATCCAGCGCAGTGAGAATGCGTATGCCGCGCTCGTTCAGGTAATTTTTCGCCCGCGTACCGCGCACGCTCTTGGCGAGATCCGCCTCGGAACGGTACTTGCCGGTGAGGAAGCCGCTGGCCAGGCTGTAGTAGGGAATCACGCCAATGCGGTGCTTCAGGCAGACCGGTTCCAGCGTGCTTTCGAAGTCGCTGCGCTCGACCAGGTTGTAATGCGGCTGCAGGCACTGGTACACCGGGAAACCATGGCGGCGACTGATGTCAAGCGCCTGTTCCAGCCGCTCGGCACTATAGTTTGATGCGCCGATGACCCGTACCTTGCCTTGCCGGACGAGCTCGGCATAGGCTTCCAGCGTTTCCTCAAGAGGCGTGTCTGCGTCGTCGGTATGCGACTGGTAGAGATCGATATAGTCCGTCTGCAGGCGACGCAGTGAATCCTCCACGGCCTGCCGGATGTATTCCTTGCGCAAGCCCTTCTTGTCCGGCCCCATTTCCATCCCGACCTTGGTGGCGATGACGACACGATCGCGCTTGCCGCTGCGCTTGAGCCATTTGCCGATGATCGTCTCCGATTCTCCGCCGCTGTGCCCGGGCGCCCAGCGCGAATACACGTCGGCAGTGTCGATCAGGTTCATGCCCGAGGCGACGAAATGATCCAGCAATGAAAACGACGTGGTTTCGTCGGCGGTCCAGCCGAACACATTGCCACCGAATGCCAGCGGCGCCACTTCGATATCCGAAGAACCGATCTTGCGCGTCATGGGAGTGATCCTTTCATGGAAAAATTGGTACTGGAATGGGTAGGGCGAGTGTAGCGCCAACCGGAAAAGCTTGCGTCGGAGCGAACTATGCCCGCCTCTTCCTGTGTTCCCTTGTCGGCGCGGGACACACTTCGACATGGTCCGGACAAAGTACGGACACATGCAGCAGCTACCATTGCCGATGCAGGCACGGAAACGCTCAATGCGCACCGCGAGTCCGGAATGTTTGATCTGGTTCATGGGAATGCCCGGTACCCGCCAGTAACCTGTTTCCTTCACGGCAATTCGTTCAATGCCGGCGGGAATCCGCGTTATGCACGTATCCGTGCGCGTACCGCAGGATCAACAACGTACAGGGTGGAACCCACGCCATGAGTTCAAAGCTGCTCTTGCCCTTGCTGCTGGGAACGGCGCTGGCCGGCTGTGCCTCGGTCGGCCCGGATTACCGTGCCCCAGATATCCCGGCGCAGGCGGCATGGCATGCAGGAATGCATGGCGGGCTTGCCAGCGATGCCGTCGCGCCGGCATTGATCACGCAGTGGTGGCGCCAGCTCGGCGACCCGACACTGTCCGCGATAGTGGAGCAAGCCATCGCCGCCAACCCCGATGTACGCAGTGCGCAGGCAGCATTGCGACAGGCACGCGCGCGGCGCGCCATTGCCGGTGCTGCACTCGCGCCGACTGTCGGCGTGTCTGCTTCGGGCAGCCGCAGGACGCCCGCCGCCGTGGGCGGAGGGGGCAAGGAATTCTACGATGCAAGCTTCGATGCGAGCTGGGAGCCGGACGTCTTCGGCGGCGCGCGGCGCGGCGTCGAAGCGGCGCAGGCTGACATGGAAGCCAGCGCGGCCAGCCTCGAGGCCACGCGCGTATCGCTGGCTGCCGAGGCCGCGCTGAACTATGTGCAAGCGCGCGCGCTGCAGGTCCGCATCGGTATCGCGCGCAGCAACCTGGAAAGCCAGAACGAAACCTGGCAGCTGACCGACTGGCGTGCCCAGGCCGGGCTGGCGGCATCGCTGGATGTCGAACAAGCCAGGGCAAATCTGGAGCAGACGCGGGCCCAGGTTCCAGCCCTGGAGCGCTCGCTTGCCGAGACGCAGAACCGCCTTGCCATTCTCATGGGCGAAGCACCGGGCAGCGTCCACGCGCGCCTGGCCGGTTCCGCTTCCATTCCGGGGATGCCGGAACAGATGGCCGTCGGCATTCCTGCCGACACCCTGCGCAGGCGTCCGGATGTGCACGCAGCCGAGCGCAGGCTGGCAGCAGAAACGGCGCGCATCGGACAGGCACAGGCGGCCCGCTATCCCGGCTTCAGCCTTTCAGGCTCGATCGGCCTGGAATCGCTGGCACTCGACACGCTCGCCAACGGCACGGTGACACGCTCCTTCGTGGCCTCCGTGGCATCCACCATTTTTGATGCGGGCAAGCGCGAACAACAGGTCGCCGCGCAGGACGCGGTGCGCGAACAGGCGCAGGCGGCGTATGAATCGACGGTGCTGGGCGCGCTGGAAGAAGTGGAGAACAGCCTTGCCGCCTTCGCGCGCAGCAAGGAGCGACAAGCGTCATTGCTCGCCGCCGTGAATGCCGCGCGCAATGCCGCCCTGCTCGCCCGCCAGCGCTATGCCAGCGGCCTGATCGATTTCCAGACCGTGCTTGATACCGAAAGAACCGTCCTGACGCTGGAAGACACGCTGGCCGTCGCGCAGGCCGACGGCAGCTCGTCCGTCATCAGGCTGTACAAGGCCCTGGGCGGCGGCTGGACTCCCGCTGCCGCCTCCCCTCAATGAATCGCAGGCGTGCTCATGAACGATCATCGCGTACCACGACACCAGGACATTGCAGCCATCCTCGAGACCGGCAAGGCAGCCGGACGGGCCGGCCGCCGGCGCTGGATCACCGCAAGCATCCTGATCATTGTCCTTGCCGCGCTCGCTTACGCAGCTTTCCGCTGGGGCAATGCCGAGCCGCCGCTGAACTACCTGACCGAGGAAGTTACGCGAGGCAACCTGGTCGTGACCGTGTCCGCTACCGGAACGCTGCAACCGACCAACCAGGTGGACGTCGGCAGCGAACTGTCGGGGACCATCGAGCGCGTGCTGGTGGATGACAATGACCATGTGAAGAAAGGGCAGGAACTGGCGCGCCTCGACACCTCCAAGCTGCAGGACCAAGTCACCAGGTCGAGTGCGGCGCTGGTTGCAGCGGAAGCGCAGGTGGTGCAGATGCAGGCAACCGTCGAGGAAGCGCAAGCCAGCCTTGCACGTCTGCGTCATGTCGCCGAACTGTCCGGCGGCAAGGTGCCGTCGAAAGCGGAAATGCAAACCGCGGAGGCTGCCCTCAAGCGCGCCACGGCGACCGAGGCCAGTGCGCGCGCGGCAGTCGGGCAGGCGCGCGCAACCTTGAAGTCGGACCAGACCAATCTCGGCAAAGCCACGATCCGCTCGCCGATCGACGGTGTGGTCCTCGCGCGCAAGGTCGAACCGGGGCAGACCGTCGCCGCGTCGCTGCAGGCGCCGGTGCTGTTTACGCTTGCGGAAAACCTCAAGCAGATGAAGCTGGAGGTGGATGTCGATGAGGCGGACGTCGGGCAAGTGAAGGATGGGCAGCAGGCGACATTCAAGGTCGATGCCTACCCGAATCGCGATTATCCGTCACGCATCACGCGCACCGCCTACGGTTCGCAGACCAAGGAAGGTGTTGTTTCCTATTTGACCGTGCTGGAAGTGAATAATGACGACCTCAGCCTGCGCCCGGGCATGACGGCGACCGCCTCGATTGTCACGGCATCACGGGAGAACGTCTTGCTGGTGCCCAATGCCGCGCTCAGGTTTTCACCGCCGTCCGCGAAGCCATCGGGTTCCAATGGCGGCCTGGTCGGCAGCATCATGCCGCGCCCGCCGCGCAGCAATGTGCCAAAGCGCGCCACGATCACGCCGGGCAAAGGCGGCAGCCAGCAGGTATGGGTGCTGCGCGATGGACAGCCCGTCGCGGTTCCTGTCACGCTGGGCGCCAGCGATGGCAGGGTCACCGAGGTGATGTCCGGCGAACTGCAACCGGGGATGGCGGTGATCACTGAAAGCGTGAGTGCTGCGAAATGAGCGCGAACATGGAATCGGACGAACCAGGCGCGCCGCTGATCCGGCTGGCTGGTGTGACCAAGACGTTCGGCGCAGGCACGGCGGCATTCCAGGCGCTGCGCGGCGTCGATTTCTCCATCGATGAAGGCGAGTTTGTCGCCATCATGGGTCCGAGCGGCTCCGGCAAGTCGACTGCGATGAACATTCTCGGCTGTCTCGATACGGTGAGCTCGGGTTCCTATCTCTTTTCCGGTATCCACGTCGAGGATCTCACGCGCAAGCAGCGGGCCCTGCTGCGCCGCCATTTCCTCGGGTTCGTATTCCAGGGGTTCAACCTGCTTGGCCGCACCTCGGCGCAAGAGAATGTCGAATTACCTTTGCTGTACCGCGGCATGCCGGCAGCGGAGCGCCACAACGCGGCGCTGGCTGCACTTGCGTCCGTGGGATTGAAGGGATGGGAGAAACATGTGCCGTCGCAATTGTCGGGCGGCCAGCAACAGCGCGTAGCGATTGCGCGCGCCATCGTGACCAATCCGATCGTGCTTCTGGCCGACGAACCGACGGGCAACCTCGATACCGCGACAAGCCGCGAGATCATGGACCTGCTCACATCGCTGAACCGTGACAAGGGGATCACGGTGCTGATGGTGACGCACGAGCCTGACATGGCGCGCTATGCCGGGCGCATCATCCGCTTTGTCGACGGCAAGGTCGAGTCGGACCAGCTTAACGAGGAGCACGCCTGATGCTGCTGAACACCCTGCTGCTCGCGCTGCGCGAAATACGACGCAACCTGATGCGCTCTTTCCTGACCATCCTCGGCATCGTGATCGGCGTGTCGGCAGTCATCACCATGGTCACGCTCGGCAACGGTGCCACACGTTCCGTCCAGGACCAGATCGCGGCCATGGGCAGCAATCTCATGATGGTTCTGCCAGGGCAGCGACTCGGGCCGTTCTCCGGCGGCGCGCCGCTCTTCAAGGTTGCCGATGCGGATGCCATCGCCCAGCAGGTGAGCGGCCTGAAAGGTGTTGCGCCGGTGTCAACCAAGGGCACTACCGTCGTTCGCATGTCGCGCAACTGGTCCACCTCGGTCACCGGCACCACCGCTTCCTATTTCGAGATCGGCCGCTGGCGGCTCGCGAGCGGCCGGGTCTTCACGCCGCCGGAAGAGCATGCTGGCAAGGCTGTGTGCGTGATTGGCGAAACGGTGCGCCGGGAACTGTTCGGCCGGCAGAACCCTGTCGGCCAGGACATCCGCATCAAGCAGTTCACGTGCGAGGTGATCGGCCTGCTTGCGTCAAAGGGGCAATCAACCATGGGATCCGACCAGGACGATACCGTCGTCATGCCGCTGCGCACCGTACAGCGCCGCCTGACCGGCACGCAGGATGTGCGCATGCTGCAGGTATCGGTAATGGATGGTGTATCGACTGACAGGGTCAAGCAGAACATCACGCTGCTGATGCGCGAGCGGCGCAAGATTTCCGCCAATGAAGATGACAACTTCAACGTGATGGACACCAGGCAGATTGCCGAGACACTGACCGGCACGACGAAGGTCATCACGGCGCTGCTGGGCGCAGTGGCGGCGGTCAGCCTGATGGTGGGCGGCATCGGCATCATGAACATCATGCTGGTCTCGGTGACGGAACGCACGCGCGAGATCGGCATCCGCCTTGCCATCGGCGCGCTCGAACGCGAAGTCCTGCTGCAGTTCCTGATCGAGGCCGTGGTGCTTGCCTGCCTGGGCGGCATCATCGGCGTCATCCTGGCCACCGTCGCCTCGATCGGCCTGGCCGGGGCGATGCACGTGCCTTACCTGTTTAACCTGCAGGTCAACGCCCTATCCTTTCTGTTTTCGGCCGTCATCGGCGTGATCTTCGGCTACTTCCCGGCAAGGCGCGCGGCTCGCCTGGATCCGATCGAGGCGCTGCGGCACGAATAGCGCCAGGCCGAGAACAGGCGCGCCCTTCTGCCATCCAAGCTCTTGTCTTGCCCGGATTGCAGGAGGCGTCATGAAGCTTGGTATCGTTGGTACGGGGCATGTCGGCAGTACGGCGGCTTATGCCCTGGTGCTGCACGGCATCGTCAGTGAGCTGGTCCTGGTCGACAACAACCATGCGCTTGCCGCTGCGCACGCGACAGATATTCTGCATGCCACGCCATTTGTGCGGCCCGTGCGCGTGTATGCGGGAGACTATGAGGCCTTGTCCGGATGCGAGATCGTCATCCTTGCCGCCGGCGCCGGGCAGGTCCCAGGTGAATCACGCATGCAACTGCTGGCGCGCAATGCGGAAGTGTTCAAGATGATCGTGCCGCAGGTCATGCGGCACGCACCGAATCCGATACTGCTGGTCGCCACCAATCCGCTCGATATCATGACGCAAGTCGCCACGCGCGTGTCCGGCCTGCCATCGACACGCGTGCTGGGCTCGGGCACCATTCTCGACACCGCGCGTTTCCGCTCGCTGCTCGGCGAATTCTGCGGCATCTCGCCGGACTCGGTGCATGCCTACGTGCTTGGCGAGCATGGCGATTCGGAAGTCCTTGTCTGGTCCGATGCCACTGTTGCCGGCATGCCGCTTGCCGATTTCACGGCAATACGCGGACGACCGCTGACGACCGAGGTGATGGCAAGGATTGGCGATGAAGTGAGGCGGGCGGCCTATCGCATCATCGAGGGCAAGGGTGCGACCTACTTCGGCATCGGCGCCGCGCTGGCGCGCATTGCGCGATGCATCCTGTTCGATGAGCGCGCGGTGGTCACGGCCTGCACGATGACGCCGCAGGTGGAAGGTGTTTCTGATGTAGCGCTATCGCTGCCGGTGGTTGTCGGCCGGGATGGCATCCAGATGCAACTGCAGCCGCCACTCAATGCGCAGGAGAAGGACGCCCTGTTCCGCAGCGCTTCCCTCATCAAACAGCATGTGGCGAGCATTGGCTATTGATGCGATGCGACGCCACGCCATCTGCGAGCGATAAGGCGTCTCCTCTGGAACAACGGCTCACGCCCGGCATCTAAAAGATCTTCTTGCCATACCAATAAGGTGATGCACGATGAAAGCGATATTTTCCATACTGGCCGTTGCGGCCATGATGCCGTCCATTGCTGCGGCACAGTGGTACGGATCTTCGTTCGGCAAAACGATCGTGGATACGGGAAACCAGGATGTTTCCGTTCGCACCCACCGCATGACGGCGCCACTCATCGTCGGCATAGCAAACAACTCGCCGAATGCCGTCCGATGCAGCGCAAGCTTCAGTCATCTTCCGGTGATCGATGAAACCGAAAGCGCGACGATCGCTCCCGGCAAGACGGTGACGCTCGTGAATCGCCACGGGTATCCCACCGCGCGAATTGATACCAAGGTAACTTGCACCAAAGCTGCCTAATCCTTGGTTTGCAGTTGATGACGAGACAATCTGCGGCGAGCGCAAGGCGCCCACCGGAGCGATAGTTTTGCTATCGCGAGGATGGGTAAGGCAGTAATCGCTGTCGCATGTTCGGCATAAACCGTAGATTGGGGTACGACGGACCACTATGCACAGTTGCAGTCGTTCCTGACTACACCTCTGCTCCTATTGAGCAAGGCATAGCGGAATCACGGGGCAGGCGACCGTTAGCGACGGCGCTGATAACCACCAGGCCGGCTCGGTCCGCGCTGTTCGAGGTGACGGAAAGTGATACGGCCTTTGCTCAGGTCGTACGGGGACAGCTCGACCGAAACCTTGTCGCCGGCGAGGATGCGGATGTGGTGCTGGCGCATCTTTCCGGACGTGTAGGCGACCAGTTGGTGGCCATTGTCGAGGTCCACGCGGAAACGCGAATCGGGGAGTACCTCGGTGACGAGGCCGTTCATTTCAAGCAAGTCTTCTTTAGCCATGGTGTGATCCCATACAGTTCGCGCCCGGCTGCGGCCATGCCGCACGCATTGCCTGGGGCGAGTGCGCCCAAGCCTGCCCGGCAGTGATCGCGCAAGCGCGAGGTGGTGAAAAGTCAAGTCGCCAGACCCTCGCGGGGGTATTGGCACAAGTGCAGAGCACGCTGCAAGGTGCAGCGCGGCACCTTGACGAACGATGATGCGAACGATGATGGTGGCCAGCGCACGTAAAGCTGCAGTCTTTGCGCGACCGAGGAACTGGAAAAGGCTGAATGCGGAAACCGGACTCGGGCCAGGCGGACAATCGCCATCGAACAGTGAACTATACCATATGCGAGGGGTCCTCGCCGCTGATATCGGCCATGATGACGGCACTATCGGGCGGTCATGACCGCTCGATAATACAACGCGATTTGCGAATCGCTTTTGGAATCGTTTTTGGAATCTCTACTGCGCACGCTGTACGCTGAAGGTTTCCGGATGCAGGGTCAATGGCGAACCCGCCACGCCAGCCGCCACGAGGCGACGCGCAACGCCATTGATCTTCGCCTCAAAGGCATTGAAGATTTTCATGATGTCTTCATCCGGATCTTCACGCTTGACGGCGCAAAGCTTGTGCAGCGCCTCTATCGTGATCAGGCAATCGCGCCTGATGAAGTCAACGGTGACAGTAAAACTGACGCCCTCTTGCGAAACAGTCGGACGGTTCAATAACTCGTTCATGGTTTCCCTTTGATGGATGCCGGGATGTGCCGATATGGCACGCAGTGCAGCGGAGTGCAATGGCATTGGATTTCTGCCAGGCGGGTCTGAAAATGAGGCGGGGCGCTGACGGATTTCGAACGTCATGGGTGTCCGGCTTTTGTCACTGGACGCCCAAGGCTTGCAGGCGAAGCATAGTCAACTATACACCTATGCGCGCCCCGCTTGCAGAAACTTCCTCTCGGTATCCTGCGTCTTGCCATGCGATAACTGCACGGGTCAACGGCATCGCATGCCATTCTTGGTCATGCCGCGGATCCTTCCAGCAAGTGAGTGCAACGAAACCGTCTTGTGGGCCTTGCATGCATCGATTACCATCGAGCCATGAAAGACAACCCCAATATTGCTGTATCGCTGCGCTCATCAGCAACAATCCGCGAGTCGAAGCGTTGACCATGCGAAAGCCAAGGCGTACACCGCATCACCACGGAAGCAATGGCACCCGGACTGGTTCGTTCTGCACGTGGGATGGCGAAACATTAATCCTCAATGTGCTTGGAAAGCCAAGCGCCAAAAGCGATGCCATCGGCCAGGTGAGCGGCAACCAGCTCAACATCAGCGTCACGGAAGCGCCAGTGGCGGGGCGGGCCACGGACCACATGGTGCGCTTCCTGTCCGCTCAATTCGGCGTATCGACAGACGATATTGAAGTCGTCTTCGGCAGGTTCAATGTCAACAAGCAGTTGCGCATACGTTCACCCAGACATCTGCCGCCTGTCATCAGTGAATATCTTTCACGGGAAGCGTCGAGTGCAGGCCGTTCAGACGAGGTCAACCCGTTGACGGACGAGGCGTGATCAACGCGATGTACATGGGCGCGTTTGCCAGACTTCTTGAAATCGACAATCCTTTTTTCCCGGCCGAAAACTGGCCATCGCATTAAACGGCAAGGGTGCTGCCGTTTGATCGCGCTGAGCAGCCAGGCACGGTCAAAACACTCTTCGTGCAGCGTTGTACAAGTATGTGACGCTTGAGCAGATGCGGGTGGAGCCCATTTCGCCTCATTATTTTTTTGCTCTGCACCGACACAGGCATTGTTGTTCGCCACAACCTGGCAGGTTACAATCGCGCCCATTGCAACTTCGGAGTTCTTCCTGTGGACAGTTCTAGTAGTCGATCTTGCATCGACCAATCCCAGGCAAGGTAACGCGGGTTTTCTCATCTCGCCACTACCTTGCCAATCTGGCGGGTAGTGGCATCTGGCGGCCGGTTCTCGGCTGCTTTCAGCTACTTCCCATGTGAACATGATATGCCGCGGCGAGCTGCGGCGATAATGGAAAGGCCAGGTGCATAGACGCACCCGCCGGGGAGTACCCATGCGACATGATTTCTCCATTCCGCGCCCTCTGGCGCGCCTTCATGATATAGCGGTCTTTGCCGGACTATTGGCGGCCGGATTGGCCGCTCCGCAGGTGCAGGCCGCACGACCGATGGTCACAGACGATGCCCGCATCGTCGATGCCAGAACTTGTCAAATTGAAAGCTGGGTCAAGGGCAACCAAGGCAGTACCGAGTTTTGGGCGCTCCCGGCCTGCAACCTCACGGGCAATCTGGAATTCACACTCGGTGGCGCGCGCACCCACATGGACGGGCACACCCGGACTACAGACATCGTCGTGCAGGGAAAGACGCTTTTCAAGCCACTGGATACGAACAGCTGGGGCGTCGGGCTGGTTGGCGGAACGACGCACCATCCGCAATCCAATACCGGCACGCGAGACTGGTACGCCTATGTGCCGGCCAGCTTTTCATTCCGCGATGACGGCGTAGTCGTGCATGCCAATCTCGGCTGGATGCGCGATGGCCAAACCCTGCGCGACGATATGACTTGGGGATTGGGTACCGAGGCCCGCCTCGAGGCGCACACCTGGCTGATTGGCGAGAGCTTCGGCCAAAACCATGGCAATCCCTTCTATCAACTCGGTTTGCGCCATTGGCTCATGCCGGATCGTGTCCAGCTTGACGCAACCATCGGGGACCGCACCGGCGGCGGCCGACAAGAGCGGTGGCTATCCATCGGCTTGCGCTTCCTTTCGCTTCCATTCCTGCCTTGAGGCCGGCGGCGCTGTCAACGCTTCGCATACCAGACCCTGATTATTCGCTGTCCATCAGAACACGCTTTCAAGAGCGTAAAGCAGGCCAGCGATCCTGGAGATAAAAACATGAACTTCACACTGCTGAAAGAACTCTTCGCGGACTTTCTTCGCACACACCGCGTCACCCGACACTTCCGCCGCCTGGTCGTGCTGGACACGCGGACCCTGACCAGTGTCAGCCGGGAGCTGCCCGCCGGGCTGAGCAAGAATCTTGTCACGGCCGCCACTACGGACATGGAATCCCTGCTGAGGCAGCTTGACAGCCACAATGACGGCCTGAGTGACGCGCAGGCCGAAGCGGTGCGCGCCCGCGTCGGCCTTAACGAGGTCGAACACGAGAAGCCCTTGCCATGGTGGACGCACCTCTGGCTTTCCTTCCGCAATCCCTTCAACCTGCTGTTGACGCTGCTGGCCAGCATCTCCTTTCTGACTGATGACATCAAGGCCACCATTGTCATCAGCACCATGGTCGTGCTCTCCACGCTGCTACGCTTCTGGCAGGAGGCCAAGGCCAACAAGGCCGCCGACGCTTTGAAGGCGATGGTCAGCAACACAGCCACCGTTTACCGCCGCGACATTTCCGAAGACGCTGCTCCGGAAGCCGAGCAGTTCTTTGGCGTGCATCTGCACGTCAAGAGCGCACAGCGCGTCGAACTGCCGATCAAGTTGCTGGTGCCCGGCGACGTCATTGTGCTCTCGGCCGGCGACATGATCCCGGCCGACTGTCGCGTGCTGTCGGCCAAGGACCTGTTCGTGTCGCAGGCGGCGATGACCGGAGAGTCGATGCCAGTGGAGAAGTTCGCAAACCAGCGTGATGCCAATGCGATCAACCCGCTGGATCTGGACAACATCGTTTTCATGGGCACCAACGTCGTCTCGGGTTCGGCCACGGCTGTCGTGCTCGGCACCGGCAACACCACCTACTTTGGCGCCTTGGCCAGCCGTGTCACTGCCACCGACCGCGCTCCGACTTCCTTTCAGTCGGGCGTGAACAAGGTGAGCTGGCTGCTGATCCGCTTCATGTTCGTGATGGTGCCGCTCGTACTCTTCATCAACGGCATCACCAAGCACGACTGGATGGAAGCATTGCTGTTTGCGCTGTCCATCGCCGTGGGCCTGACGCCCGAGATGTTGCCGATGATCGTTACCTCCACCCTGGCCAAGGGTGCGGTGTTCCTGTCACGCAAGAAGGTAATCATCAAGCGCCTCGACGCCATCCAGAACTTCGGGGCGATGAATGTGTTATGCACCGACAAGACTGGCACGCTGACCCAGGACAAGATTTTCCTCGCGCGCCATATCGATGTGTGGGGTGAAGACTCCGACGATGTGCTGGAGATGGCCTACCTGAACAGCTATTACCAGACAGGCCTCAAGAACCTGCTGGACGTGGCCGTGCTGGAACATGCCGAGGTGCACCGCGAGCTGGAGCCGGCAAAGAACTTTCGCAAGGTTGATGAAATCCCGTTTGATTTCAATCGTCGCCGCATGTCGGTCGTCGTCGCCGAGCACGACGAACACCATGTGGTCATTACCAAGGGTGCGGTCGAGGAAATCCTGTCGGTCTGCACTCAGGTGCGCCATCGCGAGGCAGTCGAGCCATTAACGCCAGAACTACTGACACGCATCCGCGAAGTGACGGCCGACCTGAACGAAGAGGGCCTGCGCGTGGTGGCGGTGGCCGCGAAGGAGCTGCCACCACTCCAGGAGGTCTATGGCCTGGCCGACGAACGTGAGCTGACACTGATTGGCTACGTGGCGTTCCTCGATCCGCCGAAAGAATCCACCGCTCCGGCGCTCAAGGCGCTGGCCGAGCATGGCATTGCGGTCAAGGTGCTGACCGGCGATAACGAACTGGTGACGGCAAAGATTTGCCGCGAGGTGGGCCTCGCCCAGAAAGGCGTCCTGCTGGGCAGCGACATAGAGCGCATGAGTGACGACATGCTGGCCGGGAAAGTGGAAAGTCACAATGTCTTCGCCAGGCTCACACCATCGCACAAGGAACGCATCGTGCGCCTGCTGAAGGCCAACGGCCACGTGGTTGGATTCATGGGGGACGGCATCAATGATGCCCCGGCCCTGCGTACGGCCGATATCGGTATCTCGGTCGATACCGCCGTGGACATCGCCAAGGAGGCGGCCGACATCATCCTGCTGGAGAAGAGCCTGATGGTGCTCGAAGAAGGCGTGCTGGAAGGTCGCCGCACCTTTGCCAACATGCTCAAGTACATCAAGATGACGGCCAGCTCGAACTTCGGCAATGTATTTTCGGTACTGGTAGCCTCAGCCTTCATTCCGTTCCTGCCCATGCTGCCAATGCATCTCCTGGTGCAGAACCTGCTGTACGACATCTCGCAGATTGTCATCCCGTTCGATCATGTGGACGAGGAACAGTTGCGCGAACCTCAGCGCTGGCAGCCGGGCGACATCGGGCGCTTCATGGTGTTCTTTGGCCCGATCAGCTCGGTGTTCGACATCACGACTTTTGCAATGATGTGGTTCATATTCCACGCCAATACGCCGGAACGGCAAACTCTGTTCCAGTCGGGCTGGTTCGTCGTTGGCCTGCTGACGCAGACCCTGATCGTGCACATGATCCGCACGCCGAAGCTCCCGTTCATCCAGAGCCGCGCTGCGATGCCGCTACAAGTAATGACGGTCGTGATCATGGCTGTCGGCATCTTTCTGCCGATGGGACCGTTTGCGCACTATTTCAAGCTGCAAGCGCTGCCACTGCTGTACTTTGCGTTCCTGCCGGCCATCCTGCTTGGATATATGGCACTGACACAAGTCATGAAGGATATCTACGTACGCCGCTACGGATGGCAATGACATGCCCGGCCGTTCGGCGCCGTCTCCAGTACCGCCGCATGATGTCGGTCACGAAGATAGACAAAGTTCTGTTGCGAAAGCCAGCCCGTATGCACCTGGATAACATTGACCTCGATCAAGGAAATGAACACGCCATATTCCTAACATGACATACAGGCTGTCCGCATTGAAAGAAGACAGGCTTTTGCGAATCGTGCAGGCGCAGAGCAAAACGGCTGGTGGAGGCGCGCAACGTCGTATCCCGTGATAGATGTCAGGCGCATGATCGTGCATCAGCGACACCATGACCATTCAACAGCTGTCCTCCTATATCGCATTGGCCATTGCCCTGCAAGTGGCTGCATTCGTCGCTGTCGTTCTCTTTCAAAAATGGCGCGATTATCGCCGGGTCGGATCATCGACAGCGATGGGTTCGGATGCAGCGCCGGCGCAAGACCTGCCACCTGCGTCGGAGGTCCCGGGCTCATGGAGCGGATATCGGGAATTCCGCGTACAACGGAAGGAGTTTGAAGACCGGAACCAATCGATCTGCTCGTTCTACTGCGTGCCGGTCGATGGGCAAGCGCTTCCTCCGTTCAAACCTGGACAATTCCTGACGTTCCGTCTCAATGTGCACACAGGGCGCGACGCCAAGAGCATCGTCCGCTGCTATTCGCTGTCGCATGCGCCCGATCCCGGGTACTACAGGGTGACCATCAAGCGAATGGGGCCACCGCACGGCAAACCGGAATTGCCACCCGGCGTGTCATCAAACTATTTTCATGACCAGGTTGAAGTGGGGACGGTGCTGACTGTTAAAGCGCCATCCGGGCACTTTTACCTGCGGGATGTCGACCAGTCACCGGTCGTTCTCATCGGCGGCGGGATTGGCATTACGCCGATGCTCAGCATGCTGGAAACTACGCTATCCCTTACGCCTGGTCGCGAAGTATGGCTGTTCTACGGCATCCGCAACGGTCGCGAACACATCATGAAAGCGAAGCTGTGCGATCTCGCACAACGACATCCGAACTTCCATCTGCATGTCTGTTACAGCCGCCCGGAACCTGAAGATATTCCTGGCAGAGATTTTCAGCATGCAAGTCATGTCAATATCGGGCTGCTGCGTCAGACGCTCAATCTGCGGCCCTACCACTTCTATATTTGCGGCCCGCGTCAGATGATGGAGTCGCTGGTGCCAGCACTGGCCGATTGGGGCGTCGATCCTGATTGTATCCATTACGAAGCTTTCGGGCCGTCGACTGTACCGAAACTGACGAAAGCATCGAAGGAACCGCCTGCGCCAAGACCAGCGGCGGCTGCCCTGCCCAAAGTGCGCTTCGCCGCGTCAGCAATAGAGCGGCAATGGGACACGCGTGCCGATTCTCTTCTCGAGTTCGCCGAAGACCTTGGCCTGTCCGTTCCATCGGGTTGTCGTGCCGGCAGTTGTGGCAGTTGCCAGACGAAGATTGTGTCGGGTGAGGTCGAGACCTCGAAGGAGCCCGACTTTGATGTCACCACGGGCTGCTGCCTGCTCTGCATCTCCAAACCGAAGTCGGATCTTGTCCTGAGTCTCTGACCATGCCCCATTCCATCTCGGTTTTTCGCAAAGAGGTCCTGCCGTTCATCGCGATGTTCGCAATGCTCATTCTTGCGGCCATCGCAGGAGACGCTCTTTTGCATCGGCTGCAGCTGGTCTGGGTTGGCCGGTATCTCGGCATTCCCGGCACACTCCTGATCCTCGCTTCGTTCGCGTACTCGATGCGCAAGCGCAAGATGATCGCGTCAGGCAATCCCAAGACGTTATTGAGCCTGCACGAGTTCATGACGTGGCTCGGTTCCGTGATGATCCTGGTTCATGCCGGCGTGCACTTCAACGCTATCCTTCCATGGTTAGCGATCGTCGGTATGCTGGTCAATGTCGCCAGCGGCCTGACGGGGAAGTTTCTGCTTGACCGGTCGCGCCGGCATATGGCGGCGATGAAGGAAAGCCTGCTCCGGCGTGGCATGCACGAAGACGAAGTGGAGAAGGAACTGTTCTGGAATGCTGCCGCCGTTGACGCGATGAAGAAATGGCGGGCGCTCCATATTCCGATCACGCTCGCGTTCGCCGTATTTGCGCTCGGCCATATCCTCAGCATCTTCCTGTTCTGGAACTGGAAATGAAAAGCCGCGCATTCCTGTACATCATTCTGGCGAATCTCGCGGTAATTTCCGCGCTCATTTGCGTTTTTCCCCATCTGATGGTGGCTCCGGGAAAACTGTTGAAAGGACATCAGGGCATGGAACAGGATTGCTTCTCCTGCCACAGCAAATTCCTCGGCCCAAAGGCAGAAAAATGCAAGGACTGTCACAAAGTCTCCGACATCGGGGTCGTCACGACAAAGGGACAACCGATTCAAGGTACGACGCGCAAAGTAGCCTTTCACCAGGAATTGATTGAAGACCAGTGCATTGATTGTCACGCGGACCATCAGGGCGTGATGAAATATCGGCAGGGCAAGCAGTTCTCGCATGCGCTCCTTAGGCCCGCCACGAAGAACCAGTGCGAGTCGTGCCATCAAAAGCCGCGCGATTCTCTGCATGAGAAACTGGCGGCGGGATGTGCACAATGCCACGACCAGGACAAGTGGAAGCCCGCCACATTCGAGCATGAAAAGTATTTTGTGCTCGATCGTGACCACAACGCGAGCTGCTCGACCTGCCACCCGAAGAGCAATTTCAGCGAGTACACTTGTTATGGGTGCCACGAGCACACCCCGGCGAAGATCAGAAACGAACACTTGCACGAGGGGATCCGCGACTTTGAGAATTGCGTGAAATGCCATCGCAGCGCCAGCGAGCACGAGGGCGGAGAAGGCGATGATCGCGATTAGGTAGCCTGGATTCCTGCTCCGGGAGCAAGGAAAAACTATCTCACAGAACGCAAGATATGATGTTTGAACAAGCTAACGACGATGTTGAAGCTTCACCAGAAACCCAGGCGCGCCGTGCGGCCGCAGCATCACGCAGCACGTGGGTCAGTGTTTGCGTGAACCTGCTTCTGACGTTGGCCCAGGTTACCGCCGGCGTACTGGCCAAGTCTCAGGGCCTCGTCGCTGATGGCATCCATTCTTTATCTGATCTGATCGCAGATTTCGTCGTCTTGTTCGCCAGCCATCACAGCAAAAGAGAAGCCGACGAAAATCACCATTATGGACATCAACGCTTCGAAACCGCTGCGTCAATGGTCCTCGGGATGTTGTTGCTTTTCGTTGGCCTGGGCATGCTCTGGACCGCGTTTCGCAAACTCGAGGCGCCAGAGATGGTTGAGACTGTGCATATCGCCGCGCTCTGGACCGCTGCAGCAGCACTGACGGCCAAAGAACTATTGTTTCGCTATATGTTGGCGACCGCGAAGCGGGTTAAATCAAGCATGCTGGTCGCAAACGCCTGGCATGCACGGTCCGATGCCGCGTCGTCACTAGTCGTTGGTGTAGGCATTCTTGGTAACCTCGCGGGGTATCCTATTTTTGATCCGATCGCCGCCTTGATTGTTGGATTCATGGTCACCAAAATGGGGTGGGAATTCACTTGGGGCGCGCTCCATGACCTGATGGATCGGGCTGTGGATGCCTCCGAAACGGAGTCCATCCGTGAGACGCTAACCAGAACCCCGGGCGTGCTTGGCATACACGACCTGCGTACCCGCAAGATGGGAGACATGATCGTCGTCGATGTTCATATCGAGGTTGACGCGACTATGACAGTTGAGAAAGGGCATGCGATCGCCGTTGAAGCGCGCCGTCGAGTGTTGCAGCGGCACCGGGTCCTAAATGTGATGACCCATGTTGATCCTTCGAACGATCATGACGAATTCCCTGACAGGCCGCTGGAAGAATAGCGAAGAACTCTATTGCGAAATTCTTGCGTAGCGCGGTTTCTGTCAATGGTGCGCACGTTCTATCATAATTTCGGACATTGCCGAGCGATAACCGAACGGACTGGCCTGGAGCGCACAAGGCAACTCCCCTACAATGATTAGTAAGCGCAACGACCGTGTGTGCTTTGGAAGCATCCGCTGAAGCCCAACTCCTTCTTCAAAGCATGACCCACGACCACTACATGACACAGGGCCTGACGACCGACGAGGCAGCAGAGCGTTTGCAGAAAGACGGATACAACGAGCTTCCTGCCAGGGGAAAACGGACGGCGGCGCATATTCTGCTGGAAGTTGCACGGGAGCCGATGTTCGCGCTGCTGATCGCGGCGGGCACGATCTATCTCCTTCTCGGAAGCACCAACGATGCACTCATGCTTCTCGGCTTTGTTTTCGTTTCAATGGGGATCACCATCTACCAGGAGCACAAGACGGAGCGCGTCCTGGAAACGCTGCGCGACCTGTCCAGCCCACGTGCGCTTGTCATTCGCCAGGGCGAGCAGATGCGCATTCCGGGACGTGAGGTTGTGAAAGGCGACCTGCTGGTGCTTGAAGAGGGTGACAGAATTGCTGCCGATGGCGTTCTCATGGAAGCCCATGATCTGCTCATCGACGAATCCTTGCTGACCGGGGAGTCTGTCGCGGTATCCAAGCAAGTCATGAATCCGGCCTCCCAGCCTTCTGGTGAGGAGCGAGGAACAGACTCGCCCTACCGCATCTTTTCCGGATCAATGATCGTACAGGGTGGAGGGCTGGCGCAGGTGACTGCAGTCGGAGGAGCGACCGAAATCGGAAAGATCGGTCGCGCACTACAGTCGCTGGAGACTGAGAGGAGCCCGCTCCAGGTCGAGATTGCCTTGCTGGTAAAACGCTTTGCCTATCTGGGCGTTGCGGTGTCACTCATGGTGTTCTTGTTATACGGTTGGACACGACATGACTGGCTGAACGGACTGCTTGCCGGAATCACGCTCGCGATGTCTGTCCTGCCGGAGGAGTTTACCGTGATCCTCACCGTGTTCATGGCGCTCGGCGCATGGCGAATATCGAAGAAACAGGTGCTGACTCGCCACACCCCGGTGATCGAGGCACTGGGCTCCGCCACTGTCCTGTGCGTGGACAAGACAGGGACTCTCACCCAAAATCGCATGTCGGTCAAAACACTTGCCGCACAGGGCGCGCGCTTCGAGGTCGATCACGTCAAACCGGAATCACTGGCTGATCCGGCACGCCTGCTCCTGAAATATGCCACTCTTGCCAGCGAGACAAATCCGTTCGACCCGATGGAAAAGGCCATCCATGCTGCCGCGGCAAGGTTTGGCCAGACTGCGACTTTGCATGGCCATGGCGGAGCAATCGTCCACGAGTATCCCTTGACATCGGAACTCATGGCCATGACCCATGTATGGCGCTTTGCCACCATACCGGAATATGTCGTGGCAACCAAAGGCGCACCGGAATCGGTGATCCGGCTTTGCCGGCTCGGCGAAGATGACGCCAAAGCCATTCTCCAGGAGACGCAACAGCTCGCAACCCAAGGGATGCGCGTCCTGGGCGTGGCAATGGCCAGGCATGATGGCGATGATTGGCCGACGAGTCCGATGGAATTTTCGTTTGAATGGTTAGGGCTTGTCGGACTTGCCGATCCGGTGCGCGCCGAAGTGCCGCAGGCAGTGGCTGAATGCCATGATGCCGGCATTCGCGTTGTCATGATCACGGGCGATTATGCAGCGACAGCACAAGCAATTGCCAAAGAGGCGGGCTTGCCGCATGCGAGAGTTGTGACCGGACCGGAGCTGGATGAGATGGACGATCGCCAGCTGGAAACCCTGGTTGCGGATGTCCATGTCTTCGCCAGAGTCCGCCCGGAACAGAAGCTTCGCCTGGTCAAGGCATTCAAGTCGAGAAGGGATATTGTTGCCATGACGGGCGACGGCGTCAACGACGCCCCCGCGCTCAAGGCGGCGCATATCGGCATCAGCATGGGACAGCGCGGAACCGACGTGGCACGGGAAGCCTCGTCACTGGTGCTCCTGGAGGACAACTTTGCCTCGATTGTTCATGCAATCCGGCTGGGCCGGCGAATTTACGAAAACCTGCGCAAGGCAATGACATACATCGTTGCCGTGCACCTGCCCATCGCCGGCATGACGCTGCTTCCGCTCTTGTTTGGTACGCCGCTTGCACTCGCTCCCGTGCATATCGTTTTCCTGGAAATGATCATCAATCCCGCGTGTGCGGTCGTGTTCGAGAACGAAGCAACAGATAGCCAGGTAATGAAGCGACCACCGCGAAGTCCTCACGAGCGACTTTTTGGAATGCGCGTCGTTTTCCTGGCCGTTCTACAGGGGCTCGGATTGCTGACAGCAGTAGCAGCGGTGTTTTTCTCCGGGATGCGTCATGGACTTGGCGATAGCGAAGTCCGTGCATTGGCGTTCACCTGCCTCGTCGTGGGCAACCTGATCCTTATTGTCGTCAACAGATCGGCGGCGCGCTCCATGTTTGCGACCTTGCGCATCCCAAATGCTGCGCAGTGGTGGATCATTGCCGGAACAGGCGTCACGCTTACGGCTGTATTGCTGATTCCAGCATTACAGAGAATATTTCATTTCGCTCCGGTGCATCTGAATGATTTTGCAGTTCCGGCACTTGCATCTGCCATGACGCTTGTATGGTTCGAGGCACTGAAACAGGTCTTCAATCACCGTGGCCAGTAGATCGTCCAGATAGTGACGTGCAGTGCGCTGCGCGCACCATTACAGCGTTGGCAAGACATTGATGCTGCATGATCGACAGTCGAGGCATTGGCGGGTCTCGCTTCGCTCAACCCACACTCCTATCCTTTATCCATCAGCATTATCTGGATGATTTACCAGTTCAATGCGGCCTTGCCGAAACCGGAAGGCACGATATATCAGTTGCGGCGCGCCAAAGAAAAATCCCCTGCAGCATGAGGTCTGCAGGGGATTCCGATTACTGCTTCAGGCAGATCAGGCTTGCGCAGCCTTCACTTTCTGGCGCCATGCATGCAGCAGCGGCTCGGTGTAGCCGCTGGGCTGCTCGATGCCCTTGAAGATCAGGTCGCGCGCAGCACGGAAGGCGAAGGACGCTTCATACTCGGGCGCCATCGGCTTGTAGGCCGGATCGCCGGCGTTCTGCTTGTCGACCACCTTGGCCATGCGCTGCAGGGTCTTGTGAACCTGGTCGGCGTTGACGATGCCATGCAGCAGCCAGTTGGCGATGTGCTGGCTGGAGATGCGCAGCGTGGCGCGGTCTTCCATCAGGCCGATGTTATGGATGTCCGGCACCTTGGAGCAGCCGACACCCTGGTCGACCCAGCGCACCACGTAGCCGAGGATGCCCTGGCAGTTGTTGTCCAGTTCCTGCTGGATCTCTTCAGCGGACCAGTTCGGCTTGGCGACGACCGGAATCTGCAGCAGGTCGTTGAGCAGGCGCTCGATCTCAGCCGGCGCGTCGATCTTCGCCAGTTCCTTCTGCACCGCGAACACATCGACTTGATGGTAGTGCAGCGCATGCAGGGTTGCCGCGGTGGGCGAGGGCACCCATGCGGTGTTGGCGCCGGTCTTCGGATGCCCGATCTTCTGCTCCATCATCGCCGCCATCAGGTCGGGCATGGCCCACATGCCCTTGCCGATCTGTGCGCGGCCGGACAGGCCACAGGACAGGCCCGTCAGCACGTTGCTGCGCTCATAGGCCTGCAGCCAGGCGCTGGTCTTCATGTCGCCCTTGCGCATCATCGGGCCGGCCACCATGGCGGTGTGCATCTCGTCGCCGGTGCGATCGAGGAAACCGGTGTTGATGAAGGCGATGCGCGCTTCGGCTTCCTTGATGCATGCCTTGAGATTGACGCTGGTACGACGCTCTTCGTCCATGATGCCGAGCTTGACCGTGTTGGCGTTCAGGCCGAGCAAGGCTTCGACGCGGCCGAACAGTTCATTGGCAAAGGCGACTTCCGCCGGACCGTGCATCTTCGGCTTGACGATATACACCGAGCCGGTGCGCGAGTTGCAGATAGCCTGGCCTTCCTTGCGCTTCAGGTCGTGCAGCGCGATCGCGACAGTGACGACCGCATCCATGATGCCTTCCGGGATTTCCTTGCCATTGTCCAGCAGGATCGCGGGATTGGTCATCAGGTGACCAACATTGCGAACGAACAGCAGCGCGCGGCCGTGCATGGTCACCACGCCGTCCTTCGCGTCCGCTGCGCCGACACCAGCGGTGTATTGACGATCGGGGTTCAGCGCGCGCTCGAAGGTCTTGTCGCCCTTGGTGACCGTTTCCACCAGCGTGCCCTGCAGGATGCCCAGCCAGTTGTCATAGGCGAGGACCTTGTCTTCGGCGTCCACTGCGGCGACCGAGTCTTCCAGGTCAAGAATGGTCGACAGCGCTGCTTCGATGATGACATCGCAGACGCCTGCGGCATCCTGGCCGCCGATCTTCGTGGAACGATCGATCCGGATCTCGACGTGCAGGCCGTTGTTCTTCAGCAGAATGGACGTCGGGTTTTCCGCATCGCCCTGATAGCCGATGAACTTGTTTTCATCCCTCAGGCCAGAGGTGCTGCCGTCCTTCAGGGTGACGACCAGCTTGCCGTCCACGACGCGGTAAGCGGTCGAGTCGATGTGCGAACCCTTGGCCAGGGGCGCGGTACGGTCGAGCACATAGCGCGCGTATTCGATGACCTTGGCGCCGCGCACGGGGTTGTAGCCCTCGCCCTTCTTGCCGACCTTGGTTGCACCGTTGGTCTCGGGCAGCACATCCGTGCCGTAAAGGGCGTCATACAGCGAGCCCCAGCGCGCGTTGGCGGCGTTCAGCGCATAGCGTGCGTTAAGGATCGGCACCACCAATTGCGGGCCGGCCTGCAGGGCCAGTTCGGCATCGACATTGGCCGTGGTCGACTGCACATCCTTCGGTGCCGGCAACAGGTACCCGATCGATTCCAGGAATGCGCGATAGGCCGGCATGTTCTTGATCGGGCCGGGATGGGCGCGATGCCATTGATCCATTTCGGTCTGGATGCGGTCACGTTCTGCCAGCAGCGCTGCATTCTTCGGCGCCAGGTCGTGAGCGATCGCATCGAAGCCCTTCCAGAACGTGGCGCTGGAGATGCCGGTGCCCGGCAAAACCTTGTCTTCGATGAAGCGGTAAAGAAGCGTATCGACCTGGAGTCGGTGGCAAGCGGTGCGTGCAGTCATGACGTAGTCCTTGAATGTTGATGTGACAAAAACAGAAAGCAAAATAATCGTTGAAGCAAAACCAAATCCTGTGCGCAGCGATTATGCCTGTTCGCGTGCGACGAAGGCGAGCAGATCATTCAGCGAACTTCCTTCGCCGTGCGGCGTGACGCCGAGTTCTTCCAGCGGGGCGCCGGCGCGGTTGACCCAGAACGTCTTGTAGCCAAACCAGCTTGCGCCGCAAATATCCCAGCAGTTGCCGGATACGAAAAGGATGTTCCTCGCGCCGGCGCCAAATATATCAGTACCGATCTGGTATGCCTCCGGCGCGGTCTTGTATTTCTGGACGCTGTCGACGGACAGCACATGGGAAAACAGCGTCTGCATGCCGGCCGCCTTCACGACTGCATCCAGCATCTGGGAATTGCCGTTGGACAGGATGGCAAGCGGGATGCCTTGCTCGCGCAACTGGCGCAGGACTTCTACGCTCTCCGGAAACGGCGGCAGCTTCGCGTACTGCGCCATCAGCGCCTGTTGTGCATCGAGCGTCAGATTGAGGCCGAGCTTTCTGCAGCTGAAAACGAGCGCGTCCTGCGTCACCTCCCAGAACGGCTTGTAGGTAGAGCACATCGTTCGAAGGTGGGTGTATTCGATCTGCTTGACGCGCCACAGCGCCGTCAAGGCGTCGCCCTTGCCGGGGAAAAGCTTGTCCGCCAGACGGCTGATCGAATACACATCGAACAAGGTGCCGTAAGCGTCGAAAATGATTGCCTGGATTGCCACTCACGCACTCGTCGCGGGGAAAAATGATTGCACCGAGTATATGTGATCAAAAAGTAGGTTAGTCGCAAGCTTTTGTCACTTTATTTGTGAGTTTTAGTAAAAGATCGATGATTTGCGGAGGCTGCCCGAGATGCAGGGATCTGCATGGCAATGATGACGTCGCGCGATTCAGGCATGAAGAGCGATCGGGCTGCAGGGAAGCACCGTGTATCCGCAGGACTTATTCAGTCTTCAATGCGTTGCAGCCAAATGCATGTTGGCAAAGCTGGCTTGCGGGGAGCAAAAATGACATTATTAACGTTGTGACATCATGTAGACTTATTTGAATGACATCAGAGACACCCGAGCCCCTGCTGGTGGCAAGCCTCGCGACCACGGGTGCGGCGGCGAGAATGCGGCGCTGGTGCATGCATCGGATGTCGGCGACCTGATCAATCCGGAAGCGTCCGGATTCGAAGCCATTCTCTCCGGCGCCCGTGTGCGCCTGCCCGACGACGACGCGCTGCTGAACGAATTCACCGCGTCCTCGATTTACTGCATGTCCATTACAGCGAGGAGAGTCCACCATGAACGATGCCCCCGGCACCCCCAGGTATACGCTCTGGCAAATGGTCATGTACATGCTGCGATTGGGCGCGCTCGGGTTCGGCGGGCCGGTAGCGCTCGTCGGATACATGCTCCGGGACCTGGTGGAAGACCGCCAATGGATTACCCAGGACGACTACAAGGAGGGACTGGCGCTGGCCCAGCTGGCGCCCGGGCCATTGGCCGCCCAGCTCGGCATTTATCTGGGTTACGTGCACTATCGCATTCGCGGCGCGACACTGGCCGGAATTGCCTTTGTTCTGCCGTCATTTCTCATGGTGGTGGCACTGGGATGGGCGTATACGCGCTTCGGCGGCCTGTCCTGGATGCAGGCGGTGTTCTATGGTGTGGGCGCCGCGGTCATTGGCATTATCGCGATCAGCGCAAAGAAACTCACTGAAAAGAGCATCAGGAAGGACAAGCTGCTTTGGGCCATCTACCTTCTGCTTGTCGTCGTCACCGTCACGACCGAATCCGAAGTCGCATGGCTGTTCATTGCATCAGGCATCCTCGTGTGGTTCCTGCGGGCGCCGCCACAATGGCTCAAAAAAGGTAACCTGAACGCTGCTGCGCTCGCACAGGCCACCATGCCCTCCATGACAGCAGGATGGCTCGGCACCATCGACGTATCCCTGCTCGCGCAGATCGCGCTGTTCTTTGGAAAGGCGGGAACATTTGTTTTCGGCTCCGGCCTGGCTATCGTACCGTTCCTCTATGGTGGCGTGGTGCAACAGCATCACTGGCTCAACGACAAGCAGTTCGTGGACGCGGTTGCCGTCGCCATGATTACGCCGGGCCCGGTGGTCATCACCGTCGGTTTCATCGGTTATCTGATTGCCGGACTTGCGGGCGCCACCGTGGCTGCACTGGCCACGTTTATCCCGTGCTACCTGTTCACCATCATCCCGGCGCCCTACTTCAAGAAATACGGAAAATTGCCGGCAGTGACCGCGTTCGTGGACGGCATCACGGCCGCGGCGATCGGCGCCATCACGGGGTCCGTCATCGTACTGGCGCGCCGCTCGATTGTCGACCTGCCGACCGCACTCATCGCGCTGGCCGTCGTTGCCATGCTGTGGCGCTTCCGGAAACTGCAGGAGCCGATCGTCATCGCGGCGGCGGCGCTCGCAGGGCTGGCGCTTTATCCGCTCATGCATTCATGAAGAAGCCCTTCGACGATGGTGAATTTCGACCGTGGAATGCACGATCTCTTCGTGAACCGCCAGCCGGTCGCGAATCTGATTTGCCGTAAGGTCCGGATCTGAAGTGACGATGCTCAAGGCGCACGAGTATGCTTGCCTGCCGACGCGCCAGACGTGCAAATCCACCAGGGTCGTTTCTCCGGACTTCACGTCGTCCTCGATCACCTCGCGAATTTCCTCGACGACAGGCGCATCCATCTCCCGGTCCAGCAACACCTTGCCAGTATCGGCCATCAGACTCTTCGCCCATACCGCAACCAATACTGCGCCGACGATACCCATCACCGGATCAAGCCAAGCCCAGCCGTATAACCAGCCGCCGAGCAGTGCGGCAATGGCAAGGACCGACGTGGCGGCATCCGCAATGACGTGGACATAGGCAGACCTGAGATTGAGGTCGTGATGGTGATGGCCGTCTTCGGCGTGACCGTGATGATGCCCATGGTCGTGGCCATGGTCGCCGTGATGGTGAGCGTCGCCAAGAATGAATGCGCAGACAATATTCACGATCAGGCCAATCGCCGCGATGACTATGGCTTCGCGATAGTGGATGGGCTGCGGCGACAGGATTCGCTCAACGGAGCTGAATGCCATCAAGGCGGCAATACCGAGCAGGAACACTGCGCTCGTATAGCCGGCAAGTATCTCGATCTTCCAGGTGCCGAACGCGAACCGTGTGTCTTTCGCGTACTTGCGGGCAGCGGAGTAGGCAAAGGCGCTCAGCCCGATGGCAAGGGCATGGGAACTCATGTGCCAGCCGTCGGCCAGCAGCGCCATTGAATTGAACCACCATCCGGCAGCAATTTCGACGACCATCATGGCTGCGGTAATCCACATGACGAGGCGCGTACCCCGTTCGGCAGCCCGACTGCCTTCGTCGAAGATATGGTCGTGAATCCAGGCGGAGAGCCCGTCGTCGTGTCTTGTGTCGCTCATAGGAGTCCTTCATGTTGCGTCGGTTTGTTTGCCGGCCGGTGCGCTTTCGCGCTGCATGCGTACGTTATGGATTTGATGACGTGATGGCCGTCTATTTTTGACTTGCCCACGCCTCGTTAGGCATGCGCATGCAACCAGCGAGTATCAGCAGCGTCGCGAGTGTATCGGTCAGTCACGATCTGGTCAAAAGCCGAACTTCGCACCGGCACCAAATAGCGTGGCGATGCCCAGCAAGGCAAAGATTGCCGCAGCAATCGAATGCACCAGCTTCATCGGAATCCTGGACGCCAGCTTGTCTCCCACGAAGACTGCCGGCACGTCTGCCAGCAACATGCCCAGTGTAGTGCCGGCGACCACGAGCAACGGACTGCCGTAATGCGCCGCCATCGCCACCGTTGCGATCTGTGTTTTGTCGCCCATTTCAGCCAGGAAGAACGTGACCAGGGTGGCGCCAAACACTCCGAATTTCTTCGCAACCTGCGTTTCCTCTTCCTCGATCTTGTCGGGAATGAGAGTCCAGATCGCCATGCCGATGAAGGAAACCCCAAGGATCCAGCGCAGAATTTCAGGGCTGACCGTGGCGGTAATCCACGCGCCCAATGCGCCGGCAAGTCCGTGGTTCACGATAGTCGCCGCGAGAATGCCCGCAATGATGGGAAGAGGTTTCTTGAAGCGCGCGGCAAGGATGAATGCGAGAAGCTGGGTCTTGTCGCCAATTTCTGCGAGAGCAACGACCCCGGTCGAGACGAGGAGAGATTCCATATCAGTTCCATGGCCGGGCGAAAGACAAATGACCACAACGCCACCCCGGCCAAATCGGGGCGTTGTGGTCAAAGGTCTTGCCAGGTACGGGAACTGCTGACGCCATGGCCTGCGGGCCAAGTATGTTGACGTCAGCCTCTTCGCGACGAAGAGCGGCTACTCCCCAATGACGGCGCAATCTTACCATCTAAAGAAGGACAAGAACAATATCATCACGGCAAGCAATCATGGAGGATTGTGAGCACGCGAAAATGCGACAGCTTGATGCCATGGAATTGCTGTACCAGAGACAGGCAGCTCCTTCCTTGATTGATTTTGCGCACTGCCGGCACCGAAGACTATGGCACGATAAGCGTCGTTCGCCGTCATATTCGACATCGCATTCTGATTTCATGTTTGCATTGCTGTCGTCGAGAACTCGCCATTGCTTGTATGGCGAGAGAACACGGGCTTATCACTGCGCCGCGGGAATGACCTTGAGGAGACTTATGCCAATGCAAGCGAGAGGACGCATCACGCATGGAAAGAACGCTGCCCTGGCGGCAGCTGTCGTTTCATTAGGCCTCGGAGCAGCACTCCCGGCGGTTGCCGACAGCACAGTGACAGCCGGGCAAGTCGTCCAGGCACTTGAGGACAGCTTTGGCGCCCACCATGGCGAACGGCGCAACCATATCAAGGGCACCTGCGCGCGGGGCGAATTCGTTGGGAACCCGGAAATTGCACGTTACAGTCGCTCAGCATTATTTACCGGCAAACCGGTTCCTGTCGTGGCACGTTTCTCCGTCGCCGGAGGAAATCCCAATGCGCCTGACACCGCCAAATCACCGAGGGGCATGGCATTGGAGTTCCGTCTTCCGCAAGGGCACCTGCAACACATGACGATGATCAATACCCCGGTTTTCGGTGCTGCATCGCCGAAGACTTTCTTCGATCTCACCGTCGCTACGCGACCCGACCCCAAAACCGGTAAGCCGGACCCGGAAAAGGTCAAGGCGTTTCAGGCCAGCCATCCGGATAACAGGGAACAGGCGCAGTTCCTGGAAACGCACAACCCGCCAGTGAGCTACGCGAACAGCTCTTACTTTGGGATCCACACCTTCAAATTTATCAGCCAGGACAACAAGACGACCCTGGTGCGCTGGCAATTTGTTCCTCAGGACGGCGAAAAAAGACTCTCCAGCGAGGAGATGAAAACGGCGGGACCAAACTTCCTGCAGCCAGCATTGATCCGCCGAACACAGCAAGGTCCGGTCCGTTGGGACATGGTTGTCGCCATCGGTGAGCCTAGCGATCCGCAAGACAACCCTACGCTCGCCTGGCCCGCGACACGTCAAAAGATCAAGGCCGGCGTACTGACGATCAACGCCGCCATGCCGCAAAAAGGCGCGGAGTGCGAGCCCATCAACTATGATCCCCTGGTGATGTCTGATGGCATCGCGCCGACCAACGACCCGGTATTGCTCTTTCGATCCCCTTCCTACGCCGTGTCTGCAGGCAAACATCTTTCCGGTCAATGAGCGCGTTCGTTGCGCTGCAGTGCGCCCGCGATGCCCGAGAAAAATGTGTAATTTATTCCTTGGCAGGCCCTAAGTACCCGCATCATCCTTGGGCGCCTTGAACAGATCCTCAAGCGCCTGCGATTTCCCCTGGGGCTGGACTCGTCCCCGACGCCCTGGGAATTCCTCCTCGATGTTGTCGCGATAGAAGCTCCAGGCGACACCGGACGTCGAGAAGCGGCGCCACAGTTCGGCACCGACGCCTGAATAGTCGATTGCGCTGCCATCATCGAATTCGACCCGAAGAATGCGCTCGCGGGAATCGTAACCGATGGCGCGCAATTTTCCGGCATTAATCTTTTTCATCTCCATGATTGACTCCGTATGTGGCGATGGTTGCCCGCCTCCGGTCGCAAAACGTCGAGGAAAACGCTCTTCACGCGACCTGTTGATCGAGCATACCGCAAGCCTGTTACAAATGCTTGCGAACGAAACGCTCCGGCCACACATCGGAGGCCGCGCAGCCATTACGCTGCAAAGCTGCGGATTTTTCCGCATGGAATTGGAGTGAACTATGCAATTATTGAAACACGCTTATCAATTCGGAGCCGCGGCGCTCGCCGCCGCTTTTATCCTCGCCGCGCCTGCGCAGGCTGCCTGCCGCTCCTGCGGCACCATTATCTCGCAGCACACCTATGAACAGCCGGCAGCCCACGGCACCGGAGCAGGCGCAGTCGGCGGTGCGCTCGTCGGCGGCCTGCTCGGCAACCAGGTCGGCAAGGGCAACGGCCGCACACTTGCGACGGTCGCCGGTGCGGTTGGCGGCGGCTTTGCGGGCAACGCCGTCGAAAAACGTATGCGCTCCCACGTTGTCACGCGCGTGACCGTCCGCATGCCCAACGGCCGCGTGCGCACGGTGACGGAAGCTGGCGGAACGCGCTGGGCTAACGGCGCGCATGTGCGCATCGTTCACAATCGCCTCGTGGCAGCCTGAACCATCGCACGGCGATCAAGGCTAGTCATCATGATGGCTGCCTAGTCAGGAGGGGCAATGCAGACCGTCGCTAGGCCGAGGATTGCATGGCGCCGGAAAGCAAGACCTCCCTCCCCTGCGCCAGCGGCACACGCGTGAGCAGTGCCGCGGCGACGTCATCCGCCGCAATCGGCTTGAAATTGGCGGGAATGAACGGCCTCAGCCATGCGCCGGCACGCATCATGAACTTCTCGCCACTGCGCATCGGCTGGCCAAGCGCTTCCCGGTCGCCAGTGAGGAGCGAGGGTCGCGCAATCACGAGAGCGTCGAAACCCATCGCAGAAAGCGCATCTTCCATTTCGCCTTTCACCCGATTATAGAAAATGGACGAACGCGCATTGGCGCCCATTGCGCTTACGACGCCCAGACGTGTGGCTCCGGCTGCCTGCGCTGCGCGCGCAACGGCCAGGCTGGCATCGAAGTCTACGGCGCGAAATGCGGCCTGGCTGCCGGCTATCTTGATGGTCGTGCCAAGCGCGAGGTAGACCTCATCGACCGGGGGCAGCGGAGGCAAGGCGGCAAAGTCGACCACATGCGAAATCAGTTTGAGATGCTGCAAGGTCAGCGGACGCCGGCCCAATGCATGCACCGCCGCGACCGATGCATCGGCGAGCAGCCCTTGCAGGATCGCGCGTCCGACAAGGCCTGTGGCGCCTGCCAGCACTACCGTTCGAGCACTTGGTTCGGATGCTTGAGTTGAGCTTGCCGCTGCAGGAACGGGCTTGTCCATGGGATGGTGTTGACCTTCATTGAGAGACTATGCTGCAGGTGCTTGCGCTGTCTTGATCAACATCTGGTGGAGAGAATTGCCGGGAGCTTGCGCTCCCGGTACTGCATTTACTTGACCTTCACTTTCGCCACTTGCAGCTTGAGTGCCGGAGCTGCCTTGAAGCGTACGGTCTTCGAGGCCTTGATCTTGAGCTTTTCGCCAGTCATCGGATTGCGGCCGGTGCGCGCTGCGCGCTCTGCCACGGTGAACGTGCCCAGGTCCGGGAACGAGAAACGTCCTTCCTTCTTCAGGCCTGCACCGACGAAACCGAACAGCTGTTCGACGACTTCCTTGGCCTTGACCTTGGTCAGATCGTGGTCGACTGCAATTTGGTTGATGATCTCTGCCTTGTTCATTACCTACTCCATGAAAAACACCTTTATTGGTGCAGGCGAAAATATACTTCAGCAACATGCTCCACGTCTATCGCTGCGCGCACTGTGTTGAAGCAATTCGACTCAAAGACGCGGTAAAAGCTTGCCTTCCTGCGGGATGCGCAGAAGAGACGGCGTTGATGGGGGACGTCCGCTTCAGGAACTGACGACGGCGAGCATGCGCGCCGGCCCCGCTCCCACGCCATGGAAGGTATGCGGCCGCGACGAGTTCAGGTAGGCGCTATCGCCCTTTTCAAGCCGGTAGCTGCGGCCGTCGTAAAACAGCTCGACCACGCCTTCGACCACGTACACGAACTCCTGCCCGTCATGCGTGATCGCCGCGCCCTGCGGCACATTGGGGTCGAAGGTGAGGAGAAACGGCTCCATCACGTGCCCGGCCGTGCCTGGCCGGGTCAGCGAGCTGTAGGCATAGCTCTGCTCGGTATCGCCCTGCTCTCCCGAGAACGACTCTCCCGACCGGCAGATGGTCAGCATCTCGGTCACTGTCGCGCCGCCATGCAGCAGGCCTTCCATCTTTGAGCCGAAGACGCGCGAGAGCTGGATCACCGCGCCGATCGACGGTACCGCGTCTCCGCATTCGAACGCACGCAGGCGCTCCGCTTCAATGCCGGTCAGCTTGCTCACTTGCTCCACCGTCAGCTCCTGCGCTTCGCGCATTTTCTGGATGCGCTCTCCGACATATTTACGCACGGTTCCCCCCCTGGTTGAATCACACGCCGCGCCTGGCCGGGACAATGCGGCCGGACAGCGCGCGCAGGTTCTGCCAGTAACGATCGATGTCAGGCCGCAGGTCGGCCGCGGTCAGTCCCGATTTCTGGAAGCGGCGTTGCAGCGACAAATACATGTCCAGCGCTTCGTCGGAAAAATCCGGTTCGATATTGATCACGTAGCGCCTGCCGTCGAACACTTCGAACACCGGGAAGAACCCGGAACGCACTGCGAGGCGCACCAGCTCGATGCCCAGCGCCGGTTCGGACTTCCAGCCGGTAGGACAGGGCGACAGCACATGCAGGAAGCGGAAGCCCTTCAGATCCAGGGCGTAGCGCAGCTTGCGCAAGGTATCGTCCGCATGCGCCAGAGACATTGAGGCGGCGTAGGGAATCCGGTGCGCAGCCATGATGGCGACGATGTCCTTTTTCTGCTCCGGCTTGCCGTTGGGCGTATTGGTCGTCACCGCGCCATGCGGCGTGGCGGACGAACGCTGGCCGCCGGTATTGCCATAGATCTCGTTGTCGTAGCAGATGTAGAGCACGTCTTCGTTGCGCTCGGCTGCTGCCGACAGGCTGGCGAATCCGATGTCGTAAGTGCCGCCGTCACCACCGAGGCATATCACTCGCGTGTCTTCGCCGTTGAGCATGGCCACGCTGGCCGCGCCGCTGGCAGCGGCTGGGGCAGACGCGAAGGTAGTCAGCAGTGTCGGTACGCCAAAGGTGCTCTGCGGGAAGAGGCCCGCCGCGACGGCAGCGCAGGATGCAGGAATGACCAGCTGCACCTGCCGGTCCGCAATCGCGCGGCGCATCATCTGCAGCAGGTTCGACATGCCGCAGCCGCCGCAGTTGGTGTTGCCCGGGCGCAGAATGGGCTGGGCACGATCGAGCGGGGTCTGCGCCATGCCGCACAGGAGCGGTTCGTTGACCATGTTCATACGGCCTCCACCAGCGCCGGCCGGCCTGCATGCTGGCGCACGTCCATGTCGGCCAGGATGTTATCGATGTGTTCGGGGCGCAGGTCGCCGCCGCCCACGCCTGCCATGTAGCTCTGCACGATCGCGCCTGGATCGGCCAGGCCGCGCACCTCGCCCCACAGCACGCCGCCAAAACCGAGGCTGATGTCGCGGTCGATGACGGCAATCTTGTTCTTGCCGGCGAACCATTTCCTGATCGCTTCTACCGGCAGTGGCCGGAACAGGCGCACGCGGATGGCGCCAATACGCCGCCCCTTGGCGCGCAACGCATCGACCACACGCTCCGCGGTGGATCCAATGGTGCCCATGGAAACGATCAGCACTTCCGCATCTTCCGCCCGATACGGCACGACCGGGTCTGGCAGGCGCCGTCCGAACACTTCCGCGAACGACTTCTCGATTTCGCCGTACACGCCAGGCACGGCGAGCAAGGCGTTATGGTGCTGCAGGCGATGCATCTCGGTCAGGTGCGGCACTTCCATCTGGCCGAGCGAATGCGGCGTCTCGCCGAGACGGTGCGGAATGGCGGCGGGTGGCAGGAAACTGTCCACCTGCTCCTGCGTCGGCACCTTGATCTGCGCCACGGTGTGCGACAGGATGAAGCCTTCCATGCAGACCATGGCCGGCATCATGATGCGCTTGTCCTCGGCGAGGCGGAATGCGCACAGCACCGTGTCGAACAGCTCCTGGTTGTCGGCGCAATAGAACTGGATCCATCCGTGATCGCGCAGCATCAGTGAATCGCCATGGTCGGCCCAGATGTTCCACGGCGGGCCGATGGTGCGGTTGGCTACAGCCATGACGATGGGAAGCCGCAGGCCGGCGGCGGCGATGCAGTTTTCCGCCATGTAGGCCAGGCCGTTGGACGAGGTCGCGGTGAAGGTGCGCGCGCCGGCGCCGGCCGCGCCGATGCACACGCCCATCGCGCTGTGCTCGCTCTCGACGCGGATGACCTTGCCTTTTTCGATCGTCTGCCCGCACAGGTATTCCATGCACTCGGTGGAGGGCGTGATCGGATAGACGCCGCTGCAGAAGCCGCGGCCGGTGCGATTGGCGCGTCCCGCGAGCGTGGCCGCCAGCGCGGCGGCATGATTGGCGCTGATGAGTTCTAGCGACATATGCTGGCCTCCCGCTGGTTCTTGTTGATCATCTCCATCGCGCTGCGCGGGCATTCCGCCACGCACATACCGCAGCCCTTGCAGAATTCTTCATCGACGCGATAGCCGTCCTCGGCGCGAAAGATCACGCCTTCGGGGCAGTAGACGAGGCAGGTGTCGCAGTTCGTGCAATGGCCGCAGGAGAAGCAGCGGTCGGCCTCTTCCGGGCCGGCCAGGCCGAGGTTGTATTCCACGAAGCTGCTCCGGCGTGCCGGTGCCGGCAGATGCTTGTCCTTGTGTGGCGCAGCCACTTCGAAGTGCGAAAACCGTACTTGCGCGGGAGCGACCGGATTCGTAGCAGGCCCGCTCGCCATCGTCTCGCCCGTCAATGCCTGCAGCGCAGCGCGGCGACCGTTGCCGATGGCGTGCGTCACGGTGCCGTCGCCCGTCGCGCAATCGCCGGCAAACCAGACGCTCAGCGGCTGATCGCCTTGCCACGCGCGTCCGTTGCGCATTTCCCAGGTCGCGGGCAACAGTTCCTTGTCCGCTTGCTGACCCAGTGCCAGCAAAACCTTGTCGCAGGAGACATTCAGGATGCGATCAGTCACCACAGGGCGTCGTCGCCCGCTCTCGTCCGGCGGACCCGGTTCCACTTCGGCCAGGACCACGCCGTCGACGGCGTCATTGCCGGTGAAGCCGACCGGCTGGCGGTGCAGCACGAGACGCACGCCTTCATCTTCGGCGTCTTCGATTTCCTCCCTGATGGCGGGCATCTCTTCACGCCCGCGCCGGTACACGAGTTTGACCGAGACGGCTCCGCAGCGCAGCGCACTGCGCGCACAGTCGATCGCGGTATTGCCGCCGCCGACCACCACGACATGGCCGTGCACGGCGACACCGCCTTGCTTGACGCGATCGAGGAATTCGAGCCCCTGCTCCACGCCGGCCAGATGCGCACTGCCAGCGCCCAGAGAGGTCGGCGGTCCGAAGCCGGTGCATATCACCACGCCATCGTAAACCTCGGCCAGCGCAGCCAGTTCGTCACCACGCAGCGCCCGATTGCATTCCGCTTTCACGCCCAGCGAAAGGATGCGTTCGATGTCGCGATTCAACACTTCCATCGGAAGGCGAAATGCCGGAATGCCGTTGCGCAGCACGCCACCCAGCGCAGGCCCGGCCTCGTAAATCGTGACCGCATGGCCGAGCAGCGCTAGCTGGTACGCAGCCGACAGGCCGGCCGGCCCACCGCCGACAATCGCGAAGCGCTGGCGCAGCGCCGGCGTCTTCTGCGCGGGCTTCCATGCCGACTGGTCGCCTATCCAGCGCTCCAGGCTGCGGATATTGACGGCGCCGTCGAACGCGCCGCGGTTGCATTCCTTCATGCAGGGCGCGGGGCAGACGCGGCCGCACACCGATGGCAGTGCCTGGGTGCGCATGAGAATGGCGGCAGCGGCTTGCAGTCCGTCGCTTTTCAGCGCCTGAATGAATCCCACGATGTCATTGCCTGCGGGGCAGGCGACGTTGCAGGGCGCGGCATGTTCACGATAGGCCGGCGCCTGGTTGCTCCATGTCCCGGTCTTGAGCGTTGCCGGGATATCGTGAGTATGTTCGCGCATCGGCACCACGTCCGCAGGTACAGCCGCGGCAACTGGCGCTTCCACGATGTCGGCTGCGTGATCCGCCTCCCTGATGCTGACACGCTCCCACGCGTCGCGCGCCGCATCCAGGTCGTCGCTCAGCCCCATCGACGCATAGGTCTTTTCCAGTACTGCCAGCGGAATGCCCAGCATCCGTGCATAAGCGCCGAGCATCGTGGTGTTGATGATCACGACGGAACTGCTGCCGATGCCATGCTCGCGCGCGATGTCGGTCGCATCGACCACGCCGAACTGATAGTGCGCAAAGCGCCCGGTATAGCTCTGCAGGCTGGCGTGTGAATTGAGCAGAAGGACGGCGCCGGCGGATGCGCCGGAGAGGATCTGGTCGCCCATCAGCCCTTCGTCGAGCACCAGCAAATGGTCCGGGCGATAGACCTTGTTGCGATTGGTGATGGGAACGTGATCGACCCGAGTGTAGGCCTGCACCGGCGCGCCGGAGCGCTCGCTGCCGTAGTCCCCGAAGGTCTGTACGTGCAAGCCCATCTGCGTGTACATCGCCGCGATCAGTTTTGCACAGGTGACGCCACCTTGCCCGCCCCGGCCGTGAACCCGGACTTCCAGTGGCAACGATAGCCCGCCCGGCACGTCGACGGTATCCGTCCGTGCAGGGGAGGCGGAATTGGTCCGTTGCTCCATTGATGCCTCCACACCTTTTCTTAAAAGGCTTGACCTCGGAATCGGTTGCATCTCTCAAGGACGCATTCCGGTCCGCTTGTGGCGGGCCGGAATATCGCACCGGCGTTCGGCCTGCGCGATTGTGGTCAATTGCAACATTACGCTTGGGCGAGGTTTCAGCCAACGCCAACTTTTCCGGAAAGCGATCCAGATCAATTTTCCCGTCTTCTTGCCGGCGTGCCGACGCCATATGCATGCCGCCCTGAAAATTTTTTTTCGATTGCGCTGTCTGTTCCTGCAGGTGCTATACCCTGCCGGGCCCCGAGGAACGGTCATGAACGCATTCAACAGGCAGACCGCCATTCGCATTGCCGCCGTCAGCGTCCTGCTGGCAGCAATCGCCAGTCCCACTGCGTGGCTGGTTGCCCACGGCAATGCAGAACAGGCGACCGTATCGCTTGCCATGGAAGAGTCGCGGCGCCTGCTGCACTTGCACCATTTCCAGGCCGCCGCGCTGGATTCGTCCGATGCAGGAAAATACGCAAGCAAGGCGGCAGACGCCCTTGCCGGCGGCTTGTTCGACATTGCCGAGATCTACAACGGGCAGGGAGAGAAGCTGGCCCTTGCCATGACGGAAGATGGCCAGACCGTCGAAGCACAACTGCCGCCGCACCTGAAACCCAGCTATACAACGCCTTCGTCTGAAAGTTTCAGGCTGAAGGACGGGCGCTGGATCCTGCGGGTATTTGTCCCGCTGAAGGCAGGATCGAGCGACGCGCCCGGACCGATTGCCGGGTATTTTGAAGGCGTACGCGTCGTCTCGGCCTGGCAGCGTGTGCAAATACTGTCGACAGCCCTCAACGCCGCGCTCATGGTCGGCCTGGCGTCCTTGCTGTGCGGCGCTGCCATCTATCCCGTCGTCGTCCATCTGTCGCGCGAGAACGAACTCAAGGCCCGGGAGATCCTTGACTCGCACGTATCACTGATGGAAGCGCTCGGACGTGCCATCGCCAAGCGCGATTCGGATACCGGAACGCACAACTTCCGGGTCGCCTGGATCGCGGCGCGTATTGCGGAGCGTCTCGGCGTGCGCGGAAAATCGATGCAATCCTTGATCGTCGGTAGCTTTTTGCACGACATCGGGAAAGTCAGCATACCGGATGCCATCCTGAGAAAACCCGGCGGACTCGACGCCGAGGAGTCCGAGATCATGCACACGCATGTCACGCAGGGGGAAGATATTGTGCAGGGTATCGGCTGGATGGACGAAGCCAAGGCCATCGTCGCGGGCCATCATGAAAAGTGGGATGGTTCAGGTTACCCCCGCAAGCTCTCGGGCAATGCCATTCCGCTTTCTGCCCGCATATTCGCCCTCGCCGATGTCTTCGACGCCCTCTGCTCGCGGCGGCCGTACAAGGCGCCGATGGACTTTGAAAAGGTGATGGCGATCCTGGAAAAGGATACGGGGACGCATTTCGACCCCGGCGTGATGGATGCCTTCCGGCCTATTGCACGGGAAGTGTTCGACCGGCTTGCACAATGCACACCAGAACAGACACAGCAACTGCTTGAGGAGCGCATCCGACTGCATTTTGGCATCTGAGCATATCGCAGTCAGCACCACGTCAATGCTGATTTCAGCGTGGCGTGACGATCAGTTTGAAAGTAAGGAGATCCACGCTGAGCCTTGCGGCGTTATAAAAAAAGCTCGACGGGACGAACGTGACCAGGCGCCACCGCATCAGGCGTGAAGCGGGAGCACGGCTCCGATGGCAACAAAGATGCCGCCGCAGACGCGATTGAAGCGCCGCCCGACGCGTCCTAACCAGGGGCGAACCCGATTCGCCGCGCTCGCCATGGCGTATTCGGCGAGGAATTCCGTCGCCGTGTAAGTTGCAGCTACTGTCGCAAACTGTGGCAGCAAGTCGCGGTGCGGGTCGATGAACTGCGGCAGAAATGCGCTGAAGAAAAGCAGGGCCTTGGGGTTGGTCGCCGCTGACAGAAAACCCTGGCGAAAGAGCCGCCAGCCGTTGATTTCGGCCGGTTCGGTACGGACCGCGACGACAATCGGGGGTGAGTGCCAGACCTGGATGCCGAGCCAGATAAGGTAGGCGCCGCCGACCCATTTCAGCACGGTGAGCCAAACAATGGACGACTTGATCAGCGCGCCGATGCCAAACATGCAGAGCGCGATGATCGCAACAAACCCCAGGACTCCGCCAGCAATCGTGAACAAGGTCTTGCGGTTTCCATGCAGCGCGCCGTGGGTGAGCACGAGCAGGCTGTTCGGACCCGGCGACAGCGACAATCCGATTGAGGTCACGAGGAATACAAGCCATGTGTCGAACTGCATCGTTGCTTCTCCAATAACGTCAAAAAATGAACGCCGCTTTCGCGGCTGATTCCAGATATTGCGGCCGGCCGGTCTTGCTGACAAATCATTTGTCGTCACATAATGCGTGAATATTACTCACACATCCGACACTCCCATGTTCGACCGCCTTCCTCCAATGCAAACACTGCGTGCCTTTGAAGCTGCCGGACGGCTATTGAGCATGACGCTGGCTGCGGAAGAATTGCACGTTACCCACGGCGCGGTGAGCAGGCATATCAAGACGCTCGAAAACCATCTTGGCGTCGCACTCTTCCGGCGCATGACCCGCCGCATCGTCCTGACCGAAGCGGGGGCTGTGTTTCTGGTCGCCGTGACCCGTCTGCTGGGAGAGCTGACACGTGAAGCGGAACGCCTTCGCTCGCAGGACAGCGTGGCGCGCCTGACGATCAGCACCAGCGTTTCGTTTGCAAGCAAATGGCTGGCGCCGCGCCTGCACCGGCTGAAGGCACGCCACCCGGAACTCGACATCCATCTCGACGTGACCGATGCCAATGTCGATCTGGACGACGGGCAGGCCGATGCAGCCATACGCTACGGCGGGGGCCACTATCCACGCGTTCTCGCCGAGCGGATACTGGAAGAAACCGTGACGCCGGTTTGCAGTCCCGACTATCGCGCGCAAATGGGTGGGCTGCCCTTCCCTGCAAGCCTTGTCGCTTGCACGCTGCTGCACGAGGACCGCATGCTGGCCAACTGGGAACAATGGTTTGCGCTGGCCGGCGTAGACAAGGTGCGCAGCGGTCGCGGCCCGGCCTATCGAGGCCCGGCCTATCGAGGCCCGGCCTATAGCCATGGGAGCATGGCGATCGAGGCAGCCATTCGCGGTGAAGGCGTGGCGCTGGGGCGCAGCGCGCTGGTGGCGGATGACATAGCCGCCGGACGCCTGGTCGCGCCATTTCCGCAGCTCCGGCTCAAGGCAGAGCGCGGCTACGATCTCGTCTATCGCATCGGAAACCGGGACGATCCCAAGGTGCGCGCCCTGCGCGACTGGTTGGCTGACGAGATCCGGTTGTTTGTCTCGGGCGCAGATTGAACGACGGCCAGCCAAGCGGCGCTCAATCTCGCATCCCTGCCTTCCTTGCCACAATGAAGACCGCCTTGTTTTTCCCCGGTCGCCATTGGCGATCAATGGCAAACCCCGCTCGGGTCAGGCTGTCTTCCAGCTCTCTTGCGGATAACACCTTGATCAAAGGGAGCAAACCGAAAAATCCGGCCACCGGCGCCACGATTCGGAAAAGCATCGCCATGTCACGAAGGCAAACCGTGCTGCTGACGAAAACACCTCCAGGCTTGAGCATGGTATGAATCCGGGCAATGGTCTCATCCCGGTCATCGAGAAGATGCAGGAGATTAAGTGCCAACACGGCGTCCAGGGATTGCGCCGGCGCGCCAAGCTCTTCGATGCTAGCGTGTTTGAAGGTGACATTGCCGATATTGCCTGCCTTCGCCTTGCCTTGGGCAATGTCGATCATCTTCGAAGAGATATCGATCGCATGGATGTGTTTCACATACGGCGCGTGTGCAATGGCAGTCGATCCTGTGCCGCAGCCGATTTCCAGCACCTCCATATCCGGCCGAAAATACTCGCGCGTGAGTTGCAGTTTCTTTTGGTACGCAGCTTCATCCCGCACGGGCATCTTTGCGTAGCGTTCCGCCACCCTGTCCCAGAATCTGGCTGACTGTTTCATTGCGGCCCTGTTGTGTTTTGATCTGCAAAGCAAGGCGAACCTGCCCGCTCAAATAACGGCGTGATGCAGGTACAGATCATACAATTTCTTCTTCCACATCCAAAGCCTTGCACGGCGTCAATTAAATGAGTTGCTGTGCTGACGTTGTGGTGCGCCCCAGTGCAGGCAGGCATGCCGCACCGAGTTCCGTGAAGACCCTGTGCACCTGCACGCCGTCTGCCCCGGCCGCATGCGCCGCGCGCGCGTCATCAGCATTTCGTATGCCGCCCACGGCAACAAGACCAGCTTTGCCGTGCAATCGATCGGCGAGCAGTCGCAGCCGATCGAGCCGGTGGGCGCTGTCGGGAAGCACCGCGATGATCGCGTCGAAACCTTCGGAGACAGCCGTCTCTGCAAGCGCAAGCGGAAACGCGTCGTCAACACCGAGCGGAATCTTGAGCGTGACGGCGACATCTCGCCCCTGTTCCGATTGACGCACGGCAGCGACAGTTGCAAAGGCATACCGCAGGAGCGGTAGGTGCGCCGTGTTGAGCAAGGATTGATAGCGGCGAGCACTCAGATTGAAGCAAGCGTAATCGGCAATAGCTCGCGCGCCACGAAACCCGGAAGCCCACTCGTCGGGAAGAGCGGCTGGTGGCCCGCTGCTGCTCATGCCGATGCCGATGCCGACACGCGGTTTGTCAGTCAGGCGCGGCGAAAGTGACGCGAGGCGTGAGACCAGCGCAGCGAGGCCGGAATTGTGGCCCTCCTCCGGCTGCGGCGTAACGGTGCCGAATTCAACGCTGTCGAATCCTGCGGCAAGCAATTCGGCTGCGCGGCTGCCATCCTTGTCGATGCCGCCGGCCAGCCCCAGCCGGCAAGGCCATGATCGCTTCCTCATTCTCTCAATCATCCACTCATCCATTAGACTGCCTGAATTCCTTCATGAAGTCGATCAGTGCGCCCACACCCGCCAGGGGCATGGCGTTGTAGAGGCTCGCCCGCAGGCCGCCGACGTGACGATGGCCGCGCAGGTTTGTCAGGCCAGCCTGTTCCGCATCGATCAGGAAGCGTTCGGTCAAGCTGTCGTCCGCCAGATGAAAACGCACATTCGTCATCGAGCGATGCGCGACGAGAATCGGCGCGGTGTAGAAGCCATCGCTGCTGTCGATCGCTTGATACAGCAAGGCGGCCTTGCGCCGGTTGGTTTCCGCCATGGCTGACAGTCCACCCAATTCCGCGATCCACTCGAAAACCAGTGCCGCGAGATGGATCGCCATGACGGGCGGCGTGTTGATGCAGCCATCCTGCTCGGCCTGCAGGCGATAGCAAAGGGGTGACGGCGCCGACTGCGCGGGACGCCGCAGCAGATCTTCGCGCACAATGACGACGGTCATGCCGGAGGGGCCGATATTCTTCTGCGCACTGGCATAGAGGAGACCGAAGCGCGAGATATCGAGCGGCGCGGAGAGAAAACAGGACGTGACGTCCGCCACCAATGGAACCTCACCCGTGTCGGGCCATGCAGGATAGGCAAGGCCGTCCACGGTCTCGTTTGCGGTGATGTGGCAGTAGGCGCATCCCGTCGGCACATGCCACTTGCCCACGGCTGGCGCGGCGAGGGCTTCTCTTCCATCGTGCCTGGCGATCACGCTGACCTCGGCAAAGCGTGCCGCTTCCTGCATGGCGCGTCGCGACCAGTACCCGGAGTCCGCATACGCAGCCGTTCGCAGGTCGGAGTCCGGGTCGAGGAGATTCAACGGCACCGCAGAAAACTGCTGCATGGCGCCGCCGGCCAGAAAGAGCACGCGATAGTTCGCAGGGATTTCGAGCAGTTGAGTCAGACGCTCACGTGCCGATTCCAGCACGGCACGAACGGCGGTGCCGGTGAACGGCCGCTCGATGGCTGTTGCGCCATCCGCACCGCGCCGGAACAAGACATCACCCGCGCGGGCCAGAACGGCATCCGGCAGCCGGGCTGGTCCGGACGCGAAATTCCACACCGCGCTGGGCGAAGACATTATCATCCCCCCAGCACGCCGCCATGCGAGCCGCCGGCCATGAAGAACAACAGCGGGATCGACAGCATGGTATTGGTGCGCGAAGACAGATGCGTGATCCGCGAGCAGCGCAGCCGTTCTTCCACCGTTGCGGACTTCAGGCCAAGGACCTTCTGCTGATGCGGCCAGAGCACCAGCCACACATTGGCCATCATCAGCGTGCCGAGATAGGCGCCGATGCCGATGGGTGCCAGCGCGCCCTGCAATCCGAACGCGCCGCCTAGCCACCCGCGCTGCCAGAGCATCAGGACGCCGGCGCACCAGGCGACGACAGACGCCCAGCGGAAGAAGCCATGCTCTCGGTTCAGCAATGTCTGGAAACGCGGGCTGCGGTCGTCGGTCAGGTCGGCGGCAGTCAGCGGCTGCCAGGACGGCCGCTGCACGACGCTCGAATAGTTGTGTCCGATCCAGATGATGCCGGCGATGAAATGCGTCCAGCGCAGCAGGAGGTCGAAGGGAATGCTATTCATGCTTCATGCCTCATAACAACAGCAGCCGGACCAGTGCAACGAGCAATGCCGTCAGCATCGCGCCGAGCAGTATCGTGCCGGTTGCCGTATCGTAGGGATGGCGCATTTATTCCTCCATGAAGGCAGTGGATACCGCGGCGCTGGTACGCTTGAGCAGCGGCTTGCGAAACCGGAGTGGGCGCACCACGTCCTTGACGGCTTCCTGCACGAGGTGGTGATGCGGCGAGCGACTGCAGGCCGGATCGGTATTGGTCGGATCGCCAGTCAGCAGGAAGGCCTGGCAGCGGCAGCCGCCGAAATCCTTTTCCTTTTCTGAACAGGAGCTGCATGGCTCGGGCAGCCAGTCGAGGCCGCGGTATTTGCGGAACAGCGGCGATTCATGCCAGAGCCAGGACAGCGGCTTGTCGCGCACCGACTGGAAGTCCAGCCCCGGAATCACGCGCGCTTCCTGGCACGGCATGGCCACGCCATCCGGTGCGATAGTCAGGTGGATCGCGCCCCAGCCGTTCATGCAGGCTTTCGGGCGGCCTTCGTAGTAATCGGGAATGACGAAATAGATCGTCATGCTGTCGCCCAGTTTCTTGCGCCAGCGTTGCACGGTGGCTTCCACTTCGCGTACTTCGTCCAAGCTGGGCATCAGTTCCTCGCGGTTGACCAGCGCCCAGTTGTAGTACTGCAGGTTGGCGAACTCGATGTATTCGACGCCGATCGACGAGGCGAATTCGCACATGGCATCGATGTCGCGAATGTTCTGCTTGCACACCGGCATGTTCATCACCATCGGGAATCCGTGTGCCTTGATCAGGCGCGCGGCCTCCAGTTTGAGGGCGTGCGCCCTAGCGCCGACCAGTTCGTCGGTCAGCTCCGCCCTGGTCGATTGCAGCGACAACTGCACCTGCTTGAGGCCGGCTTCCTTCAAGGCGATCATGCGCGCTTCGGTGAGGCCGATGCCGGACGTGATGAGATTGGTGTAGTAGCCGAGGCGGTCGGCGCAGGCGACCAGCTCTTCCAGGTCATCGCGCTCCAGCGGTTCGCCGCCCGTAAAGCCGAGTTGCAGTGCGCCGAGGTCGCGGCCTTCACGCAATACGCGTTTCCATTCCTCGGTTGACAGCTCATGATTCGCATAGTCCTTGAAGTTCAGCGGGTTGTTGCACCACGGGCATTTCAAGGGGCAGCGGTAAGTCAGTTCCAGGGTCAGCCACAGCGGCTTGCCGTCGCCGTCCAGGCTGACGCCGCGAGATTCCTTCGGCATGATTGCATCCTTTCGTCTCCATCGCAGCGGTGCGGAAAGCCCGCTGTCTTGCATGCATTGTGGATCGACGGGAAAGGCGGCGCGACGAGAAGGCGCGGAGATGGGCATCGCGCTTTTATCGGGTTCGGCCTCGCGATTTTCTGGAGAACCGGATTAGCTCAGAAATCGGCAGCTGCCGCCACGGCCTCCAGCATCGCGACGCAGGTGCCGGCCATGTCTGCGGCAAGGGCGTTGTGCCCGCCGGTCTCGACATAGCGCATTACCGCATTCGGCAGGGCGCGCTGCAGACGCGCGGCGGCACGCGGCGGACAGACTGTATCGCGACGGCCCTGCACGATGCAGACAGGAAGATGGCGCAATCGTGCACAGGCGGCGAGCACATCGGCGACATCGGAGAAGCAGGCATTGGCAAGGTAATGCCCTTGGATCATGGTCTTGGCGAGACGACGCGCATCCGGCACGTCTGACAACGGCGGCTCGCCCATGAGTGCGCGCTCATAGTCGAGCCAGCGACGGGCGGCGGCGGTATCGCCGGCCAGCAGACGCGACGTGTAGGCACGCAGCAGGTCACCGCGTTCTTCCTCGGGAATGCCGTCGGCGAATGCCTGCCATGCATGCGGCGCTGCGCCTTCCGCATCGTTCACGTAGCGCCGCAATTCTTCGTCGGAACCGAGAAAGATACCGCGCAATACCAGTCCGGCGACACGCGACGGATACCGACCGGTGTAGACGAGCGCGAGCAGGCTGCCCCAGGAGCCGCCCAAGACGATCCAGCGTTCGATGCCGAGTGAGGTACGGATGCGCTCGATATCCTCGACAAGATGCGCGGTCGTGTTGCACTTCAGGCCAGCCAGCGGCGTGCTTCTGCCGCAACCGCGCTGATCGAACAACACCGCGCGAAAGCGCGTCGGGTCGAAGAAGCGACGGTGTTCGACGGAACAGCCGCTGCCGGGGCCGCCGTGCAGAAACACCACCGGTATGCCATCGTGCCGCCCGCATTCTTCGACATGCAGGACATGTCCGTCGCCAACCGGCAGTTGTTGCGTGCGGTACGGCGTGGACGGCGGGAAGAGCGGATCAGGTATCACGACGGAACGCTATGCGCCTTAGGCCTCCATCAAGCCGGAGCGCATTGCGATCACCGCAAGCTCGGCGGCATTGCTCGCATTGAGCTTCTGCTTGATGTGGTACAGGTGCGTGCCGACAGTGCTCGCGCTCAAATGGAAATCCTGCGCGACCTGATTGACGGAACGCCCCTGCGCCAATTGCAGGAAGACGCTGAATTCCTTCTCCGTCAGTGCATCGGCAGGATGGGCGGCGCCTGAAATCTGTGCCAAGGCCACTTGCTGCGCCAGTTCCGGATCGAGATAGCGCCGCCCCTGGCTCACCTGGCGCACGGCCTGCAGGAATTCCTCGGGCAGGCAGCGCTTGCTCAGGTAACCGACCGCGCCGGCTTTGAGCGCGCGCACCGGGATGAGTGCGTCCTGGTGCGCGGACAGCATCAGCACGCGCGCGCCGGCATGACGTGCTGAGAGGCGTTCGAGTGCGGCGAGCCCGCCGAGGCCCGGCATCGACACATCCATGACCAGTACGTCCGGATCCAGCTCGGCGTAGAGACGCAATGCCTCTTCGCCGGTGCTGGCTTCACCGGCCACCACCGCGCCTGCGCCTTCGAGCAGCAGGCGAAATCCCATGCGCACAATGGCGTGGTCGTCGGCAAGCAGGATCTTCTGGCCCGAAAGGGATAGGCTCATTTTGTTTCCTCCAGTGGATGGCATTTCGTGAGGGGAAGGCGCACGCACAGGCGCGTGCCGCCGTCGGCCACAGTGTCGAAGCGAAGTTCACCAGCCAGGGCGGCGGCACGCTCGCGCATGCCGGCGAGGCCGAGCCCGCAGCCGGGTGATGATGTCGGCGCGGCGAAACCGCGGCCGTTATCGGCAAGGACCAGTTCCAGCCAGACACCGTCGCTGGCTTCCAGCCGCCGCAGGGTAATCTCCACCCGCGTCGCCGCCGCATGGCGGACCACGTTCGTCAATCCTTCCTGCGTGATGCGAACAAGCGCCTGGATGATGCCGTCGCTGATGGGAGCATTGCCGCCGGCGAGCTGCATGCCGAGACGGATATCCGGATACTGCTGCTGCCAGGCTTGCAGGTAGCGCCCCAGCGTGTCGTCTGCGCTGGCGCCAAGGCTGCCCTGCTGGTGGCGCAAGCGCTGCAGGATGGTGCGCACGCCGTCCTGCATCTGGCCGGCGACGGTGAGGATGCTTTGCGCAGGGGCATGCAATGCCGGCTGGTCCACCGTGCGCTGCATGATCGCGCCGGCAAGCGCGCGCACGGCGGTGATTCCCTGCGCCAGCTCATCGTGCAGTTCGCGGGCGATGCTGCGGCGATCATCTTCGATCCGGGCCTGCAAGCGTTCGTTCAGTTCACTCTCGCTGCCGAGCCGCACGTTGTCATTGACCGCTTCCACGAGGCGATCGGCCATGCCGTTGAAGGCCTTGGCGAGACGGCCGAGTTCCGGCTCGGGGAAGACGGGCAGGCGGGTATCGAAGCAGCCGCGCCCGGTGCGATCAAGCGCCGCCATGACCTGCCCGAGCGGGCGCAGCGCGCGATCGAGTGCATGGCGAACCGTAAAGAACAGCACAGCAAGCAGGACGCCGGCCCAGCCCGCCATCGTGCACAGATCGTCCCACGCATCCAGCGTTGCGCGTGAGGCGTCCGGATGGAGGATCACTGTCAGTTCACCCGCGTCGACGCGGCGCGCCGCGAAACCGGGCTCAACCACGGCAGCGAACCAGCCGGGGGCAGCGCGGCCAGCCTTGTAGGTGGGCCCCGGCGACAGGTAGCGACGAGTGCCGGCGGCATCGACGACCTCCAGCGCGTTGGCGCGGATCCGGCCCACGTCCCGCAGATGGGCCAGCAGCCGCTCGCTGTTCCATCCGTCTTGTCCGGCATGCAACTCGCGCGCCGATACGGTCAGCCACTGTTCCGCGACGCGCGTGGCGGCTTCCACTTCCTCGCGGATGCCGTCCCGGGTCTGCTTCAGCCACAGGCTCCCCAGCGCCAGAACGAGCGCGGCGGCAAGGGCCGTCAGCACGAGGCTGATGCGGGTGTGCAGGCGCATTTCATCTGGTCGCAACGTCATCGCGGCACTCACTCTTTATAGGGCTCCGGGGTTGGTAATGCCATTCAGTGAATACTATTTTTCGCGTCGTCCCCGCGAAGGCGGGAACCCATGTTGATTCTCTGGAGCTGTCTCCCTATGGATCCCCGCCTTCGAGGGGACGACATTCTTGCGCAAGCAGGTTTAACTGAACGGCATTACTCGGGTGTTCGGGCCTTCCATCAACGCAAATTTCACGCCACACCCGGAGAAGGGCGCGTGCGTGGCGCTGATACTGCGCACCGCAGGTCTTCGTCCCATGACGCAACACCTGTCACTGTCCAGAAATCGAACAAGTTGTACCAAAGTGGAACACTCGCCTTGACGATCAACTCCAGAAAACCATGATCACGCTTTCGTGAATCTCCGCACGCGGCCTGGCAACCGCCGCACCCATACTGGACGCATGAAACTGCTCGTACTTGGCTCTGCCGCGGGTGGCGGCTTCCCGCAATGGAATTGCAACTGCCGCAATTGCGACGGCGTGCGCAAGGGGACGGTGCGCGCGCTGCCGCGCACGCAGTCGTCGATCGCCGTCAGCACGGACGGCCGCGACTGGGTCCTGTTCAACGCCTCGCCGGACATCCATGCGCAGATCCGTGCCAATCCTTGCCTGCAGCCGGGCAGAGGGCTGCGCGATACCGGTATCGCGGGCGTAGTCCTGATCGATGCGCAGATCGACCACACCACCGGCCTTTTCATGCTGCGCGAAGGCAGGCCGCTCGATATCTGGTGCACGCCGCAGGTGCAGGAAGACCTGAGCACCGGCAATCCGATTTTCCATGTCCTGTCGCACTTCTGCACGGTGCGCTGGCAGCCGCTGCAGGTGACGCCACCGATTGCCTTCACCGTGCCGGCCGCGCCGGGCCTGCGCTTCACGCCCGTGCCGCTGGCGAGCAAGGCGCCGCCCTATTCGCCGCACCGGCATGACGCGCACGCCGGCGACAACATCGGCGTACTGATCGAGGAAACCGCCACCGGGAAAAAGATTTTCTACGCACCCGGCTTCGGTGCCATGGAGGATCATCTGGAACCCTTTATCGGCGACGCGGACTGCGTCCTGCTTGACGGCACCTTCTGGACCGACGACGAAATGATCCGTATGGGCTTGTCCGCCAACACTGCGCGCGGCATCGGACACCTGCCCCAGAGCGGACCGGACGGGATGATGGCCTTGCTGTCGCGCTACGACAAGCCGCGCAAGGTGCTCATTCACATCAATAACACCAATCCGATCCTGGACGAGGACTCACCGGAACGCGCAGAACTGACGCGCGCCGGAATCGAGGTCGCGTGGGACGGAATGCTGATCGACACGGGAGACATGCAATGAAGATGAATGACATGCGGCCATGGACCGAGGAAGAATTTGAAGCACGGCTGCGCGCCATGGGCGAGCGCTACCATATCCATCATCCATATCAGGTGATGATGCACCGCGGCCTGCTCAGCCGCGAACAGATCCAGGGGTGGGTGGCGAATCGTTACTATTATCAGATCAACATTCCGATCAAGGACGCGGCGATTCTTGCCAACTGCCCGGAACGTGAAGTGCGGCGTCACTGGGTGCAGCGCATCCTCGACCATGACGGCTTCAATGGCGAGGACGGCGGCATCGAGGCCTGGATCCGGCTCGGCATGGCAGTGGGCTTGTCGCGCGAGACGATCGTTTCGCAGGTGCTGGTGCTCCCCGGCGTGCGCTTCGCCGTTGACGCCTATGTGAACTTCGCCCGCCAGCGCCCCTGGCAGGAAGCGGCAGCGGCGTCGCTGACAGAACTGTTCGCTCCGACCATTCACCAGTCCCGCCTCGACTTCTGGCCGAAACACTATCCATGGATCGAGCCGGAAGGCTACGACTATTTCCGCCGCCGCCTGAGCGAAGCGCCGCGCGACGTCATCAATGGACTGCGCATCACGCTCGGGCACTTCAATACGCGCGAGCTGCAGGAGCGCGCGCTGACCATCCTGCAATTCAAGCTCGACATCCTCTGGTCCATGCTGGATGCGATGCTGCTCGCGTATGCCGATGTGCAGATCGAGGGCTGGGGCGCATACAAGCCAATGGGAGCGGATGCTGCGCGATCATGATTTTCATGAGCGGCTTCCGGCAAAAGCCTGCTGTTGCGTCCCGTCGGGGATGCCGATAATCAGTCAAGGGGCGGCATGTCGCCGCCTCGTTCAACAAAGGAGACTTGTCATGACTTGGGAAACCCCCGCTTTCTGCGAAATCCGCCTCGGCTTCGAGGTAACCGCCTACGTCTACGTGCGCTAAGCGGCCTGCCGGGCGGCGAACGCATGCCGCCGCCGCCCGGCGCCGCAGCCCCTGCTGCCATGACCACCACCGCAACAGAAACCTCAACCAGCGGCCAAGCTTGTCCGAAGCTCTCGCCGCACTTCGTCTTTCGCTGGGAGAACAGCCAGAACGCCTACATCCTGCTGTATCCGGAAGGCCTGATCAAACTCAACCCGTCCGCCGGCGAGATCCTGAAGCGCTGCGACGGCAAGCAAAGCGTCGACGCCATCATCGCTGACCTGCAGTCGGCATTTCCCGATGCCGCCGGTGAAGTCGCGGAAGGTGCGCGTTCATTCATCGACATCGCGCGCAGCAAAGGCTGGCTGCGCTGCTGATTTTTCGGCGGCGGGTATTCGAAAGCGCCACTTGCGGGCGGCGCGGATGACCGAGCGGTGAAACGGCAGGTGATAACGACTCGCTGGTTGATCCGGCCTTTCACTGCTCACAAAGAAAGATTTCAACCCGCTCCTTGCCCTTGCCGATGTTGTTTCTCTTCAGCCTGATCTGGCCAATCTCGCCGGTAGAGCGGACGTGCGTGCCACCGCACGGAACCTTGGAGAAACCTTCAATCTCCCAATATCGCCGTTCATTCTCAACATCATCGAAACCGGTGCGAATCTCCCTGTCCGAGGAGATGATCTTGTTGGCTCTTTCGGCGATGGAAGGGAGGAGCGGAGCGATGCTTTCCGGCCATGCGAAATCAATCCGCGCCTTGTCTTGCGCGATGTGTGCACCCACCTTTTCCACGTCGTTCAGCTCTTTGTAGAACAGTTCAAGAACCAGTTCTGCGGCGAAATGAAGCCGCATCAGTCGATAGCGCCTGCTCCAGTCAATTTCAACCAGCACGGATTGGCCGACCTGCAGCCCATGATCGAGCGGAAGTGTGTATTTGATGCACAAACCTTCCTTCCTGGCGGAAGTAACTGGCAGCCCTGCAATGGTGCCCTGATCACTTTCCTGGCCGCCGGAGAAAGCAAAGAAAATCGTCGACTCCAATTCGATGTCGCAGCCTTCGACTGCCGACACAATGGTCTGATGAGTACTTGCATATGCATCGTCCCAGAATGATTTTTTTGTCACATGGATCTCTTGGAGGAAATGGTGCCGAGACGTTCATTCTGACATACGAGTGCTTGCAAGACGCGATGCCGGCATCCCCCAACATGCATCTGGACGTCGGACCTGAGCTTACTCTTGCCTGACTATATCGACCGAGATCTCCACTGCCGGAACCGTTCCCCGGTTCTCAAGCCAGTGCGTGGTATTCCTGTCTTCCGGCCAACCCACGCCTGGCCCGTAGTCCGTAGCGACACCATTTCGGTGATCGGTGATCGTTCCTTGCAGTATGTAGACGGTGCCGGGCCTGTCTATGTGATTGTGAACCGGGCCGAAGACGCCCCCGGGCTCGATAGTCACCATGCGCATTCGAAGCTGGCGGCCCTCCATGCCTTCGATCTCGGGGCCAAGGTCAACCGTTGCAAGTAACTTCACCGTCACGCCGTTCGTCTCAGGTGCCACTTGTTCGTTGCTCATGGTGATCTCCTTTTGGTTCGTACTTTGGTGCGTACCAACCCCAACGCTCGCTCGGTGGAGAATGCAAGTCTCCGCGTGATTCGGTCAAGGCAACGTACACCATTTCATCTGCATATGCCTTGACGAATGACGGCCAGACTGCCGAACCTGTTGACTACAAGAGACCTGGATTGGACTGCCAGACCGACCACGTGAGTGCTGATGCGAAAGCCACCCACAACAGATATGGCAACAGCAAGAGTGCGGCAAGACGGCTACTGTGCCAGAACGCCCTCATCGTAAGAGCAATCATTGCCAACAAGAACAATACTTCCATCGCCGCCAGCGCACCCCGATGCCACGCAAAGAACAACCACGACCACAGTGCGTTGGCCGCAAGCTGAACAAGGAACAACGCCAATGGTCTTCGACCGGGCCGCGACCGCCAGACCAACCACGCGGAAATTCCCATCAGCAAGTACAGCAGCGACCACACCGGGCCGAAGACGCCCGCAGGCGGAGCCCATGCCGGCTTGATCAACTGAGCATAGAAAGCCTGCGCGTTGAGCGAGGCAAGTGCCCCGATCGCCGCAGCAGCGAATACAACCAGCAGCCATCCGGTCAGGCCGATCAGTTGATGCGAGATGGAGCGTGATGTCATGGGGCGAGTTTTGGTCTGGCGTTTCACTTTGCAACGGCTGCCGGGTCTGCCTCGATAAGCCCGAACTTCAAGCCGCCCGGCTCCGCGCAGGTGGCGTACCACCCTATACCGGGAATGGGCGTGCGCGATTCCACTATGCTGCCGCCATTGGCAACAACGAGATCAAGAGCATTGCTGAGACTTGCCACAGGGATGGTTACCTGCGTCATAGGCCGCCCCTCACTCAGCGACGCATCCTTGACGCTTCCGATGCCACCGTCGATACCAGGTTCGCTGTCTGGACCAGCCTGGATTCGATAGTACTCATACGGCATCTCGAACTTCTCGAAATGCCAGCCCAGGACTGCCTCGAAGAATGCCCTCGCGCGAGTAATATCGGAAACGCTTAGATCGAAGTAGGTGGGCTTCATGATCGAAAGGCCTCTCAACGTGCGCAGGGAATGGTCGCTATGTGGCGCCTGCCGTTCCATCTAGACAGATAACGCCGGTCTGATCATCCATACCCGCTGTTCACTAGTCCTGGGATGCTGATCTGGCGCAAGTGCTCGCCGCGTGGTTGTTTTGATAATGAACTGCACACCACACCAAGTCCTGAAAAGCGATACAAAGCAGATCAGCTTTCTTGCCCTTACAACAATATACGAAAGCACAGGTACTGCAAGGACCGACCTCTGCCACATTCTTTGCCACATCGAAAAACAGTTTGCCGCCCGCCCAATTGCCCCCCCCAAAAACCACCTTCCAGCATAAGGTCATTCCGCACGATGCACCACGGAGCAAAACCCGCATCTGCTATCATTTCGTCTTTTCCAGCTCCGAATCCGCCAAGAAGTGTCATGCCAGCAAGGGCCATACGTATTCGCCGTGTCGTCTTTGCGCTGACGTTCGTTACGGCCGCGATCTCATGGCAGCCATCATGGGGCAAAGAGCCTGCCCTGCAGCGCTGGCCGAACGGCACGCCGACGCCTTCGCTGGCACTGCGCGACCCCGATGGCCGGGAATGGAAGCTTCAGGACCTGCGCGGCAAGGTGATCGTGCTGAATTTCTGGGCAAGCTGGTGCGCTCCCTGCGTCGACGAGATTCCGCTGCTCAATGAATTAGCAGGCGATTCCTCGCTGGCGGGGAAAGTGGCCGTCCTCGGCGTCAATTTCAAGGAATCGGCGTCGACCATCCAGCGCTTTTCGCACGAGCACCAGTTCGGTTATCCGATCCTGCTGGACAAGAGCGGAGACGCATTCAAGAAATGGACGAGCGGCGTGCTGCCAACCACTGTACTGATTGATCGCAATGGACGCGCCCGCTGGCGCACAGTCGGTGAACTGGAGCGGACGGATTCCAGCCTGAAGGGCGCCATCGAAAAACTGCTCAACGAGCAAGGACAGCGCAGGCCGAAATGACATCGACGCTGTCAGGTGCTGATGCCGTCGCTGACGAAATTCGCAGAACATGAACAACGCAGGATTGAACAACATGAAAGACATCGACATGACAACGATTTCCCGCCGAACACTGTTGAAAGCCGCATCCGGCGCACTGCTGCTTGGCACCGTGCCGAAGGCGGTGCTGGCGCAGGTGCAGACTGAACGGCATTTCAATCCGCGCCCCGGCGACTGGCGCACCTTCGAGATCGTCACCCGCGTGAACCTGCAAGCGTCCGGTGCGCCCGCGAAGGTCTGGGTGCCGCTGCCGTCGGTCGACACAGACTGGCAGCGTTCGCTGTCGAGCGCGTGGACCGGCAATGGCAAGGTAATGCAGATCGGCACCGACAGCCACTACGGCGCGAAGTACCTGGTCGCGGAATTCGACGGCTCGGCAGCGCCCGTGTTGGAAGTGACCTCGCGCGTACAGACCATGAGCCGCGCGACGGACTGGTCGAAGCCCATCGCCGCGCACGAAGATGCCGACAACCTGCGCCAGTGGATGAAGCCGACCGACCTGATGCCGCTCGACGGCATCGTCCGTCGTACGGCGCGGCAGATCGTTGCCGGAGCACGCTCCGATGAGGAGAAGGTCCAGCGCATCTATGACTGGATCATCATCTCGACCTATCGCGAACCCAAGGTGCGCGGCTGCGGCACCGGCGACATCAAGGCGATGCTGGAGACAGGCAATTTTGGCGGCAAGTGCGGCGACATCAACGGCCTGTTCGTCGGCCTGTGCCGCGCGGCCGGCGTGCCAGCGCGCGATGCCTATGGCATCCGCCTGGTGCCGAGCGCATTCGGCTATCGGGAACTCGGCGGCAATCCGGCATCGCTCAAGAGCGCGCAACACTGCCGCGCCGAGGTCTACCTGCGCAAGCACGGCTGGGTCGCGATGGATCCGGCGGATGTCGGCAAGGTGATGCGCCTTGAAACCGCCACCTGGATCAAGGACCCGGACAATCCCGTGGTAGCTCCCGTCAGGAAGGCCTTGTTTGGCGGCTGGGAAGGCAACTGGATGGCCTACAATTTCGCCCATGACGTGCGCCTGCCCGGCTTCACGACCGGGAAAGTCGGATTCCTGATGTACCCGCAGGCCGAAGTCAACGGCGAAGCGCTCGATCCGCTCGATCCGGACTCCTTCAAGTACACGATCAGCGCACGCGTCGTCTCCGCCTGATGATCCCTGAACCGATGCTCGACAACCCGACTTCCATCAAAGCTGCCAATGCGCGGCCCCGCAAGAACCTGAGCACGGGACTGATGGCGCTTGCCGTCGGGTCGTCAATCATCGCATCCACCTGCTGCGTGCTGCCGCTGGTGCTGGTGCTGGTCGGCATCACCGGCGCATGGATGGTGAACCTGACATCCCTGCGGCCAATCACGCCCTTCTTCACGGCGATTTCGATCGGCGCACTCGTGTGGGCAGGTGTGCTTGTGTTCCGGCCGTCACCTGCCTGTTCGACAACTGAAGGCCCGGCCTGCGACAAGGCCCGCCCGGTTACCAAAGCGATCTTCCTGGCCTGCGCCGTCTTCATCGGCCTGCTGCTGCTGTTCCCACTGTTTGCGCCTTATTTCTACTGATCTGCCATCATGAAGAATCCAGCTTCCCTGCTGCTCGCCGCACTGCTCTGCTTGCCGCCATTCGCGCTGGCGAAAACGCAGACCGTGTCGCTCAATGTGCCGACCATGGATTGCGCCACCTGTCCGATCACTATCAAGGCTGCGCTGCTCAAGGTTCCTGGCGTCAGCAAGGCGAAGGTGAGCTATGAACGGCGCGAGGCACTTGTCGTGTTCGACGACAGCAAAGCCAGCGTCGATGATCTCAAGAAGGCAACCTCGGACGCGGGGTATCCTTCGATGCTGAAAACGCCGCTGAAGTAATCCGGATTCAATCCCGAAGCGCTGCCCGGATGCGCCTGCAGCGCAAGGGCAAGCGACGAAATCCCGCGCCTATTTCCACTGTTGCGCCCTGTCAAGATGCTCGCTGCGCAGTGGACTAGCCTTGATGTACATGATCCTGCATCAGGGAAGGGACGGCGATGAATACCTTGACCAAACTGGCACTCGGCATGATGGGAAGCTTGCGGCCCAAACCCGCGCTCGGCGAATCGGAAGCTTCGATTGTCCTGCCCGAACCGGCGAAACATGGCGGGCTCCCGTTGATGGAAGCCTTTGCAGCGCGCCATTCATCACGCGAATTCTCTGCGAACGCCTTGCCCCTGGGCCTGCTCTCCGGCATGCTCTGGGCGGCCTACGGGATCAACCGCGCCGACGGCGGACGCACTGCGCCATCTGCATTGAATGCGCAAGAGATCGATGTGTTCGTGGCGCTGCCATCGGGTGCGTATCGCTACGATGCTGCCGCACATGCACTGCGACTGGTCGCGGGCAGCGACCTGCGGCGGGTGACCGGATACCAGGACTTCGTCGATGAAGCACCGATGGATCTGGTCTATGTCGCCGACCACGCGCGCATGCGTCTCGTGCCGGCGGAACAGCGCACTGCGTACGCTTATGCGGCGGCTGGCGCCATTGCGCAAAACGTCTACCTGTTCGCCGCGAGCAATGGCCTCGCCACCGTGATTCGCGCCTGGATCGACCGCACCGCAATCGCCGACGCGCTCGGCCTCACGCATGATCAACAGGTCTTGCTGTCGCAAACGGTGGGATTTCCCAAGGCCGTTCGTTAGACCGGCGGCGCAGTGCCGCAGCCTGCGAGCACTAGTGCTGCGACTTCCGGAACAGCCCGGACACGACAAGCGCAATACCCGCGACGATGAACAGGATCGGTAGCACGCCGCCCGGTATCAACACGCCGGCGCCGTACTGGATGCTCAACAGTTCGACGACACCCCAGGCAAGGAACACGATCCCGATGATCATCCAGAACCGTTCCACGGGCAACGCGAAATATTTCCGCGCCACCTGCCCGCCAACGATGATGATGCCCACGCCGATGAGCCCGATTCCCCAGCTGATATTGGCGAGAAAAGCCACCCCCATCCAGATCAGGAAAATGCCCCAGCCTACGGCGTCGATCTTCTGGAGCAAGGCCTGTTTGCTGTCAGTCAATTGGTCGTGACGAAGTTCAGCCATCATCCACCTCCCCGGTTGCCGAGAGTATCTGACAACCAGTTTAGGCAGCATGCCGGCCTAAGGTCCTTCATTGACCCAACGGTTTGATTTTCCGCAAACCCGTCAGTCCATGTCAGCCCTTTGCGCGACGAAGAACGCGCCAGGAAACCATCGAGGCAATGCCCGCTCCCAGCAGGATGATTCCCATCGATGCCGCCGAACCGGAAGGCATGGTGGTGATGAGCACGCTGCCAGCCGACCCGGCGCCCATCCTCAGGCAACTGATGAGTGCCGCGCCGGAGCCGACCAGCAGGGGCGCGGCGCTCAGGCTGCCCATGGTGGCACTCGGTGTGACCAGGCCATTGCCCGCGCCAAACAGCAGCATGGGTATGCCGACAAACCAGGGCGATGGCACGAAGCCGAGCGCCAGCACGGTAACGAGCAGGCCGGACGCGATGAAGAGCAGGCAGCCGGATTCGATCAGCCGCGACTCATGCACGTACAGCGCAAGGCGGGCCGAAGTGAACGTACCCATCAGGAATCCGACCGCCGGCATGGCGGCGAACAAGCCGTAATCGGCAGGTTCCACGCGCATGAGGCGGATCAGCAAGACCGGACCCTCGGTCTGGAAAGTGAACAGGCCGACGGAGCCGCAGATCACCGGCAGCGCGTAGGCCATGAATTTGCGCATGCGCATCAAGGCGAAATAATTGGTCATCATCGACCATGCGCCGCCGATATAGCGCTTCTCCGCCGGCAGCGTCTCGCCGAAGCGCAGCACGGCAAGCGCCGACAGCGCAAAGGAGAGCAGCGCCACGATCAGGAAATTGGCGCGCCACCCGAGCAGTTCATGGACATATCCGCCGAACACTGGCCCGAACATCGGCGCAATGGAGACGGCCATCGCCACCTGTGCAGACGCTTTCGCCGCAGCGGCGCCGTCGAAGGCGTCGCGCACCATGGAACGCGACAGCACGACGCCGCCGCTGGCGCCGATGCCCTGCACCAGGCGCGACACGAGCATCAGGTCGATGTTGGGAGAGAACAGGGCGCCGAAACTTCCGAGCGTAAAGACGAAGAGCAGCACCAGCCCGACACGTCGGCGCCCGAAGCGGTCGCTCAACGGGCCGATCAGCAGGGCGAAGATGGCCATGGCGGCGAGGTAGACCGACACGGTGAATTGCACCGGCTGCGGCCCGACGCCGAAGTCGACCGCCATCGCCGGGATCGATGGCATGTGCACCGAGGAGGCGAACAGGCCAAGCGCCGGCACCAGGCTGATCATCCACAGCGGCGGCGCCGGCAATGCCGGCCGGGGCTCGGGTACGTCCGCTGTCTTCTTCGCCGGCGTTGCCGCCCGGCTTCCGTGCTGTGCGTCCACGCGCCGCCGTTCGCCTGTGCCGATCAGGCCGCGGCCTGATCCGCCTGCAATGCCGCGATCGCGTCAGCAATGGCGATAGTGTCGCGCGCAATCGCCGCGTGCAGCAGTTCGACCATCTTGCCGTCCACCTGCAGCACGCCCTTACCGGCGTTTTCCGGGCGGTCGAAGGCGGCGATGATACGGCGTGCGTTTTCCACTGCCTCCGGGTCAGGTGAGAAAATGCGGTTGCATTGATCGACCTGGGATGGATGGATGACCGTCTTGCCGTCGAATCCCATTGCCCTGCCCTGCTCACAGACACGCGTCAGCCCTTCGGAATCGGCAATGTCGTTGTGCACACCGTCGAGGATGCCGAGCCCATGAGCGCGGGCGGCATTCAATGCGGCACCGAGCGCATACAGCATGGGCGTGCGGTCCGGCGTATGCTGCGCGCGCAACTCTTTCACCAGATCGTTGGTGCCCATCACCCACACGCTCATGCGTGAGGCACTGTTCTCCGCATGCTGTGCGATCGCATGCAGGTTGAGGATGCTGAGCGGTGTCTCGATCATGCACCACAGCTGCATCGATGCCGGGGCGCCGGCTGCCGTCAGCATTTCCTCGGCGCGCTCGACATCGCGGCGGCTATTAATCTTCGGAAAGAGAATGCCGCTGATGCCGAGGCTGATCACGGCGCGCAGGTCGTCCGCGCACCAGGGCGTGTCCAGGCCGTTGACCCGGACGATCAGTTCGCGCTTGTCGGCCTTGTGCTGTTGCAGGAAGGCGGTGACGTGCTGCCGTGCCTCCAGCTTGCTGTCGGGCGCCACGGCGTCTTCCAGGTCGAGAATGAAAACGTCTGCCGGGACCTGCCTTGTTTTCTCCATGGCGCGCGGATTCGCGCCCGGGGTGTACAGCGCGCTGCGGCGTGGCTTGTTGCGTTGTGTCGGGTTCATTGTTATTGAAAGTGAATGGAACGGATGGATTGGTAAAGTCGCCGCGCTCTGCAACCGCAGTTTCGCGTCATGCGGATCGCCTGATGCCGAACTGTGGCTGCAGCGCTTCCTGCAGCATGTCGATGACTTCCTGTTTTTTCTTCAGCAGGCGCGACATCGGTGCGCCGATCCCCAGGCCCATCGGCGGCTGCCCGGGGCTTTCAGGAAGCAGCATGGCAATTACGCCGGCGCCGTGCGTCACCGTGCCCTGGCTGATGTAGTAACCATCGCGGCGGCAGCCCTCGATGTCTTTCATCAGGTCCGCAAACTTGATCCGGTTTTCCGGCACCTCTTCGGTGGCGTTGATCCGGGTCAGCAATGCTCGGATCTCCTTGTCGGACTTGGTGCTCAACAGCATCTTCCCGATCGCGGCACGCGCCAGCGGGCGCAAGGTTCCCGGCCGCACGAACAGGCGCAGCGGCGAGGCGGACTGGATGCTGTGGATGTACTGCACGTAGATGTCGTTCTGCAATCCGAGGATCACCGTCAGCTCGGAGCGCTGCTGCAGATCGACCATCAGGCGGAACAGGTTGCCGTCGCTGTACATGCTTTCCTGCACCCAGTTCCCCATGAAGGCAACACGCAGGGTCGGGTTGAACTGCCGCGAATAACGGTCGTAGCTCAGGTAGCCGAGGCTGCGCAGGCTCTCCATCAAGGCCGAGGTGCTCGACTGCGGATAACCGAGTTCGCGCGACACCTCCATGACCGTTGCGGGCGCCTGCCGGCCCGCGAAGAATTCGAAAATCTCGAGTACACGCCTGGCCGACTTGACCACCGAGTGGGAGGGCTTTTCTGCGTCCATGCATTCTCTCCTGCGCTAGCCAGGTAATCAGATCCTGCATCATGGCTCGTCGGCGGAGCCTGGATGGCGCATCGTGATGCAGGAAGTCGGCGCGCCCAACGATGATTTCCCGCGCAAATCATGCCGGCGGGAACCAGCAGCCGTTTTGCGGGCTGCCTGCAGCTCATATCACGGGTTGCGCGTGGCTTCCACGCGCTCAAGCAGGACATCGGCATCTTGCCCGGCACGTTCCTTGAACAGCTTGACCTGCGGCGGCATCATGACCTTTCTCCAGCGGTCCAGCTCAGCCGGTTCGACCTTGTACACCACGTTGCCCGGAACTGCCGCCAGCTTTTCCCATGCCTGCGCGTCCGCCGTCTGTGCGGCCTTGCGGCACCATGCTTCGGTTTCCTTGCCGGCGGCGGTGAGCAGATCCTTGACGTCCTGCGGCAGGGTGTTCCACCACTTCAGGCTAACCACAGTGCCGAAGTTGCCATAGCCCTGCGAGCTGTTCATGTCGTACTTCGCGACTTCATAGAGTTTACGCGAAATGAAGCTGCTCGGCCCGGTGATGGCGCCGTCGATCGTTCCCAGGCTCAGGCCCTGGTAGACTTCGGCCGAGCTGATCAGGCTGCTGGCGCCCCCCAGGGTTTGCACCTGGATAGTGTTGTACTCGGTGCTGGCGCGGATCCGCATGCCCTTGAAGTCCTCCATCGTCTTGAGCGGCTTGTTCGTGATGTAGGTGCCCTCGCCATAGTCGATGGTATTGAGCAGATGGACGTCCTTCTTTGCCATCGCCTTCGCAATCACGTCGCGAATCTTGCCGTCGTCCTGCGCCCGATAGAAGTGGTCACGGTCGTGCCAGTTGCCAGTCAAATCGAAAATCGCCATCTGCGGCACGAGCCCGCTCCACTGGCCAAGATTGGCAATGGCCATTTCCAGCGAACCCTTCGGAATCACGTCGACCAGGTCCACATCCTTGTAGAGTTGGCCGGCGGGATACACCTGCACGGTGATCCGGCCCTTGCTGCGCTCCTCCACCAGTTTCTTGAAATATTCCTGCGCCTTGGTGATATGGTGCGCAACCGGCAGCGTGCCGGCAAAACGGATCATGATGCGCTTGCCGTCCGCGGCATGTGCGGCGATCGACGGAATGCCGAGGCAAAGGCCGACGGCTGCGGCCATCATCTTGAGCTGCGTCCGGCGATGTGTATTGGTTTTCATGTCAAGTCTCCTTCCAGGCTGAAGTGGTTTATAACGCGCACGGCAAGACCGTCGTGCCCTCTGCAGTGTGTGCATCCTTGTCCACGATGGATGGTGCAAGGATGTTCATTTGTACCCCATATTGCCCGGCAACCATGTGGACAAGGGCGGATAAACTGCCACGAGAATGGCAAACAGGGTGATCAGCACGATGAACGGCACCGCCGAGGTAATGACCGTGCGCATCTGCGTTCCCGACATCTGGCGCAGCACGAACAGGTTCATGCCGACCGGCGGTGTGATCAGCGCCAGTTCCATGTTGACCGTCAGGAAAATGCCGAACCATAGGCCGCTGAAACCCATGCCGGTGACCAGTGGATAAAGAATCGGCGTCGTGATCAGCAGGACCGAGACGACTTCCAGCATCATGCCGAGCACGCCGAGGATGACCATCAGCGATGCAATCACGAGCCACGGCGGCAGCTGGTTGTCAACGACGAAGGCCGTTGCGAGCTGCGGCATCTGCAGCTGGGTGAAGATCGCGCCCATCGATGCGGCACCGATGATGATCGCCATGATCATGGAGCTGCTCTTGGTACCGTCCACCATCGCCCTGTTCATGCTGCGCCAGGAAAAGCGGCCGGTGACCACGTTCACGAACAAGGCATAGACCAGCACGGCGGCCGCCGATTCCGTGGCGGTGAAGATGCCCGAGTAAATGCCGCCGAGCACAAGCACCGGCGCGAACAGTCCCCACACGCCCTTCCTTAGTGCTTTGCGCCGCTCGTCCCAGGAAGCCTTCGGCATCTTCGCGCCGCCGGTGCCCGACTTGATGTGGGCATAGGCGCAGTATGCGGCAAGGATCACCGTCAGCAACAGGCCGGGAACGACACCGCCCATGAACAGCGCGCCGACCGATTCGTCGGTGATGCTGGAATAGATGATCATCGGTCCGCTCGGCGGAATCAGGATGCCGAGCGTGCCGCCGGCGGCCAGCGAGCCCAATGCCAGCTTCATGTCGTAGCCATTCTTCAGCATGGCGGGCAAAGCGATCGAACCGATGGTGGCGACGGTGGCGACACTCGAGCCGGAAATGGCCGCGAAGATCGCACAGGCCACGATGGACGTAATGACGAGCCCGCCCGGCAAGTGACCGATGAACTTCGACACGACCTCGAACACCTCTTCACCGATGCCGCCCGAAGCCAGAAGATATCCCGACAAGACAAACAGCGGCAGCGCGACGAGGGTGAAATCGCCGGAGCTCTTGTACCCCATGAAGGCGACCTGGCTCAGCGAATCGAAGCCGCCGAAGACAAAGAAAAAACCTGCCGCGCCGACCAGCCCCAGCGCGGCGAAAACCGGCACGCCCCCGAACAGCAGGACGACCAGCAGGAGGATGACGCCCCAGATTTCAGACACTTCGTTGAGGACATACAAGGACACCGCCAGGCTGGCCAGCAGTACGATCAGCGGCAGGAACTGACCACGTTCGGACGGCATGCTCCGGACCCTATCGATCGTCTTTGCCGCGACGCGGATGGCCTGCAGGACCAGGATGGTAGTGCCGATGCCCAGTCCGAGCTGGACGATCCATACCGGGAAATGCAGCAAGTTGGGTGTTGCCTGCTTCCGTTCCCAGGACTCCCACACCATCTGCCATCCGAACCAGGCGAAGATCGTCACATACAGCAGGACCATCGCATTGCCCGCCAGGTGCAGGATTGTCTTGGCACGTGGCGCGAGTGAATGTGTACAAACGTCCACCTCGATATGGCTGCCCGACTTCAGGCCGTATGCCGCCGTCATGAAGCAGAACCAGGCAAGGATGTAGGTACTGACATCCGTCACCCAGATGGTGGGCGCCTTGAATGCAGACCGCATGAACACTTCATACAGCACAAACAGCCCGACGAAAAAAACCGCCCATCCGCTGATGATGCCGGCAACGTCGGTAACCCAGTCGATCGCCCGCCACAGAATGAACTCGTTCTTCTTTTCCGGCACAAGCGGCCGCGCAGCGGACTGCGCTGACGGCTCCATCACCGAGGCGTCCATCTTCATTGCTCGTCTCCTGTCTGGGTTATCGTTGCATTTCAGCTGAATCACTGCGGAATGCCTTGTGCCGGCACTTGCTCCGGAGCGCCCTGGTGGTTTGTTTTGCAATTGGTTGGACTAACAAAAGCGATGGATTTTTGCATCAGGCCAGGCGCCAACCGCAGCGATAGTGGGACTATCGCGAGGATTGGCAACGCCGCATGATGCGAAAAGACGCGCTTTTGTGTTCAATCAATTGCAAAACAAACCACTAATACATGTAATGGCCGCCGTTGACGTGGATCGCCTGGCCCGACACGAATCCGCCGCCTGACGAGGCGAGATAAGTGCAGGCCGCTGCCACTTCGGCCGGATCGCCGAAACGCCTGACGGGAATCTGCTTTTCGATCTCGCTCTTGTCCGGCTGATGCGTGTACTGCGACCAGTCGCGGACAGTATCGATCGCCCCCGGCACGACGGTATTGGCGGTGATGCCATCCGGCCCGAATTCGCGCGCGATGGCCTTCGCCAGTCCATGCAGGCCAGCCTTGCAGGTGACGTTGTGTGCACGCTGCGTAATCTGGCCCCAGAAACCATCGAACCCGGAAATCAGAATGATCCGGCCCCATTTGCGCTTCTGCATGTGCGGGATGGCATTGCGCGCGAGGTAGAAGGCCGGGGAAAGGTTCGATCCCAGCACCGTATTCCAGTCATCCACGCTGATGTCCAGGAAGGGCTGCATGCGGCGAATGCCGACGTTCGACACGACGATGTCGATCGAACCAAACGCGTTGACCGTCCTGTCCACCATGGAAACAACGTCATCGTGCGACGAGACATCGGCCATGACACCGATGGCCTGCCCGCCTGACTTGCGTATTTCCTCGACGACGGTGTCAACGGCATCCTTGTCGCGATGGCCATTGACCACTACCTTCGCGCCCAGCCGGGCGAAAGCCAGTGCCGCGGCACGGCCGATATTGCGCCCGGATCCGGTCACGAGCGCTGTCCTGCCGACGAATTCCGGGGCGCCTTGATTCTCTGCTGTCATGTTTGTCTCCGGCCTGGATGCACGTTCCATGTTCTTGTGAATACGATCATGTTCTTGCCATGTCGGCCGGGCGCGCCCGTGGCGCGTCCGGACCGTTGCGCTACCCTGCTTACATTCCGATCAGATCCGCCTTCTTGATGATGTTGCGCACGATGCGCACCGAAGCCGCGTCGACCATGATGCCGTCAATGTTGACCGAGCCCATGCCTTCGGCTTCGGCCTTCGCATATGCCGCCTCCAGCTTGCGCGCGCGCTCGACCTCTTCCGGCTTCGGCGAAAAGGCATCGATGGCAACATCGATCTGCGCCGGATGGATAGCCCATTTGCCCACGCAGCCGAGGATCATCGCGCGGCGACACTCTTCGCGATACGCATCGGGGTTCTTGAAGTTCGCGAACGGCCCATCCACCGGATCGATGCCAGCCGAGCGTGCTGCCACCACCAGCTTGAATCGCGCGAAATGCCAAATGTCGCCGGGATAGCCGTTGTCGCCACCAATCGACCGGATATCGATGCCCTGCGACGCGGAGTAGTCGCCGGCGCCGAAGATGATGCATTCCAGGCGAGGATCGGCGCGCGCGATGTTATCGATCTCCTGCATGGCCTCGACTTCCTCGATCAGCGCTTCGATGCCGATCTGGCGCTTCATCCCGGTCTTCTTCTCGATCTGCCGCAGCAGCGTGGCGACGAAGCGCACGTCGCAGGCCGACATTACCTTCGGCACCATGATGGTGTCGACGAATTCGCCCGCCTCTTCCACGATGTGAATGATGTCTTCATACGCCCATTGCGTACTCAGGTCGTTGATGCGCACGCAGCGCGTCTTCTTGCCCCAGTCGAGCGTGCGCAAGGCCGTGACGATGCTGGAGCGCGCACCAACCTTGGCGTTGGGCGCGACGGCATCTTCCAGGTCGAGGAAGACATGATCCGCGCCGCTCGCGGCCGCCTTTGCCATCATCTTTTCACTGCTGCCCGGCACCGCAAGCTGGACGCGACGCAAGCGCTTGGGTCGTTGATAGTTTTCCATGCCGATTCCTTTTCCTTGTGAGAATGAAGTTCAATCAAGCCAGTGCGCCTGCGGCGCGCCATCGTGCAATTTCTGCTTCGCTGTACCCCGCCTTGAGCAGGATCGTGTCGGTGTGCTCGCCCAGCAGGGGAGCGCGGTGCCGGATCTTGCCCGGTGTTTCCGTCATGCGGATCGGCACGCCGGCGATCGTGAGTGTCCTGTCCATGCCGGGCTGCTCGACTTCCGCCAGCATGCCGCTGCCCTGAAAGTGCGGGTCTGCATGGATGTCGGCGATGTCGTACACGGGGCCGAACGGCACATGTCCGCCCAGGCGCTCGGTCAGCTCGCGCTTGGTGTATCGGATGGTGTACGCACTCACTGCGTCGCAGACAGCCTCGCGGTGCTTCACGCGGGACTGGTTGTCCGCAAAGCGCGGATCGGCGAGCATGTCTTCACGTTCCATGAGGGTGCAGAGCTGGTGCCAGAAGTCCTCGCTCTGGCAGGCCAGCGTGATCCAGCCATCGCGTGCCGGGAACATGCCGAAGGGGCACAGCAGCGGGTGCTGGTTGCCTTCGGGATGCGGCACCTTGCCCTGGTAGCTGTATTGATAGACCGCGCGCTCGCACAGCGCGAGCACGCCATCCACCATCGCCACGTTCATGAACTGGCCGCGCCCGCTGCGCTGGGCGCGGAACACCGCGGACATGATGCCGTATGCCGCCAGTACCGCTGGGACGAGATCGCCCAGGCCGGGACCGACCTTGATCGGCGTATTCGCATCCGGGCCGGTGATGCCCATCAGTCCGCCCATGGCCTGCGACACCACATCGAAGGCCGGCCAGTCGATATACGGGCTGTCGCCGGTGCGCGGGTCACCGAAGCCGCGGATCGATGCATAGACCAGCTTTGGATTCTTTTCCCGCAGCACTTCATAGGAAAGGCCGAAGCGGTCCATCACACCCGGACGATAGTTCTCCACCACGACATCGGCCTGCTCGGCAAGCTTCAGCACGATCTCGCGCGCTTGCGCCTTCTTCAGGTCGAGCACGAGGCTCAGCTTGTTGCGGTTGGCGCTCTGGAAATAGCCGCCAAATGCGCGCAGCTTGTCGTCCGGATGGAACGGCCCGACCTTGCGCGTCGTATCGCCGGACATGGGCTCGATCTTGATGATCTCGGCGCCCTGATCCGCCAGCAGCTGGGTGCAGAACGGCCCGGCCAGCATCTGCGTGAAGTCGAGCACCTTCAGCCCGTCCAGCGCGCCGGTGGTTTCGGTGCGCATGTCTTGCGTCGTCATTGCTTGACCCAGTGGCTGCGACGCTTCACCTGCACGCGCCGCTCTCCCTCGAACACGATCTTGTCATTCTGGTTGATGCCCCAGTGGCGGAACAGCACCTCTCCGGCGTCGGGCCGCGTGCTGTCTTTCGTCGCCAGCACTTCGGTGAATGCATACAAGGTATCGCCATGCAGCACCGGCGTCTTGAAGCGGATCTTGTCGAGGCCGAGTTCCGCCAATGCGTTTTCCGCCGTGTCCTGGCTGGCGATGCCGATGATGAGCGACGCCGTCACACCGCCGAAGGTGATGCGGTGCTTGAACGGCGACTCGGCCATGCGATGCTCGTTGAAATGGCCTTCCGCCGTGTTCATCACGAGGTTGGTGATCAGCACGTTCTCCAGCGCTTCCACCGTCTTTCCGCGCGCATGGCGGATCATCATGCCGGGCTTGAAATCTTCGAAATAGCTGTCGCTGCTGGTCAGCTTCTGGATCTCGGCATTCATTGGTACTTACCCCCAAGCAAATTGTCGGAAATGATCTTCATCTGGATCTCGGAAGTGCCTTCGAAGATCTTGGTCAGCCGCGCATCGCGCCAGTAGCGCTCGACTGCGTACAGCTTGGTGTAGCCTGCACCGCCATGGATCTGCAACGCTTCGCTGGTGACGCGTTCGGACATCTCGCTGGCAAACAGCTTGACCATCGACGCTTCCTTGTCGCAGCGCTTGTCCTGGTCGATCTGGTCGCACACGTAGTACATGAGCTGGCGCGCGGCTTCGATCTCGGTCGCCATCTGCGCGAGCTTGAAACGGATCGCCTGGAACTGCGCGATCGGCTTACTGAACTGCTGGCGTTCCTGCGCATAGACCAGCGCATCTTCAAGGCCGCCGCGTGCAAGACCAATCGAACGCGCCGCGGTATGGGCACGCGCCTTCTCCAGGCCGCTGGTGACCATGTAGAACGCCTTGCCTTCTTCACCGATCAGCGCATCCGCCGGCACGCGGCAGTTATCGAAAGCGAGTTCCCATGTCTTCCAGCCGAAGTAGCCGATCTTCGGAATCGGGCTGCCCTGCACGTTCTTCGGCAGTTCGCCGCGCGGCTTCTCGACCATGAATGCGCTGATGCCGAGATGGCGCCTTTTCGGATCGATGTTCGGATCGGTACGCGCCATCACCATGATGTAGTCCGCGCCGTCGGCGAAAGTGCACCAGTACTTGTTGCCCGTGATGACCCAGGAATCGCCGTCGCGCTTCGCGCGGCAGCTCAGGCTGGCCACATCCGAGCCGGTGTTCGGCTCCGACAAGGCAAAGGCACCAAGGAACTCGCCGCGCGCCATGCGCGTCATGTAGCGCTTCTTCTGCTCTTCGCTCATGCCCTTGCGGCCGATGAGCGAATTGCCGCGGGCGATGAGGCTGGCCACGCTCATCCATGCGCGGGCCAGCTCTTCGGTGATCAGGCAGTATTCGAAACAGCCGAGGCCGAGACCGCCATATTCTTCCGGAATGGTGATGCCGAAATAGCCCATCTCGGCCAGCTTGCCGATCAGCTCGCGCGGGATATCGCCCTGCACGGGGTCGAGCTTGTTCGCGATCGGCAGCACTTCGCGCATCGCGAATTCGCGTGCTGCCTCCTGGATCATGCGCCGTTCTTCTGTCATGTAACTCATGCTTTTTGCTCCCTCATTCTGACCAGGTTGCTGCGCCGGAAATCGATGACGCGTTCGCCGTTCTTGTTGAATCCTTCGGTATGCCAGGTGACGATGCCCATGTTGGCGTGCGAGGTTGATTCCCTGCGATCGACCACGGTGCTGCGCGCGGTGAGCGTGTCGCCGGGATAGACCGGCTGGTGGAACGTCAACTCCTCGATGCCGAGGAAAGGACCGCCGCCTTCGCTCAGGTCCTCCACCGACAGCCCGAACACGGTGTTGAACACCAACATCGGATTGACCGGCGTATCAGGGTGGTCATGCGCCCGCGCATACTCGACGTTGTAGTAGTGCGGATTGAAGTGCAGGGTCAGCGTCGAGAACAGCGTGTTCTCGCTCTGCGTGATGGTCCTTCCCCAGTGGTGATCGAACTTGCGGCCCGGGGTGAAATCTTCGAATTTGTTGCCGCGGACCCTTAGCGTTGCGCGGCGTGCGAAATCGTGCTCAGAGGTTTGCATGGGATTTGTCACTTGAAAGATGGGACAAGGAGCCGAGTCAGCTCGGCCACTGAGGAAAGCCTGTCCAGGCGATGCACCATTTCCCGGATTTCTTCTGCCCGCGCCTGTCCAAGAACCGGGCTGGCGAGACTGAGAAACTTTGCGTCGATACGGCGCCCCTGCTCTTCCACGGATGAGGCGGGGATGCCCGTGTCGAAAGATGTGGAGAAGCGACGGCCGTCGACGAGCTCCACTTCCATCTCTGCCAGCGTGTGCGGCCTGTCCGGCAACAGTTCCACGCTGACCTTGTTGCGCAGCGCAGCGACCTTCGATTCGGACATGCGCGCTTCGTCGTAGGTATCGAGCCGCGCAGTATCGACGCCCGCAAGCGCGAAGGCTGCCGTCTGGCGCAAGCTGAATTTCGCTTCGAGGCCGGTGCGCGGTTCGACGATATTGCATACCTTGTCGCAGCCCTGATCGACACGCAACGCGACATGCCTGATGTCGGCACTGTCAATGCCATGCTGCTCGCGCAGCGCGCGGCCGCACTCGATGCCTGCATGGGTGAGGTAGCAGGCCGCGTGGTACTTGAACAGGTTCTCGCGCAAATAGAAGCCCGTCGCCGGCCTGTTCGGCGCGAGCGGCTTGAGCCCGTCGCTTTGCGTTGCTGCGAAACCCTGCACTGTTTCGAGCACGTCCTTGCGGCTGTCGAAGCCGCGCGCGGCGAGTCGCGCGGCGATCAGGCCGTTGTAGGCGGCCTTGCCGGCATGGAGAGGTTTGCACATGGTTCCGAACATGGATTTCAGCCCGGCAGCCTGCGTGCCGGCGATGCCGAGCGCATGCGCCGTTTGATCCGGATCAAGCCTGAGAAGATGTGCACATGCGGCGGCCGATCCAAAACTGCCGATCGTTGCGGTTGCATGAAAGCCGCGCGCATAATGGCTCGCGCCCATGCGCGCGCCGATGTCGCACGCCGCTTCATAGCCGGCAACGAAGGCAGCGATCAGGTCCCGGCCGGATGCATTGCGCTGTTCGGCCAGGGCGAGCACGCCAGGCAGCACCGCGACGGTGGGATGGCCCGTCATGCTCAGGTTCACATCGTCGTAATCGAGCGCGTGGGATGCGGCGCCATTGACGAGTGCTGCGGCAAGAACAGGAAGACGCTCGGCGTGGCCAACGATGGTTCCTTGCGGGTGCCCGCCTTGCTCGCACAGGTCAGTGAGAAGGATCCTGACAAGCGGTTCCTGCGAACCCGCGAGTGCCACGGCGATCCAGTCGAGGATGCACTGTGTGGCGAGCGCATGGATTTCTGTCGGCAGCTTTTCAAATCGAATGGCGAGAGCGCGATGCGCCAGTGTCTGCGTCAATGCCGCATCCTGCTCACCTTGATGCACGGTGTTGTGCATGCGTTGTCTCCGTTGAAAAAGTGTTTTTCTCTTTCTTTTGTGTGATTCACTTTAGCAGCGTGACTTCATGGAATCCATGAGATTTTTCATACTGAGGATGACATATCACATACGTGATATCTGCAAATTTAGGGGAATCGGTATGGATCTGATCAAGGCCGCCGGCGATGCCCGCATATCTCGTAACCAATGGTTGGTTACAGTTAATTCGCGCTTGCAGGGAAAACGCTGCACGATCAGCAGCGCGCTTGTGTGATGGACTTGATGGACTTGGTGCAGGAGCCGTGACGAAGCGCGCAGCGGACGCGCGGGTTCAAGCAGGACGGGCCAGCGTCAGATCCCCGCGTACCACTGGTAGCCGTAGCCGTCTTCCCAGTAACCGCCCTTCCCGCCGCGGATGCCATCCAGGCTCACGACCAGTTCGATGCGATTGAGGTATTTCGCATGCTTGTAGCCGAGCTGGCGTTCCACGCGAAGGCGCAGGGGCGCGCCGTTCGCCACCGGCAGTGCCTGGTCGTTCAGCGCGTACGCAAGTATCGTCTGCGGATGGAAAGCATCCTCCATGTCGATGCTTTCGTAATAGGCTGCGGAGCCGGGGCCATCCATCGGATCGGCGCAGTGGAAGACCGCGTACCGCACATTGGGACGTGGGCGCGCCATCTCCAGCACGCGCCCCAGCGGCACGCCGGTCCACTTGCCGATAGCGCTCCAGCCTTCCACGCAGTCGTGCCGTGTGATCTGTGTGCGCTTGGGCATGGCGCGCAGGTCTGCCAGCGACAGTTGCAAGGGATGTTCGACGAGGCCGTCCACCGTCAGCTTCCAGTCCTTGAAACCGTTTGCTGCGAGGGTCTGGTATTGCGCATCTTCCGGATTGCTCGTGCCATTGCTGCGAAAGTGCGGTGAAAGGTCGGCTTCGCCGAACTCCTGGGCCATGGCATGGGGCGGGACCAGCGCCCTGTGCGCAACCCGGCTCAGTCCCTCTCCGGTGGAGAGCACGTGCTGGAACCACCCGGCTTCGCTCAGCCTGTCGCAGCCGCTGATGACGACTGTGCCCAGCGCTCCCAGTGCGCCACGCAGGAACAGGCGCCGTTGTGCTTTAGCCGTTTTCATGGTGCGCTTCCTTTGCAGCTTCCGGACCGATATCGTAGTACCCGGTGACCATGGACCGCAGATGATTCCACAATCCGCTGACGATCACTTCGAACACATGGATCAGCACGAATGCGACCAGCAGCCAGGCGATGATGAAGTGAATCGTACGCGCCGACTGACGTCCGCCAACCCAGTCGACCCAGCCGGTGATCACGCTGTCGAGCATCGGCGACATCGCCATGCCCATCAGCGCAATCAGCGGCAGCAATACGAGGATGACCAGCAGATAAGCCAGTTTCTGCAGGACGTTGTAACGTTTTGCGGCCTCGCCCTGCGGATGGCGGAACAGGAGATGATCCTTCACCGATGTGCCGATGCCTCTCAGCTCGGTGCTGTCCGGAGCCAGGTCGCGCACGAGATGGCCGCTCAGCACCGCGTAGATCAGAAATGCCAGGCCATTGATGACGAACAGCCATGCAAAGAAGAAATGCCATTGTCGCGCGTACGCAAGCGAGTAGTAGCCGGGAATGGTGATCCACGACGGGAAGGCGTGCCGGTTCAAGGTGCCATTCGGCCCCTTGGAAATGCCAAGTATCCCGGTGGCATCAAATTGATGCGTGCCGATGCGTAATATCCCGCGCTCCTGCTGTGAAGCGGGGTTGACCGGTATTGCATTCACCGTCGTGATCTCCAGTACAGCGGGACGCCTGCTGTACGAAGAATCTCCGAGGTAAAGCGCGGGATGGGCATTGAATATCGACAGGCCGCTCATGAAGAGTACGACAAGGCACAGCACGTTAATCCAGTGCATCAGTCGGACAGGCAAGCGATGGCGGTAATACAGGCTGATTCTCCGGGGAGGCGCGCTGACGACCGACAGGGTTTTGCGTGCGGTGAACATGATTGCTCTCCTTGCGGCAGCGATGGCCGGGCGACGACGAATCGGCTGGATCTCCCTCACTCAAGTCAAGGGAAGGAGTGCATGCCGTTCGTCATAAGCAATGCATCATGAGCAATGCAAGGCATGCGCGTGCGCTCGCGTCGAGGACATGTACTATAGAGCGGCGGCAGGGCATCGCCAACCCGGATCTGCAGGGTTTCTGTGGAAGCTCATGCCTGTATTCGGCATGGCATCGGGAGTGCGGAGAGCGGAACAGTTCTGTGCGTGAACGCCCTGCTTACCGCTGCTTGCGTTCCGCCACCTCGGTTGCTTTCCGCTGGTTATCACCGACGCCATTTCCAGCGAAAACCGTGTGCAGCTTTTCAACCATGCGCACCAGCGCCGGCAGGGATTCCGCTTCCATCTTTTGCATGATGTGATGGCGATGGACCTTGATGGTCGGCTCCGAGATGCCCAACTCGGCGGCGATCTGCTTGTTGAGCAGACCTCTCACCGCAAGGACGATCACCTCGCGCTCGCGTATCGTGAGCGTATCGTAGCGGCGCCGGATCGCTGCCAGCTCCGCGCGCCGGTGCCGCGCCGCAGCGTCGCGCTCGTGGGCCTGCGCGATGGCATCGAGCAGGTCCTGGTCGCGGAACGGCTTCGGCAGGAATTCGACCGCGCCCGCTTTCATGGCGCCCACGCCCATGGCGATATCGCCGTGGCCGGTGATGAAGATGATGGGGATAGGATCGCCTGCCCTTGCCAGCTCGCGCTGCAAGTCGAGGCCGCTCAGGCCCGGCATGCGCACATCCAGCACCAGGCAGGACGGCGCGTCCGGGCGCGCGGCCTGCAGGAATTCCTGCGCCGAAGCGAAGGTTTCGACATGAACGCCAACTGAACGGATCAGGCTGCTCAATGCTTCGCGCAACGAGAGATCGTCGTCCACGACGAACACGACAGGCCCGGGCCGCCGCGTCATTGCTGCTCTCGCTTGATCACCGGCAAGGTGAACCGGAAAGTGGCGCCCGGGCCTTCATTCGGCGTCACCCATAAGCGGCCGCCATGTGACTCGATGATCGAGCGGCTGATGGTCAGGCCCATGCCCATTCCGGTGGGCTTGGTCGTGTAGAAGGCATCGAAGATCGTGCCCTGGTATTGCGGATCCAGTCCGGGGCCGGCATCGCTGACGGAGACGACAATCGCATCCGGGCCATGCTGCCCGGCCCGCACTTCGAGCGTGCGCGGCCGGTCCCTGACCTGCATCATCGCTTCGATCGCATTCATCAGAAGGTTCAATATCACCTGTTGCACCTGCACGCGGTCGATCGCGACCGTGGGAAGATGCGGCGATGTCTCCGTCACCAGCTCAATGTCGAGACTGCTGGCCTCGTTCTGGACCAGGCTGACGACATCCGCGATGATGTCGGCCATCTGCGCCTCGGCGCGTTGCGGTTCATAGCGCTTGATAAAGCCGCGGATGCGCGCGATGACGTCGCCTGCCCGATTCGCGTCGCGAATGACATGCTGGAGCGCGTCATTCGCCTCCTTGACGTTCGGCGGCTGGGCAGCCAGCCAGCGCAAGGAGGCATGGCCGTTGGTGACGATGGCGGCCAGCGGCTGGTTCACCTCATGCGCAATGGAGGCTGCAAGCTCTCCCATCGTGGTCACGCGCGCGACGCGCGCGAGCTCGACCTGCGTCTGCGCCAGCGCCGCTTCCGCGCACTTGCGTTCGGTGATGTCCTCGACGATACCGACCAGCATGGGCGCCATGTTCTCGCTGCCAGGGATGAGCGACACGCTCGCATTGGCCCATACAAAGCTGCCGTCCTTGCGCTCGTAGCTCTTCTGCTGGCGATATTCGGGCACGCTGCCGGAGACCAGTTGGTCAATGTGGAAGCGCGTCGCCTCGCGATCGCTCTCGCTGGTGATCTCCATGAGCGAGAGGCCGCGCATCTCGGCGCCTGCATAGCCGAGCATGCGCTGGCATGCCGGATTGGCTTCGATGATGATGCCGTCGACATCGGTCAGAACGATGCCCACTGCAGAATTTTCATACACGGCGCGCCAGCGGCTTTCCGATTCCTGCAATGCCTCGTGGCTGGCCTGCAGCTCCTGCCGGCTCGCGATGAACTGCTCGGTCAATTGCGCGAGGTCCTCGTTCTGCGTAGCAAGTTCCTTCTGCAAGGCCTCGCGCGCACGCTTCACGATCACGAGGTTGCTTACGCGGATCCGCAGTTCATGCGCGGAAAACGGCTTGGTCACATAGTCCTGCACCAGCTCGGAAAGCAGCTTGAGCCTGAGTTCCTCGTTGGCCATCGCGGAGAGGACGAGCACCGGCACATTGGCCAGCGTTGGATGAAGACGCATCGCATCCACCAGGCGATCGCCGCCGAGCTTCGGCATCATCAGGTCCATCACGACCAGGTCCGGCGGCTCGGCCAGCGCCCTTGCCAGCGCTTCGGAACCATCCGCCACCGGCACGACACGGTAATCGCTGCCGAGCACATCGGCGATGAAGCGCCGCATTTCCGCGTTGTCTTCGGCGACGAGAACCAGCGGCCGGTCCACCGGCACGATACGCTCCTTCACATCGGGTTCGATGCCTTGCAACTCATTGACCGCAGCGTCGATATCGCCACCTACATGCATGGCCGGCGCCGGCGTTTCGATGCGGCGGACATAGGCGCCCTCCGGCGCGGCCAGGGGCATCTCGACCTGGAACAGCGCGCCGCCACCAGGCGCCTCGGAGACGGTGATGGTTCCACCATGCAACTCGACAAACTCTTTCGCAATCGCCAGGCCCAGTCCGGTACCGCCAAATGCGCGCGTCGTGCCGCCCTCTCCCTGGCGAAAACGTTCGAAGATCGTGGACCGCATTTCCGGCTTGATGCCGGGTCCACTGTCCTGGACGCTGAGCAGCAGGCGTTGGGTTCCGGCAAACGCAAGCGAACACCGGATCCGCCCGCCGTCCGGCGTGAATTTGAACGCGTTGGAGAGCAGATTGAGCAGGACGCGATCGAATTTCTCCGGGTCGACATCCGCCTGCAGCGCCTCGGGCGTACTGACGACGTAGGAGAGCGAGCGCTGCGGCGCCAGCGCATCGAAGTGCGCCGCCACTTGGCGCACAGCCTGTGCGAGATCGATGCGCGCGTAACCGAGCGTTGCCTTGGCAGCGTCCAGCTTCGCCAGATCGAGAAGATCATTCACGTGCTTGGCCAGCGTCGAGGCATTGCGCTGGATGACAGCGAGATCGCGCTGCTGCAGTTCGGTGAGATTGTCCGCGGAGGAGAGTATGGACGTCAGCGGACCGAGGATCAGCGTCAGCGGCGTGCGCAACTCGTGGCTGACATTGGCAAAGAAATCACTCTTCACCTGGTTGAGATGGCGGATCTGTTCGAGCAGCCGCTGCAATTCCTCGTTCTTTCGCGCGATTTCCGCCTCGACGCGCTTCTTCTCGGTAATGTTGCGGCCTTCGGGAAGGAGGAAGACGACCTTGCCGTTTTTATCCTTGATGGGACGCAGCGAATAATCGACGATGATCGTTTCTTCGCCGGCAGCCTGGCCGTAGATTTCGACATCGCAGCGCACGAATTCTCCGGCCGATGCGCGCAGGACCATATCACGCTGCATCTCCCGCGTTTCCTTGGACGTCGCCCACCAGTGCGCGTCCCAGAACGGCTTGCCGCGAATGTCCTCGATCCGGATGCCGGCCCCTTCCAGTGCGGCGCGATTGATCTCCAGCGTTGTGCCTTTGGCATCAAGCAGCCCGACGAACTGGTACATCTCGTCCAGCACGATGCGGGCGAGCTTGTCGCGGTGCATGCAGAGATCGTCGTCCGCATGCATCGTCACATCGCGAACGTCGAACGTCGATGACTCTTTGAACAATTGGTGACTTGCTATCGGCACGCTGGGACTCCCGCAGGCTTGAACGGTAAGGCGCCGTAATCAATGTGGCAACAGAGCGCTGTCGAACGACGGCGCCCTGTTGGGGCTGGATTGATTATACGGCTTTCCTTTGACACATTTCTTGCAGCGCCGTTCGCTCAGAAACGGCGGGTGTACGCGACGGTGAGGTTGTCCTGGGAGTGATGGACATCGATCGGAGCCGACGTATTGGGCAGGCTCGCGTTGCTCATCGACTGCTCGAACGCGTGGGAATAGGCGAGATGTACGCTGTCCTGCTGCGAGAAGTCATAGCTGAAGCCGGCAGACAGGTGCTTCGTCGGCGTTGCAGGGATCACTGCGAACAGCAACGCCGGCCGCAATGCCTGGGACGCCACGCGCGCGCCGCCGCGCAGCGTCCAGTTGCCGGTACGATAGGCCGTTCCCAGTGCCAGGATGGTCTGGTCCTTGTACTCCTGCGGCAGCAGGATATTCAAATTGCCGCCCCCATTCGCTTCGAATCCGACGTCGATGTTCTTCATGACGTCTTTCCAGAACACGCGCGACAGGTCTGCCGTCACCATCCATGCATCATTGATGCGCTGGCTGAGGCCGAGCGTCAGGGACGCAGGCATTTGAAGATCACGGATCCTGAGCTTGCCGGCCAGCGGTACCTTGCCCGCCACGCGGTCCACTGCCGTCAACGTGGCATTGCCTTCCAGGTCGGATATCCTGCTCTTGAGGGAGTATGAAGCGCCGAGGGTCGTTTCTGTTGAGAGTTTGTAGGTCAGGCCGAGCTTCGCACCGACACCCCAGGCATCGACGCCGCTCGCGATCGGCTGGTTCTTCGTCACGCTGAAATGGGCGCCATCGAGCGCCGGAAGACTGCCGAGAACCGGCAGCAGGCTGCCATTGATGCGGCCACCGCCGATCAGCGCGCCCACCTGGTCGGCACCAAGCAACATGTCGAGATTCAAGCCCATCCACATTGCATCCAGGCTGCCGCCAACACTCAACCTGTCGTTGACCGCGTAGCTGGCTGCGAAGGGAATGTTCAGCACCAGCAGCCGGCTCGAATTCTCCAGCTGCGAATTGGCACCGGAGGTCGTCCTGGAAAGGAAGCTGGCCTTTCCGTATTCGGTGCCCAGCCCGCCTTGCGCAAACGCACCGGCGCCGAGCGTCCACGGCCCGATGCGGTGTGTGTAAGCTATCTCGGGCGCTGCATACGGCCCCCGGTTTTTGGAATGCGTATCGGAAGAAGCGGTCTCTCCTGTCGCGCGATTGCGCGTATCGATGTCCGTGGTCACGACATCGAGTCCGAGGTGCAACTGCGTCCCCGATGCCATCAATGACAGCGTCGCTGGGTTGCTCATCATGCCGGACGCACCGACATCGTATGCAGTCGCCGTGCCGCCCATGGCGCGCGAAATCGGGCCGAAGCCTTCCAGCCGGAATACATCGGTGGCGCTCGCGCCGGCGCTGAGTGCAGCCAGCATGCATGCTGCGGCAAGGTGTCTTGCTTGGATTTGTCTCATCGTTCTCTCTTTTTTAATGTTGGGGCCGCGCGGGTCCGCCCGGCGCATTGTCATAAGGTGCACTCAAGGTGCGTTCTGTGCGCCATTTTTCAGGATGAATGAGGCCGGCGAGGCTGAGCGAAGCGGAAGCCGTCATGACATCAAGCGGTGTGCTGACGGGTTTCGCTTCGCTCGACCCATCCTACGGTTCTTGATCCATCCTCTGTATCCGGATGATCTGCTAGAAGAAGCGGTCGAAATGCACCTGTTCGAAAGGCACCCGGTAATCAAGCATCAGCATCGATTGCAGCGCCTGCGTCATCGGCGGCGGCCCGGCGAAATAGAATTCGCAATCCGGAAGCCTCTCCGCGAGGACGCGCCTGACGCTCTCGTGCACGAAGCCGGTTGCGCCGGTCCATCGCGTTGCGGCATCTTCGGGTTGCGACACCACGGGGTGAAAGTGAATGCTTTCGCCGAAGCCGGGCAATGCGCGCAGGAATTCCTCGCCGCAGACATCATGCGGCGTACGCGCACCGTAAAAGAAATGCAGCTGACGCTCGCGCAGCATGCCGGCTTGCGTCGCCCCGCGCGCGATGGATACCATCGGCGCAAGACCTGATCCTCCCGCCACGCAAACGACGTCGCGCGCCGACTGCGTGCGCAGTCCGGCCAGCCCGTATGGGCCGTCGATGACAATATCGTCACCCGGCTGGAGATGGTTGAACAATCGGTCGGTGCCCTTCCCGCCGGGCACGCGCCGGATCTGGAAATGCCACTCGCCGTCGCTATTCGCAATATTGGACATCGAATAGGCGCGCGGTGCGGCGAGTCCCGGCAGATACAGCAATGCGTACTGTCCGGCCTCGAATTCGGCCGGTCGCTGCGTCACGAAGCGGAACTCGGTGATGTCATGCGTGATCGCGCGCACGCTGACCAGCCTTGCGCTGCGCCGTACGGGCCGCACCTTTGGCCGGCACTCCGGCGAGGAACGCACCTTGATGCGCAACGGCCCCCTGGCGCGGCACTGGCAGGCCAGCTGCAGGTTCTTGCGACGGTCACGCTCGCTCAAGCCCGGCGCTTCCTTCCACAGGTTCTCGACTTCGCCGTCAAGCAATTCAAACTTGCAGCTGCCGCAACCACCCGAGCTGCATTCGTAGGGAAAGCCAACGCCGGCGCGCAATGCTGCCTGCAGCAATGTATCCTCGCCGTCCTGCTGGAAAGGATCATCCTCTCCAATCCGTATTTGATGCTGTGTCATGCATGCTTCCTTGCAAACAGGCCCAACGATCCCCCGGAAGCGCAGCTTCCGAAAGGCCGTCCGGACATCGGCGGTGGAGTTACAGGCCGAGCGAGCGGCGGAAGTCGCGCGTCGCCTGCCTGACTGCTGCTGCGGCGTCGGGCACGTCGGGCAGCATGGCGCAATAGGCGTCGATTGCCTTGTCGGCCAGCGGCTCCCATTTCGCGATCCAGCCGCGCATGATCTCGGCGTTGCCCGGCTGTTCCAGGGCCATCTTCGCCAGCGCCGTCGCCCAGCGGCGATGGCGCGCGACGTCGATCAGCTGCGCATCGGTCAGCAGGCCCAGCAGCATGTCGCCGTTGTGGCGCGCCGACTCACCGAGCTTGCGCAGGACCGCTTCTTCGATCGCCGGCTTGGCGACCAGGTCCAGCGCGACGAATGCCTCGGCCCAGTCCCAGGTCACCAGGACCTTTTCCATCAGCTCGCGGAAGCCCTGCCATGCGGGGTCGGTTTCCCAATAGGTGCGCTCGTCGCGGCCGAAGCCCTTGTCGGCGATGGTCAGCGACAATTCCCTGGTGCGATACGCGGTGTGGCTGAGCCAGCGGAAGGCATCCGCCATCTGGAAGTAATGGCAGCTGGTGATGGTGCTGGCCGGCGCGACCTGGCCGACGTAAGCGGACGCCATCTGCACCGTGTGGAACAGGTAGCGCGTCGGTGTGTACAGGCGCGCCAGCGTGCCGGCCCAGCCGGGTGTCAGCGTCTTGTCGTGCTCGCGCGCGTTGAACTGGTCCAGCAGGCCGAAGACATAACTCTCCTGGCCGTCCTGCATCATGGTGTAGGTGCGATACACCACTTCGTCCGGATCACGGAAGGCGTTCCAGTCGGGATGCTTGAGCGGGCTGCCGAGATTGTTCTTCTTGTACCAGCGATTCATGAACATCTCGGGGTCGAGCTCCCACGGCGCGTTCGCATCGCGGTCATTGAAGTGCAGGTTGACCGAGACGATCTCGTATTCGCTCGGCTTGCGGCGACGCGCCGCGAGATGGCTCCAGGTTTTCAGCGGCTTGAGCACTTGTTCTTGTGACATGGTTGAGTCTCCTTGATTTACTATGTTTCGCGCTCGCTGCTTCAGACCTGCTTGATCAGGTAGAAGCGGATCAGGTCCGGCTGCGTTTCGACGCGGCCTGCGAACGAGCTCAAGCCGATTTCCAGGTCGGGCATCTTGAACGGCCGGCCGAGCGCGCGCTCCAGGGTCTCGCGGCGCAGGATCATTTCGTTGTCGGTCTCGATGCGCACGTAGGCGCGCTTGTCGTCGACGCGGATTTCCTTGCCGGGATTGTCTTCGTGCGCGGCCTCGACCACGGCGTCGGCCATCTCTCCGGCACGCATCACAGGACCGACCCGGTTGTTCAGATGCGCTGTTGAAATTTCGTTGGTGCCCATTTCTGTCTCCTCATGGAATTATTGATTGACCTCGGGCCTCGGCTTACGTGTGTGCAAACAGCGGCATCACGCCTTCGGTGTCGACAAGAATGTGGTCACCTTCGATCTTCACCGGGTACTGCGCCAGCGCGCAGTCCGATGGATTGATGCCCTTGCCGGAGCAGGCATCGAACTGCCACAGATGCGCGCGGCAGACGACCGTCTTGCCATCGAACTTCCCTTCCACCAGCGGAATGTCCTGGTGCGGGCACATGCCCTGGAAAGCGCGGATTTCGCCGCCTTCGGGCGCAACCACGAGCACCTCTTGTCCGTCGATTTCGAACGATGCCATCTCGCCTTCCCACAGGTCGTCGAGGGTGCAGATTTTCTTGAATGTCATGATGCTTGCTTCCTATGCTGAATCGGACCGGCCTGCGCCGGCGAGCGATTACCGTTTTTCGGGTTCCCAGACGATCTCGATGCACTCGGTCGGCTTCAGGCCGGCCTCCGCCACTCTCATCATGCGCGGCAGGGGTTCGCTGGCTCCTTGCTTGCGGGCGCGCAGGATGTGCCCGGGCCTTGCCTTCACGCGCCGGCCGACCGAGTGGTAGGCGGCGGCGGCGCAGACTTCGTCCATCGTGTTTTCCGTGTCGACCGGAAGCAGCTGCAAAACGAAGTCGCCTTCGAAATTGGATGTCAGGGGAAATAAAGCCATGTTGTCCTCGATCTGTTTTCTATGTGTTTCTTGCGCCATCCCCGCGCAGGCGAATTGCCGCCCGCGGGAATGACGTTCTTGCGCCAGCAGACTTGCCTGAATGACGTGGCACAGCTCAGCCCGCTTTCTTGCGCAACTGCTTGTAGAGCTCAACCCATTTGTAGCCGTGGGCGTCGTCGCCGATTTCACCGGGAGCCAGGTTCATGTAGGCCAGCGCGCCGTTCAGGTCCATCGGCTGGATCTGTCCCGCGAGGAAGCGGTCCACCAGGCTCATGTGGCCGGCGTAGCGCTCCGGCTCCTGCTCGAAGCACCAGCGGTCCACTTCCGAACTGAAGTGATACAGGCGGCCCTTGTATTCGAGCGGATAGTCCTTGACGGCCCAGCCGTTGCCGGGTGTGTAGTTGATCGGCAGGTTGCTCATGTTGCAGATCATCGGCAGCGTCTCGGGATAGGTCTGCGCCATGTTGCCGTCGACGAGGTTGTCGATAATCACGTCCCAGCACTGGCCCCAGGTGTCGTTCCAGCCCGGATACTTCTGTTCCAACCAATCGCGCTCGTCGGGCGTGACGCCGGCGGCGGGATTCCACCACACGGTCGGACGCCAGTACCAGACGCCCAAGTGCATGCCGTGGTGCTGCGTATCGAGATCGGCCAGGAACTTGTCCCAGTACCACGGCTTGTCGAGGCCAAGGTCGGAGATCGCGCGCTCGAATTGCGTCACGATCCACTCCTGCATGAATTCCTTGAACGATTGCTTGCGATGCTCGAGCGGCGTGTAGTAATCCATCATCGGGCCGGTCAGCACCGAGAACAGTTTCCATGCACGCCAGAACGATACGTCCACGCGCTGTTGCGCTTCCGCCTTCTTGCCGTTTTCGATCAGGATCTGCAGCAGCGGTCCGCCGATCTGCGCGTGGCGCGACTCGTCGGTCTGCACGCTCGAGATCAGGCTGGCAAAGGTATGGTCGCCGGCTTCGGCGGCATCCGCAGCCAGGCCGAGGAACTGCATATTGGTGAAGCCGGTTTCGAAGGCGAAGGTGAGCATGATGCCGACGCTGATCGCATCGCGCGTCATCATGATGTCGTCGAAGAAATGGCGCGAAGCGATCATGCCCCACTCATTGGTGTCGTATGCCTTGAACGCCCAGTCGAACTGGCGGTCCTTCGACACATGCTCGTGCGGGAAGAAGAGCTGGATCTGACCGTGCCGGATTTCATCCATGCAACCGAGCGTGGCCATGTTGCGCATGCCCGGCGCCTTGGAGAAACGCATCATGCGTGCCTCCGCCGTGGCAGCTGCATACTCGCCTCGTGCAATCGCACCGTAGTGCGCCTTCATCACTGAAAGCCAGCCCGGGTCCGACTTCTCGAAAATCTCGCTGCGCTCGAGCGCAGCCTTGACCGAATACGCACCGGCGTCCTTCTCGCGCTGCACCTTCACATATTCCGGATAGGTCTGCTTGTACGGCTCGTCGTAGGCTTCCCACTTTTCGATGGGGATGCCGAAATCACCGCTCAGCTCGGGCGGAAAGAGCTCGTCCTCCTTGACATACGTGGGTGACCAGTTGGTTGTTCTGGCGATGTCGTACCAGTCCATCCGATTCAATACAGCCATCTTCAGTCTCCTTGTTTTGGCGGGCCGGCGGCCCGGTTCGTATCCGACGCTTGCGTTGCGATTGCGTGTGAATGTCGATGCGAGGAGGATAGAGGGCGTGTGTTGCGGGGGTCTATTGGACTTTGGTTTAGTGCGCTACACCGGCATGGCAGATGCTCAATGGCATCTTTCACTTCTGCCATGCTGTGTGGAAAAAATGTGATTGTCGTGAGGAAACCAACGCCTGCATTCACGATGTAGGCGATGCGCTTCATGACTATCAGAGAGCTACGGTGTGGAGAGTTGTGTTGTGGCCGTGCGGCACACCCAAGCTCCGAGCACACTCGCTGTTGCAACTTCTATTCTTGCAACGATCCTCGGGAGTCGGTCGCGAGCCGACGTGTGAAGAACGCGAGGATTTCATCGCGTGCAGCGAGCGTCGGCTGACCGGCTTCATCGATCAGGTGTGCGGTCACTACGCTGTGCGGGCATGCCACCACTTTCTCGAAGAACGGCGGCACCGCGCGGCTGGCTGCGCTGTCAGGCAGCACGCGCGCGATAAAGCGCTCACCAAGTGCCTGAGAATAGGCGGCGAAGCGCTGGGCCGTGCAGACGCGGTCGCCTTCGAAGCGATAGGCCATCACGGTCAGGTCTTCCTGTTCCAGGCGGCGCCGCACGGCAGCGAGTTCGTCCGGCGCGATCTCCAGGCCGGCAGGATCGTTGAGCGGCAGCGAAGGCTGCGACAGTACGGGCGCAAGCATGGCGGGTTCCAGCATCATCGTGAGCGCGAAATTGCCGGTGAAGCACATGCCGATCGCACCCACGCCAGGACCGCCACACTCGTAGTGCGCCAGCCTCGCCAGGGCGCGCAGCCATGCCGTGACCGGGCTCGATTCGTTGGCGGCAAATGCACGGAACTCCGCGCTGACGCATACCCGCTTGAACGTCGCCACGCCCTCCTCTGCCATCGGCACGGCACCGTCCCTGCCGAACAGTGAAGGCATGTACACAGTGAAACCCGCATCCCGGACCCACCGGGAGAAGCGTGCGACATGAGGGCTGATGCCCGGCATCTCCGTCATGACAATTACCGCCGGCCCGCACCCGGCCACATGCACCCGCTTCGTGACGCCGTCGAGGGTGATCTCGCGCGCAAGGAAATCATCCAGCGGGTCATCCTCATACAGCTTGCGTGTCGACATCCTGCTCTCCTTCTTGTCAATTGACCGGCAACATGCCGGGGTGATGAGCTTTCAGTGTGCCGGCGGCGGCGATATCAAGGAATAGACATTTTTGACATTTTTCATGTCAAAATGGACAAATGAAAACCATCCTTGTCCTTGCGTTGGAAGGTGTGATGGATTCCAGCCTCGCCATCACGCTCGACACCATACGAGCAGGGCAGGCTTTCCTGTCCGGCGCCCGCAAGCCCGGTCGTGTGCAACTGCTCGTCGCCGGTCACAAGAAATCCATACGCACCGGCGGCGGCCTGCGCCTGAACGCGGACCTGACGTTCGCCGAGGTACCCGGGCTCACCCGCTGGCCGGACTGGATCGTCATTCCCGGCCTTGGTCTCGTATCGGACAAGGCGATCGGCTCGCGCCTGCAGAAGAAAGACGCGATGGCGGCAATGGCGTTGCTGCGCATGGCACCGCGTTCGGTGCGGGTTGGCGCTTCGTGCTCGTCGGTATTCCTGCTGGCGGATACCGGCCTGCTTTCCGGTCGCAACGTGACGATGACGTGGTGGCTGGCCCACCTGTTCCGCGCGCGGCATCCTGACGTGCGGCTGGACGAAACGAAAATGCTCGTGCGCGACGGGCCGATTCTCACTGCCGGGTCGGCCTATGCGCAACTCGACCTGATGCTGGCCATCGTGACGGACTGCATGGGCACGTCCATCGCCCACCTTTGCTCACGCTACCTCATCATCGACCAGCGGCCATCGCAAGCCCGCTACATGATCCACGCTCATGCGCAGCATGTCGATCCGACCGTCGTCGCCGCAGAGCGCTGGATCGATGCGCATCTTGCCGGGCCGATCAGCATTGCGGACCTCGCCGCCGAGCTGGCGGTGTCGCCAAAGACGCTGGCGCGGCGTATCGAAGCGGCGACGGGCTTGTCACCCGTCAAGTTTCTGCAACGCCGGCGGCTGCTGCACGCCTCCCACCTGATCGAGACGACTTCGATGTCGATTGAAGCCGTCGCCGCCAGGGTCGGCTACCAGGATGGAACGGCGCTGCGGAAACTGGTCCGGCGCGAATTCGGCACGACGCCGGGAGCGCTGCGGAGTTAGAGGGGTACAATTTCTGCCAACGATACCTGCGTGCGCCGATGAGATACCTGCTTTCACTTCTTTGCCTGACACTACTGGCCGGCTGCGCGGGCGGGCCGCCGATCGACCGGCATTTTTCATCGGTCTCCCAGGACAGTCGCGTGCGCTACGTGATCCTGCACTACACCGACGGCGACTTCCCGCGCGCGCTCACGATCCTGACGAAAGGCGACGTCAGCAGCCATTACCTGATCGACGACCACCCGCCGAAGATCTATCAGCTAGTCGATGAAAACCGGCGCGCCTACCACGCCGGCCTGAGCGCGTGGAAAAACGATGCGCAGCTCAATTTCAGTTCGGTCGGCATCGAGATCGTCAACCCCGGCTATCGCGACACGCCGGAAGGACGCATCTACTTCCCCTATCCGCCGGAACAGATCTCCCTGCTGATCGATCTCCTCAAGCAGATCGTCGCGCGCCACCACATCTCGCCGGACAACATCCTGGGTCATAACGAAATCGCCTTCCAGCGCAAGGTCGACCCCGGCCCACTGTTTCCATGGATACGCCTGGCACAAGCGGGCCTGATCCGCTGGCCCGATGCGGCGCTGGTGGCGCAGCGCCAGCAAGCCTTCGAGCAGCAATTGCCGGATACCACGTGGTTCCAGGAGAAGCTGGTGGAGCACGGTTATGTTCTGCCCTGCAGCGGGCAGATGGATGAAACGACGCGACAAATGCTGGTGTCATTCCAGATGAAATACCGGCCGCAGCGGTTTGACGGCGTACCGGACGCGGAGACAGCGGCGATACTGGATGTGCTGACTTCGCAGGCGGCTGTTCAGCCATGAAAGCAAGCAGCCGCAACCACCGGATCAACCAGACAAGGCGCAGCGATTGCTCTGTGCACCATGCAGAATCATCTGGACGTCCTGCTATTCGGGCGATGACAGGATGTCGATGAGCAGGCGCATGCGCGCGGGCAGCAGCCGGTTTCCCGGCCAAATCAGGCTGACCGGCTGGGGCGGCGGAGCATTTGCAGCAAGCACTTCGACCAGACTGCCGTCAGCAATGGCATCCTCCGCCATGTAGCGCGGCACCTGCGTGAGTCCGGCGTCATTGCGTGCCGCTTCGACCATGCCCTCCCCGTCGTTGATGACGACGCGTGTTGGAGGATGAAATTCACGCAAGCGGCCACTTACGTGCAATTGCACCGGCCGCTCCCGTCCTGAAGTCGGATTGCGGAAGACAACGAAATGGTGCTGATCCAGCTGGTCGATGCGTGTCGGCTTGCGGTGCAGCCGCAGATAAGCGGGGCTCCCGCAGAGCACGAGATGCTGCCAGTCGATACGCTTTGCAGCGAGCCGCGAATCGTCGAGCTTTCCGACGCGAATGGCAGCGTCGACACCGTCCTTGATGAGGTCACAGAAAGAATCCGAGAGGCGCATGTCGAGTTCCAGCCCTGGGTGCTGCGACAACAGCCGCGCAAGGCGAGGAATGACGATGCGCTTGCCGTAGGTGATCGGCATGTTGATGCGCAGCTGACCGCGCGGCTCGCCGCTCGTACCGGAGGCAAGCGATTCGATTTCGTCGATATCGGCCAGCACCTTCTCACAGCGCGCATACAGCGCTTCGCCGTCGGATGTCAGTGTCACCTGTCGCGTGGTGCGATGAAACAGCTTGATGCCGAGCCGCTCTTCCAGGCGGAGGATGCGCTTGGCGACCGTGGAAGCGGTGATGCCAAGCTCGCGTCCCGCTCGGGCGAAACTCGCATGACGAGCCGTGACGGCGAACGCTATGAACTCACTGAACCCGCTCATCCGGCCTCCCTGGATTGACGAATAAATTTCCTTAATATTGTGAAATTACAGCATATTTACTGGCAAGTTCAAGGCTTGCATACTGAGCCTTCCCTTTTCAAGGAGACCATCATGCAAATACTCACGAACCATACTCCGGCTTCCACGCCAATCCCCGGCATTGACCACGTCACAGTTGCCGGCAGCGGCACCGGCCTGCGCCATCTCTCTGTGTGGAAGCAATCCATGGCCCCCGGCAATGCGACGCCGCCGCACCGGCACACCTGCGAGGAAGTGGTACTCTGCATTCGTGGCATCGGCGAACTGCATGCCGAAGGACGGATAGAGCGGTTCATAGCCGGACAGACTATCGTCATTCCAGCGAGCGTGGACCATCAGCTGATCAGCGTCGGGCCAGAGCCCCTGGAAACGATTGCTGCCTTCTCCATGACGCCCGTGTTGACCACCTCACCGCAAGGCGAAGTGCTCGCTTTGCCCTGGGAAAGCTGATGCTCGCCGCATTGCTCTGATCACTCGTTGAGATGGTGCATCATGCCTGCGCACGAAAGTCTTCCGCTCAGGATTGCCTGGATCTCGCTCGCCATCATCGGAGTTTCCATTCTGGGCTTCGGCATCTTCGCCAGCGTAGGGCCAGCGTCGGCGAACAGCCCGTTCCTCAAGGCAATCGGTGTCGCCTCCATCGGCATGGGCCTGTTCGGCCTCATGATTACCCTGACTGCATTCCGGCGCCGGGAGCGGTGGGCGTGGTTCACGCTTTGGTACTATCCTGTCTTCTGGACGACGCATCTGCTGGGCGGATTGCCACCCGGCAGGGACCACATTCACCAGATCGTGTTCATCGTGCTGTCACTGGCAGGACTGCTGTTTCCGATACGCGATTTCTTTCGACGGGCAAACAATCATGGATGCCCGTGACAATCAGGAGGCAACGTGAAACTTGGCTACACCATCATCTACGTGCCTGATGTCGCCGCTTCACTGGCGTTCTTCGAAAAAGCATTCGGCTTGTCACGCCGTTTCCTGCACGAGTCAGGAACCTATGGCGAGCTGGACACCGGTGAAACGACGCTCTCCTTTGCGGCGCATGAACTGGGCGACATGAACTTCCCGGGCGGCCATGTCGCTGCACATACTTCCGCGCAACCGTTGGGCTTCGAAATCGGCCTGGTCACGGAGAACGTCGGCGAGGCGCATGCGAAAGCGCTTGCGGCCGGCGCGCGGGAACTCACTGCGCCGGCGAACAAGCCATGGGGGCAAACCGTATCGTACGTGCGCTGCCCGGACGGCATTCTGGTCGAGTTGTGCACGCCAATGTCGTCCTGAGACAGTTCACGCCATCCTGAAACGGCGCTTGACGCCCTTCGCCAGCGACCAGCGATGCACCTCTGACGGGCCGTCGTAAATGCGGAATGCGCGAATCTCGCGGAAGGCCTGCTCCACCACCGAATCGCGCGTCACGCCCATGCCGCCCAATACCTGCACGCAGCGATCGGCCACGCGGAACAAGGCCTCGGAAACCGCGACCTTGGCCATGCTGGACTCCGCCGTTCCGGAATGCCCGGTATCGAGCACCGATGCGCACCAGTCGATCATCAGTTCGGCCTGCTTGAGGTCGATCTCGTTATCCGCAAGCATGAAGCCGACGCCTTCATGATCGACCAGCGGTTTGCCGAAGGCCTGGCGCGTGCAGGCGTAGCGCGAGGCGATATCATGCGCGCGCTTGGCCGTGCCCCACCAGCGCATGCAGTGCGTCAGGCGGGCGGGCGACAGCCGCACCTGCGCATACTTGAATCCCTGGTCGACTTCGCCGAGGATCTGGCTGGACGGCACACGCACATTGGTTAACGAGATGACGGCATGGCCGCCGGGCATTGAGTTGTCGATGGTGTCGAGAACGCGCTCGATGTGGATGCCCTGCGCATCCATGTCGACGAGGAACATGGTGGCGTGCTCGCCGGTCTTTGCCATCACGATGCCGACGGCGGCGCCCTGCGCGCCGGTGATCAGCCACTTGCGGCCGGAAATCAGCCAGTCATCGCCGCTGAGCGTTGCCACCGTACTGATCATCGAAGGGTCCGAACCGGCACCGCCGTCAGGCTCCGTCATGAGGAAAGCGGAGCGGATTGCGCCGGACGCGAGCGGCCGCAGGTAACGCTCCTTCTGTTCCTGGGTAGCCACGCGCTCCAGCAGGAACATGTTGCCTTCGTCCGGCGCCATGATGTTCATGGCTACCGGGCCCAGCGGCGAGTAGCCGGCGGCGCGGAATACCGTCGCGGTTTCCCTGTGGTTGAGGCCGTGGCCGCCCCATTCCTCGCCCAGCTGCGGTGCGATCAGGCGGGCCTTTCTCGCCTTGTCGCGCAGCTCGCGTACCAGGTCCTCGGAGGGACCATGACCGTGATTGCGCGGATCCTTTTCATAAGGAATCACTTCCTCAAGGATGAATTTTGTGACGCGTTCTGCAATCGTTACATCGCGCCCTGCGCGTTCATTCATGCTCATCTGGCTTTCCTTCAGCGACATGGCAAGCGCCGCCTGCCTTGTTAGGAGGGCGAATCACCCTGATACAACACTGCCAATATTATCGGCGCTTTGCCGCAGCCTTGCAGGCGTCAGCCGTGCTCGTGCCCCATGCGCATGGCAATGACGATGCACACCACGCTGGCGGCCGCTGTCATGAACACGAAGGCGGCCAGCCTGAGTGCGCTCTGCGCAACCAATGGCGCAACCAGCGCCGAGACCGCGGCATACATCAGTGTCTGGAAAAATGCCTGCATCGATGCCGCCAGCCCACGCATGGCAGGGAATACGTTCAGCGTGAGCACCATGATGCTGGGCGATGCGACCGACACGCCGAAGGTGTAGAGGAGCAAGGGCAGGACTGCCCAGGGAACCTGCGCGGGAAAAATGCTGGCGTACAACAGGTTTGCCGCCGCGGACAAGCCCACCAGCACGTAGCCAAGCGTGATCAGGCGAACCGGGCTCCAGTGGTGGGCGAGCCGCCCGGCCATCCCGGCGCCGCCGACCAGCCCGATCACGACCGGAATGAAAAGCCATGCAAAAGAGGTTTCGGTCAGGTGCAACACGTCGATCACAAAGTGAGGCGCGGACGCGATGTAGACGAAGTAGCCGATCGATGCCAGGGCCAGCGCGAACACCAGCAAGAGAAAGCGCGGATGCTGGAGGACGAGGCCGTAATTTCCGAGGATCTGCCGCGCATGGAACGGCTGCCGGCGCTCCTGCGGCAGGCTTTCGGCAAGCGCACGCCAGCAGGCAAGTGTCATCAGCAGTCCGAGCAGGCAGAGAAACGCGAACACTGAACGCCAGCCGAACCATACTTCCATCCAGCCGCCAAGGACCGGCGCCACTGCGGGCGCCACCGCGAACACCACCGTGACATCGGACAGCATTTTCTGCGCATGCGCGCCTGACAAGCGGTCACGGATCATGGCGCGTCCCACGACGGTGCCCGCTCCCGCCGACAAACCCTGCAAGGCACGAAACGCGATCAGCCAGCCGAGGCTTGGTGCCAGCGCGGCACCGGCAGAGGCAAGCGTATAGACACCCAGCGATGCCATGATCACCGGCCGGCGTCCGAAGGAATCGGACAGGGTGCCATGGAACAGCATCATCGTCGCAAAGCATGCGAGGTAGGCACTGAGCGTCTGCTGCACCAGGACTGGATCAACCTGAAAGTCTCTCGCGATGGAGGCAAAGGAGGGAAGATAGGTGTCAATGCTGAAAGGGCCGAGCATCGCCAGACCGGCAAGAATCAGTGTCAGGGAGCGAAGTTGCTGCATGTGAAGCCGAGTGGGCAATGATCGTTATGGAAAACGAATTTTGCCACTGGAGCGGGGCCTTGAACATGCTCGAACGCGACCAGATCTGTTGCCGCCAGTAAGCTGTTCCAAAGAGTGGCTATTCCCCGCCCGACTTCCGGTTACATCGGGAACGCCAGAGATGGACAGAATGCATGCACATTCCCTTGCCTGCGAAGACAATCTCCATCTCTGCCCGCCCCTCCCGCAGGATCGGGAGAGGTGGGCTGCATGCGAAACAGCTGCGCGGAATCAGGCTGCCTTGAAGCTATAGGGAATCATCAGCAGCACGTCGTCGATATCATCCATCGTGATCCCTGCCGGCAAGGAAAGGATCTGCATCATCCACGATCCGATCGCGCTCTTTCCCTGGATCAGCCCGCGCAAGGCATTGGTGTTGTTTCCTGCCGGGTAGGTCTGGTCGGTCGCCACGATGCCCTGGTCGTTGGTTTCCACTTCGACCGCCGCCTGGTTCTGGAAGTTGAGACGCAGCTTCGCCACGCCGCTCAGCAACGGTGCCTGCTTCGGTCGCAGCACCACACCCACTTCGCGGATCAACTTGTCGACGCTCGGCGCTTCGAACATGAACGACGTGATGTCGGCGACGACGGGCTGCGAGAAGTCGACCGTCGTCCCGCGATCCTGGAGCAGCTTGCGCACGGAAATCAGTGCCGTTTCATTGCGGTTCTGGTAGCGCTTGGACTCGACCACGCTCTTGAGCGCCGGATCGAACAGTGCTTCGAACTGGAAGTAGACCTTCACGTCCGTGATGCGCGCATAGGCGAGTTCCTGCTCCGGCGTGAATTCAAGCTGCCAGGTGCTCTCCAGCCCACAGCCTTCAAAGAAGTTGCGTTCCTGCCGCTGCAGTTCAGTGGCCCGAGCTTCATACAGGAACGAGTCGGAGGACGGGAAAGCCATGGTCTCGACTGCATGGTGCCGACGCCGCCGCTTGTAGCACAGCTTGCGCAGGTCGGTGTCCGGCTCGGCAAGCACATCCCGGTCATCGACCGCGACCTTGTTGCCATGGTCGACAAAACGCACGAACGACACGCCGTCGTTGCTCAGGTATCCCCGGATCGGCTGCGGCTTGTCATCCACCAGGACTTCAACGCGTACTTCCTTCAGTCGATGCATGTAGGTGCCCGGGAACCAGCGGTCGAAATCACTCAAGCGCGTGGCAAACCGCCCGAATCCCGCCGTGAGGATGGCCGCGAAAGTACTCGGATAATGCTTGCTCAACGATACCATCTGCGTGAGCTGCATCTGCTTGCGGGTGCGGCCTGTCAGGCGGATATGCTCCAGCCCTTCCAGGTCGCGCTGCAGCGTGGCCGCTGCCGTATAGCCGCGCGCGTCCTGGTCCAGGTAGTCGCTATGGCTGCCGGCGATGACATTGATCTGCAGGTCGTTGTCCGCGTTGTACGCATCCTGCGCCAGGCGGGCAAGCGCATGCGCCCGCAGGATGGCGGTGCTGCGCACGCTGTCGAGCACGCCGAGAACGCGGCTGAGCGTGGCGGCATTGAGCACGCGCGCCTGGTTGGAGGTGACCGCTTCGTCGTAGGTATCCTGCAGTGAAGCCAGCGTGGCGATGATCGCATCGCGTTGCAGCAGCGAATGGTGCAGCTCGGCCTGGTTATCCGACAGTGCCGCCTGCAACGCCGATTGCGCTGTCTGGAAGTCCTGGCGCGCCTGGCTCACGTTGTCGCAATTGATCTCCCTGTCGTTCCACACCTTGATCGTCAATCCGATGCTGGTGACGAGCGAACTCAGTCCGCCGGCCACCGCTCCCAGAGGGCCGCCAAGCAGGAAGCCGATCAGCGCGCCCACTGCGGTCGCCAGGATAACCACGCCGATCGACAGCAGGATTTCCCACCATTTCGGTGTGCAATCGTCTTCCGCCTGCTTGAGCTGCTGGACCATCACGCCAATCTTCTGGTTGCCATCGCTCAGCGTGGCGATGTTCGTCTGCAGCTCGGAGATGCGGTTATCCAGCGCCTGGATCTCACTCGCGTTTTCGTCGATGTGGCGGCGGATCGTGTCGACCAGTTCGTTGAAGTCGTCAAGCTGGAATTGCATCGGCGCCATGCGCGCATCGATGCCGGCGATGAACTCGAGGATATGGCGCGCCTGGTCGACCAGGTAGGCGTAGCGGTATATCGGCATGCTGCCCGCCGACAGGCCGACGGCATTGAGATTCTTGTCCAGCGCGAGGATACGTGCATGGGCGGTCAGCATCGCCGACATGAGAGGGAGCGTGGAAGAAGCACGCAGCTCCATCGCATGCGGCGCGGAGAACGCGCGCGGCATCGCCGCCCTTCCCGCTTCCACCGAGAAGGCTTCGATGGCGGCAAGGCCCACCGGCCGGCTGGACATGGTTGCAAAAGCGGCACCAGGCTTCAGTACAGGCCGTTCGAGCACGACACTGCCGAGTCCCTTTTCATTGGCCAGTTCATCAACAGGCGGGGGATCCGTCCATCCGTCACCCGGTTTGTCCTTCGGTGGCCAGTGAGGTGGAATGCCGGAGCCAAGCCCCTCGACCAGGCTGACATCCGGAATGATGTCCTTCAGATGGTCGAGGATGCTCGAATCCTGGAGGCGCCTGTGCGTCTCGCACCACTCTTCATACTGCCCCGCGCTCAGCATGCCCTTGATCTTTTCCACAAGGTCGCCGCGCAGCTTCACCATCTGGTTGACTGCAGTAGTCGTCAGCTTGTTGATTGTCTCGAACCGGGCATCGCTCGCGGGTGCAGAGGTTGCGTCGCGATAGGCCTTCTTCGCACGTTCGCGGTCGCCCCAGGCCAAGTAGCGGTCGCCCAGTCCCACCTGCGCGCGCACCACCTTTTCCTGGATCATCAGCGTGTAGGTCGATGCGAGGTTGGCATCCTGGATGTTGATCGCACGCGCTTCCCGGATGGCGGCCTTGTAGCTTCGGTTGCGGATCAGCTTTTCAATTTCGATGAGCTTCTGTTCGGCTTGCTCATCGCGCGGCACGAACTGAAGCGTGCCCGCGGCCGGCGCAAACTTCTTGTCTCGCACTGCATTCGACAAAGGCGCGGGTGCATTGATTTCCGTGAGCCCGATGAGTGCGTCCTTCAAGGACACGCTGGACACACTGGTGCTGTCATTCGCTTCCGACATGATGGGACTCCTATCGAGAGAATGTCATTGCAATGACCACTCCGCCACACAGGCACAGTGGCACGAGTTATCCCCGCCCCCGCACGAAGTTCAAGAGTAGAGGCTGATGGAAGAGTCCGAGTGTAGTGAAAGACAATGGCCCGGATTTGATGCGCCACAATGCCGCGCGCGGCAGAAATGTAACAGCACGAGCGCTTGTATCGCCGTGACATGAAACCGCATCGACATCGTCCGACGATGTATCGACCGCGAATCGACACGCGTACAGATTCGAGAATGCGGCCTGTCCAGCGGAAAGCCAGGGTGGATTTTTTTACGTCAGCCGGCCGACGCGACTGGATGGCAAACCACCTGGGTACGGCCTTTGGCCTTGGCTTCATAGAGCGCGATATCGGCGCGCTTCAGCAAGGTCTTGAGCGAATCGCCCTGCTGCAGGACCGACACGCCAATGCTCAACGTCACGCCAACCAGGCCATCGCCTGACTTGCCTGTTTCCACGCTCTTTTTCAAGCGGTAAGCGGCAGCCGTTGCGCCGGCCAGATCAGTCTCCGGCATCAATACCGCAAATTCATCGCCGCCCATGCGCGCCAGGCAGTCGATTGCGCGCAGCGCTGCTTCGGCTCTATGGGTGAAGGACACCAGCACGCGGTCGCCGGCGTCATGGCCATACTGGTCGTTGATCGGTTTGAAGTTATCAAAGTCGACAAGCATAATGGCAAGCGGACGTCCGGTGCGGGCCGCCCGCACCAGTTCATGCTTGCCCATATTGAAAAACGCACGGCGTGACCACGCCCCGGTCAGGAAATCCCGGTTGGCCGCTTCTTCAGCCATTGACACGATCCGACGATGCGCAAGAAGCAATCCGCCGAACGCTATCGCCGGCAAGGCGACGGTGGCTGCGCTGAGAAACAGGATGCTCGCGGTGCTCGGTTGCAGCAGTGACGTGGGCGAGACGGGCGCAACGATCTGCCACAGCACGCGCCCTAGATGGCCGACTGCGACCACGCCGCACACGAACAGGATGAACAACTTCGTGTAATACGGTTTGTCCCAATGCGTGCGCGCTTGCAGAAGTGCCATTGCGATGCCCGCCGCAATTCCGGCCTGAAACAGCGAAACAAGGGCGCTTCTTCCGAGAAAGGAGTCGAGCACATAGTGGAAGAAGGCGGCCGCCAATGTAAACAGGAGTACCGCAACCAGCATTACGCGCCGGTAGGGCCGTTGCTTGAATAGCCGGCGGTACCCGATGAAAAGCGAGGCCGATGCAGCCGCGTAGACCCCGTTGGCGGCTTCATAGGCAAGAAGCGGCGGCAGTTCCCTGCCAAAGGCATACAACAGGTTGCCCAGCGTGCCGAGCAGCGTGGCCATGAGAATTTCGTCAATGCCCGCGATCCGGTTGGCGCGCACGCCGTACAAGACAAGAAAGGTCAGGAAGCAGAGAAGCGCTGCGATAAGAAAAATATACTGCGTGCTAAGCATGTGAGAACGTTGCCGAAATCGGATGCAGCGGCGGATTCACGGGGAAGCGTCGAGCGTAACATATCCGATGCTTTCGATTCAACGAGGGGATGGGGCGACGCAACAATGCTCTGCAGGCATTGTTGCCGGAGCATGCCGCGGGATTGCTGACGCCGCGGACAAGCACCGGCATGCAAAAGCGGGCAAGGCGCGCATGCCGCCCAGCCCGCTTGCATCGCGCTCAGACTTCCCTTATTTGAGAACGATCTTCTTGTTGACGATCAGGTCCGGCGCGAACTTGGAGCGCGGCCACGGCTCTGTCAGATAGAAACCGTCCCATGCACCCGACCAACCGTACACGCCCGAAATCATGTCAATCACCATGTTGTCGGTCGCGGCCGGGGCCGGTGCTGCGAAGGCCGAATCGGCAGTGAATACTGTTCGTGCCGAAGGCGGCAAGGCCGATGGTTACGTGGTGAATGTCGCCGCCCGCGCAACGGTGGATGCCATGATGACTGCCGTCAAAGACAGGCACGGCCGCATTGACATTCTTGTCAATAGCGCCGGCATTACGCGTGATGCACGCCTGATCAAAATGAAGGAGGCCGAGTTCGATGCCGTCATCGACGTCAACCTCAAGGGCGTGTTCAATTGCACGCAGTCCGTGGTGGAAACCATGTTGGCGCAGGGAAGCGGCGCCATCGTCAACACATCGAGCATTGCCGGCATTTATGGAAATTTCGGCCAGGGAAATTATGCTGCGTCAAAGGCCGGTGTTGTCGGCATGACCAAAGCCTGGGCGCGCGAGCTTGGTCCGAAGAACATTCGTGTCAATGCAGTCGCGCCCGGCGCAACAGCGTCGCAAATGCTCGAAAGCGTACCGGAGGAGGTGTTGAAGCAAATCAGGGAGGCGAGTTGGCTTCGACGCATCGGCAAGCCCGAGGAGATTGCGTCTGTCTACGCTTTTCTGGCGAGCGATGAAGCGAGTTACATCAATGGAACCTTGGTGGAAGTCAGCGGTGGCGTTTCGGTATAGCCAGGATGGTTTACTTTGTAGCATGGAATCTGACCGAGCCACTCTTTCCTGGCCTGGTCAATTGCGGCGGCAAGTCCATTCCTGGATAACTCACTTCGCAACGTCAAAGCTTAGATGGCGTAGCTCAGGCTTTATCTTCCAGCCAATGTCAGATTTGTTCGAACCTCAATCCTGGTTGATCGACAGCTTTTGACTCAGAAGCGGGCAGTAGATGATGTGTGCTGAATGCCTGATTCAGACTGAGAGCGGACAACCGATCCTTGCGAGCGACAGGCAATATCCGACCCTTTCCGGCCATTCGCGTTTTCCGAAAGCAGACGTTCAACGCCTGCTTTTGCGGCCTTCGCCGCGTTCGGCGTCGAATTGAACGTTGGATATAGAAGGCTAAAAAGGGACATCACCTTCTTGTACGTGAGAGATATCAACTAGATAAATGATTTGTGAAGCGCACACCGCAAGTACATATTCCGCCACTTCCATGGTTGCCGCGCCCCCAGATGAGCCGCCATGACCTATACCGTCCCCGCCGCTGCGGTATGCGTAGATACCTGTGATAGTTTGAATCAATGCCTTCGGTACAGATACTTCTTTTGCCGAGGATAGCCATTTGGCCAAGTCGCCTAACGTCGATGCTTTGGCGCCAGGGAATAAACTCTTTCCCGCGGCTTCAACAGCGCAAACTGCCTCCTTTACCGTATTCTCGTAGTCCGGCTTTGAGGGGCTCCGAAAAAATTGTAGCGCTTTGTCGTAATGTTTTCTCGCGCTAGCCAACCGAGGATCGCCGAGAACCACTTGAGCTCTCGTAGTTACGTCAACGGTGTGCTTTCTGCCAAGTCGCCGTACAAGTCCATCGGAGAACTCGAAAGCGAGTCCCTCTTCTTCGAAGAGCCGCTGTAGCTCTTCGGCGATAAACCCCTGAACTTCAGATTTGGTCTTTGTTACTTGAAATTCGTCATTCCAAGTATATCCAACTTCACATGCGAGATAGTTGTGCAAGCGCTCGCAGAAGTCATAGGTTTTCTCCCAACCCAAATCAGTTAAGGCAACTTCGGCGTCCGCTTTAGCCTGGCTAATGCTAGTTACTTTTGATTCGTTGTATTCGACGGGCGGCAGCCTGGCAATGCGCTGTAGCTCCCGAGCTACAGCACACCAGCCTGCGACGTAATTTTTCTCAATTAAATCTAGCAGGAGATGCAAAAGACCATTGCGTGCAGTCGATGGAAAAGCACCATCAATCTGTTGGTGGGGACCACGATTACGGGCCGAAAATGGAGGAGCGGCCGCCATGTTTTCTCCGTTGTCTAGCGGCCTAAATGACAAGCGCCAAAGGCGTCAATGTTGAGGTGAAAACTTGGATATTTATCGATACCCATATACAGTAGCCTTTCCACTTTCGATTACGCATTCCAGTCCAACTTTCTCCGCTATCTCATTCAATTCTGAAGGTGCGCTTGACTGTACCCATTCGATGAAAATAACGTGGATCGGGTACAAGGCCCCGCTTTCAATAAAGTCGTCTGCCGGCATCCATATCGAGTTGCATTCAACTGGCGTAACGGAGTCGATAAACTTGATCTCTAGAGCGGTTTTCACATCAGTGAATGGAATAGCCGCAATGGGCAAACCATCCTCTGGCATCGCTATTACTGATTTTCCCAATGATCTTTGTTAATGCCAAGTCAAGTGCTTCCTTGGTCCGGGCCTTCATGCCGCGTAGC
>NZ_DATFAI010000008.1:0-7517 GCF_035254685.1 Noviherbaspirillum sp. | reverse complement strand
GATTCCGGAAAAGAAAAAGGGGAGTCGCTGCTACGCGACCATGCGTAGCAGCGACTCCCCTTGCCATAGGTGGATGTATCCTGAAGCGACTTCAGCAGGTCTTCTGGCTCTCGGATCGTCCGGAGTTGCCGCGTCTTCCCGTCGGGATACATCCCGACAGTGACTGACCATGACAAACCATGGTCCTGCGGCATCCGTCCCCGATTACAGCGGCGGGCCCGCCACGGAATTGCACCGTGTTCCTGGATGCTGATGTCGGACGAAATACTAATGTTTCAAGGTGCGAGCGTCAAGCGATAGATACCGCGTCATTACTCGCGCTTCTCCCTTTCCTTGAACTAAATCATATGCGTTACCAATACACAAAACACCACGAAGGCGCTGATGAGTGTGTGCATTGCTGGCACTTCGCTGTGAATGATCCACACCGCCAAGGACCCAAACACCGGCTCTGTTACTCTGATTAATGGGGCTGTCGTCAGCCTGATGATGGGCGGTAAATTCATTCTCGCCTCATGACGATGACGTGTGTCCCGAACGTATGAACTATGAAATCGGATACCAAAACTGCGTCACACCTTAGTCGACTCCGCAGCACAGACGTCTGGACAGCGCGATGGGCGATCCCCCGATTACCACAAACCTTTCTGCCACTTGCACGGCTTTCTCGATCAACATCGTTACCGTCATCGGCTCCACTCCCCTGGGTGCTGGCGTAATGTGCGATGCCTCCTGGCGCACTAGGTCAAAATCGAAATTCCCAATCGGCTTCCCCCCGCAGATGATTAATCCCTATTTCGATGACCGCCATACCTGCTTGCGTCATCAGCAGCAGGACGAGACTGGGCAGCCGGTGGCGACTACCAGAAAATCTGGTGGCTATGGTGAATCGCGCCAAGTCTTGGGTCTGAACATGGCAAATACAAACATTGACGTCCTTCTGCATCAGCATGAGCGCCATGAGCTCCACGGCCATATTATTCACGCCATCAGTTCCCACAAACTAACGCTAGTTCTGGTACGTAGATGATTGCCTTCAGCCTCGGCTACAACATGGCTTCCAGGTTCAGAACCGAACCGGACAACGCGGCGTCATATCCAGCCAGATCGCTCACTACCGATCTGTATTTCTCGCTCAACATGATTGTCCGCACCGCACTCGTCGGCGGCTCGTTCAAAGCAATTTGGTCGCACGCAAAAAAATACCGCTCCCGCACGATCGGAATAAAGTCGAGATCGAATCGCCTGGCTGCAGCCTCAACACCGAAGCTGACATCTGCCATGTCGCTCGCCACGTAGGCGGCAACCGCAGCGTGGGTAAATTCAGCACTCTCGTAGCCGGCAATATCGGCGGTCCTGATGCCGTGCTTCGCCAGGAACAGTTCAAGCAGCATCCGCGTGCCGGAGCCATGTTGCCGATTCACAAAGCGGATGTCGTTTCGCGTGAGATCGGCGAGTCCCCGAATTGCCTTCGGATTACCCTTGGCAACGAACAAACCCTGCATGCGATAAGCCAGATGAATCAGCGCATGCTGTCTGGGATTGATCCATTTGAGATATTGCGCAGCGGCGACTGGTTCGAATTCACCCATCGGCAGATGAAAGCCCGCAAGGTCACACTCTCCCCGGGAAAGCGCAGTCACTGCCTCTGTGCTATTGCGGTACTTCAGGTCGACCGCCATCTTTTTCTCGCCCATCTGGTTGATCAACGCCGCAACCGCAAAACCATGCGACGCCGTGATGCGTACGGCGCGACGATTGGTCGCCAGAAGCACCGCGAGCTCTTGCTCCAGTTCCGAGGCGAGGCTATCCAACATAGGAGAAAGACGGGCTGCAATCCGCTTGTCGGCCCAGATCAGCTTTTCCGCCAGTGGCGACAGTACCGTGCCCCGCCCTCGCGTCTTTTGCACCAGCGCCGCACCAAACTGCTCGTCGAATTCACGCAGCAATTGCCAGGCATGGCGATACGACAGGCCGACAGAGGCGGCCGCCTGACTGATGCTGCCCTGGTCACGCACCTCGGTCAGCAGCTTCAACAGCAAGGGCAAGGAAATCGCCGAGCCATCCACCTTCTTGAGTACCCATTCAGGTCTAATTTCGATCTTCATATTATGCAATTTACTTCATATTGAGGAGCATTTATCCGTATGCTAACCTGCGACTCGCATGTTGGCCATAGCATGCATATATGTTTTTTATTTCATATATACCGTCGAACACTTTAAGCGCGCCGCCATAATGAATCAGCCAGTAACAACTGCCATGGATATGCAGGGCAGAATCAAGTCGGTCCTGGAACAGCATCCGACGCAGCCCGAGAACCTGCTGCCCACTCTCCATGCCATCCAGGACGCCGTCGGCTTCGTACCGCCGGAAGCCGTCGCCGACATTGCCAGCGCATTCAACCTGTCGCGCGCTGACGTACATGGCGTGATCACCTTCTATCACCACTTCCGCACCACGCCTCCGGCAACGCATGCTGTACAGATCTGCCGCGCGGAAGCGTGCCAGAGCATGGGGGCGGACCAGTTGCTGGCACATGCGGAACAGACGCTTGGCTGCTGCCTGCACGGGAAAAGCGCCGACGGCGGCTTTTCGCTCGAACCTGTTTACTGCCTTGGCCATTGCGCGACCTCGCCCGCCATCATGATCGACGACGCCGTCCATGCGCGCGTGACGCCGGCACGCTTCGACCGCCTGATTGCAAAAGCAAAGGAAACTGAATGACTATCCGAATCTTCGTGCCGCGCGATTCAACCGCCGTCGCACTCGGCGCCAATGAGGTTGCCGATGCGATTGCCGCAGAGGCAGTGCGACGTGGCCTGGACATCCAGATCGTGCGCAACGGAACCCGAGGCCTGCTGTGGCTGGAACCACTGGTCGAGGTGGAGACCGCTGCGGGGCGCAAGGGGTTTGGCACGGTTGACGCTGCGGATATCCCTGCCCTGTTCGACGCGGGCTTTCACACCGGTGACAGCACGCATGCATTGTCCGTCGGGCTAGTTGAAGAAATACCGTATCTCAAGAGCCAGGAACGACTGACGTTTGCGCGTACCGGTATCACCGACCCGGTGTCCCTGCAGGACTATGAAGAGCATGGCGGATACGAAGGCTTGCACATCGCACTCGGGCTGGATGCGCAAGCCATCGTCGACATGGTCGTCGAATCCGGCTTGCGCGGGCGCGGCGGTGCGGCCTTCCCTACCGGTATCAAATGGAAGACCGTGTTGAATGCGCGCGCCGTACAGAAATACATTGTCTGCAACGCCGATGAGGGTGACTCCGGTACCTTCGCCGACCGCATCCTCATGGAGGGTGACCCGTTCCTGCTGATTGAGGGGATGACAATCGCAGGCATCGCGGTTGGCGCATCGAAGGGGTATATCTACGTGCGCAGCGAGTATCCGCATGCGATTGCCACACTCAACGAGGCAATCGCTGTCGCCTACGCCAAAGGCTACCTCGGTACCAACGTGCTCGGGTCTGGCAAGCCATTTGAACTGGAAGTGCGCAAGGCTGCAGGCGCCTATATCTGCGGCGAGGAAACAGCACTTCTGGAGAGCCTGGAAGGCAAACGCGGCATCGTGCGCGCCAAGCCGCCACTCCCCGCTATGGAAGGGCTGTTTGGCCAGCCAACCGTCATCAACAACGTCCTGTCGCTGGCCAGCGTGCCGGTTATCCTCGGCAAGGGTGCCGCCTTTTACAAGAACTTTGGCATGGGTCGTTCGCGCGGGACGCTTCCGCTCCAGCTGGCAGGAAATATCAAGCGCGGCGGCTTAATCGAAAAAGCATTCGGCATCACCTTGCGCGAAATTCTGTATGAATATGGCGCCGGCACCGCATCGGGCCGCGCGATCAAGGCGGTGCAGGTCGGCGGCCCGCTTGGCGCCTATCTGCCGGAGTCACAATGGGATACGCCACTCGATTACGAAGCGTTCGCCAGCCTCTGGGCGGTACTAGGACACGGCGGCATCGTGGTACATGACGATACAGCCGACATGGCGAAGCTGGCGCGCTACGCGATGGAATTCTGCGCGATCGAGTCTTGTGGTAAATGCACGCCGTGCCGCATCGGCTCCACGCGCGGTGTCGAGGTGATGGACAAGATCATCGCCGACAACGAGCGGCCAAAGCAGATACATCTTTTGCGTGACCTGTGCGACACCATGCTCAGCGGCTCGCTGTGTGCCATGGGCGGTATGACGCCCTACCCTGTGCTTTCCGCACTCAACCATTTCCCGGAAGATTTTGGCGTGCCGCCATCCGAGCAGTCCGCCACGTAGGAGCCCATCATGATTGAAACTATCCTTAAGAGGGATTTTGGCACGCCACCGAGCACATCGACCGAGATGGTCACCCTGGAGATCGACGGCGTGCAGGTAACGGTTCCGGTCGGCACCTCCGTGATGCGGGCGGCAGCCGAGAGTGGTGTCAATATCCCCAGGCTGTGCGCAACCGACAGCCTGGAACCCTTCGGATCCTGCCGGCTGTGCCTGGTCGAGATCGAAGGTCGTCGTGGTTATCCCGCCTCCTGCACCACGCCAGTTGAGCCGGGCATGGTCGTGCGTACCCAGACGTCGAAGCTGCAGACACTGCGCAAAGGCGTGATGGAACTCTATATCTCTGACCACCCACTCGACTGCCTGATCTGCCCCGCCAACGGTAACTGCGAGCTGCAGGACATGGCCGGCGTGGTGGGCCTGCGCGAAGTACGTTACGGCCATGATGGCGCTAACCATTTCGACAGCAAAAAGGATGAATCGAATCCGTATTTTTCCTTCGATCCGACCAAGTGCATCGTCTGCAATCGCTGTGTGCGCGCTTGTGACGAAATCCAGGGCACGTTTGCGCTGACAATCTCCGGCCGCGGTTTTGACTCACGCGTGTCACCCGGCCAGGACCAGCCGTTCATGGAATCCGAATGCGTGTCCTGCGGTGCCTGCGTCGAGGCCTGCCCAACAGCGACCTTACAGGAAAAGTCGGTAATCTGGCTGGGCCAGCCTGAACACAAGATTGTCACCACTTGCGCCTACTGCGGCGTCGGTTGCTCGCTCACTGCGGAGATGAAAGGCAATGAAGTGGTCCGCATGGTGCCGACCAGGGACGGCAAGGCGAACGAGGGGCATGCCTGCGTGAAAGGCCGCTTCGCTTGGGGCTATGCGACGCACAAGGACCGCGTCACCAAACCAATGATCCGCAAGAAAATCACCGACCCATGGCGTGAAGTTTCGTGGGAAGAGGCGCTCGACTATGCAGCATCGGAATTCAAGCGCATCCAGGCAAAATATGGCACGGATTCGATCGGCGGCATCGTGTCCTCCCGCTGCACGAACGAAGAAGGTTACCTGGTACAGAAACTGGTGCGCACCGCCTTCGGCAACAACAATGTCGATACCTGCGCCCGTGTTTGCCATTCGCCCACGGGCTACGGCCTGAAACAGACGCTGGGCGAATCGGCCGGCACACAGCCCTTCAATTCGATCGAGCACTCGGATGTGATCATGGTGATTGGCGCCAATCCCACCGACGGCCATCCGGTCTTTGGATCGCGCCTGAAAAAACGCCTGCGCCAGGGTGCCAAGCTGATCGTGATCGATCCGCGTCGAATCGATCTGGTGAAATCACCGCACGTCAAGGCCGCATATCATCTGCAGTTGAAGCCCGGCACCAACGTCGCGATCATTAGCGCGATGGCGCATGTGATCGTGACCGAAGGTTTGATGAATGAAGCGTTCATCGCCGAACGCTGCGACGCGAAGTCGTTCAGCCAGTGGAAAGACTTTGTATCGCAGCCGGAGAACTCGCCGGAGGCGATGGAGGCAGTGACTGGTGTTTCAGCCTCCCTGGTGCGCGGCGCTGCTCGCTTGTATGCAACCGGCGGGAATGCGACGATTTACTATGGCCTCGGCGTAACCGAACACGCGCAGGGTTCCACCGCGGTAATGGGCATCGCCAATCTTTCGATGGCGACAGGTAACGTCGGCCGTGACGGCGTCGGCGTCAACCCCTTGCGCGGCCAGAACAATGTACAGGGCTCATGCGATATGGGTTCCTTCCCGCATGAGCTTCCCGGCTATCGCCACGTGTCGGACACCACGGTCCGCACGGAATTTGAAGCAGCCTGGGGTGTATCGATCCAGCCGGAACCAGGCCTGCGCATCAACAATATGTTTGACGCTGCAGTGGATGGCAGCTTCAAGGGCCTCTATTGTCAGGGCGAGGATATCGTTCAGTCGGATCCGGATACCCAGCATGTCGTGGCGGCACTGGAATCGATGGAATGCATCGTCGTGCAGGACATCTTCCTCAACGAAACCGCGAAGTATGCGCATGTCTTGCTGCCGGGTTCCTCTTTCCTGGAGAAGGACGGCACGTTCACCAACTCTGAACGTCGCATTTCCCGGGTGCGCAAGGTGATGCCGCCCAAGGCGGGTTATGCCGACTGGGAAGTGACCATCCAGCTCGCCCGACGTCTCGGGTATGACATGCACTACGACCATCCATCCGAAATCATGGATGAGATCGCCAGGCTGACGCCGACTTTCGGTGGTGTCAACTACGACAAGCTGGAACGCCTGGGCAGTCTGCAGTGGCCCTGCAATGACGAGGCGCCGGACGGCACGCCCATCATGCACGTGGGAGAGTTCGTCCGCGGCAAGGGTCGTTTCATGATTACGAAGTACGTGGCCACCGATGAAAAGATCACGCGCAAGTATCCGCTGATCCTCACCACCGGGCGCACCCTGACGCAGTACAACGTGGGCGCACAGACACGTCGCACCGAGAATGTGCGCTGGTATGCGGAAGACCTCCTCGAGATTCATCCGCATGATGCCGAAGATCGTGGCATCAAAGACAATGATTGGGTGAGTGTTCAGAGTCGCGCCGGACAAACGGTCCTGCGCGCGCGAGTATCCGGGCGGATGCAGCCTGGTGTGGTGTACACCACCTTCCATTTCCCCGAATGCGGCACCAATGTACTCACCACCGACAACGCCGACTGGGCCACCAGCTGTCCGGAATACAAGGTGACCGCAGTGCAGGTGATGCCGGTTCAACAGCCTTCGGCGTGGCAGCAGGAATACTCGCGATTCAGCCAGGCGCAACTTGAGCTGTTCCAGGCGGCCTCCACCGCCGCGGCAAACATCGATTAATGCCAGCATGGAAGAGATTGAGACAAAGGATCAGTGCACCTACCGGTACGCCGTCTCGCGGCTGCGTGCCGGAGAATGGCTGCATGTGCAGGACGATCTGGCGGAGGAAGTTCCTGTTGCGCTGGAATACAACGGCATCTCCCATGCCGTCATGCTGACCACGCCATGCGACCTCGAGGAGTTTGCGCTGGGCTTTTCCCTGAGCGAAGGCATCATCGCATCGGGCGCGGAATGTTACGACATCGAGATCGAACATGGCAGTGCAGGAATCACCGCGCATGTCAGGATCGGCAATGCCGCCTTTATGCAGTTGAAGGAGCGGCGCCGCAACATGACCGGGCGCACGGGCTGCGGCTTGTGTGG
>NZ_DATFAI010000007.1:0-22207 GCF_035254685.1 Noviherbaspirillum sp. | reverse complement strand
TCGCATGCCTGGACCACCTTCCGACGCAAATCCTCTGAATAGGGAGCAGCCATGAGGACACCTCCAGCTTCACAATCCCATGAGGACATCCTTTTGCGCCTGATGTTCCTTTCCCTTTTATTGATGTGAAAACCGCTCTAGCGGGATATGCCTGAGTGCTACAGCGGAGAAAAATTCACGCCACTTTGTGCTGTTCGCCAAGCGGCCTAACCTGCGCTCTCTAACAATCCTCGTAGCGCGATCAATTTCTCTTGCGACAGCCATATTGGAAGCCCCAACATTCATTCTGGTGGGAGCACTGTAAGCTCATATGCAAATGGCTGTTCCGTCTCGAAGGCGGCCAATTCGCCCCACGCAGTTTTCAGAAAAGTAACTCGCATGTGCTCGTTGTAGAAGTGCTCATCTTGCAGTTCGGCCGCGTAATTTTCATGAGGTACGACGACAGCAACCTCCTCAGGCGGGAGAAATAGTTCATCAGCTTGAATACGCCATTCGCGCTCCCAAGAAAAGTCGATAGGGGGCTCAGCGTCTGGCTCATATCGCACATGACGCCAACGTAACGCATCAGGGAGCGTTGCGAATTCGTCGCTATGTTGATAAATGACAGGGCGCCCGCCTTGCTTGAACAGCCATTTCTTTGAAACCTTGATTCCAAACGGCCGGTAGCGACCGGACAACTGATGAAAGGCCGATTCAGGTGCCTCGGTGAAGCAAACGCACCGAAAACTACCTCTGATAGAGCCCGAACTGCCGACAAGCCGCTGCTCCGAAACGATCTGACGAAGAACCCCAAAAGCATCTGCCTCGGTAAGTCCTTTCATCCAGTGGACCAAGTAGTTCGATAAATCGCTACGCGGCATAGTCCAGGCAAGGGTTAATATGAGTGGAGGTATGCTGCCATAAGAAAATTATCGGAGCAATATCAGATAGGTGAGAGGAGCGATTGACCGCTCCTGGCCGCTTGCGGCATATCGGCAAGAAAGCAGCACAGTCCGCTTTCGCTGCAGCGCTAATGTGCGCAAATACCATATATCCGACAGCAAAGAATCGTAAAGTGGACCCTCTTTATCTGACACATCCTGTCGGATAAAGTCACGACTTATGCAGCTCAGATCTTGATGTGCCACTTGCCATCGATTCTTGTGAAAACGTACTTCAACACCAAACCATTCCCCACCTTAGTAGCGATTCCACACCTGTATGTGTTTTCCGCCGTCTCTTCGCACCCGATCTTTTTTGCCTCGACCTTCATCATGACGGGGTCGCCAATCAGCTTTTTTGTCGGGCCGAAATCGCTGATGGTTTCCAGCATTTCTGTTTCGGTCGGCTCGCTGTTTGCGCAGGCGGCAAGTGAAAACACGCAGGTGATCACAAAGGCAATGAGAACTTGACGGCTCCCTTTTATTTTCATGTTCGACAGGATTCAAAAAAGATGTCATCCGGCGCAAGGCCTGGCGCTCATGGTGCTGCGAAACTGAATCAGATGCTTTCCTTGTCGAGAAGCGCCGGATTGCTTGAGCAAGTTGCCGCCATTCCGGAACTGTCGATGGAAAAGTGACAATTACAAACGAGGCAGGCGAAACGCGCATCTCATAGATATGGGGTTTTGGGCAGGGAAAGATGGTAGCTGATGCCTTTTAACAAACGGGCACAAGATCGCTTCCAATGGTTTTTGCGATGAGTAAGTCGCCCAGCGTCTTTACGCGTGGAGAAACACCGGACGCTCGAGCAAGAATGGCATCAGCAGCACCGCCGTGCGACGATATGCTCAAGAACCCAGCAATGCCGCAACCAGGTCCCGCTTCCCGTCGCCGACAGTCGGTTCGAACTGCAGCGCCGCCTCGACATGATGCAGGTGATCAACCACCAGCCGTACCGCCTTCTCGACCTTGCCCTCCTTGGCAGCATCCAGGAATTCCGCGTGCTCGTCGGAAGAGCAGACCGCATCCTGGTCGGATTGGTACAACATCGTGATCAGCGAACTGCGCGCAATGAGTTCCTGCAGGATTTCCGTCAACACCTGATTGCCGGCCACCTGTGCGATAAGTACGTGGAAATCGCCGAGCAGCTGTGAGCGTACTTTTGAATTGCGCCCGGACAGCGCGTTGCGCTCGCTTTTGAGATGGCGCTCCAGGGTCTTGTAGTCGGACGCCTTGGCCCTTGCAATGAATTCGCGCGCCAGGGCAGCCTCGATGATGCGGCGTGCGGCGAAGATATCGCGCGCCTCGGATTCGGTCGGCTGGCTGACGAACGCGCCCTTGTCGGGAATGATGTTGATCAGCTTGTCCTTCGACAGGCTCAGCAGCGCTGCCCGGATCTTTGTGCGGCTGACGGAATAGACGCGCGACAGCGCTTCCTCGCGCAGCTTGGTGCCGGGCGGCAGCTTGTGCGCGGCAATGGCTGCCGCAATGTCTTCTGCAATCCAGGCGGAACTCCTCGCCGCACTTTCCTCACTTGTCGTTGCCATGTGCATGCCGCTGGCCAGGACGCCTGCGCCGGCCCTCATCCGTAAAGGTCTCGATGGCCTCAACTATACCAGCAGCGCGCGCCATTGAATACATTTTGTCTCCTATTTTTGTATACAATCCAAGAAGACTCGCTTATACTTGCCTGTCATATTCCCAGCGAAGCGGCAGGATGGAGACACCATGAACCAGGCGACCGATATCGGACAGCGCATCATGCAACGCGCCGACGAGCTGGCCCTCTGCACCGAAACACCCGGCATGCTGACGCGCACTTACCTCTCGGCAGCACATCGGAATGCGGCCGAGCTGCTGGCGCAATGGATGCGCGACGCGGGCATGAACGTACGCCGCGATGTCGCGGGCAATGTGATTGGCCGTTACGAGGGCATCGCACCGGACGCGCCTGCGCTGCTGACCGGATCGCATTTCGATACGGTGCGCAATGCCGGCAAATACGATGGCAACCTCGGCATCCTGCTGCCGATCGCCTGCGTCGCCGAATGGCACCGGCAGGGCCGCCGTTTTCCTTTCGCCATTGAAGTGATCGGCTTTGCCGAAGAGGAAGGTGTGCGCTTCAAGGCCACGCTGCTTGGCAGCCGCGCCCTCGCCGGCAACTTCGACATGGCAGTCCTCAACAGGCACGACGCACAGGGATCGACCATGCGCGAGGCAATGAGCGCTGTGGGCCTCGACGCGAATACCCTGCCGCAGGCTGCATACCCGCGCGAGAAGGCGCTTGCCTACCTCGAAGTGCACATCGAACAGGGTCCGGTGCTGCTCGACGAACAGCTTCCCGTTGGCGTGGTGACGGCCATCTCCGGTGCATCGCGCTTCTGCATCAATGTGAACGGCCTTGCCGGCCATGCGGGCACCGTGCCGATGGACTCGCGGCGCGATGCGGCCATGGCGGCAGCTGAAATCGGCCTGTATATCGAGAAACGTTGTTCTGGCGTTCCCGGCCTGGTCGGCACAGTCGGGCAGTTTGATGTGCCGGACGGCGCCGCCAATGTCATACCGGGCAAGGCCGTCTTTACCATCGACATCCGCGCGGAGACGGACGACGTGCGGCTGGCAGCCGTACGCGATGTGCTGGACGAAATGAAAAGGATTGCGGCGCGCCGGCGGGTGACGCTGGAGATCAACCAGACGCACGAGGCGAGCAGCGTGCCGTGCGCGTCCTGGCTGCAGGATCAACTGGCGCAGGCCATTGCCGGCCTCGGCATGCGGGTGCGCCGCCTGCCCTCAGGAGCCGGCCACGATGCGATGGCCGTTGCCGCGCTGACTGATGTCGCAATGCTTTTTGTCCGCTGCGGCAACGGCGGCATCAGCCATCACCCGGATGAATGCATGAGCGCGGACGATGCACGCGTCGCCGCCGATATCTTCAGCCGCTTCGTCGAACATTTCGCGGAGCCTTGACTTCTTTGGAGACAGACAGGAATGAGCATGACAACGATACAAATCGACGGCTTTACCCTCACGGCCGAACAGGTGCTTGCCGTAGCGCGCGACTCGAACGTGAAAGTGTCGCTGGCGGACTCCTCCCGCGCTGCCCTGAAGGAAAGCCGCGACTACATCGAGTCCACCTGGATGCACGATGAAGCACCGATGATGTACAGCTTCAATACCGGCGTCGGCCTGCTGAAGGACACGCGCGTCAAGGTCGAGCACATTGAACTGTTCCAGACGCAGATGATCAAGGCGCATGCCGCTGGCATGGGCGAGCCGTTTTCCGAGCAGGTCAGCCGTGCGACGATGCTGCTGCGCGCCAATGCATTCGCCAGCAACTATTCGGCACCGCGCGTCGAAGTCGTGGATCGCCTGCTTGCTTTTATTAATGCCGGCATTCATCCGATCATGCCGCAGAAGGGTTCTGTCGGTGCATCTGGAGACCTCGCTCCGCTCTCCTATCTTGCCGCCGCCGTGGCAGGCTTCGATGAGGCAGATGTGATGTACAAGGGCCGCCGCATGCCGGCCACAGAAGCGATCAGACAGGCAGGCATCGAACCGGTCAAGTTCGATCTCAAGGCCAAGGACGCGTCGGCGCTGATCAACGGCTGCACGGTATCGCTTGCGGTCGCCGTGCTGGCGGCGGACGATGCCCGCAACTTGCTTTCCGATGCCTGCTTGTCGCTCGGCCTGACGCTCGAAGCGATGCGCGCCGAAATGTCTGCCTTCGACGAACGCATCCACCGGGCGCGACCGCATGCCGGGCAAATCAAGACCGCGGCGATCGTGCGCAAGCTGCTGAGCGGTTCCACGCGCACCACACATGACGCGCGCGCCGTGCAATTCCCGGAAGAATCGCGCCGCACCGACATTCCTTACACTGCACGCATCCAGGATGTCTATTCGCTGCGTTGCGCGCCGCAGGTCTACGGCCCGGTCTTCGATGCGCTCGATTACATCGACAACATCGTCGCCAAGGAAATCAATTCGGCCACCGACAATCCGCTGATCTTCGGCAAGGAAGGCGGCGGCTTCGAAATCATCTCGGGTGGCAATTTCCACGGGCAGTACCTGGCGCAGGCAATGGATCTGCTGGCCATGGCGGTAGCCGACCTTGGCAGCATCTGCGAACGCCGCATCGCGCGCCTGATTGACCCCACTTTGTCGTGGGGCCTGCCGCGCAACCTGATGAGCGGCATCCGCGGCGTCAACACCGGCTACACGGTCGTGCAGTGCTCGATGAGTTCACTCGTGATGGAGAACCGCACCTTGTGCATGCCCGGCAGCGTCGACAGTATTCCCGCCAAAGGCAACAGCGAAGACCATGTCTCGAACTCGACCTGGTGCGCCCGCAAGGCGGCGACCGTGGTCGCGAATACGCAATACATCATCGGGGTGGAAATGCTGTTGGCGGCGCAGGCACTGAGCATGACGGAATCGCTGTTGCCGGGCTTCACGCTTGGCCAGGGCACGCAGGCGGCTTATGAGGAAATTCGTCGCCAGATTCCCGCATGCCTGGATGGTGATCGCTGGTTCCACAACGATATTCAGACCGCGCATTCCTTTATCGCCAGCGGCTCGGTGCGTAGTGCGGTCGAGAAGAAGATCGGCAGGTTTGCCTGAGCATCGTTGTCGCTTCCTCCCCGATGGTGCAAGCGGCGATCATTACGCCGCTTGCAGACATCAATTCAGAACTGCTCCCACTCGTCGTTGTCCACCGCGACCGCTTTGCCAATCTGCCTGGTCCCGGCTCTGTTCGTGGCTTTGGGACTGCCCACACGAACGCGCTCGTTGACCGGGAGCTTTCTCGGCCTGACGGCTGTCACGGAATGCGTTTGCTGTACCGACAAGCTTTGAGCAAGGGCGGCGTGGTGACCATCAAGCTTGAACACGCCGACAACTTTGGCGAGCGTCGCCGCTTCCTCCTGCAAGGCCTGTGATGCGGCTGCGGCCTGTTCAACCAACGCGGCATTTTGTTGCGTCACCTGATCCATCTGTGTGATCGCCTGGTTGATCTGATCAATCCCGGAGGTCTGCTCCCGGCTTGCTGCTGCAATCTCGCCCATCAGGTCGGTCACGCGTCGCACGCTGTCGACTATTTCACGCATGGTCGCCCCGGCCTCATCCACCAGCTGGCTTCCGACCTCTACCTTTTCGACTGAATCGTTAATGAGCGCCTTGATTTCCTTGGCGGCGCCGGCGGAGCGCTGCGCCAGGTTGCGGACCTCTGATGCCACCACTGCAAAGCCGCGCCCCTGCTCTCCGGCGCGCGCAGCCTCAACCGCGGCATTCAGCGCAAGAATATTGGTCTGGAACGCGATGCCGTCGATCACCGCGATGATGTCGACAATCTTGCGCGAGGAGTCGTGAATGGATCCCATGGTATCGATGACCTGGGACACGACGGCGCCGCCTTTGCTTGCCACTTCCGATGCCGAGACGGCCAGTGCATTGGCCTGATGCGCGTTGTCGGCATTTTGCTTGACGGTGCTCGTCAGCTCTTCAATGGATGCTGCAGTCTCTTCCAGCGAGCTTGCCTGCGCCTCGGTTCGCGACGACAGGTCCATGTTCCCGGAAGCGATCTCGGCGGAGGCATTCGCGATGCGGTCGGTTCCATTGCGCACCTGGCTGACGATCTCCATCAGGCCATCACTCATGGACTTCAAGGCCCGCATCAACTGCCCCATCTCGTCTTTCGAGCGCGCGTCGATTTCCTGCGTCAGGTCGCCTGACGCGACGCTGGTGGCGACCTTGACCGCCTTGTCAACGGGAACGGTAATTGCGCGTACCAACCACCAACCGACGAGGCCCGCGAGCAGCAGCCCGACGGTGAGCGCGACTATGCAGGAGTCCCGGACCCAGCGGTATATGTTCAAGGACCTGGTGTACTCTTCCTGCGCAATATCGAGCTGGAGCTTGATCAGCTGATTGATGTTTTCACGCACAGGCTGAAAGAGCGTGGTCATCGGGCCATGCAATACCTCCGCACCTGCCTTTGCATCTCCGGCGCGCAGTGCAGCCATCGCCGGCATGAGAGCTTCTGCGACGTACTTCTTCCGATGCTCGGCGAAGGTATCGGCAATCTTGCGTTCACTGTCGCTCAGATAGGTCGCCCGGTACTTGGTCCAGATCTTGTCTGCTTGATCGATATCCCCTCTGATCTCGCCTGCAGCCGGTGCCATTTTTGCCGGATCGCCAGTTAACGCCTTGCCCATGGCCATTTCGCTCCGGTTCAGGAGGCGGACGATCTCGTCCAGCTGGCCGAGGCAAACAAGCCGGTCGTCATAGATCGTTTTCATTGACGTGTTCGCGTTCCCCAGGCTGATGATACCGACGAGCCCGCCGATAATGAGCTCCAGCGACAGGAATGCTATGACTGCGATGATTCGCATCTTGAGCGTGAGATTGGATAACATGTGCTTCCTCATGAGGGATATTGACTGGCGCAGGAGACAAGGCCGACATTCGCATTTGCCATGTTGTTCCCGCCTGTAATGAACGCATTCCAGCGACGCATCGAAGGACCCGGGTTTAACTGACCGCCATTGACTCGACCTTCGGATGCGCGGTATTCAGTTGCGCAGCCTCCAGGGGTGGAATCACCTTGTCGATGTCGAGCAAGAGGATCATCCGCCCGTCCAGCATGCCGAGACCGTGAAAGCAGTCCGCATCGATCACGGCATCCATGCTGGGCATCGGCCTGATCTGATCCCGCGTGAGCATGACGACGTCCGAAACGCCGTCCACCACTGCGCCGACCAGGCCGGTTGCGACATTGAGAATCACGAGGACGGTCAGCGCGCCGTAGGTTGGCGGCGCGATATTGAGCTTGATGCGCATGTCGATGATAGGAACGACAGTGCCTCGTAGATTGATGACGCCCTTGATGAAATCCGGTGTGCCGGCGATGCAGGTCACGGCTTCATAGCCGCGCAATTCCTGCACGCGCTGAATGTCGATGGCGTATTCCTCGCGCCCCAGGCTGAAGACGAGATATTCCGCTACCCCTTTTCTGTGCAATGCGGCCATATCATCCGGGCCGGGTTGCGGTTCGCCGCTGGCAATCTGCATAAGTGTCATCCTTCGTTTCACAGGTTTGAAATGCGTGGGATTCGTTCCGATTTGTTGATTCCAACGTTTTTATTACTTCACATGGGATTTCTGCAAAAACGTGCATGTTTTCGCTTTGCCCGCGCGTGAATACGATTCATAATGTCGCCATTAATGTTTCGCCTGTCTCCAGCACTATTTCCCGCCCCGGAAAATCGACAAGCGACAGTTGAGTAAAACCAATTATAACGAATTTAATGTTTTACTGTTTGAATCATTAATTGATCTTGAATTCCCGGACTATGAAAAGCACGCCAATCCCCGACGGCGAGGTATGCACCACCCAGGAGGCTGCGAAGCTTCTTGGCATCTCTGTCACATCGGTACAACAGCTTGTGGAAGCGGGCGCCATCAAGGCATGGAAAACAAAAGGCGGCCACCGCCGCATCCCCCGAAATGCCGTCCTCGCCTACAAGGCGAAGGCCGGGCACGTGCAGGATTCGCCGGAAGCCCGGACCAAGACGCCCGATGACCTGACCCGAATCCTCGTGGTCGAAGACAACGAGCTGCAACGGGGCATCTATCAAAAGCAGATTTCATCGTGGGACCTGAATGCCGAGGTCCGCTACTGTTCCAATGGCTATCAGGCCCTCATGGAAATCGCCGGCCATCGCCCTGACGTCGTCCTTGCGGACATCATGATGGACGGGATCGACGGCTACGAAATGATCAATACCGTTCTTGCCTATCCTGACCTGGCCGACCTCAACATCGCGATCCTGTCCGGCATGCCGTCCGACGCGCTGACGGCACGCGGCGGCATTCCCAAGGGCGTCGTCTTCTTCGGCAAGCCGATCAATTACGATGAGTTGCGAGGCTACCTGCGCGCCTGCTGCGCCCAGAAAGCGCGCAGGAATCAGACGAATCGGGGCTGAAGAAAACAACGAAGGAATCCATCCCGTCAGCCCCTCCTCCATCGCCTCCACCGCTTAATCCAGGCGCCCCTTCCTGCAAAGGGCATCAGGCTTGTTAGAAATTCGATTAATTCGTTTTATTTGACAAATTTAGTTTATTCGTGGAATATTTGCCTATCCACCGCCCTTTGGACGGTTCCCACCAATAAGGCTCACCATTTCATGAATCACTCTTTTCGCCTGATCGATCCTCAATTGCTGATGAAAGCCACGGGTAATGACGAAGCCGCTTTCGTCCATTTGCTGGGTGTCTTTCTGCGAATCGCTCCCGAATCCCTTGCGGCGCTCGAAAGCGCTTTCCGGCAGGGAGATCAGCGCGCCATCGAGAAGGAGGCGCATTCCCTCAAGAGTTCGCTTGCGCTGGTTGGCGCAACCGCTGCCAGCGACCTGCTGGGCTCATTGGAAAAGAATGCACGGCGCAATCAGGCGAACAGTGACTGGGGCAGTTTCGATTCAGTCCGATTCGAGATTCAGCGGGTGATCGACGAAGTCAGCGATTTTCTCGCTGCTCACTAACGAACTGGCATCGCGGCGTAATGCCGGGAATGTTCAGTCACTCAAGTGTCAATCGATTGGGGAAGCAGAGATGATGGATGGCGCAGCGGTCGCAACACCAGGCAGATTACGCAATCACCGGGCCCTCGTACTGGAAGACAACGAATTTCAGCGGGAAACGATCGCTGCAACGCTCCTATCCCTGGGAGTCGGTCATGTGTCGCAAGCATCGAACGGCCGCGACGCCCTGGATCTCATCGAGGATGACGCCAGGGGCTATGACCTGGTCTTGTGCGACCTGCACATGGCCGACTCCACCAAGATGGATGGCATCGAGTTCCTCCGGGCCGCGCGCAAGCATCGGATCGGCTCGCTGATCCTGATGTCCGGCATCGAGGAGGACCTGTTTGCTTCGGCGGAAATGCTCGCCTCCGGACATGGTGCTCCGCTCATCGGCCGCCTGCACAAGCCCATCGATCCTCGCCAGCTTTGCGCAATCCTGCAATGCGCTTGCGCCGCAGCTCCCCGCACAGATGCTGGCGCAAGACCATCGATTCAATCCGCGTGGAGCAGGACGGATCTTCGCATGGCGTTGAAGCGGGAACAGTTCATTCCTTTCTTCCAGCCGAAGGTGGATCTGACCACCGGCCAGGTTATCGGAGCGGAAGTGCTCGCTCGGTGGCAGCATCCCGACCTCGGCATACTCCCGCCTTCGGAGTTCATTCCATTGATGGAGAAGCATCACTTAATCGACGGACTTACCGATCAGCTGATGCAGTGTGCAGGCGCTGCCGTCAGTGCCTGGTCCCGCGCCGGACTCGATGTCAGCCTGGCATTGAATGCCTCGCCCACGACCTTGCAGGATGTCAGCATTCCGAATCGCTGGCGGTCCATCGCCGCCGAACACCATGTCGATCCCGGAAAGCTGATGATCGAAGTCACCGAGACGGCGGTCGCCAACGACTTCCACAGTCTGCTCGAGACCTTGACGCGCCTGCGCATGCACGGCTTCGGCGTGTCGCTGGATGACTTCGGCACGGGCTACTCATCGCTGCGGCAGCTCAGCGAACTCCCCTTGACGGAAGTGAAAATCGATCGCGCCTTTGTCATGCGCGCTCCAACGTCATCGCGCGCAGTGCTGATCATCGACACGATCATCCAGCTGTCGAAAAAACTCGGATTGACCACTGTTGCCGAAGGCATCGAAACATCGGAGATGGCCGACTTTCTTCGCACGGCGGGATGCGACATCGGGCAGGGCTTGCATTACGCCGCGCCGATGACCGCGGACGCCTTCTGCAACTGGGGCGCGCAGAGAGACCGTGCCCCACGCGGCGCAACGGTGTTACCCTAGTCACCAATTCACGTCCTCATCCTTCCGCGCTTTATCCCATGTTCGGTCCCAACATCAACGCGCGCCGCGCAACCACCTGGATCGGATCGGTTCTCGTCCTGTCCATTTCGATCACGGCCGCTGTCTCGATCTGGGCATTGCGCCAGCGCGCGACCGAGGACTGGCGCACGCATATGGATACGCTCTCGCTCATCCTTGCTGAAAATACATCGCAGATCATTACCTCGGCGGATCTTGTCCTCACTAGCATTGCCGACGATGTGATGTCACCCACCGTCGGCAGCGACGCGGAATTGCGGCAAAAATTCAGTACCCAGGCGGCGTTCCAAATGCTGCGCGAGCGGATTCGCGGCATACCGCAAATCGACGTCGCAACCATCGTGGCGGAGAACGGCGATGTCATCAATTTCACCCGAAGCCACCCTGCACCCGCCATCAACCTTTCGGATCGCGATTATTTCAAGGAACGCCGGGCCAACCCGAACCTTGGCGTCTTCATCAGCCAGCCAGTCAGGAACAAGGGCAACGGCACATGGACCTTTTACCTGAGCCGCCGCCTCGATGACGCCAACGGCCGCTTCATGGGCATGGTCCTGGTGGGAATTTCCTCTGATTTCTTCGTCAACTTTTTCGAGAAGATCAATCTCGACCCGAACTCGTCCATCAGTCTCTATCGCAATGATTTCACGCTGCTGGCGCGCTGGCCTATCGTGGATGACATGCTTGGCAAGAAGAACTTCGGCGGCTCCACCTATAAGGTGATAGAGAGCGGTGCGAACAAAGGCGTGCTGATCGTGGATACGCCACGCATGGCGGCGCATGGACAGACGGTGCAGAGAATGGGCGCCGTGCGCGCCGTAAACAAGTATCCGCTGGTAGTGAACGCCACCATCACGGAGGACGTGTATCTCGGCGAGTGGTGGGAGACCGTCCGGCATGTCACGCCGATTGCCGCAGGAAGCATCATCGCGGTCGTGATTTCATTCCTTCTTCTCGCACGGATTCTCAACCGGCGCGAGCGGGATGCTGCGCAAGCGCAAGAGCTCAGGAAGCAGGCCGAAGCCGCCAGCGAAGCCAAATCGAATTTTCTGGCCACGATGAGCCATGAAATCCGCACGCCCATGCATGGCGTGCTGGGCATGTCCGAACTACTGCTTGAAACGGAACTCAACCAGGAGCAACGTTTCTACGCGACCAATGTTCACAGCAGCGCCGCATCGTTGCTGCAGATCCTGAACCAGATACTCGATTTCTCGAAGATTGAAGCCGGCAGGGAAAACATCGAATGCGTAGCATTCTTTCCGGCAGAGCTGACCAATAATGTGGTCAACCTGCATCTCGCGTCCGCCCACAAAAAGGGGCTGGACATCATCCTGCACGACGAAATGCCTGCACACCTGGCACTGCTCGGCGATCCATTGAAGATATCGCAGGTCCTGGGCAACCTCCTGAGCAATGCCATCAAGTTCTCCACCTCCGGCGGCATCACGATCACGGCTTCGATAGTGCCAGCCCGCAGCAGCGAGAACATGGTCAGGCTCGAATACGCCGTGCACGATAACGGCACGGGCATTGCGCCGGAAGCCATGCCGCAACTGTTCAAGGCCTTCTCGCAAGCTGATGCCACTATCAGCCGCAAACATGGCGGAACGGGTCTGGGTCTGGCCATATGCAAGCGCCTGGTGGAACTCATGCATGGCGAAATCCACTGCGCCAGCACCGTGGGTTTTGGAACGACCCTCAGCTTTTTCGTTCTCTGCAAGAGCGTCCCGACTGCGAGCCGCGCTCCCTCGGCCAGCCCTGCTGGTCACGCAGATGACCAGCGCCGTGCGCAAATCTCACATCATCCAATGTCACGCCGGCTGAAGGTCCTTCTGGTTGAAGATGGCGAACTGAACCGGCAACTGATGCATATCCTCCTGGCGAAGCTTGAGTGCAACGTAACGGACGCGAATAACGGAGAACAGGCCCTCGCCGCTGTGGAGCAAGAGAAATACGATCTGGTCCTGATGGATTGCATGTTGCCCGGCATGGATGGCTTCGAAGTAACGCGACGCCTCCGTGCGCGGGAAAGCACATATGCCCTCCCACGCCAGCCAATCGTCGCAGTCACCGCCAATGCAATCCATGAAGACCGCGAGCGCTGCATCGCGGCCGGGATGGATGATTATCTCGCCAAACCCTTCACATCAGCGCAGCTGGGCGAGATGCTGAATCGCTGGCGCAAGCAGATACAAGGCCAGGAAGAAACCTGCAGCTGAGCGTGGCAGGTCATGCTGCTTGACGCTGACGCCCTCGCCACCCCTTCTAGCCTGCTCAATCAACCCACGAGAACTCGGCAGTGAAGTGCCGCAGGAACTTCGGCTGCTTGGTGATCCTCACGCCGCGGATGCTTGCCGCACGCTCCTTCACCTCGGCGATCACTTCGGCGGCGTAATCGAAGTGCGATTGCGTGTACATGCGGCGCGGGAAGGCGAGGCGCAGGAGCTCCATCTTGTGATAGGTCTCGCTGCCGTCGTCAAGGCGCTTGCCGAACATCACCGAGCCGATCTCGACACCGCGGATACCGCCTTCGAGATAGAGCGCGTTGCAGAGCGCCCAGGCTGGGTAATGCGCGACCGGCATGCTGGGCAGCACCGTGCGTGCGTCGAGATAGACTGCGTGGCCGCCGGTCGGCTTGACGAAGCCAATGCCGGCCGCTTCGAGCTTGTCACCGAGATACTCCGCGGTGCGCAGACGGTAGCGCAGGTAGTCTTCGTCGAGCCCTTCTTCAAGACCGACTGCAAGCGCTTCGAGATCGCGTCCGGCAAGGCCGCCGTAGGTTGGAAAGCCTTCCATCATGATCAGGTTGTTGCGGATGTCGTCGAGCCAGCGATCGTCGCGCAGCACGATAAAGCCCCCGATGTTGACCATGCCGTCTTTCTTCGCGCTCATCGTCGCACCATCCGCATACGAAAACATTTCGGCGGCAATCTCGGCAACGGGCGTGTTCGCATAGCCCGGCTCGCGCATCTTGATGAACATCGCATTCTCGGCGAAGCGGCAGATGTCAAGAATGAGCGGCTTGCCATATTGCTTGAGCAGCTTTGCATAAGCGCGGATATTTGCCATCGACACCGGCTGGCCGCCACCCGTGTTGTTGGTGACGGTCAGCATGCCGAACGGAATGCGGCCGCCTTCCGCCTTGAGCAGGGCCTCGACGCGCCCAAGGTCGATATCGCCCTTGAAGGGATGGACCAGGCCTGGCTGCAAGCCTTCGGGAATCACCAGGTCGGCGGCCTCGACGCCGAGGTATTCCAGATTGGCGCGCGTGGTGTCGAAGTGGCAGTTGTTGGGAACCAGGTTGCCCTTCTTGCAAAGTGCGGTGAACAGCACCTTCTCTGCAGCGCGGCCCTGGTGCGTGGGGACAAAGTGCTGCATGCCGGTGATCTTGCGGATCACCGCTTCGAGGCGATAGAAACTGCGGGCACCGGCATAGCTCTCGTCACCCTCCATGATCGCGCCCCATTGGCGCGAGGACATGGCGCCGGTACCGGAATCGGTCAGCCAGTCGATCAGCACATCTTCGGCGCGAAGTTTGAAGACGTTCAGCTTGGCCTCTTCGAGCAGGCGCGTGCGTTCTTCGCGCGACGTCATGCGGATTGGCTCAACGCTCTTGATGCGGAAAGGTTCGATCATTGTTTTCGGCATGTTGGCTCCTCAACTGTTGTTTTTGCAAGCCGCAAAAGTAGCGCCGGAAGATGGAGCGTGGTGTCGGTTTTTTGCAACGCACGTCAAAAATTTCTGGCCGTGCGCATGCGGACAAGCAAGTCAATGAAGCGGGTTCAGGACATTTCGCTATCGGCGCTGACAGGCGCTATTCCCTATGCGAAATATGCGTTTTATCCCGGCGTACGCGGGGACACATCCAGCAGCGCATGAAAAGATTCATGGACCATATATCTTCTGGCACAATATCGGTCGTCGAGTCTCACCGATCACACTGACAGCAATACAGAGGAAGAATGATGCAATCCGAAACTTTTCAGTTCAAGGCAGCCTCCACGCAGGACTCCATGACCGGCGCGGTGCGCGTACTGAGTGGTATCGAGGGTGTTGGCGCAGTCACACCATCGCTGATGCGCAACGAGGTCACTGTGCAGTTCAATGACGACCTGACTTCAAGACAACACCTTGAAATCATGTTGACCAATGCAGGCTACGCTATCCAGCCATCGGGCAGCACTGGCGGTGGCTGCGGAGGTGGCGGCGCATGCACTTGCCGCTGATACTCCATTAGAAAGCTTCAAGCACATCACCCTCCCCATGCCGGGGAAGGTGATGTAGTTCATTTCACCACATCCGTCAGGCGAAAGCCGCCTATCCGGATGATCTGCTCAATGCATTCCCTGGCTTCGACGTCGCGCTCGTTCTCAAGCCGACGTGCAAAGTGCTGCAAGATGCTCTGCCGGTTGTGGCCCTTCACGGCGATCACGAACGGAAATCCGAATTTCTCGTTGTAGCGGCGATTCAACGCCTGCAGTTGCGCGAATTCCTCCGTGCTGCATTGATCCAGACCTGCCCCCTTTTGCTCGCGCGTCGATTCTTCCGTCAGCTCGCCGCGTACTGCTGCTTTGCCGGCCAACTCCGGGTGCGCGCGGATCAGGCGCAGGCGCTCCTCCTCGCTGGCCTGACGCACTACATCGGCCATCGCTTGATGCAGTTGCGGCACGCCGGTGAAAGGCCGCTGCGCTGCGGCACGTTCGGCCACCCATGGGGAATGCTCGAAGATCGCGCCCAGTGCGTCGGTGAACTCTTGCGGCGTCATGGCGTTGAGCGCCGCGATGGAAAATTGGCTTGTGCTCATTTCGCCACCTGATAGGGATGGTTTCTGGTCCAGTGGTTGGCAATGTCGATGCGTCGGCAGATCCAGACCTTGTCATGTGACTGCACGTAATCGAGAAAACGTTGCAGCGCGCGGAAGCGCCCAGGTCTGCCGAGCAGACGGCAATGCATACCGATCGAAAGCATCTTCGGCCGGTTCAGGCCCTGCGGATTGCCTTCTTCATACAGGACGTCGAAGCTGTCTTTCAGGTACTGGAAGAACTGCTCTGCGCTGTTGAAACCCTGCGGGGTTGCGAAGCGCATGTCGTTGCTGTCGAGGGTGTACGGCACCACGAGATGCGGCTTGACGCTGCCGTCCGACAAAGTAACCTCCGTCCAGAATGGCAGGTCGTCGCCGTAGTAATCGGCGTCGTAGGCAAAGCCGCCCTGCTCGACCACGAGCCGGCGCGTGTTGGGCGAATCCCGCCCGGTGTACCAGCCGAGCGGCGCGCTTCCAGTCAGCTGGCGCTGGATCTCGATCGCAACACGCATATGCTCGCGCTCGGTGGCCTCGTCCATGTTCTGATAATGAATCCAGCGCCAGCCGTGGCAGGCAATTTCATGACCAAGCTCCACGAAAGCCTGCGTCACCTCCGGATTTCGTTGCAATGCCATGGCGATGCCAAACACGGTAAGGGGCAGCGTGCGTCGCTCGAACTCGCGCAGGATGCGCCATACACCGGCGCGCGAGCCGTATTCATAGATCGACTCCATCGACATGTGGCGCGCCTCGTACGCCGCGGCGCCGACGATCTCCGACAGGAACTGCTCGGACGCCTTGTCGCCATGCAGAACGCAGTTCTCTCCGCCCTCTTCATAGTTCAGTACAAATTGGACCGCAATGCGAGCCTGGTCAGGCCAGTGTGCGTGGGGAACATTGCGGCCATAGCCGATCAGGTCACGTGGATAGAAAGTCTGGGTCTGCATGGTAGACAAGTGAGGTTGAGTTATTCGCTGCCGTGTGCATTCGCTCTGGCGAGTGTCTGCGCTTCGGTCTGCGAGCTGATACCGTTGAAATACAGATTAAGCAGAACGGCAGATATGGCCGTCAGCAGGATGCCGCTGTGTAGCAGCGTCGATAGCGATTTCGGCATGTGCTGTGTGAAGTTTTCGGCGGCCAGCGGCACCATGCCGAAGCCGATGGAAATCGCAACGATGAACAGGTTGTTTCGGCTGCTCTGGTAATCGACACTGGCGAGAATGCGAACCCCGGTTGCCGCCACCATGCCGAACATGACCAGGCCGGCACCGCCGAGCACGAACTGCGGAATCGCCTCGGCAGCCGCGCCAATCTTGGGAATGACGCCCATCACCATCAGGATCACGCCGCCCGCGACACACACCCAGCGGCTTTTCACGCCGGTCACGCCGACCAGACCGACGTTCTGCGAAAAAGAGGTATACGGGAAGGTGTTGAAAATGCCACCAATCAGCGTGCCCAGGCCGTCGACCCGCAGGCCGCGAGCGATGTCCTCCTGTCCGATCGGCTTGCCCGTCATGTCGCCGAGCGCGAGGAACATGCCGGTCGATTCGATCATCACGACGATCATCACCAGCACCATGGTCAGGATCGCGATGGCGTCGAAGGTCGGCATGCCGAACTGGAACGGCGTGACGAGAGCAAACATCTTTGCGCTCGCCACCTTGGCAAAACTGACCTTGCCGAACAGGAAGGCCACTGCGGTACCGACCACGATGCCGCACAGCACGGCGATATTGGAAAAGAAGCCCTTCCCGTATTTCGCGATCAGCAAAGTCACCACGAGCACGAACAAGGCGAGGCCGAGGTTGTCGAGCGCGCCGTAGGCGGGATTGGGAACAAGCGGTGCCGGGCCGGCCGGCAAAGCGGTGCCGGCGGCCTTTGCCGCCTCGACCATCTTGATGAAGGCGGGATCTGGAATCTTCGCGAGGTTCGGCGGACCACCCATCGCCCAGCCGACTCCGACCTTCATCAGCGACACGCCGATAATGGTGATGACCGAGCCCGTGACGACTGGCGGGAAGAGCGCCAGCACACGGCTGACAAAGGGGGCGATGAGAATCGAAACGATACCCGCGCCAATGACGGCACCGAATATGCCGGTGATGCCGAGCGCCGGGTTGTTGGCCATGGCGAGCATCGGGCTCACGGAGGCGAAGGTCACGCCCATCATGACCGGCAGGCGAATGCCGAACAGTTTGCCGATGCCCAGCGACTGGATCAGGGTCACCAGGCCGCAGCAAAACAGGTCCGCGCTGATCAACGCCGCCACCTGCTCCGGCTGCAGCTTCAATGCACGGCCAATGATCAGCGGAATCGCGATCGCGCCTGCATACATCACCAGCACATGCTGCAAACCCAACGTAGCGAGCTTCCCCGCCGGCAGTCGTTCATCGACTGCGCAGACGGTACCCGGCGTACTGCCTTCCCGTGCCATGGCCTCGGCCACGGCGCCCTGATTGATCGTCATTTGTCGTCTCCACCTGGTTGGACATGTCGTCCTTGTATATTTTGTCGGGCGCGGGTGAGGCTACTCGCTCGGCTTGCCCAGGGCCGCGCGCAAATCGAATCGTTTCTCCGGGCGATGCAGCATGCGATGGCTGCATTCATCGAGGTGATGCGCCATGGCCTTGCGGGCGCGCTGTTCATTTTTCTTTTCGAGCGCGTCGACTACCGTGAGGTGTTCATCGAAAGAGCACGGCTGCTGGCCGGTGGTCTCGGCGGTGGAGATCAGCAAGGTGGTACGCGACACCAGGCGGCGCAGCATCTCCACTAGCAGCGCATTGCCGCTCAGTTTCGCCAATGCGATATGGAAGTCTGCCGAGAGCCGAATCCACAAGGGGCGATTGCCCTGCATGTAGGCCTCGCGCTCCTGTGCAATCATGTCGCGCAACATGGCGAAATCGGCAGCGGTCGCATTCGTCGCCACCTTCTGCATCACCAGTTGTTCGAGCGTCTGGCGCAGCTCGAACATGTCATGCGCCTCCTGCTCGCCCGGACTGGCAATGAAGGCGCCCCGATTCGGCTCGAGATCGACCAGGCCGTCGGCCGCCAGCTTCGTCAGCACCTTGCGCACATTGTGTCGGGCCATGCCGTAGATGCCGCCGAGCGCCTGTTCCGTCAGCTTGGTGCCCGCGGGCAGGCGATGCTCCATGATCGCGTCATAGATTTCCAGGTACATGCGCTCTTCCGGCGGCACGCGCGACTCGTGTGCAGCACTGGATACGGCAGCAAGTTTGGGGCGAGTGGCCATGGTGGTGTTGCCTCGAATCGAAAGGCGGGACGAATAAACCCGCGCAGTCAGTGATGTGTCAAATAACGTCAAGAGCGTTGACGAGGATGCCAACGGACCATAGAATTGTCAACAATTTCTTCTGCATTTTGTTCAATCTCACTGGGCAGCTGCAATCTCCCCACGCGCCGGCGGAGACACTTCACGCCCCTGCGCCGAGGCCGTTTCTGCGCCTCTGCCGCCTCTACCCACAGTTTTCGATACGGAGTGACACGATGAGTCGATCATTGAGCCGGTTAACGACGCATGTGCTGGACATCGCCCATGGCAGGCCGGGGCGAGATGTGCAGGTCGATCTTTACAGGATTGTCGACAATCAAAGATCTTTATTGTTATCAACAATTACTAATCCGGATGGCCGTTGCGATAGCCCGCTGCTTGAAGGCGCGGCCTTCCAAGCCGGCGTCTATGAACTGGACTTCCATATCGGCGATTACTTCGCCGCGCAAGGCGTCGCGCTGCCGGAACCGCGCTTCATTGACGTGGTGACGTTGCGCTTCGGGGTGGCGGATACATCCCGGCACTATCACGTGCCGCTGGTCGCCAGCCCTTGGAGCTATTCGACCTACCGCGGCAGCTGACGGCACGCACCCGCACACGAATTAAAGAGGAGACACGAAAGATGGAAGGTTATTTCCTGGACTGGGCCAATCTGCTGATGCGCTGGCTGCATGTGATCGTCGCGATTGCCTGGATCGGCGCATCGTTCTACTTCGTCTGGCTGGACAATCATCTCAAGGCGCCTGTCGACGGTGAACTCACGGCCAAGGGCGTCGGCGGCGAACTGTGGGCGGTGCACGGCGGCGGCTTCTACAATCCGCAAAAGTACCTCGTCGCGCCGGGCAACCTACCCGATGACTTGCACTGGTTCTACTGGGAGTCGTACAGCACATGGCTGTCAGGGCTGGGATTGTTCTCGCTGCTGTACCTGTTCAATCCCAGGGTGTTCCTGATCGATCCGAACGTGGCCAACCTCTCGCCGGAGGTCGCCATCGTGGCTGCGCTCGCCTTCCTGGTTGTTGGCTGGCTCGTGTATGACCTGCTCTGCCGCGTCCTGCAAAAGAATGAACGTGTGCTGGCTGTGCTGGTCGTCGCCTACGTTGTCGCAGCGGCGTGGCTGGCCTGCCATCTGTTCTCGGGCCGTGCCGCCTTTCTGATCTGTGGCGCGATGATCGCCACCATCATGAGCGCCAACGTATTCTTCTGGATCATTCCCGGCCAGCGCAAGGTTGTCGCCGCGATGAAGGCCGGTCTGCCGGTCGATCCGATCCATGGCCAGCGCGGCAAGCAGCGCAGCGTGCACAACACCTACTTCACCTTGCCGGTGGTGTTCGCGATGCTCTCGAACCACTATCCCATGACTTACAGTAGCAAGTACAACTGGCTGGTACTGGTGCTCATGATGCTGTCCGGAGTGCTGATCCGCCAGTACTTCCTGCAGCGCCACAAAGGCAAGGCCAATCCGGCTTACCCGGCGGTGGCCATCCTGATCATCGGCGCGCTCATGGCGTGGATCGCGCCGTCTCCGGCGAAGACGAGTGCAGCCTCTGACAAGACCATCACTGCCGACGACGTACGCCAGATCGCGGCCGCACGCTGCGTGCAATGCCATTCTGCCAAGCCGACGCTAATGCCAACCGCCGCAAAGGGCATCATGCTCGATAGCGTTGAGGAAATCCGTTCGCACGCGCAGCAGATCTACCAGCAGGTAGCGGTGCAGAAGAATATGCCACTGGGGAACATGACAAAGATCACCGAAGAAGAACGCGCGGTGATCGCACGGTGGTTTGAAACCGGGGCCAAATAAACCGGGCGCAGGCGTCAGAGTCATTTCAGCTTTGACGATTTTGGAGAGTCAAAGCTGCCCTCCAGATTAACCCGGTCGCGAATGCTCTTTGCCGGGTATAGGACAGCGGGGGGATGCCCATGCAGGCGACGAACGCTGCTCGTGGCCGCATCTCGCTGGAGATCACCACAGCTCATTCAACGGCCTGCAATGTTGAAATGTGGTAGCGAGTTCCTTGCGACATCACTTCTAGGGAGAGGCGAGCCTGAACAGAAACAAGCGACTCCGGAAAACTGTTGTCCGCTTTGTTGTCTCAGGAGGCGCGAAGGTAGCCGCGACACCGAGGATGATTCGAATTGTATATATTGAATGATGGTAGATACAACGGCGCTTTTAAAGATTCATATTACATAGATCTTTTATGGTAGAGTCGCGGTTATCGACTTTTGCAAACTCACGACGAATCCCTTAGGAGAAAGCATATGAAACGTCTGGACGGAAAAACGGCTGTTGTAACAGGTGCAAGCAGCGGCATTGGACGCGCGATTGTCGAGCGATTTATCTCCGAAGGTGCAAAAGTTTTCGCTTTTGCCCGTAATGCCGAGGCGCTGAAAGCACTGGAGGCTGCCTACCCTGAACAGGTTATTGCCGTTAATGGCGATGTCACGCATCAGGAAGACTTGAAGCAACTCGTCGAGACGGTTCTGAGGAATGTCGATGCCATTGATATCCTTATCCCGAACGCCGGAATCGCCCGCGTAGTATCGTTCGAGGACAGCACTGCCGAGGCATTCGCCGAACAGTTCTCCGTGAATTTGTTTGGGGCGGCAGAGACAGCGCGCCTCTTTGCTCCCCATATCCGCAAGGGTGGATCGATACAATTCATTACGACCTTCTTGACTCAGGTCGGATTCCCGGGGCTTGCCATTTACAGCGCCAGCAAAGCCGCGCTCAAGTCCCTGTCACAGACACTTGCAGCCGAATTGGCGCCAAAAGGTATCCGAGTAAATTCTATTGCGCCTGGTCCGATCGCGACGCCGTTGTGGGGCACGGTTGGCTTACCAGCCGATACGCTCGGCGCTGTGGCAGACAAAATCAATGCTCGACTTATGCAAGGAGCGTTTGGTCAGCCTGAGGATATTGCTGAGACTTCGGTATTTCTGGCCTCCGATGCAGCGAAGAACATCTACGGTCAAGAAATTGTGGTTGATGGCGGTTATACCATCGGATAAGAAAAACGGGCAGTCAAAGCGTGGCCTGGCAAATGACGAACGCAGCATCGACTGATCGGTTTTTCAGGCCGCTGGAGTTTTGAAGCCAAGCAGTCGACATAAAGCAAAAACGCCCCGGACTCGTTGGAGCCGGGGCGTTTCTGGTATAACAAGCCTGACGATTACCTACTTTCACACTGGTTGCAGCACTATCATCGGCGCGAAGTCGTTTCACGGTCCTGTTCGGGATGGGAAGGGGTGGTACCAACTCGCTATGGTCATCAG
>NZ_DATFAI010000006.1:0-25815 GCF_035254685.1 Noviherbaspirillum sp. | reverse complement strand
CAAGCCCATCTACGACATCCCCGCCGTGCCCAGCTGCACCGGCCAGGAACTGACCGACAACCTGCTCAAGCAGATCGAGCCCTTCGGCGCCACCTTCCACCTCGGGCAGGAAGTCACCGTGGTCGAAAAGCGCGAAGACGGACGCTTCAATCTCGAGACCTCCGCAGGCACCCGTTTCATCACCAAGACCATCTTCATCGCCGCCGGTGTCGGCTCCTTCCAGCCGCGCACGATCAAGGTCGACGGCATCGAGAAATTCGAAGGCAAGCAGCTGTTCTATCGCGTCAAGGATCCGTCGCGCTTCCACGGCAAGAACCTCGTGATTTGCGGTGGTGGCGACTCCGCGCTGGACTGGACGCTGGACCTGATCGGCAAGGCGGAATCAGTCGTGCTGCTGCACCGCCGCGAGATATTCCGCGCCGCGCCCGCTTCCGTGGCGAAGATGAAGGAGCTGTGCGAAAACTACGAGATGCAGTTCCTGGTGGGCCAGGTGACCGGCTTCGAAGAGCAGAACGACAAGCTCACCGAAATCAAGGTGACCGGTGCCGACGGCGTGACGCGCCGCCTGCCGCTGGACGACCTGCTGGTGTTCTTCGGCCTGTCGCCCAAGCTGGGGCCGATTGCGGACTGGGGCCTGGATATCGAGCGCAAGCAGCTGACGGTCGACACCGAGAAGTTCGAGACGAATGTACCGGGCATCTTTGCGGTGGGCGACATCAACACCTATCCGGGCAAGAAGAAACTGATCCTGTCGGGCTTCCATGAAGCTGCGCTGGCGGCGTTCGGCGCCGCGCCGTACATCTTCCCCGACAAGAAGATCTACATGCAGTACACCACCACCTCGCCGAAGCTGCACAAGGTGCTGGGCGTCGAAAGCCCGGTGTTCGATTAGAGGTGGTCTGATGCCGGCTGTTCATGCGTGCGTGGAATGCGGTGACCGGCATCTGACGGTCACAACATTCCACGATTCATTTCTCACACCGCGGGCACCGGTGTCCGTCTCAGGCTAATCCGGCGTGAAGCGGAACAGCCCGCTTGGATCCCCGATCGCGACAAACAGCGTGTTGCGTCCGCTTGCTGCCAGCGCCGTTGGTTTCTGCGGCGCCTCGGCCAGCAGCCTGACGCTGCCATCCGCGAGCCTCCTGAACAGCTGCTTCCCACCGTGGACATAGAGACTCCCGTCGGCATCGATCGCGAGATGGTTACCATCGCTGTTGAAGCGGACCAGGGTGCTGACATTCCCTTGCAGATCAATTCGCCGGATGACTCGCTCCCCGCTCACCGACCTGGAATCAATTTCAAGTACGTAGAGGTTCCTCACCTGATCAATGACGAGATCGACGATATCGGCGAATGTCGCACTCGCCGCCGTGCCGTCCACGATGCGCTTCACTCCAGGAAAATCGGCATATTCATCCACGTTCGGGAAAGAAGCATGGCCGGCGTATCTTGAGATCGAACCATCGGGAGCGATCCTGCGGATCTGCGTCGTATCCGCAACGAACAGGTTGCCATCACTGTCGACTGCAACTCCACCGGGGAAAAGAAAGGCCGACGGGTCGCCTGCCGATGCAGTGTTGTCCGACCATCGGCCAGCTAGCGTTTTTACGACGCCGTCCGGTGTGATCTTTCGCAGCGCAATGCCCAAGCCATTGCCCTGATCGAGCACATACAGGTTACCCACGGTGTCCATCGTCATGTGCGAGATCCAGTTGAAGGCGGCGTCACTGCCCGTTCCATCGGGAGGAACAGTCACTGAATCGATGGCCGCGCCGCCCGCGCTTCCCGCGATGAGTACGGCCTGCTTGCCGTCATACCTGTAGAGCTGATTCCCCTTTGCAAACTGGGAGCCGCCACCCACGAAGTACAGTGTTCCGTCAGCGCCAGAGACCATGCCTGTTATCGTGGAAGCAAAGGCGCCAGTCAAAGACATCGCTCGCGTGCGGCCGGCGTATAGCGTCTCGTCTCCATTCGGCTCGAGCCTGACAATGTTGTAGTAGGAGGAACTCATCGTTCCGCCCCCTTGGGAAACATACACCCGGCCATCCGGCGCAGCAGCCACGCCCACAGGATTGCAGATCAGGCTTTCACTCCTGCAGGGAAACCCAAGGATCACGGTTTCCGCCGCCATCATTTCCGGGCCGGCGACTCCCCCTGCAAGAACGCTGAAGGTGTTTGTCTTTTCTGAATACTTCAACACTTCATGACGGTAGTTATCGGTGACATAGACATTGCCGACGACATCAACGGCCATATCGCCAAAGGCCGGACGATACATGTCGGGAACCGTTGCCAGTGCAGTGACGTCGCCCGTGGGCGACAGCTTCAGCAGCCGGCGTACGGGATGATCTCGTATCTCCATCGAAAAGTGCGGGTAGAGGCTGCTCGTCACCAAGGTGGGCAGGCTTACGGTCTCGTTGTTGATGGTACCCATCGCATACACATCGCCATCAGGGGCAACAGCCACTCCGGTGCCGGTGATACGTACGCTCGAATTCCTGGGAATGAGCGTAGACACACGTCCGCTCGCATCGATCCTGCGAATACGTGGCTGCACAAGATACTCGGGATGGCCGTCATTCACATACAGGTTGCCTTGGGTATCGGCGGTGATGCCCGCCGGTTGAGTGAACCTCGCGTCACTGCGCACCCCGTCCGCGTCTCCTTGCTCCCCAGGCTTTCCCGCGACAGTCATGACTGCACCTGCCGGCGACATCATGCGTACCGTATGACTGCCATCTTCGGTGAAATAGAGGTTGCCGTGCATATCCATGGCAATGCTGCGCGCCCCGTCTAATCTCGCCTCGGCGCCGATACCGTCGATGGTTCCGCTGGCGTCAGGCAAGCCGGCAAGTGTCGTAACCTGCCCTTGCGGAGTGATGCGTCGCAGGGTTGAAGAATGGGCCAGGTAAAGCGAGCCATCCGGCCCCATCGTCATGCCATAGGCGCCGTTGATCGTCGCAACTGCCAGCGGCCCGTCGACATAACCCAAGCCCGCGCTGTTACCGGCGACATATTCCAGCTTTGACAGGAAACTGTCGGCGGACGCAGCACTATAGCCCGGCGTTATCTGAACCGGTTCGTGCACCTCGCTTGACGGGATGTCTGAAGACCCTGCGACTGAGTTCGAGCCGCCGCCGCAAGCTGTACAAGCTGCCGCCGCTACGAGTGCCGCGAGGGATGTCCGAACGATGCCGTGAAAACCTAATGTTGGGTTGCGGCGACGACGCTGCGCGATGACTTCGTTCATGGCCTTTCCTCGGCATTGAAAGCCAATTTATGCCATGGAAATCCTGAGAGTTGCAATGCCGGAACTGACGAATATCGGATTGCTTGTGTTCGATCAACCAGTGCCGTGACGGAATGCGTAAAGAAAACTCAGCACTGCTCCGTCGGGTTTCCACGCGCCGTCCACGATAGGGCAATACCGGTTCCTTGGACTGGCCGATGGTGGATTCAGGCCTTCCGGTCGACAGGGGCGCGGCTTGATGCTATTGGTCCAGCAGGCCACGCCGCCTGCTTCGGCGCAAATATCCAACACTCCCGCATCTTCCAAGGCAGACCACACAGGAATACAGACATTTCCTGCTGCAAAGGATGGAGAAAACCGCGTATCATTTCCAAAAAGAAAATCTTCCACGTACCTCCCAGGGTGCTCCGACACGGCGGAGCCAGGAATCCTTTGATTTCATGTTGGCGTCTTCACAATTTCCGCATACAGCGAAACCTGTGGGCGCTGCGGGTCGCTACCTGCATCGCTTTGATCATGTTAATCGCTGCATGCGCCAATTCCTCCTCACCCTGTTCGGGGTGGTTCTCATCGCCATCCTGACGAGCGTGGCCGCGCATGCCGCCTGCTCCCCCTGGCGCTCCTCTTCAAAGCAGGCATGGTTCAACGAATATTTTTTTGGTAACGGAGGCAGCGCACCTCCCAACTTCCTGGAAATTTTTTCCAACAGCAACGCCTTTCCTTCGAGCTGGCAAAACTGGAGTATTGACGTCTACACGGACACGAACTCCAAGATTACGTATCCGTTCAATAACAGGACGGCAACGGCGTGCACCATTTCCGGCAAGACCTGGCTCACGACCCTGGTGCCGGGCGGACTGTATCAGCAGAAAGCGCTCGTGCTGCTGAAGGACGATGCAGGCGCCTATGTCGATGCGTTCGTGTTTGATAACACCAGCCCGCCAGACCCATGGCCGGGTGCCGCAAGCGCAAGCTGGTTTCCCGGACTGGCCAACGGTTCGACCGGTTGCCCCGCTCTGGCCAACGCGCTGACCTCGCAGGCAGCGACATCGGGCACCACACCAAAGCAGTACAACATGCTGACCTTGGGCAATTACGGCAACAAGGACATGGCCCGCGATCCGGATGGCGGGCCGGTATGGGACCTGACCAGCAACACCGGAGCCGGAACGACCTACACACAATGCGTCAGCAATAACGCCAACTTCACCAAGACAGTCGACAATGTGACCCCGCCGCCGGGCAGCACCGTGACCTACACGCTGAACATGTCCAACACCGGTGGCGGCAGCATGTCCGGCGTGCAGATCACCGACTATCTGCCCCCGACGCTCATTTATCTGTCCTCGACCTCCTCCAATCCGCTGGATCCTCCGGTGACCACGAGCACCTATGCCACCACCGATCCAAACACCAACGCACCCGCGACCGCGACATCGGTAGTCTGGTCGCCGGCGCCCATCGCAGCCGATACCACGTCGCGGCTCAATATCAAGATGCAGGTCCCGGCCAATGCGACCGTGGGATATTCCTACGTCAACACGGCACAGACAACAGGACTCTCGACGAATCAGACGGACTTCGCAAACATCACGATCGGCTCGCCGGACACACCCAGCTTTGCCATTAATGTCAGCCCGGCCACGTCGACAACGTGCACCCCCGCACTCCTCGGGCCGAAAGTCACGATTACCGCCATGAGCGCAGCCAACGGCGGCGGCAATCCGCTGACGAGTTACAACGGAACGGCGACGCTGACCGCCTCCACTCCCAACCCGAAGTGGTACGACGCATCCGGCATCCCCTTGCCTGGAAATACAGTGACCTTCGTGAACGGCACCGCGACGCTTTACCTGAGTGATGCGGTAGCAGAAACGCTCACCGTATCCGCAACGGATGCCGCCTATGCTTCGCCGGAGGTCATGCAAGGCTCTTCGGGCAACATCATGTTCAGCGGAAGCTCCACTGGCCTGGCACTGACCGATGCCGACATGCTGGCCCCGCCCTACGGCGCGGTCGCGGGCCGTCCACACGCTGTCAGGGCGAGCATTTCAAGTTGCGGCAGCGCGTCATCGACCACCGGGCAGTACACCGGCTCGATCTACTACATCCCCGGTCTGAACCACCCGGTGGGTGCCGCGGCGCCGACCATCAACACGAGTGCGGCCGCCTGCCCCGGTCTGGTGGCGCCGACGCTATCTTCCGCCGGCGCTCCGATTACCCTGAATTTTTCCGGCGGCCAGGCCACGTTTTATCTGTGCACGACAGACGTGGGCCAATACGCACTCAGTCTGACCTTGAACGGGGTGCCCAGCGGCACGAAAACGACGACCGGCACTTCATCCAACTTCACGGTGCGGCCGTTCGTCATCACCGCCACCAAATTCACGAAAGGGACAGCAAACCCGGCAGGATCGGGCGCCTTCGCTGCCGCGGGCAGCATGTTTACCGGCAAGCTGAGCGCATGGCAGTGGCTGCCCAGCGCGGACACGGAAACCGACAGCAACGGTATCGCCCGCGGCAACGGACTGCCGGATGCCAACGTGACCGCCGCCAGCATCGAGAACGGCAGCCCCGGGCCGACGCTCAGCTTCAGCGGCACGACCAACAATGCCGGAGTTGTCAACCTCGCGCCCGCAGTGGCGCCGCCAGTGGTGACGCCTGCGGACACCACCACCTACATCACGGGCAACTTGACCCCGTCGACGGCCACGCTTGCCTCGGGCGCCGCAACGCTGAACGACGCGTTCAGCTACAGCGAAGTCGGTAACTTCAGGATCGCCGGCGCCGGCGGCGGTGCCTATGCTGCGCAGAACTACCTCGGCGCCGCCGGCGTCCATATTCCGATCCTCAGCGACGTCATCGGCCGCATCATCCCCGATCATTTTCTTGTCAGTTCCGCGTCCCTGACCCATCGGCCCAGCTGCACGCCCGACTCGTCGTTCACCTACATGGGCGAGCCCTTTACCATGGGTTTCACGCTCACAGCCAGGAATGCCGCCGGCACCGCCACACAAAACTACCGTGACAGCTATGCATTCCTCGACCCGGCCACCGCGCAGTGGACTTCCCTCTCGACGGTGACGAACGGATCATTCGGCCTGGGCGCGTTCGATCATGGTACGGACTTGTCGGCGCGCCTGAAATGGAATTCCGCGACAGGTTCGGGCTGGTCCAACGGCAGCAATACGATTGTCGCGAACGTGCAGTTCGACAGAAGCTCCGCCGTGGATGGCCCGTTCGAGGCGCTGGCGCTCGGCGTCGCGCCGCGCGATGCCGACGGCGCGACCGTCAAGGCATCGGCTCTCGACCTGAACGGTGACCGCATGACGATCGGAAGCAACAAGATGCGCTTTGGCCGGCTGAAACTGTTCAGCCAGACCGTTGCCGGACCGTCGACGCTGAACATGCCGGTGCAGGCGCAGTTCTGGAGCGGAAATTCATGGATCCTGAACAGCGATGACAACTGCACCATGATCCCGTCCACCGCCGTCCGCGCGTTCAACTACCGCAACTACACGAGCGCGTCCGTGCCGGCATGGCCGGCAAGCGTCGGCGGCAATGTGCAGATCAATGGTGGAAACAGCGTCATTTCGCTGTCCAAGCCGTCCAGCATTCGTGCCGGCACAGTGGACATTTGCGTGGATCTCGGCACGGATCCCGCGGGCGGTGTGGCCTGTTCCGCCACGCCTGTGGATATGCCCTTCCTGCAAGGGCGCTGGGCTCCGGGCACAAGCTACGCGAATGATCCCACCGCGCGTGCCACGTTCGGCATCTATACGCCCGAGACGCGGCGCGTCGTCCATATCCGGGAGCTGTTTTGAGCGGGGCTGACATCATGCGCTGCCGGTGCAAACGCACGTCGATGCCATCGTCCCGCCGAGACCGTTCAGGGTTCACGCTGGTGGAGCTGGTGGCGACCATGGTGATCATCGGCGTCCTCGCATTCGTCGCACTGCCGCGCTTTTCCCTGATCTCGACATTCCAGACGGAGGCATTTCGCGATCAGGTCGTCGCGGCCCTGCGCTACGGGCAGAAATCTGCGGTGAGCCATCGTCGGCTGGTCTGCGCCGACGTGACGTCAAACAGCGTCAGCCTTCGCATCGCATCGGTCAATCCCGCAAGCAACTGTGGCTCTGCCACGCTGAATGGCCCGGACGGCCAGTCACCCTATGCATCAAATTCGAGTGCGCTGATCTCGGCCGGCACGGGAACCCTGTATTTTCAGCCTTCCGGCACGGTGACCAATGGTGCCGGTGTCACCACTGATTACAGCATTGCGATCAACGGGACCGATCCGGTCACCGTGACGGGAGCGACGGGATATGTCCATTAGCAGACGCCTGCTCCCGATGCGGATGCACCAGTCCGGCATGACCTTGCTGGAACTGGTGATGGCGATTGTCATTCTGGGTGTCGGCATCGCTGGCGTGATGACCGCGTTTGCCACGATGGTGCGCAACAGTGCGGATCCGCTCGTGCACAAGCAGATGCTTTCGATCGCCGAACAGATGCTGGAAGAAATCAGCCTGCAGCCGTTCGCGCCCGCCGCTCCGGCGCAGGTCAACACGACGGGTCCATGTCCGTCGCGCGAATCCTTCAACGATATTCTCGACTACGATAATCTCAAGACCACCGGCGGCTTCTGTGACAGCACCGGAACGCCGCTCCCGCAGCTATCAGCCTACAACGTCGAAGTCCACGTGAACCAGGCTGCGAGCCTCACGACCTTGTCGGGAACCGGCAACCTGGGCGGTGGAAAGACCTATCAGATCAAGGTCACCGTCACGCATGGCTCCGACAGTCTGACACTGACCGGCTGGCGCACCAACTACGCTGCGGGGTTGCCATGAGAGCGAACCTTGTGCGCGTGAGAAGCAGAAACGCCTCGCCGCCCGGCCATCGTCGCGCGCGCGGCTTCACCCTGGCCGAACTGGTGATCGTGATCGTGATTACCGGGATCATCGCCGCGGCGATCGTCATCTTTCTCGTGCCGGCAATCAATGCCTATGTCGATTCGAGGCGGCGTGCCGACCTGGTCAGTCAGGCCGACACGGCACTGCGACGCATGGCACGTGATATCAGAATGGCGGTGCCGAATTCCATTCGCAGCCCGAGTGACCAGTGCTTCGAGCTGGTGCCGACCGCCACGGGCGGGCGCTACCGCATGGCGCCGAACACCGTTGTCGATGCAACAGCGGATTGCAGCGTGCCGGCGAACTGCAGTGCGACGCTCGACACCTCGCAGCCGAGCAGCGCTTTTGATGTGTTGTCGCCGCTGTCGGCCATGCCTGCCGCGGGCGACTGGGTGGTGATCGGCAATCAGGATGCAAACGACGTCTATGCCGGCGCCACACGCGCGGCGATCTCCAGCGTCTCGACGCCGGACTCCGCCTTCGGACTGTACCGTATTGCATTCAACGCCAAACAGTTCCCTGTGGGTTACGACGGAGGACGCTTCAGCGTGGTCGCCAACAACGGCGGCTCGCAAGCTGTCTTCTACATTTGTGATAACGCCAGCGGTGTCGATGCGAACGGCAACGGCACAGGGACGCTCTATCGGCTGAGCCGTCCATTCACACCTGCCTACCCCGCGAGCTGTCCGGCAACGACCGGCGCTGCCGTACTCGCGACGCATGTGCGCAGCTGCAGTCTTGTGTACAGCCCGAGCACGGGCAGCACGCAGCAGCGCGGCTTTGTCTGGATGCAGGTCGACCTCGCGCAGCGCAACGAGACCATCTCGCTGTCGTACGGCGCTCACGTGGACAACGTGCCATGAAACAACGGTCACAGAACGGCTTCGGGGCCATCGCGGCGATCGTGGTGCTGGTCATTCTCGGCGCTCTGAGCGCGGCGATGTTCAGGTTCAGTGTGGCCACGAGCATCTCGTCGGCGCAGGACGTCGCATCGGCGAAAGTCTTGCAGGCCGCCAATGCCGGCATCGAGTGGGGCCTCTATCAGGCGCTTCAGTCCGATGGCATCTGGCGAACGGCAAATGCGTGCAATACGGGAACGCAGACGCTGGATGTGAGCGCCGACACGGGATCCTGGGTCACGGTCCGCTGCACGGCAACGAGCGATTATCCCGAGGGAGAGTCGTCCATCGGCGTGGCACAGAGGGTGCGCGGCCTGCGGATCAGGGCGACGGCATGCAACTCGTCCGCAGGATGTCCGAATGATGCCGTCGCGACCGGGCAGGGCTACATCGAACGCGTCAGGGAAGCCGTTGCATTCTGTCCCATCGGAACAGCGCCCGGCCAATGTCCGCCTTGACGGCGTGATGGCCCGGGAGCCTGCCTGCCGTGACTGCGGCCGGACATTTCCTCTTTGCGTCCCGCACATTTTCTCTTGGAAGCCGCCGCCCTTCCCGCATCGTCACTCGCCACGTGCCGGTCTTGCCCACTTCGCGACGTCAAATTCGAAGCTTTCCTCTTCAAAGATCGAATCACGGCGCCATACCACCCGGTGCCGGAACACCGCGAGCGTCCATGCCTGGCTTTCAGCGGGTTCCGCATGCACAAAGGCCGTGTGGCTCAGGACGGCCGCGCAAGCGCCTGACTCCGGATCGCGCACGGACTGGTAACGGATCAGCCGCACTCCCTCCACCCTGGCCTCGCGGGCCAGTTTTTGGCAGGCAGCGTAGTCCTCTGGGTCTGTCCACTGCTTGCGGCGGCGGGACAAGGGCGGCACGCGCAGATCGATGCTTTTGCCGGCAACTGCCGTACGGAACAGGGTTTGCGGTACCGGCGGGATCGACTGCAGCTTTGGGCTATCGGTCATCAGCCGCCAACGCCAGTACCCCAGCTCGGCGCATGCGGTGCGGATCGCGTCTGCGCCGTAGAACACGCCGGGATCAAGCGGACCGCGAAAGCGCGAACCATTCGGCAATGGCGGATAGCGGAACGGGGTGAACAGGAGATAGTGCAGCGAAGGTTGTCCCGCTTCCAGTGCCGGCTTCGAGTCATCGAGGATACGCTCCAGGAGTGCCTGCTCATCGAGGGTATCGACAAGCACCATGGTCGAAACGCGGTGCTGCGCTTCCACGGCCCGCCACAGCTCGAGTGTCGCGTCCTGCGTATCAAATTCTGCCACGGTGCGCATCCAGGTAATGAAGGACGCGTACCAGGCCTTCCGTGTCCTGGATCAGTTCCACGGGCTTGCCATGCAGGCCGAGGTTCTCGCCATTCAGCCATTGCCGGGCAGTATCGGCATGACCGAAGATCGCGTCCAGCGACCGGTACATACGGACGAACAGAACCGCAATTTCCCATTCCTTGCCGCGCTCACGCGCAAGCTGGTATTGGCCGGAAACCATGCGGGAAACGGTCGCCGGACTCACACCGATGATGCGGGCCAGTGATTGTTGGCTCACACCCATCAATGCGGCGGCGCGCACGACAGCCTTGGTCAATGTCGCGGCTGCTGCACCCGGGTCCGTGGCGGTGCGGGGTTTGTTCATGACGATCGCTTTCCTTTCTGTAGAAAGCATATGACAAAATCCTTTCCGTCGCAATGTGAATCGTTTTGTCGCGCTCGGACCTTTATGGGCTATCGCCTGCCGGCCGTGAAAATGCCGGCACCGACGTTCAGGAAAGGCACGCATGCCATATCCGGGTGGAAGAGGTCGACGAAGTGCGTAACAGTGAGTCTGTAATATACTGTGCATTTATACAGTATTGATGAGCACTATGCCTGACGACGATCCCCGCGCCGACACCTCAGCCTCCCCGATGTCGTCCCTGCCGAAGGCACGCAAAGGACGGGGCGCCGTCACCAATATGCAGGGGCGCCATGAACTCCTGATACGGGAATCGATTGACGATGGATGGTCGCAGGGACAACCGGGTCCGGATGAGGAAGAAGCGCCGCCCCCAAAGACCCAGATCATGCCAGAAACGGCAAAGAGCATACTGACGCGCAACAGCTCGCCGGATGTTCCCTTCAATGTTTCCCTCAATCCGTATCGCGGCTGTGAGCACGGCTGCATCTACTGCTTTGCGCGGCCGACGCACAGTTACCTCGGCCTGTCGCCGGGACTCGACTTTGAAATGCGGATCCTGGCCAAGGTCAATGCGCCGGAACTCCTGCGGCAGGAACTGGCCGCGCCTTCCTACATGCCGGAGCCGGTCGCGCTCGGCGTCAACACCGACGCCTACCAGCCTTGCGAGCGCGAGCTGAAACTGACGCGTCGCGTGCTGGAAGTCCTGCACGAATGCAACCATCCGGTGGCACTGATCACCAAGTCTTCCCTGATCGAGCGCGATCTGGACCTGCTGGCGCCGATGGCAGCCAAACGCCTGGCCATCGCTGCGGTGACCATCACAACGCTTGATCCAGCCATTGCACGGACGCTCGAACCGCGTGCGGCGGCACCGGCGCGTCGCCTGCGCACCATCCGCACGCTTGCCGACGCCGGGATCCCGGTTGCCGTCAGCATCGCACCAGTCATTCCATTCGTTACCGAACCTGATCTGGAACGTGTGCTTGAGGCTGCAGCGGAAGCAGGCGTGATCGGTGCCAGCTATATCGTGTTGCGCCTGCCGTGGGAAGTGAACCCGCTCTTCCAGCAATGGCTTGAAGCACATTTCCCCGACCGGGCGCGACGCGTCATGAACCGCCTGCGCGACATGCGTGGAGGCAAAGAATACGAAGCGGCATTCGGCCGCAGGATGAAAGGCGAAGGGGTATGGGCTGACCTTGTCAGGCAGCGTTTCGACAAGGCAGCCGCCCGCCTTGGCCTTGGCGCACGGACGCGCGGTTTTGGCGAAATGGATTTGTCCCTGTTCAAGCGACCGCTCGTCGTTCCGCCGAAGTCAACTGCCAGTGTTGCGGCGTGTGGAGCGCAACTGGACTTGTTTTAGTACCGCTTCGTCACAAACCGTCGCGGTTCAGTGCCCTCTCCCTTGCAGGGGAAGGGCTAGGGTGGGGGTAGAGTGCCTGGGTAATCGCAGTTGATGGTGCAAGGTCACTACCCCCATCCCAACCGTCCCACCTCGCAGCTTGCAAGCTGCTCAGATAAATGCGGCGCAAAGCATGCTTTGCAAAACCCCGCATTTATCCCCCTGCAAGGAGGAAGGAGCACTTCAGTTCAACATGTAACGCCGACACCAGCGCGTCATCCGCCTGCTGGCCGACAGATGGCAAAACGCCGCGACATCTCTGCCGCGGCGCCTCTATTCAAAAAACTACACTGATCAGAACGTCGAAGGATCCCAGTTCGTCTCGTGGTGGATGGCGTCGATCAGTTCCTTGCCGATGACGGGCTCAAACTGCTTGTGCAGAGGCGCGAGTGCTTTCTTGAAACTCTTTTTCTCGGCAGGCGTCAACTCAACGATCTGCATCTTGGTTTTCTTCAGCTCTGCAAGCGCATCGTTATTGTCTTTTTCAGCGATGCTGTTGAAGTAGGCGGTGCTGTCCTTGACCACACCGTCCATGGTCTTGCGGATATCCGGCGGCAGGGAATCCCAGAAGCGCTTGTTCGCGACCAGCACGTAGTTATGGAAACTGTGGTTGGTCATCGTCATGTACTTCTGCACTTCATAGAACTTCTGCGTGGCGATGTTCGACGTCGGGTTTTCCTCGCCGTCGACCGTGCCTGTCTGCAAGGCGGTATAGACTTCGGAGAACGCAAGCACCTGCGGATTGGCGCCTAGGGCACGCATCTGCGCATCAATCACTTTCGACGGCGTGATCCTCATTTTCAGGCCCTTGAAATCAGCGGGAGTACGCAGCGGACGGTTTGCCGTCACTTCCTTGAATGCGTTATCCCAGAACGCCAGCCCCGCGATGCCAAGCTTGTCCAGCTTGTTCAGCATGCTCTTGCCGACCGGCCCTTGGGTGATTTTGTGCGCTTCGTCGAGATTGTCAAAAATATAAGGTAGATCGAACACCTGGAAGTCCTTGATGCCCATCGAGGTCACCTTGGAGGACAGCGGTGCCAGAATCTGGACAGCACCGAGCTGGAGCGCCTCCATCTCTTCCTTGTCCTTGTACAGCGTGCTGTTCGGATACACATCGACCTTGACGCGGCCGTGCGTGCGCTCCTCGGCCAGCTTCTTGAAGTATTCGGCGGCCTTGCCTTTGGGCGTGTCGGGAGCCACGACATGGCTGAACTTGATGAGGATCGGCGCTTGCGCCCAGACGGATGCGGCGCACAGCATCGCTGCCAGCCCGACGGTAAACCTGGTGAATCTCATTTCCTTATCTCCTTGTAGTGGATGGTCTTTGTTTCAGCGTGTCGTGCGGCACGCAGCAGTTTTCCGGAATGCAGGATGAATGTGCGCCTCCCTTCTTGTCATGTCCCAGGCTGGTCGAACCATGCCCCATCTTATGCAAATACGGCCGACTCTGCAGTGCCTGCACAAGGCGAAGGCATCGGGTGCAGATCCAGTCGTCTCCCGGCTTTGAGCAACTGGCTCGGTACGTCATGTCCGATCAGCCCTGGCAGCAGTGCGGACGCAGACAGGATCTTTTCCAGGTCGACCCCCGTCTGGTAACCATCGAGCTCAAGCATATGCACCAGTTCCTCGGTGCAGACATTTCCCGTTGCACCGGGCGCATACGGGCAGCCGCCGAGGCCGCCCAGCGATGCATCGAAACGGTTGATCCCTGCACTCAGCGCCGACAGGGTATTGGCCAGCGCCATGCCGCGCGTATTGTGAAAATGGAGCGTCAGTTCGAGATCAGGAAAGCGTTTCAGTGCAGCACCTGACAGCGCGGCGACTTGCGACGGGAATGCCATGCCGGTGGTGTCGCACAGTGTGATGCCGTGCACCCCGATATCAGCGAAACGCTGAACCCATCCCAATACCTGTTCGGGTGAAATGTCTCCCTCCATGGGACAACCCATCGCTGTCGAGAGCGAGACATTGATCGATACCGGTGTCTGCCCGACCACGCTGATGATGTCGCGCAGCTGCGCGAACGACTGCTCGCGTGTCATGCGCAGGTTGCTGCGGTTGTGGCTCTCGCTCACCGACATGACGAGATTGATTTCGTCGACATGGCAAGACAGGGCGCGCTCCGCTCCGCGGATGTTCGGCACCAGCGCGGTATAGACGACATCATCGCGGCGCTTGATGTTGTGCATGACGGCTTCCGCATCGCGCAGGGCAGGAATAGCCTTCGGCGACGTAAAGGAAGTCACCTCGATCTTGGCATAGCCGCACTCGCTCAGACGATCGATCAGGGCGACCTTGGCGTCGGTATCGACGAACCGGGCTTCATTCTGGAAGCCGTCGCGCGTCGCCACTTCGTGAATACGCAAACGTTTACGTGTCATCAGGCGCTCCGTTTCAGATAATGCCGCGCGCGCGCCAGTCTTCGCGCGTCCCGACGTCGAAACCAAGGTTCTCCAGGATTTCGTCCGTGTGCTGGCCCAGTGTTGGCGCCGGGCGATACATCGCTCCCGGCGTCGCACTCAGCTTGGGGACGATACCGGGCAAATGCACGGGCGTCCCGTCGGGGAGGCTGGATTCCAGGATCATGTCGCGCGCCTGGTAGTGAGGATCGCTAGCAATGTCGGCAGCGTCATAGATTTTTCCGGCCGGAACACGCGCCTCGGTCAGTGCAGCCAGGGCTTCGTCCATGGGCCGTTGTGCTGCCCAATCGGAGATGGCCGTGTCGATCCGCTCGACCTGCTTTACCCGGCCATCATTGTGCGCGAGCGCCGGATCGTCGCGAAGATCGGCCCGCCCGATCAGGTCCATCAGTCGTCGGAAAATCCCGTCCCCATTGCCCGCAATCAGCACGTACTTACCGTCTGCGCATTGATAGGCATTGCTCGGCGCGATCCCCGGCAGCGCACTGCCCGCCGGCTGGCGCACGGCGCCAAAGACCGAATACTCCGGCAGCAGGCTTTCCATCATGTTGAACACGGATTCGTACAGGGCGACATCGATCATCTGGCCTTCGCCGCCGTTCTGGTCGCGATGCCGCAACGCGAGCAGGATGCCGATGACGCCGTGCAGCGCGGACAGTGTGTCTCCGATCGACACACCGACACGAACCGGAGTACGGCCTGGCTCACCGCTCAAGTGGCGCAAGCCGCCCATCGCTTCACCCACCACGCCAAACCCGGGGCGGTCGCGATAAGGCCCGGTCTGTCCGTAACCGGATACGCGCAGCATGACAAGGCCGGGGTGCAGTGCATGCAGTTCCTCCCAGCCCAGCCCCCAGGCTTCGAGGGTTCCCGGGCGAAAATTCTCGATCAGCACGTCACTCTGCTGTACGAGCTTCCGCACCACGTCCTGCCCCTCGGGCGTACGCAGGTCAAGGGTGACGGACTCCTTGTTGCGCGACTGGGCGGCCCACCAGACCGAGGTCCCCTCATGCAACAGGCGCCATTTCCGCAGCGGGTCGCCAGTGCCAGGCGGTTCAATCTTGATGACGTGTGCACCGAATTCGGCGAGCATCTTGGCCGCAAATGGCCCGGCGATGAGCTGGCCGAGTTCAAGTACACGCAAGCCGTCCAGTGCCTTCATTGATGCCCTCTCCTTGTGAATCGATGATTTGATGGCACTCATCTTAAGAGCGTCGAAGCAAGCTGATAATCCGCCAAATTTCAACAACCCTTTCCGCGCAGGAAAGGGTGCGACCAGGCCGGGCCAGCATGGTCTGCGTTCAAAGAGCGCTCCGTGCACGACACGCTTCCCACAGGCGACTGGCCAGAATTGACACGGTCTGGCTTTTCCACTAGCCTTTCCTGGGTGTCAAACCTTGGTATCGAGCGCAGCGCGTTCGAGCAGTCCGGACATCATTCGGGCAAGTCCCACAGACCGATCCGACGACAGTGATAAATCCCACGCATTTCGATCTCCAGTCCCTTCGCATCTTCCTCCTGGTCGCCCAGACGGGCAGCCTGACCAAGGCAGCGGACAAAGCCTGCATGACGCTCTCAGCGCTCAGCAAGCGCATCGGCGAGCTGGAGCGCACGGTCGACTGCGCCCTGTTTGTGCGCATGCCGCGCGGACTGGAACTGACGCCCGCCGGACAGGAGCTGGTTCACCATGCGCGCGGCGTGCTCGATACCGTCAACCGCATGGCGAACGACATGAGCGACTTCGCCATCGGCGTGCGCGGCCATGTGCGTCTCTGGGCCAATACTTCGGCCATCATCGAATTTCTGCCGGGTGACCTGGCTTCCTTCCTGAAGGTACAGCCGCTCGTCCGCATCAGCCTGGAAGAAAAGCTGAGTGAAGAAATCGTGACGGCGCTGGTGGACGGGGAAGCGGACCTCGGCATCTTCGCAGACAATGTCGCATCACACGGTATAGAAAAGTTTCTCTACCAGCGTGACAACCTGGTCGTACTGGTGCCTCCGCAACATCCGCTCGCCTCGCAGGCGGAGGTTCAATTTGCCGATACCTTGGGCTATGACTTCGTAGGGCTCAGTCACGGCACTTCCCTGCTCCAGCGCATGACCGATGCTTCCGCCACCCTGGACAAGGCGCTGCGCCTGCGCATCCAGGTCAGGAGCTTTGATGCCATCTGCCGCATGATCGAAGCCGGTCTGGGAATCGGCGTACTGCCTGATCGGGCGGTCCGGCCGGAGCTGCTGGGCGCTGGCCTGCGGGCAGTTCGCCTGATGGACTCTTGGGCCTCACGCACGCTCTGGCTGGGCGTGAAATCCGAGGCGGCGCTTCTTCCGGAGGCTGTCAAACTACTGACCCACCTGCGTCATACGGACCCAGTTGAACAGGCTCATGACGGCAGCGTTCATGCCGCAGACATGCACGGCTTATGAAGCGGAAATAGAGGGAAATGCCGGTTCCGCGCGCACTGCGGACACCGTCCTCACGTTCCTGCGAATCGCGTTCACGAAGCCGCTGATTCCTTTCTCCTTCATGAACATCCGTTCTCGGGCCACGACATATTCTGTTTCCTACATAACACGGCAAAGCCCCTATGGTTTTCTACGTGCCGACACATGAGTGACATAGGCCGGGAACCGTTGCATTGATTCGCGGACGAACAGGTAGCTTACTCAAACTGGAGGTGAACATGGACGTCGGATTTATCGGATTAGGCAGTATGGGACATGCGATGGCCGCCAATTTATTGCAGGCGGGCCATACACTGCGGGTCTGGAACCGGTCGCCGGACAAGGCCGACGACCTGGTTGCCCGCGGCGCGCAACGTGCGGGACGGCCGGCTGATTGCGTTTCTTCAGATGGGCTAGTGGTCACGATGCTCAGCGATGACGCCGCGTTGGAGGCAGTCGTCGCGGGCCCGGACGGCATCGGCGAACGGCTTGCCGCGGGTGGCATCCACATTTCCATGAGCACGATCGCGCCCTCGACGTCTTCGCGCCTGGCGGCCCTTCATGTATCGCGCGGCGCGGCCTATGTCGCTGCGCCGGTGTTCGGACGCCCCGATGCAGCGGCGACGAAGCTCCTGTTCGTCCTGATGGCCGGGCCGCAGGAGGCATGCACGCGCATCCTGCCGCTACTGGAGGCCATGGGGCAAAAAGTGTTTCAGATCGGTCAGGATCCGGCGCAGGCGAACATCATCAAGCTTGGCGGCAATTTCATGATCATGGCCGCCATTGAAGCGATGGCGGAAACCATGACGTTGGGAGAAAAGTTTGGCGTGGCGCGCGAGAAGATGATGGAGGTACTGACGCAATCGATCCTGCCCGCTCCGCTCTTCGTCAATTATGGTCGCCAGATTGCCAACCACAGTTACGAGCCGGCACGCTTCAAGCTTTCGCTCGGCCTGAAAGATGCCAACCTGGTGCTGGCAGCGGCGGGCAGCAAGCAGGTGCCGATGCCGCTGGCCGGCATGATGCAAAACCGCTTCCTGTCTTCAATGGCCAAAGGACGCGGTGAATTTGACTGGACGGCAGCAGCACTCGGCGTATCGGAAGATGCAGGTTCTGGAAGCGCCGCATGACTATGGCGTTGACCGCGGCCGGCGCGCTACTGCGTGCAATGAAGGCGCACGGCGATGCAGCGGGTCGGTCCAGCAAGCCGTCTTTCGCAAACGGCTGATCCGATCGATGTCGCGACCGTGTCGAAAAAGTCCACATGCAAACCGCATTTCGATACAGTTGCGAACGCATTGATATCAAAAGTGGAAACTTTCTTGCGCATCGCTTATCTCATTGAATTCTTAACATGAGGAGATGGAGATGCCCATTCAACGTACAACCGCCAAGAGACTGGTTTCCGATTCCGAGTTCAAGCTGATCAATGAGAGTTTTCCGCCGCTGATCGGATCATTGAGCGACAAGGCGCTACTTCAGCGAATGGAGCGGGCGCGCAAGGCACGGGACAGGTATCACACCATGGTGGAGCGTCAGCGCGCGAAGGCGCAGTCTGCACAGCGCAGCACTACGCCTGGTGCGAACATGAAGGATGTGATGTCGAAGGAAAAGCTCTTCGAGGAGACACTGACACGCTTCGAGCGCCGAACCGGCAAGGCCGGCGGAAATACCGGCGCGCAAGCCGCGACACCTCGCAAGGGAATGACGAAGGCATCGGCTGCTGCTGCGACAAACGGAAAAGCGACGGGACGCAAGGCCGCCGAGAAGGCAAAGGCAACCGCCACCACCAAATCCGCCAGCATGAAAATGGATGTCAAACGACCGGCACGCACGGCAATCGGAAAATCGAACGGCGAGCGCGGCGGTGCCCAGGGCACCAGCAAGGCCAGTGCAAAAACGGCTAACAAGTCAGCCAACAAGTCCGCTGCCAAGTCAAACGCAAAAAGTGGAAGCAAGGCTGCCGCTCCCAAGACAGGCAAGGGGAAAGGCGGCGCCACGAAGCGGACTCCGCGGGGACGTCACGGCGCCATGGTAGCCAATACTACCTTGCATTAATCAGGCAGGCACAAGCGAGAACGGCCGCCATCCGGTGGCCGCCTCGCGCTATTCTTGCGTCTGGATCGCGTATGTCGCCACGCGCCGGTGCAGCGCTGCCGACCCATTGCGCGTTGCCGATCCACGGCGTACGGCACATCCGACGCATCGTTGCTGAAAGCAAGCTCGAGCATTTAACGTACGGCAAAATCTGACCGCTCGCGACGCGCGCCACCACTTCATGCCTCGCGAAATGTCCCCGCAAGGGGCATTCTGGATAGCGCGCATTCCCGTACTGACAACATTCAGTTTCAGCCTGCAGTCAGTATGACCTGCTGGCCAGGTATCACGTCAAACATCAGAACATTGCCCGAGATCGCCGTTGGAACATCGGCGCCACTGTCAGTATGTGCCTGTATCTTGCCGGTGCTCTTGACCTTCAGCGGTATCGTCACGGTGAGTGGCGTCGTACACACACCCGGCGTGGGCGTGCCTTCCAGCCGCAGCGTAGCCTGGGTCGACGATGAAACCGTGGCCACAGGCGTCACCTGTGTGCGGCACTGGCGATAGCGGGAGACGTTCAGGAACGTATCGATCCACAGCTTCGACGAGAACTGGCTAGCGTAGGTGAGATGGTCCTCCAGGAACTGCGATGTCACCGGGCTCCAGCCGTCGCCGTCTACTCCGTGTCCGCCAGCGACCATCCAGCCGCCGATCGAAACAACTTCGCTGAGGGTGTCGTTGGCATTCTTGAGCGCCTCGGCCAGCGTCGGAGTGTGATCCTGATCGAAGAATACCCAGCGATACGTCGGGTCATCGATCGCCACCTTCCGCACGAAGTAGTGGTTCTGCTCCGCGATGCTCATTGCATGCGGAGTGTACGCATGCCACGGGAATGCGAAGGTGCGCGGGAAGATCCCCGTATTCTGTGCAATGACGCTGCGCGAATCCTTGATTTCCGTATTCAAGGTCTGATCGGAGACGGTCGGATCGGACATATCGACCCTATGCGTCATCGAATGATTGCCGATCTCGTGACCTTTGGCGGCGAGATCTTTCCATAGCGACCAGCCAGCGTAATCAGCAGTATTGGCGACAATATAGAAGGTCGCGCGCACCCCGTGCTCCTCAAAAATCCTGGCGATTGTGGCGGAGGAGGGATAGCCGTCGTCGAAGGTGTACGATGCAGCCGCGGTCTTGTTGTCCTTGTACGTAGCGATCTTTGGTGCAGCGAAATCAAAGCACTGGCTGATCATGCCCGAGCAATCACTGGTCGGGGGCGGCGGATTTTCGTTTGGAGCCTGTGCGTACTCGCATGTCTTGATCTCCCCTGGCGCCGGGTCGCCGAAAGTGCCAGCCGAGCACATGATTTCGCCAGTCGCCGTGCGCGTGGCATAGGCGCCAGGCACGCCGTATCGGACCTGCCTGGTTCCGCTGAACGTGCAGAGGTGGTTATTGTCAGCGCACTTGACCCAGGTAACACCCGACGGCACCGGTGACGGCGATGGTATTGGCGTTGGAGGTGGTAACGGCGATGGTGTAGGCGATGGTGCTGGTGTTGGGGCCGGCGCCGGAGCGGGCGTAGGCGATGGTGCCGGTACTGACGATGGCACGGACGGAGGAGTCGAGGAGGATGATGCGTACTCGCAGATCTTGCCAAGACCTGCCTGTGGATCGCCAAAGGCCTTGTCAGTGCAGGCGATCGAATCAGTGGCAGTAAGCGTGACGTAGGTCCCGTTCAAGCCATATCGAACTTGCCTGGTGCCCGTGAAAGTGCAAATGCTGTTTTCATCCGCGCACTTGATCCAACTCTGGGCAAGCACTTTGCCATCGCCCGTTTGTCCGGTCTGAGAGGTGTTATTTCCACCACCGCAGCCACCGAGTGCGAAGGTAAAAATAATCAGCGAACCACTAAGTCTCCATGCACCCAACATCTGCATTGATCGTCTCCGGTAATGTGTCTGGGAATGACGAACAGTGTAGCGGCGCATGTTTTCATGCCGTTGAGAGTTCTCAATCGCCACATGCGTTTCGTGCTGGTAATGACTTTAACGGCGGTGCATCATGATCCCCCTTGAAAAAGAGCGGTCAGGATCACGTGTTGCGCTTTCTTGGCGCAGGTACGCTGCTCTTTATTCTTCCGAAGAAATGTATTGATTGATGTCGAAGGGCTGCGATGAAAATTCATGACCCATGCGCACATGACTTTGGAGTGCCAACGCCCTGCAGACGCGAGGTGTCCGCAGCCAACCAACCGTGGCCACTAGTGCACGCGATGTCGTGCAAGCTGACTCCCCAATGAGAGCGTGCTCTACCGCTGGTGGCCGCGAATACAAGTACGCCCTCAGTCGCAAGCGACCATCACGATGCCATCGGGATTCATACTTTCCCGAGAGCCGCCGGAGACTTTCAGCGTCCTCGATAGCGCGCTGGTCGCTTCTCAAAAAAGGCGTTCACTCCCTCGGCGAAATCGGACGTCCCGGCACAAGCAAGGAAGTTTTCAGCTTCGGCATCAAGCTGTTCCTGCAGGCCACGATCGAGTGATTCGCGCATCAGGCGTTTGATGCGCGCCTGTGCCAGGGGCGGGCCGTCTGCCAGCCGTCGCGCGAGGCGGAGAGTTTCGTTTTCCAGGTCAACGGCAGGCACCACGCGATTGATCAGCCCCAGGCGGAGCGCTTCGGCCGCATCGAGAGTCTCGCCCAGCAGGGCAATCTCCATCGCTTTGCGCATGCCGACAAGACGTGGAAGTACCCAGGATGACGAGCAATCCGGGCTGGTGCCGATATTGACATAGGCAAGGTTGAAACGCGTGTCGGCCGCAGCAATGACAACGTCGCTCACAAGCGCGACGCCCATCCCACCGCCTGCAACCGCACCATGCACGCTGGCGATGACGGGCGCCGCAAGCCCGGCCAGCAGCATGATTCCCTCATGCATCGGCGTAATCAGTGCACGCACTGCCTCCACAGGATTATTGCGCATTACAGCAAGGTCGCCACCGGCTATGAAAGCGCGCCCTTCTCCGCTGATGACGACCACCCGCACTTCCTGATCTACGGAGAGTTTCCGGCATGCGTCCAGAAAGGCATTGGCGGAAGGGATATCGATGGCGTTCAGCATCGCGGGGCGATTAAAACGGATGTGAGCGATGGCACCGTCTCGCCAGAACAACAGGGGAGAATTTGCGGCACTGCCTGCCGTGGATGAAGTGGAATTGGCCATGCCTGATATCTCCCTCTGACGTGATTGAATCAAATGTAGCATGAGATGGTTCCTGCAGCAGGAGGGCTCTGGGTGGACGCATCGGCGTGTTGATTCGGGTTTGATGGCACAATAAGCCGCAGCCGTATTGCGTGCCGTTCCGACGCTTGCAGGACCGCCAGTCGAAATGCGTAGGAGCAGCCCAAGGTCGGGAGGAGAACCGCGGTCGCACGCACAGTGCGACGCGCGTCGCCATCCCGGAATTGGGTTGCGCAGTAGCATTCTGCCTGGCGCTCTCACAACCAAACCAGGAGAGACAAGATGAATGGGATGTTAGACGACGCAGTAAACACGATCCACCGGCATTGTCTGGGGGATGTCTTGCGACGCACGGCACAGCGCGTGCCAGACAAGACAGGCATCATCTGTGGAAAGGTGCAATGGACATACGCCGAGTTCGACTGGATCTGCACGCGCTTGGTCGATGCTTTATCGGCGCGCGGCGTACGCTTCGGCGATCGGGTCGCAATTCTTTCTCGCAATTCGCACGCATTTGCGGCCATGCGTTTTGCACTCGCGCGCATGGGCGCCGTCATGGTCCCGATCAACTTCATGTTGAATGCGGATGAAGTTGGCTTCATCCTTCGCAGCTCGGGGGCTGAGACCCTTCTGGTTGGTGCCGGTTTCGAATCGCTGGGTGCGACTGCGGCCGGCAAGGATACCAGCGTCAAGCGCACCTTTTGGCTGCCTAGCGAAGACGATTCGGAGCGCGCACCCGAAGGATTGACTACGTTCGCGGATCTGCTCGCGCAGGAGGCGCCGGCGGCGGTGATTCCGACATTCGATTCCCGTGCGCTGCTGCAGATCATTTATACGAGCGGCACGGAGTCCCTTCCCAAGGGAGCGATGCTGACCCATGAAGCAGTGCTATGGGAGTATGTCAGCTGCATCATTGAAGGAAGTATTGCAGCAGCGGACACGTTACTGCATGCGCTGCCGCTCTACCATTGCGCGCAACTAGACGTGTTCCTCGGACCGGGCGTGTACCTCGGCACAACCAACGTCATCACCGGCCAGCCGCGCCCGGATGTGATTCTTCCGCTGATCGAGAGACATCGCATCAATTCCTTCTTTGCTCCTCCTTCCGTCTGGATAGCACTGCTGCGTTCACCGCTCTTCGAGAGCACCGATCTGCGTACTCTGGAGAAGGGCTACTACGGCGCGTCCATCATGCCCGTGGAAGTTCTGAAGGAAATGCAGGTCAGGATGCCGCGTGTACGGCTCTGGAATTTTTACGGGCAGACAGAGATCGCACCGCTGGCCACCGTGCTCCACCCGGATGACCAGATGCGCAAGGCTGGATCGGCGGGCAAACCGGTGTTAAATGTGGAGACGCGTGTGGTCGACGACGATATGCGGGATGTGGAGAGTGGCCAGGTTGGTGAAATCGTGCATCGCTCGCCTCAGCTTCTTAGCGGTTACTACAACGACCCCGAGAAAACGGCTGCTGCCTTCAAGGGCGGGTGGTTCCACAGTGGCGACCTCGCAGTGCGTGATGAAGAGGGATATATCACTGTCGTCGATCGCAAGAAGGATATGATCAAAAGTGGGGGTGAGAATGTGGCTAGCCGCGAAGTTGAGGAAATGATTTTCCGCATCCCCGCAGTATCGGAAGTGGCCGTGATTGGCCTGGCTGATTCGTACTGGGTCGAAGCAGTGACGGCGATTATTGTGCTGCGTGAAGGACAATCCACAAACGAGCAAGAAGTGATTGATTTTTGCAAGTCACGCATGGCTGGCTTCAAAGCACCGAAGCGAGTGATCTTCACGGATGCCCTCCCGAAGAACCCAAGCGGCAAGCTTCTCAAGCGCGAGTTGCGACGCCGCTACGAGGTTTCCGCTGGGTAGTTTTGCCGCAGGTGCAACGTCTGCCGGCTCTTGCCATAAAGCGAGAGCCGATGGGTCGCCGTTTAGACCAGACGGCGTCGCGCTGGCACAGATATCGCATTAGATCGTGACGTCATACGAGATTGATCGGTGGCGTAATGGTCTTTTGTTGCACTACGCAGATGGAGCTTGCGTGAAAGCTGCATTCCACGAAATTCAAATCCACCACCTGTTTCGGTGGAGTCTCTGGCTCAAAGCGGTCTTTGCGGTGGGTGAAATTGCCGGCGGCGTAGCGACCGCCTTGGCTTCACAAGACCTTGCCATTTCTCTGGCAAACCTTCTTACCGGGTATGAGTTAGTCCATCACCCAGAGGACGTTGTGGCGAATTACCTGCAGCACGCGGCCCATCAGTTCGTTGGGATACGACATTTTGCGGCGCTGTATTTGCTTACACACGGCGTGGTGAAGATGTGGCTGATTGTGGAGTTATTACGCGAGCGAATCAGTTTCTATCCGATAGCCTTGCTGGCGTTCAGTGTGTTCGTTACCTACCAGTTATATCGTTTCCGCCTGACACACTCATGGTTGTTGCTCCTGATCACTTTGCTCGATCTCGTGGTGATCTGGCTAACATGGAAGGAGTATCAGTTTTTACAAGGTCATGGTATCCGGTTGTGAATTGGCGGCGTGCGGACTTAGTCACGCTGCGATTTGCCCGACGCAAGCCAGCGCGGCAGCATCGACACGAGAACGTGGTCTTTCAAAAGGAAATGGTGGTAAAGCGCCGCAACTGCGTGCAGTCCGGCGACCCACAATATCGCATCACCTAGCCATGTGTGGACTTCCGCGACTAGCTCGCCGGTAGCATGTGCTTGCGGCAGCACCGGTGGAATCCGGATACTTGCCAGCAGGGTCAGTGGATGTCCTTCAAGCCACGCGCTCGTGATGGCGGTGAGTGGCACCGCGAAGAGAAGCATGTAGAGAACAAACTGCACGAGCTTCGCCGCGGCCCCCATCCAGCGCGCAACGGGCAGAGGGTCTGGCCGTATGCCGACCATTCGCCAGAGAATGCGAATAGCAGTAAGTGCCAGGACGGCGACGCCTAATGTCTCATGAATTTGACGCTCAAAATCACGGCTTGCCGCATAAACCCGTTGCTCCGATCCACCCGGGCCGTAGATAAATGCTACCAGTACCAATATCGCGGTTATCCAGTGCAAGCCTTGTGCGATTGCATTGTAGCGAGGCGATAGAGCGGGGGCCAAGGTTGTCGAAGAGGGGCGCATGATCGCCTTTCATGGGCAGGGGCCCAAATATTTGTAGAGTGTGTGTGAACGCAACGGGGGCACGCTGACGGTATCCCTTTTTAAAATATGTGAATCGCCGATCTGAGTACAGCATGATGTCATCACAACTCCCCGAAAAGCTGATTCAGCTCAGGACAAATACAGGTCGCGTGAATAACTGATCGGTTTTTCAAGCCGCTGGAGTTTTGAAGCCAAACAGTCGACATAAAGCAAAAACGCCCCGGACTCATTGGAGCCGGGGCGTTTCTGGTATAACAAGCCTGACGATTACCTACTTTCACACTGGTTGCAGCACTATCATCGGCGCGAAGTCGTTTCACGGTCCTGTTCGGGATGGGAAGGGGTGGTACCAACTCGCTATGGTCATCAG
>NZ_DATFAI010000005.1:0-59252 GCF_035254685.1 Noviherbaspirillum sp. | reverse complement strand
CGTTCAGAAGCGAAACCACGTCCCCTCCCGCGTCAACCGCCCCCTGAACAATCGCCACCACCGTCTTGCGGTCGCCCTTGCAGATCGCGTTGAACAGCGCATCTCTATCAGTCACGTCCTCTTCCTTTCGCAGATATCCAGATCTTCATGACAGCCCCGCCGGCGCCGTCCATCAATCACCGCGGTAAAGCTGTTGAATCCGTAGAATCGCGTCGATTCCATCCAGCTCAAGCGATTCGCAAACACCTCGCATCACCATGTTGTCGTCTGAGAGACGCTCGTAGCCTCTCCCTGGTGTTCCAAGCACGGTATCCAGGCCAAACGGCGTGGTCAAAGTAAGGAAGGCCGACTCGATTTGTGCCTTAAGAGAACTTCCATCGATGGCTTTCGCTGGAAGCATGATGCTAATGTTCGACAAACCCACCGACATGTGAACACCCTTCAACTCCTCGTCGCTGCCAATCGCTCGGATTGCATCGACAGCCATTCGAGTCAAACCTTCCATATCGGCGCCGATCGGCCCGACGGAGACATCGACGAACAAGTCATCAAGGGTAAGTCCGGCTTTGGTATCCAGGATTTTCTTGGCCATACGCCTTGCCGTCTCATGCACTTCTTGTGCCGTCTTGTTCGCAATTCGCTTGCCGTTTTGTTCGCGCTCGGATGCCATCAATACAAAGCGACACGGGGAAATTTTCAACAGGTCCAGCATTTCCCACCGCAATTCCGATATTGAGTTAACAATGGGAAGCTGCCCACCAGCTTTCTCTCGGTCGTACGCTTTCAGGCAGCGCGCCTGTACGTCGGCATTTGGGAAATCAAACGAGAGTGGTACCGAGACGACCTGCTGGACAGCCTTGATCACCTCAGTCATAAACTCTGGCCTGGTGACGGCTTTGTCGCCGATATTGATGTTGATGTAGCTGGCGCCATTTCGCACCTGCTCGGCAGCGAGAGCTTGAATTCCGGCGACATTCTCGCTATCGAATAAGAGCTTGCTGCTCTTAAATCCCGGATTGATTCGTTCGCCGATAATTTTCAAATTTTCGAAGGCCATGTGCTGAATCAAGATGTTTATATTGGTTGCGCCAAACGAACTAGTTCATCTACAGCTAGCCCGGTGTCCCACCGAGGCTGACAGTTAAGCCCGCAAAGCCGCCCTTGCGTGAAAAGACAACGAAACGCAAGGCCGAAGCTCTTGTCTGCTTCGTGATGAAGTAATTGCATATTCGACATAGAATCAACTGAGCGCTCAATTGTCTGTGGTGTTTTAGTTCACATGCAAACGTATGCAAGTTTGCTCCGCGGTTTTTTAGCTGTCAACTTCTTTTTGTTATCTTTTCGTCCGTGTGGACGATGAATATGAGGACGTTTAATTAGGATGAGAGGATTGATCCTAGCCGCATGCATGCGTATGCATTTCGATTTTTGGATTGACTCCGTTGTAGGTCACCGCCTCCAGGGGAAAGCAATCGATACGGCTCGGCAACTGCACATAAGCCGGGAGTTGACATTTCCAACTTTCCGCGTAAGCTAGTAATAAGTTACTTACTTAAGGTCAGAACATGCAAGGACCAGGCAAACTGCCGGCCGATGAGCGCCGTGCCGTCACCGTCGATACCGTCGTCGAACTCGCGGCCGAACAGAATCCGAGCGAGATCACGACGTCGGCCATTGCCAAACGCATGGGGCTCACCCAAGGCGCGCTGTTCCGGCACTTCCCGACCAAAGATGCCATCCTGCAGGCGGTGATGGAATGGGTGGCGGACCAGTTGCTCTCACGCGTGGACAAGGCCGCCGAAGGGGCATCCTCGCCCGCCGGGGCATTGGAAGCGGTGTTCATGGCACACGTCGACTTTGTTGTGCAGCGCCCGGGCGTGCCGCGCATCATCTTTGGCGAACTGCAGCGCGCCGAAGAGACCGCGGCTAAAAAGCTGGTACAGGCCATCGTGCGCCGCTACGGCGAACGCGTGCGCAAGCTGATCGAAGCGGGCAAGGTCAGCGGTGAACTCGATCCGGGCGTTGATAGCGATGCCGCTGCGGTCCTTTTCATCGGCACTATCCAGGGCCTGGTGATGCAATCCCTGCTGGCAGGCGACGTCGGCCGCATGCGCCGCGACGCCCCGCGTATCTTCACCATCTACTTCCGCGGCATCAGGAGCGCATGATGAAACTCCCTTCAATGCAACGCCGCACGCTGGCACTGCTGGTTGTGCTCGTGCCTCTTCTGATCCTTTTTGCCTGGGTCGCACTGCGCTCAGGGCCCCTCGCGCCAGTGCCGGTGACAGTAGCAACCGTCGAGAGCCGCGCCATCGAGCCGGCCCTTTTCGGAATCGGCACCGTGGAATCGCAGTACACCTACCGGGTTGGACCGACTGTCGCCGGACGCGTGCGACACCTGGACGTGCAAGTCGGCGATCGCGTGAAGGCGGGACAGGTGCTGGGAGAAATGGATCCGGTCGATATCGATGACCGGGTCCGCGCCCAAGAGGCCGCATTCAAACGCGCTGAAGCGCAACTGATCGAGGCACAGTCACGCCATGCCTATGCGCAAGCTCAGGCGCGCCGCTACGAACAATTACTGGCGGCACGCTCGACCAGCGAGGAAATCGTCGCGACTAAACAGCATGAATTACACATTGCGGAAGCCAGTCTGAATGGCACGCGCGAAGAGCTTGCGCGCGTACGCGCAGAGCGCGAAGGCCTGGTTGCACAGCGGCGGAACTTGCGGCTGGTCGCCCCCTTCGACGCCCTGGTCACCGCGCGCCACGCCGACCCCGGCACGACGGTCGTGGCCGGACAGAGCGTCGTCGAACTGATCGATCCGAAGAGCCTGTGGATCAATGTTCGCTTCGACCAGTCCCAGGCGCATGAGCTCGCGCCCAATCTGCCGGTACGGATTGTGCTGCGTTCACGTGGTGGCGTCACCCTCACCGGCTTCGTGTTGAGGGTCGAGCCGCTCGCCGACTCGGTCACCGAAGAAACGCTCGCCAAGGTGATGTTCAACCAGCTTCCGGATCCGCTGCCGCCACTCGGCGAGCTGGCGGAAGTCACCGCCATCCTGCCGGCGCTGCCAGCGGCGCCGGTCGTTCCGAATGCCGCGGTCAAGCGTGTCAATGGCGTGCCTGGCGTCTGGAAGCTCGATGACGGCGACCTGCGCTTTGCGGCGATCATCCCGGGAAGCACCGATCTCGATGGACGCGTCCAGGTGCGTAGTGGTGTCCAGCCGGGAGATCGCGTGGTCGTGCACACGGCCAAGGCCTTGCATACCCAGAGCCGCGTCCAAGTCGTTGACCGCCTTTCGGGGCTGAAATCATGATCAGCCTGGCCGGCCGTGACATTCTCCATACGTGGGGCAAGTTCGTCTTCACCGGCATCGGATTGGGCCTGCTGATCGGCGTGACGCTCACCATGGCGGGCGTGTATCGCGGCATGGTGAATGACGCCAAGGTGCTGCTCGACAATAGCGGCGCGGACCTGTGGGTTGCCCAGAAAGACACGCTCGGTCCGTACGCCGAGTCGTCGAGCCTGTACGACGACACCTGGCGCAGCATTCGCGCCATGCCCGGGGTGGCGCAGGCGGCGAATGTAACCTACCTGACGATGCAGGTGCGCCTCGGCGATCGCGACGTGCGCGTGCTGGTGAGCGGCATCGCTGCGGGCGGGCCGGGCACGCCCGGATGGCCCTCTTTTCTCGTCGCGGGCCGCCAGATCACACGCAGTCACTACGAAGCGGTAGCCGATGTCGCCACCGGCTTCCACCTGGGCGACACCATCCGTATCCGGCGCCATGGCTACACGGTGGTAGGTCTGACGCAGCGCATGGTCTCGTCCAATGGCGATCCCATGGTGTTCATCCCCATCAAGGATGCCCAGGAAGCGCAGTTCCTCAAGGACAACGACGCCATCCATCAGCAGCGCCGCCGTACGGCGGAGAATCCGGCCTTCAACCGCGCCGGCGTGCCGGATCTGCTGGATGCGGTGATCGCCTCGCAAAGCACGAATCCGTATGTGAATGCCGTCCTGGTGCAACTGGCACCCGGCCATGCGCCGGCTGACGTCGCCACTGCAATCCGTCGCTGGAAACGCTTGCAGGTCTATGACCGCGCACAAATGGAGGACATCCTCGTCGGCAAGCTGATCGCAACCTCGGCCAGGCAGATCGGCATGTTCCTCGTGATCCTGGCGATCGTCAGTGCCGCGATCGTTGCCTTCATCATCTACACGCTCACGCTCGGCAAGATCCGGGAAATCGCCGTGCTCAAGCTGATCGGTACCCGCAACCGCACCATTGCCGGCCTCATCCTGCAGCAGGCCGTCGCGCTGGGCGTGATCGGCTTCGTTGTCGGCAAGATCACTGCGACATTCTGGGCACCCGTCTTTCCAAAACATGTGCTGCTGGAGCCGGGTGACTCCGCTACCGGTTTCGTCATCGTGGTGGCGATCTGCATCCTGGCGAGCGTGGTTGCCATTCATGCAGCGCTCAAGGTGGATCCGGCCGAAGCGATCGGGGGCTGAAATGACCGGTAAGGGTATCCGCATCGAAGGTCTGAAGAAACGCTATGGCAGCGGTGATACCGCAGTCGATGCGCTCAAGGCGGTCGACCTGCATGTCGAGCCAGGTGAAGTGGTCGGCTTGATCGGCCCTTCCGGATCGGGCAAGTCGACGTTGCTCAAGTGCCTGGGCGCGGTGATCGAGCCGACCGCCGGCCGCATGGTCCTTGGCGACGATGTGATTTACGATGACGGATGGAAGGTACGCGACTTGCGCGCCTTGCGCCGCGACCGCATCGGATTCGTGTTCCAGGCGCCGTACCTGATCCCCTTTCTCGACGTCACCGACAATGTTGCGCTGTTGCCGATGCTGGCGGGGATGCCGAACGCGCAGGCCCGGCGACAGGCGCGCGAGCTGCTGGATGCGCTGGACGTCGCTCACCGCGCGCAGGCCATGCCCTCACAGCTCTCGGGCGGGGAGCAGCAGCGCGTAGCGATTGCGCGCGGCCTGGTCAACAGGCCGCCGGTGATCCTTGCCGACGAGCCCACTGCCCCACTCGACAGCGAGCGCGCGATGGCAGTCATCGGCATCCTGAACGACATGGCCCGCAAGTTCGAGACGGCCGTCATTGTCGTTACGCACGATGAAAAGATCATACCGACCTTCCGGCGCATCTACCACATACGCGATGGCGTGACCTACGAAGAGGCTGGCGAGGGTCGTTCTATCGCGTTGGCGGTATCTGGCATCGCGGCACCGGGATGATGGTTGCCATGAGGGCTGAAACATCATCCCTGCGAGGACTACGAGGAGCGAACTCATGAAATACCTTGAAGCGCGCATGCCGGCACTGGTGTTCGCCGGACTGCTGGCCGGATGTGCGGCCGGCCCTGATTTCGTACGGCCGGATGTGTCTGCTATCGCCACCACCGATCCCGGCGCCATGTTTCCCACGCAAACGGTATCGACGCCTGTCGCCCATGGTGGCGCACAACACCTCAAACGCCCAACGACGGTGGACATGCAGTGGTGGCGCGCATTCGATTCCGAAAAGCTGACGGCGCTGATCGTCGCCGCGCTGGCGAACAGTCCGACTATCGCCGCGGCACAGGCCAGGCTGCGCCAGGCCGAAGAGACGCTGGCGGCCCGCAACGGCGCAACTGCCTATCCGCTGGTGGACGCCAACCTCAACGCGCAGCGCCAGCAGGCAAACCCGGCAGCCCAAGGCCTGCCGGGAAACACTCGTACCTTCGACCTGTACGGTGGATCGATCGGAATCCGTTATAACTTCGACCTCGCCGGGGGCAACCGGCGCGCGCTTGAGGCACTGGCAGCCCAAGTGGATTACCAGCGCTTTCAGTGGGAGGGGGCGCAGCGTGCGCTTGCGGCAAACATCGCGTCAACCGCCATCGTACAAGCGCGACTCGCCGCCCAGCTCAAGGCCAGCGAAGCGATTTTGCATGGGCAGCAAGAGCAACTGGATGTCGCGCTGGAGCGCGTGCGACTTGGAGAAGCAGCGCCTGACGACGTCCTGGCATTGCGCACGCAGCTCGAACAGACCCGCGCCGGCATCCCTACCCTGCGCAACCAGCACCAGCATACCGGGCACCTGTTGGCTGTGCTGACCGGGCGTGCACCGGGCGACAGTGATCTGCCGTCATTCACACTGGAGGATTTCGTCCTGCCTGCTGAACTGCCGGTCGTGGTGTCATCTGAACTCGTACGACGCCGCCCGGACATCCGCGCCTCGGAAGCGCTGCTGCATGCGGCCAACGCCGAATATGGCGTCGCAGTGGCGAATCTTTATCCCCAGCTCAACCTCAGCGCCAGCCTCGGTTCGCAAGCCCTGAGTTCGGCTGCCTTGTTCGGCAGCGGCTCGCTCGTCTGGAGCCTTATGGGCCAGATCACCCAGCCCCTGTTCAATCCTGGTTTGCCGGCGGAGAAACGGCGTGCGCTCGCGGCCTTCGATGCCGCCGCTGCAAATTACCATAGCGTCGTTCTCGAATCCTTGCGGCAGGTTGCCGATATTCTTCGATCCGTCGAGAACGATGCGCAAGTGCTGGCGGCACAGGCTGCAGCCGGACGGTCTGCACAGGAATCGCTCACCTCGATGCAGCACAAGTATCGCCTCGGTGCCGCGAGTTATCTGCAGCTTCTTATCACGCAGCAACAGGCGCAGCAGGCAGAGTTTGGCCTGATCGCGGCGCAGGCGCAGCGCCTGTCCGACTCGGTGGCGCTATTCGACGCAATGGGCGGCCCCTCTGGAGATAGCGAACATGTCAGGGAGACAGTCCATTTGGCCGGCACGGAGATGCGCTGACCGTTCCTGCCACCTCGTTCAGGTGCGCCGCACCTGCCTCGGCTTGGGCGCCCCTGCATCGATGCCGTGAATCCCGGTGTCACGAGAACCTATGCACGAAGGAATTCCTCAAGTTGCTTTGCAGGCACCGCCGGGGAAAACAGATATCCTTGCGCAAAGTCGCAACCCATCTCTAACAATAGCGCGCGCTGCTCTTCGGTCTCTACTCCCTCGGCAATGACCTTGATGCCAAGTCGGTGCGCCATCTCGATCAGCGCGGCATAAAGCGCCAAGCCATCCGAGCCTGGTTCCAATCCTGTAACGAACGAGCGATCGATCTTGAGGTAATCAATGTCCATCCTGCTGAGGTAGGAAAGCGACGAATAGCCTGTGCCGAAATCGTCGATCGATACTTTTATGCCTGCTTCGCGCAGACGCCTCAGTTGCGCGGTAACGGTATCGCTCGATTCGAGCAGTAAGCCTTCCGTGATTTCAATCACGAGCCGATCGCGGGGAATACCCATATCCTGAAGGCGTTCAGACCAGCATTCCTGCCCGAAACGAGCCTTCCGGTACTGGGCAGGCGAGGTATTTACGCTGATTTGAAATGCTGCATCAATCTGGTTCCATCGCACCAGTTGTTGTACCGCTTCTTGCAGTACCCAGTTTCCCAATTCCACGATCTGCCCCGTATCCTCAGCGATCGGAATGAATTCGGCAGGATGGACGAGCCCCCGCGCCGGATGGTGCCAACGCAGCAGCGCCTCGGCTTTCTCGATTTGATTGGTTCGCAGGTTAATGATCGGCTGGTAGTACAGTTCCAGCTCTCCCTTGGGAATGGCATGATGCAAATCGCTGGCCGTTCGCCGTCGCAGCTGAGCCTTTTCCTGCATCGACGGGGTAAAGTAGTGATAACGGTTGCGCCCTTCTTCCTTCGCCGCGTACATGGCCTGATCGGCATTCTTGATCAAGTCCTCCGCATCGAGTGCGTCCTGAGGATAAAACGTAATGCCAATGCTGCCGGAAATATAGGCCATTTCCTCACCAAGGAGGAACGGTTCGGCGAGGTTTTCGAGCACATCCCGCGCAACCCTTTCGACGTCGCGCTCCGAGGACAGTTCTCCCAGAATCATCGTGAACTCGTCCCCGCCCAAACGAGCCACCGTGTCCGACTCCCGTACACAGTTCGTGAGCCGCAATGCCGCTTGTTTCAGCAGGTTGTCACCACGACCGTGGCCAAGCGTGTCATTCACTTCCTTGAAGCGGTCCAGGTCAATGAACAGGAGGGCCATTGACAGGTGCGCACGGTGCGCCTTCTTGATCTCCTGCTCCAGGCGGTCACGGAACATCAGGCGATTTGGCAACTGCGTCAGTGCGTCGAAATTTGCCTGTGTCCACACCAGCTCATCGGTCTTTTTCTTTTGCGTGATGTCGGAAAACAAGGCGATTCGCCGAAACACCTCGCCTTCCTCGGTATAGGAAGTATTGATCGTGAGCCATTCCGCGTAGAGTTCGCCGTTTTTACGACGATTCCACATCTCGCCTTGCCAGTGCCCGACTGTCGTCAAGGCGTGCCACATGCCCTCATAGAACGCCGGGTCGTGTCGGCCAGAGCGCAGGATGCTGATCCGACGGCCCACCGCTTCTTCACGCGAGTAGCCGGTAATCTTGGTAAATGCAGGGTTCACGTCGATGATGACGCCGTGTGCATCCGTGATCGTCATGCCTTCTCCGCTATGGCGATACACCATGGCGGCCACCCGCATCGACTCTTCCGCCTTTTTTCGTTCGGTAATGTCGAGCATGATGCCGATCGTGGCAATACGCTCGCTCAGTTCCATTGTCGACCCGAATACCTCGAGATCGAACGTTGTCCCGTCACTTCTGCGTCCGCGCCGCTCGTAATGGACGCCGCGCGCGTCACCACGAACGCGGCGCGCGACATTTGTCTCGACCAACAGGCGGTCCGCTTCCGGCACGAGCTCCAGCACGGTCACCGACGACTCCATCTGCTCACGCGTGTATCCAAACATCTGTGCCATTTTGTCGTTGACGAAACGGAACCTTCCGTCTTGCGCGATATAGACGCCAACGACCGAGTTTTCCGCAAGTCCGCGAAACATGCCCTCCGCTTGAGTCAGATTCTTTCGCTCGTGCTCAATACTCGCCACGAGAGCTCCGATGCGTTGCGCCGAGGTATTGAACGTATCGGCCAACAGTCCGATCTCGTCGTTGGCATGGTACTCGACCCGGGCATGATAGTTGCCGTCGGCGAGCCTCCGGCTTTGCTCGGCGATACTGCGCAACGGGACGACAATCTGTCGTCGTCCAATCAGCATGATGCCCGCGAGGACAACGATATCAGTCAGAAGGAGCAGATAGGTCGCGCCCATGACGCGGTCTTGCCTGTATTGCGCATCGATCGTCATCGACGCCATCAACTGCTCCGCGCTGTGGAGCATGCGCGCTGCAGATTCACTGATCTGCCCCACGACCGTAATGCGCGGCATGTCTGCGCTGTCGGACGCCAGCGCGCCTTCAATCTCCTTGCGAAAAGCAGTCCACTCGCCGCGTATCACGTCCAGTTCGAATCGGTGCCCGGCCGAGATCGGCTTGATGTCATAGCCATGGATACGACCGCCACGTTGCAGAATGTCCAGCACAAGCTCGTACTCGTGCAGATGGGAGCTGGCGGCGGCCCTGCCCGGTTGCCAGCTATTCAGCGACGTCACCGTGTCCAGTGCAATCTGCTGACTGAGGTAGCGCAATGTGCCGGCGACATTCATGATCGCAGCCACCCCGCGGAATTCCTGCAGGATAGACCGGACAATGATCACATTCGCCACCGCGACCAGAAAGATGATGACAAACACCATACCCAGCTTGTGGCTGATCGAGCGCGGATATAAGGCCATGTAATGGCGCAAGACTTTTACTTCATTTGTCACTTCGGTTGTCATCTCACAGCTACTTCCAGATCCGTTCGAATTGCAGCATCACGTTTCGTACCGGCTCTTCGTCGTTCGCGTTCGTGCATTCGTCTTTGTTCGACAAACGTCAGCCTGTTGCCGGAGTCTCTACCAATTATTAGCATGTTCGTCACGATCGTCGGACATCTCATGCCATAGTCAACCGCAGGCGTTGCGGTGACTCTTCCGGCGCCGCAAGTTTGAATACCGCCACCGTCTCCACCAGTACAGTCGCCTGTTTCTGCAAGGTGGCGGACGCTGCGGCAGCTTGTTCTACCAAAGCGGCATTTTGCTGCGTGACCGTATCCATCTGCGCGATGGCGAGGTTGATCTGCTCAATCCCGGCAGACTGCTCTTGCGACGCCATGCTAATTTCACCAACGATATCGCTCACGCGCTTGATGCCATCGACGACCTGGCGAATGGAGCCTTCCGCGCGCGTTGCGAGTCCGGCGCCGGCACTCGCCTGTTCCGCGGACGCGTTGATCAGCGCCTTGATTTCCCGGGCGGCCGAGGTGGTGTGTTGCGCAAGGTTGCGCACTTCGGAAGCCACCACCGCGAAGCCACGACCCTGCTCCCCGGCACGGGACGCTTCCACGGCGGCATTGAGCGCCAGGATATTGGTCTGGAACGCGATGCCGTCAATGAGTCCAATAATCTCGACAATGCGCTTTGCCGAATCGTTGATGGCTCCCATGGTGTCAACCATTTGTGACATCACGACGGCGCCGTCGGTTGCTGTTTGTGCAGCGGAGACCGCCAGGGTATTCGCCTGCACTGCATTTGCCGCATTCTGTTTAACCGTCGACGTCAATTCTTCCATCGAAGATGCAGTTTCCTGGAGAGAGCTGGCTTGTGCTTCGGTGCGAGACGACAAGTCCATGTTGCCGGCGGCGATCTGCGTGGAGGCGGTCGCAATGGAATCCGTCCCCGACCTGACGCTTTCCGCGATGGCCAGCAGGGCGTCGTTCATGCCCTTCAGGGCTTGCATCATGCGCCCCATTTCGTCCTGTGCCCGAATCTGGAACGTCTGGGTCAGGTCGCCGCCGGCAATGGCCGCAGCAACCCGGATGACTTCGCCGAGCGGCCGCAAGATCGAACGCATGAGCCAGAGACCAACCAGAAGCGCGAAGGCAAGTCCAATGGACAGGGCAGCAAAACAGCTGTCACGCACCAGCTGGTAGGTATGCCTTTGCTGGTCACGATCATGCCGCGCAACATCCAATTGCAGCTGGATGAGATTGTCGATGTCGGCACGGACCAGCACAAACAGAGATTCCATCGGCCCGTTGAGAAGATCCAGTGCCTTTGCCATGTCGTCTTCACGTATCGCAGCAACAGCAGGCTGCAAGGCCTGCCGGACGAATTGGCTGCGATGCTCATCGAATTTCGTCGCCAGCCGTTTCTCCCCGGGTGTCAGGTCATGAGACAGGTAGGTCGTCCAGAGAGTCGATACTTGTCTGATATTTTCCTCCACTTCGTCCACGTAAGTGGCCGCAGCCTTGTGGTTGGCGGCTATCGCCCTCGCGACTGCAGAAGCGTTTTTGTCCAACAGCCTGACGATCTTGTCGAGCTGCCCAAGGGCCATCATTCGGTTGTCATACATGGACTCCAGGGACCGGTTTGCGGCGCTCAGGCTGACGAGCCCGATGATCGCGCCGACAACGAGCTGCGTTGAGAGAAACGCCAACGCGAGTATGAGCCGCGCCCTGATCGTAAGTGCTCCAAGCATCTCCTCACCCCTTTACTGTTCTTATAGGTGCTGCGCTTGCCGTGGATGTTCCAAGGCTATGTCTGCAGGCGGTTTCCTTGCTTCGGTAAAGATGAATTTCGAAATCTACGCCTCGTCGAGCGCGGGCATTACCCTGGCCCTTTCCGGCACGATTTGCAGATGCGGCGATGGACGGCTGATGTGATAGCCCTGCGCGAAATCGATGCCAAGATTAGCGACGGCATGGAGGACTTCTGCATCCTCTACAAATTCGGCGATTGTCTTGATCTTCAACTCCCTGGCGAGAGTCACGATGCTCTTGATGAAGGCCAGATACACTTCGTCGTGCAACATGTTGCGCACAAATTCCCCCTCGATCTTGATGTAGTCAACCGGGAACCGCTTGATGTACTGAAAGGACGAATAGCCAGAGCCGAAGTCATCGATGGCAAAGCTGAAACCTTGCATCTTGACGTCCAGGACGAACTTCTCCAGCAATGCCAGATTCCTGACTGTTTCGCGCTCGGTAATTTCAAACACGATGCGTTGGGGCGCAATGTCGAACTGCGCGGCCAGGGCGCCGACGCGGCTGGCAAACTCGCCGACGATCAGCGCTTTGGGCGAAAGATTGATGAACAACATGCCGTCGTAGCGTTGTGCCCTCACCTGTTGGAACGCCTTTTCAATGAGCTGATAATCCATCTTGTGCGCCAGCCCCATGTTCTCGGCTTCCTCGATGAACTCATTGGCGACAATCAATGTATCGCCCATCTGGATGCGCATCAAAAGCTCATGGATCACGACTTCACCGGTGTGTGCGTGGCAGATCGGTTGGAAGTAAGGCACGATTCTTTGCTGGTCCAGGGCGTTCTGGATCATGAGCGATTTTTCCCCGGCCTTCCTGAACACCTCCGCCATTTCATCCGCGCTGGGAACCGCAATGGCGTTCTTGCCGGAGTCCTTTGCCTTGTACATCATGTTGTCAGCGACGAGGAACAGGTCCTTGGGGTTGTCGCCGTGGTCCGGGCTGACTGCGATGCCGATCGAGGTAGTCGCCTTGATGGTGATGCCATCGGGCGTCGTCATGGAAAAGCCGTCCAGCAGTTCGGCGATCCGCTGGCCGACGAGATATGCCTGGGTCTCGGATGCGTCAGGGAGGATCACGCAGAACTCGTCGCCGCCATAGCGTGCAAGTAGGTCTCCGGCCCTGATAGCCTTGGTCAGCAGATTCGCGAAGGCCTGCAGGAAAGCATCCCCGAAGTGATGCCCGAAGCGGTCGTTGATGGTCTTGAAGTTATCAAGATCGAGCATCATCAGGGCAAACTGCTGACCATGCCGTCCGGATCGTCCGACCTCATATCCCAGCAATTCCCAGAACATGCGCTGGTTGTACAGGTCAGTGAGCGGGTCGCGTGTTGCGTAATGCTCGAGATCCTTGGTGTATTTGTAGATTGCCTTTACCGAGCCGACAAGATTCAAGAGCGTCGTCAGGATGCTGCCGATCACCATGTTCCGTATGTTGTCCTGGGCGAGCATGGACTGCACGCCGATGCCGACGATACCGCCGATCTTCGGCGCATCGAGAAACAGTGTCTTGGTCTGGACCTCAACATCTCGCGGCGTAAGTTCAGGCAACTTGTTCTGGTCGTCCGCCACGTTATGGACTATCTGCAGCAAATGGGCCCCATGAAAGAATGCATGCTGCTGCAACTGGTTCTGCACGATCGTCTCCAGCAAGGCCACCGTGGTAGCAGAGGGCTGGTTTCGCCAGAAGACCTCGCATTCATAGGCTTCGTCTTCGACCCGGAAGACGGTGACCAGCGCGTAGGCTTCGATAATGGGATTGATTTCGAGGAGAAGATTCTTGATGAACTCACGCCAGTCGCGTACGACATTGGACGTGATGATGAATTTCTCGAGCAACCGGATCTCAAACTCAAGCACGCCCTTGTCAACCGCGACAGCCCTGATCTTTTCCATGAGCAGGGCGACGTTGTCGAAGGCATGGTTGAATTCCCTGAAGCCGAAATCGACTTTGGCGATTTCAAGACGGTCAAAATCCTTGATGGTGTTGAATCTTTCGACCCGCTTGCGGAATAGAGTAATGGTCTGGTTAAGGCGTCCGGTGATAAAGCTGGTCAGCACGGCGCCGGCTAGCAGCACGAGCGTTCCGAGCGCCACGAAGAGCGCAATGTAATAAATCCGAACCGTCGGGGCCACCGGCTGCAGCTTATGGCGAATATCAATGACTCCCAATACAGTGCCTGACGTCGCGTTCTGATGGCAGCGGAGGCAGTCTGGACCGGCGATAACGGGGTAGGTGTATCTTGCCTGCTCTTTTTCTCTTATGAACGCAGGGCGCAAGCCATGCATCGTCTGACTGTCGATGTCGAGCGGAGGAGACAACTCCGGCTTTCCATAGAGTGCGACAACCTGCTCGCTGCGGTAGACATTGATCCGGTCCACGACGGTGGAAAACAGGGCCTTGCCGGAGTCAATCGTTTTCTCGATTTCGTCACGCGAGGCGCCTCGGCCGAGCGCCTGATAGATCGCGTCGACGTTCTGGTGCGCGACCTCGCGCGAGGTGGCCAAGGTGCGATCCTCAAGGAGCTTTTCGTAGAGAAGGGACGACGCCAGGGTGGCGCCGAGAAAGACCAGGGAGGCGACACCGACTGTGGCAATGAAGACGAATCCTCTCAGGGTACTTGTAATCCGCCTGAAAGCCCGCGCAAGCTCTTGCATTAGACAACCCTTCCGTGGATCACCGGCTCTCCTTCTTTGGACATGTAAAAACCTGGCAGCTTGTGGCGAATACGGATAGTCGGGAGCGAGCCATAACCGGGATGAAGACCGTTTAACCAAAAATCGGTTTCATGTTGCGTTACATGTTGCTGCGTATCAATAACTACGATGGTGTAGAGCTACTGCCAGTATTGAGGATGCTACTAACCCGGAGTGTCTAGTGTCGATTGGACGAACACCGCTATGGCGTACAGATGGACTGCGTCATCAAGTCCTCGCCGTCGACTGTGACCGAGATTCGGTAACACCACCGAAGCGATCTATGTATCTAGGTCAAATTCAAAAAAAATATTCAATCGAGAAAAGAGGCGCGCTATACAATTTCCTTAAAACGTATTGCCCTTTGGATTCGCGAGCAGCCCGTGGTTGGGGAGACAATAATGACGACTAAATCTTCTATCAGCTCTGGCGCTCATGCTGCCGACCCGCTGCCCTATTTCGTATGGTCAGATTCCCTCTTCACTGGTAATGAAGCAATCGACGCCGACCACCGGCGCCTTTTTGATATTGCAGAGCGTTTGCGCCGCGAAAGCTTACAGGCGCAAGACAATGCTGCGATCGGAAATAGCGTGGATGAGTTACTGGACTACGTGCAAGGGCACTTTGCGCGCGAAGAAGCACTCATGGCCGCGACCAACTACCCGGATCTAGAGCATCACCGGCTTGAACACACTCTTCTTACACGTCACGTACAAAAATTGACCAAAAGTTTCCGCGACGAGAAGCCGGTTGCCTCTACACAGATCTGGCAATTTCTTCGTCGGTGGCTGCGTTACCACATCATGGAGACGGATAGGGAAATGGCCAGTTATGCTGCCGCGGTAAGTTTGCACCACGCAGGGAACAAGGCTGACTCTCAGGCAGATTGCCTATCCAAATAGCGAGTTCGTCCTACACCCTTACTGCCGTATCGAGCCACGGTCAATCAGTAGTGCGCTAGCGCGGCGGAACCGCATACCGCCACATGCCGCGGTGGTGGCGGAAGCATTTGGCCCATCCTTCGAAAAAATACGACGAAAGACGAAGTGACACTGGTCAAAGCTGTATTTAAAATGCCGGTTTCTCGTTGGCCATGAGGCATGTGGCTAATCCCAAAACCTCTCCCGGCAATCACTAACAACAAATGCGCAAGAATCTACCTGTTACCCAGACGGAGTACGTCCTGCGGGATTCCGACACGATCGTCTCGAAGACTGACCTGAAAGGACGGCTTACCTATGTCAATGATGATTTCGTGCGTATCTGCGGTTTCACTGAAGCAGAACTTATCGGCAAGGCGCATAACATTGTTCGCCATCCAGATATGCCGGAGGAGGCGTTTGACGACCTATGGCGTACGCTCAAACGCGGAAAGGCATGGACGGGCCTTGTAAAGAACCGGTGTAAAAATGGCGACTTCTACTGGGTGGAGGCCAACGTCGCTCCCCTGATCGAGAATCACCAGATTGTTGGTTACACGTCGATCCGCAACAAGCCTGCGCCGGATGATGTCCGTGCTGCCGAGGAGGCGTATCGCGCGATTAGGGACGGCGACAAGAGTCTGGTCATTCGTGAAGGAAGAGCGGTACATCGCTCTTTGCTTCATGTTTTCGAGAAGGTCCGTCATCTTTCCGTCTCGGCCAAGATCAATGCAGCGTTTGGCTCGCTCGGCCTTCTTGCCATCATCAATGCGATACTGGTCTGGTTCATGCCTGACCAAAGCAGGGCCAGCCTTGCAGATTGGGTGACCGGCATGAGCATGCTAAGCGTGCTACTGGCGAGTACGTTCAGCTTCTTGTTTTATCGAAGCGTGGTGTCGCCGCTCAATCATGCATTGGATGACATCAAGCTGATGGCGTCCGGCGACCTGACTGGCAGCATTCATGCAACGGGCGATGACGAGGTGTCCCAGCTGATGCATGCATTGAAGATCCTGCAGATCAACGTCAAGCTGTTGATCGGCCAGATTACGCAGTCCAGCGACATCGTCAACTCCGGCGCGGGAGATATGGCAAGCGGCGTACTTGATCTATCGGCGCGCACGGAGTCACAGGCTTCGAGTCTCGAAGAAACTGCCGCCGCAATGGAACAGCTCACCTCTACCGTCAAGCAAAATGTCGACAGCGCGCATCAGGCCAGCGAACTGGTCACGGCGACATCGACGATTGCCGCAAAAGGCGGCAACGCGGTCAGCGATGTCGTCAGCACCATGGATTCGATCCGTGAGAGCTCAAGCAAGATCGTTGACATCATTGGAGTTATCGATGGCATTGCTTTTCAGACGAACATCCTTGCGTTGAATGCTGCTGTAGAAGCCGCGCGTGCCGGCGCGCAAGGCCGCGGCTTTGCGGTCGTCGCTGCGGAAGTGCGCACGCTTGCGCAGCGCAGCGCAACGGCGGCAAAGGAAATCAAGGAATTGATTGAAAACTCGGTGGAAAGAGTGAAGACCGGAAGCGTCCAGGTTGAGAACGCCGGACGGACGATGAGCGAGATCGTCGAATCGATTCAAAGCGCCGCCGTTCTGATGGCTGAGATTTCTACCGCTGGCCGTGAACAAAGCCAGGGTATCGACCAGGTCAATCAAGCGATTTGCCAGATGGATGAAATCACACAAAAAAATGCCGCGCTGGTGGAACAAGCGGCTGCGGCAGCGGGTGCCATGAAATCTCAGTCCGATCACCTGCGTAAAGTGGTAAGTACGTTCAAGCTAATATCTGATCACACCCCCGCTGATAACATCCCGGTCTCGTCAACGCTGCGCCTGACGTCAAATGAATCCCGGGCAGCATAGCAACAAGGGCACCAAACGACACAGGCGTCAGGATCAGGCCGCGGTATAGGCGGTTTTCACTGTGGTAAAGAATTCAGCCGCGTAGCTCCCCTGTTCACGCGAGCCGTAGCTCGATCCCTTGCGACCGCCGAACGGAACGTGGTAGTCGACACCAGCGGTTGGCACGTTGACCATCACCATGCCGGCCTGTGCATGCCGCTTGAAGTGCGTCGCATATTTGAGCGAGGTGGTGCAGATGCCGGCCGACAGGCCGAACTCGGTATCGTTGGACACCGCCAGCGCCTCTTCATAATCCGCGACCGGGATCGCGCACGCCACAGGGCCGAAGATTTCCTCACGCGCAATGCGCATGGCGCCGTGCGCGTCAGCGAACAGCGCGGGCGTCAGGTAGAAACCTTCCTTGTCGCGCCGCACGCGCTCGCCGCCGCATACCAGCCTCGCGCCTTCCTGCGCGCCGATCGCAATGTAGTCGAGGTCCTGCTGCAGCTGCGACTGATCGACCACCGGCCCGATGTCGGTGCCCGGCTTGAGGGCGTCGTCGATCTTGAGCGCCTGCAGGCGCTGGTGCATGGCGTCGATGAAGCGCGGGTAGATGCCTTTCTGGACGATGAAGCGGCTAGTCGCCGTGCAGCGCTGGCCGGTCGAGAAATACGCCGCCTGCACCACACAGTTGACCGCCACGTCGAGGTCTGCATCGTCGAGCACCACGGTCGGGTTCTTGCCGCCCATTTCGAGCTGGACCTTGGCAAAGCGCGCGGCGGTCCCGGCCAGGACCCGCCTGCCGGTCGTCACCGAACCGGTGAGGGTGATGGCGTTGACATCAGGGTGATCGATCAGTGCCTGGCCGACTTCGCCACCGCGCCCCATGACGAGGTTGAAGACGCCGGCCGGCAATCCGGAACGGCTGATAATCTCGGCCAGCGCCCAGGCCGATCCGGGTACCAGGTCGGCCGGCTTGAACACCACGCAATTGCCATACGCTAGCGCGGGCGCAATCTTCCACGCCGGGATCGCGATCGGGAAGTTCCACGGCGTGATGATGCCGATCACACCAACCGGTTCGCGGGTAATTTCCACGTCAACGCCGCTGCGTACCGACGGCAGCCGTTCGCCGCGCTGGCGCAGCACTTCGGCCGCGAAGAATTTGAAGATCTGTCCTGCGCGGGCCGCCTCGCCAATGCCTTCCGGCAGCGTCTTGCCCTCTTCGCGCGACAGCAGATGCCCGAGCTCTTCCTTGCGCGCGAGAATTTCGCTGCCGATGCGATCAAGAATGTCGGCTCGCTGCTGAATGTTCCCCGTGGACCAGCCCGGAAAGGCAGCACGCGCAGCGGCAATCGCCAGCCCGGCCTGTGCCTGGTCGGCCTGTGCATAGTGGTCGATGATGTCCGAAACGTCGGATGGATTGACGTTTTCCCGGACGCTGGTGCCGGGAACGAACTCGCCATGGATGAAGTTGTTTTTCATGGTGATCTTTCAAATGATGCCCGTTGCCGCGAGTGCGCCGATGCTTTCCTCTGACAGTCCGAGCGCTTCCCGCAATACCTGCGCCGTATGCTCGCCCAGCAGAGGCGGCGCGCGACGGTATTCGACCGGGGTCGCCGACAAGCGGATCGGATTGGCGACGGTTGGCACTTTGCCGGCCACGACATGGGGCAATTCCATGCGCAGCCCGCGCGCCTTGACCTGCGGATCGTCGTACATTGCCTTCAGGTCGTTGATCGGCCCGCACGGCACATTGGCCTCTTCAAGAGCGGTAATCCAGTGCTGCGTGGATTGGAACACCGTCGCCTGCCGCATCAGCGGGATCAGGATGTCGCGGTGCTTGACCCGTCCTGCATTGGTGGCGAAGCGCTCGTCAGCAGCCCACTCCGGATGGCCGAGCACGCGGCACAACGACGCGAACTGGCTGTCGTTGCCGACCGCCAGGATCATATTGCCGTCGGCAGTTGGGAAATCCTGATACGGCACGATGTTCGGGTGCGCATTGCCCATGCGTTGGGGCGCAACGCCGGTGGTCAGGAAATTCATGTTCTGGTTGGCCAGGCAGGCGATCTGCACGTCGAGCAGCGCGAGGTCGATGTGTTGCCCTTCGCCCGTGCGGTCGCGATGCGCCAGTGCCGCCAGCACACCGACTGTCGCGTACAGGCCGGTGAGCACGTCGGTCAGCGCCACGCCAACTTTCTGCGGCCCGGCACCCGGCTCGCCGTCACGCACGCCGGTGACGCTCATCAGGCCGCCAAGGCCCTGGATCAGGAAGTCATAGCCGGGACGGCTGGCGTACGGTCCCGTTTGGCCAAAGCCAGTGATCGAGCAGTACACCAGATTCGGATTGATCTCGCGCAGGCTGGCGTAATCAAGACCGTATTGCGTCAGTCCGCCGACCTTGAAGTTCTCCAGCACGACGTCGCATTCCCTGGCCAGTGCGCGGATCAGTTCCTGCCCCTCCGTGCTGCTGATATCGACAGTGACTGACCTCTTGTTCCTGTTGGCGCAAAGATAATAGGCTGCCTCCGACGTATCCTTGCCCTGCTCGTCGCGCAGGAAGGGCGGGCCCCAGGCGCGTGTGTCGTCACCTGCGCCGGGCCGCTCGATCTTGATGACGTCCGCGCCAAGGTCGGCCAGTAGCTGCCCGGCCCAGGGCCCGGCGAGCACCCGGGACAGGTCCAGCACGCGAATGTGCGAAAGTGCGCCGCTCATGCCCGGCCCCTTCTCACTGCCCGGCCTGGGATGCCTGGAACGCCTGGATCCCGGTCTGCGCACGCCCCAGGATCAGAGCGTGAATATCGTGCGTGCCCTCGTAGGTGTTGACCACTTCCAGGTTGACCAGGTGGCGCGCCACGCCGAACTCGTCGGAAATGCCGTTCCCACCCATCATGTCGCGTGCCAGACGGGCGATGTCGAGCGACTTGCCGCAGGAATTGCGCTTCAGGATCGAGGTGATTTCCACCGCCGCCGTGCCTTCATCCTTCATGCGACCCAGCCGCAGGCAACCCTGCAGGCCCAGCGTGATTTCAGTCTGCATGTTGGCCAGCTTGAGCTGGACGAGCTGATTGGCCGCCAGCGGCCGGCCGAACTGCTTGCGGTCCAGCACATACTGGCGTGCGCGATGCCAGCAATCTTCTGCCGCGCCCAGCGCACCCCAGGCGATCCCGTAACGTGCGGAATTCAAGCAGGTGAACGGCCCCTTCAGGCCGCGAATATCCGGGAACGCGTTCTCTTCAGGACAGAACACCTCATCCATCACGATCTCGCCGGTGATCGAGGCGCGCAGGCCAACCTTGCCGTGGATCGCGGGAGCAGACAATCCCTTCCAGCCCTTTTCCAGCACGAAGCCGCGAATCGCACCTTCGTCGTCTTTCGCCCACACGACGAATAGGTCGGCGATCGGGCTGTTGGTAATCCACATCTTGGCACCAGTAATTTGGTAGCCGCCTTCCACCTTGCGTGCTCGCGTGATCATGCTGCCAGGGTCGGAGCCGTGATTCGGCTCGGTGAGGCCGAAGCAGCCAATCAGCTTGCCGCTCGCCAGGCCAGGCAGGTATTTGCGTTTCTGCTCCTCGGTACCGAATTCGTAAATCGGCACCATGACCAGTGAAGACTGCACGCTCATCATCGAGCGGTAGCCGGAATCGACGCGCTCCACTTCACGTGCGATCAAGCCGTAGCTGACATAGTTCAGCCCGGCGCCACCGTACTCCGCTGGAATCGTCGGCCCCAGGAGTCCGAGTTCACCCATCTCACGGAAGATGGCTGGATCGGTGCTCTCGTGGCGGAATGCTTCAAGCACGCGCGGCGCAAGCTTGTCCTGGGCATACGCCTGCGCGGAATCGCACACCATGCGCTCTTCCTCGGTGAGCTGGCTGTCCAGCAGAAGCGGATCGGCCCAGTTGAATGCAGCTGTCATGAATTTCTCTCCTGAGTTGATGTTATGCCTGGCCCTGTGCGGCGAGCTCGTCGATGATGGCGGCGATGATGCCGAGTCCTTCGTCGAGCACGTCGAACGGAATGGTGAGCGGCGTCATCACGCGCAGCACGTTGCCGTTATTGCCGCAGGTGAGCAACAGCAGGCCGCGCTTGAGCGCTTCTGCCTTGAGCGCATTGGCGATTTCCGGCGCGGGGCGCGTACTGTCGCCGTCGTGGAAAAATTCCACCGCGGTCATCGCGCCCAAGCCGCGTACGTCCCCAATGCATGCATTTTTTTTGGCGAGATCGCCAAAGAAGCTGCGCAGCCGCTCGCCGATTTTCTGGCTGCGTAGGCACAACTGTTCCTGCTCTACCACGTCCAGCACTGCGAGCGCAGCGGCACATGCCAGCGGATTGCCGGCATAGGTGCTGCCAAATCCGCCCGGATTGCTGTGATCCATAATGTCGGCACGGCCGACGACGGCGGAAATCGGCATGCCGCCGCCCAGCCCCTTGGCCATCGTCATCAGGTCGGGAACGATGCCGGCGTGCTCCACCGCAAACAGCTTGCCTGTGCGCGCCACTCCGGTCTGGATCTCGTCGGCCACCAGGAGCATGCCGTACTTGTCGCACAGGGCACGCAGGCGCTGCAGGAATTCCGGCGGCGCCGGAATGTAGCCGCCTTCACCTTGAACCGGCTCGACGAATATCGCTGCGACGCGGGCAGGCTCGACATCGTTCTTGAACAGTTTCTCGATGCTGGCGATGGCATCGTCAACGCTCACGCCGTGCACCGCAGATGGGTAGGCGGCATGGTAGATCTCGCCCGGGAATGGGCCGAACCCCGTCTTGTAGGGATCGACCTTGCCGGTCAACGCCAGCGAGTACATGGTGCGGCCGTGGAACGCGCCGTTGAAGGCGATGATCGCGGAACGGCCGGTAAATGCGCGGGCCAGCTTGATGGCGTTTTCGATCGCTTCGGCACCGGTGGACATGAAGAATGCCTTCTTGGCATGGCTGCCGGGCGCCAGCTTGCAAATGCGCTCGGCCAGTTCGACGTAGGATTCATACGCCACGACCTGAAAGCAGGTATGCGTGAATTGCGGCACCTGTGCAGCTATGGCCTCGACGACCTTCGGATGGCAGTGGCCGGTATTGACCACGGCAATCCCGGCACAGAAATCGATGTAACGCTTCCCTTCCACGTCCCAGATTTCACTGTTGCTGGCCTTGGCGGCAAATACCGGGTGAGCATTGCCAATGCCGCGCGCGATGATGGCATGGCGCCTTGCCATAAGGCCGGCGTTGGTGTGGGTTTGTTTGGTCATTCTTGCGCTCCTTGCGTTAAATGGGCGGTCGTGGGCCGATCAGTCAGTGACGAGAGTGTAGTGATCGGCATGGGCGCGGCACAGGCACAACCGGCACGATTTCTGCGCGCACTGTTATGCTCGCGCGAGCACTACAGCAGGGCTCTTTTTCTCGGGAGTGGCGTTTTGCATGCAATGGGCATCGGCTAAAATGAAGGACTCGCCGGCTCCGCTCGCCTACCTTCCCAATTCATTCGTTCACTTCCATGTTTGAGATCAATCCCGACAGTGCCACCCCTCTGGTCACCCAGATAGTCGAAGGCATGAAGGGCCTCATCTCTGACCAGAAGCTGCGCCCGGGAGCAAAGGTGCCATCGATTCGCCAATTTGCCGAAGCGCAAAAAGTCAGCGCCTCCACCGTCGTGGAGGCCTACGACCGGCTGGTAGCAGAAGGGTATCTGGTGGCCCGCCAGAGCGCCGGTTTCTACGTGCGCACCATGTCGCGCGGCCTGTATCGCGAGCAGCAGCAATCGCTGCGCAACATACGCTTCGATCCGCTCTGGTTTGTGCGTCGCGTTTGGGAAAGCGGTTCGGCTGACGTTACGCCCGGCTATGGCTGGGTGCCGGACGACTGGCTGGACGGCGAAATGATCCGGCGCGCCATGCGCACCCTTGCCGGCAAGCCTTCCTCACATGGCTCGGGCTATGGAAATCCGAAGGGACTTACCGCACTGCGCCTGAAGGCCTGTGACTGGCTGGCCGAGCGTGAAATCGGCGCCGCGCCGGATCAGGTTCTGCTGACCACCGGCGCCAGTCATGCGCTCGAACTGGTATCGCAATACCTGCTGCGCCCTGGCGACGCGGTGCTGGTCGACGAGCCCGGATACAGCGTCATGATGTCCAATCTGCGAGCGCGCGGCGCGCGCCTGATCGGCGTGCCATGGACAGCGTCCGGCCCTGACCTGAACGCACTGGAGCAGCTTGCTGCCGAGCATGCGCCGCGCGCGTTCTTTACCAATCCGCGCCTGCACAACCCCACCGGCGCCAGTTATTCTCCGGCAGCCGCACACCGCGTACTTCAGCTGGCCGATCGCTTTGACTTCATCATCGTGGAGGATGATGTGAGCGCTGATCTGGACGTCAGCACCCGTCGTAGTCTCGCCTGCCTGGACCAGCTCAATCGCGTGATCTACCTGACCAGCTTTTCCAAGTCGGTCTCGCCGCGCTTGCGTACCGGCTTCATCGCGGCCGATCATGATGCGATCGAAGACCTCACCCAGATCAAGATGACAACGGGGCTGACCTCGTCCGAGATCACCGAACGACTGACGCTCGAAATCCTTAACGAAGGCCGTCACCGCAAGCAGATCAAGTCATTGAGGGAAAAGCTGGCGGAGGCGCAGGATCGCGTATGTCGCCAGTTGATACAGTCCGGGCTGGAATTATTTGCCGAACCGCAGTCCGGGCTGTTTGTGTGGGCCAGGCATCCGGCTTTTGATGATTCATCACTGCTCTGCAATGAAGCGCTGGATGCCAATGTCCTGCTGGCGCCCGGCCATCTGTTCATGGTGAATGGGCAGCCATCACCGTGGATGCGGTTTAACGTCGGCTTTTCGGACAGGCCGGAAACCTTTGAGTTCCTGCAAAAACAAGGGGAACGAAGCAGGTGATGCCGCGCGAGGCCGATGCACACTCATTACGCTTGTCATCGGTGCTGGAAGGTTCAAAACCATCAACGCTGCGCGAGTTGCGAATGCGTGCGCGCCCTTTCATCAGGTGTGGCGAATCGCCGGACCGCACATGCAGGCGGCAGACGATTCTCCGCCGCAAGCCAGGCGTGCGAGAGCTTTGTTGCGAGCGGGCTGTGGCCCGCTCGCAAGCCCATCAGGGACGACTTCAGAACTTGTGGCGGATTCCGACGTTGAACAGGCTCGTGTCGTTACCGTTGGCGGCAGCGCCACCCATGGCGGCATTGGCCTCGTTACTCGTGTGCGAGTACGACGTGTACACGCTGGTGCGCTTGGACAAGGCGTGTGAATAGCCGAGCGCGAGCATCGTGGAATCGGCATTCGCGACGTTGCGCACGTTATTGCGAATGTACGAGAACATCAGCGTACCGACCCCGATCGGCGCGGACAGGCCGGCCATCCAGTTGCGATCCTTCACGGCTGAGCCGGCGACGGTGCTATCGCGCGTGCTGTCACCATAGCCGAGGTGCGCCTTGACGACGCCGAAGTCATAGACGCCGCCGAGCAAGAGATGCTTGGCATCGGCCACCGTTGCCGGCGCCACCGTCGTGTTCGTGGAATTCGCATTGTGATAGCCGAATTGCACATTGATCGGGCCATTTGCGTAGCCGAGCCCCACGCCATACTGGCGGTTGGCCGAGGTGCTGCCGGGTGTTTCGCCGAGGATGTAGCTGACCTGGCCAGTCAAGCCGTTCATCGCAGGCAGCGAATAATTCACGGTGTTGTCGGTACGCAGAGGATAGGTCCCGGAACCGAACATCAGCGAGGCGTCTCCCGCCAGGCCGACCTCGAACGGATCGATCTCTGCCAGCGCGAGGAAGAGCGGGGCCCACTGGCGTCCAAACTTGACCGAGCCGAATGCACCGTTCAGGCCCACCCAGGCCTGGCGCCCGAAAAGGCGGCCGGTCTGCGTGATGGCGCCGGAGTCGCTGTTGAAACCGTTTTCCAGCTGGAAGCTGGCTGACAGGCCGCCGCCGAGGTCCTCCACGCCCTTGAAGCCGATGCGGCTAGGAAGCTGGGTGCCGTTGTCGAGGCTGATGGTGCGGGAATTGGCTGAAGCGCCGTTATCGGCGACGTTGAGCGCGATATCGAGAACACCGTAGACGGTGACATTGGATTGGGCGGAGGCGGTACCTGCCAGTGCTCCCATGACCGCCAGTGCGAGTAATGTTTTTTTCATTGTTGGATCTGCAGTAGGGTGAAAAGAAATGACGACGATGCTTTCCGCAGGAGGGCCGATGGCGGCATCCTGTCGGCGTACGAGATCTGTGTAATGGTCGTTGTCTCCTTGTCTTGAAAAGGTAAAAGCTCTCCCCCGGAGGCGCACGGAAGTGCGTCCCCGCTTTCCTCTGTTGAAGGATTTCGCGATAGGTTTGCCGGCGCGGCGTCAGGCAGACGGAATCAGAGCCGCGCGGCCGGTGTGGATCAAATACCGCCGAGACAGAGGTACTTGATCACCAGATAGTCGTCCATGCCGTACTTCGAGCCTTCACGCCCGAGGCCGGACTGCTTGACGCCGCCGAAAGGCGCCACTTCGTTGGAGATCAGCCCGGTGTTGATGCCGACCATGCCGCTTTCCAGGGCTTCCGCCACGCGCCACACGCGTCCGACATCGCGTGCGTAGAAATACGCGGCCAGTCCGAACTCGGTGTCGTTGGCCATCGCAATCGCCTCGGCGTCCGTCTTGAAACGGAACAATGGTGCCAGCGGGCCGAAGGTTTCTTCCTTCGCCACCTTCATGGCGGGAGTGACGTCAGCGATGACGGTCGGCTCGAAAAAGGTATGGCCGAGCGCATGGCGCCTGCCGCCGGTCAGGATGCGACCGCCCTTCTCCACCGCATCCGCGATGTGCTGCTCGACCTTGGCCACCGCGTCGCCATCGATCAGCGGACCTTGCGTGACGCCGGGCTCGAGGCCGTTGCCCACTTTCAGCTTGCGTACCGCACTGACCAGTTTTTCGGCAAAGGCGTCATACACGCCGTCTTGCACATACAGCCGGTTGGCGCAGACACAGGTCTGACCGGCATTGCGGTATTTCGAGACGATAGCGCCTTCCACGGCGGCATCGAGGTCGGCGTCGTCGAAGACGATGAACGGTGCATTGCCGCCGAGTTCCAGCGAGAGTTTCTTGATGGTTGGAGCGGATTGCTGCATCAGCAGGCGACCTACTTCGGTCGAGCCGGTAAAGCTGAGTTTGCGCACGATCGGGTTGGCAGTCATTTCACCACCGATGGCACGCGCGTCGCCAGTGACGACGGAAAACACGCCGGCGGGCACGCCTGCGCGCTCGGCCAGGACCGCCATCGCCAGCGCGGAAAACGGTGTGCCTTCCGCCGGCTTGACGATGATGGGACATCCGGCCGCCAGCGCCGGACCGACCTTGCGCGTGATCATCGCGGCCGGGAAGTTCCAGGGCGTGATGGCGGCGCAGACACCGATCGGCTCCTTCGTCACGACAAGCCGACGATCCGCCCACGGCGACTGCAGAGTATCGCCAGACACGCGCTTGGCCTCCTCGGCGAACCATTCGATGAACGATGCCGCATAGGCGATCTCGCCTCGTGCTTCCGTCAGCGGCTTGCCCTGCTCCACCGTCATGATCATCGCCAGATCGTCGGCATTGGCAAGCATCAGGTCGTTCCACTTGCGCAGGATGGCGCTGCGCTCCTTCGCCGTCTTCGCGCGCCATCCGCGCCATGCTTCGTTGGCAGCGGCGATCGCGCGGCGCGTTTCATCGGCGCCCATGTCCGGCACGCTGCCGATGGTTTCTCCGGTGGCGGGATTGGTGACGGGGAAGCTCTTGCCGCTGTCGGCGTCGCACCATTTCCCGTTGATGTAGGCCTGCTGGCGCAGCAGCGAGGGATCTTTCAGTTGCAGCATGGTATTGCTCCTTAATATTTGGCCGCGGCCTTGTTGCGCCTGCGCAGCCATTCCAGCACGAGCAGCAGGAAGGTCGAGAACACGATGAGGATGGTTGCCAGCGCGGCGATCGCCGGGCTGATGTTTTCGCGGATGCCGGCGAACATCTGGCGCGGCAAGGTCGACTGGCTGGGCCCGGCCACGAACAGTGTGATGACGACTTCGTCGAACGAGGTCGCGAACGCGAACAAGGCGCCCGAGATCAGGCCCGGCGCGATCACCGGCAGGGTGATCCGGAAAAAAGTGCGCAACGGCCCGGCCCCGAGGCTCAGGCTGGCGCGCACCAGGTTATGGTTGAAGCCCTGCAGCGTAGCTGACACGGTGGTCACGACAAAGGGTGCGCCCAGCGCCGCATGTGCAAGGATCAGGCCGAGATAGGTCTCGGACAGGCCGATGTCCGCGAAGAAGATGTAGATGCCGACGCCGACCACCACCACCGGCACGATCATCGGCGAGATCAGCACCGCCATCACCAGCGATTTGCCGCGGAACTCCGCCTTGTTCAGTCCGACTGCTGCCAGCGTGCCCAGCACGGTTGCCAGCAGCGTGGCGGCCGGTGCGACGATGAAACTGTTCTGCGCGGCACGTACCCAATCGTCCGATTTGAACAGTTCCACATACCAGCGCAGTGAAAGTCCCGGGATCGGATAAGAGAGAAAAGTGCTGTCGGCAAAGGACAGCGGGATGATGACCAGGATAGGCAGGATCAGGAACAGCAGCGTCAGCAGGTTCAGGCCGCGCAGCGTGAAGAACCAGGCGCGCTCGCTGAGCGACTGATAGGGTGCAAATGTCGGCAGTATGCGTTTCATGTTTTTCCTTTCCAACTCCCCGCAGGCAGGCGGGGGAGTTACGTCATCCCATGCTCACGTCCATCTTCGCGAAGCGGCGGTACACGCTGTATAGCAGCAGCGCCGCGACGAACAGGAGCGCTCCCAAGGCACAGGCCATGCCCCAGTTGATCGTCACGTTGATGAAGTAAGCGACGTAGTAACTGACCATCTGTTCGTTGGTGCCGCCCAGCAGCGCGGGCGTGATGTAGTAGCCGAGTGCGAGGATGAACACCAGCAGCGCACCGGCACCTACGCCGGGATAGGTCTGCGGCACATAGACGCGCCAGAACGCCGCGAACGGATGGCTGCCGAGCGAGACGGCGGCGCGCATGTAGGTCGGCGGAATTGCCTTCATCACGCTGTACAGCGGCAGGATCATGAAGGGCAGCAGAATGTGGGTCATTGAAATGTAGATGCCGGTGCGATTGAACAGCAGTTCCAGCGGTGCATTGGTCAGATGCAGCGCCATCAGGGTCTTATTGACCAGGCCTTCTGACTGGAGCAGCACCATCCATGCCGCAACGCGTACCAGGATCGACGTCCAGAACGGGATGAGCACGAGGATCATGAACAGGTTGGCGCGGCGTTCCGGCATGGTCGACAGCCAGTACGCCAGCGGATAGCCGAGCACCAGGCAGCACAAGGTCACAGCCAGGCTGATGACGAAGGTGCGCACGAAAATCTGCTGGTAGGCCGATTGGTCTGCGTCAACGCGAACAATGTTGCCCGTGCCATCCTGGCGGAGGTCGAGCGCGGCGAGCAGATAGTAGGGAGAGTAGCGTGAACTGTTCTTGGCGATCACTTGCCAGAATTCCGGCTGGCCCCATTTCGAGTCGATCTCAATGATCGCTTGCCGGGTCTGCCGCGCTGTCAGCGGCTGACCATCCACGCCCGCAAGCGGCATGGCGTGAGCGGTTTTCATGATGGCCGATCGTGCGCCGGGCAGCTCGCTATTGATGCGGCGCGCCAGCACGCCGGCGACGTTGCGCTCACGTGCGGCAGTGAGGTCGGTGGCAAGCGCGACATAGGCGGCATCCGGTGGCGTACCGTTGCGCTTCCAATCCTTGAGCGCCACCACGGTATTGGGCAGCGTATCGGCGACTTCCGGGTTTTCCACCGCGCGCTTGAGCAGGATCACGATCGGCGCGACGAAGACAATCAGCAGGAAGATCATCAGCGGCGCGATGAGTGCAATGGCGGCCATGCGCTTGCGTAGTTGCGCCCGGTGCAACTCGCGCTTCAACTGCGCACTCGACGGTTCGGCGATGGACAGATCGATGGCCGGGGCGATTGCGGAAGTAGTCATATCGCAATAACAATCAGAATGAAAGGTGATGCCGCATGGCGGATGGCGATACGGCATCAAGCCGTTCCGGGCAGGCAGGGTCGGCCCGCCCGGACGGGGAGAGAGACGGTCTTACTTTGCGGCCCAGGCGGCAAAGCGCTGTTCCAGCTCTTCACCGTGGTCGGCCCAGAAGGCCAGGTTGGCCTGCACCGCTGTCTTGGCATTCGCGACCGATGTCGGCAGTTGCGACAGCAGCTTTGCATCCATGCGCTTGAATGCATAGTTGTTGACCGGACCGTAGGCGATCTTGGTCGCATAGACGTGCTGCGCTTCCGGAGTGCTGGAGTAAGCGATGAATTTCTCCGCGACGTCCTTGTTCTTTGCGCCCTTCGGAATGACCCAATAATCCAGATCGTAGATCGAGCCGTTCCAGGAAATGGCGAGGTTCTTCCCTTCGCGCTGGGCAGCGTCGATACGTCCGTTGTACACGGAAGACATCACCACATCGCCGGCAACCAGGAATTGCGGCGGCTGCGCGCCGGCTTCCCACCACTGGATGTTGTTCTTCAGATCATCCAGCTTCTTGAAGGCGCGATCGACGCCGGCTTTGGTGGACAGCACGTTGTACACATCCTTCGGCGCCACGCCATCGGCCATCAGCGCGAATTCCAGGTTGAAGCGGGCCCCCTTGCGCAGGCCGCGCTTGCCGGGGAATTTCTTCACGTCCCAGAAGTCTGCCCAGCTTGTCGGCGGTGACTTGAGCTTGTCGGCGTTGTAGCCGAGCACGGTGGACCAGACGAATGCGCCGAGGCCGCATTCATGGACGGCGGCCGGCATGAAGTCTGCCTTCTTGCCGATCTTGTTGATGTCGATCTTTTCCAGGAGCCCTTCATCGCAGGCACGGCCGATTTCGCCGGATTCGAGCTCCACCAGGTCCCAGCTCACTTTCCTGGTCTCGACCATCGCCTTGAGCTTTGCCATTTCACCGTTGTATTCGACCACGGTCACCTTGTTGCCGCTGGACTTCTGGAACGGCTCGACATAGGCCGCCTTCTGCGCCAGGCCGTTGGCGCCGCCGAAGTTCACCATCGTCATTTCGCCGGCGTGGGCCGACCCGGCTGCCAGCAGGATCGCCAGCAGGATAGGTTTGTGTACTTGGTTCATTTGTACTCCTTCTCTCGTATTGTGGTTGAAATGGAATGGTTGGAGCTTTGGATCGACCAGCCCTGCGCTCCACGATGCGCTCCTTATTTTTGGAGGCGTCATCCGGTACTGCTAACTATCTGTGCAAAATGACCTGTGCGCGCTGTTCTTCCTGCATGGAAGGAAGGTGACAGGCACTCTTAATTGAAAATCCGTAGGCGCTCTGGCTCGATGCCCAGCCAGACCGGCATGCCAGTCTGGAGGTCCGGCAAGGCCTTGTCGTTGAGCGCGATCTTGACGAAGCAATCCTCCTGCTTCGGCAATGCGCAACGCACACGAACGTGGTCGCCGAAATAGATCAGGTCGGATACGGTGGCGCGCAAGGTGTTCGGCGCCGCCTCATGGGCATTTCGCAACTGAATGCGCTCGGGGCGCACGCAGGCGGTAACAGGCTGGCCTGCCTGCGCCGCGTTGATGTTCAGGCCGTGGAGCAGCGCGCCGTCCGGCAGGCGCATCGCGCACTGTCCGCCAGCCACGTCTGCGACGGTGCCGGTCAGGCGGTTGTTGTCTCCGATGAAACCGGCGACGAACTGGTTCTGGGGATATTCATAGAGTTCGTCGACCACGGCGAGCTGCTGGATCACGCCCTGATCAAAGACCGCGACGCGGTCCGACATGGTGAGCGCCTCGCTCTGGTCATGCGTGACGTAGACAAAGGTGAGGCCGAGCCGCTGGTGCAATGCCTTCAGTTCGAGCTGCATGTGCTCGCGTAACTGCTTGTCAAGCGCGCCGAGGGGTTCATCCATCAATACCAGCTTCGGCTCGAAGACGAGTGCACGCGCCAGAGCGATACGCTGCTGCTGGCCGCCAGACAGTTGCGCGGCATAGCGATCGCCGAACTTCCCCATCTGTACCATGTCCAGCGCCTGCTTCACTTTCGCGGCACGCGTGCTGCTGTCGATGCCGCGTACGGTCAGCGGATAGGCGACGTTCTGCGCCACGGTCATGTGCGGGAACAACGCGTAGTTCTGGAACACCATGCCGATGTTGCGCTTGTGCGGCGGCACTTTGTTGAGCAACTGTCCGTCGAGGCGAATCTCGCCGCCGGTCGGAAATTCGAAACCGGCCAGCATCATCAGGCAAGTCGTCTTGCCCGAGCCGGACGGGCCAAGCAGCGTCAGGAATTCGCCGCGCTCGATGTTGAGGTCGAGGTTCTTGACGACAAGGTGTTCGCCGTCATAGGTCTTCTTGACGCCGCGGAATTCAACCAGCGTCTCGCGCTTTTCTGTGTGTGTCACGGTGTGTCCCCTCTATTTCGGCCGGAAGCGGTACATTGCCGCTCCGGCTTTGCAACGTCTCAAGCCTCAAGCAATGCCGCTTCCAGGATGGTCAGCGCTTCGTCCATGACGTCATCACCAATGGTGAGCGGGAACAAGAAGCGAATGACATTGCTATATACGCCGCAGATCAGCAGCAGTAAACCCTTTTCCAGCGCGCGCGCCTGCACCTTCCTTGCAAAATCGGCATCGGCCTGGCTGGTGCCGGGCTGCGTGAACTCGACGGCGACCATCGCGCCCAGTCCGCGCACGTCGGCAATCTGCGGCACCTTCTTGCGCAGTCCATGGAGCTTTTCTTTCAATTGCGCGCCCAGGCGCTCGGCGCGCTCGACCAGCTTCTCTTCCTGGATGACGTCCAGCACAGCCAGTGCGGAGGCAACTGCCAGCGGATTGCCGGCATAGGTGCCGCCCAGGCCGCCCGGTGCCGGCGCGTCCATGATCTCGGCGCGGCCGCACACTGCAGAGAGTGGCATGCCGCCGGCCAGGCTCTTGGCCATCGTCATCAAGTCAGGAATCACGCCATAGTGTTCCATCGCAAACAGCTTGCCGGTGCGCGCAAAGCCGGTCTGCACCTCGTCGGCAATCAGCAGGATGCCGTGCTGGTCGCACAGCTCGCGCAGCGCGCGCATGAACTCCACGGGCGCCGGATAGAAACCGCCCTCGCCCTGCACGGGCTCGAGGATGACAGCGGCAACGCGCTTCGGATCGACATCGGCCTTGAACAGATATTGGAGCGCTGCCAGGGAGTCTTCCGTGCTGACGCCGTGGGCGACGACCGGGAACGGCGCGTGATAAACCTCGCCCGGGAACGGCCCGAAGCCGACCTTGTAGGGCATCACTTTGCCGGTCAGCGCCATGCCCATCATGGTGCGGCCGTGGAAGCCGCCGGTGAAAGCGATCACCGCGGAGCGGCCGGTGGCGGCGCGGGCGATCTTGATTGCGTTTTCGACGGCTTCGGCACCGGTGGAAAACAACGCTGTCTTTTTGGCATGGCTACCTGGCGTGATCGCGTTGATGCGCTCGGCCAGTTCGACATAGCTTTCGTAGGGCACGACTTGGTAGGCGGTGTGGGTAAAGCGGCCGAGCTGCTGCTCGATCGCCTGCATCAGCTTCGGGTGGCGGTGACCGGTGTTGAGCACGGCGATGCCGGCTGCGAAGTCGATGTAGCGGCGATTCTCCACATCCCAGATTTCGGCGTTGGAGGCGCGGTCGGCATAGAACTGACACATCACCCCGACGCCACGCGGAGTGGCGATGTCCTTGCGCTTTTGAAGATCGGCGTTCCTCATTTCTGCTCCATGTATGTTCGTGTTATGGAGCAGATACTAAGGCCGATTTGGTGCTACACTGTAGATCCACTTTGAATTATTCGATGGAGCCACTTTGCGGGTCGCCTCCCTCACCGATTTCCTGCTGCAACGCATCGATCGCAACTGTGGCAAGCCCATGAACCGGCAGCTCTACCAGGTCGTTCGCGAAGCAATTCTGGATCGCGTGATGCCCGTCGGCCTGCAGCTCCCCTCCTCGCGCGACCTCGCGCGCGAACTCGACATCGCCCGCAACACCGTCACCTACGCCTATGAACAGCTGATGGCGGAGGGCTACCTCGAAACCCGCAAGGGCGCAGGCACCTTCATTGCCGACACTGTTCCGGACCAGATCCCGGATGCAGCCGATGGGGGCACCCTTCGCCCGAGAAAAACCGGCAGCATTGGCCTGTCTGAGCGCGGGGCAGAGCTAGTCAGGCACGCTGGCGCATACCGCTTCCAATGGGGGGCGTTCATGCCCGGCGTGCCGGACGTCAGCGCCTTTCCCAACAAGGTGTGGAGCCGCCTGCAGAACAAGCACTGGCGCCGCTCCCGGCCCGAGATGCTGACCTACGGCCACGGCGGTGGCTACCTGCCCTTGCGCGAAGCAATCGCCGAGTACCTGCGCGTGGCGCGGTCGGTCAATTGCACTGCGGAACAGGTCATCGTCACGTCCGGCATCCATCAGTCGATCGACCTTGCGTCCAGGCTGCTTGCCGACGTCGGAGACCGCGCGTGGGTGGAAGACCCCTGCTACTGGGGCACGCGCAACGTGCTGACATCACTCAACCTGAAGCCGGTGCCGATTGCCGTCGATGCCGAAGGAATCAGTCCTGGCAATGCCGACCTTCGCCACCCGCCACGCTTCATCTACGTCTCGCCCTCGCACCAGTATCCGCTCGGCCAGGTGATGAGCCTGTCGCGGCGACGCATGCTGCTCGAATACGCCGAGAAGCACAACGTCTGGATCGTGGAAGACGATTACGACAGCGAATTCCGCTACGCGAGCCGCCCCCTGGCCTCGCTGCAGGGCATGGACACGCATGATCGGGTGCTGTACCTCGGCTCGTTCAGCAAGACGCTGTTCCCCGGCCTGCGGGTCGGCTTCATCGTCGTGCCGCCGACGCTGGCCGACGCGTTCGCCACCGGACTATCCGATCTGTATCGCTGCGGCCAGCTATTTGTGCAGGCGGTGCTGGCGGATTTCATGGGCGAAGGACATTTCGCCTCGCACATCAGGCGCATGCGCGTGTTGTATGCCGAGCGCCAGCAACTGCTTCGCGAAGCGATCCGGCGCAATTTCGGCGATGCGCTGCCGATTTCCGGGGACGACGCCGGCCTGCACATGGCGCTCGTCCTGCCCGACGGATGCGACGATGCCGCGCTGTGCCGGGAGGCACAGGAACACGGCATCATTGCGCGCCCGCTGTCGGGCTACTACATGAAGCCGGAACGTGCGAAACGCGGCCTCATACTGGGGTACGCCTGCGTGCCGAGCGAACTGATCGGTCCCTCCTTTGACCGGCTCGCCGCACTGATCAGGCCCCGACTGCCCCGGCTTTGATTCTCCACAGGACGGCGCCTGGCCTATCCTGCTTATCCTTTCGCGGCGCTCCTGACATATGTTCTGATCTTGCGAATCTCTTCGTCGCTTAACGCATGCTTCATCGGCGGCATGATGGTTCCCGATCGCCCTTCGCGCACCACCTGCTGGAACGCGTCGTCATCAAGCATCGTCTTGCGAAGGTCAGGGATGCCTCCGGATGCGTTCAGCTCGGTGCCATGGCACATCGCGCAGGTAGCCTGATAAAGATTCTTTCCCTCTTCAACGGTACCCTCGCCCGCATCGGCATATGCGGAGTGGTGAAGCACGAACAGGCCCGGTAGTGCGATCGCCAGGGTCCGTACGCAGGCGGCAATTTTCATTTTCATCGTTCTGTCTCTCTCGTTAAACATTCATTCACCTCGACCGGCCGCGGCGCAGCCGGAATCGACACCCTCCTGTAGTCAGTCTGCCGTGGCTTGCATCTCGGCCCTGGCTACCGGCAGCTCCACGCAAAGGCCGTGCCACTGGGCATCATTGCTGTTGTGTGCCATGCAGCCTGTGCAGACATCACAGTGCAGGCATCACAGGTGTCGCTCTGTTTAAACAGATGTAGCGCCTGATGCGACAACTTTCGATATCCACTGCACACCGAACACGGCACGTCAGGCACGTACACCGCACAGTAAATGGCGCTCGAACGTGAATTCCAGGCGATGGCACCGAACTTGCGTAATGCTCTCCTGCCATCGGATCAGCGCACACGGTGCACGCGTCGCATGCGCTGATCCTGAGAAGCCTGAATTCAATTCGATAACGCAAAGGAGAGTTCGATTTATGGAACCGACATCTGAACAGCTGTTGTGGATGTACGAAAAAATGGTGGAGATTCGCGAATACGAAGAAACGATGGCGAAGGTCTACCTGGAAGGCAAGCTGCCGCCGAAGATCCAGAAAGGCCTCGCGTTCGACATCGGCGGCGGCCCGGTGCCAGGGGAAATGCATCTTTCAGCCGGCCAGGAACCGGTCGCCGTCGGCGTGTGCGCCCACCTTCGCAAGGAAGACACCGTGGTCGGCTCACACCGCCCCCATCACTTTGCGATTGCCAAGAACGTGCCGCTGAATCCGATGACCGCAGAAATGTTTGGCAAGGCCACTGGGCTGGGACGCGGCAAGGGGGGACACATGCACCTGTTCGATCCCGCCAATAAATTCAGCTGCAGCGGCATCGTGGGTGCCGGCGGTCCGCAGGCATGCGGTGCGGCCCTGGCTGCCAAGAAGCTGGGCAAGGACTGGGTCGCTGTCGCGTTCTTCGGCGAGGGCGCGGCCAATCAGGGCGCTTTCCATGAAGCGCTCAATCTTGCCGCTCTATGGCGCCTGCCGGTGATCTTCGTCTGCGAAGACAACAAGTACGGCATCTCGGTCGAGAAGTCCGAATCCACGGCGATCGCCTCGAATGCGGATCGCGCCGCAGGCTACGGCATGCCGGGCGTACTGGTCGAGCGCAACAGTGCGATCGAGGTGTTCAAGGCTGCCGGGGAAGCAGTGGCGCGCGCGCGGCGCGGCGACGGTCCCACGCTGATCGAAGTGAAGACAGATCGCTACTTCGGCCACTTCCAGGGCGACCCTGAAACCTACCGCCCGAAAGGAGAAGTGAATCGCCTGCGCGAACACGATCCGATCAAGCTTCTCGGCGAGACGCTGCGCCAGCTCGGCGTGCTGAACGACGCGCTTGACAAGAGCCTGCGCGACGTCGTGAGCCTGCGGGTACAGGCTGCGTACGAATTCAGCCGCAATAGTCCGTATCCGGAGCCTGCTGAAGCACTGATGCATGTATTCGCCGAATAAGAGCGACATTCATTACAACTGTGATCGAATACTAAGGAGTGGAGTAAATGACGACCGAAAACAAGGCCAGGGTACTGACCATGGCACAGGCCATTGCCGAAGCAATTGGGCAGGAAATGGAACGCGATCCGAACGTCTTTGCGATGGGTGAAGATATCGGCAAATACGGTGGCATATTCAGCGCGACCAGCGGCTTGCTCGATAAGTTCGGCAAGGACCGCATCATGGATACCCCGATTTCCGAAACGGGCTTCATGGGTGCCGCGATCGGCGCGGCAGCAGAAGGTCTGCGCCCGATCGCCGAGCTGATGTTCGTCGATTTCTTCGGCGTGTGCTTTGACCAGATCTATAACCACCTCGCCAAGAACACCTATATGGCAGGCGGCAATATGCGACTTCCCGCCGTGGTCATGACCGGCATCGGCGGCGGCTACAACGATGCTGCACAGCACTCGCAGTGCCTGTATTCGACATTCGCCCACATGCCTGGCCTCAAGGTGGTCGTGCCGTCCAACGCGTACGACGCCAAAGGCCTGATGACCGAGGCAATTCGCGATGACAATCCGGTCGTGTACTTTTATCACAAGGGCATCATGGGCTTGTCCTGGATGTCGTACTTCGAGGGCAGCACGACCTTCGTGCCAGAAGACCAGTACACCATTCCCTTTGGCAAGGCCAGGGTGGTACGGGAAGGCAGCGACATCACCATCGTGACGCTGAGCCAGATGGTGCAGAAATCGATCCTGGCAGCGGAAAAACTGGCAGCCGAAGGCATCAGTGCCGAGATCATCGACCTGCGTACGCTGGTGCCGCTCGACCGTGAAACCGTGCTGAAGTCGGTGGCAAAAACCGGCCGCCTGCTGGTGGCCGACGAGGATTACCTCAGCTTCGGCCTGAGCGGAGAAATTGCCGCCATCGTCGCGGAGAATCTCGACTCGGTTCATCTCAAGTCGCCGGTGCGTCGCCTTGCCGTGCCTGACGTGCCGATCCCGTACAGCCGCCCACTCGAGCAGTTTGTGATTCCGCAGGTCGAGGGCATCGTGAATGCGGTCAAGGCACAACTGGATATCGACATCGTAAAAGCGTAAAGGGGAAAAGCGTGATTGAAGTAACTTTGATGGATAGTGCCTGGGCCGATGTCGAAGAAGGCACGGAAGCCCTGGTGGATGAATGGATGGTGGCCGAGGGCGACCGCGTTGAGGCGGGACAAACCCTTGGCGTGGTGGAACTGGTCAAGACCAGCCATGAAATTGCTGCACCTTCTGCCGGCATCGTGAAAACGATCAAGGTGGGGAAGCAGGAAACCTTCGGACGCGGGCAAGCCTTGATCCTGCTGGAGGCGTGAACATGGCTGAACCACATGCAACGCAAGCCGGCACTGCTGCGCCGGAGCGCAAGCGCATTCCTCTTACTGGGCTGCGCGGCGCCATTGCCAGGAACATGACACAAGGCTGGCAGGCTCCGCGCGTCTCGATGACGGCGGAAGTGGACATGACGCAATGCGAGCGCCGGCGCGCAGAGTTGCAGGCCACACTGGGCAACACGGCAAAGGTGACGCTGACTGCTTATATCCTGCGTGCGCTGGCGCTGACACTGCGTGACCATTCCCGCATGAATGCGCTGCTCAGGGAAAACGAGGTAGAACTGGTGGACGAGATCAATCTCGCTCTTGCCGTCAGCGTCGAGAATGGCCTGATGGCACCCGTGATTCGCAATGCCGAGCAGAAATCGCTAACGGCGCTGGCCCAGGAGTCCGCCGCGCTGGCGGGTGCCGCGCGGGCCGGCAGCCTTGCGCCAAATACGCTGCAGCGCGGGACCTTCACCTTGACCAACCTCGGCATGACGGGGATCGACAGTTTCGCGCCGATCATCAATCCGCCGCAAGTTGGCATTCTTGGCGTCAGCAGGACCATCGACAAGCCGGTGGTCAAGTCCGGAGCAGTCGTGGTGGCGCCGATGATGGGCATGACCCTGGTATTCGACCACAGGGCCGTGGACGGCTATCCGGCGGCAGTCTTTCTGACTGAACTGAAGCAGAGGCTGGCCTCATGTGAGGATCTCTGATGTCGGAACTGATCCCGATCTCGCTGATCGCCTCACCTCATGAGGAGCAGGCGTGGAACCGGCAACAGTTATCCGTGCCGGTGTCCGAGCCGCAGGTTCGCTTCTGGGCCTACGAAGCGCCGGGCGTCGTGCTCGGCTGTTCGCAAAGCGGCCTGGTCAGTGCGGTCGATGCGGCGCATCGTGCGGGCATGCCACTGGCCGGCCGCCAGGCGGGTGGCGGCGCCGTCCTGGTCGGCCCGTGGATGCTGAGCGTATCGGTCATCGTGCCGGTGACGCATCCGTTTGCCCTCGGCGGCGCTCTAACCGGTTACCGCCAGATCGGTGAAGGATTCGCGGCGGTCTTGCGCGACCTGGGCATTGATGCGCACGCAGTGACGCCGGAACAGGCAAAATCCGCACAAGAACGCGATGCAGGCTCATCCTTGCAGTGGGCATGTTACGGCGGACTCTCGCCCTGGGAAGTGGTCGCCAATGGCAAAAAGATTGTCGGGCTGGCGCAGGTGCGGCGTCGCACCGGCGTACTGGTCGCGGCTGGCCTGCTGCTCAGCCGGCCGGACTGGCCAGACTTGTGTCGCGCGGTCGGCAAGCCGGCGGGTGACGCCGACCTGCTGGCCTTGCGCACCACGTCCTGCGCCGAGGAACTCGGCTGGGAGCCGACATTGCCCGAGGTGGCGATCGGACTGCGGCGCCACCTGCAGGAAACGATCCGCTCTTCCACGTCGCCGGACAGCCGCGTTTTCAGCTTCGGCAACCGCCTGATACAAAACAGCGAAGCCGACGAACTGCTCGTCTAGCCATTCAGCTCGTACGTGCCCGACTGAAAAACGGTCGGGCACATCTTCTCCAGCACCTCACCCTTCCAGCTTCCCTCTTTCATTGCTGCGCCCTTTCGCTGCAGCGCTCTTTCGTTGCTGCATGGTGCTTGCTTGCGCTGCTGCCAGCGCAATGCAAAAGAAAAAACGGCATCCGAAGATGCCGCAGGAGATGACCGCCGCGTGAAGCGACAGCAGAGCTAGATTTCCTGGCGTTGCATGGCACCCGCGATATATTCCGCCTGGCGAATTGCCAGGGCAACGATCGTCAAGGTCGGATTGGCCGCAGAGCTCGACGTGAACTGGCTGCCGTCGGAAATGAACAGGTTCTTGATATCGTGCGCTTGCCCCCACTTGTTCACGACGCCATCGCGTGCATTAGCGCTCATGCGGTTGGTGCCCATGTTATGGCTGGCCGGGTAGGGTGGCATGTCGATGACGCGCGTGGCTCCCACTGCCTCCGACAGCTTGCGGAACTGCCTCAGCCCGTGCGCCGCGATCGCATCGTCGTTTGCATGATAGGTCTTGGTCACGATCGGAATCGGCAAGCCGTACTGGTCGCGCTCCGTCGGATGCAGGGTGATGCTGTTCTGTTCGCGCGCCATGTCTTCGCCGCACACCCACACGCAGCTCATGTGGTCGTACATCTCCAGCGCGGAAGTAACGTCCCTGCCCCACCCTCCCGGCTTGAGGAATGCCGCCGCATAAGGCAAGCCGAGCGCCAGTCCTTCAAGGTAATAACCGCCATTGAAGCCGCGGCTGGTATCGAGCGCTACTTCATCTGCCACCACGGCACCGATGTCGAAACCACGATACATGTAGACCGGCTTACGATGGATCGCCATCGCGGCTGCCGTCGAGTGGTTCATGTAGTTCCTGCCCACCTGGCCGGACGAGTTCGCCAGCCCGTTGGGAAACATGCTTGAGGCCGAGTTCAGCAGCAGACGCGGCGACTCGATGGAGTTGCCGGCGACGCAGACGATACGCGCTTTCTGCAGCTGCTTGTTGCCGTTGGCGTCAACGTAGAGAACGCCGCTTGCCTTCCCCGACTGGTCATGCTCGATCTTCAATACCATCGCCTGCGGACGCAGTTCGGCCCGGTTGGTCGCGATCGCCTTCGGCACCTCGGTGTACAAGGTCGACCACTTCGCGCCAATCTTGCAACCTTGCATGCAGAAGCCGATTTGCTGGCACGCAGGCCGGCCGTCATTGGGCTTGCTGTTCGATGCCACCGGGCGGACGATCTTCTTGTAACCGATCTTGCGTGCACCGGCAGCCATCACCTTGTAGTGATTGTTTTCCGGCATGGGAGGCATGCCGCTCGCCTTGCTTCCGGCGACCCCCATCTTGATCTCGGCCTTATCGTAGTAGGGTTCGAGATCCGCATAGCTGATCGGCCAGTCCAGTACGTTCGCGCCCTCTACCTGACCATAGATCGTCCGCGTTTGAAAGTCATGCGACTGAAACCGCAATGCGACGCCGGAAAAATGGATGGTCGATCCGCCAACGCCCTTCACGATCCATGCGGGCAGGTTCGGATAGGTCTTGGTGTGATGCCATCCACCTGCGGAAATACGCTTGTCCAGCCAGGAAATCTTGTTGAACATCGCCCATTCGTCATTCTCGAAATCGGCCTGTGTGAAATGCTTGCCCGCCTCCAGCATGACGACCTTTGCACCGCGCTGCGCCAGTTCGTTCGCGAGCGTTCCGCCGCCGGCGCCGGTACCGATGACGACGACCACGTCGTCATCATTCAAACTGTATTTGACTGCCATTGTTAATTCTCCTTGAACATTGCTTCTTGTATGGGTTATCGGGTCTTGCTACAGCCAGTCGATGTCGTTGAAACCGCGCTTCGCGTAACCGCCCTTTTCCCATGACGATCCTTCATAGCCAAAGAAGGAGTAGAGTTCCTTGTTGTCGTAAATCCGGGTCACCAGGTCGCCGCGTATCTTCTGAAAGAATGGTGAGGTCTCAATGGCCTTCAATACCGCCACCCGCTTTTCCTCTTCCGGAATACGGACATACGCTGCCCCGTGCATCCGCTGTGCGGTCGCATTGAGCAAGGTGATGCCGTCGGCCAGCAGCTTTTTCGTGGCCGGGTCTTTCGCCGCTGCGTCGTATGGCTCGATCGCGTGCATGTAGTACTTTTCTGCCAACTTGTCATGCGGGAAGATATCGCGCGCCATCTTCAGCAAGTCCTTCGCCGCATCAGGTCCGAGGGTGGTCAACGATTCGGCAAAGGCGTCGCCTGAACTCGTCAGCAAGGCTGTGGCGGGCATGACCGTGATGCCAATGGACGCCATGCCGCTGCCCTTCAAGAAACCGCGCCGGCTGATACGCCGTGCCTTGTCGACCAGTCGCATCGTCGATACCGTGTCTTCCCCCTCACCGTTTTTGTCTATCCTGCTCATGGATTCTCCTGTGTAGTTGTAAAGTGCCGACCAAGGACCAGCACGATCGGCGGACATGCTTTCAAATGATCGGTGTGTGATTGCGTGCGCACCCACGTTGTCATATCGCTGGAAGCACTTACCACTTCGCAACAAGCGTGCCAAATCACAAAGCGCGATGGCGGTCATGCGCAAAACGCGAAAACGAGTGCACACGCTTGTATTTGCAAGGGGGATGTCGCGCGGGGGCACATCGGACGACGGTATCAGGCGACGAAATCGGGCCGGATGATCGGGACTTGACCGGTACAACTGTCGCTGTGGTCGACAACAACTGTCGCACCAGCGGGCGTCATGCGACACCTGTAGCACAGGCGTAATCGCATGAAGACAGCAGCGTTGCCATGTGAGCATCGCGTGCCGCTATTGCTCAACATCTTAAGAAATCTCTGGCAATTTGGATTGAATCAGCGGAATAATATCGCTACAAATTGCCCGCCCGGAGGCGGCAGAAAACTCGGCCACCACGAGGAGACACATCATGAACAAGGCTGCCCATATTCAGCATATTGACCGCGTGCTGACCGTTGTGGACGGCGGCACTATCGGCGATGAGAGCACCTGCAACGACCTGATCCGCCGATCCTGGAAGCGATGCATAAAAGACTACGGGCTTGATCCCGCGCAGCGCCGAAGCGCACGCATCGTGCCCTCGCAAAAGCTGCGCGAACACCAGGAGCAGATCGAGGAATTCCTGCGTGTCGCGCGCGCGGGCATGGAGCAGATGTACAAGCGGATCTCTGGCTCAGGCTATGTGCTCTTGCTGAGCGATGCGCAAGGTGTCACCGTGGATTACATCGGATCGGATACGGCCGCGCCCGAACTCAAATCCGCCGGCCTCTATCTTGGCGCGGACTGGAATGAAACCTATGCAGGGACCTGCGCAGTCGGCACCTGCCTGGTCGAACAGAAACCGATCACCTGCCATCAGGACGAACACTTCGACGTGGCGCACATCGGGCTCACCTGCACCTCCGCTCCGCTGTTCGATCCCGAGGGAAAATTCCTCGCGGTGCTCGACATGTCTGCGTTGCAGTCGCCGTCCGGAAAAGAGAGCCAGCTTCTGGCCGTACACCTGACCTCGATGTATGCACAGATGATCGAGGATGCCAACTTCCTGCGGCATTTCCGTCATGCCTGGATCTTGCGCCTGGGCACGACCTGGGAATTGGTGGACGTGAGCGGCGATGCCATGCTCGCGTTCAATGAAGAAGGCGTCATCGTCGGTGCCAATACCGGTGCGCGCCATCTCTTCGCAAGTACGCGACACGCTTCTTCCGCGAATGAACCGGTCGGTCAAACCCTGGACGACCTGTTTGGCAAGTCGGTCAGCGACATATGGCGCGTGGCGCGTTCGAGCCACGGTGGAGAGCGTTCCCTGATCACTTCCGGATCGAGCCGCTCGTTCTACATCTCGGTGGTTCATCCGCAACGTTCAAGCGCGAGCCGCATCACGACCGCGGTATCGGCAGAACGTGCCTATCCCGCGCTTGACCGGCTGGCAGGCGAAGATCTCCCGATGCAGCGCTTGCTGGATCAGGCTAAGCGCCTGGTGAATCGCCGGCTCAATATCCTGATCCATGGTGAGACCGGTACCGGCAAGGAGGTCCTGGCGAAGGCCCTGCATGAGTCCAGCTCGCGCGCCAGGATGCCGTTCATCGCCGTCAATTGCGCGGCGATCCCGGAATCGCTGATCGAGAGCGAACTGTTCGGCTACTCCCCCGGCACCTTCACAGGTGGCCGCAACAAGGGAATGAAGGGTTTGATCCTGCAGTCCGATGGAGGCACACTTTTTCTGGATGAGATCGGCGACATGCCGCTGCATCTGCAGACGCGCCTGCTGCGCGTGCTGTCCGAGCGGGAGGTGGTCCCGCTCGGCGCAGAGAAGGCCATTCCGCTTGACCTGACCGTTGTGGCCGCGTCCCACAGGGACCTGCGCAATCTCATCAGCGAAGGGAAATTCCGCGAAGATTTGTATTACCGCCTGTGTGGCGCAACCTTGCACCTGCCACCGCTGCGCGACCGCGCGGACCGTCAGTATCTGATCGAGAAGATGCTGCACGAGGAGGCGGTGGCGCTTGACACCACCGTACAGCTTTCGGACGACGCATTGCAGCTGCTGTTGCAGTTCCCCTGGCCCGGCAATGCCCGCCAGCTTCGCAACGTGTTGCGATATGCGGTAGCAGTCGCGGACAACGATCAGATCTTGCCCGAGCATCTGCCGAAGGAATTGACGGACATGGCCAGCCCTGATGCAACCATCCTGCTGCCGTCAACCTCGGCCGGCTCAGCAGGCTCGGCGCTTCTCCACGGCCTTGCGCCGGAACTCGAGGCGGAGGGTCGACGCCTTCTGATGTCCCTGCGTCAGAACAAATGGAACATCACCGCCGTATCGACTGAATTGAACATCTGCCGCGCCACGGTTTACCGTCAGATGAGGAAATTCGGGATTGTGCCGCCAAATCAACAGGCGTAAATCACATTGTGCGAATGGCACCAGTACCCCTCGTGCTGGTGCTCCGGCCTGCACGTAGTTTCCATGCGGATTCAGGACGCTCGCCTCCTTCCCCAGGGACGCCCGGGAAGACGCGCTCCCGGTAATTGACGGCTTGCATTTCGTACGCCGGCGTTAGCAGACCTGGCCGATCAAATAGTGTGGAAGATGCTGGGCGGTACGTGTTACGGCGAGTTACATTACGTCGTGCTGCTCGCGTCATCGGATCATGTGGACAGGACGTTGAACGGTACAGCAGGTCCAGAGTCCTGATGCCAAGAAAACACAATGAGAAAAATTCCATTGACCACGATGCGTTCGCTCACAGTGGCGGTTTCCTTCCTGACAATCCTGGCCGGGTGCGCCTCCACGAGCCCGAGCAGACCACAGGAATTTGGGCTGCAGGCAGTAAAAGCCGACGCGCTTCTTAACCGCATCACGTGGGGCGCGAACAGTTCCTCCTTTCATGAAATCAAGGCAATCGGCGCGGACCACTTTCTGGCACAGCAACTCCACCCCGGTGACGACCGCTTGCCCTTGTCGATTGAAACGCAGATCAATAACCTGACGATCTCCCAACGGCCGTTTGACCAGCTGGTAATTGCATTGGAGCAAAGACGCAAGCAGATCAACACGATTGCCGACGATGACGAAAAAAAGGGAGCGCAGCGTGCTTATCAAGAGGAGCTGAACCGGCTCGCACGCGAGGCAGCGACACGCTCCTTGTTGCGTGATACCTATTCGCATAATCAACTGCGCGAGCAGATGACCTGGTTCTGGCTGAACCACTTCAATGTCCATCAAGGCAAGCACAACTTGCGGGCGATGGTCGGTGACTATGAGGAGAATGCGATTCGCCCGCATGCGCTCGGGAAGTTTCGCGACCTGCTGACAGCCACCGTACATCACCCGGCGATGCTGCGCTATCTGGACAACGAGCAGAACGCAGCCAACCACATCAACGAGAACTACGCCCGCGAGCTGATGGAGCTGCACACCTTGGGGGTGGATAGTGGCTACACGCAGAAAGATGTGCAGGAACTTGCCCGCATCCTGACCGGTGCAGGCGTAAACCTCGGCACGGAAACGCCCAGGATCAGGCCGAAGCTGCAGAACCAGTACGTCCGTCGCGGCCTCTTCGAATTCAACCCGCAACGTCATGATTACGGCGACAAGGTCCTGCTCGGTAAAGTCGTGCGCGGACGAGGTCTGATGGAAATCGACGAGGCGATCGACCTGCTCAGTCGCCAGCCGGCAACCGCGCGATTCATCAGTCGCAAGCTGGCCGCATTCTTTGTTGGCGACGATCCGTCAGCTGCCTTGGTTCAGCGAATGTCGAATGTGTTTCTTCATACGGACGGTGACATCGCTGCCACGCTGGCTGAATTGTTCAGCAGCCCAGAATTCAAGCAATCGCTGAACCATGAATTCAAGGACCCGGTGCACTATGTTGTTTCGGCGGTGCGCCTCGCCTACGATGGCAAGCCAATCCTGAACGCCGGTCCGATGATTGGATGGCTGCAACGGATGGGAGAACCTTTGTACGGGAGACAGACACCGGACGGCTTTCCGTTGGCCAGTTCCGCTTGGATCAGCCCGGGCCAGATGACGACCCGTTTCGAGATCGGCAAGGCGATCGGTTCCGGCAGCGCCGGCCTGTTCAAGGCGGACGAGCCGCAGGTGCATGACCGCCCGGCTTTTCCGCAGCTTGCCAATCCCTTCTTTTACGAATCGCTCCAGAAGACACTCGGTGCAACGACCCGGCAGGCACTCGACCAGGCAGCCTCGCCGCAGGAATGGAATGCCTTCCTGTTATCGTCGCCCGAATTCATGGTCCGCTAACTCACTACGAAGGATCAGACATGCACCGGCGCGAACTCCTTAAACGTTTAGCCGCATTGCCGCTTGCTTCGCTGTCCGGGCAACTGCTGGCCGTGCCGCGTGCCCCGGCCCGGCTGTTGTTGGTTTTTTTGCGTGGCGGCTATGATGCAGCCAGCCTCCTCATACCAACCGGCAGCGACTTTTATTACGACTCGCGTCCCAGAATCGCCATTCCGCGGCCATCGAACGACCTCAATTCCGCCATCGCATTATCCGGCGACTGGGGTCTGCATCCGGCCCTGCGCGACTCCATCTATCCATTGTTCACCCAGCGGCAAGTCGCCTTCATCCCGTTTGCCGGAACGGACAACCTGTCACGCAGCCATTTCGAAACGCAGGACAGTATTGAGCTGGGACAGGGCAGCGGACATCGCGGTTTCCAATCGGGTTTCTTGAACCGCCTCGCCAGTGAATTGACCAATGCTTCGCCGATGTCCTTCACCGATCAGTTGCCGCTGGTGTTCCAAGGTCCCGCGCAAGTTGCGAACATGGCGTTACGCAATGTTGGCAGGCCAGCCCTGGACGCAAGGCAAAGCAATCTCATCGCATCGATGTACAAGGACAGTCCGCTCAGCCGCCAGGTGGAAGAAGGATTTTCCATGCGTAACGACGTCGCCCGCGAGATGGCGGGTGAAATGGAAGCGGCCAACCGGCACGCGATCAATTCAAAAGGATTCGAAGTTGAAGCGCGCCGAGTGGCGCGGCTAATGCGGGACAAATACAGCCTCGGCTTCATCGATGTCGGCGGCTGGGATACCCATGTGGGACAAGGTGCGGCCACCGGTTACCTGGCTGGGCGCTTCGATGAACTCGGCCGCGGACTGGCTGCGCTGGCGCATGAAATGGGGCCGGATTGGCGTGATACCGTCGTGGTAGTCGTCAGTGAGTTTGGCCGCACGTTCAGGGAGAATGGAAACCGCGGAACCGATCATGGGCATGGCACGGTGTTCTGGGTGTTGGGCGGCTCGGTCAATGGCGGCAGGATCGCTGGCGAGCAGGTCGCAGTCAACGCCGCGTCCTTGTTCCAGAACCGCGATTATCCGGTTCTGAATGAATACCGCGCAGTGCTCGCCGGATTGTTCGAGCGCTTGTATTCCCTGAACCCTTCGCAACTCGACCGGATATTTCCGGGGGTAAGGGCCAGGCAGTTGGACATTGTTTAGGATTGTGTTTCGGAGATATCGGCCACGTACGGAAATGCGACCTCTCTGCAAAAAAGCGCACGGCCTATCATGCCAAACTATTTGATCATGATCACGTGACAGGGTCGTTGCGCAGGACGCAGTCACAATACATCGGATTGAAGACGGCTTGACCTTTTTCCCTCCGCTGCACAGACGCCTTCAGATCGGCGCTGACCGTCTCACGCGCTCCCAGCCGTCGACATTGGAGTTCGGTCCCGACTGTTCGTGGCACCATTGTGCAAATTCTGCAGAGGGCAGTGGGCGGCTGAACCAGTATCCCTGCGCCTGGTTGCAACCATGCGCTTCCAGGAACAGCAAGGCATCTTCCGATTCGATGCCCTCGCCGTGGACGCTGAGCCGGAGGCTGCGTCCCAGGCCGATAATCGCCTGCGCTACGGTGCGGCTCGCCTGATCGCGTTCGATCCGCCGGACGAACGACTGGTCCACCTTGAGTTTGTCCAGCGGCAGGCTGGTCAGGCTGCTCAGGCTCGAATAACCGGTCCCGAAATCGTCCAGCGCCACACGCACTCCTAGTGATTTGATCCTGTTCAGTATTTCAACCGCTTCATTGACGTTCTCCATGACGGCACTCTCGGTGATCTCGATCTCAAGGCATGTCGGGTCCATTCCCGATTCCGTGATGATGCTGCCCAGCTTCTCGGCAAATGCGCGCTGCCTGAATTGCAGCGGTGACACGTTGACGGCGATGGCGATCCGTATTCCCTCCTGCAACCATGCGACGTGTTGGCGACAGGCTTCAGCCACTACCCATTCTCCCAGTTGCCCGATCAAGCCCGCGGATTCCGCAATGGGTATGAACCGATCGGGGCCGATGGCCGCTCCGTCGTCCGCCAGGCGCACCAGTGCCTCGGCACCGATCAACTTTCCCTTCTTGAGATCGATGACCGGCTGGTAGTGCAGTTCCAGCCCGCCATTTTTCAGGGCATCCCTGAGCCGCGTTTCTACCGCAAACGCCTCTACAGCCCGTCGGTCGAGATCCGGAGTGTAGAACCGATAGCCTGCCCGCCCCGCTTGCTTGGCCTGATACATGGCCAGATCGGCGGTGTGAATCAGGCTGTTGACATTGGCGGCATGGTCCGGGAAGTAGCTGATGCCGATCGAGGGTGATACGGAGACCTCTAGCGCTTTGATCTGAATCGGCTCGCTGATGCTGGCCACGACATGGCGGGCAACCGCCGCTGCCCGGTGATATACGCCATCCACGTGCGGGAGCACGACAACGAACTCGTCCCCGCCCAGCCGCCCGACCATGTCTTCCTGGCGCGTACATGCAACGAGGCGCCTGCCGACTTCCTGCAGCACCCGGTCCCCTGCCTCGTGTCCGTAAAGATCATTGATCGGCTTGAAGCGGTCGAGATCGATAAACAGCAGCGCGCCTCCCCCGTGACCACGTTGTGCCGCCGCCAGCAATCGCTCGCAATAGTCCATGACCAGCGCCCGGTTCGGCAACCCGGTCAATGGGTCATGCAGGGCTGCGTTGCGCAGTTTTTCCTCGGATGCACGCAATAGCGTCTCGGCGTGCCTACGCTCGGTGATGTCCTGAATCATTCCACGCAGGGCAATCACCTCGCCTCTTTCATTGCGGACTGCTTCGCCTCGGGCATTGACCCAGATGGAATGCCCACGCCCATGATTGACCTGGACTTCGAGGTTATAGCCCTTTCCGGTCCGGATCACCTCTTGCGAAGCGGCATTGATCCGCTCCCACGATTCCATGGGAAAAACAGTGCCGTTCCTTCCTGCAAAAGACGGAATCTCATGTCCATGGATTTCACGCAGGGATTCCGAGGTTCGCACTGCCCCGCTCGCCAGGTCCCAATACCAATTCCCGAACCTGGCGAGACGGTGTGCTTCCGCCAGCTCGACAGCGCGTTCCTGCAGCAACTCAGCCGCGCGTCCAATTGCGGAGGCAACTTCGGCAGCTTCCTTGATTGGCACTTCGGGGATTGGCACGACATCGCCATTGCCCAGCGCAACGGCAGGCGCTGTGAGCGCACTGACCGAGTGTGCGATGCGCCGGCTCATGAATCGCGCGAGCACCAGGCTGACTCCGAACACGGCTGCCACCCCGAGGGCAAGCAGCGAAAGGGTGTGCAAGAGCGTGCTTTCAACCGCGTGGCGCGGGATGCCGATCGCGACTCGCCAGTTGGTGACCGGAGAGCGGCTATAGAATGACAGAACCTGAAACCCATCGAGTGTCGTCGTTTCGATCGATCCCTCGCGCGACTTCGCCATCGACTCCAGCAATTTTGCATTGGCCTTGCGTCCGACGAACCTGTCGGGCAAGTGCGTACGTCCGGCAATCGTTCCGGTCCTGTCGAAGACCGCGGCGATCCAACCGGATGGCAAGCCCTGCTCTTTGAGAAGCGCGTTGAAATGCTCCGGCAAGATACCGATGCCCAGGTCATAGGCCACCCTGCCGTCGATGATCACCGGTACGTCGACACTCATGATCGGACGCTTGAGTACCGGGCCGATAAAGACAGTTGAAATAGTCGACTTTCCGGTTGCAAAGACCTCCCGGACCTGTTCCGGCGCGGGTTGCGGATTCAACGGTTTGCCATACTCCACCGCGGTATTGAGGATCTGTCGTCCGGCTTCGTTTCTAAGGACAAGGTTGGTACCCAAACCCGACAGTATCACTGCTTGCCGTGCCTGCTGATGAAAGTGGGAGAAATCGCGCCGGGCGAGCGCATCGGACACGGATAGGGTTTGCACAACAGCGCGTGCCCGGAGCAGTTGGTTGTCCACTGCTTGCACCAGGGCACGCGCGGTCTGGATCGTATCCTTTTCCTGCTGCGCACGACCTTGCCGGTATTGGTAGATGAAGAGGCCGGTTGCACCGAAGATTCCCGGCATCAGGCAGGCAAGTACAAGCAATATCAGGTAGGTCCGCACTGGCCATTGCGATACGGAGCGCGTGGCCCGCGACAAACGACTGGTCAGGTCTGCTTTATGGGAAGAATTCACGAATGCCTGGTTTCAAGCTTTCCGATTCGACCCTGCCTCGCGCAAAAAAATTCCGGTTCTTGCTGTGGCATTTGCCGACTTCCGCGGCAAGTGTGAAGTTGAATTTCGCGCGAATGGAAAATCCAGCGGATGCAGGCAAAGGGTGGCGGCCAGATGCGCATTTTGGCGCCAAAGCTGCAAGCACACTGTTTAACGTGCTACCGCCCATCAGACTAAAAAATTCCATGCTCAGGCAAGTTCGCCGCTGCATGCAAGCAGCAATTATCGACGTCGCGCTTCGCCTGGACAGCGCATCTACCCATGGCCAGTGAAGTACAGCCGCCGCGGACTCTTGTCCTGCCCTCGCTTGTCATTCACAACGGGAATGTCTGTTATTCGTTAACTAAAGCGGATTTTTTACTTACATATGAGTATTATTCTCTCTGTCTCCTCCAACTCTCCTTGAATTGGATTTACCCGCTGCCGCAAGGCCAGCGGGTTTTTTTTCGCCTGATTCGCAAGCATTCCCGCTTTCCCACTTGCGGATCCCTCAACGGGCTCTTGGAATCACCGCGTTAAAGGTGCAAGTTAGGCTAAGGAAAAATTTTCCTTTGTGCGCATATCAATCGAACAACCAAGAATCCGATGCAAATCGCCGTTGAGCGCTCGGCACTACTACTCACTACTCCCAAAGCCTGGTTTGTCCAAAAGCGACACTCGGCGTATCATTTCCGTCTTTTCCCTGCTGTCAGTCAACATTCCTGGCGGCGCCACGCTCTCGTGCTCACCTCCCTCATTTCACGTTCCCCGGCGCGCGCCGGAAATGCCGCCGGCATGCTTGCGATCCTTCTCTGGAGCTCTACCGTCGGCCTCATCAGAAGTATCAGCGAAGCTCTCGGTCCTGTTGGCGGATCTGCAATGATCTTTACGGTCAGCGGATTGCTGGCCGTCCTGTTCACCGGCATTCCTGCGATCCGCGGCATGGACCGAAAATATTTGCTGCTGAGTGGCCTGATCTTCGTTGGCTACGAAATCAGCCTCGCGCTTTGCCTCGGCTATGCGCATGGTCGCGGCCAGGCGATGGAGCTCGGCATGATCAATTACCTCTGGCCCAGTCTGACCATGTTGTTTGCAGTGCTGCTGCGCCAGCAATCCGCCTCGATCATGGTGCTGGCACCTGGCATCACGCTGGCTTTCCTGGGCATCGTATGGGTCATGAAGGGCAATGACGCCATCTCCGCGGCACGTCTGGCAGCAAATCTTGCCGACAATCCGCCAGCCTATGCCCTTGCTTTTCTGGCCGCTCTCCTCTGGCCGGCGTACTCCGTGCTGGCGCGCAAGTATGGCAATGGAAAGGGCGCAGTCGGCCTTTATCTCCTGGCGACCGCCGCTGTCCTGTGGATTTACTATCTTCTGAGCGACCAGCCAGCGATGCAAGTCAACGTGCACTCGGTAGCCGAGGTACTTGTACTGGGGACCTTCACCGCGGCCTCCTACAGTGCCTGGAATTTCGGTATCCAAAAGGGAAGCATCGGGCTGCTGGCGATTCTGTCCTACTTCACCCCGATCCTGTCGAGCTGGCTGGCGAGCGCCTGGCTTGGCGTCGCGCCGCCCATGGCGTTCTGGATTGGCGTTGCGATGGTGGCAGCGGGATCGCTCATGTCATGGTGGGCGACGCGCCTGCCGGAACGACAGTAGCGGCAGTAGCGCGTGCCCGCCAGAAGGACATCAAGGATGGCTGCGCCACTTCAATGTCCTTCATTGCCTGCGAGATCAGCTTGAACAGGTAAACGAGGAAGCGAGCTTCATGTCGCCCGTCCCGTTGTACTTCGGCCATTTTGGATAATCGCAGAGCGGTCGTGTGCGGCCCGGAACCCCGGCGGTATCCGTCACGATCTGATTTGCGGGGCTCGCACCTTTTTCAACCCAGTTTTCCAGTGCGGTCAATGAGTCCCATGTCGCATTGAAGGCCGAGCTGACCGCATGGCCGAGGCCCGCCACTTCGTAGTAGCGTGCAAACTTATCGACTTCCGATGGGCCCATCCGGCTCTGCAGGCGCTGGTAGTACTCTTCCGTAGCACGCGTGCTCACCAATATGTCGGCCAGTCCATGCGCCAGCAGCAGCTTGCCTCCCTTGGCGGCAAATGCATCCAGATTCACCTGCGTATCCAGCAGCGTGCTCAATTCACTGATCCTGCCTGCCCAGGGCCCTGGATTCTCAGGATCAAGGGAGAGCGAATCAAAGTCAGGATTGCGCGTCACCGAATACTTGATCCACTGATCCACCAGGAAGCTGACATACGGGCTCGTCCTTGGCATCGGCGTTGCGGGTTGCGAGGTGCCGAAGGCGAGGTAGGTGACCGTCGGCTGCAGCGGCGATGCATTGATCATGCCGAGATCCGCACCCCATACGTTGGACCCCGGATAATGATTTTCTCCGCTGGCGAGAGTGAAATTGAGGCGGGTGTCCGTGTTGAGCGTCTTGAGCGCCGCGATCTGCGCATCCGACAGACAGGTATCCCCGGTATCCGCACCACCCGCGCAACGCAGCGGATTTCCATTCAGCTGTGCAGTCGACGGATCGAAGATGGCATTACAGCGCTGCTGGTTGCTGATCAAACCATCCATCGCACCATCCAGCCCGTCGCACGCCGCCATTGCGGCATCGTACAAGACCTTGCGCTTGGCTTGATTCGGATAGGCGCCCGGTTGCGCCAGCGCGCGGGTTAGGCGCTGGCCGGCGAGCAGCGCAACCGCATCGTTCCATGCGGGATACCAGGAAATGGCCCCATCCCAGTCCGCCGGCCAGCGGGTGATGGCCGCCAAGGCTTCGCGCCCTCCGGTGGAACCGCCGGCGAAATATGCCTTCTGGACCTTGTCGGCCGCATAGCGGGCCTTGACCAGGAAAACGGCGGCGTCTCGCGTTTTCTTGATGGCATCTCCACCAAAATTCCGGGCGGATTCCTCATTGAGCGCGAATGAACCGTCCTGCGAGCCGTACGCATTGGCCTTGTGGCCCGAGTCACTGGCGAATGTCGCATATCCACGGCCGAGCGGTGTGGGCTGATCGACCGGCCCATTCGGCACATTGCCGACCACGTTCGGAATGCTTCCGTCGAATCCGCCGCCACCGAACATGAGAACCTTAGTGTTCCATGCTGTCGGCAACGCCACCTTGAATTGAATTTTCTGCGCATCCTTGTCGACCGGCGAAATGCTTGCCGTGACCAGGCAATGCTCGGGGATCGCACTGGCGCCGGTGCCGCTCGCTTGAACCACCGTGGCTGTATCGACGACGCCGCCCGATGTGGGCAGCCCGATCGCCGAAGCGGGAATGACGGTGCCGGGCAATTGCGCGCAGGTCAATGGTGCGGTGACCGACGCGGCTGCTGTGGTGGACTGGCTCCCGCCGCATGCCGTAAGCGCTGCCGCCGCGAAGGCGGTGCACGCAATCGGATAGGTAACTCTCCGGTGATTCATGCTGTCTCCTGAAATATGATTGTGGTCCGGCTGAACGTGCCTTTTTCGCCGCATGTCCAGCTTCTCTGAACGAACTACGCGATAAAGCCATTCAATTCTTGGCGATGCGTTTTTGGCATTCAATGTGTGGAGCACACATATAAAGTGCGAAAAAGATGTGGCCGCAACGCACCCTGATTGCAGGCAATGGAAATAATCTAAAGGGGAGCAAGCGGCAGTGCGCTTCTCCCCTCATCCTGCCGAGCATTACCAAAGCCTGGCATTTCACACGACAGGCTTTCCTGTTTTCAGCATCCGGCCAATCCAGGACGGAAGACAGCTTCAGGCAGGAAGCTTGTACTCCTTGAACTGCTCACGAACCCGGTTTTTCAGCACCTTGCCGGTGGCACCGATCGGCAGCGCATCCACAAAGGTGACATCGTCCGGCGTCCACCACTTCGCGATCTTGCCGTCGTAGAACCGGATCAGTTCTTCCTTGCTGATCTCGGCGCCGGGCTTTTTCACCACCACCAGCAGCGGACGCTCGTCCCACTTCGGATGGAATACGCCGATGCAGGCAGCCTGATGCACGGCAGGGTGCGCCATCGCGATGTTTTCCAGATCGATCGAACCGATCCACTCGCCGCCGGACTTGATGACGTCCTTGCTGCGGTCAGTGATCTGCATGTAGCCGTCCGGGCTGATGGTGGCAACGTCGCCGGTCGGGAACCAGCCGTCCTGCAGCACATCATCGCCCTCGCCCTTGAAATAGCTGCTGATGACCCACGGCCCCTTGACCAGCAAGTTGCCGTAGGCCTGGCCATCCCAGGGCAGTTCCTTACCGGCATCATCAACGATCTTCATGTCGACACCAAAGACCGGATGACCCTGTTTTTGCAGGACTGCCTGCTTCTGCTCCTCGGACAGGTCCATGTGGTGGCTCTGCAAGGTGCAGGCCGTACCGAGCGGCGACATTTCCGTCATGCCCCAGGTATGGAGCACGTCGACGCCGTAATCGTTGCGGAAGGTTTTCATCATCGCCGGCGGACAGGCCGAGCCACCGGTCACCATGCGCCTGAACGTGGAGAATTTCAGCTTGTTTTGGCCGACATGATTCAGCAGGCCGAGCCAGACGGTGGGCACGCCGCCGGACACAGTCACCTTCTCCTGTTCGAACAGTTCGTACAAGGATCTTCCGTCAAGTGAAGAACCCGGAAGCACCAGCTTGGCTCCAACCATGGGCACGGTGTAGGGCAGGCCCCAGGCGTTCACATGGAACATCGGCACCACCGGCAGCACGGTATCGCGCGCGGATATGTTCAGTGCATCGGGCATCGCCGACGCATAGGAATGCAGCACGGTGGAACGATGGGAATACAGGACGCCCTTCGGATTGCCGGTGGTGCCCGAGGTATAGCACAGGCTGGAGGCGGAATTCTCGTCGAACTGTGGCCACGCGTACTGGTCGGAACTGGCGTCAATCAGCGCCTCGTAGCACATCAGATTTGGAATGCTCGTCTTCTCCGGCATGCTGTCGAGACCGCACATCATCACATAGCCCCGGACCGTCTTGCATTGCGCGTGAAAGGACTCCACCAGCGGCAGCAGATTCAGGTCAAAGAACAAGTACTGGTCTTCGGCATGGTTGACGATGTAGGCGATCTGCTCCGGATGCAGGCGCGGATTGATGGTGTGCATCACCGCACCGGATCCCGAGATCGCGTAGTACAGCTCCATGTGGCGATAGCCGTTCCAGGCCAGGGTTGCGACCCGGGCGCCCATCTCCACGCCGAGGCCGGAAAGCGCATTCGCCATCTGGCGCGATCGCCTGTGGCATTCCCTGTAGGTGTATCGATGGATATCGCCTTCCATCCGGCGCGAGACGATCACCTGATGTCCATGGTATCGGTCGGCGTGCTGGATGACACTGGAAGTGAGCAAAGGCTGGCTCATCATTTGGCCCGTGACCGGGCTCATCGGATATGGCGACATGTAGTTCAGTTTTATCGATTGATGTTGAATGATGGCTTCGTCGTCCGGATTGCAGTGCGGTGCGTTGCAGTGCGTCGCGCTATGTTGCGCAGGACAACGAAAGCCGTGTGAGTGTTCAGACTTCCAGCCACTCCTTGCGCACGCTGGCATTGCCGCGCAGGTCGTCCGGCGTGCCCTCGAACACGATCGAGCCGTGCCCCATCACGTACACGCGCTGCGAAATCTCCAGCGCGATCGCCAGCTTCTGCTCCACCAGCAGCACCGAGATGCCCCGGTTCTTGAGCTCCTTGAGGTATTCCCCCACCAGGTCCACGATCTTCGGCGCCAGCCCCTCCGTCGGCTCGTCGATCATGATCAGGTCCGGGTCGCCCATGAGCGTGCGGCACAGGGTCAGCATCTGCTGCTCGCCACCCGACAGCACCCCGGCTGCCGTATGCTGGCGCTCCTTCAGCCGCGGGAACATGCGGTACATGTCGTCGAGCTTCCAGCGTGACTTCCTGCCCTTCTTCTCGCCCAGGATGAGGTTCTGCTCCACCGTCAGCGTCGGGAAGATGTCGCGGTTCTCCGGCACGTAGCCCAGCCCCTTGTGCGCCACCTCGAACGCCTTCAGCCCGGTGATCTCCTCGCCCTTGAAGCGGATCGAGCCGGTCACGTCCACCTGCCCCATGGCCGCCTTGACCGTGGTCGAACGCCCCACGCCGTTGCGCCCCAGCAGGCTGACGATTTCCCCTTCCCCCACCTGCATGTCCACCCCGTGCAGCACGTGGCTCTTGCCGTAAAACGCATGCAGGTCCTTGATCTCGAGCAATCCCATTTATGCTGCCTCCGCCGGCGCATGGCCGCCCAAATACGCTTCCTGCACCTTCTGGTTGGCACGGATGTTCGACGGCGTGTCGCACGCAATCACTTCGCCGTACACCACCACCGCGATCTTGTCGGCCAGCCCGAACACCACGCTCATGTCATGCTCGACCATCAGCAGCGTCTTGCCCACCGTGACCTTGCGGATCAGTTCCACCGCCGCGTCCGACTCCGAGCGGCTCATGCCCGCCGTCGGCTCGTCCAGCAGGATCACTTGCGCCCCGCCGGCAATCGTGATGCCGATTTCCAGCGCGCGCTGCTCGGCATAGGTCAACAATCCGGCCAGCGTGTCGCGCCGGCGCTTGAGGCCAATCTGCTCGAGCACCTGCTCGGCACGCTCCTGCGCATCCTTCAGGCCGTTCAAACGATGCCAGAAGGAATACTTGTAGCCGAGCGACCACAGCACCGCGCAGCGCAGGTTCTCGTACACCGACAGGCGGTGGAAGATGTTGGTGATCTGGAAGCTGCGCGACAGGCCGCGCCGGTTGATCTCGAACGGGCGCAGGCCAATGATGCTTTCGCCGTTGAGCAGCACGTCGCCGGCGCTCAGCGGAAAGCGCCCCGAGATCAGGTTGAACAGCGTGGACTTGCCGGCGCCGTTGGGGCCGATGATGGCGAAGCGCTCGCCTTGCGGCACCTTCAGGTTGGCGCCGCGGATGATCTCGGACTTGCCGAAACTCTTGCGCACGTCTTTCAGTTCGAGGGCCAGCACGCTCATGCCTGCTCCCTCCTGATCAGTTCTTCGATTTCGCTATTCACGTCGCCCCACGCTTGTTGAAAGGATTTCCTGGCATGCCAGAAGCCGAACCCGCCCACGGCCAGCAGCACGGCCGCGGCAAACCAGCCCGACGGCGCAGCGGTGTCGACTGTGAAGCCGAACAGTTTCATTTCGGTACCGTTGGCCGCATCCAGCGTCAGGTGGTACAGCATCTCGATCATCATCACGATGCCAAAGAGCGCCACGCCGGCCATGGCGCACGAGGCCCACAGGTGCGGCCAGATGCGCCGGAACTTGCCGTACTTGGCCACGCGCAGGTTCATCATGAGGATGCTGGCGATGCCGCCCGGGGCGTACATCACGATCAGGATGAAGAACACGCCGAGGTAGAGCTGCCAGGCGGTGGTGTATTCCGACAGCATGACCGTCAGAAACACGCCGATGATGGCGCCGATCATGGGGCCGAAGAAGAAGCCGATGCCGCCGATGAAGGTGAACAGCAGCACGCCGCCCGAGCGCAGCGCGCTGACGTTCTCGGCGCTGACGATCTCGAAGTTGATGGCCGACAGGCCGCCGGAGATGCCGGCGAAGAAGCCCGACAGGATCAGCGTCAGGTAGCGCGCCCACTGCGTGTCGTAACCGATGAACTCGACCCGTTCCGGGTTGTCGCGCACGGCGTTGATGATGCGCCCCAGCGGCGTCTGCGTGAAGGCGTACATGCCGATGGTGCTGATGAACAGCCAGAAGGCGATCAGGTAGTACACCTGGATCTGCGGGCCATAGGTGATGCCGAGGAATTTCTCGCCGTACACGCGGTTGGTGGAGATGCCGCCCTCGCCGCCGAAGAATTCGGGGAACATCAGCGAGCAGGCGAACACCAGCTCGACGATGCCCAGCGTGATCATGGCGAAGGTGGTGCCGGATTTCTTGGTCGTCACGTAGCCGAACAGGATGCCGAAGAACATGCCGGCCAGCCCGCCCACCAGCGGGATGAGGGTGACCGGCATCCAGATCGTGCCGGCCGTGGCGAGGTTCATCGCGTGGATGGCGAAGAAGGCGCCCAGGCCGGAGTAGACGGCGTGTCCGAAGGACAGCATGCCGCCCTGCCCGAGCAGCATGTTGTACGACAGGCTGAAGATCATCACGGTGCCGATCTGCGACAGGATCGACAGCGAGGCGCCCTTGTTGAAGATCAGCGGCGCGACGATCAGGATCACCGCGAAGGCGCCCCAGACCAGCCAGCGGCCGACATTGGCAGGCTTGTAAGTGAGGGTGTTTGTCATGGTCATGGTGTTCATCGGTTCAGCCCTCGCGTGTGCCCATCAGGCCGCGCGGCCTGAAGATCAGGATCAGGACCAGCAGCAGGTAGGGCATGATCGGCGCCACCTGGGAAATGGTCAGTTTCAGTACCGGGTAGCCGAAGGTGTCCGGCGTGACGGTGGTGCCGAAGCTGGCGAACAGCGTGGCGAAGGAATAGTCGAGCGCCACGGCGAAGGTCTGCAGGATGCCGATCAGCAGCGAGGCGAGCAAGGCGCCTACCAGCGAGCCCATGCCGCCGACCACGACCACCACGAAGATGATGCTGCCCACGGTGGCGGCCATGCCGGGCTCGGTGACGAAGGCATTGCCGCCGATCACGCCGGCCAGACCGGCCAGCGCGCAGCCGCCGCCGAACACCAGCATGAACACGCGCGGCACGTTGTGCCCGAGCGCCTCGACCATGTCCGGATGGGTCAGCGCGGCCTGGATCACCAGGCCGATGCGGGTGCGGGTGAGCACCAGGTAGATCGACACCAGCATCAGGATGGCGATGAGCATCATGAAGCCGCGGTAGGTCGGGAAGGTGGTGGTGAACAGGGTGAAGAGCGGGCCGTCGAGCTCGGGCGGGATGGGATAAGGCACGGCGGCCCGGCCCCACACCAGCTGCACCAGTTCGACCATGACGTAGGACAGGCCGAAGGTGAACAGCAGCTCGGGGATGTGGCCGTACTTGTGCACCGAGCGCAGGCCGTAGCGCTCGACCACGGCGCCGATGGCGCCCACCAGCAGGGGCGCGATCACCAGCGCCGGCCAGAAGCCGATCTGGCTGCTGACGGCATAGGCGAAATAGGCGCCGATCATGTAGAAGCTGGCATGGGCGAAATTGAG
>NZ_DATFAI010000004.1:0-105709 GCF_035254685.1 Noviherbaspirillum sp. | reverse complement strand
CCATCCAAGCGAGAACATTCTGTACGACGTGAAATGCACGCGGCACATCGCATCATGGGTCGAAAAGCATGGCGGCCGGCCGCTGATGTGGAAGACCGGGCATTCGCTGGTCAAGGCGAAGATGCGCGAGACGGGTGCGCCCCTGGGTGGCGAGATGAGCGGGCACATTTTCTTCAAGGACCGCTGGTACGGTTTCGACGATGGGCTGTACGCGGGGGCGCGGCTGCTGGAGCTGCTGAGCCGCGAGAAGGATCCGTCGGCGGTGCTCAATGCGCTGCCGCAGTCGACCAGCACGCCGGAGCTGCACCTGCAGATGCAGGAGGGGGAGAACGCCGCGCTGATCGGGCGGCTGCAGCAGGAGGCGAAGTTTCCCGGCGCGGAGCAGATCGTGACGATCGACGGCGTGCGGGTCGAGTATGCGGACGGTTTCGGGCTGGCGCGCTCGTCGAACACGACGCCCGTGGTGGTGCTGCGCTTCGAGGGTGAATCGCAACAGGCGCTGCAGCGCATCCAGGGCGAGTTCCGGCGCGCCATCCTCGCCGTCAAGCCGGATGCGGCATTGCCGTTCTGATGTTGGTGATCGATCGGCCGTGAATATCCTCCTCGTACGCGTCTCTTCACTCGGCGATGTGGTCCACAACATGCCGATGGTGGCGGACATCCTGCGCCACTTTCCGGATGCGCACATCGATTGGGTGGTCGAGGAATCCTACGTCAACCTGGTGAAGCTGAACAGCGGCGTGCGCGAGGTGATTCCGTTCGCATTGCGGCGCTGGCGCAAGAGCCTTCTGTCGGCGCCGACACGCGCCGAGATGCGCGCGTTTGTCCGGCGCCTGCGCGCGCAGGCCTACAACTACGTGTTCGATACCCAGGGCCTGCTCAAGACCGGCATCGTGATGCAGCTGGCGCGCCTTGCGCCTGGCGGCAAGCGCGTCGGCCTCGCCAACGGCACCGAAGGATCCGGTTATGAAGGTGCGTCGCGCATCTTTCACTCGATGAGCGTCCCGGTCGATCTGCGCACCCACGGGGTGCTGCGCGGACGGCTGGTCGCGGCAGCGGCGCTGGGTTATCCGGTCAATACGCCCGCTGACTTCATGCTGCGCGAGCCAGATTTTCCGCAAGCCCCGGCATGGCTGCCGGATGTGCCATATGCAGCGTTTTTCCACGCGACGGCGCGCGCCGCCAAGCAATGGGCGCCCGCCAACTGGATCGAGACGGCACGTCTGCTGCATGCGCGCGGCATGCCGGTCCTGCTGGCCTGGGGCAGCGATGCGGAACGGCAGGCGGCGCAGCAGCTCGCGGAGCAGATGCCAAATGCGCGTGTGCTGCCGAAGCTGTCGATGATGGAAGCAGTGCTGTTCGCCCGGCGAGCAGCGCTCGCGATCGGTGTGGATACCGGACTGACGCATATCGCCGCCGCTTACAACCGGCCGACGATCGAACTCTATTGCGACTCGCCGCGCTGGAAAACCGAGGGCGACTGGTCGCCGAACATCATCAACCTGGGCGACCAGGGATCGCCGCCGGACGTGGCGCAAGTGGAAGCAGCCATCATGACATTGCTCGGCGCGCCGGAGAATGCGCGCGCCACGCGGGCCGGTCCGGCATGATGCGCGCCATCCAGGCAGAAGAAGACTGAACCGATGCGTTTCCTCTATTCCCTCGCATGGTGGCTGGCCTTGCCGCTAGTCGTGGCAAGGCTGTGGTGGCGCGGCCGCAAGGAACTGGGCTATCGTCAGCATTGGGCTGAGCGCTTTGGTTTCTATCAAGGCAGCGCGCCCCGGCACAGGATGATCTGGGTGCATGCGGTTTCCGTGGGTGAAACGCGTGCAGCTGAACCGCTGGTGACAGCATTGCTGCAAGCCTATCCGGAGCGCGACATCCTGCTGACCCACATGACGCCTACCGGACGCGCGACCGGTCAGGCCCTGTTCGCGAAATACGGCGTGCGCGTGCGGCAATCCTATCTGCCCTACGATACCGGCTGGATGGTCGCGCGCTTCCTGCGCCACTTCACGCCGTGTGCTTGCGTTCTGATGGAAACCGAGGTCTGGCCGAATGTGATGGCACAATGCGCGCGTCACAAGGTGCCGGTGGCGCTGGTCAATGCGCGCCTGTCGGAGCGTTCGCTGGCCAAGGCGCAGCGGCTGTCGGCGCTGATGAAGGAAGCGGCGCAGGCATTCTCCTGTGTCGCCGCGCAGACCGATGCCGATGCGCGCCGCCTGCGAGACTTTGGTGCACCGCACGTGCATGTCACCGGAAGCATCAAGTTCGATGTCACGCCGGACGAAGCCATGCTTGCCAGGGGCGAGCGGCTCCGCGCGCAGATCGGCGCGCGGCCCGTCCTGCTCTGCGCCAGCACGCGTGAAGGCGAGGAGGCCTTGATCCTCGATGCCTTGCCGGCGGTCGATCTGACGGGGGCGCTTGTTGTGATCGTGCCGCGGCATCCGCAGCGTTTCGATGAAGTGGCGCGCATGATTGAATCGCACGACCTTTCCCTGTGCCGCAGATCGACCCTGGGCGATGCGCCCGTCCCGGCCGGTACTCGCGTGCTGCTGGGCGATTCCATGGGTGAAATGTTCGCGTATTACGCGGCATGCGACCTGGCGTTCATTGGCGGCAGCTTGCTTCCTCTTGGTGGACAGAACCTGATCGAGGCGTGCGCGCTCGGCAAGCCGGTACTTGTCGGGCCGCATACCTTCAATTTCGCCAGCGTGAGCGAAGACGCCATCGCCGCCAGTGCCGCTTTGCGCGTGGCGGATGCCGAGTCGATGCTGCGTGAAGCAGCACGCCTGCTGCTAGCCGAGCACGAACGCCTCGTCATGGGCGTCAATGCGGAAGCATTCGCGCGCCTGCATCGCGGCGCGACCCAGCGCACGTTAAGATTGCTGGAGCCTTTGCTGGATTAGCGCGGACAGTAAGAAACGTGCGCAGCGCCGATATGCCTGTTCCCGGAAATCCACAAAAAATTTTCGTGCTTTTCGTGGGGCACGCCGAGTGTTTTCCGTGGGCACTCAAAAATGCTTCGAGCACCGAAGTAGCGCGTCAAGACAAGGCCGATCAGTTCACCCTTGCCCAGAAAACCATGTCCACGAAAAACACTCGGCGTGCCCCACGAAAAGCACAAAGATTTTTGTGAATTTTTCGTGGACAGGTGTAAGGCTGCGTCCTACCTCGAGGCTTGAGGGCCGGCGTCGCTGATGCCGCCCCCGAGCGCGCGATACAAGTCGATCGCATTCGTCAGGCGCAGCAGCCGTGCCTGGACCAGCGATTGCTCGGCGGAGAACAGTTCGCGCTGGGCGTCGAGCACGTCGAGCGAACTTGCGATGCCGTTCTGGTAGCGCTGTTCGGCCAGCTTCAGGCGGTCCGCATCGGCATCCAGCACCGCGCGTTGCGCTGCGACCTGGTCTTCCAGCGTGGCGCGCGCGGCCAGGGTGTCGGCCACTTCGCGGAAGGCGGTCTGGATCGATTTCTCGTAATCCGCCACGGCCATGTTGTTGCGCACTTCCGCCAGCGACAGGCCGGCGCTGTTGCGGCCGGCGTCGAAGATCGGCAGCAATAACTGCGGTGCGAAGGACCAGGTGCGCGAACCGGCATCAAACAATCCGTCAAGCGCATTGCTGGCGGTACCGATGCCTGCGGTCAGCGAGATGCGTGGAAAGAACGCGGCACGTGCCGCACCGATGTTGGCATTGCTTGCCTTCAGGCGCTGCTCGGCGGCGCGGATATCCGGGCGGCGCGCGAGCAGGTCGGAAGGCAGGCCAGCGGGAATGTCGGTGACGATATTCTGCGCATCGAGCGATTGCTCCGGCGGCAGGCCGCCAGCCAAGGGCTTGCCGACCAGCAGAGTGAGCGCATTTGTTGCCTGCGCGCGCTGCCTGGTCAGCGTGGCGAGCGATGCGCGCGCTGTCTGCACCAGGACTTCGTTCTGGCGCAGGTCGAGCGCGGAGGATGCGCCGACGTCGAAACGCTGCTTCGCGAGCTTGTATGCCGTGTCGCGGCTCTCGAGCGTCTTGCGCGCAAGCTCGTATTGCTCGGCGAAGGCACGCTCCGCCAGGTAGGCTTTCGCCACTTCCGCAATCAGCGAGATTCTTGCGGCCTGCGCCGCTTCCTCAGAGGCCAGGTATTGCGCCAGCGCGGCATCGTTCAGGCTGCGCACGCGGCCGAAGAAATCCAGCTCGAACGATGTGATGCCCAGTCCGACCTGGTAGCTGCTGCCGACGGTCGCCCTACCGGTTGGTGACAGGTTGGCAGGCGTGCGTGCGCGCGAGCCGCCAGCGGTGGCGTTGAGCGTCGGAAGCAGGTCTGCGGACTGGATGTTGTACTGCGCGCGCGCTTCCTCGATGCGCAGTGCGGCAATCCGCAGGTCGCGGTTGTTGGCGAGCGCGGTCTCGATCAGTGCCTGCAGACGCTTGTCCGGGAAGAATTCGCGCCAGCCGATGGATGCGGCATTGGCGGCGTTGGCGGCACTCTCCGCGGTCGGAGTCGGGTAGGCATTGGCGACCGGCGCTTCCGGGCGGTGGTAGGTCGGTGCGAGCGAACACCCGGCCAGCAGGCCTGCTGCGGCCAGCGAAAGTGTCAGTCGCTTACTCATTGCTTTCCTCCTGTTGCATGTGCGCGGCATACATCTGGCGCTGCCGTTCGCTGCCCTTGAAAATGCGCCGCACCACGACGAAGAAGACCGGCACCATGATCACCGCGAGTACCGTTGCCGTGATCATGCCGCCCATCACGCCGGTACCGATGGCGCGCTGGCTGGCGGAACCGGCGCCGCTGGCAATTACAAGCGGCAGCACGCCAAGGATAAAGGCGAGCGAGGTCATGATGATCGGACGGAAACGCAGGTGCACGGCTTCCAGCGTGGCGTCGATCAGGCTGCGGCCCTGGGCCTGCAGGTCTTTCGCGAACTCGATGATCAGGATCGCGTTCTTCGACGACAGGCCGATGATCGCGATCAGGCCGACCTTGAAATACACGTCGTTCGGCATGCCGCGCAGTGTCGCGCCAAGCAGCGCGCCGAGCACGCCCAGCGGCACCACCAGCAATACCGACAGCGGGATCGAGGTGCTTTCATACAGCGCAGCCAGCACCAGGAACACCGCGATCAGCGACAGCGCGAACAGCGCCGGCGCCTGCGAGCCGGAAGTCTTTTCCTCGCGCGACCCGCCGGTCCATTCGTAGCCGAAACCGGCCGGCAATTGAGCCGCCAGCTTCTCCATTTCGTCCATCGCTTCGCCCGTACTGCGACCGGGCGCGGCATCGCCGGAAATCTTCATCGCCGGATAGCCGTTGTAGCGGACGAGTTGCACCGGGCCGGTGGCCCAGCGCGTGCTGGAGAACGACGAGAAGGGCACCATCGTGCCTTGCCCATTGCGCACATACAGGTTCAGCAGGTCCTGCGGCTGCATCCGCTCGGGCGCATCGGCCTGCAGGATCACGCGCTGCTGGCGGCCCGCGTTGGGGAAGTCGTTCAGGTAGGCGGAGCCGAAGGCATTCGACAAGGCGCTGTTGATGTCGGCAAAAGCGACGCCGAGCGCGTTGGCCTTGTCGCGATCGATGCGCAGTTCGAGCTGCGGCGTGTCTTCCAGTCCTTCCGGACGCACACCTTGCAGCACGGGGCTCTTTGCCGCCATGCCGAGCAGCTGGTTGCGCGCGGCGAGCAGCGCGTCATGGCCGCGGCCGCCGCGGTCCTGCAGGCGGAAGGTGAAGCCGGTGGCATTGCCCAGTTCGCGGATCGGCGGCGGGTTGACCGGGAAGATGATCGCATCGCGGATCTGCGACAGCGCGCCGAATGCGCGTCCGGCAATCTCGGTGGCCGACTCTCCCTTGCCGCGCTCTTTCCAGTCCTTCAATGGCGTAAACACCAGGCCGGCGTTCTGGCCGCTGCCCGAGAAGCTGAAGCCGAGCACGCCGACGGTATGCTGCACTGACGGCTGCTTCAGGTAATAGTCCTCGACCTGCTTTACCACGTCCAGCGTGCGGTTGACGCTGGCACCCGGCGGCAGCTGCACGTTGGTGATGAGGTAACCCTGGTCTTCGATCGGCAGGAAGGACGACGGCAACCTTGCATACAGGAAGGCGACGCAGGCGATGATGACGCCGTAGATCACCATGTAACGTCCGGTCCTGGTCAGGATGCGCCCGATGAAGCTCTGGTAGCCGGTTGCCGTGCGGTGGAAGAAGCGGTTGAACCAGCCGAAGAAACCTTTCTTTTCGTGATGGTGACCCGCTTCGACCGGCTTGAGCAGTGTCGCGCAAAGCGCCGGTGTCAGCGACAGCGCCATCAGCGCCGAGAACAGCATGGAGGACACCATCGACAGCGAGAACTGGCGGTAGATCGCGCCGACCGCGCCGCCGAAGAATGCCATCGGGATGAACACCGCGACCAGCACCAGGACGATACCGATGATCGCGCCGGTGATCTGTCCCATCGCCTTGCGCGTGGCCTGACGCGGCGGCAAACCTTCCTCGCTCATGATGCGCTCGACGTTCTCCACGACCACGATGGCATCGTCGACCAGGATGCCGACGGCCAGCACCAGGCCGAACATGGTCAACACGTTGATCGAGAAACCGAACGCCGACATGACACCAAAGGTTCCCATCAGCGCGACCGGCACCACGATGGTCGGGATCAGCGTGTAGCGGATGTTCTGCAGGAACAGCAGCATCACGAGGAACACGAGCACCACCGCTTCGAGCAGGGTCTTGACGACTTCTTCGATGGAAATCTGCACGAACAGGGACGTGTCGTACGGGATCTCGTATTTCACGCCGGCAGGGAAGTAGCGCGACAGTTCCTTCATCTTCGCATGCACTGCCTTGGCGGTTTCCAGCGCATTGGCGGTCGGCGACAGGAGCACGCCGATGGCCGAGCTGGGCTTGCCATCGAGTCGCGCTGCCGTTGCATAGGTCTGGCCGCCGAGCTCGATGCGCGCGACGTCACGCAGGCGTACGGTTGCGCCGTTCGGGGTGGCGCGCAGCACGATGTTGCCGAACTGCTCCGGAGAGGTCAGCTGGCCGGCGACGATCACCTGCGCCGTGATCTGCTGCGTATCCTGATTCGGCGTCTCACCCAGCGTGCCGGATGCCACTTGCGCGTTCTGGGCCCGGATCGCGGCTGCCACATCCGCGGCCGTCAGCTTGAAACCGACCAGCTTGGCCGGATCGATCCAGATCCGCATGGCGCGCTCAGTACCGAAGAGCGTGGCATCGCCGACGCCGGGAATGCGCTTGAGCTCGTTCAGCACGTTGCGCGACAGGTAGTCGCCCAGCGCCACCGGATCAAGGCTGTTGTCGGTGGAAGACAGCGTGGTGAACAGGAGGAAATTGCTGCGCGCTTTCGTCACCTGCACACCCTGTTGCGTCACCGCCTGCGGCAGGCGAGGCTCGACGCGCTTGAGGCGGTTCTGCACATCGACTGCGGCAAGGTCGGGATTCGTGCCTGGCGTGAAGGTAACGGTGATCTGCGCCTGGCCGTTCGCCTGGCTCTGCGACTCGATGTACTGCAAACCCTCCGCGCCGTTCATTTCCTGTTCGATCAGGCTGGTGACGCTTTCATCCAGCGTGCTGGCCGATGCGCCGGGATAGGTGGCGGTAATGACGACCGAGGGTGGTGCGATGGTCGGATACTGCGCGATCGGCAAGCGCGTGATCGAGATCGATCCTGCCAGCAGGATGAACAGCGCGATCACCCATGCGAATACCGGGCGGTCAATGAAAAACTTTGCCATCTGGCGATTCCTTGCTTAAGGTTTCTGGGCGGCTTGCGGGGCGGCATTCGGTGTTGCGCTCGCGGCAGGATTCTTCCACGGCACGGCTTTCACGGGCGCGCCCGGTTGGGCCTTCTGCAGGCCTTCAACGATGACGCGGTCGCCTGCTTTCAATCCATCCAGAATGATCCATTTGTCATCCTGCGCCGAACCGGTCTTGACCGTTTGCGCCTTGACCTTGCCGTCGGCGCCGACCAGCATCACGGAAGCAGTGTCCTGGTTGCGCACGACCGCCTGCTGCGGCACCGTGATGGCCTTTTCATCGACTGCCTGTTCCAGCCGAGCCCGCGCGTACATGCCGGGCAGCAGGAAACGGTCGGGATTGGGGAACTTGGCGCGCAGCGTGACGGCGCCGGTGTTTTCGTCGACGCTCACATCCGAGAACAGCAGCTTGCCGGCATGGGGATAGGCGGTGCCGTCTTCCATGACGAGCGTCACCTTTGCCTGGTCGCGGCCGACGCGCTTGAGCTTGCCGCTCTCCATCGCGCGTTTCAATTGCAGGAGTTCGGATGCGGATTGCGTCATGTTGACGTAGATCGGATCGAGCTGCTGGATCATCGCCAGCGGTGTCGCCTCGCCCTGGCCGACGAGAGCGCCCTCGGTCACGAGTGCGCGGCCGATGCGGCCGGAGATGGGGGCATTGACGGTGGCATAGCCGAGGTTGAGCTTCGCTGTTTCCACCGCCGCTTTTGCCGCTGCCACGTCGGCAGCAGTCTGTTTCTGCGCCGTGAGCGCATCGTCATATTCCTGCTTGCTGATCGCGTTGGTCTCGACCAGCGGCTTGTAGCGTTGTACCTTCAGGTTGGCCTGGGCCTGGTTGGCCTCCGCGCGCGCCAGCGTTGCCTGCGCGCTGTTGTAGGTGGCCTGGAAAGGCGCCGCATCGATGCGGAAAAGTACTTCTCCGGCCTTGACGTCGCTGCCTTCCTCGAAAGTGCGTTTGAGCACGATGCCCGGCACACGTGCGCGCACTTGCGCGACACGCGTGGCCTCCAGCCTGCCGGGCAACTCGGTCGTCATGACGATGCGCTCCGGCTGGACGGTCACGACTGCCACCTCGGGCGGCGGCATGCCGCCGCCGGGTGTCTGGGCGGCGGCATTCTTTTCCCCGCATCCAGCCAGGCTGAATAACATCGATGCAATTACGGCAATTACTGTAAGGCGGCAAACTGAAGTCATAAATAACTCGCAGAACAAAAAGAAGGCCTCTGTCGACAGGACAGGCGGATGGCAAGACCAGGGAAAATTCCGGAGGGGAGGGCAGTCGGCCGGAAGACTCCGCACATTTCAAATAAACAAACGCTTATTTTATCGATATCCTTGATTTCCTGTTCATACCTTTGAGAGTGGACAAAATGCCATCGGGCCGCATCTCGCAAGCGCGCGAGCATGAAAAAACCTATGCGGTCTGGGTAAACCTGAGCAGGGTAGTCGGGTAAAATATTGATAAACGGCATCTTTTGCAAGCCCTGTCGCGTTGCAGGAGCGGCCGGACAGCGAAGTCCCTTGCCGGGCGCTTTCGCCAATACAAGCAAGGGTGTTGAAGATGCCGATTCAGTTTGCCTGTTTCCCCTCGTCGCCTCCTCTGCGACGCATCGGGCTGTGTTGCGCGTGTGCCGTGACGATGGCGGGCACCACGACAGCAAGGGCAGCATCGAGCGAGTTCGATCTCGCCGCATTGCCGATCGAACAACTCCTCACCCTCGAAGTCTACAGCGCGTCCAAGTTCGTGCAAAAGCTCAGCGACGCACCCTCGGCGGTGGAGGTCGTCACCGCGGCGGACATCAAGACATTCGGCTGGCGCACCCTGGCCGACATCCTGCGCAGCATGCGCGGCCTGTATGTCACCAATGACCGCAATTACAGCTATCTCGGCGCGCGCGGCTTCCTGCGGCCGGGCGACTACAACACGCGCTTCCTGCTGCTGGTCGATGGCGTGCGCAACAATGACGCCGTATATGACCAGGCATCGATCGGCAGCGAATTCATGCTGGATGTCGATCTGATCGAACGCGTGGAATTCGTGCCTGGCCCGGGATCGTCGATCTACGGCGCCAATGCCTTCTTCGGCGTGATCAACATCATCACCAAGCGCGGCCGCGACCTGGACGGTGCACAGGCAGCGGTGCAGGGCGGCACCCACGGCGCCGGCAAGCTGCGAGCCAGCTACGGCAAGCGCAGCGAGAACGGTGCGGAATGGCTGCTCTCCGCCAGCACATTCAATGACCCCGGCGCCGACCTGTATTTCCGGGAATTCGATACGCCGGCCACCCATAACGGCATCGCGCATCGCCTCGACTACGATCGCGGCAATAGCGTCTTCGTGAAAGGCACGATGGGACCGTTCAGTCTATCGGCCTCGCATGCGGAGCGCACCAAGGGTGTTCCGACCGCCTCCTTCAGCCAGGTGTTCAACGATCCGCGCTCGCATACCGTCGATGCGCAGAGTGTCGCCGACATAGGCTACCGCGCGACGCTTGCGGATGCCACGGAAGTGTCGTCGCGCGTGTACGCCGGTCGATACGATTACACCGGCGACTACATTTACGACTATCCGCCGCTGACCGTGAACCGCGATGGCGGGCGCGCGCGCTGGTGGGGCGCCGAAGCGAAGATGATGGTCACCCGTTACACCGGCCACAAGCTGGTGGCCGGCGCCGAGTATCAGCGCGACTACCGGCGCGACCAGTTCAACACTAACGTCGATCCTTACGCGATGTATCTGGATGACCACCGCCACGGCACGCGGTCGGGCATCTACCTGCAGGACGAGGTCACGCTGCGCGAGAACCTGCTGCTGAATGCGGGCTTGCGCTACGATCGCATGTCCAGCACCGGCGGCACCGTGAATCCCCGGCTTGCGCTGATTTTCAGGCCGTTGCCGGCCACCACCTTCAAGGCCCTGTACGGCACCGCGTTCCGCGCGCCGAATGCCTATGAAATGTATTACCAGGTGCTGAACACCGGCGGGCAGAAACCGAATCCCGACCTGAAGGCGGAACACATCCGCACCTATGAGCTGGTCGCCGAGCAACAGCTCGCCGCCGACGCCCGCGTGACGGCATCGGTATTCCGCAACATCGTTTCCAACCTGATCACGCAGACCATGGATCCTGCCGACGGCCTGCTGGTGTTCCGCAACCTGTCGCGCGCCACGGCGCGCGGCATCGAGTTCGGCGTGGAGAAAGCGTGGAGCGGCGGGATGCGGCTGCGCAGCAGCTACAGCTGGCAGCAGACCCGCGACGACCTGACCGGCGCACCGCTGGTCAATTCGCCTCACCATCTCGCGAAGCTCAACCTGTCCGCGCCTGTGTTCTCTTCCGGCTGGCGCGCCGGGGTCGAAGGCCAGTATGTCGGCCGGCGCAAGACCTTGCAGAGCGAAACCGGCGGCTACTGGCTGGCGAACCTTACTCTGTCCTCCGTGCGGCTTGCGCCGGGGTTGGAAATGTCAGCCAGCATCTACAACCTGTTCGACCGTGCCTATGCCGATCCCGGCGCGGAGGAACATGTACAGGATGTACTGCGCCAGGACGGACGCAGCTTCCGCCTGAAAATGACCTATGCTTTCTGACATGCGACACGGCGCGAGAAACAGTCCGACAAGGCGTGCTGCGCAGGCGCTTCCGGTGTGGCTCGCGTTGTTTGCATGGCTCTCGCTGCTGTCGCCGAGGCTGTCTGCCGAACCGGTGCCGGAGTATGATCTGAAGGCCGCGTTCGTCTACAACTTCGCCCTGTTCACCGAATGGCCGGCGAACGTCGTTTTTGAAGGTGGAAACTTGAACATCTGCGTCAATCCGGGCAATCCGCTGCACCAGTCGCTGAGCGCTCTGGGCGAGAAACGGATCAAGGGCAAGCGCATCGTCGTGCGTCAGACGGTTGCACCGGACAACCTGGCCGGCTGCCACGTGCTTCTTCTCGACAGCAACGACCGCGAACGCTGGATGCAGATCAGGAAGGCGCTGGATGGCACCAGCGTGCTCACGATTGCCGATGACGACGACATCGGACATGACGGCAGCATCATCACGCTGGTGCCGGACAATCATCGCATGGTGTTCGACATCGACCTGCGGGCGGCGCGGCAGGCGCGCCTGGTGCTGAGTTCAAAATTGCTGCGCCTTGCGCGTACTGTCCAATGAACAGTCAGCCTGACATCGGTTCTCCGCGCATCGGCCACTGGATGACGCTGGCCAACCTGGCGACCGCTGCCGCCGCGCTGCTGGTGGCGAGCGTCCTGCTGATCCTGTTCCAGTATCTGTCGCTGCGCAGCGCCTTGATCGAAGACGTTGGCGTCCAGGCGCGCATCATCAGCGAGAACAGCACGGCGGCGCTCATGTTCGGCGACAGCCGCGCCAGCAATGAAACGCTGGCCGTGCTCGATGCCGCGCCGGCGATCCAGGCAGCCGGAATCTTCACCGCGCAGGGGCAGCTGCTGGCTTCGTACCGCCGCCGCAATGCAGCAGAGGTGGTCATGCCGCCGGCATCGCTGATCGAGTCGGGTTACGCATTCAGCCTCGATCATCTGGACATGACGAGGCGCGTCAACATCGATGGCCGCCATATCGGTATCGTGGTGCTGCGCGCCAGCCTCGGCCAGCTCTATACGCGCCTTGCAAGCTACGCCGGCCTGACGCTGATGATTGCACTGGGCTCGCTGGCCGTCGGTTTCCTGCTCGTGGCGCGCATGCGCCGGGTGGTCAGGAGCGCCGAGGCGCACCTGCACTACCTCGCCCACATGGATTCGGTCACCGGTCTGCCAAACCGCCATGCCTTCAACGAGAGGCTGTCATTGGCCATATCAAAGGTGAACCAGTTCGGCGGCAGCGTCGGATTGTTGCTGATCGACCTCGACAACTTCAAGATCGTCAACGATACACTCGGCCATCATAGTGGCGACCTGCTGCTGAAACTGGTGGCACAGCGCCTGCTTGAATGCATGCGCAGCGGGGACGTCATCTGCCGTATTGGTGGCGACGAGTTCGCCATCATTCTCGAGTCCGATTCGGGGCGCAACGGTGGCTGGGTCGCGGAAAAGATACTCGCGACGCTGGCTTCGCCCTTTGACGTGGACGTGCACGAAATCTACGTCACGGCCAGCATCGGCATCAGCGTATTGCCGGACGATGCGGTCGACCTTGAAACCCTCACGCGCAATGCCGACACGGCGATGTACCAGGCCAAGGGGAAGGGCAAGAATGCATTCGAGATGTTCCATCCGGAACTCGACCAGCGCGTGCAGAAGAGGCTGTCCCTGGAAACCAAGCTGCGCAAGGCGCTGGAGCGCGGTGAACTCATGCTGCATTACCAGCCGCAGGTCAGGCTGCGCGACGGCAAGCTGGTCGGTCTGGAGGCCTTGCTGAGGTGGAATCATCCGGAACTCGGCACGATCAGCCCGAGCGAGTTCATACCCGTCGCCGAGGACAGCGGCCTGATCGTGCCGATCGGGCGCTGGACGCTGCGAGCGGCATGCCGCCAGGTCGCCGAATGGAAGCAGGCCGGGCTGGGCGATATCCATGTATCGGTCAACCTCTCCGCGCGCCAGACCAAGGACCCGCTCCTGGTGCATGACATCATCGGCGCGCTGCGCGAGTTCGGGGTGTCGCCGGGGCAGCTCGAACTGGAAATCACCGAAACCGTGCTGATGGAGAACGTGCATGCCAACGTGGACCTGCTTAATCGCTTGCAGACCGAAGGCATCCGCTTTTCCATCGACGACTTCGGCACCGGCTATTCATCCATGGCCTACCTGAAGCGCTTTCCTATCGATCAGGTCAAGATCGACCGCACCTTCGTGCGTGACATCCCCGGCGACCGCGACGACGAGGCGATTACCACGGCGATCATCGCCATGGCGCATCGGCTGGGCCTGTCGGTCGTGGCGGAAGGCGTCGAAAACGAGCGGCAGCTCGAATTCCTGCGCTCGGCCGGTTGCGACATCATGCAGGGCTTTCATTTCTCCGAGCCGCTGCCACCGGAGAAGGTCCTCGATCTGGCGAGGAAGCACTCCGTCCTGCTGGAGCAGGCCACGTTCTCGCCCTGAGACGAGGGCTTACGGATTCAGCAGCGCGTTGACCTGCACGAGGTCATCTTCCTTCAGCGTGCCGGCCGCCGACTTCAGGCGCAGACCATTGACGATGGTGTCATAGCGCGCCTTGGCAAGATCGCGTTGAGTGGAATACAGTTGCTGCTGCGCGTTCAGCACGTCGATGTTGATGCGCACGCCGACCTGGTAACCGAGGCGGTTGGATTCGAGCGCGGACTTGCTGGAGACTTCCGCGGCTTCGAGTGCCTTGACTTGTGCAAGGCCGGAGTTCACGCCGAGAAAGGCCTGGCGCGCGCCCTGTGCGGCGACGCGGCGCGCGTTTTCAAGGTCGGAACGAGCCTTGTCTTCCAGCGCGATCGATTCGCGCACCTTGCTGTCGACGGCGAAACCGGCGAACAGGGGAATTGCCCATTGCACGCCGACGGTATTCGTATCGGCGATGCTGCCCACCGGACTGATCGCGCTGCCGGTCTGGTTGGTATGGTTGCGGCTCGCCACCAGGTCGAGCGTGGGGTAGTGGCCGGCGCGATTGCGCTTGATCTCGTGCTGCGCGATCTGGAGGCCCAGTTGCTGGCCGAGAACGCCGTAGTTCTGCTGTTCCGCGCTCTGCACCCACTTGTCGACATCGGCCGGTTCGGGCGGTGTCAGCTGTACGCCGGGGCGCAGCCTGGCAAGGCCGCCTGCGGGCTTGCCGATGATCTGCTGCAGCGCGGTGCGCTTGATCTCCAGGTCGTTCTGCGCCGCAAATTCCTGCGCCACGGCCAGGTCGTAGCGCGCCTGTGCTTCGTGGGTATCGGTAATGGTCGCCGTGCCGACCTCGAAGTTGCGTTTTGCCGAGGCGAGCTGCTCGGTGATCGCGACCTTTTGTGCCTGTACCGATGCCAGCGCATCCTGAGCGGCCAGCACGTCGAAATAGGCCTGCGCCACGCGCACCACCAGGTCCTGCTGGGCCTGCCCGAATTGCGCTTCGCTCAACGCGACGGAAAGCTTGCCCTGCTGGTACTGTTCCCAGTTCGCGAGGCGGAACAGCGGCTGCGACAGCGAGATGGTGTAGGTATTCGTATTGAAATCGCGGTTGGCGGGGATGCCGCCGACCGTGGCATCCATGTTGGAGCGGCTGTAGCCGCCGCCCACGCCGACCGTGGGCAGGAGGCCGGAGCGGCCCTGCGTCGACTTCTCCTGGCCGGCGGTCAGTGCCGCGCGCGCGCTCGCGTAGGGCGCATCATTGGCAAGCGCTTCCTGATACACCTGCAGCAGATTGATGGCATGCGCATTCAATGAAAGGGCACCTAACAAAATACCGCTTGCAGCGTACCTTGCCATCGGCATTTTGTTAAACGCTCTAGGGAAGGAGCAGGCAATCAGCGTGGCGATATCGTGTTTCGGCATTCAGTTCTCCGGTGGGCTCAGTCAGATCAGACAAGGGTTGGGACTCATTTCACAATCAATCGGGTTCACGTTCACAACAGGACCGATGCCGACAAGGCGCACGATGCGATAAAGACCGTTGCCCGGTTGCGAGAAGCGCGACGCGGCCTGTGCCGGCTGTGGCATGAACCTTCCGGGAAGCGCTCCGGACGAGCCTTGTGGCGCTGCGGCATCAGCACAGGCACCCAGCCTGCGCGTCCTGTCGCGCCTTGCACGCCATTCGTCCGGTCCATCTTCGCGAGCCCTCCTGCCGATGAAATGAGTACTAATAGGTTGGCATTGAGTTATCGACCTGCAGCGCCCATGCATGGACGCCGCCGGCCAGGTTGATAACCTGGTCGAAACCGTTGCGTTCGAGGAAGGACGCAACCTGCATGCTGCGTCCGCCGTGGTGGCAGATGCACACGATCGGCGCATCCCTGTCGAGATCCTGAAGACGTGCCGGCACCGTGTTCATCGGCATCGGCACGGAGCCCGCGATGTGGCAAGTCTGGAATTCCCAGGGCTCGCGCACATCGAGCAGCACCGGGCTGGCGCGTGATGCGTCAGCGAGCCATGTGGCCAATTCCGGTGCGGTGATGTTTTGCATGAATGATCCTTAGAACACGAAATGCGACGGCACCAGTGCATCGCGCAGCGGCTTCTCGTCGGTTTCAAAAACCTTGATGGTGTTCCACGCCGTGTCCGACACGCGCGTGATGATCTGCGCCGACATGACGGGGGATTCGCCGATGATGGCGAAGATGCGTCCACCGACCTTGACCTGCTTCAGGAAGGTGTCGGGCAGCACTGGCAGCGAGCCGGAAATCACGATCACGTCGTACGGCGCTTCGGAACCCGCATTGGACCAGCCCTGCGCGCCGTTGCCGAGCGCGACTTCCACATTGGCCACGCCGTAATTGGCGAGGTTCTTCTGCGCCATGGCCTTGAGTTCCGGATCGATGTCGACTGTGGTCACGAAGCGGCCCTTGTAGGCCAGCAGCGCGGCCATGTAGCCTGAACCTGCGCCGATTTCAAGGATCGTCTCGTGCTTCTTGATGGCGAGTTCCTGCAGGATGCGTGCTTCGACTTTCGGTGCGAACATGTGCTCGCCGTTCGGCAGCGGGATCTGCGTGTCGAAGAATGCCAGGTCCTTGTAGGCGGGCGGGACAAAGGCTTCGCGCTTGACGACCGTCAGCAGTTCGAGGACGTCCGGCGCGAGGACGTCCCATGGGCGGATCTGCTGTTCAATCATGTTGAAACGGGCTTGTTCGATATTCATGTCGGCACTCGGGGAGTTGGGAATAAAGTAATGAAACGCATGTTACCAGTGATGGCGCGCGAAAAGAGTTTTGTGCTGGCACTGCACCCCGCCCAAACCCTTGTCACCCGCGCTGTCACTGATGAAATGAGGTCCATATTTTATCAAACAGCATCCTCGTTTTTGCTCTGCAGCACCGATGTTGCCGGCGCGCCTTGATGCCGGTCAGGTTCGCTGTGGCGCCATCTGCGACGCACCCATGTTGCAAAATCATCCAGATAGGTATAAATCACCGGCACCACCACCAGGGTTAGTATTGACGAGGTGATAATGCCGCCGATCACCGCCTGTCCCATCGGCGCGCGCTGCTCCGAACCTTCGCCGAGACCAAAGGCCAGCGGCACCATGCCGAACACCATGGCCAGCGTGGTCATCAGGATCGGGCGCAGGCGGACGTGCGCGGCTTCCAGCAGGGCAGCGGTGCGCTCGGCACCTGCCTTGCGTGCCTGGTTGGCGAAGTCCACCAGCAGGATCGCGTTCTTGGTCACCAGGCCCATCAGCATGATGAAGCCAATGATGGAGAACATGTTCAGCGTCGAGCGGAAGAACATCAGTGCCAGGAACACGCCGATCAGCGTCAGCGGGAGCGCCGACATGATCGCTACCGGCTGCAGGAAGCTGGCGAACTGCGAGGCGAGGATCATGTAGATGAAGATCACCGCCAGCGCGAGCGCAGACATCGCATAGCCGAAGGATTCCTGCATGTTCTTGGTGGAGCCACCCATCTGGTAGCGGTAGCCGGGCTGCCAGTTCAGGCCGTCCAGCACGCGCTTGACGTCGGCACTGACTTCACCGGCGGAGCGCCCGACGACGTTGGCCGAGAGCTCGACCTCGCGGTTGAGGTCGCGACGGTTGATCTGGTTGGCGCCGGTCGAGGGCGTGATTGTTGCGACTTGGCGCAGTGCGACCATCTTCGGCGTGCCATCGGGATTGGTCTGCGAGCTGGCCAGCATCAGGCGCGAGAGGTCGTCGGTGTTGTTGCGGTCGGACGGCGCGAGGCGAACCTTGACGTTGTAGTTTTCGTCGTCCGGTGCGCGCCAGGTCGTGGTTTCGTCGCCGGCGAGCAGGGGACGCAGAGCGCCGCTGATCTGCGCCACGCCCACGCCGAGGTCGGAGCCGATGTCACGTTTCGGTTCGACGGAAATGGTCGGCTTCTCCGCCTTCAAGCTGGAATCGAGGTCGACCAGGCCGGGAATCGCGCGCATCCGGTTCATGGCTTCCACGCTCAGCCTGTCGAGCTCCTTCAGGTCGGTGCCTTGCAGGCTCAAGCGGATCTGCTTGTTGTCGCCGCCCACGCCGTCGAGCGAACCGATGTGCGTGACTGTGATGCCGGCGACCTGCAGCAGTCGGTTACGCAGCGGCACAGCCATCTGCGTGGTGCTGCGCTGGCGCTCGTTGCGCGGCACGAGGCGGATGAAGGTGGTGACGTAGTTCTTGCCCTGCGCCGAACCGGTGTTGATCGTGGTGTAGATGTCGCGCACTTCCGGGAATTCGCGCAGCACGGATTCCACCTGGCGCGCCTTGGTCTCCGTCAGTTCGAGCGAGGAGCCAACAGGCGTGTAGTAGGTGACGCCGGTTTCCGAGTAATCCGCCTGCGGCACGAACTCGGTGCCGATCAGGCCCCCGGCGGGGATCGCGAAGCCAAGGAAGAAGGTCGCCACAGCGATCAGCAGCGTCATCTTGCGATGCTTCAGCGACCAGTCGAGCATGGTCTGGTAGGTGCGCGAGAGCCATTTCACGAAACGGTCGAACTGGCCCAGCACGCGGCCGATGGTGCGGTAGTACAGGCCCTTGTGCTCGCCGTGCGCCGCCGGATCAGGCCACACAGAGGAAAGCATCGGATCGAGCGTGAAGGAGACGAACATCGAAATCATCACCGCTGCGACCACGGTGACGCCGAACTGGTGGAAGAATCGCCCGATGATGCCGCCCATGAAGCCGACCGGCAGGAACACCGCAACGATCGAGAAGGTGGTCGCCAGCACTGCCAGGCCGATCTCGGCGGTGCCGTCGAGCGCGGCGGTCTTGTGGTCCTTGAACCTGCCATGCACTTTCATGCCGGCGTGTCGCACGATGTTTTCGCGCACCACGATTGCATCGTCGATCAGCAGGCCGACGCACAGCGACAGCGCCATCAGCGTGATCATGTTGATGGTGAAGCCGAAGATGTACATGAACAGGAAGGTGCCGATGATCGCGACCGGCAGCGTCAGGCCGGTGATGATGGTGGAACGCCAGGAATTGAGGAACAGGAACACGATCAGGATGGTCAGCATCGCACCCTCGATCAGGGTGCGGCGCACGTTGTCCACGCCGACACGGATCTGGCGCGAGCTATCCTGGATCACATCGATCCTGATACCGGGATAGAGCGCATTGAGGCGCGGCTCGAGTTCCTTCAGCGCCTCCTTGATGCCATCGACCACGTCGATGGTGTTCTCACCCTGCGCCTTCAGCACCGACAGCGCGAGCGTGCGCTGGCCGTTGTACAGCGCGAGGCTTTCCTGTTCTTCCTGGCCGTCGACCACGGTCGCGACCTGCGACAGCGTCACCGGTTGGCCGCCGCGGCGGGCGACGATGATGCGGCCGAAGTCCTGCGGATCCTTGATCCTGCCCTGGATCTGCACCACTTTTTCATCCGCGCTCGAACGGATCGCGCCGGCCGGCAGTTCCTGGTTCTCATTGCGCACCGCGTTCATCAACTGGTCGATCCCGACGCCGAGCGCTTCCATCTCGCTCGGCTTGACATAGATCTGGATCTCCCGGAGGACGCCGCCGACCAGCGACACGGAGCCGACGCCGCGCACATTTTCCAGGCGCTTCTTCACTACCTGGTCGGCGACCGTGGTCAGGTCGCGCATGTCGCGCCGCTTGACCTTGTCATCGTTGGTGACGGAGATGGCGATGATGGGGCGATCGGCCGGGTCGTAGCGCATCACGCGCGGTTCCTTGACCTCCTTGCGGAAACCGGTCTTCACCATCGCGATCTTCTCGCGCACGTCCTGCGCGGCCATGGCCGGGTCGATGGTCAGGTCGAATTCGATGATGACGACCGAACTGCCTTCATACGAGCGGGAATAGAGGTTCTTTATGCCGTTGATGGTGTTGACCGATTCTTCCACCTTGCGGGTGATGTCGGATTCCACCGTCTCCGGCGAGGCGCCGGGATAGTCGGTCTGCACCACGACCACCGGGAAGGTGACGTCGGGGAACTGGTCGACTCGCAGGCGCTGGTAGGAGAACAAGCCCAGCACGATGAACGCGGCCATCATCATGGTCGCGAGAACCGGGTTGCCGATACTGATGCGGGTGAACCACATGCCTGATGTTTCCTATTGTCTGATGCCGCGCGTTGATGCGCGCTTACTGTGCCGCCGTCCTGGCGTCGGCTGCCGGCGCAGCGGCGCCGGTCTGCGCCAGCCTGACCGTCGTGCCGACGCGCAGGCTGCCGAGGTTGGTCTTCACGATCTGCGCGCCGCGCTCCAGCCCGGACACGATTTCCACCGCCGGACCCTGGCCGTCGTCACCACGCATGCCGAGCGTGACCGGCTTGCGCGCCAACTTGCCGTTTTCGATGGCGTACACGTAGGTGTTGCCGGCGTCGTTCTGGATCGCCGTTTGCGGCACGCTCAGCACACCGGATTTCTTTGCAATCGTCAGTTGCGCTTCGCCGAACATGCCGACGCGCAGTGCGCCCTGCGGGTTGTCGATCTGCACGTAGGCCATGATCGAACGCGAGCCCGCCTGCGTGGCGGGATTGATGCGTACCACCTTGCCGGCAAACGGCTGCGGCATGCCTTCCACCTTCACCTTGACCTCCTGTCCGAGCGCGACATGCATGATGTCGGCGGCGGGCACGGGCGCTTCCATTTCCATCTGGCTGAGGTCGACTACGTCGAGCAGGCGATTGTCGGCGGAAACCTTCTCGCCCGGCTGGATGGTGCGGCTGCTGATCAGGCCGCTGATCGGCGCGCGGATCACCGTGTCGGCCAGCGCCTTCTGCGCCACGTCGAGCGCGCCGCGCGCGGATTCGACGTTGGCGCGCGCGATGTCGTACTGGCTCTCCGCGTTGTCAAACGCCGTTTTCGAAATGAATCCCTTGTCGAGCAGGGCCTTGTTGTTGTCGCGCGTCTTGGTCGCGATCTCCAGTTGGCCGCGCGCCGCTGCCAGCGCGCCTTTTGCCTGGTCGAGACGTCCCTGGTAGTCGCTGACATCCATTTTGATCAGCACCTGGCCGGCCTTCACGGCCTCGCCCTCGCGCACCAGCACTTCGCGCACATCGCCTGGCACCTTGGCCTTCACGCTGGCCTGATTGAATGCGCGCAATGAGCCGGAAATCGGCAGGATCTGGCGCAGCTCGCGCTCGGTCGCCTGCGTGATGTCGGACGGCAGGAATTCCATGAAGGTGACCGCCTGCTGCGAAGTCGGGGCGGCCGGCGCCGGGCCCTGCTTCTTCAGCATGGCCGCAGCGACACCGCCCGCCAGCAGGCAGACAAGAAGAATGATCCAGAAGGAACGGCGTTTCAACATGGCAGGTCCACTCATTGCGCGCTTGCCGAAGGGGCGCTCAGCAAGCCATTCAGGAACAGGTCGATAAAGTTATTCAGATAGGCTTCCGGCTGGATCGGCTCCATGCGGCAGGCATTGAAGGAATGTTTCCACATCATCAGCATGACCATCGGTGCGCATACCACGTTCATTGCCTGCGTCACATCAATGGAACGGAATTCGCCGCTCTTGATGCCGCGTTCCAGCATGCGGGCGATCATCGCGTTGCCGCGGGAAATCACTTCTTCGTAATAGAACTGCGCCACTTCCGGAAAATTGCTCGATTCGGCCATCATCAGCTTGGCAATGCCCGACAGCTTGGTGCCGCCGATACGATCCCACCAACCGTGGATGATTTCGCGAAACAGGTCGGCAGTGGAACCTTCGAAATTCTCGACGATGTCTTCCGCCTCGCCAAGCACTGGCACCACGTTCTCGCGCACGACGGCCTTGAACAGCTCTTCCTTGTTCGTGAAATAGAGGTAGAGCGTCCCTTTGGACACGCCGGCCATCGATGCGACATCGTCCAGGCGGGTCGCGGAGTAGCCGCGTTCGACAAAGAGGTCCAGCGCGGCGGCAAGCAATTCTTGCGGTCGCGCTTCCTTGCGCCGTTCCCAGCGCTTCTTGAAAGGACAGTTCATGGCGGGTTGGCAGGAGCCAAATAACTTACTGACGAGTCAGTAATATACGGGCGCCTGCATCTTCCGTCAAGTCAAGCTGCACGGCTTTTTTTCCGGAGTTCATGGGGAAGAGGCCTACCGGCTCCCGGAGGTAGAATCCGGTCTTGTCCCACGGCGTTCACATTGCCGATCCGGCAACGTGTTAATTGAGCGAGCCATTCTTGAAACCATCCTGTCGCCCCGGTTGCGGCGCCTGTTGCATCGCGCCGTCGATCTCGTCCCCCATTCCCGGCATGCCGAACGGCAAGCCTGCCGGCGTGCGCTGTGTTCAGTTGAATGCCTTGAACCAGTGCATGATCTTCGGCAAACCGGAACGTCCTGCGGTGTGCGAAAGTCTACAGCCGTCGATGGAGATGTGCGGCGACACGCGCGAGCATGCGCTGCAGTATCTGTCGCTGCTCGACAGGCTCACCTCGGTGCAGGATTGAGAACGCGCAGGCGCTGCCCGCTGCAATCCCGCACGGCATTCAATACCACGAAGGAGAACCCATGAAACTGCGCCCTGTGTGGCTGGCAATGCTTGTTATTGCCATCCTGACATCCTGCGCGAGCATGCTCGGACCGCGCAATGTCGAAATCCCGCTGGCGCGTCTGCAGGAAGCGGTGGCAAGCCGCTTTCCTTTCAATAACCGTTATCTCGACCTGCTCGATATTCATCTCACCAATCCGCGCGTGAGCCTGCAGCCGGATTCCAATCGCATCCTGACCAGCATGGACGCGTCGATTGCGCCGCCGCTGACCAACAGGACATGGAATGGCAATTTCTCGGTATCCGGACAGCTGAAATTCGATCCGTCGCGCAACGCGCTGGTGCTTGGTGAGCCGCGTGTTGAAACTTTCAACGTGAACGGGCTCGACCCCTTGTATGCAAACCGCATCGCTGCGCTCGGCAGCATCCTTGCCGAGCAGTTGCTGAAAGACGTGCCGATCTACACTCTCCGTCCGCAGGACCTGCGCTACGCGGGAACGGCATTCAGCCTCGCAAAAATCACGACCACGCCCAACGCGCTCGTGGTAACCTTTGAGCCCGCCAGATAAGGCCCACAGGCTCTTGCTACTGCGTCAAACAATGCTCCGCCGCCTTCAGGGAAGGGGCGCTCCATGATGGCGCAGAACGAGCCACGAACCTCTACGGCGTCCCTCCAGCAGATTTCCACTGATTCAACAAAGCACCAACATGGACTTAGTATTCGCGCTCAAGGCGCTCATCATGGGCATTGTCGAAGGCTTGACGGAGTTCCTTCCGATTTCCTCGACAGGCCATCTCATCCTCGCGGGCAGCCTGCTCAACTTCACCGGCGAAAAGGTCAAGGTATTTGAAATTGCCATCCAGGCAGGCGCGATGCTGGCGGTCTGCTGGGAATACCGTGTGCGCATTGCCAGCGTGCTGGCAGGATTGACCAGTGATGCCAAGGCACAGCGCTTCGCCATCAATCTCGTGGTTGCGTTCCTGCCTGCCGCCGTGCTGGGTTTGCTCTTCAACAAGATGATCAAGGCGGTGCTGTTCGCGCCCGTGCCGGTGGCGCTGGCCTTCATTATCGGCGGCTTCGTCATCCTGTGGGTCGAGCGTAAACATGCCGCCAAGCCGGTGGTCAGCCGCATCCAGTCGGTCGATGACATGAGCGTGCTCGATGCGTTCAAGGTAGGTTGCGCGCAAGCCTTCGCGCTCATTCCCGGCACCAGCCGTTCCGGCGCTACGATCATCGGCGGCATGCTGTTCGGCCTGTCGCGCAAGGCGGCCACCGAGTTCTCGTTCTATCTTGCCATTCCGACCCTGTTCGCCGCGACCATCTACTCGGTGTACAAGGAACGCGCGCTGCTGTCGGCCGCCGATCTGCCGTGGTTCGGCATTGGCGCGATCTCGGCATTCGTCTCGGCCTTCCTGTGCGTGCGCTGGCTGCTGCGCTACATCAGTTCGCACGACTTCACCGCGTTTGCGTGGTACCGGATCGTGTTCGGCGTCCTGATCATTGGCACGGCATACACGGGCATGGTCGCCTGGGTGGATTAAAATCACGGGATGTTTGAGCATGACAACAACCGCGCCTTGCACATCCTGCAAAGCGTTTTCGGCTATCCCTCGTTCCGCGGCCAGCAGGCCGACATCGTGAACCATGTCGCCGGTGGCGGCGACGCCCTCGTGCTGATGCCCACCGGCGGCGGCAAATCCCTGTGCTACCAGATCCCGGCGCTGCTGCGCGACGGCGTCGGTGTGGTGGTCTCGCCGCTGATCGCGCTGATGCAGGACCAGGTCGATGCGCTGGCGGAAGTCGGCGTGAAGGCAGCCTTCCTCAACTCCACACAAAGTTTCGACGAGGCGATGCGTACCGAGCGCAAGGTGCGCAACGGCGAGCTCGACCTCGTGTACGTCGCGCCCGAGCGGCTGATGACGCCGCGTTGCCTGGAGTTGCTGGAGGCGTCGAAGATTGCCTTGTTCGCCATCGACGAGGCGCATTGCGTGTCGCAGTGGGGGCACGACTTCCGTCCGGAATACATCAGGCTCTCGGTGCTGCACGAGCGTTTCCCGCAGGTGCCGCGCATCGCACTGACCGCAACGGCGGACTCGCAGACGCGCGCCGAGATCGCGCACCGTCTGCAGCTCGAAGACGCGATGCAATTCGTGTCCTCCTTCGACCGCCCCAATATCCGCTACCAGATCGTCGAAAAATCCAATGGCCGCAAGCAAGTGCTGGATTTCATACACGAAGAACATCCCGGCGATGCGGGCATTGTGTATTGCCTTTCACGCAAGAAGGTCGAAGAGACGGCGGAATTTCTGAATGCGCATGGTGTGACGGCGCTGCCTTACCACGCTGGCATGGACATGGCGAAGCGTACCGCGAACCAGGCGCGTTTCCTGCGCGAAGATGCGATCGTGATGGTGGCGACGATCGCGTTCGGTATGGGCATCGACAAGCCGGATGTGCGCTTCGTCGCGCACCTCGACCTACCGAAGAGCATCGAGGGTTATTACCAGGAAACCGGTCGCGCCGGCCGCGACGGTGCACCAGCGGATGCATGGATGGCCTACGGCCTGCAGGACGTGGTGCAGCAGCGCCGCATGATCGACGAGTCGGAGGCCGATGAGAACTTCAAGCGCGTGCAGACGGCCAAGCTCGATGCGATGCTCGGCCTGTGCGAGACGCTGAATTGCCGCCGCGTGCGACTGCTGGATTACTTTGGCCAGCCATCCGGGCCCTGCGGTAATTGCGATACCTGCCTTACCCCGCCAGTGTCCTTCGACGGCACGGTGCAGGTGCAAAAACTGTTGTCAGCCATCTATCGTGTCGAGCAGCGCTTCGGCGCAGGCCATGTGATTGACGTGCTGCGCGGCGTCGATTCCGAGAAGGTGAAACAATGGCGGCATGACAAGCTGTCCACCTTCGGTATCGGCAGCGAGACCAGTGAAGCGGAATGGCGCGCGATCCTGCGCCAGGCCATCGCGCTCGGGCTGGTCGTGGTTGACCATGATGCCTATGGTTCCCTCAAGCTGACCGCTGAAGCGCGGCCCGTGTTGCGCAGCGAACGTTCCGTGCAACTGCGACAGTACCAGAAGCCCGCGAAGAAGAAGCGCGAAACGACAAAGCCGAAAGGCTACGCGGAAAGCGAACTTTCAGCAGTGGAACAGACGATTTTCGAGAAACTGCGCTGGTGGCGCGTGGAAACTGCGCGCAAGCACAACGTGCCGGCCTACGTGATTTTCCACGACGCTACGATGCGCGAGATCGCCAAGGCGAAACCCGGTTCGCTGGGCGACCTGCGCAATATTTCCGGCGTGGGCGAGAAGAAGCTCGAAACCTACGGGGAAGAAATCATTTCCCTGATTGCCGACATCAGCTGACCGCGGCCGGGGCGCCGCGGCCCCTCCCTCATTTCACGTCAGGTCCGCGCGGCGATTCCATCGCCAGCGTTGCGGCGGGCTTGTCCGACACGAACACGGCCTTGTGGCTTCCGCGCAGGTCCCATCCGAGCACCAGGCGCACATCGGCATTGCCACGTAACTTCGCGTTCGCCGCAAGGGCTGGCGGGTTCACGAACTTATGGCTCAGGCTCGCGGCCTGTTCGCGGAATCCCTCGCGATACTGGATCACCGTTTCGAGCTGACGGTATGGCTTCTGGTTGGTCAGGTGTGCCGTGGCGACGCCTTCCTGCGCGAGGAAGGTCGCGGTCTTCTTTGCCATGCCGTTGACGCCATTGCCATTCGCGATTTCGAGGCGTGCCGGCTTGAGCGGGGCTGGCTCAAGGTGCGACGGCGGGGCGGCAGCAAGCATGACCTGCACGGCTTGCGGCGCCGGCTTCGTTTCGACCGGCATCGATTCCACCGGCGCTGCCTGCGCAATCACTGGCGCTGCCGGGGCATTCACTGCTACTGCCGGGAGATTCACTGGTGCCGCCGCCGATTCTGCTGCAGGCACTGCGGCAATGGCCGATGCCGGGGCCGACACTGGGGCTGGGGCCGGAGCCGCCGTTGATTCTGTTGCCGCTGCGGCCGGAATCGCGTGCTCTTCGATGACGACAGCAGGCACCGGTTGAGTGACTGACGGCGCGCTTTCCGCCGAAGGTGCTGGCGAACGCATCGCCGCCACGCGCGATTTCTCATCCTCGTTCAGTTGCGCAAAGGCCTGCGCGAGATTGTTCGAGGTGCGCGCATTCTTCGGGTCCAGCGCCAGCGCCTTGTCATAGGCCGCGACCGCACTGACGTAATTCTTCTGCAGGAAATAGGTGTAGCCGAGGTTGTTGTAGATGTGCGCGGCCTGCGGCGCGGTCGCCAGCACGGACAGGAACTCCGCGATCGCCTTGTCGTACTCGCCTTGCGCCGCGTAGCTCGTGGCGATCGCATTGTGCGCCTCGACGAAATCCTTGTTGAGTTCGAGCGCCTTGCGATAGGCATCGATCGCCAGCTCGTAGCGCTGCTGTCCCTGATAGTAACGTCCGAGCTGATAATAATCCTGCACGTTGCCGCCCGAATTGCGAATGCTGAACACGGGCTCGATGCGCAATGCCGTTTTCTCCTTCTGATCCGCCTGGTTGAGCGTGCTGCAGCTCAGCAGCAAGGGGATCGTGGATGCGAGGGGCAGGAGGCGCAGTATTTTTTTCATGATGGTCGTTCCTCTCATGCAAAAGGTTCAGTGTCCGGCCATTGCCGGCAGCAGGGCGCGCGAAATCTGGATGAAGGCAGGCCCCATGAGCACACCCAGCAGGGCCGGGAAGAAGCAGAAGATCAGGGGGAACAATAGTTTCAGTGACACCTTTGCGGCAGCTTCCTCGGCGCGCTGGCGGCGCTTGATGCGCAGGCTTTCGGCATGGACGCGCAAGGAATCGGCCACGCTCGTGCCGAAACGCTCGGCCTGGATCAGCATCGCGACCAGCGAGTCGATATCCTCGACGCCGGTACGCATTGCCAGGTTGCGCAATGCCTTTTCCTTTGCGCTGCCGGCCCGCAGCTCCAGCGTGACGAGATGCAGCTCCTCGCTCAAGATCTGCGAGGTCGCTGCCATTTCCTGCGCGATGCGTGCGATCGCGGCGTCGATGGCAAGACCGGCCTCGATGCAGATCGTGAGCAGGTCGAGTGCTTCCGGAAAGCGCTCGAAAATCTCGCGCTTGCGGACATTCACGATGTACGTCAGCCCGAAGTTGGGCAGGAAGAAGCCGATCGCGGACGCGAGGACGAGGATGAAGAGGATGCGGTTCGCGGGTACCGCACTTGCGCTTGCCATCAGGCCGAGCCACAAGACAGACGGGATGGCGATGGCCAGCACGGTCTTTGCGGCAAAGTAAACCGTCGGCGCGCTGTCGCCGCGAAAGCCGGCGTTCATGAAGCGCGTGCGCAGCGCGGACTTCTCCCAGCCTTCGGAGGGGACCGACAGTTTTGCCAGAGGGCCGCTCAGCCTGGCCAGACGCGCGACCCACTGCGTGCCGGGATCGGCGCCTGCCGGCGCGACTTCGTTCAAGTGGCGCCGCAGGCGCTGCTGGACCGGGCTGGGCGCGACGAGCGATATGACGAACATCACGCCTGCGAACGCCGAAATGAATACGGCGCCGAGGAAGAGAAACTGGACGATGGACATGATCGTGGCTCCTTGTCTTTGCGTCACACCTTGATCCGGATGATCTTGCGCATCCAGAAGGCGCCGAAAACCATCATCACCGAGATCACAGTGATGATCTTTTCACCCGCCGGGTCGGTCCAGAGAACCCGCATGAAGCGCGGATTGACGATATTCAGGAACAGGACGAGAACGATCGGCAGCAGGCCGAGGATCCATGCCGACAGGCGCGCTTCCGCGGAATACACGCGGATCTGGCCGAACAGGCGCAGGCGTTCGCGCACCAGTGTTGCGATCTTGCCGAGCAGCTCCGCAAGGTTGCCGCCGGTTTCGCGCTGGATCAGCACGGCGACGACGAAGTAGCCGACGTCGGTGCCGGGCACGCGTGCCGACAGATGCTTGAGCGCGTCCTGCATCGGTATGCCGTAGTTCACTTCGTCGAACACCAGTTTGAATTCGGATGCCAGCGGATCGGCCAGCTCCTGCCCGACCATCTGTATGGCGGAGGAAAACGAATGCCCCGCCCGCAGTGCGCGGCTGACGAGATCGAGCGCGTCGGGAAGCTGCTCCTCGATGGCGTGCAGGCGCTTGCGCTTGGCCGCGGTGACGTACGCGAACGGAATGCCCCCCGCCGCAAGGCCGCAGGCCGCAGCCACGGCGACAGGAAGCTTCAAGATCCAGAGCAGCGCGAACACGGCAGCGAAACATCCGAGCGAGGCGGCGCAAAGCCGGGCCACGCTCATGTTCAGCCCGGACTGCTCGAGCCAGCCGTCGAGCAGGTCGATGCGCGGGATCCGTTCGAGCAAACGCTGCACGCCCGGGAATTTGCTCAGCAGGCGCTGCTTGAGAATGGAGGAATTCTCCGGGCTGCGACCCTGCTCGGACATCAGCTTGAGGCGTTGTGCGATCCGTTTGGCGACCGGCCCGCGCGACGCATTCCATGACATGTACAGGCCTTCAAGCAGAAACACCACTGCGATGAAGAGCGCGATCACAAAAAGTATGTAGGCATATTCCATGCTGGCCCCCGGTCAGGTCGTCACTTCGTACAGCCGGTTCGGATCGAACATCGTTTCGGGCAGATCGATGCCGCGCACGTGCAGCCGCTCCAGGAAACGCGGACGCACGCCGAGTGCATGGAAATAACCCTGCACCGCGCCGGCTTTCGTCACGCCGGTTTGCCGGAAGCCGAAGATTTCCTGCATGGTCACGACATCGCCTTCCATGCCGGTGATTTCCTGGATGCTCACGACCTTGCGCTTGCCGTCCAGCAGCCGCGCGACCTGCACGACGACGCTGATCGCCGAGCTGATCTGGTAGCGCGCCACTTTCGTCGGCTGGTTCAGGCCGGCCATGCCGATCATGTTTTCCAGCCGCGTCAGCGCATCGCGTGGCGTGTTGGCGTGGATGGTGGTCAGCGAGCCTTCGTGGCCGGTGTTCATGGCCTGCAGCATGTCGATCACTTCCGGGCCGCGCACTTCGCCTACCACGATGCGGTCCGGGCGCATGCGCAGCGAATTGCGCACCAACATGCGCTGCGTGATCTCGCCCTTGCCCTCGATGTTGGGCGGGCGCGATTCCAGCCTGACCACGTGCGGCTGCTGCAGCTGCAGCTCGGCCGCATCTTCGATGGTAACGATGCGTTCGCTGGGATCGATATAGCCGGACATGATGTTGAGCAGCGTGGTCTTGCCGCTGCCCGTGCCGCCGGAAATGATCATGTTGATCTTGGATTTCGCCAGGGCTTCGAGCATCAGCGCCATGTCCGGGATCAGGCTCTGCAGGCGAACGAAATCATCCATCGCCAGTGCCTTCGCGGAGAAACGGCGGATCGAGACGATCGGGCCATCCACCGCCAGCGGCGGAATGATCGCGTTGACGCGCGAGCCGTCGGGCAGGCGCGCATCGACCATCGGGCTCGATTCATCGACGCGGCGGCCGACGCCCGACACGATCTTGTCGATGATCTTCATCAGGTGCGCTTCATCGTTGAACTTCACGTCTGTCAGCTGCAGTTTGCCGAAGCGCTCGACGTACACCTGCCTGCTGGTATTGACCAGGATATCGGTCACGGTCGGGTCCGCCAGCAGCGGTTCCAGCGGTCCGAAACCTGTCATCTCGTACTGGATATCGCGCACCACGGCGCGGCGTTCCGCGTCGTTGAGCACCACGTTTTCGGATTTGAGCAGCTCCTGCACCAGTCGCTTGAGCTCTTCCTTGAGCTGTTGTTCGCCCAGGTTTTCCATGGCCTTCAGGTTGACTCGGTCGAGCAGTGTCTGGTGCAGGCGCGCCTTCAGTTCGCGGTAGGCCTGGTTGTCGATGGTGCGTACGCTGCCGGGCACAAGGCCGGGAGCGACGCTTTCCGTTTCGCCGATGTTGAACTGCGATCTCAATGACATGGAGCCGCTCCTTCTGTTGATGTTTTGTGGTGTCGTTCGGGCCTGCTATCGGCCGCTGCGCGCGCTGGTATCGCGCTCGGATTCGTAACGCTTCAGCATGCGCCGGAACCAGGGAATCTCTTCCTGTTTTTCCCCTTGCACCAGCGAGGCGCTCCACTGGGCGAGCGCCTTGGCGACCGGGCTGGCCTTGCTCAGCAGGCCGATCGGAACGCCCTGGTTGATCGACGCCGTCACTGCGTCGTAATGGTTCGGCACGATGCGTGCGAGCTTCATGCCGAGCGATTTCTCCAGGTCGGAAAGCTGGATGTCGCCGCCCTTGGCATAGCGGTTGACCACCGGATGGATCTTGCTGGGCGGGTAGTCCAGCGTGTGGAAGACATCCAGCAGGCGGCGCGCGTCGCGGATCACGGGCAGGGAGACCTGCATCACCGCATAGATGGAGTCGGACTGGTCGAGCGCCTTGATGGTTTGCGCGTCGAAATTACAGCCGACATCCAGCACGACGAAATCGTATTGTTCGCGCGCTACGCCGACGATGCGGTCGATATGCTCGGGCCGCACTTCCATGCCCTCGACCGGATTGTTCGGCGCCGCCAGTACATCCAGTCCCGGCCCGGCCTGCGTCATGCTGGCAGTGAGGAAGGCGGCATCGAGGCGCTGGATATTGCGCGCGACGTCGGTCAGCGTGGTGGCGGGCGTCTGGTCCGAGAGGAACATCAGGGCGTCGCCGAACTGGCGGTTCAGGTCGAGCAGCGCGACCTTCCTGTTCTGTTCCACCGCCAGCATGTAGGCGAGGTTGGTGGCGAGGAACGTGGTACCCGCGCCCGACTTGGCGGAGATGAAGGAAAGCACCTGGCAGTCGCCGTGCTTCGAAGGCTTTCTGGCGAGCGTATGCTCGATGCGGCCGATGGCGGCGCGCAGGGTGTCTGCGGTCACCGGGAGCTGCAGCACATCCTTGACGCCGGCGCGCATGGCGCCGATGACGAATTCCGGCGACACGCTTTCGCACAGGATGATCAGCTTCGCGTCGAGATGGGCGACATCCGCGTTTTCCAGCCTGCTGATGCCGTCATCCGTGACGTTCCGGTAATCGACGATGATCAGGTCGGGGCGCGTCCATTTCGCGACGCGCTCCAGCTGCTCCAGGCCGCCTTCATGCATCGTCACGTTGTGCTGGTCGCCTCCCGCCTGCAGCATGTAACGGATGCCGTCTATCGTGTTGGTATTCGACGAAATGATTGCAATCTTCATGTTATCCCCTGAACTGGTTTTCGGCTGGCGGAGTCTCTACAAGAGGCCGAGGCTTTCTGCCGGCATGACGACGGTCGAACCCGGTATGTCGACGGCGAACAAAGAGAACGGCCACATGTCGAACAGCGGCACGTACTGTACGGGTGTGCATGCGCCGTTCTGCATCGTGCATACCGACGCTTCCACAAAATTGATGCAGCCCGGCAGCTTGCTGACGCAGGCAGTGATGTTGTCGACCGGGTCCGCGGGCAGCGGGTCAGCCACCACGCCGGCTCCGGACGCATCGACGTTGTTCAGGTAACGGATGCTGACCGCGAGATTGCTGATTTCGCCCGCTGCCGGCAGTTTCACGTCGCCGGTGGTGCCGGGCTGGAACACGGCGTAACGCTGTATGGCCGGCGCATCCCAGACATACCGCACCACGGCTTCGCGCGCGGCGCGTCGCGTCACCTCCTGCACGGTATTCCAGAGATAGAACAGACGGCCCATTTCGATGATGCCGAAGATGACGGTCAGGAAGGCAACGGCCACCAGTGCGAATTCGACGGTGGCAGCGCCGCGCTGGGGAGATGTCTGTGTACGGGACATGATTGGCATCCTTCAGGCGATATCACATGCGGCGCATTGTTGTGCCCGGATCGAGCGTGATGGGCAGAGGCGTCAGGCGGCCGGTCGGGAAAATCACCGGGAACAGGTCGCCGATCGTCAGGGTGTAGCTGACATCGACACGCAGGTAGTGGGGCGGGTTGCCATCCTCACAGTTCGCCTGCTGGTAATTGCTGTCATAGCAGATCACGGTGACATCGTCGGTGCCCAGGTCGGCCGGAATGCCGGCCGCGCGCGAAGCATTCACGACGAGCGCGGCAGCGCTCGGGATACCGCTGCTGGCGAATGTTTCGGGCGCAGTGATGGAGAGCAGGCGCGCGGCGTCGCGCGTGGATTTGGCGAGCGCATCGTAATACCAGAAGGCGCGGCCCAGCTCGACGATCACACCCGTCATGAGCAGCAGCGGAATCAGCAGGATCGCGAATTCCACCGCGGCCGAACCGGATTGCCTGCGTACTGAGGTGCGTTTTGCGATGAAAGGAAACATGGTCGCTCACCGGAATAGGGTAATTTGCGCCGAGGGCAACGGCGGCGTGGCCAGTCCCACGAACTCGCCAACCAGTTCTTTCGGCAGGTTCGCCTGCTTTTGCATGAAGAAGCGGCCGACGCCGAGCAAGGGCAGCTTCTGGCTGCAACTCTGGCCGGCCATGCCCGTGATGCCGGAACAATTGATGATGGCAAGGTTGAGAACGCGGCGGCCTGCGCGCGGCGTGTAACTGCCCGGAGGCGGTGCGCGGAAATAGGTGCCGCTGGTCTGCAGGTAGGGTGGCGGATCCGGGTAATTCGCATTGGCGCTGCCGCCGTAGAGCGCGGGCCAGTCGGCGGTCGTGCGATCTTCGCCGGTGCTTGCATTCATCTCATGAACGGCCGACCACAAGACACCGTAGTTCGCGAAATCGGCGGCGGTTGGTGCGGGCGGTCGCGTTCCGGAGGAGGCCGGGTCGACGGCCACGTCATGCGGGAAATAGAAGGGCTTGCCGGGGTTCGCGCCGCCGGACCAGATCCCGATGGTTTGTCCAGCCGGCGTGGGGTTCATCCAGTCCACCGTGGTGGCAGACAGGCCGCCCGGCAGGTTCTTGTCACAGGGCACTTGCGCCAGGTCAACCGGGAGGGTCACCTTGGGACCGACGCAGTCGTACTGCTGGACGTTCACATCCGGCGGCGCGGAGGAGGGGTCGCATGCCTGGCCACCCGTGTAGGCCTTCGGGTCGGCGAAGCGTGAATTGAGCGGGCCGTTCATTACCGCTTGCGAACCGGTATTGACCCACACGTAACCGCCGGGAATCTTGACGTCGATGGCGGAACGCCCGGTACAAACGTAGGGTGCAAGGACTGGGGTGTTGCCGTTCTTCGGATCGCAGGTGCCGCTGCCTGGTGTGTCGACCGGATTGATCCAGATCGGGACGCCGTTCGACAGCGGGTTGAGGTCCGGCACATTGTAGGCAACGCCGCGGATGAAGCCGAATTCCGTCGTCACGTCAGTCGACACCGCGCACACGCCGATGGACGCGCTTTTGATGACATAGCGTCCGGCGACGGCGCGCGCGGAGACGTCGAAATTCAGGATGTTCCAGATGCCGGCGAACCAGGAATCGAGCGAGCGGTTGCCGGTCGAGACCTCCATGTAGGACAGGCCGAAGGCGGCGGCGTCCGAGGTGACGGTATCGAGCGTACGCATGCAGCCGTCATCGGGGCAGTCGCCTACGCGAATGGTCAAGCCCGCGTCCGATGCGTCCGTTCCCACCGCCTTGGTAAAGTCGTATTCATTGTGCCGCGCAATGCCGATCGCATCGGCCACGCCCGCGTTGATCCCGGCAAGCGAGTCGTTGAGTTGTCTCGCTCCGGCCAGCGCGGCGGCATCCGCGCCATTCTGCAGGCCGGTCCTGGCGATGTAGACATGGCCAAGATCGACTGCGAGCGCGAGCATGCCGACCAGCACGAACAGGAGGATGCCTGCCATGATGGCGATGGCGCCCTCCTGGCGTTTCATGAGGCTGAAATTGCGAATCATCCTGATCTCCATGACACGGTGCCGCTTGATGCCGGCGAACGAAGCTCAGCGCGAACCCGATCCCGCTCCGGAGCCGGAGCTCGATCCGGCGCCGATGTTGATGCTGAAGGTGTTGGCCGGTGTCTTCGGATGGCTGAACGACTTCTTGTACTGCCCGATCGCTTCCTTCGCGGCCAGGCCGTCAACCTGGATCGCTTCGGTGCTGGAGGACGCCGACGGGTCGAGCGTTTGCTGTGCCTTGAGCATGTTGACGCTGTCGCCGAAGCGGCTGTCCAGGTTGGGCGTGGACTCGCATCCGGCGAAGGTTGCGCAGGCGATGAGTGTGGACACGGTCAGTGCGGTTTTCATGCGCATCTCCTATTTGAGTTCGAAGCCGGACGGCTTGCCGGAAGACGACGAGGCTGGCGCGGAAGACTGCTGCGCCGGTTTCGCGGGCGCGTTGCCTTCCATCTTCCCGCCGAGGAAGAACTCGCCGCGGGTCGGCGGCACGAAGCCATCCGTGGGCAGCGGGTAATTCGGCGCCAGCGGCTTGACCAGGCGCGGCGTCACGACAAAGACCAGCTCGGTGCGATCGCTCTGGAATTCGCTGCTGCGGAACAGCGCACCGAGCACGGGCACTTCGCCGAGGAAGGGGAAGGCCTTGATGTTTTCGGTGACGTTGTTCTTGATCAGGCCGCCGATGGCGAAGCTCTGTCCGTCATGCAGCTGCACCGTGGTTGCGGCGCGGCGTGTCGTGAACAGCGGCAGAACTGCGCTGGTGCCGAGCGAGGAAATGCCGGCACCTTCGCGCGACAGCTCAGACACTTCCGGCGCCACCTTCAGATTGATGCGTCCGCCGTCGAGCACTGTCGGTGTGAAGCGCAGGCTCACGCCGAACTCGCGCTCTTCCAGCGTGATGGTGTTGGTCGGAGTGATGCCGGTTGTGGTCGAATAGACCGGAATGAAGATCTTGCCGCCGGCGAGGAAGCTGCCCTCCTGTCCGCTCACCGCCATCACGGTCGGCTCGGCGAGAATCTTCACCAGGCCATCCTTCTTCTCAGCATCGACGGTGATCGAGTCGCCGTTAGGCGCCTTCACGATGTTCAGCTTGCCGGCGCCGTCCGAGAGAAAATTCGACAGCAGCGCAGCGGTCCAGTCACCGCGATGCAGGGTGCCGGCGAGGTTCACGCCCAGCTTGTCGAGCAGGGTCTTGGAAATTTCCGCCACTTTCACTTCCAGCATGACCTGTTGCGGCGCGGCCACTGCCAGCATGTTGACGATGCGCTCATCGCCCGTTCCACCTGCACCACCTCTGCCGCCGCCCTTGCGCACGAAGGCGCTGGCGATGGAGATCGCATTTTCGACCGCGAGCGCATCGGACACTGTGCCGCTCAGGACCAGCGAATCTGCCACCGCGCCGACCTTGATGTTCTTCTCGCCGGGAAGCAGTTGACGCAGTTTGGACTCGACGGAAGCGGTGTCAACGCCGACCGCGACTTCCACCATCGCGCAGCGGCCTTCCTTGTTCTGGAACATCAGGTTGGTCGAGCCGATCTGCTTGCCGAACAGGAAGAACATGGAGCGCGGCGTCGGCGAGGTCATCGGTTCAACCTGGACGATGTCCGGGTCGCCCACCGTGCGCAGCCACGCCGGGCCGGGTATGTTCAGCTGGCGCAGGTCGAGCAGTGCCGATTTCGCGGCGGGTACGTTCATGTAGGCTGTCGGTGCGAATTCGTCGACGCAGGTCGGTGTTGCCAGCGGAGCGGGCGCGGTGCCCGATTTCACGGCTTTCTTGTCGCCGGGTTTGGCCACTGCCTTTGTCACCACTTCCTTCGATGCAGCAGGCGCCTCATTTTTTTTGCTTTGCGCTTGTGCGCCGGGAGGCAGTCCGAGCGCGAGGATGGCGGCGACCGTCAGGAGGCAAGGAGAGAAGCGCTTGATAGTATGGGTAGCACGGGTAGCACGTGATGCCGGTTTGGTATTCTTCTTCATGGCTCTTCCCCTATTCCTGCAGTTGGTAGCATTGGCTGATGCGTCCGTCGCCCGTGATCACTTCCTGGCATTGCTCCTTGTGCGCGGCCGGTTTCGCGGCGGGGGCGGATGCCTTTTTCACTGCGCGGACTTTCTTTGCCGGTGCCGGCTTGGCTTCAGGCTTACTTGCCTCGAGCACATAGGCCACCGGGTTCAGCAGGCTGTGCTTGGTTGCGCCGTCGGTCAGGGCCGGCTTGGGATCGACCTGGTTGCGTAGCGCGAGCGACAGTTGTCCGACGCTGCGCGCCAGGTCCAACTTCTCCGCTTCCTCTGGCGTCACTTCGAGCGTCACCGCATTCACCACCTTCGGCTTGGTTTCATCGCGGCTCGCTTCCTGCGCCACCGCGAGCACCAGGATGTGTTCGAGCACGATCTTGGAGATGTTGTTGTCGCGGCCGACGCCCTTTTCCTTGTTCTCCGCCTGCGTGCTGACCAGGATGTCGACGTAATTGCCCGGCAGCGCGAAGCCCGCTACGCCCACCACGTCATTGACGCGCACCGTCATCGCGCGCTTGCCTTCGGCCACCACCGCGGACAGGCCGCCCTTTGTTCCTATGGGCGCGAGCTTTGATTCGAGCACCGGCTCGCCACGCAGCAGGCTCACGCGCGCGACACGCGTGTCGAGCGCCTTCACGTCGTTAGTGCTGCCCGCCGGCAGGCTGCCCGCCGGCCAGTCGACCAGCCGGATCATGTCGGGCGACAAGCGCGTGCCGAGGTTGATGTCGGTTGCAGCCACCACCACCTTGTTGGTGGAGAGGCCGGCCTTTGCGGTGATCCACTGGGATGCAAACAGAACCGCAGCAATCGCCGCGAGTATGGACACGCCGATCATGATGACTGCTCTGGTGTTTTTCATAGGACCTTCTGCGTGGTGATGTGGACAACTTGATGTCCATGTCTCGCATGCCGCCGCACAGACCGGGCGGCATGCGGCATGGAATCCTCCCTTGCGAAACGAAACCGGTCATGAAGTGTCGATATCCTGGATGTGCATCGTCAGCTCCATGCATAGAAATAGAAGACGTCCCGGTGGCCGAGTGCGGCCAGGCCGAGGTAGATGAAGGTGCCCAGCGCGATGGCGATCGCATACGGCAGCCGTCCGGCGGAATCGGGGACCGCGTCAAGGACGGGCGCTTCGTGCAAGGCCGCCTTGAAATAGGTGGCCAGCATCATGGTCTGCAGGTTGCGCCACATGCGCCGGAATGATCCGGTGCGCAGCGTATAGACGATGGCGAGCAGGCCGCCGGCCAGCATCATGAAGGCAATCACATACACGATCGCATGTGGGCCGAGGAAGGCGCCGATCATGGCGACCAGCTTGACGTCGCCGGCACCCATTGCATGGAGCATATACAGGGGCAGCATGATGGCCAGGCCGAGGCCAAGGCCGTATAGCGCCATGCGCCACCCAAGCGCGCCCGGCAGCGCGCTGGCGAATCCGTTGCCTTCCGGGAGGAAGGTATTGAGAGCGAGGCCCAGGAGCGCGCCGCCGTACACCAGTGCATTGGGTATGCGATAGCGCCGGATGTCCGACCACGTCGCAGCGACCAGCAGGGCGCACAATAAGGCGCTCACGGCTGCGGCCATGCTTGCGGGGGTCAGGAATTCCATGGAGTCTCCTCGTTCAGTCTGCCAGTCAAAGGGCGACTGCCGGACCGGCAGTCGCCATCTGCGTTTTCAAGGAACGAACGACACCCACGGCGGGAAACAGCCGTACCGTCTCTCAGGCCTGCTGTTGCTGGGCCTGTTCAGCGTTATTGGAAAATGTCGATCGTCCAGCGTGTCATGCGTCTATGCGGATGCCGTGCGCGCAAGGTTCTGCGAACGGCATCGTTTCGGCGACGATGTCAGGCGCAGTCGGCTGTGTTCGTCGGATTCGGAAGTGCTTGCAGCACGGTGCAGAATGCCGTGTGCAGAGTCGTGCCCAACGAGGCGACCACAGCAACGATCACCGCAGCAATCAATGCAACGAGCAAACCATATTCGACACCAGCCGCACCGCTTTCGTCGCGGAAGAACTTCTTGAGTGCATTCATCGTGAACTCCCTTGAGGTTGAATTAAAGGTACTACGCGCTTGTTCTGACCGGCACCGCTGATGATCAATGAAGCCGCTGACCCAACGTTTCCGATCGGAGAACTCGTGATAACTGGGAAACAGTTTCTCGCAAGCTTCAACGCGGGAGTTGACGAGAAACAAACAGCAGAACGCTGCAAGGGGGAAAGTTCCGGGTCGGAGGCAAGTTCTCTGACTGATGTCAAACGAAGTTGCAAACTGTCACGATATTTCGTTTGCGTGAGGAAATTTATCGCGCTCCGGGAGGCAAATAATCTCCTGCTGGAGAAAATATGCGGCTGAAATGCGGGAAGTGAGGATGGAGTTATTGCCTCGCTGAATTGTGTCGAACAGAAAAGCGAGGCAATATTTGACGCGCCTCAGTGCAGAGGCGCAATGATGCGGCAGGGAATCAGCGCTTCACGAAGACGAGGTCCCATACGCCGTGCCCGAGCCGCAGGCCGCGATTCTCGAATTTCGTTACCGGGCGATAGGCGGGGCGTGGCGCGTATCCGTCGGCCGTGTTGCGCAGTGCCGGTTCATCACCCAGCACCTGCAGCATCTGTTCCGCATAGTCCTGCCAGTCGGTGGCGCAATGCACGTAGGCGCCGGGCTTGAGGCGCGAGACAAGCAGCTTCACGAACGGCGGCTGGATCAGGCGCCGCTTGTTGTGCCGCGCCTTGTGCCACGGATCGGGGAAGAAGATGTGCACGCCGTCGAGCGAGTCCGGCGCGATCATGTGCGTGATGACCTCGACGGCATCATGCTGGATGATGCGCAGGTTGCCGAGATTCTGTTCACCGATCAGCTTGAGCAGGCTGCCCACGCCGGGTGTATGCACTTCAACGCCGATGAAATTCTTCTCCGGCATGCCGGCGGCAATTTTCGCCGTGGTATCGCCCATGCCGAAGCCGATTTCGAGGATCGTCGGCGCGGCACGCCCGAACGCCTGATCGAAATCGAAGGGTGCCTTGACGTAAGGAATGCAGAACGTCGGCCCGAGCGTGTCGAGTGCTTTCGCCTGTGCGGTGGAAAGACGCCCGGCGCGCGTCACGAAACTGCGGATGCGGCGTTCCGTCGGGTCGTAAAGCATCGGCTTGCTGGCGTCGTCGGAATGGTTGTCGGACATGCGCGATCGGAGGTGGGAGTGTCAATAAAAAAGGCACCGTGCGGTGCCCGTTGTACCTGTTTGACCTGGAGCGGGTGAAGGGAATCGAACCCTCGTCGTAAGCTTGGGAAGCTTCTGCTCTACCATTGAGCTACACCCGCGAGAACCCGCATTTTACGCGGGATTGCGGTTGGTGTGCAAACGGCGAGTGCAAAGGACAAGGTCCCGGTCCGCTTTCCGCCCATAGGCCGCCGCAAGATGCAGGAATCGCAACATGGGGCGGCCACCTCGAACCATGATCGATCAGGGATAGGCGTAGGGCGCTGGCGGCGTCACCCTCTCGCGGTAGTTCGAGGAATTGAGCCGCTGTGAAATTTCCTGCAGTTGTCTTTGCTGAATTTCCTGGGCCTGCATCAGCTTTTCCTGCTGATCGGCCACCGCTTCAAGCTTTCGGCTGGCCGGCATGCCGCCGGCCAGCAGGGAAAAGCGGTCAGATGCCGCCCATGCAGAGGTACTTGATTTCCAGGTACTCGTCCATGCCGTACTTGGAGCCCTCGCGCCCCAGTCCGGATTGCTTGACGCCGCCGAACGGCGCCACCTCGTTGGAGATGATGCCGGTGTTGATGCCGACCATGCCGTACTCCAGCTTTTCCGACACGCGCCAGATGCGACCGATGTCGCGCGAATAGAAGTAGCTGGCGAGGCCGAATTCGGTGTTGTTGGCGGCTGCGATCGCTTCATCCTCGGTCTTGAACTTCGAGACCGCGGCGACCGGGCCGAAGGTTTCTTCGCGCATGATCTTCATGTCGGCGGTCACGTTGGACAGCACCGTCGGCTCATAGAAATGTCCGCCGAGCGCATGCGGCTTGCCGCCGGTGAGCACCTTCGCGCCCTTCGAAACGGCATCGGCCACGTGGTCCTGCACCTTGGCGACGGCCTGGTCGTCGATCAGCGGGCCTTGCACCACGCCCGGTTCGAAGCCGCTGCCGACTTTCATCTTCGCCGCGCCGGCCGCGAGCTTTTCGACGAACGCATCGTAGATCGATTCATGCGCATAGAAGCGGTTGGTGCAGACGCAGGTCTGGCCGGCATTGCGGTACTTCGATGCGAGCGCGCCCTCTACGGCGGCATCCAGATCGGCATCGTCGAACACGATGAAGGGCGCGTGGCCGCCGAGCTCCAGGCCGAGTTTTTTCACCGTGGGCGCGCTTTGCTGCATCAGGATGCGGCCGACCGGCGTCGATCCGGTGAAGGACAGGTGGCGCACGATCGGACTGTCGCACAGCACCTTGCCGACCTCGATGGAGCGCTGTGCATCCGCGGTGACGATGTTCATCACGCCTGGCGGCAGGCCGGCGCGATGTGCCAGTTCAGCCATCGCCAGTGCCGACAGCGGCGTCTGTTCCGCCGGCTTGATGACAATGGTGCAGCCTGCCGCGATGGCCGGTGCGACCTTGCGCGTGATCATCGCAATCGGAAAATTCCACGGCGTGATCGCGGCACACACGCCGATCGGCTGCTTGAGCACCACCATGCGCTTGTCGCTCCAGGTCGAGGCGAGCACATCGCCGCACACGCGCTTGGCTTCTTCCGCGAACCATTCGACGAAGCTCGCGCCGTAGAGGACTTCGCCCTTCGCCTCGGCCAGCGGCTTGCCTTGCTCCGCGGTCATGAGGGCAGCGAGGTCATTCGCATGCAGCAGCAGCAGCTCGAACCACTTGCGCATGACCGCCGAGCGTTCCTTGGCGGTTTTCGCGGACCAGGACGGGAAGGCCGCATTGGCGGCATCGATCGCGTCGCGCGCTTCTTCCGCACCCATGTTGGGCACCGAGGCAATGGTCTTGCCGTCGGCCGGATTGATGACCGGGAACGTCGACTCCGCGCTGATCCACACGCCGTTCAGATACGCCTGGGTGCGGAGCAGGGAAGCGTCACTGAGTTGGGGTATGCCTTTGGCCTGTTGTTGCATGACTCGTCTCCGTACGAAGTGGGGTGATGGGCAAAAAATAAAGCATAACCCAATCGTCGAAGCCTTGCTCAGCGGCCCCGGCTTCACACCTGCCGGCGCGCGAAGCCGGGGAGCCAGCAGCGATCAGGCCGGCTTCGGCTTCGCTTCCTCGCGCCGGTTGAACCCCGCCACCATGTCGAAGCGGAACAGGCGGCATTCCAGCGCGCCGTTGAAGAATGGTGTCTTGCGCGATTCTTTCAGGCGCAGCATCTTCGGCAGGCTCAAATCGGCGGTGAACAGGAACACCTGCCAGCCGGCAAAGCGCTGCTTCAGGGTGCCGCTGAACTCACGATAGAAAGTGGCTGCCATCTCATCCGGCTCCTGCGAGCGGTCGCCGCGCACACCGATGCGCTCGCCATAGGGAGGATTGGTCAGGATGATGCCGGGCGTCTCGCTCGGCGCCTTTACTTCCTGTGCCTCGATCTGCTTTAGCGGTACCTCGAACTGGATACCCGCGTTGCGCAGGTTATTGCGCGTCATGACGATCATGTCGCCGGAAATGTCGCTGCCGAAAATGCTCGGCGCGGTCGGCATCGGATTCGGCCGGAAGCTCCCCTTGATGGCAAGCCACTCATCCTTGTCGAACCCGAGGAATTTTTCAAACGCGAAACTGCGGCGCGCACCAGGGGGAATGCCGGCGAGGATCTGTGCCGCTTCCACAATGATGGTGCCCGAGCCGCACATCGGGTCGAACAGCACCGTTCCCGGCTTCCAGCCCGCCACCCGCAGCAGCCCGGCAGCGAGGTTCTCGCGCAACGGCGCATCGCCTGTTTCCTGGCGCCAGCCGCGCTTGAACAGCGCTTCGCCGGACGTATCGAGATACACGGTATAGGTATTCGCGTCGAGGAAACCAACGATGCGCATGTCCGGCGTGCGTGTATTCACCGACGGGCGCTTCGCATACAGATCGCGGAAGCGGTCGCACACGGCGTCCTTGATCTTCAGCGTCGTGAACTCCAGGCTCTTCAGCGGCGACTTGATCGCAGTGAGGTCCACGCGGATCGTGTGGTCGACGTCGAACCATTCCTCCCACGGCTGCGCCAGCGTCAAATCGTAGATATCGTTTTCGTTCTTGTAGCTGCCGTTGGCCATGCGCAGCAGGACGCGCGAAGCGATGCGCGAGTGCAGGTTGATGCGATAACTGTCCGCCAGCGCCCCCGAGCAATGCACGCCGCCCGGCACCTGGTTATGCACCTTCAGCGTGCGGCTCTGTTGCGCAATCTCGTTGATCTCTTCCGCCAGCGCCGCCTCCAGCCCGCGCGGGCAGGGACAGAAAAATGAATAAGTCATGGGGTACCCTTTATCCGTAAGTAAAAATCATGTGTCCACGGAAAACACGAAAAACACGGAAAAAGGCTTTTCACGTCGATACCTGCAAACCGCGAGTGCCACAAAAAGTTTTCCGTGTCTTTCGTGTTTTCCGTGGACAAGAAAGCCGTCCGTGGAAAAGCCGACAGTGCGCGTCAAGCCATCCCGGCAAACGCGCGCTCGACGAAGTCCAGCCGGTCCTGGCCCCAGAAGCCTTCGCCGTTGACGACATACCAGGGCGAGCCGAAGACGTTGGCGGCGATGGCGTCGTCGGTGTAGCGGTCGTATTCGCTTTGCACGCTGGCAGTCTCGGACGACTTCAGCAGGGCCTTGCCGTCGTGGCCGCATTCGAGCGCAAGTGCGGCCAGGGTGTCGGCGTCGTTGATGTTCCGTTCTTCCACCCACACCGCGCGCATAATCGCGCCGGTGAGCTTGAGCGCGGCGTCCGTCCCGTGCGCGAGGCGGGTGGCGATAATCAATTTCGCTGCCGCGTCGGGAGGTACCGGAAAGAACTTCGGCTGCAGATTGAGCGGGATGTTCAGGTACTCGCTCCAGCGCTTCAGCTCGACAAGGCGGTATGCCTGCCGTTGCGGCGGCCGTTTCGCCAGCGGCAGCCCGCCGGAGACGCTGAACACCCTGCCGAGGTCGCAGGGCTTGATGTCGATCTGCACGCCGTATTTTTTTGCCAGCGTGATGAATCGCTCGTGACCGAGATAGGCCCACGGCGATTGCGGTGCAAAGAAGTATTCGCAGGTCTTCGCCATGACGGCCTCCAGCGCAGTTTAGAAAGGTTTGACGACCACGAAGATCACCACCAGCAGCAGGGCGATGGTCGGCAGTTCATTGAACCAGCGGAACCAGACATGGCTGCGCTTGTTCGCGCCGCGTTCGAATGCCTTCAGCAGCGCACCGCACCAGTGCTGATAGCCGACCAGCAGCACGACGATCGCGAGCTTCGCATGCATCCAGCCGTTGCCCGGGCCGACCTTGCCGATGCCGTAGTAGAGCCACAGCACCAGGCCGAGGACGAGCGCGGGTACTTCCAGCATGAACATGAAGCGGTACAGCTTGCGCGACATCATCAGCAAACGCTGCGTGGCAGCCGGTTCGGTTTCCATCGCCATGTTCACGAAGATGCGCGGCAAGTAGAACAGGCCCGCGAACCAGGAGGCGACGAAGAAGATGTGGAATGCCTTTACCCAGAGCATCAGCAGGTTTCCCTTGTGGAGTGATTATTCACGAACTTCGCCGTGGCCGAAGACGACGTATTTGAGCGACGTCAGTCCTTCCAGTCCTACCGGGCCGCGCGCATGCAACTTGTCGTTCGAAATGCCGATCTCGGCACCCAACCCGTATTCGAAGCCATCTGCAAAGCGTGTCGATGCATTCACCATCACCGACGCAGAATCGACTTCGCGCAGGAAACGCATGGCCCGGCTGTAGTCCTCGGTCACGATCGCATCGGTATGCTGCGAGGAGTAAGTGTTGATGTGCTCGATGGCCTGGCCGACGTCATCCACGATCTTCACTGCAAGGATGGCAGCGAGGTACTCAGTGCGCCAGTCTTCCTCGCTGGCGGCCGCGAGGTGCGGATAGCCGGCGAGGATCGCGCGCGCCTCGTCATCGGCGCGTAGTTCCACATCCTTGGTACCGTACAGTTCCGCCAGCTTTGGCAGGATCTGCGGCGCAATGCCGCGCGCCACCAGCAGCGTTTCCATGGTGTTGCAGGTGCCGTAGCGATGGCATTTGGCGTTGAAGGCAATCTTCAGCGCCTTCTCGATGTCCGCCTTGTCATCGATGTACACGTGGCAGATGCCGTCGAGATGCTTGATCATCGGCACCTTCGATTCCTTCATCAGGCGCTCGATCAGTCCCTTGCCGCCGCGCGGCACGATCACGTCCACATACTGCGGCATGGTGATCAGTTCGCCCACGGCAGCACGGTCAGTCGTCTCGACGATCTGCACGGCATCTTCCGGCAGTCCTGCGCCGGCGAGGCCTTCCTTCACCAGCTTTGCCAGCGCCTGGTTGCAATGGATCGCTTCCGAGCCGCCGCGCAGGATGGTGGCATTGCCGCTCTTGATGCACAGCCCGGCGGCATCGACCGTTACGTTCGGACGCGCTTCGTAGATGATGCCGATTACGCCCAGAGGCACACGCATCTGGCCGACCTGGATGCCGGTCGGCCGGTACTTCATGTTCGAGATTTCACCGATCGGATCGGGCAGGGCGACGATCTGCTCCAAGCCTTCGGCCATGGTCGCGATCGCCCTGTCCGAGAGCGTCAGGCGGTCAAGCATCGCATCCGCCAGGCCGTTGGCGCGGGCCGCCTCCAGGTCCTTCTGGTTGGCAGCGCGCAGCGCCGGCGCATCGCGGCGGATGGCAGCGGCGATCAGCGACAGCGCCTGGTTCTTCGCGCGGGTATCGGCCTTGGCCATCGCGCGCGATGCCTTGCGGGCGCGCTGGCCGACGTCGTTCATGTAATGCTTGATGTCCATGTGTTGACTCTGATTCAACTATTCAAAATCCGTAAAGCGATGATCGGTGATTTCGCTGCCGCATTGACGTGCCGGCGCAATAATTTTTATCCACGGAAAACACGGAAAGCACAGAAATTTCTTTCTTTTCCGTGACTTCCGTGTTTTCCGTGGACATCTATAACGCAACGGTCACGACAACGGTGCGCATAGCTCACACCAGGATGCTGTCCGCGTTGGTGTGTACTGCACACTCCGCCTGTGATCCATGGTGCAATTTTTTGTCCACGAAAAGCACGAAAAACACAAAAAAGAAATTTCGTGTCTTTCGTGTTTTTCGTGGACATTCATAACGCTGCAGCCACGACCACGGTACGCGTGGTGCACCCTACGATACTGCAGCATCGGTGCGCCTGGCACATTCTGCGAGTGGTTCACGCCGTAATAATCTCTGTCCATGGAACATACGAAAAACACGAAAATTTGTTTCTTTTCTGTGTTTTCAGTGTTTTCCGTGGACATCCATCATGCACTAGCCGCGCGCCACCTTCAATCCGAGCTGCAGCAACGCATCCCATGCATCGCCGGCAAACGCCTTCGTCCGCAATCCCTTAACCATCTTATCGATTTGCGCCGCTTCCTGCAGTGCACCTTGCAGCGTCGACAGCTTCAGCCTGCGCAGCGCTGGCTCCACCAGGCGTTCGCGCTGTCCCCAGACGCGGTTTTCCTTGAACAGCATGCCGATGGCTTTGCCCTGCGCGGTGCCGGCCTTGATCTTCAGCAGCGTGCGGATTTCTTCGGCCATCGCCCACAGTACCAGCGGCAGGGCTTCGCCTTCGCCTTTCAGACCTTCGATCATGCGAACCAGTCGCGTCGCATCGCCGGACAGCATCGCTTCGTTCAGCTTGAAGACATCGTAGCGGGCGACGTTCAGCACCGCGTCCTGGACCTGTTCGAAGCTCAGCTTGCCTTCCGGATGCAGCAGCGCGAGTTTCTGGATTTCCTGGTGCGCCGCCAGCAGGTTGCCTTCGACACGATCCGCGATGAAGTCGATGCTCTGCCTGTCGGCGCTCTGTCCTTGCGCGGCCAGTCGCGCGCCTATCCACGCTGGCAACTGGGGGCGCTCGACCAGCGGAATGTCGATATACACGGCGGCCTGCTGCAGGGCAGCGACCCATGCGCTCTTTTGCGTCTGCCAGTCGAGCTTCGGCAGTGCGATCAGCGTCACGTTGTCGGGATTCAGCGATGCTGCGTAATTCTGCAGCGCCTGCCCGCCATCCTTGCCCGGCTTGCCGGTCGGAATGCGCAACTCGATCAGCTTGCGTTCGCCAAACAGCGATTGCGACTGGTTTGCCGCGAGCAGTTCGCCCCACTTGAAGCTGCGCTCGACCACCAGTACCTCGCGCTCCGAAAGGCCTTGCGCGCGCGCCGCCTTGCGGATCTTGTCGGCGGCTTCGAGCGCCAGCAGGTGTTCATCGCTGGTGATCACATACAGGGGCCCGAGCGATTTCGCCAGGTGCGCGTCAAGGGCGTCGAGCCGCAGCTGCATGCTGGTCCTCAGGCGCGCTTGAGCACGGCCATCCGGCGCAGGATCTGCTGCACCAGGTCGGACTGCATGTCGCGGTAGAGCATTTCCTCTTCCTTCTCTTTCGCGATGGCTTGCGCTTCGTTGAAGCTGAGGTCGCGCTTGAGCGTGATCTCGGTCGGCGGCAGCAGCTCGACACCCTTCGGATCGGTCACCCGAAAGCGCACCTTGTAGTACAGCGTGTGTTCGCGCGGACGGCCCTGCGTGTTCAGCAGGACGGTCGTGTTCCTTGTCTCGGACAGCACCTCGAGGATCGCCTCGGCCGCTTTCGGATCGGGCACGATGGTCGTCTCTCCGCTGGCGCGGATATTGCGACGCAGCTCGACGCCGAGCGGCGAGGTTTCCGGAACGCCAATGTAGATCGTCTTGAACGGCAGGTTGGCCTCGCCGTTTGCCCCGCGCAGCTGGAAGCCGCATGCGGACAGCGCAAGGACGGAAGTCAGGGCAAGGACGGCTCGGCGTTTCATGCGGGCTCCGGAAAGATCAGGCGACAATGTTGACCAGCTTGCCGGGCACGACGATCACCTTCTTCGGCGTGCCTTCGACAAACTTCTTCACGTTCTCGTTGGCCAGTGCGGCCGCTTCGATCGCCGCCTTGTCCGCATCCTTCGGCACCTTCACGCTGCCGCGCAGCTTGCCGTTGACCTGCACCACCAGCTCGATCTCTGCCTGCTCCAGCGCGGCCGGATCGACCTTTGGCCACGGCGCATCGAGAATGTCGCCGAATGCCGTTGCGAAGCCGAGTTCCTGCCACAGCACGTGGGTGATGTGCGGCGCAACGGGGTACAGCACGCGCAGGAAGATTGACAGGCACTCCGCGGTCACCGCATTGGTCTGCGCGGAATCTTCCAGCTTCGCGCCTTCCATCGTGTTCAGCATCTTCATGCAGGCGGACACGACGGTGTTGTACTGCAGGCGATGGAAGTCATGGTCGGCCTGCTGCAGGATCTTGTGGATCTCGCGGCGCAGCGCCTTGTGCGGCTCGGGCAGCGCGCTGAAGTCGATCTCGGAAGATGCCTTCACACGATCTGCCTGCGCAAAGGCGAAAGCCCACACGCGGCGCAGGAAGCGGTTTGCGCCTTCGACACCGGCGTCGTTCCACTCCAGCGTTTGCTCCGGCGGTGCGGCGAACATGACGAACAGGCGGGCGGTGTCCGCGCCGAACTGGTTGATCAGTTCCTGCGGGTCGACGCCGTTGTTCTTCGACTTCGACATCGTGCCCACGCCTTCGTAGTTCACCGCCGAACCGTCGCTCTTGAGCTTCGCACCGATGATGCGGCCGCCGTCGTCGTACACGTTTTCGACATCCTGCGGCCAGAAGTATTCGATGCCGCCCTGCGGCGTGCGACGCGAGTAGATGTGGTTCAGCACCATGCCTTGCGTCAGCAGGTTGACGAAGGGTTCGTCGACTTTGACCAGGCCCAGGTCGCGCATGACTTTGGTCCAGAAGCGCGCGTACAGCAGGTGCAGGATGGCGTGTTCGATGCCGCCGATGTACTGGTCCATCGGCATCCAGTAGTTCGCACCTTCGGCCACCATCTTTTCGTCGTTCTTCGGGTCGCAATAGCGCATGAAGTACCAGGACGAATCGACGAAGGTGTCCATCGTGTCCGTCTCGCGGCGCGCCGGCTTGCCGCACTGAGGGCAGTCGCAGCGCAGGAAATCCTCGCGCTTGTTAAGCGGATTGCCGGTGCCGTCCGGCACGCAATCCTGCGGCAGCACGACCGGCAGATCCTTCTCTGGAACGGGGACCGAACCGCAGCTTTCGCAGTGGATGATCGGGATCGGCGTACCCCAGTAGCGCTGGCGGCTGATGCCCCAGTCGCGCAGGCGCCAGGTCGTTTTCTTTTCGCCGATGCCCTTGCCGGCGAGGTCGGCCGCTACCTTGTCAACGGCTGCCTTGTAGCTCAGGCCATCATAGGCGCCGGAATGTACGGTCACGCCGCGCTGCTTGTCGGCATACCATTCCTGCCATGCGTCGGTGGAGTAGGTCTCGTCCTTGACGGCAATCACCTGCTTGATCGGCAGCGAATACTTCTTCGCGAAGGCGAAGTCGCGTTCGTCATGCGCCGGCACGCCCATCACGGCGCCGTCGCCGTAGCTCATCAGCACATAGTTGCCGACCCATACCTCGACTTGTTCGCCGGTCAGCGGATGGGTGACAAACAAGCCGGTCGGCAGGCCTTCCTTTTCCTTCAGCGCGAGCTCGGCTTCTGTCGTGCCGCCTTTCTTGCATTCTTCGATGAAGGCGGCGAGCTTCGGATTCGACGCAGCCGCGTGCGTGGCCAGCGGATGTTCCGGCGCCACCGCGCAGAAGGTCACGCCCATGATGGTGTCGGCGCGCGTGGTGAACACGAACATCTTGCCGTCCTGGATCAGGTTGCCCTGCGCGTCACGGATGTCGTGCGGGAAGGCGAAACGCACGCCTTCGCTCTTGCCGATCCAGTTTTCCTGCATGATGCGCACGCGCTCCGGCCAGCCCGGCAGCTTGTTGACGACGCAGTCGAGGAGTTCTTCCGCGTATTCGGTGATCTTCAGGTAGTAACCCGGAATTTCGCGCTTCTCGACCAGCGCGCCGGTACGCCAGCCGCGGCCGTCGATCACCTGCTCGTTGGCCAGCACCGTCTGGTCGACCGGGTCCCAGTTCACGACCTGGGTCTTGCGGTAGGCGATACCTTTTTCCAGCATCTTGAGGAACAGCCATTGATTCCACTTGTAGTAGCTCGGATCGCAGGTCGCCACTTCGCGCGACCAGTCGATCGCCAGACCCATCGCCTGCATCTGCTTCTTCATGTAGGCGATGTTCTCGTAGGTCCATTTCGCGGGCGGCACGCCGTTCTTCAGCGCCGCGTTTTCCGCCGGCAGGCCGAAGGCGTCCCAGCCCATCGGCATCAGCACGTTGTAGCCGTTCATGCGCAGGTGGCGCGCCAGCATGTCGTTGATGGTGTAGTTGCGCACATGGCCCATGTGCAGCTTGCCAGACGGGTAGGGCAGCATCGAGCAGGCGTAGAACTTCTGCTTGTCCTTGCCGTTCTTGTCTTTCGCATGATCGACGGTCTTGTACGCGTCGATCGCGTGCCAATGGTCTTGCGCCGCCTTTTCGACATCGGCGGGGAGATATTTTTCTTGCATGACGAATGGAGCTGGAAGTGGATGGATGTAAACCAGTCATTATACTGGTTCAGCGCCTTGCATAGCGCCTCGGTGGCGGACGGATTTGCCCGAAAAATCAGCGCAGTAGCAGGTTCAGCGCGGGTTGTTCGCCATTCCCGGCGTAGCGTTCATTGACTTCGGCGACACACTCCTCGAGCGCCGCAAAGATGCTCGGGGCAGATTTGCGCAGGATGTCCGTGTGCAAGAGCTCGATTTCCAGCGTTTCCGCGGGCTTGAGCCTGAAACTTGACATGCCGTCATCATCACGCAGCCCGCTCAGGCAATCGATCCAGGCATCCATGTTGCGGCCATAGAAATCCGGAAAGCCGAAAGCGGCCTTGCATTGTTCATGAAAGGCCGCCCAGGAGGTGATTTTCCGGCTGTCGAGGCGAACGGAGGGCATTACTGCTTTGTTTCCTTTGATTCGGTCACAAAACCCATCTTGGTGATGCCGCTGGTCTGTGCAGCCGACATCACCTGCGCAATGATTTCGTAGCGTGTCGACTTGTCGGCACGCAGCTGCAGTTCGGGCTGCGGGCTCTTTTGTGCTGCCTGTGCCAGTTTTGCAGCGAGATCCTTCTGTTCGATCGGATCATTGTTCCAGAAGATTTTTCCCTCACCATTGATCGAGAGCGAAATCGTTTCCGGTTTCTCGGGTGCCGCACTCGACTGCGCAGTCGGCAGGTCGAGTTTGATCGCATGGGTGAACAGGGGCGCGGTGATGATGAAGATCACCAGCAGAACCAGCATCACGTCCACCATGGGCGTGACGTTGATGTCCGCGATCGGGGCCTGCTTGCCGTTCTCGTTGAATCCGCCAAATGCCATACCAGCCTCCGCTATTGCTTGCCGACGCGCGAACCGGTGGTCAGGTAGGCGTGCAGATCGTGCGCGAAGCCGTCCAGTTCTGCCAGCGTGACGCGGTTGACGCGGGTGAAGGCGTTGTAGGCGAGCACTGCGGGAATCGCCACGACGAGGCCGAGCGCCGTCATGATCAGCGCTTCGCCGACCGGGCCGGCGACTTTGTCGATCTGCACCGTGCCGGCTGTCGATACCGCCAGCAAAGCGTGGTAGATGCCCCAGACGGTGCCGAACAGACCGACGAAGGGGGCCGTTGAGCCCACCGAGGCGAGCAGCGTCAGGCCGCTTTCCAGGCGCGACGACACCCGGTTGATTTCCTGGCGCAAGGTGCGCGTGATCAACTCGCTCGGATCCACGTTGGCATTCAGGGAGCCGGCTTGCGAACTGACGTTGGCGGCCTGGGCGCTCTGCGCGGCCAGCGGCGTGTAGACGTTTTCGCTGTCGGCGTTCCGGACGATCGCAATGGCATCGTTGAGTGTCGGTGCTTTCCAGAATCCCTCCAGCGCGCCGGCGCTGCGGCGGATGCGCCACGAACTCCATGCCTTGGAAAAGATATAGTACCAGCTGACAACCGACATCAGCAGTAGCACATAGGCGACGGCGTGGGTGATGGCGTCGCCCTGTGCCCAGTAGTGCGCAAAACCGAGGGTTTGATTCATGGTGTGCGAAGGGAAATTAATTGTTCTGAAGTGTAAACGGAATGGCAAGCTGATACCACTCGGAGACTGGCTTGCCATCGACGGTTGCCGGCTTGAAGCGCCAGGTCTGCACCGTGCTTTTCGCCGATTCATCGAGCAGCGGATAGCCGCTGGACGTCTTGATTTCCACGGCGCCGGCCGTGCCATCCGCCTTGACCAGCACCCGCAGCACGACGGTACCCTGTTCTTCATTCATGCGCGACAAGCGGGGATAAGGCGGCTTGCGGTTGCTGGCGGCGTAAGCCGCATCGGATGCGGTTGTCTTGACCGGCGGACTGGCGGCCGCAGTGGATGCCGGTGCGGACGGTGTGGCCGGCGCGACTGTTGCCGGAGCCGCAGGCGGCGCATTCGTGCTGGTTGAAGGCGCTCTTGTTTCGGGTGCCGGTGCGGGCGCCTTGGCCACCGGCGCGGGAGTTTCGTGCGGACGGATCGTCTCCGGCTTTGGCCGCGGACGATGTTTCGGCTCCGGCTCCTTCTTCGCCTGCGGTACTGGCGCGGGTTGTGGCGTCGCCGGAAGGGGAGTGGGCGGAAGCGGTTTCGGAGGCTGCATCAGCTGGATTTCCACCGGCGCAGGCCGGGTTTGCTGCGGCTGTTCGGCGGGCAGGCCGATGACAACGACCGCAACCAGCGCTGCGTGCAGCAGCAACGTGGCCGCGACTGCGACGACGGGCGATGCTGATTTCATGCAGCCAGCCGATCCTGAGAGGTGGTGCTTCTTCTACGGATCAGCGCAGCCCCAGCACGTCCTGCATGTCGTACAGGCCGTTCGCCTTGCCGGCCAGGAAGCGCGCCGCACGCAGGCTGCCCAGCGCGTAGCTGACGCGGCTGGAAGACTTGTGCGAAATCTCGATGCGCTCGCCGATGCCGGCGAACAGCACGGTATGGTCGCCCACGATGTCGCCGCCGCGGATGGCCGCGAAGCCGATCGAGGAGGGATCGCGCTCGCCGGTGACGCCTTCGCGCGCGAACACCGCAACATCCTTCAGCTTGCGTCCCTGCGCCTCGGCAATGACTTCGCCCATCATCAAAGCCGTGCCCGACGGCGCATCAACCTTGTGGCGATGGTGCGCCTCGATGATCTCGATGTCGTAACCGTGCGAAAAACTCTTCGCCGCCATTTCCAGCAGTTTGAGCGTGACATTGACGCCGACGCTCATGTTGGGCGCAAACACGACGGACGTCTTCTTCGCGGCTTCGGCGATGGCTGCCTTGCCCGCTTCATCGAAACCGGTCGTGCCGATGATCATCTTTACGCCATGCGCAGCGCAGTACTCGAGGTGCTTCAGCGTGCCCTCGGGACGGGTGAAATCGATCAGGAATTCCGCATTGGCGAGACCCTTGGCCAGGTCGGATTCAATATTCACGCCCGACGCCTTGCCGAGGAAGGCGGCGGCATCGGTGCCGATGGAAGGCGAGCCGGCGACATCCAGCGCGCCGGTCAGGACGGCGTCGTCCGCACCCCGGACGGCTTCGATCAACATGTGGCCCATGCGGCCGGAGGCGCCTGCAATGGCGATTTTCATTGGATTCATGGCGATGCTCGAACTGTTATTTGTTGGGCGCCGAACCTGGTGCGGCGGCGGCGATGAAGGCAAGGTATTCCTGTTCGGTCGGCAGGACGCCGCTGTCGATGCTGGCCAGACGGTTATCCTTGAAGTAGACGGTGACGCGGCTGGAAATGATTTCGCCCGAGCCTTTCTTCAGGCGAAACACGTAATCCCAGCGATTCGCATGGAAAATGTCGGTCAGCAGCGGTGTGCCCAGGACGAAACGTACCTGCTCTGGCGTGATCGCTTCCTTGCGCTGCATGCCTTCCTTGAGCTGGTTGACCATTTCGCGTGAAATGAAATTCCCCTGCTGCACATCGATGCGATAGGGCGTGAGGATGCCGAGGAAGCGCTGGATGCGCGTCGGCTTGATGTCCGTGACACCGCTCGCGCCTGGCATTTGCGCCGCGACCGTTGTGCCTTCCGCGCTCTGTGTATTCTGAGCAGCCTGCTCCGCCGGTTTGGCGGTGCTGGCGGTCGTGGACGCCGGCTCATCGATCAAGGGGTTCCTGGAGGCGCATCCCGCCAGGGTGGCGGCGAGGGCCAGGATCAGGGAGCCGATCATGGCAGGTGTGCGATGAGTGCGGTAGGATGGCATGCGCGACATTCGAATAGTGGGTTTCAATTCATTGAGCAATTGGGCCAAAACGCTATATGATAAAGCAGATAACCGCAATCCGACGAATAACATGCCTACCAATCCTTCCGAGCTGAAAGCCAGCGGCCTGAAAGCCACTTTGCCGCGGCTGAAGATTCTCGACATATTCCAGAACAGCCAGGTCCGTCATCTGAGCGCCGAGGATGTCTACAAAATCCTTCTGACAGAGAACATGGATGTCGGTCTGGCAACTGTCTACCGCGTGCTCACCCAGTTCGAGCAGGCGGGGTTGTTGCACCGTAATCATTTCGAGACCGGCAAGGCGGTGTTCGAACTGAACGAAGGCTCGCACCATGACCACCTTGTCTGTCTCGATTGCGGGCGCGTGGAAGAATTCTTCGACGAAGAAATCGAGAAGCGCCAACAGAGCGTGGCCCGCGAACACGGGTTCGCCATTGCCGAGCATGCCTTGGCCCTGTACGGTCACTGCATCAAGAAAGATTGTCCGCACCGGCCGCGCTGAATCCCGGATTGCGCAAGCCGTGCACGCGACCTGCATCCATCCAGAATAGTCACTTCTCTTCCAAATCGACCCTGTACTGTGCGCATCCGCGGCGCGTATCGCGCGGCTGTGCCGTCAATGGCGAAAATCAACAAGACAATGAAGGTCGAAACACGAAATTTCACTCGCAAGGTGGTCTACGGCCATGCCGCGGTCCTCTTGTCGGGAGGCGCCGTGATACGCGGTCGCACCAAAGACCTGTCGCTGGGCGGTGTCGGACTGCAACTGGCCGACCAGATTGCTACAGGAACGAATTGTTCCGTCCTATTCGAAGCGCCGCTGAACGGCAACATGGTCAGGGTGAGTGCGACTGCAAAGGTGATTTACTGCATCCTGAGGGGACCGGATGACTTTCGGGTCGGCCTGCAGTTCGTCCAGCTTGATGCCGCGAACAACAAGACGCTGGCCGAACTGATGCTCTGACTCCTTGCCTGCCACGCAGGCTTCAGGAATGGCTCAGCGCGTTCGACAGCAGCTTCGCGGTGATGTCCACGATCGGGATCACCCGCTCATAGGCCATGCGCGTCGGACCAATGACACCCAGCGTGCCGACGATCTTGCCGTTGACCTCGTAGGGAGCGGTCACTACGCTCATTTCGTCTACCGGAATAAGCTGCGATTCGCCGCCGATGAAGATCTGCACGCCGGTCGCCTTGCTGGAGACGTCGAGCAGCTGCATCAGGCTGGTTTTTTGCTCGAACAGGTCGAACAGCTTGCGCAGCGATGTCATATTGGAAGCCAGGTCGCTCACGCTGAGCAGGTTGCGCTCGCCGGATATCACGACCTCATCCTCGTTTTCCGCCATCGCGTCGCTGCCGGCCTCGACCGCTGCCTGCATGAGTCTGGTCATGTCGTCGCGCAACTGGCGCAATTCACTTTGCAATCCCACGCGTACGTCGTCGAAGCTCTGGCCGGCAAAATGCTGGTTGATGTAGTTCGCGGCCTGTACCAGTTGCGCCGGCGTGTAGTCGACGTCGGTCAGCAGCAGGCGGTTCTGTACGTCGCCATTCGGCGCCACGATCACGAGCAGGATGCGCTTTTCCGACAGCCGCAGGAATTCGATCTGCTGGAACACGGATTCATGACGCGGCGTCAGTACCACGCCGGCGAATTGCGACAGCTGCGACAACACCTGCGCCGCATTGGTGATGATCTTTTGCGGCGAATTGGACTGGCGGCGCGGTTGCAGTCGGGACTCCACAGTGGTTTCATCGATGGCCTGGACCGTCAGCAGGGTATCGACAAACACCCGGTAGCCGCGAGGCGTCGGGATGCGTCCGGCTGAGGTGTGCGGGCTGGCGACAAAGCCCATTTCCTCCAGGTCCGCCATGATGTTGCGGATGGTCGCGGGCGACAATTCCAGTCCGGAGATTTTTGACAATGCGCGTGAACCGACCGGTTGTCCGTCAGCGATGTAACGTTCAACGAGTGCCTTGAGCAGCGTCTGTGCGCGAGAATCGAGTTGCATTCGAGTATTGTAACGAGCCGGTGTGGCAGGTGCCATAGTCTGTTGCGGTATGTGGCCGCGCCAGCGCTTGATTGTTATCAGAGTTTCACTGTCCGTTCCTTCAGCCATTGATCCAGCTCATACAGGCTGGTGCAGACGGCGTCCGGCCGCACATGCCCGGGCAGGTGCCGCGCCGGCTCCAGCCCCCGGTTCATCCAGATGCCTGACAGGCCCGCCTTCTGCGCGCCTTCCACATCGAGCACGGGGTCGTCACCGATGTAGACCGCTTCCTGCGGCAGCACGCCAATCGCGTCGCACGCGGCATGGAAAATGGTCGCGTCGGGCTTGGCGCAGCCGATATGATGCGCCGCCACCGATACCTGGAATAAATGCGCAAGGCCGATGGCCTGCAGATCCGCCACTCCGTTCGATATCGAGCCGACAGCCACGCGGCCTTGCAGGCTATCCAGCATCGGCAGTACATCGTCAAAGGGCGTCACTTCGTTGCGCGCCCGTGAAAATACATCCATCGCATGATCGACCAGCGCAGGATCCTGGCCGGCACGTTCGAACGCTTCCAGCAGCACTGCGCGCCGCAGGCGGCGCAGGTCGATCTGGTACACCGGATCGCTTGCCATCAAGGCCTGCCGGCGTTCGCGCATGCTGTCGATTGTGACACTCGCAGCCACGGCGGGCGCATGCGTTGCCAGCCAGTCATATAGCACGTTTTCGGCGCGCTTGATGACTGGAACAATCGGCCACAGGGTATCGTCCAGGTCGAACAGGACGGCTTTGATAATGGACATATGTGTTCCAAACGGTTTGTTTCAATGATGCGATCCTGTGAAGGATGCCTAAATTATGGTCTAATCTGCTGCATGTTGCCTTCCAAGCCAGTTCCCGATCCGATTTCCTTCAAGACCATTGCCGTCATCGGCAAATACATGGCCGCCGGTATCGAGCAGTCCTTGTCGGAAATTGCCGATTTCCTGACCAGGGCTGGACACACCGTCGTGTTCGAGGCCGAGACCGCGCAAAATGTTGCGCTCAATGGCGTTGCCACCATGACGCCGGCGGAAATCGGCGAGCATGCCGACGTGGCCATTGTCGTGGGCGGTGACGGCACCATGCTTGGCATCGCCCGTCAGCTCGCGCCTTACAACGTGCCGCTGATCGGCATCAATCAGGGGCGGCTGGGTTTCATGACCGACATTTCGCAGGAGGGCATGATCCCGGTACTGGCCGACATGCTCAGCGGGAAGCTCGGCTCGGAGCAACGCAGTCTGCTGGAAGGTTCCGTGATCCGCGGCGGCGAAACGATCTTCCACGCCCTGGCATTCAATGATGTGGTGGTGGCGCGCGGCGCCACGACAGGGATGGCGGAACTGAAAGTCGAGGTCGACGGGCACTTCATGTACAACCAGCGCTCGGATGGTCTGATTGTTTCCACGCCGACAGGTTCCACCGCGTATGCCCTGTCGGCCGGCGGCCCCTTGCTGCATCCGAGCCTGTCCGGTATCGTGCTGGTCCCGATCGCGCCGCATGCCTTGTCGAACCGTCCGATCGTCGTGTCCGATTCCTGCACGATCGACATCGAGATCATGGGTGGACGTGATATCAGCGTCAATTTCGACATGCAATCGCTCGCCAGCCTGCAGCACCATGACCGCATCATCATCAAGCGCTCCGCGCACACCATTACCTTCCTGCATCCGAAAGGCTGGAGCTATTACGACACATTGCGCGAAAAGCTGCACTGGCACGAATACCCTTCCGTGGCCGGGCAGTTAAAATAGCCGGCCTGCTACAAGAATTACCTATCCAACATGCTTCGCACACTTTCCATTCGCGATTTCGTGATCGTCGATGCGATCGAGCTTGAATTTGCGCCCGGCTTCACGGTGTTCACCGGCGAAACTGGCGCGGGCAAGTCGATCCTGATCGATGCGCTCGCGCTTGCCTTGGGCGGGCGCGGCGATGCCAGCGTGGTGCGCGAGGGTGCCGCAAAGACGGATATCACTGCGGAATTCAGCACCAACGAGGAAGTTGACGCCTGGCTCGCCGAGCACGAATTTGCCAACGACGACGGCGGCGCCTTGCTGCGCCGCGTGATCGATAACGCCGGCCGTTCGAAAGCTTTCATCAACGGCATTACCGCCACCGCCGCGCAACTGCGCGAACTGGGCGAAATGCTGGTTGACATCCACGGCCAGCATGCGCACCAGTCGCTGCTGAAGACCGACGCGCAACGTGTGCTGCTCGACAGTCAGGCCGGCCTGCTGGATGACGCGAGGGCGGTTGCCGCGGCCTACAAGGCATGGCGCGCCCTTGCGAAACAGCGCGAGGAGTTCGAGGCGAATGCCAAGAGCGTTCTGCTGGAGCGCGAACGCCTCGAATGGCAGGTTGGCGAACTGGAAAAGCTTGCCGTGAAACCGGGCGAATGGACCGACATCAGCAACGAGCACAGCCGCCTGTCGCATGCCGCCAGCCTCATGGAAGGCGCGCAGGAAGCATTGAACGCCATCTCGGAATCGGACAGCAATCCGATGCTGTCGCAGCTCTCGGCGCTCACCCTGAAACTCGGCAAGCTGGCCGACATCGACGCTGCGATGAAGCCGGTGGTCGAAGCGCTGGAACCGGCGCGCATCCAGTTGCAGGAAGCGGTCTACGCGCTCAACGATTATCTCGGCCGGGTCGAGCTTGACCCGGAGCGCCTGCATGAAGTCGAGGCGCGCCTCGATGCCATCCATTCCACTGCGCGCAAGTTCCGCATTGCGCCCGAAGACCTGCCGCAGGAGTACGACTCGCTCTCCGCGCAACTGCGGCAGCTGGCGGATGCCAGCGACATCGACGCCTTGCGCGCGCAGGAAGAAAAGCTGAAGGCGGCCTACATGAATGTCGCGCACGCGCTCTCCCGGTCGCGCACCAAAGCCGCCAAGGCGCTGAGCGAAGCCGTCACGGTGGCGATGCAGGATCTGAGCATGGCCGGCGGACGTTTCGAAGTGGCCTTGAATCCGGCCGAGCCCGCCAGCTATGGCCTGGAGCAGGTCGAATTCCTGGTGGCCGCGCATGCCGGCACTTCCGCACGGCCGCTGGCGAAAGTGGCCTCCGGCGGCGAACTGGCGCGCATCTCGCTTGCCATCTCGGTGATTACATCGAGCGCGACGGCGACACCGACGCTGATCTTCGATGAGGTGGACAGCGGCATCGGCGGCGGCGTCGCAGAAGTGGTCGGCCGCCTGCTCAAGCGCTTGGGCCAGGATCGGCAGGTGTTGTGCGTCACCCACCTGCCGCAAGTGGCGAGCCAGGCCAACCAGCATTTCCAGGTCAGCAAGCGCAGTGCGGAGGGGCGGACGATGTCGCGCATCGATGCGCTCGATTCCAAGGCGCGCATCGAGGAAATCGCGCGCATGCTGGGCGGTCTGGAGATCACGGCGACCACGCGCAAGCATGCGCGTGAGCTGCTGGCGTCTTGACAAGGACAATCAAATAACAATGACCTGGAACCAGGAACCTTCCTACACGCATGGCTCCATATCGAAAACCGCCGTGCTGCTGGTCAATCTCGGCACGCCGGATGCGCCTACTCCCTCGGCGCTGCGCCGCTACCTCCGGCAATTCCTGTCCGATCCGCGCGTGGTCGAAATTCCTCGCGCGGCATGGCTGCCGATCCTGTACGGCATCATCCTGCCTTTGCGCTCCAGCAAGTCGGCGGCGAAATACGCGTCGATCTGGACCAAAGAGGGGTCGCCGCTCAAGGTCTACACCGAGAGGCAGGCCAGCCTGCTGCGCGGCTATCTCGGCGAGCGCGGACATGACGTGCAGGTGGCCTATGCCATGCGCTACGGCAGCCCATCGATGTCGGAAGTGCTCGACCGGCTCAAGGCAGACGGCTGCGACCGCGTCCTGGTGCTACCGGCCTACCCGCAGTATTCAGGCACGACCACAGCATCGATCTTCGATGCGGTATTCAGCCACTACTCGCGTGTGCGCAACGTCCCTGAATTGCGTCTGATCAAGCATTACCACGATCACGACAGCTACATTCAGGCATTGAGCAAGTCCGTGTTCGCCCATTGGGACCTGAACGGGCGCCCCGACAGGCTGGTGATGAGCTTTCATGGCGTGCCAAAGCGGACCCTGCTGCTGGGCGATCCCTACCACTGTGAGTGCCACAAGACGGCGCGTTTGCTGGCGGCGCAATTGCAGCTGACGCCCGATCAGTACCTGGTGACGTTCCAGTCGCGCTTCGGCAAGGCGGAATGGCTGCAGCCGTACACCGCGCCCACGCTGGTGAAACTGGCGAAGGAAGGCGTGAAACGCGTCGATGTGATCTGCCCCGGCTTTACCAGCGATTGCCTGGAAACCCTGGAAGAGATCGGCATGGAAGTCCGTCGTGATTTCCTGACCGCCGGCGGGAAGGAATTCCACTACATTCCCTGCCTGAACGATGCTCCCACATGGATTTCCGCGCTGTCGGAAATCGTGGAGCAGCATCTGATCGGCTGGCCGACAATGCTTACTCCGCAGGCGCGCGAGGAACGCCAGCGTGATGCCGAGTCCTCGCGCCAGCAGGCAACGCGCATGGGGGCGGAAAAGTAAGAATCCCGCTGCCGAAGGCGCCGGGAACGGACGCTGGAAATGGACGCCGGCCGTTCAATGGAAGTAGGGCGGAACCAGGTTGGTCTGGCAGATCCACGCCACCGCCATCAGGGTATAGGCGACGATGGAAGCCGAAATCAAAGGCAATTTCATGGTGTTTCTCCTTGCAACCAGACGCAGCTTCGGTTGCAACGTCGATAACATCATCGTAGTACGCCAGCCGGCAATTTGAAGCCCGTGAAGCGGTAAAGTGTGTAACAACCGTTTACGTTTCCGGTCGGTTTGCATGAGGGGTAGACCAGGTGCAAGAAAATCAAGAGTTCCCCCTTGAAAACCTGCGGAGTACCCCTATTTACTATCGCAATTGATACTAAGCCATTGATTGTTGGAGATTTTTTGTGATGGAAAACCAGGAAAAGATGCAAGACCAGGCCGAACAGGCCACACAGTCGCAAGACAACGTGGTGATCGACAAGGCACCTGAAGGCCAATCATCCAGCGGTCTGGAAGAGAAGCTCGCTGCGGCAGAGGCGAAAATCAGTGAGATGCAGGATGCTTTCCTGCGCGCCAAGGCCGACGCGGAGAACATTCGGCGACGCGCCCAGGAAGACATTGCCAAAGCCCACAAATTCGCCATCGAGAACTTTGCCGAAGCCCTTGTTCCGGTGAAGGACAGTCTCGAAATGGCGCTCAAGCTCGATTCCCCCTCCGTGGAGTCGCTGAAAGAGGGCGTGGAAATGACCCTGAAGCAGTTGTCCACCGCATTCGAACGCAATCGCCTGCAGGAAATCAATCCGGTCCAGGGAGAAAAGCTTGATCCCATGAAGCACCAGGCGATTTCCATGGTTCCCGCGGAGCAGGATGCCAATACGATCGTTAGCGTGCTGCAGAAGGGTTACATGATCGCCGATCGCCTGTTGCGTCCGGCACTGGTCACGGTGGCTCAATAAAACATCACAAAGCGGTTTTGAAGTGCTTGAAACCGGCACTTTGTTCCACATATTCAACACATCAGAAAACAAACATCGTTTTTAAAGGAACATCATCATGGGCAAGATTATTGGCATCGACCTGGGTACCACCAATTCCTGCGTCGCCATCATGGAAGGCGGTCAGCCGAAAGTGATCGAGAATTCCGAAGGCTCCCGCACCACGCCTTCCGTGATTGCGTATCAGGAAGACGGCGAAATTCTGGTCGGCGCGCCGGCCAAGCGCCAGGCAGTGACCAATCCGAAAAATACCCTGTATGCCGCCAAGCGCCTGATCGGACGCAAGTTCGATGAAAAGGAAGTGCAGAAGGACATCAACCTGATGCCTTACCAGATCGTCAAGGCCGACAATGGCGACGCCTGGGTGCAAGTGCGCGACAAGAAACTCGCGCCGCCGCAGGTTTCCGCCGAAGTGCTGCGCAAGATGAAGAAGACCGCCGAAGACTATCTCGGCGAGGAAGTGACCGAAGCCGTGATCACGGTGCCGGCTTACTTCAACGACGCACAGCGCCAGGCGACCAAGGATGCCGGCCGCATTGCCGGTCTGGACGTGAAGCGCATCATCAATGAACCGACCGCGGCTGCGCTGGCCTTCGGCCTCGACAAGAGCGGCAAGGGCGACCGCAAGATTGCGGTGTATGACCTCGGCGGCGGCACTTTCGACATCTCGATCATCGAGATCGCCGACGTGGAAGGAGAGATGCAGTTCGAAGTGTTGTCGACCAACGGCGACACCTTCCTCGGCGGTGAAGACTTCGACCAGCGCGTGATCGACTACATCATCGACGAATTCAAGAAGATCAACGGCCTCGACCTGTCCAAGGACCCGATCGCCCTGCAGCGCATCAAGGCTTCGGCCGAGCGCGCGAAGATCGAACTGTCTTCCTCGCAGCAGACCGAGATCAACGAGCCGTATATCGCGATGGTCAACGGTGCGCCGGTGCACCTGAACATGAAAGTCACCCGCGCAAAACTGGAATCGCTGGTCGAGGAACTGATTCAGCGCACCATCGAGCCGTGCCGAATTGCGATCAAGGACGCAGGCGTCAAGGTTTCCGATATCCAGGACGTGATCCTGGTCGGCGGCATGACCCGCATGCCGAAGGTGCAGGAGAAGGTAAAGGAATTCTTCGGCAAGGAGCCGCGCAAGGACGTCAACCCGGACGAAGCCGTGGCCGTCGGTGCTGCGATCCAGGGTTCCGTGCTGTCGGGCGACCGCAAGGACCTGCTGCTGCTGGACGTGACCCCGCTGTCGCTGGGTATCGAAACGCTGGGCGGCGTCATGACCAAGATGATCCAGAAGAACACCACCATCCCGACCAAGTTCAGCCAGGTGTTCTCGACGGCGGATGACAACCAGCCGGCGGTGACCATCAAGGTCTACCAGGGCGAACGTGAGATGGCGACCGGCAACAAGCTGCTGGGCGAATTCAACCTGGAAGGCATTCCGCCGGCACCGCGTGGCATTCCGCAGATCGAGGTGACCTTCGACATCGACGCCAACGGCATCCTGCATGTCGGCGCGAAGGACAAGGCATCCGGCAAGGAAAACAAGATCACCATCAAGGCGAACTCCGGTTTGACCGAAGAGGAAATCCAGAAGATGGTGAAGGACGCCGAGCTGTACGCGGACGAGGACAAGAAGCTGAAGGAGCTGGCCGATACCCGCAACCAGGGCGACGCGCTGGTGCATTCGACGCGCAAGGCCTTGACCGAGTACGGCGACAAGCTGGACGGTGGCGAGAAGGAAAAGATCGAGGCAGCGATCAAGGAACTGGAAGAAGTCCTCAAGGGCAACGACAAGTCCGCCATCGATGCCAAGGTCGCCGCGCTGTCGACCGCTGCGCAGAAACTGGGCGAGAAGATGTATGCTGACGCTCAGGCGCAACAGGCCGGAGCTGCCGGTGCCGCAGGTGCGGCAGGTGCAGCAGGCGGTGCTGAAGCCAAACCGGCGGAGGAAGACGTCGTCGACGCGGACTTCAAGGAAGTCAAGGACAAGTAAGGAATGTCACGCGGCAGGATGCGTTTTTTTCTGCCGCGCTGACCCGCCGAGCCGTAGTGATCGCTGCGCGATCCTCGGCTCGGCGTTTTCGCTTAGATAACAGGACGCCGAGAAGATGGCAAAGCGTGATTTTTACGAAATACTGGGCGTAGCGAAAAATGCCTCCGAAGAAGAAATCAAGAAGGCCTATCGCAAGCTCGCCATGAAATACCATCCGGACCGCAATCCGGATAGCAAAGGCGCGGAAGAGAAATTCAAGGAGGCCAAGGAAGCCTACGAGATGCTCTCCGATCCCGCCAAGCGCGAGGCATATGACCGGTACGGCCATGCCGGCGTGGATCCCAACATGGGCGGCGGCGGTTTCGGCGCCGGTGCCGGATTTGGCGGATTTTCCGATGCCTTCGGCGATATCTTCGGCGATATCTTCGGACAGGGCGCGCGTGGCCGCAGCTCGGGTCCGCAGGTTTATCGCGGCGCAGACCTGCGTTACAACCTCGAAATTACCCTCGAACAGGCCGCGCACGGTTTCGACACCACGATCCGCGTGCCGTCCTGGGACGAATGTGACACCTGCCATGGCTCGGGCGCCAAGCCTGGCACCTCGCCGACCACCTGCTCGACCTGTGCAGGACAAGGCCAGGTCCGCATGCAGCAGGGTTTCTTCAGTATCCAGCAGACATGCCCGAAGTGCCACGGCACCGGCAAGATCATTCCCACTCCCTGTCCGACGTGTAGCGGGGCGGGGCGCATCAAGCGCAACAAGACGCTGGAAGTGAAGATCCCGGCCGGCATCGACGACGGCATGCGCATTCGCTCCTCCGGCAATGGCGAACCGGGCATGAATGGCGGGCCGCCGGGTGACTTGTATGTCGAGATCCGCATCAAGCAGCATCCGGTGTTCCAGCGCGACGGCGACGACCTGCATTGCGAGATCCCTGTGTCGTTTGCCAAGGCGGCGTTGGGCGGTGAAGTGGAAGTGCCGACCTTGAACGGCAAGGCTTCGTTCACGCTGCCGGAAGGCACGCAGTCGGGCAAGACTTTCCGCCTGCGGGGCAAGGGCATCAAGGGCGTGCGTTCCGGCTATGCGGGCGACCTGTTCTGCCACGTCGTGGTGGAAACGCCGGTCAAGCTCACCGAGCGCCAGAAGGAACTGCTGCAGGAGTTTGAACGGCTGACGACAGCCGGCGGATCCAAGCACAGCCCGCAGAGCAAGTCGTGGAAGGACAAGGTCAAGGAATTTTTCGAGTAATCTGAATTCCGCATGACTCCCGGCCGTGTTGCACCGACGTGGCATGGCCCGACAAACCGCTGACCCCGTCAGCGGTTTTTTTTCACCTGGATCAAGTCCCGAAAACAGAATTCAAAGATCATTGATCTGCCGCAACCTTTTTTCTGATCGGCAATTGGATCATTTCGTTTGTTTAACATCTGCCGGCGCTACAGTGGTTCATCACGCCTTGATGTGCGGTTTATGTCGGGGCAATCCGTGGCGAGTGCAAGGCGCCCACCGGAGCGATAGTGGTGCTATCGCGAGGACGGACAACGAAGCAATCACCGTCGAATCCCGGCAGAAGTCATCAATCGGGGGACGACGGACCACTAGCCGGTTGATGCCGTGTTTCACCCAGGCCGCGCAAGGCGGCAACCAAGCGCAGCACAACGCCAAGGACCGAAATAGGTGAAGAGCATATGGGGGCTGAGATTGCTGCGCGACGCATCCGGGGAAGCCTTCCACTCGTCTTTCTGATTCTCGGGCTGCTGGCGGTCGGCCTCGTGTATTGGCAGAGCAGACTTCTCGTCAACCGAGAGTTCGCCTCGGAACTCGACCTGCGCGCAAGGGAAGCCGAACACAGCATCAAGCAGGAAATCAACAGCTACGCCGAAGTCCTGCATGGCATGCAGGCGCAGTTCATCGCCAATCCCAGGCTCTCCCGGCGCGAGTTCAAGAAAATCTCGGACGCCCTGAATGTGCAGAGCCGGTTTCCCGGCATCCAGGCGCTGCTTTATACCGAGCGCGTCGCACCTGGAGACGGACCCGCCTTCCAGGAATTTGCCCGTGAGGAGCTGAAGAAAGACACGCTCGGCTATCCGCCGCCAAAGATCCACCCACGCATGCCGGTAGATGAAGCTTTTGTCGTGCGATACGTGGAGCCGATGACACAAAACCAGGCAGGCGCCTGGTTCGACCAGGGCAGCGAACTGAAGCGCCGCGCAGCCATCAGACGTGCACGGGATACCGGCGAATGGAGCGCTACCGGGCGGGTACGGCTTTCGGTGATACCGGGCGAGTTCGACGGTGTCATTTTCTTTCTTCCCGTCTATCGCAGCGGCACGACGCCCGCAAGCGTCGAGGAGCGGCGCACGGAATTCATCGGCACGGTATCCCTGGTCGTGCGGGTCGATGAAATGCTCGGCAAGGTATTCGGACAGTCGCTACTGAACGAACTGGATATCGAGATTTATGACATGCAGGGCGTGGATGGAGCGGACGGCGCGCATGACAGGCACAACCTCATTTTTTTCAGCGGCAGCGGCTATTACCATGACGGTACGCTGCATTCCGGCAACGCAGCATTCCCGCTCTTTCGCACCTACGAAATCAACATTGGCGGCGGCCTGTGGCATCTGCAGGTCACTGCACTGCCGAAATTCCTGAACCGCACACAGAGCTGGCTGCCGCCTGTCGCTGCGCTCGCCACGGCGTTGATGAGCCTGCTCACCTTCTTCTTCATCCGCCGCCTGGAGCAGTCGCGCCAGAACCTGGATGAACATGCGCGCACGGTCGAAACGGTGCTGCATACGACGGAGCAGCAACTTGAGAGCATTACCGCAGCGATCGATGCCGTGCTCTGGACCGTCGAAATGCCGACCGGCAGGCTCAAGTACATCAGTGTTGCGGTGGAACGCGTCAGCGGATATCCGGCCGATGCCTTTTATTCGCGCCCGCGCCTCTGGCTGAAGTGCCTCCATCCGGATGACCGGCGCAAGGTGATGGCAGTTTCTCCGGCCATCATCGGCAAGGGAAGCGAAACCTTCGAATACCGGATTGTCCGGCCCGACGGCGAGGTGCGCTGGATGCGTTGTGAAGCGCACTTCATGCCGGACGACATGGCTGGACGTGGATACATCAACGGCATCGACACGGACATCACGGAGCAACGCCGGCTGGAAGAATCGCTCACGCGCAGCAACCGCGCACTGCGGGCCTTCCACGCGTGTGAAGAAGTCATTGTCGCAAGCAGCGATGAAAACGTCCTGTTGCGTGCCATCTGTGAGCTCGCCGTGAAAGCGGGCTATCGCATGGCATGGGTCGGCGTGCTGCCGGACAGGACTGGAACACGGATAGTGCCGGTGGGTGTCGCGGGACAGCATGGGGGATATGTCGACGACATCGCCGGATTGCTCGAGACTGGCGATCTGGAGCAGTTCTCCACCATCGGCGCGGTGCTCCGGACAAGGCGCCCCTGTGTCGCGAACCGTTTCTATCAGGAGGCCGGGCAGCGTCCTTGGCGCGAAGTGGCGCTGCGGCGTGGCTTCAATTCCAAGATCGCACTGCCGCTATGCCATGAAGAAGAGATGATCGGCGTGCTGAGCGTGTATGCGGGAGAGCCGGATGCGTTCGACGATGAAGCAGTCGAGCTGCTGTCAGACCTTGCGCAGAGCGTGGCGGTCGCGATCCAGGCCCTGCGTCATCGCAGCGGCCGTCTTGCCGCGGAAGCCTCTTCGCACTTGCGCGAGCGGGCGATCGAAGCGAGTGCCAACGCCATCATCATCACCAGCGCGCGCGCGCCGGACTATCCGGTGGAGTATGTCAACTCCGCATTCGAACGCATTACCGGCTACAGCGCATCTGAAGTCATCGGACACAGCCTGCGTTTCCTCCACGCGCCCGAGCGGGAGCAGCCCGGCCTGGAAGCAATCCGTACCCTGGTCCAGGAACAGCGTGAAGGGCATGCCATCGTGCGCAATTACCGCAAGGACGGCACGCCATTCTGGAGCGACGTGCACATCGCTCCCGTGCGGAACGACGCCGGCGAGGTCAGTCATTTCGTCGCCGCCAAGTACGACATTACGGCGATGAAGAACTACGAGGAGGAACTCGAATTCCAGGCCAATCGCGATGCGCTGACGGGGCTGGCAAACCGCAACCTGCTGCGTGACCGCCTCGGCCAGGCCATCGCTTACGCTGCGCGTTACGACCATCTGGTATGGGTCGTGTTCATCAACCTGGACCGCTTCAAGCTGGTCAACGATACGCTGGGTTTCGAAGCTGGTGATGCGTTGCTGGTAAAGATTGCGGAGCGGCTGAAGGCGGCGGTGCGGGATACGGATACCGTTGGCAGGCTGAGCGGTGACGAATTCGTGCTGGTGCTTCCCGAACGCACCGGAGAAATTCTTGCGGCGACTGCCGTGCAGCGGATGATCGATGCGGTGACCGCGCCGCTCTCTATTGGCGGGCAGGAGATCTTCCCGTCGTGCAGTGTCGGCGTCGCTGCTTTCCCGGCCGATGGCGGAGATGCCGAAATTCTCGTCAAGCATGCCCATATCGCGATGTACCGCGCGAAGGAAAGCGGCAGCAACAACTTCCAGTTCTATGCGCCCGAGATGAACGAGCGCGCGGTCGAACGCCTGCGCATCGAAAGCGATTTGCGCAACGCGCTGGACCGCAACGAATTCCTGCTGCATTACCAGCCGCAGGTTGACCTGCGCAGCGGTCGCATCATCGCCGCGGAAGCTCTGATCCGCTGGCGACATCCGGAGCTGGGCATGGTTCCGCCCGCGCGTTTCATCGGCCTGGCGGAAGAAACAGGCCTGATCCAGCCGATCGGGGCATGGGTGCTGCGCACCGCGTGCAGGCAGAACAAGGCGTGGCATGATGCCGGACTTGGGCATCCACGCGTTGCGGTAAACCTGTCGGTGCGCCAGTTTGCGCAGGAGGACCTGGTGCAATCGATTGCCGCCACGCTTGAAGAAACAGGGCTCGAACCGCGCTATCTCGATATCGAAGTCACCGAGAGCCTGGTGATGGCGGATGTGGAGCGCGCCATCACGGTATTGCGCGAACTGAAAATGCTCGGGGTGCAACTGTCGATCGATGATTTCGGCACGGGCTATTCCAGCCTTGCCTACCTGAAGCGTTTTCCAGTCGATGTACTCAAGATCGACAAGTCATTCGTGCAGGACGTCACCAATGATCCTGATGATGCGGCGATCGTGCGTTCAATCATCTCCCTGGCCCACAGTCTGCGCATCCATGTGATTGCCGAAGGCGTGGAGACGGATACGCAACTGGCCTACCTGCGACGTCACGGCTGCGACCAGATGCAGGGTTACTACTTCAGCCGCCCGCTGCCGCCGGAGGAATTCGAGAGCACATTGCGAGAGGGACGGGCGCTGCTGCTCGAGCCGCGAGACGACATCGCACCGAGGCCGACCCTGCTGATCGTCGATGACGAAGAGCACTCTGTGCTGTCCTTGCAGCAGTTACTGCGCCACGAGGGTTATCGGATCCTGGTTGCGCAGACGACCGATGAAGGAATGGAGATACTGGCCCGGCATCCGGTGCACGTCATTGTCTGCAACCAAGGCACGTGCCAGTCCGACGGTATCGAATTCCTGAGCAAGGTGAAAGATCTTTATCCGGAATCCATTCGCATCGTTCTTTCAGATGCGGCGGAACTGCAGCCCATCATCGATGCGATCAACCGAGGTGTCATTTACCGCTTCTTTACGAGGCCATGGGACAAGGAAGTGTTGCGTCGGAATATCCGTGAAGCCTTCCGGCATTACGAATTTCTGCACGGGCCGACGACGGTCGAGCTGCCGGTATCCGATCCGGCCAGCCTGGCCGTTGGCGAACGCGAAGTCTGAGCGCGCCTTGCCGGCGGGGGCAAGACCTTGCATCGCAACTATTCCTCGCGCTTTCCCTTCATTTTTGCCGCGGACGTGAAAGGCGTTCGTGTTCGGTGTTCCTGTTATTTCGGTGTGCTGGCATCGCATTACTGGAGAGGATAGGACGCCTGGCTCTTGCATCTCTCGCCGGCTTGCATTCACCGGCCTGGCAGCGGCGCGGGCGCAAAACCGGATTCATGACATCTGTATAATGGGTGCCGCTTTCGGCAGGCCAACCCATCCGGCGTGCCGTGTCCCGCCGAGTTGAGCCCCTGCGGCAGCGCATCAATGCGCCATCATGCCCCGAGCCGGATTCCATTCCCAATGTGCACCAGAAAAAGATGACAGATCAAACCAAGGAAAACCTGAAGCTGGAACATCTGTTCCACAGCAATCGCGACTGGGCCGCATCGATGGTGGCCAGGAACGCCTCCTTTTTCGAGACACTCGCTGCCCAGCAGTCGCCCGAATATTTCTGGATCGGTTGCGCGGACAGCCGGGTTCCGGCCAACGAAATCGTCAACCTGCTGCCGGGCGAAATGTTCGTCCACCGCAACATCGCCAACGTCGTCGTGCACACCGACCTGAACTGCCTGTCGGTACTGCAATTTGCCATCGATGTCATCGGTGTGAAGCATGTGATCGTGTGCGGGCATTACGGCTGCTCCGGCGTGCACGCTGCGCTGACGCGCCGCCGAATTGGCCTGGCCGACAATTGGCTGCGCCACGTGCAGGACGTGCATGCGAAGCATGAACGCTATCTCGGCGAGGCGCTGCCGCCGAAGCTGAAGCAGGATCGGCTGTGCGAGTTGAATGTGCTGGAGCAGGTGGTCAATGTCTGCCAGACCACCATCGTGCAGGACGCCTGGGAGCGCGGCCAGAAACTGGCCGTGCACAGCTGGATCTACGCATTGCAGGACGGATTGCTGCGGGACCTCGGGCTGACCGTCAGCAGCCCGGAGGAACTGGCGGCGAAGCTCCCGGAGTGCTTCGCGCGCTACGAAGACAATCGTGACTAGAAGCAGTGCTCCGCGGCAGGGAAAGACTTGTCCTTGACCGCCGCAACGTAGGCGCGCACTGCTGCCTCGATGCTGGTCTGCCCTTCCATGAAGTTCTTGACGAAGCGTGCCTTGCGGCCGGGGAAGACGCCCAGCATGTCGTGCATCACCAGCACCTGTCCGGAGCATTCCGGGCCGGCGCCGATCCCGATGGTCGGGATCGCGAGCTGCTGCGTCACTTCATGACCGAGCGTCGCGGGAATCGCTTCCAGCACCAGGATCGACGCGCCTGCCTCCTGCAGCAACAGTGCATCGGCCTTCAGCCTTTCGGCACCTTCCGTGGTCTTTCCTTGCACCTTGAACCCGCCGAGCTGATGCACCGATTGCGGCGTCAATCCGAGGTGCGCACAGACCGGAACGGCGCGTTCGGTAAGGAAGCGCACGGTATCGGCCAGCCAGGCGCCGCCTTCGAGCTTTACCATCTGCGCTCCGGCCTGCATGAGCTTCACCGCGTTGTCGAATGCGGATTGCGGCGTGGCATATGTTCCGAAGGGCATGTCTGCCACCAGCAAGGCGGTCTGGTTACCGCGCGCCACGCAGGCGGTGTGATAGGCGATATCCGCCAGTGTCACAGGAAGGGTCGAGCTGTGTCCCTGGCATACATTGCCGAGCGAATCTCCGACCAGCAGTACATCCACGCTGCAGCGGTCCATCAAGGCTGCGAAACTGGAATCGTAGCAAGTCAGCACGGCGATTTTTTCACCGTTGTTGCGCATGGCCAGCAGCGCAGGCGCGGTAATCGCCTTGCTGCGCACAGTGCTTGTACCCTCTTGCAGGTATCCCGACATAATCATTCCCCAAGGTTGAAAAATTCCCGCTTGCCGCGCATGTTGGCGATGCGCTGGATCAGCAGCGCAAAATCCTCGTCGCGGTCCACCGGGTTCAGCCGCTCGGTATTGACGACCAGCAGCGGCGCGGCGTCGTAATGATAAAAGAAACGGCTGTAATTTTCACAAAGCCGGTACAGGTATTCCTCGGAAATACCGGCTTCCATCGCCACGCCGCGCTTCCTGACACGCTCGACCAGGGTCGCCGGCTGGGCCTGCAGGTAGATCACGAGGTCCGGTGCAGCGGCTTGCGGGTGCAGGTGGTCATACAGCTGCTGGTAAAGGCGGAGCTCATCATCGCCGAGCGTGAGCTGGGCGAAGAGCGGGTCCTTGTCGAGCAGGAAGTCGGATACGACGCGCGTATCGAACATGTCCGGCTGTGCCAAGTCGCGCAACTGGTTCATGCGCTGGAACAGGAAGAACATCTGCGCCGGCAGCGCATGGCGGGCCGGGTCGCGGTAGAACTTTTCGAGGAACGGATTTTCCTGCGGCTGTTCGAACAGCGTCTGCGCCTTCATGATGTCCGCAAGCTTGCGGGCGAAGGTCGTCTTGCCGACGCCGATTGGCCCTTCCACAACGAGATACTTGTATTTGTCGAGGCTCATGTGCGGAAGATGAAGTAGACCGCGCCCACCAGGCAAAGGCCGGCCCAGATGTAATCCATCTTGAAGGGCTGGTTCATGTAGATCATCGCGAAGGGCACGAACACCGTCAGCGTGATCGCTTCCTGCATGATCTTGAGCTGCGCCAGGCTGAGTTCCGTATAGCCGATGCGGTTGGCCGGCACCTGCAGCAGGTATTCGAAAAGGGCGATCGACCAGCTCACGATGGCAGCAACCCACCACGCCTTGTTTGCCAGGTTTTTCAGATGGCCGTACCAAGCCACCGTCATGAAGACGTTGGACAGCGTGAGCAGGCCGGCGGTTTGTGCAACGACAGGAATTTGCATGGTTCAGACTCGTTGAATCGCTTGTCCGGCCACGCGGGGAACAAACGTGTGCGCCGGGCCGAGGCCGGGTATCGTGACCAGCGGGTCGATCTGCAGCAAGGGGATCAGCACGAAGGCGCGCTGGGTCATGCGCGGATGCGGCACCGTCAGCGCCGGCGTCGAAATAATTTGCTGTCCGTAGAGTTCAATATCCAGGTCCAGGGTGCGCGGCGCGTTAGGGAATGGACGTTCGCGACCGAAATCCAGTTCGATGGCCTGCAGCGCCTGCAGCAGTTCCTGCGGCGGCAAGGCGGTATCGATGCGCACGACAGCGTTGATGTAATCGTCGCCGCCGGCATCGATCGGCGCAGTGCGGAACAGGCTGGACTGCGCGCCGAGGGTCGTGTCGGGCAACTGCTTCAAGCGCTCGATTGCGCGCTCTACATTGGCGCGCGCATCGCCGAGATTCGAACCGATACCGATATAGCAGGCGGTTCGCGCTGCACTCATGTGCTGCTGCCCTCGGCCGGTGCCGGCGCGCCTGCTGCTTTCTGCTTGTTGCGGCCGCCGCGGCGACGGCGCTTTTTCGGTGCCAGGCCTTCGCTCTCAACCTTTGGCTTGCGCGCAATCAGTTCTGCGCGGCCCTCGCCGTCGGCGGCCATGAATGCCGTCCACCATTCGCCGATCTCCGGATCGATCTCACCCGATTCGCAGCGCAGCAGCAGAAAGTCGTAGCCGGCACGCATGCGAGGATGCTCCAGCAGCTTGTAGGGCGACTTGCCGGTACGCCGATCGAAGCGCGGCTGCATGGCCCAGATGTCGCGCATGTCGGTGGCGATGCGGCGTTGCAGAGCGAGCTTTTCGGTCTGCGCCTCCAGCACGTCGTCAGCCGCCATGTGCAGCGCCGGAATCGGATATTCGCCGGCGGCCTGATAGGCATTCCACTTTTCCAGCACCTGGTGCCAGAGCAGGGCAGCGAACAGGAATCCGGGCGAGACGCCCTTGCCCTGCCGGACGCGCTCGTCGGTGCCGGCCAGCGCCAGGGTGACGAATTTTTCGCCGAGCGGCTGTTCCAGCACGACATCCAGCAGCGGCAGCAGCCCGTGGTGCAGGCCTTCCTTGCGCAACTGCTGCAGGCAGGCCAGTGCGTGTCCGCTCAACAGCAGCTTCAGCATCTCATCGAATACGCGCGCAGCCGGAACGTTGTTGATCAGCGGCGCCATCACCTGGATCGGTTCGCGCGTCGACGCATCGATCACGAAGCCCAGCTTGGCTGCAAAGCGCACCACGCGCAACAGGCGCACCGGGTCTTCGCGAAAGCGTGCTTCCGGCGCACCGATGATGCGTAGCGTCCGACTGCGGATGTCGGCGATGCCATTGTGGTAGTCGAGCACGCTGCGCGTGGCCGGGTCGTAGTACATCGCGTTGATGGTGAAGTCGCGCCGCGCTGCATCTTCATGCTGCTCGCCGAAGGTGTTGTCGCGCAGCACGCGGCCATGCTCGTCCTTGGGCGCGCCCTCGGAGGAGGCGCCGCGGAAGGTCGTCACTTCGATGAGATCCTGACCGAACATCACATGCACGATCTGGAAGCGTCTGCCGATGATGAAGGCGCGGCGGAACATCCGCTTGACCTGTTCCGGGGTGGCATTGGTGGCCACGTCGAAATCCTTCGGCTTCACCCCGAGCAGCAGGTCGCGCACCGCACCGCCGACAATGAATGCCTTGAAGCCAGCTTCCTGCAGCGTTTGTGTCACGCGCACTGCATTGTGTGACAGCAGTTGCGGATCAATGCCATGCTCATTCGGTCCGAGCACGACCGGCGCATGACTATTCGTTTTCTGTTTGACGCCAAGGATGCGCTTGATTAACTTTTTAATCATCGAATAAAGTCAGGATAGGCCAGCCTTTTGCCTGCGCATGGGCTTTCAGCAAGGCGTTGGGGTTGGTTGCGACCGGGTTGGTGACGGCCGAGAGCAGCGGAATGTCGTTTTGCGAATCGCTGTAGAAGTAACTGCGATCGAAGGTGTCGAGCGACTTCCCCTGTGCAGCCAGCCACTCGTTGGTATGGGCGACCTTGCCCGGTCCGGAGGTGGGAATGCCGCGCAGCCTGCCGGTGATCTCGCCTTTGTCCGTGACATCGGGTTCCGCCGCGATCAGGTTGCGTACGCCGAACGCGGCGGCGATCGGCTCGGTGACGAAACGATTGGTGGCGGTGATGATAGCGACCAGGTCGTCGGCGTCCTGGTGGCGTTTCACCAGGTCGAGCGCTGCGGGCAGGATCGCCGGCGCGATGACTTCTTCCATGAACTGCCTGTGCCATTCGTCCAGTTGTTTGCGCGTGAACTGCGCCAGCGTGCCGAGCGCGAATTCCAGGTATTCCACGGGATCGAGCGTGCCGGCTTCGTACTGCGCATAGAAATCGGCGTTGCGCCTGGCGAACGATTCCGCGTCCACCGCGCCGATGCGCGCCAGAAATTGTCCCCACTCGTAATCGGAGTCGAGCGGAATCAATGTATTGTCAAGATCGAATAAAGCGAGATTCATTATGCCTTGGGTTCACCTTCGAGTTGCAGCAGGCTTCGCAGGAGGGGCAGCGTGATCGGGCGTTGCGTCTCCAGAGAATACTGGTCCAGCGCATCCAGCATGGCCGACAGGGACCGCATGTCCCGCCGGAAATGCGTGATCAGATAGGGTAACACGCCGGGCGATAAAGTGATGCCGCGCAACTGCGCAGCCTGGGTCAGGGCCGCAATTTTTTCTTCATCGGTCAGGCCGTGCAGCTGGTAGATTAGGCCCCAGCCGAGACGCGTGCGCAAGTCCTCGCGCAGGGACAGCCCGGCAGGTGGCTTGTTGCCGGCGGTAACCAGCATGCCGCCGTTTTCCCGCACCTGGTTGAACAGCGCGAAGGCCGCGACTTGCGTGTCCGACGGCAGCTGGTCGCAATCGTCGACAACGTACAAGGCGATCGCCGGGTCGAACAGATAGGCCTCTTCGGGCGCATCGGCCGGAATATATCGGGTGCCGAGGGCGCTTGCCAAGGCGTGCAGCAGATGTGTCTTGCCTGCGCCGGCCTCACCCCACACGTAGACGAAACGTTCGGAAGGCGCCGCGCCGGCCGGTGCGGTGAATCGGCGCAGCAACTGGAGCAGCTCTGCATTTTGTCCAACGACGAAGGTATCCAGGGTCTGCGGCTTTTCCGCGCCCAGGTCGAGCGTTAATTGCCTCATGTCTGACGATAAAAGCTGCTATTGATGTAATGGGTCCGCAAGTGCCTGAAGGCGACTGCGACGATGGCCGATGCCGGCAGGGCGAGCAGCACGCCGACGAAACCGAACAAATGGCCAAATGCGAGCAGGGCGAAGATCACCGCCAGTGGCGGCAGGCCGATGCGTTCGCCGACCAGGCGCGGCGTCAGGAAAAAGCCTTCGATGACCTGCCCCGTGCCGTAAATGCCTGCGACCAGCAGCAGGCCGTGCAGGCCTTCGAACTGCAGGATGGCGGCGATCAGCGCCAGCACCAGGCCGAGACCAAAGCCGAGATAGGGAATGAAAATCAGTATCCCGGTGAGAATGCCGACCGGCACCGCCACGTCGAAGCCGGCAATGGCCAGCGCAGCGGAGTAATAAACGGCCAGTATCAGCATCACCGCAAGTTGTCCTCGCAGGTACTGCGCCAGCAGCCCGTCGACGTCCTTGCCGAAACCGGTTGCCCTGCCCACCCAGCGGCGCGGAATGAGGTTATGCATGCGAGCGACCACTGCATGCCAGTCGAGCAGCAGGTAGAACAGCGCGACGGGGATCAGGGACAGGGTGGCGAGCCAGCCGAGCATGGCGATGCCGCCGACCTTGGCCGAGGCAAGCAGCGTGCTCCAGATCTCGTCGCCGCTCGTGGCGAAATACTGCGAAACGATGCGCTTGATGCCGATACCGTCGAGGCGCACTCTGATCCCGAGCTCCTGCAGTTTCGGCGCGAGCGCGGCATTCAGGCGGCTGAGAGCGTACGGAAGCTGTTCCTGCAGCAGCGGGATCTGCTTTTGCATGACCGGCAACACGACCAGGACCAGCGCGAGGATCGCTGCCAGGAGCAGCAGCATCACGATGACGACCGCCAGCACGCGCGGCATGCGGACCTTGCCGACTTGCCGGGATGACAACCAGTCCGTCGTCGGATTGAGCGCGTACGCGAGGACACCGGCGGCGATGAACGGCGCCAGCACCGGTCCCAGCTTCACCAGCAATGCCGCCAGCACGAGCCCGACCGCCAGCCACAAAACGGTCTGCTTCTGTTCGGAGTTCAATGAAAACGGCATCTATCGTGGTTTGGACGAACGGTTTGTTAAAATAGCGGTTTGGTCCGGCATTTTTGCCTTAACCGTCTATTTTACCGCCTCTGCATCTATTCACATCATGAGTTCCACATCCAACGTCTCCCTTTCCTACCGCGACGCCGGTGTTGATATCGACGCAGGCGACGCCCTGGTCGAAGCGATCAAGCCGTTTGCCAAACGTACCATGCGCGAGGGGGTGCTCGGCGGCATCGGCGGCTTCGGCGCCTTGTTCGAGATCAGCAAGAAGTACAAGGAGCCGGTACTGGTATCGGGAACCGACGGCGTCGGCACCAAGCTGAAGCTGGCGTTCCACCTTGACAAGCATGACACGGTGGGCATCGACCTCGTGGCGATGAGCGTGAACGACATCCTGGTGCAGGGCGCCGAACCGCTGTTCTTCCTGGATTATTTTGCCTGCGGCAAGCTGAATGTGGGGGCCGCCACCGACGTTATCAAGGGTATTGCCCAAGGGTGCGAGCAGGCCGGCTGCGCGCTGATCGGTGGCGAAACCGCCGAGATGCCAAGCATGTATCCGGACGGCGAATACGACCTGGCGGGCTTCGCAGTCGGCGCGGTCGAAAAATCGAAAATCATCGATGGCAGCAAGATTGTGCCGGGCGACGTGGTTCTCGGCCTGGCGTCCTCTGGCGCGCATTCCAACGGTTATTCGCTGGTGCGCAAGATCATTTCGGTGGCACAGCCCGATTTGAATGCGGACTTCCACGGCCGCCGCCTGGCCGACGTGCTGATGGCGCCGACGCGCATCTACGTCAAGCCTTTGCTGGCGCTGATGGAGAAGCTCGAGGTCAAGGGCATGGCGCACATCACCGGCGGTGGCCTGGTGGAAAACGTGCCGCGCGTGCTGGGCGACAAGCTGACTGCAGTGCTGCATCGCGATGCCTGGACCATGCCGCCGCTGTTCACCTGGTTGCAGCAGCATGGCGGCGTGGCGGATGCGGAAATGCATCGTGTCTTCAACTGCGGCATCGGCATGGCGGTCATCGTCAGCAAGGAAAACGCGGACGCGGCAATTGCCCAATTGCAAGCTGCCGGCGAGACCGTCACGCGCATCGGTGAAATCCGCGAACGCCAGGGCAGCGAGGCGCAGACGATCGTTGTCTGATCGCTGTTGGTGAAGTCTCAAGAAACGGCCGCTGGAAATTCCAGCGGCTTTTTTTATCGAATGCTCAGGGAGTACGAATGTGATCGACCAGTGCATTGACGCGCTGGTCGGGCGGCGGTGTCAGCAGGCTCACCACGGCGAGCGTCAGGAAGCCGATCGGCACGCCGAAGACGCCTGCCGAAATGGGCGCAATGCCGAACCATGCATTGTCCGCCGAGCCGCCGAGCGCGGGGTAGGTGCGGAGCATGTAGTACACCGCTACCGAAAAACCGACGACCATCGCAGTGATTGCGCCCTGCTGGTTGGCGCGCTTCCAGAAAACGCCTAGCACCAGCGAAGGGAACAGCGTCGAGGCTGCAAGGGAGAAGGCGGCGCCGACCATGGAAAGGATGTCCCCGGGCTTGAGTGAGGCGGCATAGGCTGCGATCAGCGCGACGACGAGCAGCAGGAGCTTGGAAATCGTCACCCGTTTCTGCGTGGATGCTGTCGGGTCGACCGTCTTGTAATAAATATCGTGCGACAGCGCGTTCGAAATCGTCAGCAGCAGGCCGTCGGCGGTCGACAACGCTGCTGCCAGCCCGCCGGCAGCGACCAGCCCCGATATCACATAGGGAAGCCCGGCGATTTCCGGCGTCGCGAGCACGACGATGTCGCCGTCCATCATGATCTCGGCGAGCTGCACGATTCCGTCCTTGTTCAAGTCGGTGATTGATACCAGCGGATTGACCTTGTCAATGTTCGCCCAGTACGACACCCAGGCCGGCATGTGGGAGAACTCCGTGCCGACCAGCGAGGTATAGATGTCGTATTTGACCAGGACCGCCAGCGCCGGCACGGTCACGTACAACAGCATGACGAAGAACAGCGTCCAGAACACCGAGCGGCGCGCTTCGCGTACCGAGGGCGTGGTGTAGAAGCGTACCAGGATGTGGGGCAGCGCCGCCGTTCCCATCATCAGGCACAGGACGAGTGCGAGGAAATTGTTGCGCTTGCCATCCGAGATCGCTTTTGTCGCGCCAGGGAAGGGCTTCGTGTGCTCAACGACCGGCTCGGCCCGCGCAAGGTTGAACGCCTTCGCTTCCGTCCACTTGTGCCGCGCCTCGTCCACGTCTTTGGGGTACTCGGCGAGCGCGCGTACGCCCGCTTTGATTTCGATCAGCGAAGCATTGCTCCTCTTCAGGTCATCGACCTGGCGCTGCAGCTCCACCATGCCTTCTTCCCATGACTTCGGCAGCGTGCGCAGCTTCGTTTCATACTCTTCCGCCCGCTTCTGGAAAATGGCCCGGACCTCCTGCTCCTTCGGATCGTCATTGAGCTGCTTTTCGCGCGCGCTCAGCTTGGCGAGCGCGCTGCCATAGGCGATTTGCGGAATCGGCACGTTGGTGTGCTTCACCGAGAGCCATGCCACCGGGATCATGTACGCGATGATGATGATGATGTACTGCGCCACCTGGGTCCAGGTGATGGCACGCATGCCGCCCAGGAAGGAGCAGACGAGGATGCTGGCCAGTCCAAGGAAGATCCCGACCGAAAAATCCACGCCGGTGAAGCGCGAGGTGATCAGGCCGACACCGTAAATCTGCGCCACCACATAGGTGAACGACACCAGGATGGTCGCCGTGACCGCCACGATCCGGATCAGGTTGCCACCACTGCGGCTGGCATAGCGCGCCGCAAGGAAATCAGGAATCGTGTACTGGCTGAACTTGTTGATGAAGGGAGCGATCAGGAACGCGACCAGACAATATCCGCCCGTCCATCCAAGAATGTAAGCCAGGCCATCGAAGCCCATGACATACAGGCCGCCGGCCAGGCTGATGAAGCTCGCTGCCGACATCCAGTCGGCGGCTGTCGCGATTCCGTTGAAGAGCGCAGGAACGCGCCGGCCGGCCACATAGTATTCGGACACATCGGAGGTGCGGCTGATAACGCCGATGCCGGCATACAGCACGATGGTCGAAAACATGAACATGTATCCGATCCAGGCGCGAGGAAATCCTTCCTTTTCGAGGACAGCCAGGGCGAGCAGGAAAACGATGAAGCAGACGGTATACCAGCTGTAATAGCTGACCAGGCGCCGGAAAAAGGATTTGCTGTTACTGGCCATCGTGGCTGTCACCCTTCAGGATCTGGTCCAGGCGCCGCATGCGCTTCACATACAGCGCCAGGATGAGCAGGTAGAAAAAGGTCAAGCCTTGCGCGGCCATGTAAAACGAGAGCGGCCAGCCGAACACGGTGATCTTGGAGAGTTCGCGGGCGTAGAAAATGACGCCAAAGGTGGAAGCAAACCAGACGATGATCAGCGCCGCCGTGAACCGTTGCACCTTCCTCCAGTACAGCGCGCGGAGCTGCGCCATCTTTTCGGTATTCTGCGGCATCATCCGATGTCCTCGATGAATTCGGGCCGCTGCTCCATCCGCAGGCTCACGCGCACCAGGCAGCCAGGGTATTTCGGGTCATGGCTGTTTGGATTGTTGTGGATCTCGACAGTCGCCCCATGCTGCTGTGCGATTTCCCGCACGATGGCCAGCCCGAGGCCGCTTCCTTCGACGCTGCTGCCGAGGATACGGTAAAAGCGCTCGAATACATGCGCACGTTCCGCTGGCGGAATGCCCGGGCCGGTGTCTTCCACTTCGAGGATTGCCTGGCCCTCGACGGCGTCCGTGTGCACGCGCACGGTGACGCTGCCGCCCTCAGGCGTGTAATGCAGCGCGTTGTCGATCAGGTTGCTCAGCAATTCACGCAACATGACCGGATTGCCGCGCACCATGACGGGATGCCCGGGTTGCTCGAAACCGAGATCGATGCGGCGCGTGAACGAGGGTTGCACCCAGTCCTGCACGACCTTGCGCGCCAGTTCGGACAATTCCAGCGGAACGAAGGGCTTGCTTTCCGGCGTTTGGTTTTCTGCGCGCGCGAGCGCCAGCAACTGATTGACCAGGCGCGTCGCGCTTTCGGAACTCTTCGATAGCTGCTCCAGCGAACGCCGGATTTCAGCCTGGCTGGTTTCACGCATCGCCAGCTCCGATTGCATGCGCATGCCGGCGAGCGGCGTCTTCATCTGGTGCGCCGCGTCGGCAATGAAGCGTTTCTGCATCTCGATGCTCTGGGACAGACGCTCGAGCATGTCGTTGAGCGAGCGCACCAGCGGCGAGATCTCTTCCGGCACCTGGCCCGATTCGATTGGGCTCAGGTCGTCGGGACGGCGCGCCCGGATGCGTTGCTGCAATTCGGCCAGCGGCGACAGGCCGCGCGAGAGCGCGAACCAGACCAGTGCCAGGGCGATCGGCAGGATGATGAACTGCGGCAGGATCACGCCCTTGATGATTTCATTGGCGAGATGGGCGCGCTTGTCCAGCGTTTCCCCCACCTGCACCAGCGCAAGGTAGGGTTCTTTCAAGGCGGCGCGGCCGTTCCGGTTGCGGCGCAAGTCGACATACACGTACGCCACGCGGACTTCTGCACCGTGCATCGAACTGTTGCGAAACTGTACCGAACCGGTGAGTACCTTGTCTTCCTCCGGAGGCGGGGGCGGCAGGTCGCGGTCACCGTCAACGAATTCGCCGTGCGGCCCGATGACCTGGAAATAGACATTGTCGACATCATCTGCACGCAGGATGTCGCGTCCTGAGCTGGACAAGGGTGCGACAAGCTTGCCGTTGACTTCCTTGACCTGCTGCGCGAGCACCGTCACGCGATCGTCAAGCATGCGGTCAAACGGGTGGTTGGCAATCGATTTCGCAACCAGATAGGTGATGGCGATGCTCATCGGCCACAGCAGTAGCAGGGGAACCAGCATCCAGTCCAGGATCTCCCCGAACAGGGAGCGCTGTATGCGTTCTTCCGGCTGCGTGGCGACCGATTCGGCGCCGTTTGGATGGGAAGACGAGTCGGACGCGGCGGGAGCGTTCGCATCCAGACGTTGTGCGTCACTCATGGAAAATGTCAGGTTGAGGGGGCCGTGCCTTGGTCTTTGGCCGCGGCGGGCGCATTGGGATCCGTGTACTTTTCCAGGCAGTAACCCAGGCCGCGCACGGTGGCGATGCGCACGCCGCCGACTTCGATCTTCTTGCGCAGGCGGTGCACATACACTTCAATGGCGTTGTTGCTGACCTCTTCGCCCCATTCGCACAGATGATCGACCAATTGTTCCTTTGATACCAGGCGGCCCGTACGCTGCAGCAGCACCTCCAGCAGGCCGAGTTCGCGCGCTGACAGGTCCAGCATCTGGTCATTTATGTAGGCGATCCGCCCCACCTGGTCGTAAGACAGCGGCCCATGCTTGATCACGGTCGGGCCGCCACCGGCGCCGCGCCGCGTCAGCGCGCGCACGCGTGCCTCCAGTTCCGACAGGGCAAAGGGCTTGGCCATGAAATCATCCGCGCCGAGATCCAGGCCCTTGACGCGCTGCTCAATGGAGTCGCCGGCCGTAAGGATCAGCACCGGCAGGCGGGAGTTGCGCGCGCGCAGGCGTCGCAGCACTTCCAGGCCGGACATTTTCGGCAGGCCAAGGTCGAGGATGAGAAGATCGAAATCCTGGGTTGACAGGGCAGAGTCGGCTTCCAGCCCGTTTTTGACGCAGTCGGTGGCATAGCCGGATTGACGCAGGGACCGTGTCAGTCCGTCGGCTAGTACACTATCGTCTTCGGCAAGCAAGATACGCATGGTTGGCACTCTGCAATCAATTCAATGTAGTCTATTGCTTTTCCCAAATGGCAGCAAGGCAGAGTGGAACTGGGCATCCCTAGCGATCGCAATAAACTTTTCCCGGGAATGAAAATTTGCGCTTGCATAAAGCACTGGTTTTTTATACAGTATGGCCTGTGACGTCGAAAAGCAGGCTCCAAAAAACTGATTTGGACTCTACTCATCTCTAACCGTCGAAAGAATACACATGGACGAAAAGAAATCCGTGCAGAACCCGGAAAAGGCAAAAGCGCTTGCCGCCGCGTTGGCACAAATCGAAAAGCAGTTTGGCAAGGGTTCCGTGATGCGCATGGCGGACGGCGCCGTGGCGGAAGAAGTGCAGGTGGTATCGACGGGTTCGCTCGGACTGGATATCGCGCTGGGCGTCGGCGGTCTGCCGCGCGGCCGCGTGGTGGAAATCTATGGTCCGGAGTCCTCCGGTAAAACCACGCTGACCCTGCAGGCCATCGCTGAAATGCAGAAACTCGGTGGTACCTGTGCATTCATCGACGCCGAGCACGCGCTTGATGTGATCTATGCGCAAAAGCTGGGCGTTAATCTGTCCGACCTGCTGATCTCTCAGCCGGATACTGGTGAGCAGGCGCTGGAAATCTGCGACGCGCTCGTGCGCTCCGGCAGCGTCGATCTGGTCGTGGTCGACTCGGTGGCTGCGCTGACGCCGCGTGCTGAAATTGAAGGCGACATGGGTGATTCCCTGCCTGGTTTGCAGGCCCGCCTGATGTCCCAAGCGCTGCGTAAATTAACCGGCAGCATCAACCGCACCAACACGCTGGTCATCTTCATCAACCAGATCCGCATGAAGATCGGCGTAATGTTCGGTAACCCGGAGACAACAACGGGTGGTAACGCGCTGAAGTTCTATGCGTCGGTTCGTCTCGACATCCGCCGCACCGGCTCGATCAAGTCCGGCGATGAGGTGATCGGCAACGAAACCAAGGTCAAGGTCGTCAAGAACAAGGTTGCTCCGCCCTTCAAGGAAGCGCATTTCGACATCCTCTATGGCGAAGGCACCTCGCGTGAAGGCGAAATCCTCGATCTCGGCTCCGAGGCGAAGATCGTGGAAAAATCCGGCGCATGGTACAGCTACAACGGAGAGCGCGTGGGTCAAGGCAAAGACAATGCGCGCAACTACCTGAAGGAGCATCCTGAACTTGCGCGCGAGATCGAAAACAAGGTGCGCGCGGCGCTCGGCGTACCTGAACTTCCGCCTGCTGTCGCCGAAGCAGAGTAAAAGTCAATCAGGCGGGCATTTTGCCCGCCATCCCGAATACTTCACGTGAGGGAGCCCGCGCTGCTGGATCACCATGGCAAAGTTGCAAATGAGTCTAAAGGCGCGGGCTCTGAAGTATTTGTCCGCTCGCGAGCACAGCCGGCTTGAACTTTCCCGCAAACTTTCCCGCTATACTCAGGAAGGTGACGACATCGAGGCCTTGCTCGATACCCTGGAAGCCGCCAAGCTGCTGTCTCAATCCCGTTTTTCTGAATCCCTCGTGCACCGCCGCGCTTCGCGTTTCGGTAACAGCCGGATCCTGTCCGAGTTGCAGACTCACGGCATCGACGGTGAGGCACTCAATGAAATCAAGGCCAACCTGTCCCAAGATGAAGCGGTGCGGGCATGCGAGGTGTGGCGAAAGCGGTTTGACCATCCTCCAACCGACGCAGTGGAGCGCGCAAAACAGATGCGTTTTCTTCAGCAGCGCGGCTTCTCCCGCATTGCCATCCAGGCCGCCATGCGTGCGGCTGGGACTTCCGACGACTGAGAATTCCGGACGATTTTTGGGGCGTCATTGCCACTTTTCCGAATCCCGGAACAGTTTGACCTTGTTGATCTTTCACCATTGCGACCATTCGTGCCGATGACACCTTGAATCGCGCGCCATGCCGCTGCTCCAGCCAGCGCTCCAGTCACGGAAATGTCGCGATGGTTAAAGGCTGACGACCTGTGCTACACTCTCCAGAATTTTGCAGCGCCGCAGGAGCGGCTGTTGTCGTAGAAGCTGCGGCAACGACGCGCAATTGCGGCTTTTTTATTGCCGCTCCTCCGGCATTGGTTCTTCATATGCCCTTATCTCCGCCGACATCTCGCCGTGCCTTGAAGCACACGCGCACAATCCAGGTCGAAGCATTCGCTCGCGACGATGGCTTGTGGGATATCGACGCGCATATCACTGACGTCAAGACTCGCCCCATCAATCTGGCATCCGGCTCAAGGTCTGCGGGCCAACCGATTCATGATCTCTGGGTGCGTCTGACCGTCGATACGCAATTCAATATCATCGCCGCCGAAGCGGTTTCCGACTCTGTTCCTTATCCCGGTCATTGCGACACGATCGGCCCCGCTTACAAAAAGCTGGTTGGGCTCAATCTTCTCAAGGGCTTCCGCGAAGGTGTCAAGCAGCGTCTGGCAGGCATTCAAGGATGTACCCATCTGACCGAACTCGCGCTCGTCTTGCCGACTGCCGTTGTTCAGGCATACGCCGGTGACGTGCTCGACACGCGCGATGGCGCGAGCGCCGATGGGCAGAGCCACAAACCGTTTCAACTCGACCGCTGCCATGCCCTGCGCACCGACGGCGAAGCGGTCGCCAAATACTATCCGCGCTGGGCGGTAAGGTCGCTGGCAGAATCCGAATCCAGCTAGTTTCAACAAGCCATTTTTTTCAATAAGCGTCTGAAGGGAAGCTCGCATGAAAATCCATGAGTATCAGGGCAAAGAAATCCTCCGTAAGTATGGAGTGACGGTTCCGCGCGGTATCCCGTGCTTTTCCGTTGAAGAGGCAGTTAAGGCTGCCGAAACTCTGGGAGGTCCGGTCTGGGTCGTCAAGGCACAGATCCATGCCGGCGGCCGCGGCAAGGGCGGTGGCGTGAAAGTCGCCAAGTCGCTCGACCAGGTCAAGGAATACGCAACCACGATCATGGGCATGCAGCTCGTCACGCACCAGACCGGCCCGGAAGGCCAGAAGGTACGCCGCCTGCTGATCGAAGACGGCGCCGATATCAAGAAGGAACTGTACGTCTCCATGGTGACCGACCGCGTTACCCAGCGCGTGGTGATGATGGCTTCCAGCGAAGGCGGCATGGACATCGAAGAAGTGGCGGAGAAGCATCCTGATCTGATCCACAAGGTCGTGATCGACCCGGCAACCGGCCTGACCGACGCTGATGCAGACGACATCGCCGCCAAGATCGGCGTTCCCGCTGCTTCCGTTCCCGACGCGCGCAAGCAGTTCCAGGGCTTGTACAAGGCTTACTGGGAAACCGACGCTTCCCTGGCTGAAATCAATCCGCTGATCCTGACCGGCGACGGCAAGGTCATCGCCCTCGACGCCAAGTTCAACTTCGACGCGAACGCCCTGTTCCGCCATCCGGAAATCGTCGCCATGCGCGACCTGGATGAAGAAGATCCGGCGGAAATCGAAGCATCCAAGTTCGACCTCGCCTACATTTCCCTCGACGGCAACATCGGCTGCCTGGTGAACGGCGCCGGCCTGGCCATGGCGACCATGGACACCATCAAGCTGTTCGGCGGCGAGCCGGCCAACTTCCTCGACGTCGGCGGCGGCGCCACGACCGAGAAAGTGACCGAAGCCTTCAAGCTGATGCTGAAGAACCCGAACCTGAAAGCGATCCTGGTCAACATCTTCGGCGGCATCATGCGCTGCGACGTGATCGCCGAAGGCGTGATCGCTGCCTCCAAGGCAGTTTCGCTCGGCGTGCCACTGGTGGTGCGCATGAAGGGCACCAACGAAGACCTCGGCAAGAAGCTGCTGGCTGAGTCCGGCCTGCCGATCATCTCCGCCGACACGATGGAAGAAGCAGCCCAGAAGGTCGTCGCTGCAGCCAACGGTAAATAATCGCTAAGGGAATACACATGTCGATTCTGATCAACAAAGACACCAAAGTCATCACGCAAGGCATCACCGGCAAGACCGGCCAGTTCCACACCCGCATGTGCCGCGACTACGCCAACGGCAAGAACTGCTTCGTCGCCGGCGTGAACCCGAAAAAGGCCGGCGAGGATTTCGAAGGCATTCCGATTTTCGCCAACGTCAAGGAAGCCAAGGAAAAGACCGGCGCCACCGTGTCCGTCATCTACGTGCCGCCGGCAGGCGCCGCTGCTGCGATCTGGGAAGCCGTCGAAGCCGAACTCGACCTGGCGATCTGCATTACCGAAGGTATCCCGGTACGCGACATGCTGGAAGTCAAAGACCGCATGAAGAAATCCGGCAGCAAGACCCTGCTGCTCGGCCCGAACTGCCCTGGACTGATCACGCCGGACGAAATCAAGATCGGCATCATGCCGGGCCACATCCACAGGAAGGGCCGCATCGGTGTTGTCTCGCGTTCCGGCACGCTGACCTATGAAGCTGTCGCGCAGTTGACCGCGCTCGGCCTCGGCCAGTCGTCCGCTGTTGGTATCGGTGGCGACCCGATCAACGGCCTGAAGCACATCGACGTCATGAAGATGTTCAACGATGATCCCGACACCGACGCCGTCATCATGATCGGCGAGATCGGCGGCCCGGACGAAGCGAATGCGTCCTACTGGATCAAGGACAACATGAAGAAACCGGTGATCGGCTTCATCGCCGGCGTCACCGCGCCCCCGGGCAAGCGCATGGGCCATGCCGGCGCGCTGATTTCCGGCGGCGCCGATACCGCGCAAGCCAAGCTGGAAATCATGGAAGCCTGCGGCATCAAGGTCACGCGCAACCCATCCGAGATGGGACGCCTGCTGAAGGCAGCGCTGTAATCGATCGATTGCTGGCAAGCGACAATAAGCGGGGAGCTTCGGCTCCCCGCTTTTTTTGCCCGCTGCAAAGTATCACGCCCTCTACCGATACCACGATATTCCCGTTCGCCGCGCCGTCATGCTCCGAGTTGATGCACAACGTATAATCTTCGAATGGCAAATAACGTCGGGCTGGAATTCGCTGCAAAAACAGATACCGGACTGGTGCGGGCGCAGAATGAAGATGCGATTGCACTCAGTCCGGATTATGGCTTTGCCGTGCTTGCGGATGGCATGGGGGGGTACAACGCCGGCGAGGTTGCGAGCGGAATCGCGATTGCGACGGTTCGGCAGTCGATGGAAGAAGGTCTCGATGAATTGCAGGGCCATCAAGGAGGACTGCTGACGAACCGCCCGAAGCAGATCCAGCAGTTGATGATCGATTCCATTCGGCGTGCCAATGCCGCCATCTTTGATGCGGCGAAGGCTGAACCCGCTTGCCAGGGAATGGGCACAACGGTAGTGGCGGCCTTATTTCATCATGACAGGCTTATGCTGGCACACGTTGGTGATTCGCGTGCCTATCGATTTCGACCGGGCGAACTCCTTCAGCTGACCAGGGATCATTCCCTGCTGCAGGAGCAGATCGACGCCGGCCTGATCAGCCCGGAATGGGCACGGTTTTCCCAGAACAAGAACCTGGTGACGAGGGCCGTGGGTGTCGGCCCCGAGGTGGAAGTGGAAATCCACGAACATTTGGTCGAGGCGGGGGACGTGTATCTCCTTTGTTCGGATGGACTGTCCGACATGCTGTTGCCCGAGGAAATTGAGGACCTGCTGGCGAATCAGCAGACATCGCTGGAGCAGGTATGCGATGCGCTTGTGCAGCGGGCAAACGCAAACGGCGGACATGACAACATCTCGGCCATTCTGATCCGGGTTCGCTCAACCGTTGCCGAACCGGACAGCCTGCTGGGAAGAATCCTTGGATGGATCAAATAGTAGAAGGGCTGTCGAAGAAGTCGTAATCGGGGGAGAGCATGGCAAAAATCATCCTGTCAAAGGGAGGCAAAGTGCTTCTGGAGACGGAACTGCGCAAGGGACGGACCACCATCGGTCGCAGGCCGCACAATGACATCGTCATCGACGATCTCGCCATCAGCGCCGAACATGCGATGATCGTCTTGCTGGATCGCGATTCCTTCCTGGAAGACCTGAACAGCACCAACGGTACGCAGGTGAACGGCCAGCCCGTGAGAAAGCATTTCCTGCAGAATGATGATGTGATCGAGCTGGCGCAGTTCCGAATTACCTATCTTGAGACCCAAGTTTCACGCGCTGGTCACTTCCCGGACAGCGCGACGAAACCAGGCGTCGCTTCCGGCGATGCAGGAAAATTGGCAAGAATCAAAGTGTTGAGCGGCGCCGGTGCGGGGCGGGAAACCATAATCAACAAGCCAATTACGACCATCGGCAAGCCAAACGTGCAGATTGCTGTGATCATTTTGCAGCCACAAGGTTATTCCATTGCGCATGTTGAAGGAGAAGGTTGCCTTCTGATTAACGATGCGCCGATCCGGACAGAGCCTCACCAGCTAGTGCACGGGGATGTGATCGATCTATCCGGCACACGGATGCAATTTTTGTACAACTGACATCGGTGGTATTGCTGAGCCTGCTGCCGCAAGCTGACAATTTTTGTCTTAATTGTCTTCTTGCAACCGTATCAGGAATTAAGTGACAAATATCGTCAGTAACGGACAAAAAATTAGCACATTTCCCCCGGAAAACCTAGTCGAGGCTAGAAATATCGCGCTGGCATGCTCGTTGCAATATGGAAATCGAGGCGAACGTCCCGCCTACTTTCCAAATGGGAGAAACGAAATGAAATCAATGAAAATGATTCAACGCGCGCAACGCGGCTTTACGCTGATTGAATTGATGATCGTGGTGGCGATCATCGGTATTCTGGCTGCTGTGGCAATTCCTCAATATCAGGACTACGTGCTCAAATCGAAGTGGGCTGCTGCTGTAACCGGAATTGATGGTGTGAAACAATCCATCTTCCAATGTCTGCAAAACAATGAGAACGATGGAACCAAATGTGCGGCTGTGGCCGACCTCAATTCGTACGGTTTCGCCGGTAGTGCATTGCCGACTCCTCAGAATGCTGCAGCAGCTGTCACATTGGCAGGAACCGCTACTTCTGGCAATACTCCGGGCAAGGTTACAGTCACCTTTACAGGTAACGCATCTATCGGCGCCTATAAATATGAGGCCGATTGCGGCCCGGGAACGGATGGCAACGTTGCTTGCTTGTCTACCGGCTCTGATACGCTTCCGGCAAAATCAGGCTTTGAGGCCGGCTCAGGCAAGAAGCGCTAATACGGTCGCAAGAAGGTATCCTCAAGAGGATTTCGCTTGATTAAGAAAACACCCCAGACTTGGAAACAGGCTGGGGTGTTTTTCAATTTCATCGCATCTTTTTAAATGCCACCAAGCTAACAATTTCATGCTTGATACGTCGGTCAGGACGTCGACGTTACCCAATCACCGGATTTTCCACCGTGCTTCTCGAGTAACCTAATGCCGGCAATGACCATTCCGCGATCCACGGCCTTGCACATATCGTAAATCGTCAGCAGACCGATTTGCACAGCGGTGAGTGCTTCCATCTCCACACCGGTTTTGCCAAACGTTTCCACCTGCGCAGTACAGGTAATTTCAGAAGAAGCAGCATGAATTTCAAAATCCACGGCGACGCGCGTCAACGCCAGCGGATGACAAAGCGGTATCAAGTCGCTCGTTCGCTTCGCCCCCATGATCGCCGCAATCCTGGCAATTCCCAGCACATCGCCCTTCTTCGCCGTCCCTGACTGAATGATCGCCAGCGTCTCCGGCTTCATGCGTATGGTGCCGGTAGCCACTGCGACCCGGTGTGTCTCATTCTTGGCGCCGACATCGACCATATGCGCCTTGCCGGCTTCGTCGAAATGGGTCAGGCCGCCGTTGTCGTTCGTGGCGTCTTTATCAACTTTACTGGTGCTCATGAGTAATGGCTTCTGGTGATTCTTGAACGAACTACGAGTGCGGGTATCATAGCATCGTAGAACTGACCTATTCCTTCTTCTTTTTTTGATAACAATGCGTCTGAAGAGTGTCATCGGCATCGCCATCCTCAGCCTGCTGCCCATCGTCGCCGCACCGTCGCTGGCAACCGAACAAAGCCTGCCCAGCCTCGGTGACACCGAGCGCGGAGAGCTGTCTCCACTCATGGAGCGCAAGCTCGGCGAGCAGATCATGCGCGACATCCGCCGCGATCGCGATTACCTCGACGATGCGCCCGTGCTGGAATACCTCAACAATTTCGGATCATCGCTGGTGGCTGCCCGTCCGGAAGCGCGCGGTGAGGCCGGCTACGATTTTTTCTTCTTCGCGGTGCGCGACCCGATGCTGAACGCCTTCGCGCTGCCCGGCGGTTTCATCGGCGTGCATTCTGGGCTGATCCTCGCCGCGCAGAACGAGTCCGAGCTGGCGTCGGTGCTGGCGCATGAAATCGGCCACGTCGCGCAGCGTCACATCGCGCGTATGCTCGGCAAGCAGAAGCAGGATTCGCTGATCCCGCTCGCCTCGGCAGTGCTGGCCGCGCTGGCCGCACGTTCCAATCCGGATGCCTCCGCCGCGTTGCTGATGGGCGGGCAGGGCATGGCCTTGCAGCGCCAGCTGAACTTCAGTCGTGATGCCGAGCGCGAGGCGGACCGGATCGGCTTGGGAATCCTGCGCGATGCGCATTTCGACACCTCAGGCATGATTGCCTTCTTTGGACGCTTGCAGAACGCGACCCGCTCCTACACCGACGCCGCGCCGGCCTATCTGCGCTCGCATCCGCTTACCACGGAGCGCATTGCTGACATCCAGGCCCGCATACGCGAACAGCCGTATCGCCAGCACGCCGACAATCTCGATTTCTACCTCGTCCGCTCCCGTGTCCGCGTGTTGCAGGACCCGTCACCGCAGGGACTGCTGGATGCTGAGGTGGCGTTTGAATCGCAAGCGGAGCAAAAGTCGCGCATGCAGATCGTTGCGGCGAAATACGGCCAGGCGCTGGTCGCGCTGAGGCAGGGCGCGCCGGACAAGGCACAGGATCTGCTCAAGCAGGCCTATGCAGCCACCTCACCGAGTGGCGCGCAAAGCGCGATACTCAGCGGACTGGGCATCGAGATCAAGCTCGCCGCAAACAAGCCTGAAGAGGCGCTCAAGCAGGCCGACGCAGCGCGCGCCAAATTTCCGCTGTCGCGCGTGATCGCACAGCAATATGCAGACGCGCTGATTGCTGCCGGCCGTCTCGACGCTGCGGTCAGTTTCCTGCGTGACCAGGCTCAGCTATACCGACAGGAGCCGAAAGTGCAGGATCAGCTGGCCAGGGCCTATGCGGCGCAGGGCAAGCAGGCCTTGCAGCATCTGGCGCTGGCTGAGTCGTACGCGCTTTCGGGGAGCATGCCGGCGGCCATCGACCAGCTTGGCATCGCGCGGCGCTCGCCGGATGCATCGTTCTATGACCAGGCTGTCATCGACGCGCGCGAACGCGAGTTCAAGGCGCGCTGGATGGAGGAAATGAAAGAGGCGAAGCAGGACCGCTGAGATGTTCCGGGTTCTGCGGATATAGCCCGGTCAGGCGGATCCGGGCTGTGGCTCCAGCACGAATCCAAAACGGCTGGCGACGGCGTCGCTGGCGACATGGTTGACCGGAATGCACGTGCCCTGGAAATCCAGCGCCAGGTCCGTGCCCTCCTGCGGCTTGTCGAGCCATGCCAGAATCTGTTCGTCGCTTGCTATCGCGCCGCCAAGGTGCAGGCGCTGCAGGCATTGCGCCATGTCGCGATCATCCACGACGGCGATTTTCTCCCCGCCCTGCAGGAGCAGGTGTCCAGCCTCGGTCATCCATGCGGCCTCGATCTGCCGCAGCGGCTCGCGCGTGTGAAGGACGAAACCTTCCGCCGGGTCGGTATGCGCGATGTACGGCGCGACTTCCAGTGTGACATAGACGCGTTGCGGTCCGTTCTGAAAGTACCAGCGGCCTTGCTCGTCGTGCGTGTAATTGCGGTTGATGAATCCAAGCAGGGCCGCGTTGGTGATCCGGTCACCCGGTAGCCGGAGCGCTTGTGCACGCTCGTCGCGCATGCGCCAGTTGCCCCGCCGGTCAAGCGCCAGCCAGCCATAACAATGCGGTACGTTGGGCCACTTGGCCATTGCCTGCTTGACGATGTCATCTAGCATCCTTCACCTTCCAGAAAATGCAGCATGCGTTGCGGCAGCCAGTCGATGCGGCCCGGCGGCCCGCCTACTGCGAACCCGACGTGCCCGCCGTGTTCCGGATATTCCAGCTTCACACAGGATGACGCAGTGCGTGGCAAGTGACGCGCGGGCAGGAACGGGTCGTTCCGCGCGTTCAGCACCAGCGTCGGTACGGTAATGTCCGGCAAGACATGCTTGGCGCTTGCGCGGTCCCAATAATCGTCGACGTCCCGATAGCCATGCAGCGGGGCGGTGACGATATTGTCGAATTCGTACAGGTTCCGCGCGCGAAGCATGGTGTCGCGGTCGAACAATGATGGGAACTGCTTGAGTTTCTGCAGGCATTTCGGCTTCAGTGTCTGCAGAAACGCGCGGGTATAGAGCATGTTCAGTCCGCTTGACAGCGCCTCACCGCCGCCGGCCAGATCCAGCGGCGCGGAGACGGCGCAGGCAGCGTCGACGAACTCCGCTCGGTGCTGCGACTCACCCAGCCAGCGCAACAGGACGTTGCCTCCGAGGGAAACGCCGGTGACATAAAACTTCGCGCTGCTCGCCTTGTACCTGTCTGCAAGCCGGCGAATGATCCAGTCCACCTCTTGCGCGTCGCCCGAATGATAGAAGCGTGGCGCATGGTTCATCTCACCCGAGCAGCCCCGGAAATGCGGCACCGCGCCGGACCAGCCGAGCGAAAGGATCCGCGCCATCAATGCCCGTGCGTAATGGCTGTCGGAGGAACCTTCAAGTCCGTGGAACAGCACGATGAATGGGCGCCCCGTCTGACCGTCGGCAAAATCGATGTCGATGAAATCGCCATCCGGCGTCTCCCAGCGTTCGCGCCGGTATGCCACCTTCGGCTTTGCAATGCACGTCGCCGGATAAATGGTCTGCAAATGTCCGCCGGGGAGCCAGGATGGAGCGGGGTAGTTCATTCGGCCTTCCTCATGGAGTGCGCCCCCTCAATGCAGCAGTGCCGTTATCCTTGCATCCGCCGGCGCTTCGCCCGGTACTACGGAGGCGTGATGCGATACGAGGCGCCAGCCGACAGGCGTCTTCATGTAGACGTTGGTCGCGAGTATGTGGATGTCCTGCTGGCGTGTCGTGGTGCGATGCACTTCCTCGATGATGTTGTGTACGGAGGTCATTACATTCTGCGTCACATGCAGCTGCACAGGCTGGATCTGCACGCCGCCCTGCTCAAAGATCGATTCCCAGGATGAGCGGATTGCAGCATGTCCGATCAGGCGTGGCGAGCCGGGGTGGATGCAGACGACTTCTTCATCATCGGCCCACAAGGACATGACAGCCTCGATGTCGGCGCGGCTGATGGCGTCATAGAAGGCTGCTTCAGTCTCTTCGGCGCTTTCGAGCAACTTGTTAATTTTTGGCATGATCAGTAGTGGGAAACGCGCGAAGTTAATGCGCCAACAAGGCTATTCTAACGCCTGTTCGAACGCGGGCCGGGAAGGACGATCTGAGCAAAGGATGTGCGAAATCATTCGCCATTCGACTTTATGCGATCCAACCATGCAGGGAGGCTGGAGGGTGGGCAGGAAAAGCTTGTTAGGGGAACGAGAGGCCTGTTGCGGGAAATGCATGCGGCCGGGGGAAAGCCCGCGGCAAGCGTTGCTGCCGCGGGAGAAGGTGGTCTGTCAGTGTCCCTTGACAACCGCGCCGGGTTTCAACCGGTACAAGGTGCCGCAGTAGGGGCACTTCGATTCGTGGTGCTCATTGAGCGCCAGGAACACGCGCGGATGCGACGACCAGATCGGCATTGCCGGGTTGGGGCAATAGGCGGGCAGGTCGTCACCGCTCAGTTCGACATAGCTCGCGTTCGTGTTTGCTTGGTTCATGGCATTTTCCTGAAGGGGTTAAACCAGTGTGAGCCAGTGTTCGTATTGCGGCGCCTTGCCGGCGACCACGTCGAAGAACAGCGTCTGCAGTTTTTCGGTGATCGGTCCGCGCTTGCCTGCGCCGATCTGGCGGTTATCGAGTTCGCGGATTGGCGTGATCTCCGCGGCGGTGCCGGTGAAGAAGGCTTCGTCGCAGCAGTACACTTCGTCGCGCGTGATGCGCTTTTCGATCACTTCGATGCCGAGGTCGCGCGCCATGGTCAGCACGGAATCGCGCGTGATGCCGTCCAGGCAGGAGGCCAGGTCGGGCGTGTAGATCTTGCCGTTCTTGACGATGAAGACGTTTTCGCCGGAGCCTTCCGACACGTAGCCTTCCGTGTCGAGCAGCAGTGCTTCGTCATAGCCGTCGGCGAGTGCTTCCTGATTGGCGAGGATTGAATTGATGTAGTAGCCGCAGGCCTTCGCGCGCACCAGCGACACGTTGACGTGATGGCGCGAGAACGACGATGTCTTCACGCGAATACCTTTGGTCATGCCGTCTTCGCCGAGATAGGCGCCCCACGGCCAGGCAGCGACGGCAACATGGATCGTGTTGCCCTTGGCGGAGATGCCGAGCTTTTCGGAACCGATCCAGACCAGCGGACGCAGGTAGCAGGACTCCAGCTTGTTTTCGCGCACCACCTGGCGCTGCGCCTCGACAATGGTCTCCATGTCGTAAGGCATCGGAAGCTGGAAGATCTTGGCGGAATTGAACAGGCGCTGAGTATGTTCCTTGAGGCGGAAAATCGCGGTGCCCTTCGTGGTCTTGTAGGCGCGCACGCCCTCGAACACACCCATTCCGTAATGCAGCGTGTGCGTCAGCACGTGCACCTTGGCGTCGCGCCATTCGATCAGTTCACCGTCTTTCCAGATTTTTCCGTCGCGGTCGGCCATGGACATGTCGTATTCTCCAAAAATTGTCGCAAAGCCTCGATTTTACTCCGGATAGTTCCATGTGAGACAGAGGGCGGATCAAGCGAATTCGACCCGGCCGCGTCGCAACGGCGAGACGTGAATTGTGATGCCACATTGCCTATGCCAGCAACTTGGGGTGCGTCCGGCGGGCTCGAAAATTCATGGGTAGAATGTCGGGTTCGTGCCGCTGACGGGCCGCTTTTTTTGAAAGCTCGGCTGTTCGCTTTGCCTCATCGCGGCCCGTACATTCTTCCATTGTCAAATCTTCAAGCAGGGGCGTTCGGCTGGTCTGGCCGATTGCCCTCGGGCGAGGTGTTGTCCCACAAGCCATGAGCAATTCAGACGCAGTAATGACACAGCAGACGCCCATCGATCTGGAAAAGCGCGCGTTCCGCGAGGGCGTCAAGGCATGTGCGCCGACCATGGCGGGCATCTTTGCCTGGGGCATGGTGACCGGCATGGCCATGGTGAAATCCGGCCTGACGCTTTGGCAGGCGCTCGGCATGACCTTCATCGTCTTCGCTGGTTCAGCGCAACTGGCGGCCCTGCCGGTGATGGCAGCCGGCGCGCCGGTCTGGGTGGTGTTTCTGACGGCGCTGGTCGTCAATCTGCGATTCGTGATCTTCGCCGCGGCCATCGCGCCGCATTTCGCGCATCTGCCTTGGTACAGGCGTGTCTGGCATGGCTATTTCAATGCTGACATTACCGTTGCCCTGTTCCCGCGCCGATTTTCACCGGAAACGGCTCACCGGACGGTGGGGAAGGTCGGTTATTACAACGGTATCTGCTATCCGAACTGGTGGGCATGGCAGAGCGGTTCGGTGATCGGCATCCTGATGGCGAGCCAGATTCCGCAAGGCTGGGGCATCGGGTTTGCCGGCACGCTGGCCTTGCTGGCCATCACCATTCCCCTGATCATCAACTCCGCGGCGCTGGTCGGCGTTGCCGTTTCTGGCATGACCGCGGTCGTCGCCGCATCCCTGCCGTACCGGCTTGGGTTGCTGGTCGCAGTGATCGTCGGCATGGCCGCCGCCATGCTTGTCGATTCAATTCTCGAGAAGAAAAAGGAGCATGCATGAGCGATGGTTACGTGTGGGTGACGATCGGTTTCCTGACCATCGCCACCATCCTGACGAGAAGTTCCTTCTTCTTTCTCGGGCATGCCGTGAAGCTGCCGCCGAAGGTGCAGCATGCGTTGCGTTATGCGCCGGCAGCGGCGCTGGCGGCGATCGTCGCACCCGACCTCGTGTTCGTCAATGACAGTCTGCAACTCGCCTGGACCAATCCGAAACTGATGGCCGGCGTAGGCGCGACGCTGTTTTTCCTGGCGACCCGACACTTGCTGGGAACCATCGTCGCCGGGATGGCTCTGTACACCTTGCTGCGTATCACCTTGTGAGCTGAAAATCGTTTTTTGCGACTAGGCGCTGCGGTAAAATAGCGCTTTTTCCATTCTTTCAATACTTGTCTGGCAGCCATGCAATTCAATCGATTGAGCGACCTCATCGCACGCAACCAACTCCAGGGCAAACGCGTATTCATTCGCGCCGATCTCAACGTTCCGCAGGATGATGCCGGCAACATCACCGAAGACACGCGCATCCGTGCTTCGGTGCCGGCCATCCAGCAGGCTGCGCAGGCCGGCGCCGCTGTCATGGTCACGTCGCACCTCGGACGTCCAACCGAAGGCGAGCTCAAGCCGGAAGACTCGCTGGCGCCAATTGCCAAGCGTCTGTCCGAACTGCTCGGCATGCCGGTCGAACTGAAGCAGAACTGGGTTGACGGTGTGGACGTGAAGCCGGGCCAGGTGGTCCTGCTGGAGAACTGTCGCGTCAACAAAGGCGAGAAAAAGAACAGCGACGAGCTTGCGAAGAAGATGTCAAAGCTGTGCGACATCTACGTCAACGATGCCTTCGGCACCGCACATCGCGCCGAAGCGACCACGCATGGCATTGCCAAATATGCCCCGGTCGCCTGCGCTGGTCCGTTGCTGGCGGCCGAGCTGGATGCGCTCGGCCAGGCGCTCGGCCAGCCGCGCCGCCCGCTGGTCGCCATCGTCGCCGGCTCCAAGGTGTCGACCAAGCTCACCATCCTAAAATCGCTGGCCGAGAAGGTCGATAATCTGATCGTCGGCGGCGGCATCGCCAATACCTTCATGCTGGCAGCCGGCCTGAAGATCGGCAAGTCGCTGGCCGAGGCCGATCTTGTCAGCGACGCGAAAGCGATCATCGATATGATGGCGAAGCGTGGCGCCTCCGTGCCGATCCCGGTCGATGTCGTCTGCGCCAAGGAGTTTTCGGCGACGGCAACGGCCACCGTCAAGGATGTGAAGGACGTGGCCGATGACGACATGATCCTCGACATCGGACCCAAGACCGCAGACCAGTTGGCGCAGCAGATTGCGCAGGCGGGCACCATCGTATGGAACGGCCCGGTCGGCGTGTTCGAATTCGATCAGTTCGGCGAGGGCACGAAGAAGCTGGCGCTGGCGATTGCCGGCTCAAAGGCGTTTTCAATCGCAGGTGGCGGCGATACGCTGGCGGCGATTGCCAAGTACAACATCGCCGATAAGGTCGGGTATATCTCGACTGGCGGCGGCGCCTTCCTCGAATTCCTGGAAGGCAAGACGCTGCCTGCTGTCGACATTTTGCAGCAGCGCGCGCAGCAATAACCATCGCGAGCGGCAAGCCGCCGCTCGACAAGGCTTGTGAAATGATCAGAGCTACGAAAATTGTTGCCACCATCGGCCCCGCATCAAGCGATCCCGACACCCTCGTAAAGATGATCAATGCCGGCGTCAATGTGGTGCGCCTGAACTTTTCTCATGGAAAAGCGCAGGATCATATCGAACGCGCGAGCATGGTGCGCCAGGCTGCGACTGCCTGCGGGCGCGAAGTGGCGATCATGGCCGACCTGCAGGGGCCGAAGATCCGCATCGGCAAGTTCGAGCACGGCAAGATCTTCCTTGAGAGCGGCAGCAAGTTCGTGCTCGATGCCGATTGCGAACTTGGCAACCAGGCGACAGTCGGCCTCGATTACAAGGAGTTGCCGCGCGACCTGAAACCGGCCGATGTGTTGCTGCTCAATGATGGTCTCATCGTGCTGGTCGTCGACAAGATTGTCGGCAGCGCGATCCACACCACGGTGCGAATCGGCGGTGAACTGTCGAACAACAAGGGTATCAACCGCCTCGGTGGCGGCCTGTCGGCGCCGGCCCTGACCGCGAAAGACATGGAAGACATCAAGACGGCGATGAGCTTGCAGGCCGATTACATCGCCGTGTCCTTTCCAAAGAACGCGACCGACATGATCATGGCGCGACAACTGGCAAATATCGCCGGCGAGCCCACCAGGCACAAGCCGCAGATGATCGCCAAGATCGAGCGCGCCGAAGCGATTCCGCTGCTGCAGGAAATCCTCGACGCCTCGGACGGCATCATGGTGGCGCGCGGCGATCTCGCCGTGGAGGTCGGCAATGCAGCGGTGCCCGCGCTGCAGAAGCGCATGATCCGCATGGCCCGCGCATCGAACAAGCTGGCCATCACCGCGACGCAGATGATGGAATCCATGATCGTCAACGCGGTGCCGACCCGGGCGGAAGTGTCGGATGTTGCCAATGCGGTACTGGATGGCACCGACGCCGTCATGACCTCGGCCGAAACCGCCTCCGGCAAGTATCCGGTCGAAACCGTGGAGGCGATGGCCGCGATTTGCCTCGAAGCGGAAAAGTCCGACGTGGTGAAGCTCGATGCCGACTTCCTGAACGTGACATTCACCCGCATTGACCAGTCGATCGCTTATGGCGCACTGTTCACGGCCTATCATTTGCGGGTCAGGGCAATCGTCGCACTGACCGAATCCGGTTCAACTGCCTTGTGGATGAGCCGGCACAATATCGACATCCCGATTTTCGCGCTCACGCCCATTCTCGCCACGCAGCGCAAGGCAACGCTGTATCGGAACGTCACGCCGCTGGAGCTGGAGCATTCGAGCGACCGCGACGCCGTGCTGAAAACCGCGCAGGATTTGCTCCTCGCCAAAGGTGTCGTCCAGAATGGTGACATGATTGTCGTCACCTGGGGCGAACCCATGGGCCAGGTCGGCGGAACGAATGCCCTGAAGATCATGAAGGTCGGAGAACACTAAATTTTATTGTCTGGAGAACCACTATGCCTCTCGTATCCATGCGTCAACTGCTCGACCACGCTGCCGAAAACGGCTATGGTCTGCCCGCATTCAACGTCAATAACCTGGAGCAGGTCACAGCCATCATGCAGGCAGCCGATGAAGTTGGCGCGCCGGTGATCATGCAGGCTTCCGCAGGCGCCCGCAAGTATGCCGGCGAAGCCTTCCTGCGCCACCTGATCGAGGCAGCGGTCGAAGCCTATCCGCACATTCCTGTCGTCATGCACCAGGACCACGGCCAGTCGCCGGCGGTGTGCATGGCTGCGATCAAGTCCGGCTTCACCTCGGTGATGATGGACGGTTCGCTGATGGAAGACGGCAAGTCGGTCGCCAGCTACGAATACAACGTCGACGTCTCGCGCGAAGTGGTAAAGTTTTCTCACGCGATCGGTGTGACGGTTGAAGCGGAACTGGGCGTGCTCGGTTCGCTGGAAACCATGAAGGGCGACAAGGAAGACGGTCACGGCGCGGAAGGTACGATGACGCGCGACCAGCTGTTGACCGACGTGAACCAGGCGGCCGATTTCGTCAAGCTGACGCAATGCGACGCGCTCGCCATCGCGATCGGCACGTCGCACGGCGCCTACAAGTTCTCGCGCAAGCCGACCGGTGACATCCTCGCCATCCAGCGCATCAAGGAAATCCACGCCCGCATTCCGAACACCCATCTCGTGATGCACGGCTCCTCCTCGGTGCCGCAAGAACTGCTGGCCGAGATACGCCAGTTCGGCGGCGACATGAAGGAAACCTATGGCGTGCCGGTCGAGGAAATCCAGGAAGGCATCAAGCACGGCGTGCGCAAGATCAATATCGACACCGACATCCGTCTTGCCATGACCGGCGCGATCCGTCGCTTCTTCATGGAGAACCCGTCCAAGTTCGATCCACGCGAATACCTGAAGCCGGCCCGTGAAGCCGCCAAGGCCATCTGCAAGTCGCGTTTCATCGCTTTCGGCTGCGAAGGTCAGGCTGGCAAAATCAGGCCGGTTTCGCTCGAAAAAATGGCCGAAAAGTACAAAAAAGGTGAGTTAGCACAGATCGTGCAGTAAAATTGGAACCCGCTCAATATCCTGCTGCGCAGTCCAAACCCGGACCTGCGATGCTCGCCGTACTATCTGTACGGCTGCGCTTCTCGATCCGACCCTGGACCGCTCGCGACGAATCTTGAACGGATTCCCAGCCTTGGAAAGGAACAACCGGCGGCGTGTCAGGCACCCGCCGGTTTAGCTTTTTTGGAAAGCCTTTATGAACAGCCTCTACCAGTCCACCATCCAGTCTCTTCCGCTGCTCGGCCGCGGCAAGGTGCGCGACAACTACGCCGTCGGCGATGACAAGTTACTGATCGTGACCACCGATCGCCTGTCTGCTTTCGACGTCGTCATGAACGAACCGATCCCCGGCAAGGGCAAGGTGTTGAACCAGATGTCCAATTTCTGGTTCAGCAAGCTGGCCGACATCGTTCCCAACCATTTGACCGGCATCGACCCGGAATCCGTGGTGCGTCCGGACGAAGTGGAGCAGGTGCGCGGTCGCGCAGTGGTCGCGAAGCGCCTGAAGCCGATCCTGGTGGAAGCGGTGGTGCGCGGCTACATCATCGGCTCGGGCTGGAAGGATTACCAGGCAACCGGCACGATCTGCGGCATTGCATTGCCGAAGGGTTTGCGCCAGGCTGACAAGCTGACGACACCGATTTTCACGCCGGCCGCCAAGGCGGAAATGGGCGAGCATGACGAAAACATCAGCTTCGCCGACATGGAAAAACGCATCGGCAAGGAACTGGCCGCGAAGATCCGTGAAGTCAGCATCAAGCTGTACCAGACTGCGGCCGACTATGCCGCGACGCGCGGCATCATCATTGCCGACACCAAGTTCGAATTTGGCCTCGACGAGAATGGCACGCTGCACCTGATGGACGAAGTGCTGACCGCTGATTCCTCGCGCTTCTGGCCGGCGGATTCCTACGCACCGGGCATGTCGCCGCCGTCCTTCGACAAACAGTTCGTACGGGACTACCTGGAAACGCTGAAGGACTGGAACAAGACTGCGCCGGCGCCCGCATTGCCGCCGGATGTGATCGACAAGACCGGTGCGAAGTACCGCGAGGCGCTGCAGCGCCTGACCGGCGAGACCCTGAAGGACTGACATGACGCACCAGGCCAATCAAGCCGCTGCGCCGCTGGTCGGCGTGGTCATGGGTTCTTCCTCCGACTGGGAAGTGATGCAGCATGCCGTCGCGATGCTGAAGGATTTCGGTGTGCCGCACGAAGCACAGGTGATCTCTGCGCACCGCATGCCGGACCAGATGTTCGCGTATGCAGAGACGGCGCGCCAGCGCGGCCTGCGTGCGATCATCGCCGGTGCAGGCGGCGCGGCACACCTGCCGGGCATGATTGCGGCGAAGACGATCGTCCCCGTGCTCGGCGTTCCCGTGCCTTCGAAATACTTGCGCGGTGAGGATTCGCTGCTGTCGATCGTGCAGATGCCCAAGGGCATCCCGGTATCCACCTTTGCCATCGGTGAAGCCGGCGCAGCCAACGCGGCACTGACGGCGATCGCCATCCTGGCGACGACAGACGAACAACTGGCGGCGCGTCTGCAGGAATTCCGTGCACGACAAACTCAGGCCGCACTCGCAATGACACTGCCCGCATGAGCAGCAAGTTTACCCCCTTCGTTCCTTCTGCAACGCTGCCGGCTTGGCTCGGCGTGATGGGTGGCGGTCAGCTGGGCCGCATGTTCGCGCATGCCGCGCAGATGATGGGCTACAAGGTCGCGGTGCTGGAACCGGCGACCGATTGCCCGGCCGGCCACGCGGCTGATCATTTGCTGTGCGCGGATTACACCGACGAAGCGGCGCTCAAGGAACTGGCCGAACAATGCCTCGCAGTGACGACCGAATTCGAAAACGTGCCGGCGCAGAGCCTCGCCTTCCTGGCCGAGCGAACCTTCGTCGCACCGTCGGCGGCATGCGTGTCGATCGCCCAGGACCGCATTGAGGAAAAACGCTTCTTCACCGGATGCGCAGCGAGCTCGGGCGTGCTGCCCGCACCTTACATGGCGGTGACGAGTGCTGCCGATGTTGATGCGATCCCCGACGACCTTTTCCCCGGCATCCTGAAAACCGCGCGCATGGGCTATGACGCCAAGGGCCAGGTTCGCGTCAGGACGCGCGACGAGGCGCGGACAGCGTTCGCTGCATTGGATGGCGTGCCCTGCGTGCTGGAAAAGATGCTTCCGCTTGCCTATGAGGTCTCGGTATTGACAGCGCGCGGTGCGGACGGACAGTCGGTTGTCTATCCGATCGCTGAGAACGTGCATCGCGGTGGCATTCTTTTCACTACCACCGTGCCGGGACCGAACGTGTGCCCGGAAATCGCAGGCAAGGCGCAGTCGGCAGCACTGGCGATCATCGCGCAGCTCGGCTATGTCGGGGTGCTGTGCATTGAATTCTTCGTCCTGCAGGACGGCACGCTGGTGGTCAATGAAATGGCGCCGCGCCCGCATAACAGCGGCCACTACACGATTGATGCCTGCATCACTAGCCAGTTCGCGCAGCAGGTACGGACGATGGCGCACCTGCCGCTGGGCGATGTGCGCCAGCATTCGCCGGCGGTCATGCTTAACATTCTCGGCGACATCTGGTTTGAAGGCGACAGCGACGAGGTCCGCGAACCGGCATGGGACAAGGTGCTGGCGCTACCTGGTGCCAATCTGCACCTCTACGGCAAGGACGACCCGCGTCGCGGGCGCAAGATGGGACATGTGACGTTTGTCGCGCCGACACTTGCGCAGGCGCAAGAAAGCCTGCGTGCCTCCTGCGTTATCCTTGGAATCCAAGCCTGATTGAAAGGGAGCGCACGCGCCATGCCTGGAACGAGCCCCGAACGGGAAGCCATTCAATCCGCCGCTCGCATGCTCGAAGAGGGCAAGCTGGTCGCTTTCCCCACGGAGACGGTATACGGGCTAGGCGCGGATGCGGAAAACCCTGCCGCGGTCGCCAGGATCTATGCCGCAAAAGGCCGCCCGGCGAATCATCCGGTGATCGTGCATGTCGCACCGGGCGCCGATATCGGTTACTGGGCTGACACCATGCCGGTTGAAGCGGGCAAGCTCATCGATGTCTTCTGGCCGGGCCCGCTGACGCTGATCCTCAAGCGTGCGATGCATATTCCCGATGCGGTCTCGGGTGGGCAGGATTCCATCGGCCTGCGTTGCCCTTCACATCCGGTAGCAATGGCGCTCCTGAAGACATTCAAGGGCGGGAAGGGCGGCGTTGCCGCTCCGTCAGCCAACAGGTTCGGCCACGTCAGCCCGACGACCGCACAGCATGTGCGGGACGAATTCGGCACCGGCCCCGAAAGCCCTGTCGCCTGCATCCTCGACGGCGGGCAGAGCGAGGTCGGGATCGAATCGACCATCCTCGACCTGTCGCGCATGGAAAGCCATGGACCTGTGCTGCTGCGCCCAGGACATGTCAGTGCTGCCGAGATCGCCCGTGTCATTGGTGTACATCCGCGCCTGCCGGACGCGACAGCACCGCGGGCATCCGGCACACTCGAAGCCCACTACGCACCAAACACCCCCGTGGCACTGGTCGATCCGGAACAGTTGAACCACGTTCATGAACGGCTCGTCTTCAACGACCGGCGCGTTGCTTTGTTATATCGGACGATCGGCCCGATTCCTCTCGCCAAGGCCCAGGTCGGCATGCCTGCCACGTCGGACGGGTATGCCCATGACCTCTATGCCGCCTTGCGGTCGATGGACGAGGCAAGGGCTGACATCATCCTGGTGGAAGCACCACCGACAGGTCCGGAATGGCAAGGGGTCAACGATCGCCTGCGTCGCGCCGCGCACGACTCGGCGGGGGCATTGGGCCGATTGCTGGACGAAGCGCGATAGCGAATACCTGTTCGGTGCCTTCGTGCGCCCACGTCATCTTTCCCCTGGAAATGTTTAGAGCTTTGCTTTATCTCTAAATTTCCGCTGATGTTATCTAGTCAAGCTGTCGTTGTCGCTGCCATAATATTAACTTTCGGTGCGGAATTGCAATTTACTTTCCGTTTCGAAAGATAAAAAATCCAATTTCGGCAGAGGAGATTTCATGCGTCAATTCAAACTCGCAGCGGCCTTGCTGGCTACTGCGTTCCTGGCATCCTGCGGCGGCAACAGCAAGCCGCATTTCACTTCCCTGGTTTCTTTCGGCGACAGCTTGAGCGATGTCGGCACCTATGCCGTCGGCACGGTGGCGCAGCTCGGTGGCGGCAAGTACACGATCAACGGTCCGGACGGCAAGAACTGGATCGAGCTGATGGCGCCGAAATTCGGATTGAGCGCACCCTGCGCGGCGGAAACCGGCCTCGACGGCGACCCGGCGCAAGGTTTCTCCGTTCCTGTCACCAACTTCCCCAACTGCACGGCTTACGCACAGGGCGGCGCCCGCGTCACGGATCCTGTCGGTCCTGGCAACAAGTTGCTGGGCGGTGCAAATGCCGTCCTCGGCCAGCTCACCGTACCCGTTGTTACGCAGATCCAGACGCACCTCGCGCGCAAGGGCGGCAGCTTCGGCGGTTCGGAAATCGTGTTTGTGTTTGCGGGCGGTAACGATGTGTTCATGCAGCTCGCCACCCTGAATGCAACCATTGCCGCAGGCGGCGATCCCAACGCTGCCTCGACGGCTGCCGTGACGGCGATGGGCACTGCCGGTGCCGAACTGGCCGGTTACATCAAGACCCAGATCATCGGCAAAGGCGCGAAATATGTCACCGTGATCAACCTACCTGACGTGAGCAAGACACCGTTCGCCCTTGCGGAGAGCGCGCAGACCCAGGGGCTGATCAATACCATGGTTACGACCTTCAACACGCAGTTGTCGCAAGGCTTGTCCGGTCTCGATGTGCTGTATGTCGATGCCTACACTTCCAGCCGTGACGAGAACGCCAACCCGACGAAATACGGCTTCACGAATGTGATCTCGCCAGCCTGCGACCTGTCCCCGCAAAAGAATCCGCTCGGTTCGTCGCTGGTCTGCACACGCAATAACCTGATTGCCGGCGCAGTTGACAACTACGAGTTCGCCGACAGCGTGCATCCGACCCCGTTTGGCTACCGCGTGCTTGCCGACCTTGTTACCTCGGAGCTGGTGAAGAAAGGCTGGTTGTAAGCGGCGATACGGAAGATTTTGGCGGCAGGTGAGTAGTATCGAGCTTTAACCGCATCCGGGATCGGATGCGGTTTTTTTTCGCGAAGATAATTACTGGAATGCCTGGATGCCGGTCTGCGCCCGCCCCAGGATCAGCGCATGGATGTCGTGCGTCCCCTCATAGGTGTTGACCACTTCCAGGTTCACCAAATGACGCGCCACACCGAACCCATCGGAAATGCCATTTCCGCCCAGCATGTCGCGCGCCAGCCGTGCAATGTCCAGCGACTTGCCGCAGGAGTTGCGCTTCATGATCGAGGTGATCTCCGGCGCGGCCGTCCCTTCATCCTTCATGCGCCCCAGACGCAAACAGCCCTGCAGGCCTAGCGTGATCTCGGTCTGCATGTCGGCCAGCTTCTTCTGGATCAGCTGGTTCGCCGCCAGCGGCCTGCCGAACTGCTTGCGATCGAGCACATACTGGCGCGCGATGTGCCAGCACGACTCCGCCGCTCCCAGCGCACCCCAGGCAATGCCGTAACGCGCGGAGTTCAGGCAGGTGAACGGGCCCTTCAGGCCGCGCACCTCCGGGAAGGCATTT
>NZ_DATFAI010000003.1:0-52315 GCF_035254685.1 Noviherbaspirillum sp. | reverse complement strand
GGTTTCCAGCTCGAGCATCTTCTGCGCCTGCACGCCGGTGTCATAGCGCGCGGCCTGTGGGCAATAGCCGCAATCCTCGGGGCAGCCGCCGGTCTTGATCGACAGCAGCGTGGCCAGTTCGATTTCCTGCGGGTCGAAGTGTTCTCGGTGCACGATCTGCGCGCGGTACAGCAGGTCGTTGAAGGGCAGGTTGAACAGTTCCAGTACCTTGTCGACCGGCCAGCGCTGCTCTGCCATGGCCTTGCGCGCGGCGGGGGTCGCAATTTCGTGGAACGTAATCGTGTGCGACATGGGGCTACTTCCTTTGCATCAAATTAAATTAGAGCCAACAGGACGAACCGGCCAGCCCGGCAAGCCTGAAAAATCGAGATGGTCAGCCGCAGCCGAGGGCGACGCAGCGGGCAGGCGCGGAATGCAGCCGAGCGCAGGCGCGGGCAGGCGCGCTACCAGCGCTTCAAAATTGTCCGTTCCGTAACGCATTTCCAGATCGACCACATTGCCCACCCAGCCGGCCAGCTTCAGACCGCGCGCGGCGATCGCTTCGGCGGTCAGCAGCGCATGGTTCAGGCAACCCAGGCGCAGGCCGACCACGAGAATCACCGGCAGGCCGAGCTGCTGCGCAAGGTCGGCGGTATCGGTCGTGTCCGACAAGGGCACGCGGAAGCCGCCGACGCCTTCCACCACGACGGCATCCGTGGCTTGCACGATCTGGTCGTAACAGGCACGGATGTGTGGAATGTCGATCGTGACACCGTCCTGCGCGGCAGCGATGTGCGGCGCCGCCGGCTCGCGCAGCATGTAGGGCGTGGTGAGTGCGACAGGCAGCGCGACGCTGGATGCCGCGGCCAGCAGGTCGGCGTCTTCGTTATGCAGCGCGCCGTCGCGCATCTCCGCGCCGGCGGCAACCGGTTTCATGCCGACCGCGCGCAGGCCTTGTTGGGCCAAGGCGTACAGCAAGGTGCACGACACCAGCGTCTTGCCGATTTCGGTGTCGGTGCCGGTGACGAAATAAGCGACCGAAGCGTTCATGTAAATGCCTCCAGAAACGTCAGCGCGCTCGCCAGCCCGACAACATCCTGCACAGTATGCGCAGCGGACAATGTCACGCGCAGGCGCGCGGTGTCGGGCGGCACGGTCGGCGGGCGGATGCCGGGCACCCAGTAGCCCTTGCTGTACAGCGTGCCGGCAGCGCGCATGGTTTCGTCGTTCGGCCCGATGATGACGGGCTGGATGGGAGTGTGCGAGGGATGCATTTTCCAGCGCTGCAAGTTCACCGCGCCGCGCAACTGCCCGATCAGCGCGCCGAGGTGCGCACGCCGCGCCGCGCCTTCTTCGCCGGCGATGATGTCCATGCTCGCCATCAAGGCATGCGCGAGCGCGGGTGCCGCCGCGGTAGTGTAGATGTAGGGACGTGCGCGCTGCACCAGCCATTCGATCACGGTCGCGTGCGCCGCCACGAAGGCACCGCCGACGCCGGCCGCCTTGCCGAGCGTGCCCATGTAGACCAGGTAGGGCGAACGCAGTCCGAAATGCTCCAGCGCGCCGCGCCCGTTCGCACCCAGCACGCCAAAGCCGTGAGCATCATCGACCACCAGCCAGGCGCCGTACTGTTCGCACAAGGCCAGCAGCGCCGGCAGCGGTGCGAGATCGCCGTCCATGCTGAATACGCTGTCGGTGACAACCACCTTGTTCTTCGCCTTGCTGTTCTTCAGCAAACCTTCCAGCGCCGCGGTATCGCCATGTGGATAAACATGCAGGTTGGCTCGCGACAGCCGCGCACCGTCGATCAGCGAGGCGTGGTTCAATTCTTCCGAAAAGATGTCGGCGTCGCGTCCGGCCAGCGCGCTGACGATCGCCAGGTTGGCCATGTAGCCCGTGCAGAAATACAGTGCGCGCGGCGATTCCAGGTGCGGAGACAGGAATTCCGCGAAGCGCTCTTCCAGCAGCGCATGCGCACGCGAGTGGCCGCTGATCAGATGCGATGCGCCGCTGCCGACGCCATAGCGCGACGCGCCCTCGCGCAGGGCTTCGACCAGCAGCGGATGAGATGCCAGGCCGAGGTAATCGTTGCTGCAGAAGGCCAGCATGTCGCGGCCGTCCACCTTCACATGCGGCGCGCACGGCGTCTCGGCCACGCGCAGGCGGCGGCGCAGGCTTTTCTCATCCAGGTGCTGCAGTTCGCGTTCGAGTGCGGAGAGAAGTTCCATGCTCACGCTCCGATCACTTTGTCGAACACGGCAAGCGTGCGCGCGGCGAGGCCGGCGATTTCCTCGTCGTCGAGAATGTAGGGCGGCATCAGGTAGACCGTGCGTCCAATCGGACGCAGCAGCAGCTCGTTCTTCAGCGCTTCAGCGAAGAAGCGGCGCGAGAACGTGGCAGCGGCCGCCGCATCGTCGACTTGCGCATCGAAAGCCCAGATCATGCCGCGTTGGCGGAAGTGTTTCACCTTCGGATGATCGGCAAGCGGCGCAAGCGCCTCGGTAATGCGTGCTGCCCGCGTGCGATTGCGCTCGAGCACATCGTCTTCATTGAAGATCGCCAGCGTGGCGAGTGCGGCTCGGCAGGCGAGCGGATTGCCGGTGTAGGAGTGCGAATGCAGGAAGCCGCGCCGCACGTCGGCGTCATAGAAGGCTTCGTAGATGGCATCGCGTGTCATCACCAGGGACAGCGGCAGGTAGCCGCCGCTGATTCCCTTGGACAGGCAGACAAAGTCAGGCCAGATGTTCGCCTGCTCGCAGGCGAAGAAGGTGCCGGTGCGGCCGCAGCCGACGGCGATTTCATCGGCGATCAGGTGTACCTGGTAGCGATCGCACAAGGCACGTACTTCGGTCAGATACGCGGGGTCGTACATCGCCATGCCGGCCGCGCATTGCACGAGCGGCTCGACGATGATGGCAGCGATGTGATCGCTGCGCTGCTGCAGCAATGCTTCGAGCTCCTTCGCCGCGCGACGCGCCACATCCGCCGGCGTCTCTCCGTCCCGCGCATCGCGTGCATCCGGCGACATCACGACGTGCGCCTGCTTCAGCATCGGGCCATAAGCATCGCGGAACAGTTGCACATCGGTGACCGCGAGCGCGCCGACTGTTTCGCCGTGGTAGCTGCCCTTCAGGCAGACGAATTCGCGCTTGTCGGTACGGCCAATGTTGCGCCAGTAATGAAAGCTCATCTTCAGGGCGATCTCGGTCGCCGATGCACCGTCGGATGCGTAGAAGCAATGGCCGAGCACATGATTGGTGCGCGCGGACAGCTGCTCCGACAACGCGATCACCGGCTCATGCGTGAAGCCGGCCAGCATCGCGTGTTCGAGCGTGTCCAGCTGTTCCTTCAGCGCCGCGTTGATGCGCGGATTCGCATGGCCGAACAGGTTGACCCACCACGAGCTGATCGCGTCCAGGTAGCGATTGCCGTCGACGTCATACAGCCACGCGCCGCGCCCGCGCGCGACCGGCACCAGCGGCACCGTTTCGTGGTGCTGCATTTGGGTGCAGGGGTGCCAGACGCTCTTCAGGCTGCGCGCGATCTGTTCGCTGGCGGTAGAGTGGGTTTTCAGGCTTGTGTTCAAAAATACTGCTCCAAAACTGTTTCAACGGATATGCTCCTTCCCCCTTGCAGGGGGAAGGAACCAATCCTTTCTTAACCCAGCCAACCCGGCTTGCGCTTCTCCAGAAACGACCGCACGCCTTCCTTCCCTTCCTCCGAACTGCGAATATCCGCGATCCGCGTCGCTGTATCGGCGATCAGGGCCTCCGTCAGCGGCTGGCCGCCTACGTCCTGTACCAACCGCTTCGCTTCCTTCACCGCATTCGGACTATTGGACACCAGCGCCTTCACGATGTCCGCCGTCGCGGCATCGAGCGCATCGGCGGCAACCACCGTGTGCACGAAGCCAATGCGCAATGCCTCCTGCGCGGAAAAGCGTTCTGCCGTGAGGAAATACCTGCGGGCGGCGTTCTCGCCCATGGCCTTGATGACGTAGGGCGAGATTGTCGCAGGAATGAGGCCGAGTTTTGCCTCGCTCAGACAAAAATGACTTGCCTCACTGGAAACTGTGATATCGCAAGCGGCAACCAGCCCCATGCCGCCGGCGTAGCAGTCGCCTTGCACTTTTGCCACCACCGGTTTCGGGCAGGAATAAATCGCGCGCAGCATGTCGGCCAGCTGCGCGGCATCGGCACGGTTTTCCTCGTAGGTGTAGCCGGCCATCTTCTTCATCCAGTTTAGGTCGGCGCCGGCGCAGAAGGCCGGCCCGTTGGCGGCGAGCACGACGGCGCGCACCTCGTCGTGTTGGCCGAGTTCGCGGAAAGCCTGCGTGATTTCCGCGATCATGCTTTCGTTGAACGCATTGCGCACGTCGGGCCGGTTGAGGGTGAGGGTCGCAACACGGCCTTCGATCGCCAGCTGGAGTGTCTGATAACTCATGATCACATCCTGAATACGCCGAACTTCGTCTCCGGAATCGGCGCGTTCAGCGACGCGCTCAATCCCAGCCCCAGCACCATGCGGGTGTCCGCCGGATCGATCACGCCGTCGTCCCACAAGCGTGCAGACGCGTAGTACGGATGCCCCTGGTGTTCGTACTGCTGGCGGATCGGCGCCTTGAAGGCTTCTTCCTCTTCCGCGGACCAGCTGCCGCCCTTGCCTTCGATACCGTCGCGCTTGACCGTCGCCAGCACGCTCGCCGCCTGCTCGCCGCCCATCACGGAGATGCGCGCATTCGGCCACATCCACAGCATGCGCGGTGAAAAGGCGCGTCCGCACATGCCGTAATTACCGGCACCGAAGCTGCCGCCGATGATCACGGTGAACTTCGGCACCGAGGCGGTCGATACCGCCGTCACCATCTTCGCGCCGTTGCGCGCGATGCCTTCGTTTTCATACTTGCGGCCGACCATGAAGCCGGTGATGTTCTGCAGGAACACCAGCGGGATCTTTCGCTGGCAGCACAGTTCGATGAAATGCGCGCCCTTGAGCGCCGATTCCGAGAACAGGATGCCGTTGTTGGCGATGATGCCGACCGGCATGCCGAAGATGTGCGCGAAGCCGCACACCAGCGTGGTGCCGTAGCGTGCCTTGAATTCGTCGAACTCGCTGCCGTCGACGATGCGCGCAATCACTTCGCGCACGTCGAAGGGCTTGCGCGTGTCCGTCGGGATGACGCCATAAAGTTCCTTTGCGTCGTACTTCGGCGCGACCGGCTCGCGCAGCACCATTTGCTGCGGCTTCTGGCGGTTCAGGGTGGAAACGATGGTGCGTGCCAGCGACAGCGCGTGCATGTCGTTCTGCGCCAGGTGGTCGACCACGCCGGACAGGCGCGTGTGCACGTCGCCGCCTCCGAGGTCTTCCGCGCTCACCACTTCGCCGGTGGCCGCCTTCACCAGCGGCGGGCCACCGAGGAAAATGGTGCCCTGCTCCTTCACGATGATCGACTCGTCGCTCATCGCCGGCACGTAGGCGCCGCCCGCCGTGCAGGAGCCCATCACCACGGCGATCTGCGGGATGCCCTTGGCCGACAGATTGGCCTGGTTGTAGAAGATGCGGCCGAAGTGTTCGCGGTCGGGGAACACGTCATCCTGGTTCGGCAGGTTGGCGCCGCCGGAGTCGACCAGATAGATGCAGGGCAGGTTGTTCTGGTCGGCGATTTCCTGCGCGCGCAGGTGCTTCTTCACCGTCACCGGGTAATAGGTACCGCCCTTGACGGTGGCGTCATTGCACACAATCACGCATTCCTGCCCCGCCACGCGGCCGATGCCGGTGATGATGCCGGCCGAGGGCGCGGCATTGTGGTACATGTCGTAGGCGGCCAGTTGCGAGAATTCCAGGAAGGGCGTGCCCGGGTCGAGCAGCATCTGCACGCGGTCGCGCGGCAGCAGCTTGCCGCGCGAGGTGTGCTTCTTGCGCGCTTCCTCGCCGCCGCCCTGCGCGATCTTCGCGACCTTCTCCTTCAGGTCGTCAACCAGCGCCTGCATCGCGGCGGCGTTTCCCTTGAACTCTTCGCTGCGCGGATTGAGTTTGGTTTCCAGGTGAGACATTTGTTTCCTTTGCTGTGGCGTTTGCGCGTGCTTACGCGGTCTTTTCTTCGGCGAGCTGCAACTCCTGCTTCATTTGCTCGCGCATCTTGAACTTCTGCACCTTGCCGGTCACGGTCATCGGGAAGGCTTCGACGAAACGGATGTAGCGCGGCACCTTATAGTGCGCAATCTGCCCCTTGCAGAATTCGCGCACGCTCTCTTCATTGATGCTGGCGCCGGCGCGCGGAACGATCCATGCGCACAGTTCCTCGCCGTACTTCTTGTCCGGCACGCCGACCACCTGCACGTCCTGCACGCCCGGATGGCGATACAGGAATTCCTCGATCTCGCGCGGGTAGATGTTTTCGCCGCCGCGGATCACCATGTCCTTGATGCGGCCGGAGATGTTCACATACCCTTCCGCGTCCATCACCGCGAGGTCGCCGGTGTGCATCCAGCCTTCCGCGTCAATCGCTTCCGCAGTCTTTTCCGCATCGTCCCAGTAACCGTGCATCACCGAATAGCCGCGCGTGCACAGTTCGCCCGAGGTGCCGACCGGCACCGTCTTGCCGGTGTCGGGATCGACGATCTTCACTTCCAGGTGCGGCTGCGTCTTGCCGACGGTGGACACGCGCTTCTCCAGCGGCGTATCGGTCGTGCTCTGGCAGCTCACCGGACTGGTCTCGGTCATGCCGTAGGCGATGGTTACTTCGCTCAGGTGCATGTCACTGACCACGCGCTTCATCACCTCGATCGGGCACGGCGAGCCGGCCATGATGCCGGTGCGCAGCGTGGACAGATCGAATTCCTTGAAACGCGGATGGTCGAGTTCGGCGATGAACATGGTCGGCACGCCGTGCAGCCCGGTGCAGCGCTCCTGCTGCACCGCCTGCAGCACCAGAAGCGGATCGAAGGCATCGTTCGGATAGACGATGGTGGAGCCGTGCGTCAGACAGGCGAGGTTGCCGAGCACCATGCCAAAGCAGTGGTAGAGCGGCACCGGAATGCACAGGCGGTCGGACGACGTAAGGCGCATCGCCTCGCCGATGAAGAAGCCGTTGTTCAGCACGTTGCGATGCGTGAGCGTCGCCCCTTTCGGAAAGCCGGTGGTGCCACTAGTGAACTGGATGTTGATCGGCTCGGTACTCTTGAGCGTGGCGCCGATCTGCGCGAGGCGCGCATCGGCCGGATCGCCCTTTGCCATCAGGTCGGAAAAACGCATCATGCCCGGCACGTTTTCATCGCCCAGCTGGATCACCGTCTTTAGTGACGGCGCGCGCGCGGCCTGCAGGTTGCCCGGCGTGGAAGCAGCGATTTCCGGCGCGACCGCACGGATCATATCCAGGTAGTCGCTGGTCTTGAAGGACGTCATCGTGATCAGCGCCTTGCAGCCGACCTTGTTCAGTGCGTACTCCAGTTCGGCGATGCGGTAGGCCGGATTGATGTTGACCAGCACGATGCCGGCCTTCGCCGTGGCGATCTGCGTCAGCAGCCACTCCGTATTGTTGTGCGACCAGATGCCGACGCGATCGCCCTTCTGCAGGCCGAGAGCGAGCAGTGCGCTGGCCAGCCGGTTGGATTCCTGCTGCAGCTCGCGGTAGGTAAGGCGACTCTGCTGGTGGCACGCTACCAGCGCTTCGTTATCGGGAAAACGGCTGACCATCGCATCGAAGAAATCGCCGATCGTCTGTTCGATCAACGGCGTGTCCTGATTGCCCCGGTCGTAGCTTGTAACCAACTGCGCCATTTGTTATCTCCAGTCATCGTGTTGTAGGAAAACTGCCATCGACGTAATACCAGCGGCCGTCCTCGCGCATGAAGCGGCTGACTTCATGCAGCCGGTGCGCGCGCCCGCCGACCTTGTAGCGGGCAACGAATTCGACCGTCGCGGTATCGTCGTCCGGAACGTACCTGCGCACGTCCAGCCCGATCCATTTCACTTCCTCATCCTGCGCCACCGCTTCGAGCGGCCGAGTGCTCGCATGCCATGTCGCCTTCAGGTAATCCTCGTTGTGCAAGGTATAGGCGGTGTAGCGCGAACGCATCAGCTGCTCGGCGGTCTGCGGTATCTCGGCGCCATCAATGAAGCGTCCGCAGCACCGTGCGTAGTTGTTACCGCCGCAGGGGCATGGTGCCGGCTTGGATGTACGTGTCATAAGTTCAAATCTTTGTCCACGGAAAACACGAAAAACACGAAAAGGTAAACAACCCGACTCTGGTCCAGCCCGGGAGCATTTCAATTACCTCATGCCACCGCGAGAAATCTAGAATCTTTCTGTGTTTTCCGTGTTTTCCGTGGACAAACAAATCAATGCTTGCCCTTGCTCTCCTTCACCCCCACCGGCGCGCCTGCCGCTTTCCAGGCGCCGAAACCGCCTTCGATGTGGGCGACGTTTTCCAGGCCCATGTCCTGTACGGTCTTGGTGGTGAGCGCGCTGCGCCAGCCGGCGGCGCAGAAGAAGATGAATTCCTTCTTTTCGCCGAACACGGGCTTGAAATAGGGAGAATCGGGATCGACCCAGAATTCGATCATGCCGCGCGGCGCGGGAAAGGCGCCGGGGATGATGCCGTCGCGCTCCAGTTCGCGCACATCGCGCACGTCGACGAATTGCACATTCGTATCGCCGAACTTTGCCTTCGCCTCCTCCACGCTGTAGGTCTTCACCTGCGCCATCGCTTCATCGACCAGCGCCTTGTATCCTTTTTTCATCGGCATGTTGTCTCCTCCGGTGTTCAGATTGTTCCGTTTTTTAAAAATGCTTCCAGTTGGTCGAAGCGGTCGAAGCCCCAGAACGGTTCGTCGTCGACGATCACGAAGGGCGAACCGAACACCCCGCGCGCGATCGCGGCATCGACGTCGGCTTTCAGGTGCTCCTTGACGGGCGCACTGTTGGCGCCGTCGATCACTGCCGCCGTATCCAGCCCTTGCGAGGCGGCGATGGAGGCGATGCTGTCCGTGTCGGAAATGTTGACGCCATCGACGAAATACGCGCGGTACACGGCCTTTGCAAACTCGACGGCCTTGCTCTCGCCATGCTGCTCGCGCACCCACAGCATCGCGCGCGCCGCCGTTTGCGTCGCCAGCGGAAAATTTGCGGGGCGCTGATACGGAATACCGTGAAAACGCGCACTGCGTTCGAAATCACGATAGGAATAGACGCCCTTGAGCGGCACCATCGGCAAGGGCATGCCGCCGGTGGTCTTGAACACCGCGCCGAGCAGCACCGGATGCCAGTTCACCTTGCGTCCGTACTCCGCCGCGAGATCATCAATGCGCGTCGACGCGAAGTAGCCGTAGGGCGATGAAAAATCGAAATAGAAATCGATGGCCTTGCTCATGTCTCCTCCGTTTTTTATCTCAGGCCAGCGCGCGGCCGATCAGGATCTTCTGGATGTCGCTGGTGCCTTCGTAGATCTGGCACACGCGCACGTCGCGATAGATGCGCTCGACCGGAAAATCGCTGACGTAGCCGTAGCCGCCGTGGACCTGGATCGCATCGGAGCAGACGCGCTCGGCCATTTCGCTGGCGAACAGCTTGGCCATCGCCGCTTCCTTCAGGCAGGGCTTGCCGGCGTCCTTCAGGCTGGCCGCGTGCCAGATCAGCTGCCGCGCTGCTTCGATCTGTGTCGCCATCTCGGACAGCTTGAACTGCACCGCCTGGTGTTCGAACAAGGTCTTGCCGAAACTGGTGCGCTCCTTCGCATAGGCGAGCGCGGCTTCGAACGCGGCGCGCGCCATGCCGACTGATTGCGAGGCGATGCCGATGCGTCCGCCTTCCAGGCCGGACAGGGCGATCTTGTAGCCCTGTCCTTCGTCGCCGATCATGTTCTGCGCCGGGATTCGGCAGTTCTCGAACAGAATCTGCGCGGTATCCGACGAATGCTGGCCGAGCTTGTCTTCGAGACGCGCGACGATGTAACCCGGCGTCGTGGTCGGCACCCAGAATGCGCTGATGCCGCGCTTGCCGGCCGCCTTGTCGGTCACCGCCATCACGATGGCCACGTCGGCATGCTTGCCGCTGGTGATGAACTGCTTCACGCCATTCAGCACGTAGTGGTCGCCGTCGCGCGTCGCTGTGGTGCGCAGGGCCGATGCATCGCTACCGACATGCGGCTCGGTGAGGCAGAACGCGCCCAGCATCTCGCCGCGCGCCAGCGGCTTCAGCCACTGTTCCTTCTGTGCTTCGTTGGCATACATCATTGCAATGCTGCACACCGGACAGTTGTTGACCGAGATGACGGTCGAGGTGCCGCCGTCGCCCGCCGCGATCTCTTCCAGCACCAGTGCCAGCGACAGATAGTCGAGCCCCGCACCGCCGAGCTCCTCCGGCACTGCAACGCCGAACGCGCCGAGCGCGGCCAAGCCCTGCAGCTCATCCTTGGGGAAGTGATGCTCCTTGTCCCAGCGCGCGGCGTTCGGGGCGAGGCGTTCCTGCGCGAAGCTGCGCAGCGCGTCGCGGATCATTTCATGTTGTTCGGTCAGCACCATGTTGTCGTCGTTTTCCTGTTGTTATCTGCAATTACCAGTCGAGCCGCTTGCCGCTGCGACTGCGATAGCTGCCGGTGTCGGCCGGCGTCAGCGAGGCGATCACCTGCAGCAGGCCGCGCACGCTTTCCTCGGCCGTGATGGTCGCGCCCGGCCCGCCCATGTCGGTCTTCACCCAGCCGGGATCGAGCGCGACGAAGGTGGCGTCCGGATAATCGAAGGACGCGCTCTTCAGCACCATGTTCAGTGCCGACTTCGACGCGCGGTACACCCAGCCGTAGCTCGATTCCGCCTGCGTCACGCTGCCCATGCCGCTGCTGAGGAAACCGAACCTGCCCTTCGCCGCTTCGACCATGGGCGCAACCAGCGGAATCACCTGCATCGCACCAAGCACGTTGGTGTGCATGACCTGGTCAAAGTCCTGCGCGGTCGGCGATGTCTTCGCGCCATCGCGCGGACCGAATACGCCGGCCACGTACACGGCGAGGTCGAGCTTCTCGCCGTCCATCTGCCAGCCAAGCCCGGCCAGCGATTCCGGCTTCGTCACATCCAGCTTCAGCGCCTCGGCACCTTCGGCGCGCAAGGCCGCGAGCGCCGCGTCGTCGCGCGCGGTAGCGAACACTTTCCAGCGGTCCGCCAGCAGCTGGCGGACAAATTCATGGCCGATGCCGCGCGAGGCACCGATGATGAGTGCGGTAGGCATGACGGAATCCGGGAGAAAAAAGTCAATAAGTCTTGCTGCCGGCTCCTTCCCCCCTTCAAGGGGGAAGGTTGGGATGAGGGTGGAATGGTTGCGTTGCCCGCTACGATGATGCAGACACTCTACCCCCTCCCCAACCCTCTCCCTGCAAGGGAGAGGGAGCCGTGCGGAGCATTGCTTGAGCAGTCGCTTACACCATCTCGATCGCCACCGCCGTACCTTCACCGCCGCCGATGCACAGCGACGCGACGCCCAGCTTGCCGCCGGTCTTCTTCAGCGCGCCCATCAGCGTGACGATGATGCGTGCGCCCGATGCGCCGATCGGGTGGCCGAGCGCGCAGGCGCCGCCGTGAATGTTGATCTTCTCGTGCGCAATGCCAAGATCGTGCATCGCCGCCATCGGCACCACTGCGAAGGCTTCGTTGATCTCGAACAGGTCGACATCCTTGGTGGTCAGGTTCAGCTTCTTGTACAGCTTCTCGATCGCGCCGACCGGTGCCGTAGTGAACCAGTTCGGCTCCTGCGAATGCGTGGCATGGCCGAGCAGGCGTGCCAGCGGCTTGCAGCCGAGCTTCTTGGCGGTCGATTCGCGCATCAGCACGAGCGCGGCGGCGCCGTCATTGATCGAGGAGGAGGACGCAGCGGTGATCGTGCCATCCTTCTTGAAGGCCGGCTTGAGCGACGGGATCTTGTCGAGCTTGGCCTTCAGCGGGCCTTCATCCTTGTCGACCACGACGTCACCGCCCTTGCCCGGCACGGTGACCGCAGCGATTTCCCATTTGAACGAGCCGTCATTGGTGGCGGCCTGCGCGCGCTTGACCGATTCGATCGCGAACGCATCCTGCGCTTCGCGCGTGAACTCGTACTTGGCGGCGCATTCTTCGCCGAAGGTACCCATCGCGCGGCCCTTGTCGTAGGCGTCTTCCAGGCCGTCGAGCATCATGTGGTCGTACATCATCGCGTGGCCGATGCGATAGCCGCCGCGGCCCTTCGGAATGAGGTAGGGCGCGCCGGTCATCGATTCCATGCCGCCCGCGACGACCACTTCATTGGTGCCGGCGAGGATGGAGTCGAAGCCGATCATGGTGGCTTTCATCGCCGATCCGCACATTTTCGACATCGTGACCGCGCCGGTGGAAACCGGAATGCCGGCCTTGATCGCTGCCTGGCGAGCCGGCGCCTGGCCCTGGCCGGCCATCAGGCAGTTGCCGAACAGGACTTCGTCCACCAGCTTCGGCTCTACCCCTGCGCGCTCGACCGCAGCACGAATCGCCACCGCCCCCAGATCGGAAGCCGACAGGGAAGCGAAGTCGCTCAGGAATGCACCCATCGGGGTACGCGCGGCACCAACAATAACAATAGGATCGTTCATCATTTTTCTCCAAAGGTCTGCGAACTAGGCGGCTTGCGCCGCCGGGGGTAAGGGTTTGTAGCTGAAACGCAATTCCTGCGGATACGGGAATACATCTTCGACGATGCCGTCGAGCAGGCGCTGCTTCGCGTTCTGCCAGTATTCCTGCGTCAGCAGGTCGGCGTGATGCTTGAGGAAATACTTTCGCACTTCCGGATTGCCAAGCAGGAAGGTCTCGAACTGCTCGGGGAACACGTCGTTCTTCGCCACCGGATACCAGGGCTCGCTCGCCATCTCGTCTTCCTCGTTGCGCGCCTGCGGGATCTTCCGGAAGTTGCAGTCGGTGACGTATTCGATCTCGTCATAGTCGTAGAACACGACTCGACCATGACGGGTCACGCCAAAGTTCTTGTACAGCATGTCACCGGGGAAGATATTGACGCCGACCATATCCTTGATCGCATTGCCGTACTCGACGATGCCGTGCTCGACCGCCGCATGGTCGCCGCGTTTCTCGGCTTCCGACAGGAAGATGTTGAGCGGCGTCATGCGGCGTTCGATGTACAGGTGCCGGATGATGATCTGCGAGCCTTCCTCCTCGACGAGCGAAGGCGCCACCTCTTTCAGCTCGGCCAGCAGCGCGTCGTCGAAGCGTGCGCGCGGAAAAGCGACGTTGGAATATTCCAGCGTGTCCGCCATGCGGCCGACGCGGTCGTGGTACTTCACCAGCAGGTACTTTTCCTTGACCTGCTGGCGCGTAATCTCCTTCGGCGGCGGGAAGGAGTCCTTGATCACCTTGAACACATAGGGGAAGGACGGCAGCGCGAACACCACCATCACCAGGCCGCGGATGCCGGGCGCGGTCTCGAAGCAGTCGGACGAATGGTGCAGGTGGTGCAGGAACTCGCGGTAGAAGGCGTTCTTGCCGAGCTTCTGCAGGCCGAGAATTGTGTAGATCTCGCCGCGCGGCTTGTACGGCATCAGCGTGCGCAGGAAATGCACGTAGGCCGACGGCACTTCCATGTCGACCATGAAATAGGCGCGCGTGAAGGAGAACAGCACGGTGATCAGCGTCGGGTCGAAGATCACGGTGTCGAGCACCAGTTCGCGCTTGCGGTTGTACAGGATGGGCACCACGAAGGGATAGATGCGGTTGCCGTTGATGCCCTTGCCAACGATGTACGCGCCCTTGTTGCGGTAGAACAGGCTGGACAGCACCTGGATCTGGTGGTTCGGCTCCAGCAGGTCCGAGCCGAACAGCGCGCGCATGCGCGTCTCCACGAAACCGATATCGCGATCGAGGTCGGCGAAGGGCGGCGTCAGCTGGAAATTCGTGACGATGCGCTTCAACGTGTAACGCAGGCCGTCCGTCGCGGGATAGTAGACGCGATAGGAAGGCGGGCCGTCTTCTGGTTCGATGTACTCGGTCGAGACGGCCGGCCGCACGAAGATGAAATCGTTGTGGAAATAGGTGCGGTGCAGGATGTTGCAGCAGACGGAATTGAAAAAGGTTTCCGCCAGCTCTGGCTGCTTGTGGTTGATCAGCAGGCCGATGTAGTGGAGTTTCACTTCGCGCCAGACGTCGTCGCTGATCTCTTCCTGGTCGTATTCATCCTCCAGCATCTGCACGGATTCATGCACGCGCTGGTCGTAATACGCGATGCGCTCGCGCGCCTCGGTCTGCGCGGTTTTCCAATCGCAGGTTTCGAAATAGCGGCGCGCGTCGTGGCTGGCGGCGCGGAACAGGCGATAGTGCTTGTCGAAGCCGTCCAGGATCGTGCGCGCGATGTCGAACGCGATCTGGGATGAAAGAAGTTTGGGAAAGGCGGTCAGAGGCATCGTTGCAGCTCGAATGGTGTTGTCCAAGCCTCCAGTTTAACCCCTGTGTCTCGGCAATCCGCGCGGCGCGCCGCCGTGGATTCCCGCCCCTGACGGCCGGGCACATGCGGCAGGCATACGGGCCTGCGCAGCGGAATCGGAATGTGCCGGGTTGTCATGATCGATATTACTTCGCCATATCAAAAAATCACACCCGTAAGACTACGAGTTGCCTGACATGAAATTTTCTTCGGGCGCCGCATTGAGCAAAACTTGAGCGGCATCAAGCACCGCCCGCGGGAATTCGACGGTCTTGCGCGCGTCGGTGTCGAGAAACCCGGCAACCAGTTCCGTCGTCGCCACCTCCTGCCCGGTTTCGCTGTTGAACATCCGGTGCAGGAAGCGCACCGTCTTGCGCCTGATCTCCAGCAGTTCGGTGGTGATGTGCAACAGCGATCCGGAATGAACCTCCTGCTTGTACTGGGTGCGCTGATCGAGCGCGACCATGCCGCGCCGGTTTTCCTTCAGGAAGCCTGGCGTCAATCCCAGGCGCGCGAAGAAATGCCAGGTGGCTTCGTCAAAGCGTCCGGTGTAGAACTGCACGTTCATGTGACCGATATGATCCATCGACCAGGGATAGACGAAGCCGCGGTATGTCTCGATCTGCATGGCGCTTTCCTCGTTCGCTCACTCGCGCGGCAGCACGGCCATGGTGGCCGTCAGCTTGCTGACCAGCGTCGTCTTCTCGCCGTCGAGCGCGAACACTTCGGATTCGACGACATGAAAGGCCTTGCCGGGCTTGAGGACGCGCGCCAGGCAGCGCAATTGTTCGCCTCGGCCTGCGCGCAGCAGGTGCATTTTGAATTCCAGCGTCAGGATGTACTCGTGCGCCGGCGTGACCGTCATGGCGGCCCCGCCCGCGGTATGGTCAGCAATGGTCGCCTGGACACCGGCGTGGATGACGCCGGTGTGCTGCAGATGACGCGGCTCGATGCGCAGGGATGATTCGCACCAGCCGGGGCCGAAATCGACAAGCTTGATGCCGAGTTCGGCGAGGAAGGCGGCTTCACGGAAACCGTCTTCCACAACCTGGCGATAATTGGGGTCAGGCGCTCGCATTGTCTGTCTCCGCCGGCTCTTCGCTCTGTGGATGCGTCCTCCGCCTTCAACGGCGGAGGACATTGCGTGAATGCTTACTTCGTCTCTGCGAACAGCTCGCGCCCGATCAGCATGCGGCGGATCTCGCTGGTGCCCGCGCCGATCTCGTACAGCTTGGCGTCGCGCCACAGGCGGCCGGTCGGGTTCTCGTTGATGTAGCCGTTGCCGCCGAGCGTCTGGATCGCTTCACCGGCCATCCAGGTTGCCTTCTCGGCGGAGTACAGGATCGCGCCGGCGGCGTCCTTGCGCAGTGCGCGCACCTGTTCCGGCGACTTCGCACGGTCGCAGGCCTGGCCGACGGCGTAGACATAGGCCTTGCAGGCCATCATGGTCGAATACATGTCGGCAATCTTGCCCTGCATCAGCTGGAATTCCCCGATCGGCTGGCCGAACTGCTTGCGGTCATGAATGTAGGGCACGACCGCGTCCATGCAGGCCTGCATGATGCCGAGCGGGCCGCCCGACAGCACGGTGCGCTCGAAGTCGAGACCGGACATCAGCACGTTGACACCCTTGCCGAGTCCGCCGAGGACGTTTTCGGCCGGCACTTCGCAATCCTGGAACACCAGTTCGCCGGTGTGCGATCCGCGCATGCCGAGCTTGTCGAGCTTTTGCGCAATGGAGAAGCCCTTGAAACCCTTTTCAACCAGGAAGGCGGTCATGCCGCGCGGGCCGGCTTCGATGTCGTTCTTCGCGTACACCACGAGCACATCGGCGTCCGGGCCGTTGGTGATCCACATCTTGCTGCCGTTGAGCACCCAGCGGTCGCCCTTGAAGTCGGCGCGCAGCTTCATGCTCACGACGTCGGAACCGGCGTTCGGCTCGGACATGGCAAGCGCGCCCACGTATTCGCCGGAAACCAGCTTGGGCAGGTATTTCTTCTTCTGCTCTTCGTTGCCGTTGCGCTTGATCTGGTTCACGCACAGGTTGGAGTGCGCGCCATAGGACAGGCCGACCGAGGCGGAGGCGCGGGAAATTTCTTCCATCGCGATGATGTGCGCGAGGTAGCCCATCTCTGTGCCGCCGTACTCTTCGCTCACGGTCACGCCGAGCAGGCCGAGATCGCCCATCTTCTTCCACAGGTCCATCGGAAACTGGTCGGTGCGGTCGATTTCTGCGGCGCGCGGCGCGATTTCCGCCTGCGCGAATTGCTGCACAGTTTCGCGCAGCGCGGCGATGTCTTCGCCATGGTCAAAGGTCAAGCCGGGCAAATGGATCATGTCGTCGTCCTCACATTATTGATTTGGCAATCGGATTCGCCAACGTTCGGGATCATACCGCTAATTGACGTTTACGTAAACGTAAAGGAGATACAGTGAAAATACGGTATCGGGATGCTCAGGCAGCGTCCTTCAAGCGGCGCGAAGCGGATTTCTTTTCCACCTTGCCCTGCTTTCCGCCGGCCAGCAGGCGGCGGCATTCTGCCTCGTGCGCCGCGATTTCGGCGAGCGTGACTTCGAGGTCTTCGCGCTGGCGCTCGAGCGTCTCCTTGTGCTGCTCGAGCACGCCCAGGAAGTGCTTCAGTTGCGCAGTGGTGTCCTTGGGCGACTCGTACATGGTGACCAGCGACTTGATCTCCTGCAGGCTGAGGCCAAGGCGCTTGCCGCGCAGCGTCAGCTTCAGGCGGGTGCGCTCGCGCGCGCTGTAGACGCGCGTGCGCCCGCCCGCGCCCTCGCGCTTGGGACTGAGCAGCCCCTGGTCCTCGTAGAAACGGATTGCGCGCGGCGTGATGTCGAACTCGCGGGCCAGTTCGGTGATGGTGTAAGTCGGCATGGGCGTCTGCAGCAAAAAGGGTTTGTGTTTACAATCGTTCGAACGGATTGCAGTTTACGTTAACGTCAACCGGCTTATTGTAGGCGCGCACGCGCCAAATGTGAACATGCAAGTTTGACAATTTGTGCATTGAAAGCCCTGGATGAACCTCCTCGAATCGCAACTCAGCTATCCCTTCGACAATACGATCCCCGCTTCGGGCACAGTGCAGGAAGTCGCGCCCGGCGTGCTCTGGCTGCGCGCGGGGCTGCCGTTCGCGCTCGACCATATCAACCAGTGGCTGCTCAGGGACACGGACGGCTGGACCGTGGTGGATTGTGGGATTGCCACCGACACAACGCGCGCGCACTGGGAAAACGTGTTCGCATCGCACCTCGACGGCCTGCCGATCGTGCGCGTCATCGCCACCCATTGCCACCCCGATCATGTCGGACTGGCTGACTGGCTCTGCGCGCGATGGAATGTGCCCCTGTGGATGACGACAGGCGAATACAGTTTCGCCCGCATGATGTCGGCATCCCTGCCCGGCGTCGACGGCGTGGCGATGGTGCCGCACTTCCAGCGCCACGGCCTGGTTGATCCGGCAACCGTGGAAAAGCTGCAGGAGCGCAAGAGCTATTACTCGACCCTGGTGCCATCCGTGCCGGCGTCCTATTACCGGATGCAGGACAGGCAGGTGCTGCACATCGGGGAACATTCCTGGCGCGTCATTACTGGTTTCGGCCACTCGCCCGAACATGCATCACTGTATTGCGATGACCTGAAGGTATTGATCTCCGGCGACATGGTGCTGCCGCGCATCTCGACTAATGTCTCGGTGTTCGCGGTCGAACCGGATGCCAACCCGGTGCAGCAGTATCTTGAATCGCTCGGAAAATTCCACGACCTACCGGCCGACACACTGGTGCTGCCTTCGCATGGAAAGCCCTTCCGCGGCTTGCATACGCGCATCAACCAGTTGATCGACCATCATCGTGAACGTCTCGCGGAAGTGCTGCAGGCATGCACGACGCCGCAGTCGGCGGCCGACATCGTGCCGATCATGTTCCGTCGCCCGCTGGATTCGCATCAACTGACTTTTGCCATGGGTGAAGCACTCGCGCACCTGCACAAGCTCTGGTTCGACGGCGTACTGCAGCGCGAGACAGGCGGCGACGGTGTCGTGCGCTTCCGCATGCGGGACTGAAGCAGGAACCACCGGCACGACACGACAACGCATTCATCTTGATTGAATGACATGGTTTTCGGGAAACTCTGTTGTCTTCCCGAAAAACCATCAGGCAGATGTGGAAAAAGGCTGACGGCCTTGTAAGACTCCGGCACTGCGCGGCACATCAATATTTCTCGCACTGTTGGCAGGTCTATCTGTCAAACAGTGATATTGCCGATAATCCGCTTCCGTCATTCAAGAGAAGCAGTCACAAAAAGTTCCCGGCGTTAAGAGACTGACTGTTAATGAAGGTCGTGGAATAGTGCCCGGTCATGAGTCCATCAATTGAACGAGAAGGCTTTAGCGAAAGATTGCAACTCGCACTTCGCAACGCCGATTATTCGCCGGAAAGCCCGACCCAACTTGCACGGGAATTCAACATCCGCTTCGAGGGTCGTCCGATCACGGTACACGCCGCGCGCAAATGGCTGGTTGGCGAAGCCATTCCGACGCAGGAGAAACTCCGTACCCTGGCGCAGTGGCTGGGCGTGCCGGCGGAGTGGCTGCGCTTCGGCGGCACCGAGATCCATGCCACCATCGATCCGCCCGGCAGCACCGCGCGTTTCGAATCCGCCGATGTCAAACTGATCGCTGATCTGCAACGTCTCGACGACCATCATCAAGCCCTGGCGCGCGAGTTCATCCGCATGCTGGTGCGCATGCACCGCGAGAAGTCCTGAGCGCGCTCAGACAGGTTCCTCGACGAGTTGTCGCAGATAGCGCAGTCCGGCGATGGCCCGGCTGCCATACCAGGACATCATCTCGCCATCGAGCAACGAGACCGGTTTGCCGATCTGTTTTTCGAGCGCATCGGCATGTTCCGGCGTGAAACGGTACGGCTCGCTTGACAGCAGCACGCCGGCGATCGCGCCAACAAGATCGTCCGACCAGGTGAACGCCGGGTAGCGCGACGCCGCGCCCGGCACGCACCAGCATTGCCATCCGATTTCCGCCATCATGTTCGCGATATAGGTATCGCGCGAGATGGTCATCCACGGATCTTTCCAGATGCAGTAGAGCATGACCTGCGGCAGCCCCTTCGGCATCGCCTGCAACGCTGCGTATTCCTGCTCGAAGGCGACGCACAGTTTCTCTGCAGCCTGTCCGGCGCGAAAGATTCCGCCGAGCAGGCGAAACAGCGTGAGATTGTCGCGCGGCGCAAGCGGATGGGTGACGATCACGTGCGGAATGAATTCTGCCAGCGCATCCACGCAAGCTTTCTCGTTTTCGTCGATGTTGACGATGAGATGCGTCGGTGCCAGCCTGCGGATCTTGTCGATGTTGACATCCTTGGTGCCGCCAACCTTCGGTATGTCACGCACGATCTCTGCCGGGTGCACGCAAAAACCGGTGCGTCCGACCAGCCACGGAGTGAGGCCTAGCTCGCACAGCAGTTCGGTGATCGACGGCACGAGGGACACGATGCGCGGCGCCGCCGACGGTGCTATCGGTTGATGCACCGTACCGAGCACGTCGATGAGTTGCGCATCGATGCACTGCATTACCTGCGCCCCTTGTGCGGCGCGTTGGAAAACGCCATGTCGTACAGCCAGTTCGGCAGTGCGCGCACCACTTTCGCCACCATGCCCATCTGCCACGGAAACACGCGGAAGCTGTCTCCTGCGTCGATGGCTGCCGCCGCCTTCCGCGCGAACTTCTCCACCGGCATCAGGAAGGGCATGCGGTATTTGTTGATGCGGGTCATCGGCGTGTCGATGAAACCGGGCGCGATCGTCACTACCTTGATGCCGCATTTCTTCATTTCGAGCCGCAGCGATTCGCAATAGCTGATGACGGCGGCTTTCGATGCGCTGTAGGCCTCGGAGCCCGGCAGGCCGCGCACGCCGGCCACGCTGGCGATCCCGACCAGGCGGCAGTCGCGGTTGCCCGCCTGCGCCTGCTGTTTCATGACGCCGATGAAGGGCGCAAAGGTGGCGACCGTGGCGGTGACGTTGGTGGCCATGATGTTCTCGAAGACGGGAAGGTCGTCCGCATGTTCAGTCAGCGTGCCGCGCGAAATGCCGGCACTGGCGATCACGATGTCGGCGCCGCCCGTGGCCTGGATGAAGCGGCCGGCGGCATCCGTCAAGGCGGCATAATCGGTGACGTCGAGTGCATAGATCTGGTGGCGCTGCGCGTTCGGCAGGCTGGCGGCCAGCTCCTTCAGCAACTCGTGGCGGCGTGCCACGAGGCCGAGCGTGGCGCCTTGCGCGGCGTAGTGGCGGGCCAGCGCGGCACCGATGCCGCTCGACGCGCCCGTGATGAATACACGCTTCATGTCTGTCTCTACCCTCACTTGTTGTTCTTATGGTCTGCGGCATGCTGCACAAAGGCATGCCGGAAAATAAAAAAGTCCGTCCTCTTTCGAGGACGGACCTGCAGTGTAATACGTTCCGGCTTGCTTGCTATTTTTTTACGATCTTCACTTGCTCTTCTTGACTACCGGAGAATGCGGTGCGGGAGCGGCTGCAGTGCCGCCCTTTTCCTTCGCGACCTTCGCTACCAGCGCATCCATCACCTGCAGCGTCGCCTCGAACAGCACCGCCTCGGGGCGGTTTCCCATGGTGGCGCCGACGATGGACGGCGAGGTCAGGAAGCGACCGTCGATGGCGACCAGCGGCACGCCGTCGACCTGGTAATCCTGCTGCAGTTGTGCCGCGCGCTTGGCCTTGCTCTGCACGCCGAAGGAGTTGTAGACATCAAGAAATTTCTTCTTGTCGACGCCATTCTTCGCCACGAAATCAGCGATGCTGTTGTCGGTATCGAGGCGCTGGTGCTGTACATGGATCGCATTGAACACCTTGACATGCAGATCGTCCACCTTGCCCAATGCTTCCAGCGCGTAATACAGCTTCTGCTGCGGAATCATGGAATCGCGGAAAGCGACCGGCACGCGCTTGAACACGATGTTGTCGCCCTGCTTCTTCACCCAGGCTTCCAGGTCGGGCTCGAAGGCGTTGCAGTGCGGGCAGGAATACCAGAAGAATTCGGTGACTTCGACCTTCTTGCCGGAATCGGTCGACTGCGGCTTGTCGAGCACGCGATAATCCACGCCGGGTTGCGGATTGGTGGGCGTGGCGGCGGCGCCGAAGGCGACCAGCCCGATGGTCAGTGCTGCGAGTGCATGTTTGAGAAAACGCATGTACTTCCCCTTGTTTTTTGTGAGAGAACTATTTCGCGATGCGCACGACGGCGGCATCGACTCCATTATCAGACAGTTTGCCGCGAACCTTGTTCATGGCTTCGAGTTGCGTGAAGGGACCGACGCGCACGCGGTAGAGCACGCCGTTTTCCGACTGGCGCTCGGACACTTTCGCCTCCACGCCCTGCAACGCCAGCTTGGCGCGCATGCTTTCGGCATCGGTCTGCTCGCGGAACGCGCCCGCCTGCAGGAAGTAGGTCCACTTATCATCGGCGCTTTCCGCCTTCGAGTCCGCCTTGGCTTCCTTGACGTCGGCAGCATCCGCCTTCTTCGCCTTGTCGCCGGACAGCTCAACCACCGGCGCCTTGCCATCCTGCTTCGGATCGACCTTGACGACTTCCGCCTTCTTGTCGGACGGCGCCGGCGCTGCGGTATTCTCCGGCGGCGTCTCCTTCGCAAAGTCCCTGGCCGCATCCTTGGCCGCGGCCTTGTTGCCGTACAGGGGCTTGTTGGGATCGCTCATCGGGCCGGCCGCCGGCTCAGCTGTCTTCTGCCTGCCGAACTTGTCGGTGAAGGGCACCGGCGTCTTGTTGATCGTGACCGCCACGCCCAGCGCAATGCCGAGGCCGATGATCAAGCCGATGATGATGCCTAAAATCGTTCCGCCCTGCTGCCTGTTGTATTTGTGCATACTTCCTCAATCACATCCTGTTACATCCTCGCCGGCGCCGATACCCCGATCAGCGCCAAGCCGTTCCGCAAGACCTGGCGCGTTGCCAGCATTAACGCCAAACGCGCCATCCTGGTGGACTCGTCGTCGACCAGCACCCGCTCGGCGTTGTAGTAGCTGTGCAGCTCGCCGGCCAGGTCGCGCAGATAGAACGCTACCTGATGCGGGCCGAGTTCGTCGAGTGCTTTCTGCAGCATTTCCGGATATTCGGCGAGCTTGGCCAGGAGCGCCGCCTCGCGCGGCGACGCCAGCGGTGACAGATCGACACCATTCAGCGCGGCTTCATCGCCGCCCCACTGCGCCATCACCGAGCAGATGCGCGCATGCGCGTACTGCACGTAGTACACCGGGTTTTCATCCGACTGCGACAGCGCGAGATCGACGTCGAAGGTGAATTCGGTATCGGCCTTGCGCGAGATGAGGAAGAAGCGCACCGCGTCGCGGCCACGCGTCACGTCGCGCTCGCCGTTCTCATCCTTCGGATCGCCGGCCGACCATTCGATCAGGTCGCGCAGCGTCACGTAGGAACCGGCGCGCTTGGAGATCTTGACCTCTTCGCCATTCTTCATCACGGTGACCATCTTGTGCAGCACATAGTCGGGATAGCTCTGCGGGATGCCGATGCCGACCGCCTGCAGGCCGGCGCGCACGCGCGCCACCGTGCCGTGATGGTCGCTGCCCTGCACGTTGATGACCTTGCCATAGCCGCGCTGCCACTTGGTGATGTGATAGGCCACGTCCGGCACGAAGTAGGTGTAGGAGCCGTCGGACTTCTTCATCACGCGGTCCTTGTCGTCGCCGTACTCTGTGGTGCGCAGCCACAGCGCGCCATCCATCTCGTAGGTCTTGCCGGCCTTGACCAGCGCATCGACCGTGGCTTCCACCTTGCCATCATGGTAGAGCGAGGATTCGAGGTAGTAGTTGTCGAACTTCACGCCAAAGGCCTGCAGGTCAAGGTCCTGCTCACGGCGCAGGTAGGCAACTGCGAACAGGCGGATCGATTCGAGGTCGTTGAAGTCACCCGTCGCCGTGGCGGGCTTGCCGTCGCTGGCGGATACGGTTTTCTTTGCAAGGAAATCGGCGGCAATGTCGGCGATGTAGTCGCCGTTGTAGGCCGACTCGGGCCAGTGCTCGTCGCCCGGCTTGAGGCCGCGGGCACGCGCCTGCACCGAGTACGCGAGGTTGCCGATCTGCGCACCGGCGTCGTTGTAGTAGAACTCGCGTGTGACTTCATAGCCCTGCGATTCCAGCAGCGAAGACAGCGCATCGCCCAGCGCGCCCTGGCGGCCGTGACCGACGTGCAGCGGGCCGGTCGGATTGGCCGACACGAATTCCACCATCACCTTCTTGCCGCTGCCGGCCTTGGCCTTGCCGAATTGATCTCCTTCCCTGAAGATCTCGCGCACCACGTCCTGTTTGGCGGCGGCAGCCACGCGCAGGTTGATGAAGCCGGGCCCGGCAATCTCGGCCGTCTCGATCAGCGATCCCTTGTTGGCGAGCACCGATGCCACGATGGCCTGCGCCAGTTCGCGCGGATTCTTCTTCAGCGGCTTGGCCAGCTGCATCGCGATGTTGCAGGCGATGTCGCCGTGCGCCGGATCGCGCGGGCGCTCCAGCACCACGTTGGGTTGCATATCCGTCCCGGCGACAATGGGCGCGAGAGCGGCCTGGAACAGGTCGATAATCTGTTGTTTTTGTGAAGCGAGCATGGGATAAAAAAGGATGGCTGGCGGTCCGTTTAGCGGGCCACCTCATGGCCATCCTGTGAAATGTGAGGATGGGTGGAATTATACCGGCTCGCCCTCATTCGCCCAATTTGTCACGGCAATACGTCTCAATGAAGCGCTCCATGCGGAACGCGCCCGGCCGCCATGGCGATTCCGACAACTTTTGCGGAAGCAAATAGACATAGGCGCCGGCGGCAAGGGCTTCGCCGGATTCCAGTACCACATTCACCGTGTCGCGCCGGTATTCCTCGCCTTCAAAGGCATCGAGCGCGGCGACATCCTCGTCCGCGACGTCGAAATACAGCACGCCCGATACGCTGTCGCCTGTCATGGGCACCATGCCCGGATAGGTCTCGCCGTGGATTTCGAAGCGCGCGAAACCGTCGAGCCGGGCCGGCGCGGAACGGCAGGCGCCGCGGACCACGCGCGTCCATACCTCGGGGAACATCAGGGAGCCGTAGGTGAAGACATGCATTGCCATTCAGTCAGGAAATCAGGCGGGAATGCACCATGTTACCGGCTTTGGGGATTTCAGCAGCACGGCGCAGCATCGCGCGTTAGAACGCAGTCGCAAACCGCACCGCCAGCAACTTTTCCACGGACACATCGATCAGGTTGTTCGGATCGCGTCGCACGGTGAACGACACACCAAGCGAGCCTTCGCGGCCGGCCGGCACCAAGTAGTTGAGTTCGGCGCGCATTTCGCGGCCCAGCGGCACCATGGAAAAGACGAGCCGCTCGCGGGAAGGCGAAGACATGCCGTCACCGGTCAGCATGTCCATCACGATCCGCCCTGCGTAGGTGCGCATCGGCTGCGACAGTGACAGGCTCATGCGGTCGCCGCGCCGGATGCGATCGGCCGCAACCAGCGCCAGTGAAAACGCATTGGTGCGCGCGCGCGAGATGTCGGTGACCAGGCTGTCCCGACTGGCAGTCCCGGGCGTCACGCCATAGGCAGCCTGGCCGGCCAGCGTCACCTTGGGCGCGAGCAGCACTGCGCCCGCCACCTGCACCGCGCCCGTGGAGGCGACGGGGCCGATGGACAGCGGGCCGCTCGAATACGACCCGAGGTAGGCGTTGGTCTCGCTGGTCTGCGACATCGATAGCGAGAGCGCGGCATCGCCGAAGCTGCGCGAGATTTCGAACAGGGCGCTGCTCGCATGCGCCAGGTCCGGCGCGGAAGGCAACGGAATGCCGTCTTGCGACGCCAGCATGCGATTGAGGCTGCTGCTGAGCACGCCGAATTTCAGCTTCACTTCGCCGACCTGTTGCGCGAGCGCGGCATGCGCGGCGCCGGGCACCAGCGTGAAGTAGGGATTGGACAGCGCAGCAACCTGGTCCAGCGGCGCGCCCTGCGTCAGGCGCAATCCGCCGGCGCCGAAATACATGCCGGCCATGCCACCCATGCCAAACGCCGTCTCGGTGCTGCTGCCTGCCCGCGACGTCAGGGAGAACGCGACGAGCTGACGTCGCGCCGCACCCTGTGTTGCACCCATGCCCCAGGAGGAGGATGCCGGCGACGCAGGCCCAAAGGCCACCGCCAGCCGGCTGCCGTCGTCCAGCAGGCGATCGACCACGGCCATGCGGCGATCCATGTCGTCGAAGGCATTGTCCAGCGACAGCGGCGTGGGCCGTGCCACGGCGGCGCCCATGTCGACCTGGAAGTCGCGCTGGAAGTCGTCCACGCCGAACACGCGCAACTGGCCGGCGGCGGCCAGGTTCCACAACATGCTGGTGGCCGAAGAGGGCTGCACGGAACCGGCCAGCACGTTGATGCGCTTGCCGTTGAGCGTGGTGGTGGTCACCGCGCCGATCGGCTGCAGCGCCTTGTCGATGTTCAGCAGGCCGCGCCCGTACACCGGGTCGATCCCGGGCGCGCCGAGGTCGGTGGCGGTCACGAACAGGATGGTGGCGATCTGCTCCGCGCTCAGCGACGGCCAGAGCTGCTTCACCAGCGCCGCCGCGGCACTGACCATGGGTGTGGCCATCGAGGTGCCGGACATGGCAGCATACTGGTTGACGGGGTAGGTCGACACGATGGACGAGCCGGGCGCGACCAGGAACCAGGGCGCGGTATCGCCGGCGCGATTGGAATAGGCCGCGATACGGTTGGCCGCATCGACCGCGCCGACTGCGATGATCTGGCTGCCTGCCCAGTTTTCCTTCGCGAAGCGCGCCGGCCAGTCGGGATTACGCGCGTGGTCGTTGCCCGCGGCGACCACCAGCAGCATGCCGGCATGCACCGCTTCCTGCATGGCCTGCGGATCGTAGCTGCCGGCCGCGCCCAGGCTCATGTTGACGATGGCCGCCCTGCCGATCGCGTAGCGCAGTCCGCGGTCGAGCGCGGCCGTAGAACCCATGCCGCTGTCGGTGAACACCTTCACTGGCAACAGGCGCGCATCATAGGCGATACCGAAGATGCCGCGCCCGTCGCGATCGGCGGCAAGGATGCCGGCCACATGCGTGCCATGGCCTGACCTGTCGGTCACGTCGCTGCCGCCATCGATCGCGTTGTAGCCCTGCACCAGTTTCCCCGGCATGGCAAATTCGCGATGGCTGGCATTGATGCCGGTATCAAGCACGGCAATCGTCACGCCGCTGCCGGTGATGCCGCGAAGGTATGCTGCGTCGGCCTTGATGCGATTGAGGATGGATGATGAATTGCCGCGCTCGGCATCGACGATGGCAGCAGCGGGAGCCGGTGTTTGCGCAGAATCGTTTGCTCCCGTTCCCAGCGCGGAGGCATCCTCCGCACGCACCGATGCCGTGAACGCGGCGGCAAGCGCGAGCGCGAATACGCTGCGGGGGAACAAGCTGGAGGTGAACATCTGTCGCCTTTCTCCGGTTTCTGCCTGTCGGAAAAAGGGCGGCGCTGCGCCGATGGCGACCCCGCTAGCATATGGCGATGAACGGCATTGCCTGTTTCATCACACACGAAGCCCGGAAGCTTTGCGTCCCCGCCTTTCGACGGGTTTGCCCTTACCTACTCAATCAGGTCTGCATATTTCCATTGTGCATCGTAATCCGGCAATTGCAAATGAAACGCGAGGCGCATGCGCAGTGCACAGTCGTCGCGCAACAACACGATGTCAAACCGGAATTCAAAAAAGGAAAGGGAATCCTCAGGCGCGCTCGTTCGACGGGCCGTCGAGCCACTCGCGCCAGACAGCCATGAGCACGGCGATGATGACCGGGCCGACGAACATGCCGACCAGGCCGAACGCGGTGAATCCGCCGATCACGCCGAACAGCACCAGCAGGAAGGGAATGTGCGATGCGCTGCTGATCACCAGCGGGCGGACCAGGTTGTCGACCCAGCTCACCACCAGCGATCCCCACAGCAGCAGGCCGACGCCGGCCCAGGTGTGGCCCGAGATCAGCAGCCATACGCCGAGCGAACCCCACACCAGCGGTGTGCCGAAGGGCAGCAGCGCCACCAGCGCGGTGAGCGCGCCGAGCAGTGCCGGCGCCCGGATACCCGCTGCCCAGTAGCCGATGCCGGCCAGTATGCCTTGCGCCAGCGCGGTCAGCACCAGTCCGTACAGCACTGCCTTGGTGGTGCTGCCGATGGCGAGAAGATAGGCATCGGCGCGCTTGCCCATGAAGCGGTGCATGCCGCTGCGCACTTGATCGAGCAGGTTGTCACCATCGCGATAGACGAAGATCACGGTCAGCAGCGCGAAGGCCAGGCGCGCTGCATTCCTGCCGACGCCGCCGACCAGGTCGGTCAGCTCGCCGAACCAGCGTTGCGCCAGGTCCAGCACCTCGGCGCGCAGCACTGCGGGGTCACCCGCCACCCGATTGACGATCAGCTGCAGCCGCTCGCCCAGCCATGGGATGTCATGGATTGCATCCGGCAGGCGACGCGGCCCTTCGTTGAGGAAGGCAGAGACACCCTGGTAGGCGAACATGAATTCGGATTGAATCAGGCCGATCAGCCACAGCAGCGGAAGCACAAAGGAAGTAGTGAGCAGGAAGGTCATCAGCAGCGCACTGCCGGTAGCGTTGCCGCGCAGGACGATACGCAGGCGCGCATACAGCGGCCAGGTGACGTAGGCGAGGATGAGTGCCCATACCACCGGCGCGACGAACCACTGCAGCACGAGGAAACCGAGAAGAAACAATCCACCCAACGACAGCCAGAGCAATATCGTGCGTGTGATGGCAGATGGAGCGCGTGCATTCATGTTCGCGTGCTTGTTCTTGTTCCTTCTCCTTCATTATCATGCCGGGCGCGTGCCGGCACCTCGATATTTCGCAGACTTTGACGTCGCGGCGATGCCGCGCGGCCAGCCTCCCCGCGACAACGAGGAGGCAGCCTGATTCGAGCTTAATGATCCATGCGACGCAGTGCGGTGCGTCCGACGCGGTCGACAGCGCGATTGATCGCGACGTACATGTCGGCTTCGGTATCCTCGGCCACGATGTCGGGCAGGCCGTCCAGCACGAGGTGCACGCTGCAGCGCTTGTCGATGCCGCCGCGCGGGCCGTTGATGTCGGCCAGGCGGACCGTTACCTGCCGGACCTGGTCAGTCGCGTGCTTCAGCGCAAAGCGCAGGCGACGCTCGGTGTGCTCCATCAATGCATTGGTCAGTTCAAAACCCTGGGCGCGGACATCGACTCTCATGACATGCTCCTTTGCGTTGTGAAGTTCGGCATTTGCTGCTGCCTTGAATTCAATGTAGTCCACGGGAAACCTGTTTAAAATTCGAATAATATAAATTCTCGATTCGAAAAATTCGAACAATCATGAGCGCCCTCAACTACAAGCACCTGCATTATTTCTGGGTGGTGGCGAAGTGCGGCGGCATCGGCCGCGCCAGCGAGCAACTGCACCTCACGCCGCAGACGATCAGCGGCCAGATCGGTATGCTGGAAGAAGCGCTGGGATACACCTTGTTCGACCGCATCGGCCGGCGTATGGAGCTCAACGATGCCGGTCGCATGGTGTTCAGCTACGCCGACGAGATCTTCACGCTGGGGGAAGAACTGGAAGACGTGCTGCGTCACCGTCCCGGCGACCGACCGCTGCAGTTTACGGTCGGCGTGGTCGATTCGCTGCAGAAATCGATCGTCTACCTGCTGCTCGAACCCGCACTGAAATTGCCGGAAACGCTGCGCGTGGTGTGCCGCGAAGGCAAGCTTGATACGCTGCTTGCCGGACTGGCGATCCGTGGCCTCGACATCGTGCTCGCCGACGGCCCGATGCCGCCCAACAGCAATGTGCGCGGCTTCAGCCATTTGCTGGGGGAATGCGGCATCGCCTTCTTCGCGGCGCCCGCGCTGGCAAAGCGCTGCAAAGGAGCCTTCCCTGCCAGCCTGGACGGCGCGCCGTTCCTGCTGCCGGGCGAGGATGCGGCACTGCGCCCGCGCCTGCTGCGCTGGTTCGAGAAGGAAGGTATCCGGCCGCGCATCGCCGGCGAATTCGATGACGGCGCGCTGCTCAAGGAATTCGGCCAGGCCGGTGCGGGTGTCTTTGCCGCACCCGCAACGGTTTCCGCGCAGGTGAAAAAGCAGTACGGCGTGCAAGAGATCGGCCGCACCGATGCGCTCGTCGAACAGTTCTACGCCATCTCGGTGGAGCGCCGCCTGTCGCATCCGGCGGTGGTGGCTATCAGTGCCGCTGCACAGCGACGTGCGGCATCAACCTGATTGGCTGCCGGGAATATTGATCTGAAACAAGGAAATCAGCGACCGCTTGGCGCACTGTTGAAGATGTCAACGTTTCGGTGATTTTCATTTTCTTCACGCTTCCTCCGCCATGAGGCGCGGCGCTGTCTTGTCCTTCGAGAACCGACCTGCATGCTACCCGCTTATATCTCCCATCCTGACTGCAGCCAGCACGAGATGGGCGCGCATCACCCGGAATGCCCCGATCGCATCGCTGCCATTCGCGACCAGTTGCTGATCAGCGGCCTGCTGGATTACATGCATCCCTACGACGCGCCGCTGGCCACGGCAGAACAGCTGGCACGCGCGCACAGCCTGCTGCATGTGCGCGAACTCGCAGCGAAATCACCGACGACGGGCTACGAGCAGATCGACCCTGATACCTGGATGAATCCGCATACCTATCGCGCGGCACTGCGCGCGGCCGGTGCGGCGGTGCTGGCCACCGACCTGGTAGTGCGCGGCGACGCGCCGGTTGCCTTCTGCAACGTCCGCCCGCCGGGACACCATGCCGAACGCGAGTCCGCCGGCGGCTTCTGCTTTTTCAACAACGTCGCCGTCGGCATCCGCCACGCGCTCGACGTGCATGGTCTGCAGCGTGTCGCACTGATCGATTTCGATGTCCATCATGGCAACGGCAGCGAAGACATCCTGCACGACGATGCGCGCGTGCTGATGTGCTCCACCTTCGAAGAAAACCTGTATCCGTTCTTCGGCAGTGAACCGAAGGGCCCGAACATGGTCAACGTGCCTCTGCCTGCGCGCGCCGGCGGCGCCGCCTTCCGTGAAGCCGTCGACATTTGCTGGCTGCCCGCGCTCGACGCCTTCCAGCCCGAGATGATCTTCATCTCCGCCGGCTTCGATGGCCATCGCGAAGACGACATGAGCCATCTCGGCCTGGTCGAAGCAGACTATGAATGGGTGACAAGGCAAATCATGCAAGTCGCCGCACGCCATGCAAAGGGACGCATCGTGTCCTGCCTGGAAGGTGGGTATGTGCTGTCACCGCTGGCCAGAAGCGTGGTGGCGCATGTGAAGGTGTTGATTGGGGCGGATTGAACCACAAACGCACCGTAGTTCAGATGGCAAGGATTGCGCATAGAGGCTGTTGTCCTTCCCGCTGTGAGCTGCCGAAGAATTCGCCGGCCAGGCGGAAAAAGAAGCGAAATCTGTCTGAGCTCCGAGCGCAGCGAGGGCGAGTTATTTCGCTTCCCGCTTGGCCGGTGAATTCTTCGGGAACCCCGAAGGGGCAGCGAGGTGCGGTCGGACTCGGCGTCCCCCCTGTTTTTGCCTACTTTTTTGGCGAAGCAAAAAAGTAGGTGGCCCACCGGGGCCAGTCCCGGCCAGCATCCACGGAGAGCGCAAAGAGTTGCATTACCGGAGAGAGGAACGAAAGAAAACCTTTTTTGGGAACTGATGCGGTCGAGCCATTGCAAGTATTAGCCCGACCGCACTACCCCCACCCTAACCCTCCCCCTGCAAGGGGGAGGGAACGCAAGAACGATTTTGCGGACGCACTTGGATTCCCGCCTGCGCGGGAATGACAGTGGTATGCAGTGGCAAGTGTGTCGAAAGGATGCTGACGCTGATTGATACTGACGCGCTCGCCGAGCACCGGACCACACTGCACCGCAACGAAAGAACGATTACGATGGCAGACAAATAACGAATCCGCCACGTTGAAAAACAAACATACAGATGACGATTAGCCAAACATGGACAAGCATTACCTCACCCCTCTCTTCTCCCCACGTTCCATCGTGGTCTTCGCCGGCGACATCAACACGCCGGACAAACAGACAAGCGCCGGCCGCCTGATCACCGGGCAACTGCGCGACGGCAAGCTCGACATTCCCGTCAGCTTCCTCGACATCGGCATGACCGGCACCCTGAGCGACCTCGCTCAGTCCGGCTCCGACCTCGCCATCATCGCCCTGCCCTGCGAACAGCTGGCCGCCGCGCTGGAAGTCGCCGCACGCATCCAGAGCAGGACCGCGCTGATCCTCACCAGCGGCGTCGATGCCAAGCTCGCCGCCGAACTGCAGGGGATCGCGAAGCAGCATGGCATCCATCTGCTCGGCCCGAACTGCATGGGCTTCCAGCGTCCGCGCCTCGCCCTGAATGCGAGCGCGCTCGGTTCGCTCGCACGCAGCGGCACGCTGGCGCTGGTGTCGCAATCCGGCGCGCTGACCTCCTCCATCCTTGACTGGGCGGAGAAGAACGGTGTCGGATTTTCCGCCGTGGTCTCGCTCGGCGCCAATACCGCCGTCGATCTGGCGCAAGTGCTCGATTTCCTCGCGGACGACCGCTCGACGCAAGGCATCGTGGTTTACCTGGAAGGCATCCGCAACGCGCGGCGCTTCATGAGTGCGCTGCGCGCCGCCGCCAATGCAAAGCCGGTGATCGTGCTGAAGGCGGGACGCAAGCCGGCCGGCGAAAAGGCCGCACTGACCCATTCCGGCGCCATCGTCGGCAGCGACGATGTGTTCGACGCCGCGCTGCAGCGCGCCGGCGCGGTACGCGTGCGCACCTTCGTGCAGCTGTTCTCCGCTGCGAAAGGCCTGTCGGGACGTACCCTGCCAGTCGGCAAGCGCCTGGCCATCGTCACCAATGGCGGCGGGCCGGGCGTGCTGGCGGCCGACTGGGCCAATGAACTCGGGCTGGAACTGGCCGCACTGCCGCAGGACGCTGCTGTCGAACTCGCACCGCAGCTGTCGCCGCTGGCCTGCCTGCAGTCGCTGATCGACCTGTCGGAAGATGCCGACGCCGCGCAGTATCGCGCCGCCATCAAGGCCTGCGCTGCGAGCAGCGGCATCGACGGCATCCTGGCGATCCTCTCGCCCAAGCCGGAACTGGATACCTGCGCCGTCGCGCAGGCGCTGGTCGACCTGCACCCCTCTATGGGCAAGCCGCTCGTCACCTGCTGGATGGGCGACGAGCGCGTGGCCGACGCGCGCAAGATCCTCGCCGGCGCGTCGATCCCGACCTATCGCACTCCGGAAGCGGCGGTTGATGCGTTCAGCAACATCGCGCACTTCCACCGCAACCAGCAGCTCCTGCATCAAACCCCGCCGCCGCTGTCGGCACTGGCCGAACCGGACCTGGAAGGCGCGCGCATCCTGATCGAGAGCGTGCTGGCGGAACGACGCCACGTGCTGACCGAGATGGAGTCGAAAGCCTTGCTGTCGTCATTCCACATCCCGGTCACCAAGACGATCCTCGCGCGCTCGGCAAGCGAGGCGATCCTGGTCGCGAACCAGCTTGGCTATCCGGTCGCGCTCAAGATCGATTCACCCGACATCGCGCACAAGTCCGATGTGCAGGGCGTCGCGCTCAACATGCACAATGCGGCGTCGGTGCGCGACACCTGGCATGACATGATGGCCACCGTCAGCCGCCTGCGCCCCGATGCGCGCATCAACGGCGTGACGATCCAGAACATGTCGGGCAAACCGCTAGGGCGCGAACTGTACATCGGCGTCAGCACTGACGAGCCCTTTGGCCCCGTGATTTCCTTCGGTGCCGGCGGCACCATGATCGAGCTGATCGCCGACCGCGCCATCGAACTGCCGCCGCTCAACCAGTTCCTCGCGCAACGCCTGATCGATCGCGCCCGCTCGGCCGAGACATTGGGCGCGTGGCGCGGCACGCCGCCCGCCGACCGCGAGGCACTGGAGCAGATCCTGCTGCGCGTGTCGGAAATGGTGTGCGCGCTGCCGCAACTGCGCGAGATGGATATCAACCCGGTAATCGTCGACGAGACGGGTGCGCTGGTGGTCGATGCGCGCATCGTGGTCGACAATGCGCCCGGCGGCGCGGACAACTATAACCACCTGGCGATCCTGCCGTATCCGTCGGCGCAGGAGAAGGAATGGCCGCTGCGCGGCGGTGGGCACTACACCGTGCGCCCGATCCATCCCGACGATGCGCAGATGCTGCAGGATTTCGTGCGCCGCATGTCGCCCGAAAGCCGCTATTTCCGCTTCGTCTCGACCATGCGCGAACTGTCGCTGAAGATGCTGGCGCGCTTCACGCTGATCGACTACGACCGCGAAATGGCGCTGGTTGCCGTCCAGCGAGAACGCACGCCGAATCCCGACGGCAGCTTCACGGAAACGGAACGCATGATCGGTGTGTCGCGCTACGTCACCAATCCCGACCTGTCGACCTGCGAGTTTTCGCTGGCGGTCTCGGATGACTTCAACGGCAAGGGCGTCGGCTCGCGCTTGATGCTGTCGATCATGGATGTGGCGCGTATCAAGGGCCTGTCGCAAGTCGAAGGCCTGGTGCTGGCCAACAACGCGCCGATGCTCAAGCTGATGCGCAGCCTCGATTTCGACATCAGGAAATACGACGAGGACCCGGATTTCCGCTTGTGCGTGCGGGTGCTGTAGAGCGCACTGCGTTATCGAGGGTAGGAAAATTCTTGTCCACGGAAAACACAGAAAGCACGGAAAATTCCCTTGATTTCTTTTCGCGTTTTTCGTGGACGTCCGAAATTCAATCCGCTTCCGACACCACACGGTTGCGCCCGATCGCCTTTGCCGTGTAGAGCGCTGCATCGGCGCGGCGCAGCAGGTCGATCTGTGAGTCGGCACCGCGCAAGGTCGCGACGCCGATGCTGACGGTGTAGGGAACCGCGGTCGTGGCTCCGCGCGCCTTGCCTGCGGGAGGCTTGGTGTCGAGCGCGACACGCAGGCGCTCGGCCGCGGCGTGCGCGGCGTAGCGGTCGGTTTCCGGCAGAAGGACGCCAAATTCTTCGCCGCCGATGCGTGCGAAGACGTCGGCATTGCGCAACGCACCTTCCGCGCGCAGCACCACATCCATCAAGACCTGTTCGCCGCCGGCATGGCCGTAGTCGTCATTGATCTGCTTGAAATGGTCGATGTCGATCAGGAGCAGGGACAAGGCACGCCCGGTGCGCCTGGCGCGCGACAGCTCCTGCTCGACCGATTCGAAGAAGGCGCTGCGTGACCACGCGCCGGTCAGGAAGTCGCGGTTGGCGGCGTGCTCGGACTGGGCCAGCAACCTGCCATGCACCAGCATCACCGCGCCCAGGCCCAGCAGCGGCACGATGAACGCATCCATCGCAAGCAACGATGCTTGCCACACTTCAGACTGCGGCAAGGCTGCGTATTCCGTCTCGAACGCAGCGGCAATACGCATTACGTTGCCAAGCGCAGCCGCCAGCGCCAGCGCCACGATGAAGAGATACGGTGCACGCAGGCGGGAAGGCTTGCGCGCCCGCGCGAGTGCCAGGGCGATAGCCAACAATAGCCCTCCTTCAAACAGGCCGAAGGAGGCAGCACGCAGCGCGGCCGAATCGAAACGGTAATGGAACAATATCGTTGCAGCGATCAGCAGGGCAAGCGCGACGCCCACCGCACTCCAGCGCATCCGGTGCCCGGTAAAGCGCCGGAAGCCGGCGAACGCAGCGGCAATACCGGCGGCATGGGAAAAGGTCACCGCCTCGATGGCAAGCCATGGCGGCAGTTCTCCGGCAAGGGTCTGGAGCGCCAGCGCCGCAGCCGCCAGCACATTGGCACTGCACCACTCCCTGATTCCCGGGATTTCGCTGCGGCTCAGGGAACCGAGGACGAGCAGCATCGCAACACAGGAAAGCGCTCCGACCGACAGAATGTTCAAGCTTGCCGACATAGGGAAGGAAACTCTTGCGCCCGCCATGGCGCATGCAATGCGTATTGGTGCCCGTGAGGTGCCCGTGCTTCACTTATACCCATGTACCGCATCGCCGGTATTGATGCATGACATAGGCGTTGCCGCTGCGCATTGTCGCCACGCATTGCACTCGTGATTGCGCTCGTGATTGCCCGATGTAACGGCGATGCAAGGCTGCCTGCAACTAACAATTCCTTACAACTCGGGGTCAACTGGCGTCTCGCCGCCTTCGTTGTCATCCATGCAGCAAGACCTTTTGTCTTGGCTCATTCACGAAGGAGTAGTTATGAAGACATTGATTGCAACCCTGATCGCAGGCCTGTTTGCCACCGCCGCGTTTGCTCAGTCCAGCGCACCGGCCCCGGCTTCCAAACCCGCTGCCAGCACCGAGAAGAAAGCAGCCAAGGCGGAGGAAAAGACCGTCAAGGCTGATGCCAAGGCGGAAGAGAAAGTGACCAAGGCGAAGGCGGACGAGAAGTCCGAAGTCGTGAAAGCCGACACCAAGGCCGACAAGTCCAAGGCCAAGGCAACCTCCAAGGCAAAGAAGAAGATCGCGACGGCAAAGAAGGATGCTGCGGAAGAGAAAGCCGACGCCGCAAAGAAATAATCCTGATGGCAATGAAAAGAGGGGCGGCAATTTCATCCGCCCCTCTTTGTTTCATGCTCCTGCAAGAAAGCTCTTGCATCGACGCACCGTCATTTTCCTTGCACGCCGAGTCGCCACAATGAGGTGACTTCCGCCGCGCGCGCCGCATGCAGCGCATCGGTTTCATCCGTCACCTTCGGATGCCGTGGCCGCGCATCGAGTTTCCCCAGCACTTTCAATCCAGCCTTGTCGATGTAGCCGAGCAGTTCGTCGCGTGAACGCAGCCCGAGGTGTTCGGCAAAATCGGACAGGATCAGCCAGCCTTCGCCGCCCGGTTCCAGGTGTGCCGCCAGCCCGTCAAGGAAGCCGCGCAGCATGCGGCTGTCGGGATCAAACACGGCGAATTCGACCGGCGAGCTTGGCCGCGCCGGGACCCAGGGCGGATTGCAAATGATGAGCGGCGCACGCCCTGCGGGAAACAGGTCTGCCTGCACGATCTCCACCTGTGCAGCCAATCCCAGCCGCTCAATGTTTTCACGTGCGCAGGCCAACGCACGCGGATCCTGGTCCGTCGCGACAATGTGCCGGACGCCACGCCGTGCGAGCACCGCCGACAGCACGCCGGTTCCGGTGCCGATATCGAATGCGGACTGCGTGGACGGCAGCGGCGCTTGCGCCACCAGGTCGACATATTCGCCGCGCACCGGCGAGAACACGCCGTAATGCGGATGGATGCGCGCACCCAGCGCAGAAATCTCGACGCCCTTGCGCCGCCATTCATGCGCACCGATCAGGCCGAGCAGCTCGCGCAGCGAGGCCACATAGGCTTCACCGGCCGCGCCGTACGCCTCGCTGCAGGCCTGCTGCACATCAGGCGCGCGCCGCAGGGGAATCACGTGGCCGGGCTCGAACGGCAGCAGCAGCATGCCGAGGATGCGCGCGCGCTGCGCCTGCGCCTTGCGGTGCAGGTGGAAGGACTCGGCGGGCGTCGCCGGCACCTGCGGTTTTGCGCGGCGTTCCGTCTTGCGATCGATGCGCCGCGCCAGCGCCTGCAACAATTGGCGCGCATTCTGGAAATCGCCGCGCCAGAGCAAGGCCGTGCCTTCACAGGCGAGGCGATAAGCCGTGTCGGCCGCCATGCGGTCATCGGCAACGACGACGCGCTTTGGCGGCGGCACGCCCGCTTCGGAGCGCCAGCGCGCTGAATGCGCCTGATCGCCTTCGTTCCAGTGGATCGCCGGATGCGCGCTCATCGCGACACCTTGGGCAGAGTGATTGAGAGGGAATGCAGGAGCATGGCGGGATTGTCAGGAAGGTTGAGAGCCCGCACGTCATCATGCATGCAGGCACCGGCCACGAGTGTAACGCATCGGCGTGGTAACAGGGGATGCAATGGATGTCCACGGAAAACACTAAATGCACGGAAAAGGACTAAAAAATTTTTCATGTCTTTCGTGTCTTTCGTGTTTTCCGTAGACAAACGATTTTGAGCGGAAGACGAGCACTCGCAATCGTTATCGGTCAGGCCCAGCTAATCGACCGTAATGTGCTCCCGCCTGCCCTCGGCGAAATTGCGCCACATGCGGCGGCATGCCTGCTGGAAGCGCGATGCCAGTAGGTCGTGGTTGCACAGGACCGAAGCGGCGAGGCAGCCGCGCGCGGCTTGCCGCAGCGATTGCAGCGCGTCGGGCTCGGAAGCAAGCTGGCTTGCGATGCGCGCAAAATCATCTGCGTCGGCGGCGATGCATTGCGGCAGGTCGACGCCGCGCAGGACCAGTTCGCCGAAGCGACCGGCATGATGGCGGCCGGCAAGTGTCAGCGTCGGCACGCCCATCCATAGCGCGTGCATCGCCGTGGTGTGGCTGTTCCATGGGAAGCAATCGAAGACAAGATCGACTTCGCGGTGCAGCGCGAGGTATTCCTCCATCGGCACATGGCCGCGGAATTCCAGCCGCGATGCCGGCACGCCATGCGCGGTGAAGGCCTGCAACAGGCGCTCGCGTCCGCTCTCGGCGCCAAGTCCCTTCGCCACCAGCAGCAACTTCGCATTGGGCACTGCATGCAGCGCCTGCGCCCAGGTGGCGATGGTCTTGTCGCTGAGTTTATTGAGCCGATGGAACGAGGCGAAGGTCGGGAATCCGTTTGCGCGCATCGGCAGGTCGCCAGCGGCTGCGACACTGTCGGGCGCCGTGTAGGAAACGAAGGCATTGCCGAGGCGGCAGAGTTTCTCGGTGTAATGCGATTCCGTCATGCCGACCGGATCGAGCACGGTGTCGGTGAGGAAGTAATCCATCTGCGGCAGGCCGCTCGTCGCCGCGTAGCCAAGATAGCTGGCCTGCACCGGGGCGATGCGGTTCGCGAACAGGCGTACGCGCTCGGAGGTGTGCCCGCCCAGGTCGAACAGAATGTCGATGCCGTCCTTGCGCACCATGTCAGCCACGGCCGCATTGTCAGTGATGTTGAAGATGTCGGTCCAAGTGTCCGCATGTGTGCGGAAGCGTTCCGTGACCGCGTCGGCGGTGCGTACGTCGGAATAGAAATGCAGCGTGAATTGCGTGCGGTCGATGCGCGCGATGAGATTTTCCAGGAAGAAGGCGATCGGATGTGCGCGCAGATCGGCAGAAACGAATCCGAGTCGCAACGGCCGCTCGGGGTTCCTGTCGGGGTCGAACGGCGGCAATGCGCTTGCCTGCGTTGCCGCGCGCGCGCCCCACTCTGCATGCGCACGCAACAGTGCCGGCGGATCGCAGGGCTCGAGGAAGTTGAGCGCAAACAGGCGCGCGCTCTCGCTCGAATGTGAATCGTTCTTTTCGAACAGCGCGATGGCCTGCGCCACCTCGCCCATCTCGAAACGCGTCCGCGCCAGGTTGAACAGCGCGATGGAGTCATCGGGTCTGATTTCCAGCGCACGCTCGATGTAATGCGCTGCCTTGCGGAAGTCACCCAGCGAATAGTGGCACACGCCGATGTTCAGGTTGAGCATGTAGTTGTCCATGCCGAGCGCGAGCGCGCGTTCGTACGCGGCGAGCGCGGCAGTGAAGTCATGCTTGCCCTGGCGCGCGATGCCGAGCAGGGCGATGACGTCGGCACTTTCATGGCGATGCGAAAATGCGTCCAGCACTTCGACCGCTTCGTCGTATTGCTCGAGCGAGATCAGGCAGGAGCCGAAGTTGTGCGTGGCGCCCGGATGCAGGCGCGGCGAGGAATGCACGATCGCCTTGTGATAGCAGGCCATCGCCTCTTCGTACTGGCCGCGGGCAGAATGGGAAATGCCGAGGTTGTACCAAAGGTCGCCATGCTTCGGATTGTGCGGCACCGCTTTTTTCAGGGCCAGTTCGGAGCCTTCGAAATCGCCCAGCATGCCCTTGGCCTGGCCGAGCAGGAACCAAGCTTCGAATCCCTTTGGCGCCTTTTGCACGGCTTTTTCAAGATCGGGAAGCGCGAGCTCGGCGTTGCCCGCCTGGATGAATGCCCTGGCCCGCAGCAGGGCTTTGGCGATGCGTTCTGGGTACATTGATCGTCCTGGTATCCGGCACGTGGCCGGGATATGCTGGGATATGCTGGAATGCTAACGATCATGGCAAGCGGAAGCCATGAACTCGATCAAGAATTTCCGAACCGGGACCTAGCCACGGCGCCGATTAGTGGGCTGCCACTACAACACGCACATCGACATCTTGTAGACTGGGCCGACCTTTCTTCAGTACTTTTCCCGACAAACCGGCAATCAGGAACAACTACAACCATGACAAGCTATCCGCACCTGCTCGCGCCGCTCGACCTCGGTTTCACCACCCTGCGCAACCGCGTCATCATGGGATCGATGCACACCGGGCTGGAGGACCGCTTCTACCATTATCCGAAGCTGGCCGCGTATTTTCGCGAACGCGCGAAAGGCGGCGTTGGCCTGATCGTGACCGGAGGCATTTCGCCCAACCGCCAGGGCTGGCTGCTCCCCTTCGGTGGAACGATGAGCAATGTCGTCGACGTGATGAACCATCGCTGCGTGACTGACGCTGTGCATGAAGAAGGCGGCAAGATCGTGATGCAGATCCTGCATGCGGGCCGCTACGGTTACCAGCCCTTCGTGGTGTCGGCCTCGGCGATCAAATCGCCGATCTCGAAGTTCAGGCCGCGCGAGCTCGACGAGAAGGGCATTGCGCACACCATTCGTGACTACGCGCGCTGCGCGAAGCTGGCGAAGCGTGCCGGCTACGATGGCGTGGAGATCATGGGGAGCGAAGGTTACCTGCTCAACCAGTTCCTGTGCGCGCGCACCAACCAGCGCACGGATCGGTGGGGCGGGACGATCGACAATCGCATGCGCCTGCCGGTGGAAGTCGTGAAGGCGGTGCGCGCAGCGGCCGGCGAGGATTTCATCATCATGTATCGCCATTCGCTGCTCGACCTCGTCGAAGGCGGCAACAGCTGGGAAGAGGTGGTCATGGTGGCGAAGGCGCTGGAAGAAGCCGGCGTCAACATCATCAATACCGGCATCGGCTGGCATGAAGCGCGCGTGCCGACCATCGTCACGTCGGTGCCGCGCGCGGCGTTCCGCAGCCTGGCTGGGCGGCTGCGCAAGGAGCTCGCGATCCCGGTGGTCGCGTCCAACCGCATCAACACGCCTGAGGTGGCGGAAGACATCCTCGCCAACGGCGAGGCCGACATGGTGTCGATGGCCCGCCCCTTCCTGGCCGATCCGGAATTCGTCAACAAGGCCGCGAGCGGGCGCGCGGACGAAATCAATACCTGCATCGCCTGCAACCAGGCTTGCCTCGACCACACCTTTGCCAACAAGCGCGCCAGCTGCCTCGTCAATCCGCGGGCGGGGCATGAGACGGAGCTGGTGTACGACAAAGCCGTGCAGTCGCGGCGCATCGCGGTCGTGGGCGCGGGACCGGCGGGACTGTCAGCGGCAACCGTGGCGGCCGAGCGTGGACATGATGTGACGCTGTTCGACGCGAGCGATCGCATCGGCGGACAATTCAATTACGCCATGCGCATTCCAGGCAAGGAGGAGTTCGCCGAGACGGTGCGCTATTTCGGGAAACGTATCGAGGTCACCGGCGTCAAGCTGGTGCTGAACCACAAGGTCACGCGCGAGGAATTGCTGCGCGAGGGATACGATGAAGTGATCGTCGCTACCGGCATCGTGCCGCGCACGCCTGCCATCGCAGGCGTCGGGCATCCGAAGGTGCTGTCGTATCTTGACGTGTTGCGGGACAACGCGCCGGTCGGGCGGCGCGTCGCGGTGGTCGGCGCGGGCGGCATCGGCTTCGACGTCAGCGAGTTCCTGCTGCACGATCCGCATGTGCCGCTGCCCGAGCCGCTGGAACACTGGACGGCTGAATGGGGCGTGGACCTGGAGGGCAGCGCCAATGGCGGACTGCGCGCGCCGGTGGTAGAGAAGCCGGTGCGTGAAATCTATCTCCTGCAGCGCAAGGCCTCGCGGCTGGGCGCGACGCTGGGCAAGACGAGCGGATGGGTGCATCGCGCGACCCTGCAACGCAAGGGCGTAAAGATGATCGGCGGCGCGACGTACGATCGCATCGACGACCGGGGGCTGCACATCACGGTGAATGGCGAGGCGCGCGTGCTGGAAGTGGATAACGTGGTGATCTGCGCCGGCCAGGATTCGCTCAAGGATCTGATGGCCTCCGGGCAGGCCAAAGACGGACCGCGATTCCATCTGATCGGCGGCGCGGCCCTGGCGGCCGAGCTCGATGCGAAGCGGGCGATCCGCGAAGGCGCAGAACTGGCTGCGCGACTGTAATGCCTTGACTACGGTGCTGCCGGCGGGGAGTTTTCGTCGGCAGGGCCGCCGCAGCAGTGTGTGCCCGGCTTGCCGGCGGCATCCTCTTCCACCTCCGGCTCGAGCAGCCGGACATTGCCCAGCTTCAGCGCTTGCCCGCATTCCGAACAGGTCTGCCCCGGCTTGGTCAGCTTGCCGCATTCGGTATGCAGCAACACCATCGGCGGGCAACCTTCCCTGGGCAGCCACTCATTCCCGAAGCGCATCAGTTCCAGGACCACAGGGAACAGGCCCTTCCCGATCTCGGTGAGTTCGTACTTGTAGCGCAGCGGCCGCTCCTGGTAGGGCTTCTTCTCGACCACCTTCTCTTCGATCAGGCGGTTCAGCCGCTTGGTCAGGATGTTCGTGGCGGCGCCCGTCTGCTTCTGCAGGTCGTCGAATCGCTGCGCCCCGCGAAACAGCGAGCGCAGCACCAGCAGGATCCATTCGTCGCCGATCAGCAAGGCAGATCGGACGATCGGGCAGGTCAGCGGCGCGGCGGGTTTCGTACATTGTTCCATGTTTCCGATTCTACTCACTTGCAAAATAAAAGTCACTGGTTTATGATGAAGTCGTTGCTTGCAAATTGCAAGTCACTCGGAGCTTTCCGATGCTGCGCTGCAATGCAAGTGCGCAGGACACGGGATCGAAAGCCATCCTTCGTCCCTTTATCAACCCGTTAGCCAGTCGTGCGGAGAAATTCAAATGAACACCAAGTTATCCAGCATCGCCATTGCATTGATCGCCACCACCGCCAGCGCCTATGCGTCCGATCTCACCGGTTCGCCCAGGACACGTGCCGAAGTGCGCGCAGAACTGGAACAGGCCTATGCCCAGGGCCAGGTCGGCCAGGCCAGGGAGTGGGTCGAATTCAACCAGGCAGCATCTGGCAAATCGCGAGAGCAAGTACTCACTGAATTAACCGAAGCGCAAGCGCAGCCGAAGCCGCGCATCAACACCGGCGAATACGTGGAGCCGGCACCCGTCACCTCGACCCGCTCGCGGGCCGAAGTCCGGGCTGAAGTGGAACAGGCCTACGCCCAAGGCGAACTGAACCACAACGACGAAGTCGTGAACTTCACCAACCTCGCCTCGACGCGCACGCGTGATGCAGTGCGTGAAGAAGCAATCCGCGCCGCCCGCGCTTCTCGTCAGCGCGGCGATCATTCCGGCAGTTGATCGCGCACGAGCAGATCCTCTCCCTCTCCCATATCTGCCTCTGATATGGCTTGGCCCGCACTGAGTTGCGGGCTTTTTTTTCGCCGCGAATCCGGCGCTATCGTTCACGTGCAGCCAGGTCACCGGCGCGCGGCCCGACCCTGTCGCCGGGACGAACAGTCCCATTCAGGACGGCTTCGGCGGACTGGAGCGAAGGCAGGGAATACACCGGCATGGAATGGGCAATGGCTGGCGCGGATGCCTGGCCGGCATTGTCAAGCGCTCCAGTGGCAACGGGAGCAGAAGGCGGCGACTGCACCACGTCGCCGCGACTTCCCCATGCCGCCGCTGCGCCCATCAGGGTATTGGTAGCGGCGGCCGGAACCGGCGTGCCTTCGACCGGCCGCACATCTGCCGTTTGCCGGAAGCCATTCGAATTTCTGCAGCCGCTCAGCGCAAGAACAAGGAACAAGCCGATACAGGGCCAGGCGGCCAGACGGAATTGATTCATTTTCGTAGCCTGCGAAGCAGATTTTGATGATGGCGCCGGTTTTTTATAGCAGGCCGGCATCCTGTCAGCTTGCCGCGGCACAAAGAATCTCGTGAAAGCATTGCCCTCACGTCATTGCCTTCACGCAACGCCACTTAATCCAACAAAAATATCGCCAAATAGTTAATTAGAAATTAAATAAGCCGATTGCGATGCTCCCGGCATTGGATTTGCAGGACTTACACCCACAAAGTCGCAAGAAGCAGGTCTGCTCCTGCCGGTTCAATGGCTGGGTAATTTCTATGTAGTTTTTTGTTCGGAATGACAGACAGCACTGCCACGCCATCTCTGCTGGATCAAGGATGGCTGGGCCATCCAGCTGCTGTAGACGAATCACTTCTAATGCGCCTGGCGCCACGAAAGCGGCGCTTCCCTCCCCGCTTTTGGCATCCGGTCGCGCCACGCTGGCGGCACGGCCGGCGTCTGCTTATCCTGTCCCTGCTGACATCACAAGGAAAGCAAGATGGAAAACACTTCACGCAAATCCCCACGCCGCAAAGGCATCCTCTTCCCGATCGTGCTGGTCGTGCTGGGCACGATTTTTCTGCTGGAACGCCATGGACTGCTTGATCGGCATGTGATCTGGCAATGGCTGCCGCTGCTGCCAGTGTGCGTCGGCGCGCTGATGCTGTTGGACAGGATCGGCGGAAAGGGCGATCAGACTTGAGATTGTTGCAACGAGAGACAGGCTCGCACTAGCGGACCATGCCGTAGTAGCGGCCCGCGGGCCTGGTTGCCTGGAACCGTCTCTCGGCGATGGTCCAGAGCTTGGCGCCGCGTGCGCTGCGATCGTCGAAAGAATTCTTTCCATCGCCGGTGCGTGCCTCGTCGGCGGCCAGCGCGCTGGCGACACCTTCCTTGAAGGCGGTCCGGAAGGCTTCGGATTCAAAGCACTTGTTCGAGCTCTTGCCGACCACGATCGTCATGGTCGAGCCGTCATTGGCGAAGCCGCATTCGGCCGACGCCACCAAAGGCACAAGGAGCAGAAAGAGAGTGATCAGCTTTGACATGCGATTCCCACGAAAATGCAAGGCATGCCAATGCCGGAAGCTTGACTTCGCTTCAGAAGGCGGCCCCGCTGCCGTGAGAGATGTCTCTTTTAGGCCGGAAGCTTTGCGTCCCGGCCTTTCGACCGGTTTGCCCTGCAGTTGATGAAATGAGTATAGCACCTTGTTTCTTTATGTAAACTTTTTTAGCCAACATTGACTTTTCGTCAACCGCTCGGTGCCACCCGGTCTTGTCGAACTCGCCCCGGCATCGTGCCTCTAAGCGAATCTCCCGATGTGTCTGCACGTGGGAGACGATGCACTCCCGCATCGATCATGAAGCCATTTTCGAGGAGCCTGCCATGAGCCTGACATCGCCAAACAGGAACCGTACCCACTCGACCGGACTTGAAGAGAAGCGGCGCAAGGAATCCGGGGATCAACATATCCTGCCGGAAGACGAACCGCGCCAGGATCCGCATCGGCCGCATCGGGTGAGCCGGGAAGACATGCAGAAAATGCGTGCGCCGGACCAGGACGAGGACGATACCGCGCAGCCATAAGTAGCGCATAAGCAGCGCAAAGGCACCGGTGTCATCCCGGGAATGACACCGCTGTCGTTCCCGGCACTGCCCTGCTCGACATCGACCCGCTCGATCATTGCGCTCTCGCAGGCGCAATGTTTTCGATGACGGGATTTCTTCCCGCCGCATTCCTGTCCAATCCACGCAGGCGGGAGAGGTTTCCCCTGCATGTTCTTGCCGCACCGGCACACGCTGCCGCACCGTGGCGCCCATCGCCCGGCCTTCGATGCCGCGCCGCACCTGCAATCCAGAAACACGCAATGCCCGACACGCTCGATCCAGGGAGCCCAAGCGACATGAGAGCGCATGATTCTTCATTGTGGAGACATTATGGGATGGCGAAAACAAGACTGTGCGCGGTTTCCTTTCCACCAACATGCCCTTGCCGGCATCTTCCTCGCCCTGGTCGCGGCGTCGGTCACGATGCAGGCCGGCGCAACAACGCGTTCGCTGACGGAAGAAGAATTGCGGCATGCTTCCGCCAGGGGCTGGCCGGATAACCTGTTCCGGACATCGATCGTCACGGGCAATGGCAACGTCGTGGAGATGTTCGGCGATGCCGGCAGGCTGCTGAGCGCACTGCCCTCGCCCTTCGATGCGGACATCGATTTCCGCGACGTCATTTTCAATCCCGCCAATCCAAATGTCGTCATGGACCGCAACGGCACCGCGCTGATCCGTGTGCCTGACTCGATCGGTGAGATCGGCATTCGCAATATTCGTGTTCGTGGCGCGAACGGCACCAGCTTCGGTGACGTAGTGATCCGCAACATCGATCTGCGCGGCACGGTCATCCGGGTCAGCAGGCATTGACGGTGTGAGTGCGGTTGCGGCCACCGCGTCCGCCTACCTCGCGGGAAGTGCTTAGCCGAAGCGCATGTCGGCGACGAAGGGATTGCTCTTTCGTTCGTCGCCGAAGGTGGAGGCAGGGCCGTGGCCGGGCACGAAGGTGACGTCGTCGCCGAGCGGCCAGAGCTTTTCGCGGATGGAATGGATCAATGTGTCGTAATCACCGCGCGGGAAATCGGTGCGGCCGATCGATCCCTGGAACAGCACGTCGCCCACCAGCGCCAGCCGCTCGCCGCGATGGAAGAACACCACGTGTCCGGGCGTATGACCGGGGCAATGAATCACTTCGAGCGTCTGTTCGCCGAAGGTGACGGTATCGCCATCGGCGAGCCAGCGATCCGGCTCGAACGGATCGGCCGGCGGGAATCCCATGCGCCGCGTCGCCTCGCCAAGCTGGTCGAGCCAGAACTTGTCCTCGATGTGCGGACCTTCGATCGGCACGCCGAATTCCTTGCGCACCACATCGGCGGCAGCGCAGTGGTCAAGGTGGGCGTGCGTCAGGAAGACTTTCTCCAGCGTGACGCCAAGCTCTTCCAGCGCGGCACGCAAGCGCGGCACATCACCGCCCGGATCGACCAGCGCAGCGCGCCGGGTCTGCTCACAGACCAGGATGCTGCAGTTCTGTTGATACGGTGTGACGGGAACGATGGCGCATTGCATGATGTATCTGAAGTAAGCAGGAAAGGTGCTGAGTATGCCATGACACCGGGAGTGCTTGCTGCTGTCGGAGAGCCCGTTGCGTCTCCGGACGGGCGCCTCTGTTTTTGTCCACGGAAAACACGGAAGGCACGGAAAATTCTCAATAGCTTTTTTTCCGTGTTTTTCGTGTTTTCCGTGGACAAAAATAACTACGGGCAATTTGCAGAATACCGCCCCGATTCCTGTCCACGGATAACCCGGAAGAATTCTTAAGATTTTCTTTCCGTACTTTCCGTGTCTTCCGTGGACAACCCTCAGTCAGCGAAATTGTTTTCGGTGTGGAAGCCGAACAGCATCTGCACCGGATTGTGTTCGTCGTAGGGCATGTTGGCGTTGCCTTCCACTTCCGTGAGCTGGTTGCAGAAGCGGGTGATGTGCTTCTTCGTGCCTTCGAAGATGTCGTGGTACTCCGCCCAGCCCCAGATGTAGAAAAACTTCTTGCCCTGCTGGACCGCTTCCAGGTCTTCGCTGCTGAGCGTGCCGGGTACGGCTTCGACCATGCTCTTCGGACCGGCGATGGTGGGGATCAGGTCTTCGCGCGCGTGCGGGAAATCGAAATCCTGCGGCAGCGGCGCGTCCAGCAGCCGGTAGGTGGTATTGATCGAGAGTCCCTTGGTCGGCGTGTTGCCGCTGTTGGCCCAGACCGGATGGATGGTCCAGAGATGCTTGCCGGTCTGCGGGTCCTGGTGCAGGTAGGTCTTGATCTCGCGGATGAACATGAAGGCGCGCTGGCCCGAGATCAGCGCATCCTCCGCCACCCGCGCGCTCTTCTCCGCGACGGTGGCGCTTTCCTTTGCCGCACCCACGGCTTCGCGCATGCGGCGTGCCTGTTCCCAGCCGAGCAGGACCAGCAGGCCGGCGAATATCGCCAGCAGCACGTCGGTGATCTTCACGTCGAAGAAGAAGCTGTCGAGCCGGCTTGCCTGCGGTGCGGGTACGGGCGTGGCTGCACCGGCGGTGACGGCGGCCAGGGCTGCGGCAGGCACGGGGCTTGCGGTTTCCGCCTTGGCCGGCGTGGCCGGTTCCGCGGGAGGCGTCGCTGCAGCCTGGGCTTGTGCAGTTTCTGTTTTGGCAGGAGGCGCGCTTTCCGCAGCGGCCGGCGCCTTTTCCTCCGCGGCTGGCGGCGCGGCATCGGTCTTCACTGGCGCGGCGTCTGTTTTCGCGGGTGCGCTGTCGGTGCTGGCTTCGGCGACGACGACCGGCGCTTCCTCGGCGTGGCGGCTGCGCTTCTTCGCATGCCGCCTGGAGGATTTGTCGTGGCTGGTTGTTGCCGCGTCCTTCGCATCGCTCGCGGCAACGGTCTTGGGCGCTTCCGCAGCGGGCGCGTCTTCCGCGTAAACATGCTGGCCGATGCCAAAGGCGAGCAGCAGCGCAGCAGAGAAATGTCTGACTTTCATGGTCCGTCCTCCCGGGTGATTGAGCCGAATGCAGATTGGCCGGCTCTCGTAGGTGCCGGCCATGTTTTGGAATGGACGTTAGTCAGGAAAAACTTGCCGGAGTTCAATGTTCCGGCGAAGAAATGCGGCGGGTTGGCAGGCCGTTAAAAGACGTAGCGAACGGGCCGAGATTGCGGCCGGGGAGCGCACGCGTACGAGTGGTGCGCAGCGCACCGCAGGAGAAGGGTGGGATGGGGCGCCCGGCAAGGGATAGAGTGGTTGAGCATTTGACTACGATGATTCAACCACTCTACCCCCACCCTGGCCCTCCCCCTGCAAGGGCGAGGGAACCATATGACGCAGCTTTTTGACGCAGTAGCGTCAGGGCGAGACGGTTGTTGCAAATACATCCGTGCGGTTGGCGGTGTTGCCCGAGTTGGTCTGTGTGAAGAACGGCAGGAAGCTGTTCGCGATGGTATCCAGGCCGTTGTAATCGCCGAGGAAGAAGCCGCGCGCGACCGGCGCTGTCTTCATGTCGAACGAGCCGGACAGGTGCACCTCGTTGCCGAAGCTTGCGCCGCCGTTGCTGGAGCTGGTGAACCAGTAGTCGGTCGGCAAGGTCGCGGTGTTACTGGCGGCGAGATTGCGGAAGTCGTAGTAGGAGATGCCGACCACGCCAGCCGCGTTGACACGGATCGACGGATTGAAGGCAGGCCGCCCGCTCGACGGGTTGACGCGGATCGGCGCGCTCCAGGTGTTGCCGCCGTCGGTCGATGTCGACATCGCAACTTCGTCATAGTTGCCGCCGTTGAAGCGCGAATCCTGCCACGCCACGTAGAGCTGGCCGGTGGCGCGGTCGATCGCCGGCTCCGGAATGATGTCGCCGGTGCGTACCGGCCCTCCGGTTTCCGGATCGGTCACGCCGACGCTGCGCAGGTCGGCGATGATCTTCGGCTTGGTCCAGGTTGCGCCGTCATCGGTGGACTTGATGAACGCGACCTTGTAGGCGGTCACGTTGAAGGGCGGCGAGATGAGATTGAAGAAGTTGTATAGCGCGCCGCTCTGCGCATCGACCACGATCTGGTTGCCGATCGTCTGCTGCCGCGACGGCGTGTTGACGATCACCTTCGGCGCGCTCCAGGTCTGGCCGCCGTCGAGTGTCTTCGAAAAGAAGGTCGGGCCGCGGAATGCGGCGGCATGCAGGTCGGCATACGGGTTGCTGTTGGGCGATTCCAGCCTGTCCCATACCGCATAGGCCACGCCCGCCTGCGTCGGATGGGCGGTAACGGATTCCTTGTCGTTGAAGAATTGCGTCGAGGGCTCGTTGTTGGTGATGATGGCGGTGGTGTTCTGCCAGGTCAGGCCGCCGTCCTTCGACACGGCCGCGCCAACCGCATTGCTGTTGTTCGTATTGTTGAACGAAATGGAGACGGCATAGGCGGTGCCGTCCGGCCCGATCGACACCCAGGGATCGGAGGCACGTTCATAGCCGAGGCCGCCCGCGCAGGCGCTGAAGGGCATCGCGGTCCTGATCCATGTGACGCCGCCATCAAAGGATGCCGCCGAAACGAGGCCGCGCGCACCGCCGTTGTCCCAGCGGTCCTGCTGCCAGGCACCGATGACGTTGGACAGGTTGGCCGGATTGACCGCCACCCAGGGCTCAATTTCGCTGTTCGTATAGACCGTGCCCGCGCCGCCCTGCGTGCAGCCGGCGAAAGGGCTGGGGCCGGACACCAGCACCGGCGCCGCCAGAACGCTGCCGGTCGCGAGCAGCATGGACAAGGTGATGCCACTGAAAAGGGTCAACGGAATGCGCTGCTGCATGTGGTTCTCCTCGCTTCAAGTTGAACGTCAATACCGATGCGGCGAGATCCGTCGCCGCATCGGACCATGGATCCATCAGCACTGCGTTCAGCAAGACTACGTTGATTGAATTGCACGACTTTGATTTTTGCCAATCGGGCCAGTGCGATGCCGTGCCGACACAAGAACGCCCTGTCGCGTGGATGCGGGGGGCGAGCGGACATGCAGCGTTTTGTATATCATTGAAATCGAACGAGTGTTCTTTTTTAATGCGCTTTCCCGCATGCCTTTAATCATGACTGCACAGACACATCCCTTCGACGACGCCATCGCGCTCACGCGCGGCGATGGCGACCTGTTCTCCGGACACACTTCCGAGCATTACTGGAACGCGATCTCGCCTTTCGGCGGCACGACGGTCGCCACGCTGCTGCAGGCGATCCTCACGCATCCCAAGCGGCTGGGCGATCCGCTGGCGATGACGGTCAATTTCGCCGGCCCGATCAGGAAAGGCGCGTTCAGCGCAAAGGTGCACGCGGTGCGCACCGGCCGCTCGACGCAGCATTGGATGTTGGAGATCCGGCAGGGCGACGATGCCGAACCGGTGATCACAGGCACCGCGGTGTTCGCGGTGCGCCGCGAGACCTGGTCGGACACCGAATCGAAGCTGCCCGATGTCGCCGGGCCGGAAGGCCTTGCCTCCTACGTGCCGCCGACTGCGGTGCCCTTTCTGCAGCGCTATGACCTGCGCTACGTGGACTGCGATCCGCTGGCCGGCGGCGAAAGCAGCGTGACGCAATGCTGGATCAACGATGTGCCGCGGCGCACGCTCGACTTCCCCGCCATCGCCGCCTACTGCGACGTCTTCGTGCCGCGCGTGTTCGTGCGCAAGGGCGCGCCGCGGCCGATTGCGACCGTGACGCTCAGCATCAACTTCCACGTTGATGCTGACACGCTGGCGCGACATGAGGGTGCGGAGGCGTTCGGGAAAGCAAAGGCCAATGCCTTCAATGGCGGATTCTATGACCAGGAAGCACAGCTCTGGTCACGCGACGGCACGCTGCTGGCGACCACGCACCAGCTGGTGTGGTTCAGGGACTAGCAACCCCGATCAGCGTGCGCAGCAGGTAGCCGGTCAGCCAGGACAGGGCCGCTGCCGTTCCGCCGGTCAGCAGCGTGCTCAGCCCCGATCGCAGCAGAGGCCGCGTAAAGACCAGGCTCTTGAGCATGCCGATCAGGAAGAACACCACGGCCGCCATCACTGTGCTGAGGATGAAGCGCTGTTGCACAGGGAGCGCATTGAAGAACAGCGGCAGCAGCGGCACGGCGCCGGCCGAGAGGAAGGCGAAAAAGGTCGTGAGCGCGGCCTTCCACGGGCTGCCGCCGTCCTTCTGCAAACCGTGCTCTTCCACGAGCATGGTATCGACCCACAAGCGCTCATCGCTGCAGATCGTGTCGACGATCTGCTCCAGCTGCGCGCCCTCGAAACCCTTGGCGCGGAAAATCTGCCGAATCTCCTCGCGCTCGCCTTCCGGGATGCGGGCGATGTGCTCCTGCTCCATGCGCCGCACGTCGTCGACGAATTCACGCTGCGCCCGGATCGATTCGTAATTGCTGACAGCCATGCTGAAGCCATCGGACACCAAGTTGGCGAAACCCAGTATCAGCGCGACGGCAACCGGGAACTCCGCGCCGATCGCACCGGAGACCACGGCGAAGGTGGTGACGCAACCGTCGATCGCGCCGAGCACCGCGTCCGACACATTCTCCGACGCTGCGCTACGACGCAGGCGCGCTTCGATGGCGTCCGGCCGATGTTCCCGGTGGAGATCCTCAAGGCTGGTCTTTTTCACTTGGAATGATCGAGAGAATGGACATGCTCGCTCCTCATCTTGCCACGCGCCGGCAGCGCCCACAACAGTGCTGCCATGCCGGCTTGCGCTGCGTATAATCATCCGGTCGGCAAAGCCCGGGCTGCTTCCGCAATACTTATCCTGGGTTAAGGAAATACGGCGCGTGCTTCATTAGCATGCGCTTGAAAGCTCTTGTCAACACGGTAGGAGGTGCGCAGTGCAGCATTACTACGTCAACAAGGAAGCAAGGCCCGATGGGCGCCATGAGGTGCATGTTCCGCGATGCATTCACCTTCCGGATGCCGGCAGCAGGATCTACCTGGGTGCGTTCACCAGCAGTGGGGAGGCGATGCGGCACGCGCGTTCGCATTTTGACGATGCGGGCGGGTGTCGATGGTGTTGCGAGGAAGCGCGGGTGGAGTGAGGGTCTTCGGTCTGCTGTTGTTGGTTAACGCTTTCTCTTCGGTGATTCAATACGGTTGTGTCTCCGTGGATGCTTGCCGGGGGCGGCCCGGCAGCCGCTCACTTTTCTTGTCTCGCCAAGAAAAGTAAGCAAAAGAAGGCGACCGCAAAGTCTCCGCCCCTTCGGGGTGCCCGCAGCAATGCAGGCGAAAGCGGGAAGCGA
>NZ_DATFAI010000002.1:0-62564 GCF_035254685.1 Noviherbaspirillum sp. | reverse complement strand
CAAGAAAAGTAAGCAAAAGAAGGCGACCCCAGGACGCTGCCCCTTCGGGGTGCCCGAAAGAGCGAGGCGCAAAGCGGGAAGCGAAACAAACTCGCCTGCGGCTCAGACAGGTTTCGCTTCTTTATCCGCTTTGTGCCTCGCCCTTTCGGCAGCGTCCCAAGGGGGAACTGCGGGAACCCATCCCCACCCCAACCCTCCCCTTGAAGGGGAGGGAGAAGTTCGTTCTTTATCTTGTGCGAAAATCGAAGAAAGCCGGTTCAGCTCCCTCCCCTTCAAGGGGAGGGCCGGGGTGGGGATGGGTTTGAATCACCCGCTCTGGCTCCGCCGAAGCAATGCAGGCGAAAGCGGGAAAAGAAGCGAAATCTGTCTGAGCCCCGAGCGCAGCGAGGGCGAGTTATTTCGCTTCCCGCTTTCGCCTGCATTGCTTCGGGTACCCCGCAGGGGCGGAGACTTTGCGGTCGCCTTCTTTTGCTTACTTTTCTTGGCGAGACAAGAAAAGTGAGCGGCTGCCGGGCCGCCCCCGGCAAGCCTCCACGGAGACAGAACCGCATTGAATCACCGAAGAAAAACCGGTCCCAAATCCCAAATCTACTCCAACCCCAATACCTTCAACCTCCGATACAACGTCCTCTCACTCATCCCCAAATGCGCCGCAAGCTCCCTGCGCGTCCCCTGAAACGCCGCAACAGCCTTGCGCAGCAGATCATCATCCGACTTCACATGCGGCATCGACGAATGCCCGAACATCGGCCGCACAGGCGCTTCCGAGCTCAAATCAGGAGGCAGGTGCTCCGGCCTGATCACCCCGTCGTCGCAAAACAGCAATGCACGGTCGAGCACGTTGCGCAGCTCGCGCACATTGCCTGGCCAACCATACGCCTGCAGTCGCTTCATGGCGGCGAGCGATACGGTCACACGCCGCCGCGCGGCGGCACCACGCTGCAGGATGGAGTTGACGAGCAGGGGAATGTCGTCGACGCGTTCGCGCAGCGCCGGCAGGTGGATGGGGAACGCACTAATCCGGTAGTACAGGTCGGGCCGGAAGCGGCCGTCATTGATCATTTCCCGTAGTGGCTTGTGCGTCGCCGCGACGAGGCGGAAGTCGGCGTGCAGGGTTTCCAGTCCGCCGACGCGCCGGAAGGTGCCGCTCTCGATCAGGCGTAGCAGCTTGACCTGCATCGCGAGTGGCACGTCACCGATCTCGTCGAGGAACAAGGTGCCGCCGCGCGCGGTTTCGACCAGCCCGTGCTTGCGCGTGTTGGCGCCGGTGAACGATCCTTTTTCGTGGCCGAACAATTCGCTTTCGAACAGCGTTTCGGTGAGGCCGGAACAATCGACCACGACGAAGGGGCCGTTCGCACGGTCGCTGCTTTCATGCACGGCGCGCGCGAACAGTTCCTTGCCGGTGCCGGACTCGCCCTGCAGCAGCACCGGGAGCATCGATGGCGCGACACGTTGCAAGGCGGACAAGGCTTCGTTGAAGGCCGGCGAGGAACCGACCAAGCCTTCGGCGCTAGGACGCGCGGAGGCGCTGCGCACGACCGCCATCCTTTCCACATAGGCGATGACTTGATGCCGCTCATCGATAATCGGGCGCAGCTCCACGTCGACATGCTCCGGCCCGCGCGGCGTGTGATGGATGTGCAGCACACGGTCCGGTCCGCGCTTTTCGAAGGCTTTCTTCATCGGGCAGTGTTCGCCCGCGCGGTCGCAGGGGACGTCGAAGTGGTGCGAGATGCGGTAGCACTTGTGGCCGATGAATGGCTTGTCGGCCGTGGCGAACTGGCGCTGGTACGAGGTGTTCGCGGCCAGAATGTTGTATTCGGGATCAAGCACGATGGCTGGCTGCGGATCGTGTTCAAGGAAGGAAATCAGGGCCTGGATCTGCGGCGCCGAACTCAGCTCGGAGCCGGAAACCGGGGGGAGGGTTTGAATGTTCATCGCGCGTCCTTGTCCTTGCCGCAGACCTTGCTGCCAGCACTGTCATTGGATTATGACACTGGCAGTGATTCCTCGCCCGAGATGGGACGTTCCAGCCTCTCAATCACGCAAATATTCATTTAAATCAACAGCTTGCGAGATCGGTTTGCGCGCGCCCAGTCTGGTATGTGTCTTGCACCTCGTCACCAGCATTCATTCATCGCGAATACAGATCATGGCCAGCCGTCGCCGCATGCATATCGAAGGTTTCTTCGATCCCCCCTCACGGGCCGTCAGCTATCTCCTGCTCGATACCGTCTCGCGCAAGTGCGCGGTGATCGACAGCGTGCTCGACTACGATTGCAAGTCCGGGCGCATCGAGACCGGTTCGGCGGACAGGGTGGTGGAGCGCGTGCACGCATTGGGTGCCGATCTGCAATGGATCCTGGAGACGCATGTGCATGTCGACCACATGACGGCGGCGTATTACCTGAAGCAGCGCCTCGGCGGCATGATCGGCATCGGACAGGAAATCAGGTCGGTGCAGCAGACACTCGCCAGATTGTTCAATACGGGGCCCGATTTCGCGCGCGACGGCAGCCAGTTCGACCATCTTTTCGGTGACGAGGAGCGCTTCGAGGTCGGCACGCTGGAATGCCGGGCGCTGCACACGCCAGGCCATACGCCCGCCTGCATGACCTATGTCGTCAGTGATGGTAGTGAACTTGCCGCGTTCGTTGGCGATACGTTGCTCATGCCCGACGCCGGCACGGCACGCTGCGATTTCCCCGGCGGGAATCCGCGTGCGTTGTTCCGTTCGATCAACCGCGTGCTGAGCCTGCCGTCGCATACCCGGCTATACATGGGACATGACCTGCAAGCGGATGGGCAGGAGGCGCGCTTCATCAGCACGGTGGTCGACGAACGCGAGGCGAATATCCATGTCCGCGACGGCATCAGCGAAGAAGAGTTTGTCACGCTGCGCAGCCGGGACGATGCGCAGCTTGGACTGCCGGAGCTGTTCCTGCCGTCGGTGCAGGTGAACATGCGCGCCGGCCGCTTTCCTCGCTGGAAGACGAGCACTTTCCACGCCGCACAACATGGCTGAAGCGAGTGTGCAGCGGGAACGGCCGGTGCTGCAGACCGTCAAAGAAAACATGAACCACTCCCGCAAGGAAATGCCATGTCCCTGACCGTACAGAATTCTTCCGGATCGAATCCGGTCGTCACCCTGTTCGGCCAACTGGGCGATGGCAGGTTTGCCGGCAAGCGCATGCATGAGGACGAGGTTCCCTATGCGCGCTACTGGGACAATGCGATCGACCAGGCCATGGTCTACATTGCACCGAGTGACGAACAGCTCGATGCCATCCTAGAAGCCCTCAGCGAAGGGAAGCTTGCCTTTTCCAGGCTGCAGGACTATGGCGCCGCCGGCGGTGGCACCTCCGACTTTCCTGTCTGACCTTTCACCCGTGCAGTCATGCCCATGCCTTCGGTATCCGCGGGCAACGCGAGAACTTTACAAAACTTTGTAATTTGTATTTGGGCGAATGTAACCGCGGGGCGCTGCGACGATACCGGTAGTGCAACGTCACATTTCCCGGGGTCTTCCTGCGCATGCTGACGGACGGGATCAACCGCTTCAGCCGACGCCGCCAGTGTCCTGTACCGGGCATCGCTCTTGCTCACCGGCGCAGGGATACCTGAGCGCGACCAGTTCGCGCATGCTCCCTTGTTTGCCGGCGACAATTCCGCGCGTTCCGGCCTTTCCGGAGAACGACATGGCTACTGTCTCCCGCCCCATTCTGGCGCTGTATTCGACGGCATTGCTGCTGTTGATGCTCATGGTCCAGTTGCCCTGCGCCGCACAATCGGCGCCGGCAGCGACCGTGCAGGTGCCGAACTTTGTCAACCTGGTCAAGCAGCAGGGGCCGGCAGTCGTCAACATCAGTTCCACTCGCAAGGTCAGCGCGGAGGAAAGCGGCGCATCGCCAGTCCCTGAAGACGATCCGTTCTATGAATTTTTCCACCGCTTCATGCAGCCGCCGAGCCGCGGCGAGGAACTCGCGATCGGCCTCGGTTCCGGCTTCATCATCAACCAGGACGGTTACATCCTCACCAACGCTCACGTGGTCGCCGACGCAGATGAAGTGTCGGTGGCGCTCACCGACAAGCGTGAATTCAAGGCCAAGGTGCTGGGCGCCGATCCCTATACAGACGTGGCGCTGGTGAAGATCGAAGCCTCCAGCCTGCCGGTGGTGAGGATCGGCGATTCGAAGAAGCTGGAGCCTGGCGAATGGGTCGCGGCGATCGGTGCGCCATTTGGCTTCGAGAATAGCGTGACGGCGGGCATTGTCAGTGCGAAAGGGCGCATCCTGCCGAACGAAACCTATGTGCCTTTCATCCAGACCGACGTCGCGGTCAATCCCGGCAATTCGGGCGGGCCGTTGTTCAACATGGGCGGCGAGGTGGTTGGCATCAATTCGCAGATCTACAGCGGCACCGGCGGATACATGGGCCTGTCGTTCGCCATTCCGATCGATATCGCGATGGACGTCGCGCAACAACTGCGCGCGCATGGCAAGGTCACGCGCAGCCGCATCGGCGTGCAGGTGCAGGAACTGACGCGCGAGCTCGCTTCATCGTTCGGCCTGAAGGAACCGCGCGGAGCGCTGGTAGCGAAAGTGGAAAAGGGCGGGCCGGCCGACAAGGCGGGCATGAAGGAAGGCGACGTCGTGCTCTCGCTCAATGGCCAGCCGGTCGTGAATTCGGCCGACCTCGCGCGCTTCGTGGCGAGCACCAAGCCGGGAACCACCGTCACCGCCGAAGTCTGGCGCAATGGTCGCAGTGTTCCGCTCAAGATCACGACCGCCGAAATGCAGCCCCCGAAACCGCAAGCGGGCAAGCGCAGCGGCGGAAGCTCGATGCACGCCGGCTTGCTCGTGAGCGAGATTCCACCCGAGCAGATGCGCAGCCTGGGGATTGAAGGTGGCGTGCTGGTGCGCGGAACCGAAGGCCCGGCACTGCGCGCCGGCATCCGCGAAGGCGACATTATCCTCAAGGTAAACGACACCCCGGTGAAGGGCGTACAACAACTGGAATCGCTGCTCGCGCGCAACCGCGGCAAGACCGTAGCCCTGCTGATCCGTCGCGACGACAACACTTTGTTCGTGCCGCTGAAGCTGCCGGGCAAGTAACGAGTGCAGCCTCGGGTTGAATTGGCTGGCCGAATTTATCAAGATGGGAACGCTGTGATGTCCACGGAAAACACAGAAAACACGGAAAGAATTTTTGTGTCTTTTGTAGACAGAAATGTCTTCAATTTGGGTTTGTTAGCGGACATATCGCAAGGCGCAGCATGTTAATGAATGCCCAGGATATCCACGAAGAGCACAAAAAATTTTCCCTGTTTTCTGTGTTTTCCGTGGACAAAAATGGTTTGCCCATCACCGCCCCGGACACCCCATGCAGCCGCTCGTGTTGGCTCGTTCGAAATTCGCTTGATCGATATTTGCGCCGCGCAGGTCGGCGTTGGTGAGGTTTGCCTGGGTAAAGTCGGCGCCTCGAAGGTTGGCGCCGGCGAGGGATGCGCCGCTCAGGTTGGCGGCGCGGAAGTTTGCGCGCTGAAGCTTCGCGTCGGGTAGTTTGGATTGCTCCATCTCCGCGAGAAAGAAGTCGGCGCCGCGCAGCTGGGCGTTGCGCGCATCCACGCCATGCATGAATGCATTCTGGAGATTCGCCCCGTTAAGCTTGGCATTGCCCATCTTTGCTTCGGTGAGATCAGCGCCCTTGAGTTCGACATCATCGAGCGATGCGCCGCGCAGGTCCGCGCTGCGCAGGTTGACGCGCGTGAGATTGGCGCCGTCCAGTTTCGCTCCCTGCAGGTTGGCGCCTGCAAGGTTGGTGCGCGAGAACTGTGCATTCGAGAGATTCGCGCCTCGCAGATCGGCACCCTGGAGGTCGAGGTCGGCGCACAAGGTGCCCTCGCGGATGATGCAATCGCCAACCTGTTTCGGTACCTGCTGCGCGGGCGTGGCGAGGGCATGCAATAGCAGGAATGCGGCGGCCAATGTCTTCTTGCCGTTCATCGATGTCTCTTTCGGTGGATGCCAGTGTGGGTGAAATGCATGCCGCATGATCCATGCCAAACGTCGGCAGCAGGTACGCAACCATTCGGGTTGCGACCGCTCTCTCATGGCGCGGATTTGGCTTTGTTTGTTCCGCACCGTCAAGTCGCGGCGTAATCAGGGCTGGCATCTGAATTGCGTGGACTGATCGTCGGCAGTCGCCTTCCGCACGCATTCCTTTTTTCGGACAGCACATGGCGCAAGCATTCAGTGAGCCCGAAGTTCTCGCGATCAAGCTGCTTTTCCTTGCGGCAGTGGTGCTGGTCGCGACTGCGGTGGCTGTCGCCCGCTGGCGCATGTCGCCCGAGAACGCGCTGAACGAACCAGTTGAGCAACCGATCCCCTTCAGCCACAAGCATCATGCCGGCGATGACGGCATCGACTGCCGTTACTGCCATACCTCGGTGGAGAAGTCGGCGTTTGCCGGCCTGCCGACGACGCAGATCTGCCTGACCTGCCACTCGCAGCTGTACCGCGATGCGCCGATGCTGGCGCCGCTGCATGAAAGCGCTCGCACCAACACGCCGATCCGCTGGAACCGCGTGTACGACCTGCCGGATTTCGTGTACTTCGACCACAGCATCCACGTGAACAAAGGTGTGGCCTGCGTCGAGTGCCACGGCCGCATCGATCAGATGCCGCTCACGCGGCGCGTGGCATCGCTCGACATGCAGTGGTGCCTGCAATGCCATCGCAGCGCGCCGCAGCATATCCGTCCGAAGCAGGAAGTGTTTTCCATGACCGGAAGCCGTCCGCACACGCCGCAGGAGGTGGAGCGACTTGTACGGGCATACCACTTGCAGGACACGCGCCGGCTCACCGATTGTTCGACCTGCCACCGCTAGCGATGACGCATCGACCCCACATTCCGATCACAGCTGCTGGCGACGAGCCGCAGAGCGCCGAGCGCCGCGCCTTCCTGAGGATCATGGCGGCGTCGATGGCGCTGGCTGGCGCGGGATGCAGCGGGCCGCCGCAGGAAGTCATCGTGCCCTATGTGCAGATGCCGGAGGAACTGGTGCCCGGCAAGCCCTTGTTCTATGCGACGGCATTCGTGCATCGCGGCCTGGCGCAGGGCGTATTGGTGGAAAGCGACATGGGCAGGCCGGTCAAGGTGGAAGGCAATCCGAACCATCCGGCCAGCCACGGCGCGACCGGCGTGTTCGCGCAGGCCTCGGTGCTGCAACTGTGGGATCCGGACCGTTCGCAGGAGGTACGCCAGGCGGGGGCCTTGTCGACCTGGGATGCGTTCAAGCGCACCTTGCTCAGGCAGCGCGCCGAATGGCAGGCCAGCGGAGGAGCGGGCCTGCGTATCCTCACCGGCAGCGTGGGTTCGCCGACGCTTGCGGCACAGATTGAAGCGCTGCTCAGGCAATATCCGAAGGCGCGCTGGCACTGCCACGATCCGTTGCATGACGACGCCGGCTACGACGCAGCGCAACTCGCGTTCGACAGGCCCGCCGACATGCTGTATCGCTTCGACCGCGCGGCGCTGGTGCTGAGTCTCGACGCCGATCTGTTCGGCGACTGGCCTGGCGGGGTGCGCCATGCGCGCGATTTCATGCAGAACCGTCGCAGCAGCGCGCCACAGTTCGACAAGCGCCTGTATGCGCTGGAAGCTTCGCCGGGGCTGCTCGGCGCGATGGCGGATAACCGCCTCGCCATGCCGCCGCATGCCATCGAACGCACCCTGTGGCGCATCGCCGGGCGGCTCGGCATACAAGGGCTGCCGGGCGACGTGCCGCCGGCGGAAGACCCGCGCGCCGCGAAGTGGGAAACGGTCCTGGCCGATCGTCTCTCGAAGCAGCGCGGCAGCTCGCTCATCGTCGCGGGCCGCAGCATGTCATCCTCCACGCGCGCACTGGTGCACCTGATGAATGCGCATCTCGGTAACCTTGGCAAGACGATCATTCCGATTGCGCCGGTTGAAGCCAATCCACTGGACCACGTCGAGTCGATTGCCGCGCTGGCGGACGATATGCGTGCCGGCGCGGTGCGGTCGCTGGTGATGATCGACACCAATCCTGTGTACGATGCGCCGCCCGACATCGGCTTCGACGAGGCGCTGCGCAAGCTGCCGTTCTCGGCGCATCTCGGACTGTACCGCGACGAAACCGCGCGATCTGCCGTCTGGCATCTGCCGCAGGCACACACCTACGAGCAATGGAGCGATGGCCGCGCCTTCGATGGCACGGCGTCCATCGTGCAGCCGCTGATCGCGCCCCTGTACGGCGGCCGTTCCGCGCATGAGCTGCTGGCGATGCTGGCCGGTGAGGAATCGCAATCCGGCTACGCGCTGGTGCGGCGCTTCTGGCGGGCGATGACGGGCGCGGAGGAATTCGAGCAGTTCTGGATGGACGCGCTGCGCACGGGCATCATCGCGGATTCGGCCAGCCCCGCGCTGTCCTTGCGCCCGGTGCGCGTGGTGCCGCCACCGGATTTCGACGGCCCCGCCTTGCGCGCCCTGTTCGTGGCCGATCCCTCGGTGAGCGGCGGCGAATATGCCAACAATGGCTGGCTGCAGGAATTGCCGCGCCCGTTCAGCACCATGACCTGGGACAATGCGGCGATCATCAGCGTGAATACGGCGAAGGCAAATGGCCTGCGCAACGGCGATGTGGTGCACCTCTCGCTCCAGGACGAACCGGACAGTGTGGTGGATGCGCCGGTATGGGTCTGGAACGGACATGCGGACGGCGCGGTGACGCTGTATCTCGGCTATGGGCGGCGCGCGGCGGGCCATGTCGGCAACGGTGTGGGCTTCGACGCATACCGCCTGAGGACGTCGGACGGCCTGCAGGCCTTGAAGCTGGAGAAGACAGGGCGACATGTGGATTTCGCCGTCTCCGAATACCACCAGCGGATGGAAGGGCGTGACATCGTGCGCATGGCCATGCTGGAGGAATACCGGCGCAATCCGCATTTCGCCAACGACGAGCCGCGCGAGCGCACTCCAGCCATCACCATCTATCCCGAATGGCAGTACAAGGATTACAAGTGGGGCATGGCGATCGACCTGAATGCTTGCATCGGATGCCGAGCCTGCACCATCGCCTGCCAGGCGGAGAACAACATACCGGTAGTCGGACGCGAAGAGGTCAAGCGCGGACGGGAGATGCACTGGATTCGTGTCGACCGCTATGACACCGGAACGGCGGCGCATCCGCGCAGCGTGTTCCAGCCGGTGCCCTGCATGCATTGCGAGACGGCGCCGTGCGAGGAAGTGTGCCCGGTCGGCGCCACGGTGCACGACAGCGAGGGCCTCAACGTGCAGGTCTACAACCGCTGCGTGGGCACGCGCTTCTGCTCGAACAACTGCCCATACAAGGTGCGCCGCTTCAATTTCCTGAAATACACCGATACCTCCATCGACCGTCCGCGTCCTGCGTACAACCCGGACGTGACGGTGCGGCGGCGCGGTGTGATGGAAAAGTGCACGTATTGCCTGCAGCGTGTTACCCGCGGCCGCATCGAAGCGGAAAAGCTCGGACGCCGCCTGCGTGACGGGGAAGTCATCACAGCCTGCCAGGCGGTCTGCCCGACCGAGGCCATCGTATTTGGCGATTTGAACGATCCCGATAGCAAGGTCAACAAGGCCAAGGCATCGCCGCTGGACTACACGCTGCTGGCGGAACTGAATACACGGCCACGCACGACCTATGCGGCGCTGGTGCTGAATCCGGACAAGGACCTGGGAGAGGAGGGGTAGTGGAGATGCAGCCGCACGATTTGATTGAGATTCGGGGGAAGACGTGCAAGGCATTGTGCGGTTTGACTGGGGGCTCAGATATTCGGTTTGGCATCTCCCTTTCCCCGTCGTCCTCGCGAAGGCGGGGACCCATAGGGAGCTTGGGCACCCTCATGTGCCTGTTCGAGGGAGCCTCAGTATCGACCGCGTCATGGGTCCCCGCCTTCGCGAGGACGACGGGGAAGAGGATCACTAAATTGGACTTGCAGCACCCGCCCGCGAGCAATACCCGTACGGACAAGAGCTTCTCACACGCCCGTGAACGACGACAGGAACGATGATTCAAGACCAAGTGTGAACTGAGGCTCGCAACTGAGGGTCACGCATGCATCCGCAGAGAAATGACTGAATCAACCATGAACCCCACATCCGAACAACCGCCCGTCTCGAAGGACATTGGTGTGCTGCGCGCCGGCTGGGGCTATGCGAGCGTGTCCGACAAGATCGCGGACATCGTGCTCAAGCGCCCGGTGCGCTGGCCGTGGATGACGGCTTTCCTGTTCACCTTCGCGGGAACGCTGGTGTTCTTTGGCGCGATTGCCTACCTGTTCGCGGTCGGCGTCGGCATCTGGGGCGTGGATATTCCGGTGGCGTGGGGATTCGCGATAGGCAACTTCGTCTGGTGGATCGGCATCGGCCACGCAGGCACCTTCATCTCTGCCTTCCTGCTCCTGCTGCGGCAGAAGTGGCGCACCTCGATCAATCGCTTCGCCGAGGCGATGACACTGTTCGCGGCCAGCATCGCGGGCCTGTTCCCCATATTGCACCTCGGCCGGCCCTGGTTCTTTTACTGGCTGATTCCCTATCCCGACGTGATGAACGTATGGCCGCAATGGCGCAGCCCGCTGGTGTGGGACATCTTCGCCATCAGCACCTACCTGATCGTCTCGCTGCTGTTCTGGTATGTCGGCCTGATCCCTGACCTGGGTACTTTGCGCGACCGTGCCATGGCGTCGGGCAGCCGCTTCAAGCAGATCGCCTACGGCCTGCTGGCGCTCGGCTGGCGCGGCGAGGCACGCCACTGGTCGCGTTTCGAGAGCGCCTATCTGCTGCTTGCCGGGCTCGCCACGCCGTTGGTGATTTCGGTGCACTCGGTGGTGTCGCTTGACTTCGCGATCGGCAACACCCCGGGCTACCACTCGACCATCTTCCCGCCTTACTTCGTCGCTGGTGCGCTGTTCTCCGGCTTCGCGATGGTGCTGACGCTGGCGATTCCTTTGCGCTACTTCTTCGGCCTGGAAGACTTCATCACGCAAAAGCATCTTGCCAACGGGGCGAAGATGATCCTCGCCACCTGCCTGATCGTGGCCTACGGCTACGCTTCGGAAATCTTCACCGCGTTCTACAGCGGTGACGAATTCGAGGAGTACATGACGCTCAACCGCTGGACCGGCCCCTACGCGCCAGTGTACTGGTCGATGCTGGTCTGCAATGTCGTGCTGCCGCAAATACTGTGGTTCCGGCGCGTGCGGCACAGCGTGCTGACGCTCTTCATTCTCAGCCTGGTGATCAACCTCGGCATGTGGATGGAGCGCTTCCTGATCGTGGTGTCCAGCCTGCACCGCGATTTCATGCCGTCTGCGTGGGGCATGTTCTATCCGACCATCTGGGACTGGATCACCCTGTTCGGATCCATCGCCTTCTTCGTCTGGCTGTTCCTGCTGTTCGTGCGCTTCCTTCCCGCGATTTCGATCGCGGAAATGCGCGAGCTGGTGCACGAGAGCGCGGAGAAGAAATCATGAGCGCAAAGCTCTACGGGCTGATCGCGGAATTTCGCACCGGCGACGCACTGCTGGAAGCGGCAAAGCGGGCCCGCGACGAGGGCTATCGTGAGGTCGAAGCCTATGCGCCGTATCCGGTCGAAGGCATCGCGGAAGCCGTCGGATTCCGCAGTAACCGTGTGCCGCTGATCACGCTGCTGGGTGGCATTGCCGGCGGCGCCGGCGGCTATTTCCTGCAATGGTATTCGGCCGTGATCGACTTCCCGATCAATGTCGGTGGCCGGCCTCTGCATAGCTGGCCATCCTTCATTCCCTCGACCTTCGAGCTGACCATCCTTGGCGCCGCGCTGGCCGCCGTGTTCGGCATGCTATTGGCCAACGGCCTGCCGCGCCTGCACCACCCGATATTCAACGCGCCCGATTTCGAGCAGGCCACGCGCAATCGTTTCTTCCTTTGCCTGCCGGCTCACGATCCGCATTTCGAGCTGAAGCGCAGCAGGGATTTCCTGCAGGCGCTGCAACCGATGGCCGTCAACGAGGTGCCGACATGAGGGCGGCATTCTTCCTGTTGTGCATCTGCTGCCTGGCCGCGTGCGAGAAGGCCAAGCAGGACATGTACGACCAACCGCGCTACAAGCCATTCGCAGAGAGCAATCTGTTCAGCGACGGCAGCTCCTCGCGCACACCGCCGGACAATACCGTGTTGTACTCGCACGGGCCGTTTTCCGACACGTCGAGTGGACGCGCCGGCACGGCCGAAGCGGCGGAGGACATCGCCGCCATGCAGGCGAAAACCAATCCCTATCCCGTCACCATGGCCTTGCTCGAGCGCGGGCAGGATCGCTACACGATTTATTGCCTGCCTTGCCATAGTCCTGCCGGGGATGGGGACGGCCTGATAGCACGGCGCGGTTTTCCGCACCCACCGTCCTATCACATCGACCGCTTGCGGCAGGCGCCGGACCGGCATTTCTTCGACGTCATGAGCAATGGCTACGGCATCATGCACTCCTATGCCGACCGTGTTGCGCCACCTGACCGCTGGGCCATCGTGGCCTACATCCGGGCGCTGCAACTGAGCCAGAATGCCGACGCGAAAAACCTGCCGCCGCAAGTGCAGCAGCAATTGGCAAAAGCACCGGAGGGACCGCGATGAATGCGCGCTCGATACTCGTGCTCATTATCCTGGCGGCCATCTGTGTTGCGGCGTGGCGCTATGCACCGGCCGCGTTTTTCGCAGCCTACCTTGCTGCCTGGTGGTTCTGCACGGGGCTGGTGATGGGCGGCCTTGCCAATGTGTGGGCGCACAACCTCACGGGAGGGCGATGGGGCGAAGCGATACGCGGTCCTTTGCTTGATCTGTCGCGCCTCATGTGGCTGCTGGCCTTGCTGTTCCTGCCGCTGCTGTTCGGTATGCGCGAACTCTACCCCTGGGCCGGGCTGGCCGCGCAGGGGCCGCAACGCTGGGCGGGCGAGCTGCCGCTGCATAGTGCCGGGTTCAAGAGCGCCTGGCTTTCTCCATCGTTCTTCGTGGTGCGCAGCATCGCCTATCTCGTGCTCTGGACGCTGCTGGCGCACCTGAGCCGGCGCCCACGCCTGGAACGTTCGGCGCGCTTCGCTGCTGCCGCGCTGATCCTGTACGGCCTGAGCGTCAGCCTCGCGGCCGTGGACTGGATCATGTCGCTGATGCCGCTCTGGTATTCGAGCGCGTTTGGCCTGGTTGCTGGCACCGGGCAGATGCTGGCGGGAATGGCACTGGCCGTCGTGCTGGCGGCACGGGCGAACCTGCGTGCTGAAGCGTCGCTGCCGCCCATTGTCTTCCGCGACCTCGGCAATCTGTTGCTGATGTATGTGATGACCTGGGCCTATCTCGTCTTCACCCAGTTCCTGATCATCTGGGCGGAAAACCTGCCGCATGAAATCGTCTGGTACGTCGCGCGCATGAACGGCGGCTGGCTGGTCGTGGCATGGCTGCTCACGCTGTTTCATTTCTTCGTGCCGCTGGTGATCCTGCTGTTCCGTAACGTCAAGCAGGCGCCGGTCCTGCTCGGCTGGATCGCGGCCGGCCTGCTCGCCATGCATCTGCTCGACGTGTGGTGGATGATCCTGCCCTCACTTGCAGTGGAATGGATGCAATGGCTGTGGGCTGCGCCGCTGGCGATCCTTGTCTTCGGCGCCATGGCGTGGGCGCTCGTGCGCGGCCCCTATCCAGTGCAGCTGGAGGAGATGAAAAATGGCTGACAGGCAGCAGGAGCAATCGATGCACCAGCCGTCCGGAATGAACGTGCGCAGCGTGCTCTGGGGCGGAGCGGCGATCGCCATCGGCGTCATGCTGGCAGCACTCGTGTCTTATCTGCTATGGAACCTGTGGAGCGCGCCGTCGGGAGCGCAACTGCTTGGCGGGCCGAATACGCGCCTGCGGCCTGCGGTCACGCCGCCCGTGCTGGAGAGCGCACCGCAAATCGACCGCACACAGTATTTTGCCGAAAAGCAGAAGAAGATCGGCTCGTGGGAATGGATCGACCGGCAGAAGGGCATCGCCCGCATTCCGGTGGAAGAGGCGATGCGGATCATGGCGGCGCGCGGGCAGGATGGGCGCAGCCAGAAAGGGCAACCATGATGCGCCTGCCTTTTGCCTTGCTCTTGCCCGCATCCGTCGCTCTTGCCGGGCCGATGGCGGCGCCTGCACCGCCGCAAACGGAATACGTGCAACTTCTCGATGCGCAACTGCCGCTGTCCGGCGCCTTCAACAACGATGATGGCAGCCCGGTGCGGCTCGGTGCATTCTTCGGCCGCAAGCCGGTCGTGCTGGTGCTCGGCTATTACCATTGTCCGAACCTGTGCAGCACGCTCATGGACGGTGTGCTGGAAGGCCTTGCCGATGTGCGCCTGCCGCCGCGTGCTTATCGCGTCGTGGGCGTCAGCATCGATCCGTCCGAGAATGCGGATATCGCCGCGCGCAAGAAGGCGTCCTATGAGCCGCTGGTCGAGCGCGCGGGCGGCGACCTGCATCTGCTGACCGGCATGCAGCCGCAGATCGATGCGCTCGCGCAGAGCGCAGGGTTCCACTACGCGTACGACGCCTCGCTGCGCCAGTATGTGCACCCGGCCGGCTTTCTCATCGCCACGCCGGAGGGACGCATTTCGCATTACTTCATGGGCGTGCGCTTCGATCCGCGCGACCTCCGGTTGGCGCTGGTCGATGCCTCGTCCGGCCGCATCGGTTCGCCGGTTGACCGTCTGCTGTTGCTCTGCTCGCATTACGATCCCGCCACCGGCCGTTACAGTACGGAAGCGATGAACGTGGTGCGGGCAGCCTGCATCGCAGTGCTGGCCGCGCTCGGCGCATGGATGTGGCGCGCGCGCCGCAGGAGGGCGGCATGAACGGCGTTTTTCATCTGTTCCCGCCCAGTGCGTCGACCGCAGCCGGACGCTTCGACACGCTGTTTCTCGCACTGTTCCTGCTGATCAGCTTTGTCGCGATCGCGGTGACCTTCCTGATCGTCTATTTCTCGGTGCGTTATCGCCGCAATTCGCGTGCCGACCGCACTGCGGCGCCGGCGCGCGGCCGCAGGCTCGAGATCGCGTGGACGGTGATACCGCTGCTGCTGTTCCTCGCCATCTTCGCCTGGGCCGCCTACGACTATACAAGGCTGTACCGGGTGCCGGAGAACGCAATGCCGGTGTTCGTGGTGGCCAAGCAATGGATGTGGAAGCTGGAACATGTGAACGGCCGGCGCGAGATCGATGAGCTGCATGTGCCGCTCGGCCAGCCGGTGCGGCTGGTGATGACCTCACAGGACGTGATCCACAGTTTCTTCGTTCCGGCCTTCCGCATCAAGCAGGATGTCGTGCCGGGACGCTATACCACCATCTGGTTCACGGCGACGCAGGCCGGTGAATTCCATCTGTTCTGCGCGGAATACTGCGGCACCGACCATGCCGCCATGCGCGGGCGCATCGTTGTCATGCAGCCAAACGAATTCGCGGCGTGGCTGCAGAGCGGCAATGCGCAAGCGGGCATGGCTGCGCACGGCTTTGAGCTCTATCGCCGTTACGGCTGCAGCGGCTGCCATGAGCCGCAGTCCTCGGTACATGCGCCCGACCTGCACGGCCTGCTGGGACGCACCGTGCACCTGCAGGACGGGCGCACCATCGTCGCCGACGAGACCTACATCCACGATTCGGTGCTGCTGCCGAAAAAGGATGTCGTCGCCGGCTTCGACCCCATCATGCCGTCCTTTGCCGGCCAGATCAGCGAGGAAGACCTGCTGGCCATCATCGAATTCATCCGCTCTACGGGAGGCCGCGATGCACGCACGCGTCAATGAGCCGGCAGCAATCAGTTACCTTGACGAAGGCTTCTCGCTCAAGTCATGGCTGACCACGCACGACCACAAGCGCATTGCCTGGCTTTACCTGGTGTCGATCACCGCCTTCTTCTTCGTCGGCGGCGCGGCGGCCACCATGATCCGGCTGGAGCTCGCCACGCCCCAGGGCGACCTCGTCACTGCCGACACCTACAACCGTCTCTTCACCGCGCATGGCGTGATCATGGTCTGGCTGTTCCTGATCCCCTCCATTCCCTCGACGCTCGGCAACTTCCTGATGCCGATGATGATCGGCGCGCGCGACCTCGCATTCCCGCGCCTGAACCTAGCAAGCTGGTACATCTATGTCCTGGGCGGCATCTTCACGCTGGGCGCGCTGATCCTCGGCGGCGTCGATACCGGCTGGACCTTCTACACGCCGTTTTCGACCATGTTCTCGAACAGTAACGTCATCATGGCGATCACCGGTGTGTTCATCATCGGCTTTTCTTCCATCCTGACAGGCCTGAATTTCATCGTCACCGTGCACACCATGCGCGCGCCTGGCATGACCTGGTTCCGCCTGCCGCTGTTCGTGTGGGCCAATTACGCCACCAGCATCATCCTCGTGCTGGCCACGCCGGTACTGGCGATGACGCTCGCGCTGCTGGCCGCCGAGCGCCTGCTGCACATCGGCATCTTCGATCCCGCGCTGGGCGGCGATCCGCTGCTGTTCCAGCACCTGTTCTGGTTCTATTCGCACCCCGCCGTGTACATCATGGTCCTGCCGGCCATGGGCGTGGCCAGCGAGATCATTCCCTGCTTTGCGCGCAAGCATGTGTTCGGCTACCGATTCATGGCCTATGCGATTCTCGGCATTGCCTCGATCGGTTTCCTCGTGTGGGGCCATCACATGTTCGTCTCCGGCCAGTCGGTCTACGGCAGCATGGTGTTCTCGATCCTGAGCTTCCTCGTCGCGATCCCTTCGGCCATCAAGGTCTTCAACTGGACGGCAACGCTCTACAAGGGTCGAATCAGCTTCACCGCCCCGATGCTGTACGCGCTCGGCTTCGTCGGTCTGTTCACCATCGGCGGCCTGACCGGCCTGGTGCTGGCCGCGCTTGCGCTCGACGTGCATCTCACCGACACCTACTTCGTCATCGCGCATTTCCACTACATCATGGTCGGCGGCTCGGTGATGGCCTATCTCGGCGCCGTGCATTTCTGGTGGCCCAAGATGACCGGGCGCATGTATCCGGAAATGTGGGGGCGCATCGCGGCGCTCATGATCTTCTTCGGCTTCAATCTGACCTTCTTCCCGCAATACCTGCTCGGCTACGAGGGTATGCCGCGCCGCTACCACGAGTACCCGCCGGAATTCCAGGTGCTTAACATCCTGTCCTCGGCGGGTGCATCGATCCTGGCCATCGGCTACCTGCTGCCGCTGGGTTACCTGCTATGGTCTATGCGCTACGGCGCGCGCGCCGACTCGAATCCGTGGCATGCGACCGGCCTTGAATGGCAGACCGCGTCGCCGCCGCCGAAGCATAACTTCGAGCGCACGCCCACGGTCGAGCACGAAGCCTACCTGTACGATCCGGTGACGGGCAGGGAGACGCCGCAATGAATGACCACGTCTTGCCCGTCGCAGAGCAGTTCGATACCCGGGACCAGCAGGGCGAGGCCGCCGCGCTCGGCATGTGGATCTTCATTGCAACCGAACTGATGTTCTTCGGGCCATTGTTCTTCGGCTACTACTACGTGCGGTTCGAATACCCGGAAGGCCTTGCCGCTGCCAGCCGTCATACCGAAGTCATGATCGGCACCATCAACACCGGCGTGCTGCTCACCAGCAGCCTGTTGATGGCACTCGCCGTGCATGCGCGCAAGGCCGGGTTGCTGCGACTCACGTCGAGACTGATGCTGTTCGTTGCAGTGCTCGGCATCGTGTTCCTCGTCCTCAAGGGTACCGAATACTGGATCGAATGGCAGGAACATCTCGTGCCCGGCGCGGGGTTTGCCTTCCCGGACGCGCCACATGCGCATGCCGCCGAGCTGTTCTATTTCCTCTATTTCGGCATGACCGGCCTGCATGCGCTGCACCTGATCATCGGCATCACGGCAGTCTGCACCTTTGCTGTCGGCCTCATGCGCGGCGCCGAGCGCTTCGCCGCACCTGACCGGATCGAAGTGGCCGGCCTGTACTGGCACTTCGTGGACGTGGTCTGGATCTTTCTCTATCCACTGCTTTACCTCGTCGGAAGGAGCGCGACATGAACGATGCATTTCGCCGTTCCCTGCGACGCAGCGTCCTCGTGTGGGTGGCACTGATCGTGTTGCTGCTGCTGACCTTCGGCAGCGCATGGCTCAAGCTCGGGCCGTGGAACAGCGTCATCAATCTCATGATCGCCGTCGCAAAGGCATTGCTGGTGGCGATCTTCTTCATGCACCTGCGCGGCGGCCCGCCCTTGCTGCGCATCGTCGCGGCCACGGCATTGCTCACGCTGTCGCTGCTGTTCGGCGTCAGCCATGCGGACTACGCGACACGGGTCACGCAGCGAGTGCCGTGGCAGACGCCGCCGGTGGAGCAGAAGTAGAACAGGAGCAAAACCCATGGCAGCAAAAATCGTCGTCGTCACCGGGTCGTCAGGCGGCATCGGCCGCGCCACTGCCATCGAATTCGCCAAGCACGGCTGGCGCGTCGGCCTGCTTGCACGCGGCATCGACGGCCTCGAGGGTGCGCGCAAGGATGTCGAGCGCGTCGGCGGGCAGGCGATGGTGTTGCAGGCCGACGTGGCCTACCATGACCAGGTCGAAGCCGCCGCCGCCCGCGTCGAGCGCGAATGGGGCCCGATCGACGTCTGGGTCAACGATGCCATGTCCACCATCTTCTGCGACTTCCTGCACACCTCGCCGGAGGATTTCAAGCGCGCCACCGAAGTCACCTATCTCGGCGCGGTATGGGGCACGCTCGCCGCGCTCAGGCGCATGAAGCCGCGCGACAGCGGCACCATCGTGCAGATCGGCTCCGCGCTCGCCTACCGCTCGATTCCCCTGCAGGCGCCGTACTGCGGCGCCAAGAGCGCGATCCGCGGCTTCACCGACTCGCTGCGCTCGGAACTGATCCACGACAAGAGCAGGGTGCACCTCACTATGGTGCATCTGTCCGCCTTCAACACTCCGCAATTCGACTGGGGCCGCACCTGCTTTCATGAACAGCCCAAGCCGCTCGGCAAGATCTTCCAGCCGGAAGTCGCCGCGCAGGGCATCTACTGGGCGGCGACGCATCGCCGCCGCGAACTCTGGGTCGGATGGCCGGCGGTACAGGCCATCCTCGGCACCCGCGTGATTCCCGGTTTCCTGGACCGCATGCTCGCGCACAAGGCGTACGAAGGGCAGGAGGGCAAGAAACCGGTGTCACCGCAACGGCGCGACAACCTCTACGAACCCGTGCCGGGCGACCACGGCGCGCATGGCCGGTTCGACAGCAAGGCGGTGAACTGGAGCGCGCAGCTATGGCTGGATACGCATCGATGGGTGATGGTGCTGGCCGCGCTGGTGGTGATATTGCTGATTGGAGTGGTGCTTGCGGTGTAGGGTGCAATGTGCGCGAGATGCCACCGTATTTCTCGCTACCGGCTTACTGGTTGGACGGCTGCTTGATCCATCCGGAGATGGTATCCACAGCCTCCTTCTCCATGCCGATGAATCCATGCCAGTGCAGCGCCTCGCATGAATTCCCGCTTGGATTCGCGCCGCCGCTGACCATGATCTGCTTCTTCACCGGCGCGTTCGTCAACCCGTCCAGGATGGCCGGCACTCCGCTCGGGAAGCAGACATTGCATGCGTCCAGGGTGTGATGCATGACAAGTACCGGCATCCTGATTGCAGCCAGATCCTGTGTCGGCACCGCGCCGACCTTCTTGTAGCTGACGACACTCGACGTCAGCACCAGCCCGGCGATGGCTGGATCGTGGATATGGATCGCCGCCGCCGTCGCCGAAATCGTTCCTCGGCTGGTGCCGACGAGCCAGATCGGTGCCGCACTCTGCGTCTTCACATAGTCGAGCGCCGCGTGGATGTCGGTCATATGCGCTTCGCTGATGCGGTCGGGATAATCCAGCTTGTCGAGATCGCTCGACTTGCCGAAGATCGCCACGTTGAAACCGTTCTCCAGGAAGTTCGGCACCGTCCGCACAAGGAAGTTGCGGCTGGTCGGCCTGCCGTCCTCCACCTTGCCGAAGCCGCCCCCGCCGCCGGGAAAGAGGAACACTGTCGCCTTTGCGCCGCCATGTGCTTCCCAGAAGATGTTCGTGGTGATGTCGGGGCGGGTGGGGAGTTTGACGAGTTGGCCTGCGTGGGCGAGGAGGGTGGTGAGGGCGAAGAAAATTGCGAGGCATGTTTTTCTAGTACTTTGGTTGGCGATTTCGCGAAAGTCCAGCAAGTGTTTCCCCTCGTTTCGGCTGGGATGCAATCCCAGCATAATTTGAACGTTTGCCGCTTGCCGGGATTTCATCCCAGCCTACCTGGCTATCTGGCTTGTCAGAATTTTTGCGTCATTCTTCGCAGACTGTGCTGACCTGCAAGGTGCCACTAACTCCGGCCGAAATCCTCTCGTATTAATCGGCACCACTTTCATCTTCTGGTGCGCCATCAACCGTGCTTCTATACTTCACACTATTAAGGCCAGACGCAGCCTCCACCTGAAAAATATCGCCAATGCCCGTTGATCCGGATTCGAATTTTCTTGTTACTAAGTTTAATGACCACAGGCTCCATCGTCGCAATATGTGGATATTGGGTGGCATGGTCGGCTGCAGCCTATGGATATGGGATTACATTGTAGATGCTGTCGGCGCGCAAGAGACATGGGGATTACGCCTGCTCTTCGCAGCCGTCGCATGGACTGCCGCTGTCCTAATGGACTTTCGATCAATCTCCATGCGGCTTTCCCAAACCATTGGTATTGTCGCCTTCCTGATATGTAACGCAATTTTTTTCTTCATACTCATGCGACTCCAGGGCGGCATGGTTCATGGCATTGCCGGATTTGTGTTCTTGCAGATGGGGCTATTGGTGTTCCAGGGCTTTTCCATGGCCACGATCATCTTCCTTCATCTTTCCGTCGCGGCCTTACCCCATTTGCTTGGCCTGAGTTTTCCGAACTCCGGCTTTTTGCATGCTGAATACGCAGTGCTAATGTGGCCGGCGGCCGTCGCCACGATCATCTCCCATTATGGGCTTCACCTTGAATACTGCCGCGCCTACTCGCTGAATAAAAAGCTGGAGATATTGGCAAGAACAGATCCTTTGACGGGTGCATTGACCAGGCGATTCTTCGATGAACTCTCCGGTAAAACATTAAAGATGGCCCACCGCTACTGCAGGCCGACGGCTGTCATGATATTGGACGCAGATCATTTCAAACGGGTCAATGACACCTATGGACATGCAGTAGGCGATAAGGTGTTGCAGATGCTCGCTGATGTGACACGAAAGACACTTCGTGAAACCGACCTGCTTTGCCGTTGGGGTGGAGAGGAGTTTGTGGTGCTGCTGCCTGAATCTGATCTGACCGGGGCAATCAATACGGCAGAACGGCTGCTTGGTTCGGTGCGGGAAACCGCAGTCGCAGTGGAGGGCGCTTCGCCCATCCACGTTACGCTCAGCATTGGCATTTCCCTCGTGCGCCCGGGCGAGCAGGAACTCGCACCAAGCATCGCTCGCGCGGATGAAGCTCTGTATCGCGCAAAGTCCCTCGGGCGAAATCAGATGCAGTTTGATGAATGGGAATTGGCATCGTCTGCTTCAGAACGTAGGTTGGGCTGACGAAGGAAGCCCAACATCGGCCACCCGTAAGAGTCAATTTTCTTATTCGCCCCAGAGGTCGTTTTCATTTTCAGGCAGCAGCTCCCGACTACCGGCCAAATATTCCCGATGAGCTGGGGGGAAGATTGGACTTTTCAGCCCGGTAGGGTGGGATGCAATCCCGGCATGATTTGATCGTTTTTCGGTTGCTGGGATTGCCTCCCAGCCTACAAGCCTACCGGGCTGCGGAGCTCGTTTGTCACAGTGATGAAGTCCAAATATCCTCATGGACGATGAGGATCGGCAGCCCTTCTCGCTTGTACTGCATGGCCTTTTCGATTTTTCTTCCAAAGCTGCCGTGCTTCCATTCGGGGCTCCCAAGACCACCCACAACCAGGTAGCTCAATTTCTTCGTTACGCCGCCAACAATGCCGCCTCGGCTTTCGATAACCTCCGCACATTTCTCTCGTGGGGCGTAAACAAATTCACCCGTGAGGCAAAACCGGGCATCTGGAAATTCAATGCGATCGACGTTATCGAAAGCGAGACTGGTTACATGAGTTGATTCGGCAAGCTCATCAAGGGTGCCGCCGATCAATTGCGTAAGTGTCTCCACCAGATGCGTTCGCTCGCTCTCGGTGATGATGCCGTCGGCGAGTGCTTCCCGAACACGAGCGTGAATGACGTCTCCGGGCCATCTGGTAGCGATCGCATCGTTTTGTACGAGCCAGGCATCCAGAAAACGGATTTCTTCGTCGGTGAGCTGACCATCACACAAGAGCCCTTGCGCTATACCCACCAGAGCACCGAGTGAGCGCTTCATGTCGTTTGCGTAGGCAGCGGCCTGCCTTAAGAAGAAGTTGCTCATCGATTGATGCTCCTCTTTTAGACGGCTTGCGAGTCAGGTAGGCTGGGATGTAATCCCGGCATATTTTGATCGTTTGCCGGTTGCTGGGGTTGCATCCCAACCTACCGCGCTAAGGTCGTGAAATATCTACATGAGCCATCTGACGTTAACTTTCCAACCGCTCGCCGAGAACGCCGGTAAAAGAACGGCTTCTGCATTCCGCTTTGCCGTGGCCACAACTTCAGCACTGCCACAAACTCTTGCTATTTCCTGCTGAGCTTTTCCTAAGGCTGCATCTATTGCTTTAGTTCGATTGGCTGAGCCAGGAATAATGGGTTCAATACCTGTGGCGGTAATTGCGTAGAAATACGAGCCGCCTTTCTCCCGCGGGTCGTGATTGACCCGTGCTGAGAGGGATTTGGGCGCTGGAAGAACAAGCACGGCAGACCTCGAAGTCTTGTCCACCTCCTGGTATTTCGCCAATCGAAAATCTGTGCCGACCAAACAGTCTCCACGGGCTACCAACAGAACTTTGGTTCCACCAAAACGTAGTTCCCAGTTCGTCCAAGGGATGTCTTTAGTTAGTTTTTCGGTAAATTCAATAACATTCGCATAATTGACCTTCACAGATACCAGATGTCCCATTTGTTCGAGCGACATCAGAGGGGGTTGTGGCGGTTGGGTGTTCGAGAGTTTCGGTACGATTAACCACGTTCCGAGTGCGCCAAGTGCAATGGCACCAACTATAGACAAGAGTTTGGTCATTTATGCGTTATGTACCGAGACATGATGTGTGTCGCACAACTTGCGCCCACGATCTTGTGAAGCAATGGCAGGCAGCGCAGATAACGCCAACCAGTGTAAAAAATAAATTTTCAACAAGCAATAAAACAAGCCCTCGCATTGAGCACGAGCGGTAGCTTTACAGACAAATCCCTATCACGCACTGCTCTCCGCTTAACATTCTGTTCAATTGGAGTTACACCCCAAGACATCACCGCCCCGCAACCACCACCGGCCGCATCAACGTAAACCCCTTCACCGGCAACCTCAACGCTACCCCCGCCGCAAACAGCAGCAACGCCCCCGCCGCACCAAACGCAATCCAGTGCGTCCCGAACTTCTCATACCCCCAACCACCAAGCCACGAGCTGATCATCGCGCCGACCTGGTGCCCGAGATAGGCCCAGCCATAAAGCAGGCCGACGAGTCGCACGCCATACACATCCGCCAGGATGGCGGAGGACAGTGCGATGCTTCCGGCCCAGGCGATGCCGCCGATCGTCGCGGCGGCGTACAACTCCCAGTGCGTGCCGACGAGCAGCAGCGCGAAGAAGCCGAGGCCGCGGATGAGGTAGATGGCGGCGAGGATGTTCCGGCGCGGGAGGCTGTCGGAGAGGCGGCCGAGCACTTGCGTGCTGAAGATGGCGACGAGGCCGATGAGGCCGATGCCGAGCGAGCTGGTCATCGCATCGAAGCCGTGGTCCATCAGCATGGGGACGCCGTGCGTGCCGAGCAGGTTCATGCTGAAGCCGCAGGCGAACAGGCCGAGGACGATCTTCATGAAGGGCGCGGTGCGGATCGCTTCGCTGAAGGGGAGGCTTTCCGCGGCGGGTGCCGGGCCTTTCGGTGCCGCGGCGATCTGGTCGGGCAGCAGGTCGGTGTGCGGTGGCGCGGTGTCGCGGATGACGAAGAGGGCGACGGGGATGGTGAGCGCGGCGAAGGCGGCGGCAAAACCGATGAGGGTGCCGCGCCAGCCGGCCGACTCGATGGCGAAGGTGAACACCGGCGTCATGACGGCGATGCCGGCCATCGAGCCTGTCGAAAGAAAGAACAACGCCATGCCGCGCCGGCGCGTGAACCAGCGGCTGATGACGGGCGTGAGCGCGACCGGGCTGGTGAAGGCGAGGCCGATGGACATCAGTACGCCGAAGGCGAGCGTGAAACTGACGGGGTTGGTAGCGGTGACGGTCCAGAGGATGGAGGCGATGACGATGGCGGTGCCGAGCAGCAGCACAGGTCGCGTGCCGTGTTTGCCAACGAGATAACCTGCGATCGGCATGCCGATGCCGTAGCAGATCATGCCGATGGCGACGATCCCGGCGAGCAGGCTGCGGCTGAAGCCGAGGTCTTTGGCAATCGGCAGGAAGAAGGGGCCGATGCCCATGCGCATGCCCACGGTGAGCAGCGTGAGCAAGGTCGCTCCCGCCACGATGTTCCATCCGAAATACCAGCTCCCGTTGCGGCCTTGATCCATGTTGCTGCTTCCCCTGTGTGCGAACGATTGAAGCATCATGCGTTGCGCGTGATGCGTGCGTAGAATGAAATTGTCCGATATTTCGAGATGTAATGCTGAAGGCTGCGCGATGGTTCGCCACGCGGACCACATTGGCTGTCGCCAGCGGATCGGTCCGATAGGGAAGGACTGTCCACGAAAAACACGAAAAACACGAAAGACATGAAATTCAAGAATGCTTTTCGTGTTTTTTGTGTCTTTCGTGGACAAGGGTTTGCAAGTGGTTTCGCAGGATGTGCCGCGCGTGCCACCACTGGTGGCGCACCCTACGTCTGATTAGCGTGTGATGTCCACGAAAGACATTCTTCATGTCCGTGTTTTCCGTGTCTTCCGTGGACAAATGTTTTTTCGCGGCGTTGACAAACCTACGGCCTCAGCTCCACCTTCAGCCATCCAGGTTGCCTCGTATCGAACGCCTTGTACGCATCGATCACCGAGTCCATCGGTTTCTGCTGCGTGACCAGTGCGCGCGGGTCGAATACGCCGGTGCGGATCAGGTCGATCAGGCGGGGGATGTATTTGCGGTGGTTGCAGTTGCCCATCCTGATGGTGAGGTTCTTGTTCATCGCCATGCCGATGGGGAAGGCGGTGTCGCTGGGCGGGTAGACGCCGATGATGGCGAGCGTGCCGGCCTTGGCTAGCGCTTCGATGGCCCATTGCTGTGCCTGTGTCGGCGCATCGCCTGGATGCCAGTTGTGTCCCACGCGGTTCTGCTTCGGCGCGACCATCTGCTGGACTCTGTGGAATTCCTGCTCCTGCTGCTTCGCTTTGTCCGCGGCGGGGCCGTGGTGCGGGTGCTCGGCATCGACGCCGACGGCATCGATGGCGCGGTCTACGCCTATGCCGCCGGTGAGGTCCTTGATCGTCTGCACCGGATCGTCTTCGTTGAAGTTGATCACTTCCGCGCCTTGGCGCTTCGCCATCTCGAGCCGGTCGGGGATGCTGTCAATGGCGATCACGCGGCCGGCATCCATGAGCTTTGCCGATGCGATGGCGAATTGGCCGACGGGGCCGCAGCCGAAGATGGCGACGGTGTGGCCGGGCTTGATGTCGGCGAGGTCGGCGCCGAAGTAGCCGGTGGGGAAGATGTCCGAGACGAGGATGGCTTGGTCGTCGCTGACTTCGTCCGGCAGTTTCACGAGGTTGATGCTGGCGAAGGGAATGCGCGCCTTCTCCGCCTGCAAGCCGTTGAACGCGCCGCTTTGCTGCGGGCCGCCGTAGAAGGCGGTGCCGGCCGCCGCGCCGTTCGGGTTGGCGTTATCGCACTGTGCGTAATAGCCTTCGCGGCAGTAAGAGCAGTAGCCGCAGGCGATGGTGGAGGGAATGACGACGCGATCGCCGACGGAGATGTTGCGCACTTCGCTGCCGACCTGTTCCACCACGCCAACGCCTTCGTGGCCGAGTATCGTTCCTTCCTGCATGCCGCTGACGGTGCCGCGGATGAAGTGCAGATCGGTGCCGCAGATGGCGCTGGCGGTGAGCCGCACGATGGCATCGGTGGGCTGTTCGATGCGTGGCTCGGGCACGTCCTCGAGGCGGATGTCGCCGACGTCATGGAACACAACTGCTTTCATGGAATCCTCCTTGCAGAAAGACGGTGAAAGAGGGCGCGGGCATGCAAATTGGGTGCCCGGGCTGTTGCGGCGATGAACGGGAACCGCCCTTCGCTTGCATGGTCGGAAAGGAGGATGCGCGCAGACAGGCATCGCGCGCCGACAAGGCAAACAACAATGGCTGAATCGCGGATCGTCGTCTACGGCGCCATGGCGGGCAACGTAGCGATCGCAGTAACCAAGTTCATCGTGGCCGGCATCACGGGAAGTTCGGCCATGCTCTCCGAAGCGATCCATTCGAGCGTCGATACAGGCAACAGCGTGTTGCTGCTGGTGGGGCTCAAGCGCAGCCAGCGCGCGCCGGATGCCGAACATCCCTTCGGCTACGGCAAGGAGCTGTATTTCTGGAGCCTGATCGTTGCCGTGCTGATCTTTGGCGTCGGCGGCGGCATATCCGCCTATGAGGGCGTGCTGCACATGCTGCATCCGGAGCCGATGAGTGATCCGTTCTGGAACTATGTGGTGCTCGGTTCAGCAGCAGTGTTCGAGGGCATCAGTTTTTCCATCGCACTGCACGCGCTGTGGAAGGAGAAGGGCAGCAAGCCGCTGTGGAAGGCGCTGCACGCGAGCAAGGACCCGAGCACCTTCACCGTGTTGGCGGAGGACAGCGCAGCACTGGCCGGCCTGTTGATCGCAGCGGTTGGCGTGTTCGCCAGCCATTATTTCGACATGCCGGTGCTGGATGGCGCAGCATCGGTGGCCATTGGCATCCTGCTGGCCGGCGTGGCAATGTTGCTGATCTACGAAAGCCGCAGCCTGCTGGTGGGTGAGGGCGTGGACCGCGACATGGCGCGGGCGATCCAGAAAATGGCACTGGAAGACGAAGCGGTGGCGTCGGCCGCGCAGCCGCTGACGATGTATTTCGGCCCGGACGAAATCCTGCTGACGCTCGATGTGCGGTTCAAGCGCGGTACCTCCGGCAGCGATGTCGCCGCAGCGGTGGACCGCATCGAGCGCAACATCCGTGTGCGCTTCGAGGCTGTGAAACGGATTTATATCGAGGCCAAGCCGATCGCAGCAGCGGCACACGACGCGCCCGCATGAAGGCTGAATGATGCTGGACATCAGCGGCTCCCTTCTCGCGCTCACCGCCCTGCTTGCCTACGTCAACCGCAAGTTCATCGGGTTGCCGCCGATGATCGGCGTGATGGGCATCGCGCTTCTGCTGTCGGCAGCGCTTCTGTTGATGGAAGCTCTCGGGTTTGGCATGTTGCGCAACATGGAAGCGTCGATCCTGAAATCGATCAATTTCTCCGAGGTGCTGATGCAGGGAATGTTGTCGGTGCTCCTTTTTGCCGGCGCCATGCACGTGGACCTCAGCGAGTTGAAAGCGTATCGCTGGCAGGTGGCTGCTCTCGCGGTACTCGGCACGACGGCATCGATGCTAATCGTTGGCTTCGGCTTGTGGTTTCTTTTTCCGCTGGCCGGCATGGCGCTGCCGTTGTCCTATTGCCTGCTGTTCGGCGCGCTGATTGCACCGACTGATCCGATCGCCGTCACGGGCATCCTCAAATCGGCGGGCGCGCCGGAGAGCCTGGAAATCGTGATCTCCGGCGAGTCGCTGTTCAACGACGGCGTGGGCATCGTGCTGTTCTCGCTAGCGGCAGGCATGATTGGCAGCGATAGCGCGCCTTCATTGTCACACGGTGCCGCACTGTTGCTGAGAGAGGCAGGAGGCGGCATTGCGCTCGGCCTCGTGACTGGCTATGCGGCCTATGTTCTCCTGAAAACCCTCGACAGTTATCATGAAGAAGTACTGATTACGCTGGCGGCCGTCATCGGCGGCTATGCGCTTGCCAATCGCATGCACGTGTCCGGGCCGCTGGCGATGGTGGTGGTCGGGCTGATCATTGGCAACCATGGGCGTCAGCGTGCGATGTCGGACCAGACCCGGCGCAGTGTCGATATGTTCTGGGAATTGCTTGATTCGATTTTCAATGCGGCGCTCTTCGTGCTGATCGGCCTGGAAGCGATCCTGATTTCATTCACCCGTGAAAGAATGCTGGTCGGACTCGGTGTGATCATGCTGACGCTCGCGGCGCGATGGCTGACCATCGGCGTGCCGATTGCGCTGCTTCGGCAACATGCCGGACTGCCTCAGGGCGCATGGCAGGTCCTGACGTGGGGCGGCCTGCGCGGCGGCATCTCGGTGGCACTCGCCTTGTCGCTGCCGGCCGGGACCGAACGAGACATCGTTGTGACGATGACTTATATCGTTGTCGTGTTTTCCATTCTGGTACAGGGCCTGTCGATCGGTCGTGTGGTGCGACGACTGGTGCCGTGTGACAAGTGAGCACCGGCGATCCAGGTCCGTCAGCGCATCTTGAAGCGACGCAGGGTCCAGACAGCGATGCGCTGCAGCACGATCAACACCGCCGTGACGGCGACAGCCATGAGGAACAGCGCCAGGTTGCTTTCATCGCCGGCGCGCAGGCCGAACACCAGCGCGGTGGACACGGCGGGCGGATGCATGGCATCCAACGTGACCATGGCGATGATCGCCAGCACCATGGCGACCCCGCCCGAGAAGTAGCCCGGCCCGAGCAGCAGGTAGCAGGCGAGCCCGAGGCTGGCGCTGCCGGCCTGCGCCAGCACCAGCGTGCGGACGTGGTTGATCGCGCCTTCCGGATCGAGGTAGATAAGGAAGGCGCTGGAGGCAAGCGATGCGAACAGCAGGCGTTGCCGGCTCAGGGTTTCGACCAGTGCCAGCACGAAAAGTACCGTGAGCGTGGGCATCAGCGCGAGCAGCATTTCGCCCTTCAGGCCAAGGCGGCGCCGGCGTTCACCGAGTTTCATTGCTGCCGCTCGCCATCGCCGCCGGCCAACTCTTTGGCATGCTGCTTCAGGGCGGGTTCGTCGCTGGCGCGTTCGTCCTTCATTTCCATGCTCAGGAAGTAATTCAGCGCGGTGCGGATGACGGCGATCGCGGCGAGCTTGCCGATGCGGTCCCACGTCGGTGCGACCGAGGTGGACAGGATGTCCGCCGCGAGTTGCAGTTCGAGCGCGAGCGTCAGGAAGCGCGCGAAGGACAGGCGGATCGGCGTGAAGGAACGGCCGCGCTGGAAGGCGAAGTGGCGCAGTATGCCGACGGCTGCCACTGCCACGCCCGCAGCGATGACCAGGGCGCCCATGGTTTCCACCAGCAAGCGTAGCCATTCCACACCGGAGCGTACCTGTTCTTCGACCTGGTCAAACATGTTCGTCTCTTGTGCCTCCGCTTATTCCATCGTGTTATTCCATCTTGTTATCCCATCTTGCTCAGCACGAAGGCCGCGAGGAATCCGAGGACGGTAATCAGCCCGCTGAAGTTGTGCGCGGATTCGAAGGCCTCGGGAATCATGGTGTCAGCGAGCATGGTCAGGATGGCGCCGGCGGCGACGGCATTGGTCGCGGCGATGACGTCATCCGAAAAGTTGCTGAACACTGCGTAGCCGATCCACGATGCCACGCCGCAGATGATGGCGATGCCGAACCACAGGCCGAAAATATAGAGGCGGGATCGGCCTGCCTTTTTCATGCCGGCCGCGCTCGACAGTCCTTCGGGAATGTTGGAGAGGAACACGGCGACCACGGCCACGACGCTGACGGTGCCGCCGGCGATCATGCTCACGCCGATGACGATCGATTCGGGAATGCCGTCCAGTAGCGAGCCGATCGCGATTGCCATGCCGCTGCTGCTTTGCTGCGATTCGGACTCGGCCTGCTGCTTGCCGGAGCGCTTGCGATGTTTCGCGCCAAAGTGGGCGAGGATGACGTTGGCGAGCGTGTACACGGCGGCGCCCGCGACGAATCCGATGGCGGTCGAGTCGAAGCCGCCGCGTTCAAAGGCTTCCTGCATCAGTTCCAGGGACAGTGCCGAGATCAGTACGCCGCTGCCGAAAGCCATGACGCCGGCCACGACGCGTTGCGGGAGGTTGGTGTAGTAGGCGACGCCGGCGCCGATGACGAGTGCCAGGCCGGCGACCAGGCCCCAGAACAGGGCTTGCAGGGAGAGTGACATGGTTCGGCCGCGGCTTTGCTTGGATGGAGCGCGAGATGCAGCAAGGGGCGTACCAGAGTGTCGCATGGCAGGCCCGGCTCGCAGAAGGCTGGTATTTTCTGCAGGAAATCGATTTGGGTAAATACGATTTACACGGTCTTTGTAAATTCTGTCGGTCGCTGGGCAGCCGTTATGCAGGCGCGCTGTTCCGTGCCGCGCCTGCGCTGGCTGGCCGCACGGGGCAGGGGTTACGACATGGTGGTATGAAACATGCAAGTGAACAGCGTGCGGGGAGATGTCGCAGGCATCGCCAATGGGAAATGTTGCCATGGCGCCTGCGCAGCGTCCGGTCTTTCTCAACTATCTGGAAGAAAGGAACCATCATGAAAAATCCGAAATACCTGATTCCGCTTTGTCTCGCGCTCCTGCTGGGCGCGTGCGCTCCGGGGCCGAATTCGCGCTCGACGGGCCAGGCGCTCGACGATGCATCCATCACCACGCGGGTGAAGACCCAGATCGCAAAGAATGAAAGCTTCGGCAAGGCCATGGCGATCGATGTGGATACGTATCGCGGCGTCGTGTCGCTCAGCGGCTTTGTGGACAACACCCAGCAGGCGAGCGAGGCAGTCAAGACCGCCAAGCAGGTGGCGGGCGTGGAGCGGGTGATCAACAACCTGCATGTGAAGCCGCAGGCGACGGGGTCGTCGGGAACTTCTGGATCGTCGGGGTCGTCGTCGAAGTGAGTCCTGGCGGATGCATGACCGCTGCTTCTTCGAGCAGTGATCGGACTTCGCCTGAGGTTTCGGCAAATCGATTTAGCGATGTGCCATGAATGGACTGCGCCTTCCCTCCTGGCAGAGGGAAGGTTGGGGCGGGGGTGTCGAGGCTGAAGTGTCGACGGTGCTGTTCGAGCTCACTACCCCCTCGCCGAGCGCCCCCATCCTGACCGTCCCACCTCGCAGCTTACAAGCTGCTCGGATAAATGCGGCGCAAAGCATGCTTTGCGAAACCCCGCATTTATCCCCCTGCAAGGGGGAAGGAACCGTGCGGTGCGCCGTTGCGGAACTTGTCGCTAATCCTTAGTGCCGCAAGGGGGAGAGCAAAGCCCGGGTGCTACCGTCCGCCCCAGGGCCGCTGCATCTGCTCGCGTTGTTGCGGCGTCAGGATCGCATCGATGCGCTTGCGCTCTTCGAGCGTGTTCTCGAACATTTGCTTGCGCAGGTCCGCCATCGCGTCATAGTTCTTGCGCGCGGCCTGTTCGTCGAACTTGCCGTCACGATAGACGTTGGCCCACTGGTAGCCGAGTTCGTGCATTTTCCCCATCAGCTGCCACCGCCGGTCGCTGAAGTTCTTTTCGATGTCGGTCAGTTTCGTGCGCTGGTCATTGGTCAGGTTCGGGATGGCATATCCCCAGCCGGGGCCGTAACCCCACATCATTCCCGGGCCCATGCCGTAGCCATAGCCGCCCATCATACCCGGCCCGTAGCCGTAGCCGCCGCCACCCATCATGCCGGGCCCCGGTCCGGGACCGTAGCCGCCACCTCCCATCATCCCCGGGCCCATGTGATAGCCGCCGCCGTAACCACCGCCGCCGCCCATCATTCCCGGTCCGGGTCCGTAGGGCTGCGACCATGCGGCCGCGGCGACGACCAGTGCTGTCAGTGCAATCCACTTACGCTTTGCCATGTTCATCTCCTTGTGAGGCAGATTCAGGTGTCTTGGCGCTGCAGCCATTCTCGGCGCATGGCGGCGCGATTTGATTGACGTGAATCAAACAGCCCGGAATTGACGGTGGATGGCGCGATTACCAGACGAGCCAGGTGTCCCAGCCGCCATAACGATGACGGATCGGCCCGCGCGGAACTGCCAGCAGGATCAGAAAAACACCGACAGCCATGTCCGCAACAGTGGCCGGCCAGTTGCCGCCAGCCAGCAGCCATGGCGCGGCCAGCAGCCAGAGCCCGAAGAGGAAGTTGATGGCGCGCAGGGGCCGCGCGACTTCGGCGAAGGCGGCGATGGAAAAGGTGAAGACAAGCGATCCGACGAGGTGGTCGCTGTCTGCCAGCGTGCCGCCCGTATCCAGCGTGGCACGCGTGAACATGAGCCAGATGCCGAGCGCCGCGGATACCGTCAGCGCCTTGGGCAATGCGCGCACCTGGCGCTGCAGGCTCCATGCATGCCAGCGGCCGATCTCGAGCGGCGGCGAAGGATCGCGCGTGGCGCCGCTGACCGTGCCGCCATGCCAGAAGACCTGCCACAGGCTCTTGCCTTCGTGCTTTGCGCGCCGCATGAATTGCAGCATGGCGACGATTTCATCGAAGGTGTAAGGCAGCATGAACACCATCAGCGCGGCGGTGATGAGACACAGCGTGCACCAGGTACCAAGCAATATCGGCTGGATGATGATGAAGAAGATGCTGACGCCACCGAGCGGAACCACCAGCACGCCGAACATGCCCACCATCCATGGCATGGTGCGCCAGCGGCGACGGTCACCCATCATGCCCGACAAGGCTTCGAACAGGTAACTGATCGCGCCCAGCCCGGCATCCGCCACCGGCCATGCCTTCGAGACATGGGAGGTGATGATGTGTGCCGTGCCTTCGCCGAAGAATGGCTCCCTGACCGAGGAGATATGGCCGAGCTGGAAGGCCATCAGATGGCGTGCGAGGAAAAAGCTGATCATCGCGAGCGCGATGATCGGCAGGCGCTGCGCCCAGGAGGAAGGCGAGTAATCCCAGCCGGGCGGAATGTCTTCCTGCGCTTTCATCGACTCCATGCTCATGCCTGGCATCATCGGGATGAGGATGGAAAACGCGATGGCGAGCGCACCGATCAGCAGGTCGTTGTTGGTCGAGCCGGCATCGGGTGCCCAGAACACCAGCGGCGCGAACAGCAGCCAGATGCCGGTGAAGCAGCTTCCCCATTGCGCCCGGCGCTGCCGCCGCCACAGTGACAGGCTACCGAAGACGATGAGCAATATGCCTGCGCACAGGTCGCTCGCCATCATCGCATGCGCGCGCAATTCGGGCGGTGCGAGATGGCGTTCGGCTGTCACGCGCGCCACCTGCGGCCCGAAGCTGCCGGGATCGAGATAGCCAAGCATCGCGGGCGAGGCCAGCAGCCACGCGCCGAGCGCAAGCAGGCCGAATTGCGTCCACAGCGTGTGCAGGTGCCCCATGTACATCTGCTGCATGTGCGGATCGGGCATCCGCTTTGCCGTTGCAGGCTGATCGTGGTTGCTGGCGTCGTCCATGTGTCCTGCTCAGTCGGCGCCGTAGGCGATGGTCGAGAGCAGGGCCAGCGCCGCCTGGCGCGAATCGAGGCGGGTATGCTGCACCACGATGGGAAGGTCGGAATCAAACACGCTGGCGTAGTCGGTTCCCTGTGGAATGGACTCGGGATCGGTGAGGTCGTTGAAGCGCAGGTGCAGCGTTCGCATCGGCGGCACCGTGACGCGGTAAGGGCCGGCAGGATCGCGGTCGCTGAACAGAACGATGATCTCCACGTGCGCCTCGCGATCGTTGGCGTTCAGGATGCAGGCCGCTTCATGGCTCACCAGCGCGCGCCCTTCGCCAGTGCTGTCGGGCGGAATGTAACCTTCAGGGATGGCCCAGCGAGTCTTTCCGATTGGTTGCATGCAGTTCTCCTGGCAGGAGTTCGTGGGTTGCAGAGAAAAATCCTTGTCCACGGAAAACACGAAAAACACGAAAAGTATCTTTTAGTCTTTTGCTTGCATCCAGCAGATTTGGACCAGCAAAGATTTCACAGACGGATTTGCTTCGGAAAACCAACGTTCGGCGAAAAACACAAAGACATTTCCGTGTTTTTCGTGTTTTCCGTGGACACCCATACCGTCCAGAACACTACGGCACCGTGTCAAGACCCGCACCTACTGATGCAAGGCCATGCGCAGCACCTGCGCGAGATGCAGCGCTTCGCGGCCGGTGGTCTGCGCGATCTGCTCGCGGCAGCTGAAGCCGTCTGCGATCAGCAAGGTGTCTTGCGCCGCGGCGCGCACGGTGGGCAGCAGCACCCGTTCGCCGCAGGCCATCGATACGTCGTATTTTTCCTTCACAAAGCCGTAGGAACCGGCCATGCCGCAGCAGCCGGAATCGGGCATGTGGACATCCAGCTTCAGCTTCTGCAACACGCTCATCTCCGCATCGGTATGCAGGATAGACTTGTGATGGCAGTGTGCGTGGACGACGGCCTTGCGCTGTAATGCCGGCACGGAGAAATCGATGTCGTCGCGTTCCAGGAATTCGCTCAGGAGCTGCACTTGCCCGGACAGGCGCATCGCCTGTTCGCTGTACGGGAACAGGTTGGGCAGCTCGTCGCGGAACACGGAGACGCAGGCTGGTTCCAGTCCGATGATGGGCGTGCTGCCGTGGATGTCGTCGGCGAGCGCGTCCATGATCCGCTGCAGGTACGCCTTCGCCCGCTCCAGCATGCCGAACTCATACAGCGGGCGGCCGCAGCACAGGTGCATGCGCGGAATCTCGACGCGGCATCCGGCATGCTCCAGCACCTCGACTGCCGCGATGGCAACATCCGGATGGAAGTAGTTGTTGAAGGTGTCGGGCCACAGGATAACCTTGCGGCCGTCGGCGCGACGCTCGTGGCTGCGGAACCAGTGCGTGAACGGTTGTGCTGCGAAGCGCGTGATTTCGCGCTGCGGCGCGATGCCGACGATCTTCTTCGCGAGCGTGGAGAAGGGGCGGGCATGGGTCAGGAAATTGGCGGCGCTCGGCATGTGCGAGGCCAGCTTCGCCCAACGATCGATCAGGCCGAAGGCGTAGGCTGCCGGCGGGCGCATCTTGCCGTCGTAATAATGCGCCATGAATTCCGCCTTCCACGTCGCCATGTCGACGTTCACCGGGCACTCGCCCTTGCAACCCTTGCAGGAGAGGCACAAATCGAGCGCTTCGTGCACCGCCGGTTCCTTCCAGCCGCCATGGATGGCCGAACCTTGCAGCATTTCGAACAGCAGGCGCGCGCGGCCGCGCGTGGCATGCATCTCCTCGCCGGTGGCCATGTAGCTTGGGCACATGGTGCCGCTCTTCTTGCGGCATTCGCCTACGCCCACGCAGCGCAGCAGCGCCCGCGGGAAGTTGCCGTTGTCATCGGGATAATGGAAATGCACCTTGACCGGCGGCGGATCGTATTCGGTACCGATGCGCAGGTTCTCGTCGGCGCGGTAGGCATCGATGACCTTGCCGGGATTCATTTTCCCCTGCGGGTCCCAGATGCGCTTGAATTCGCGAAAAGCCTGCATCAGTTCATCGCCGAACATGATTGGCAGTAGCTCCGCCTTCGACTGGCCGTCGCCGTGTTCGCCGGAGATCGAGCCGTGCAGGCTGGTGACGAGGTGCGCGGCTTCATGCAGGAAGTCGCGGAACTTCGCGATGCCGGGCGCGGTTTCGAGGTCGAAGTCGATGCGCGTGTGCACACAGCCCTGGCCGAAATGGCCGTACAGGTCGCACATGTAGCCGTACTTCTCGAACAGCGCGCGCAGGGCGCGCAGATATTTGCCGAGGTTTTCGGGCGGGACCGAGGAGTCTTCCCAGCCTTCCCATGTCAGTTTCTGGTTTGGCACGTGCGCCGTCGCGCCGAGGCCGGACTCGCGCACTTTCCAGATGTTCTTCTCCACCGGCGGATCGTCGTACAGCTTCATGCTCGGCGGGTTCTCGACCTTGCTGAGCGCATCCATCATTGCACGCGCCTTGTCGTCCGAGTCTTCCTTGCTGTTGCCGCCAAACTCCACCAGCAGCCAGCCGCCGCCCTTGGGCAGCAGTTCCACGTTCTCGGGATGCAGGTGCACCGCTTTCATGTCGCCGATCAGCCGGTCGTCCATGCCCTCCAGCGCAATCGGCTTGTGCTTCATGACTTCCGGCACATGGTCGCCGGCCTCGTACACGTCCTTGTAGCCGAGCACGACGAGCGAGCTTGCCGCGGGCTTGTCCAGCAGGCGCAGCTTGGCCTCGAGGATGACCACGCAGGTGCTTTCCGAGCCGACCAGCGCGCGCGCCACATTGAAGCCATGCTCGGGCAGCAGCGCTTCGAGGTTGTAGCCGGAGACACGACGCGGAATCTGCGGAAAGCGGCGGCGGATTTCATCGGTATAACGGTCGCGCAGTTTCTGCAACTGATCGTAGATGTCGCCGCGCCGGCCGGGCTGCGCGAGGATTTCGTGCAGCAGTGAATCGCTGGTCTCGCCCACCGTCATGCGCTCGCCATCATAGGTGAGGATGTCGAGTTCGATGACGTTGTGCACGGTCTCGCCGCCCATCACCGAATGCGGCCCGCAGGAGTTGTTGCCGATCATGCCGCCCAGCGTATTGTGCGTGTGCGTGGCGGGATCGGGCGCGAAGGTCAGGCCGACCTTTCCTGCGGCGTCGCGCAGGTCGTCGAGCACGCAGCCGGGTTGCACGCGCGCGGTCTTTGCGTCGCGGTCGATCTCGATGACCTTGTTCAGGTACTTGGAAAAATCCATCACCACCGCAACGTTGCAGCACTGCCCGCACAGGCTGGTGCCGCCGCCGCGCGAGAGCACCGGCGCGCCATACTGCCAGCACAGGCGCACGGTGGTGACGACATCTTCGACGGTGCGCGGAATGACGACGCCGATCGGCACCTGGCGGTAATTCGAGGCATCAGTCGCATAGAGCGCCCGGCTGCCGGCATCAAAGCGCACTTCGCCTTCAATGCTGCGTGCGAGTTCCGTTTCCAGTTTTTTCATGTCGCCGTAGCTCGCGGCGCCTGCACGCCGCGCGCTTGGGCGGGTGTCGACTAGACTTCGTAACATCGTGCATCCTGTCTCTTGAATTCGATGCCCAGGCCCGGCCTGCCGAGATCTGGCATCAGCTTGCCGTTGTCCGGGACCGCGGCGCCATCGAACAGCATCTGCTCGATGCGCGCATGGTCGTAAAAGTATTCGAGATGGACCGCCGGACGCGCGGCACAGCACAAGGGCAGGTGCAGCGCCGGCGCGCAGTGGCTGGAGAGCGGGATGCCGAACGCTTCGCACAGCGCCGCCGCGCCAAGAAAGCCGGTGATGCCGGCGCAACGGGTGGCGTCCGCCTGCAGCACGTCCACCGCCTGCGTTTCCAGCATGCGCCGGAAGTAGGGCAGGTCGTAGCCATATTCGCCTGCGGAGATGGCCATGCCTCCCGGCCCGCGTTCGCGCAGCAGGTACAGGCCCTCGAGATCGTCGGAAGACACCGGCTCTTCAAACCATGCAACGCCGTATTGCGCGAATTGCTGCGCGAAGAACAGCGCCTGCTTGCGCGTGTAGGCGCCGTTCGCATCGACGAACAATTGCGCGTCGCCGATCGCATCGCGTGCTGCCTTTACCCGAGCGAGGTCCTGCTCAGGCTCGCGTCCGATCTTCATCTTCACCATGCGCATGCCGCTTGCCGCCCAGCCGCCGAGCTGCTCGCGCAGGCGGTCGAGCGAATAGCTGGTGAAGCCGCCGCTGCCGTACACCGGGATCGCTTGCCGTGTCGCGCCGAGCAGGGCGGCGAGCGAGACATTGAGCAGCTTCGCTTTCAGGTCCCACAGCGCATTGTCAACGGCGGAGATCGCCATCGAGCAGATGCCCGGACGGCCGACGTTGCGGATGGCGCGCACCATATCGAGCCAGCGCGCATTGATCGCCAGCGCATCGCATCCATGCAGCAGCGGCGCCAGTTTTTCGCGGATCAGGGCGGCGGTGGCGATGCCGGCGTAGGTGTAGCCGATGCCGCTCATGCCGCCGGCATTGATGTGCGCCAGCACCAGCGTGGTGGAATTCCACTCCAGCGTGCCGTCCGACTCCGGTCCGTCGGTTGGAATGGTGTACGCTTCCACGCCGACATGGTTGATGGGCACGGGTGATTCCTGCGTAGCCATGGCAGCGCCTTATTTCTTGCCGGGGAACAGGCCGTCCCACACTTCCTTGAACGACGACTGGATGATGCTGATGGAGTCCGGATCGCGGTTCCAGAGCGCCTCAAGGTAATGTTTTGCCTGGTTGGCCGAGATGTGCGGCGGCAGCGGCGGCACGTCGGGATCGGTCACCATTTCGACCAGCGTCGGCACGTTCGCCGACAGCGCGCGGTCCCAGGCCGGGCCGATGGCTTCGGGCTTGTCGACGCGGATGCCGCCCAGGCCGAGCAGGTCGGCATAGGCGGCATAGGGGAAGCGCGGCAGCGTCTGCGATGCCTGGAACTTCGGATCGCCTTCCATCACGCGCTGCTCCCAGGTCACCTGGTTCAGGTCGCTGTTGTTGAGCACCAGGATGGTCAGCTTGCCGTTACCCCATTCCTTCCACACTTTCGAAATCGTGATCAGGCCGTTGATGCCGTTCATCTGCATCGCGCCGTCGCCCACCATCGCGATCACATGCCGGTCCGGATGCGCGTACTTGGCACCGATCGCGTACGGCACGCCCGGCCCCATGGTGGCGAGGCCACCGGACAGCGAGGCCATCATGCCGCGCCGGATCTTGAGGTCGCGCGCATACCAGTTAGCCGCCGAGCCGGAGTCGCAGGTCAGGATGCAGTTGTCAGGCAGGCGCGGCGAGAGTTCCCAGAACACCCGCTGCGGATTGATCGGCTTGGCCTCGTTCATCGCGCGCGACTCCAGCACGCGCCACCAGCGGTCGACATTTTTTTCAATGTCCTCGCGCCAGCTGCGGTCCTTCTTGCGCTGCAGGTTGGGGATCAGCGCGCGCAGGGTTTCGCGGCTGTCGCCGACCAGCCCGACTTCCATCGGATAGCGCAGGTTGAGCATGCGGCCGTCGATGTCGATCTGCACGCCGCGCGCCTGGCCTTCCTTGGGCAGGAATTCGGAGTAGGGGAAGGCGGAACCGACCATCAGCAAGGTATCGCATTCGGTCATCATGTCCCAGCTCGGCTTGGTGCCGAGCAGGCCGATCGAGCCGGTCACGAAGGGCAGGTCGTCCGGCACTGCGGCCTTGCCGAGCAGCGCCTTGGCGACACCCGCGCCGAGCAGGTCGGCCACCTCGATGATCTCGTCGGTGGCATGCAAGGCGCCCGCGCCAACCAGCATCGCCACCTTCTTGCCGCCGTTCAGCACATCCGCAGCGGCGAGCAGGTCGGCCGCGCCCGGCACGACGCGCCTGCCGGTCAGGCCGATGCCGGTGTGCACCGTTCCATGCTGGCGCGGCGGTTTCTCAACGGCGGGCATTTCCTGCAGGTCATTGGGAAAGATGATGCAAGTGACCGTGCGCTGGTCGCGCGCGATGCGCACCGCGCGGTCCACCAGGTGCCGCACCTGCTCGGGCACGACCGCCATGTGGACGTATTCATGCGCCACGTCCTTGAACAGCGAGATCAGGTCGACTTCCTGCTGGTAATCGCCGCCGAGCGCCATGCGGTTTTGCTGGCCGACAATCGCGACCACCGGCTGGTGATCCAGCTTGGCATCGTACAGGCCGTTGAGCAGGTGAATCGCACCCGGCCCGGACGTGGCGAGGCAGACACCGACCTGGCCGCTGAACTTGGCATGCGCCGTCGCCATGAAGGCCGCCAGTTCCTCGTGGCGCGTCTGCACGAACTCGATATTTTCCTTGGTGCGGCCGAATGCCCCGAGAATCCCGTTGATGCCGTCGCCGGGATAGCCGAACACGCGCCGCACGCCCCAGGCAGCGAGACGTTGCAGAAGAAAATCTCCAACGGTGGTTTCCATTTCCGCCTCCATGAAGATGGGATGCTGTGGTGCCGCAAAGGGCGTGCCAATATATTTGGGCAAATGCATGGCGGATGCGGGCGGGATATGGACGCGCGCGAAAAACGCGAAAGGTAAAAGCCTCGCACGCGCCGTGCACACGGCACGGGGCGATATGAAGATTCGTGCACATGGCGCAGGTTACGGGCGTGCTGGCGAGGCGACGAATTACAAGAAGGAATTGTTGTTTTTCCGTGTTTTTTGTGTTTTCCGTGGACAAGGGTTTCTGGACGCTGAACGATTTACCCGGCATCGGTAAATTCTTCAGCCTTGCAGGGGCGAGCGAGGCGGGAGGCAAGAGGCAGGAGCGTTCCCTCCCATCAACTGGGCGGATATGCAACTTGTCATTGTCCCGGGGGTCACATTCATGCCCACTGCGACTTTTCAGGATCAGATCACTGCCCCTGCCATGGACGCTCAAGCATCCCGCTACCCTTCCATTGCCGACTATGCCTTGATCAGCGACTGTCATTGCGCGGCCTTGATATCGAAGGCCGGATCGGTCGACTGGTGCTGCATGCCGCGTTTCGATGCGGACAGCTGCTTCGGACGATTGCTGGACTGGGACAAGGGCGGTTTCTGCGCGATTGCTCCCGTTGCCGAAACGAAGGAAACGAAGCGACGCTATGTGGATGGAACGATGGTGCTGGAAACCTGTTTCCGCACTGCGGATGGCGAAGCGCGGCTCTACGATTTCTTCGCCATGGACAGCGACGTGAAGGACCCGACCCATCCCGAGCATGTGCGTTTGATCGAAGGCATTTCCGGCTGTATCGAATTTCACGCGGAAATCTCTCCGCGTTTCGACTTCGGCGAAATCGTGCCGCATGTGCGCGAGCATGGCGAGGGCATCTACTCGGCGATCGGTAGCAACGTGGGCCTCGTGATTCGCGCCAATACGCGCTTTGATGTCATGCGGGACCGCGGGCTCTCGACCGTCGTTGCCGTCAAGGCCGGTGAACGCGTGCGGATCTCAATCTGTTTCACCCCACCTGAACAGATCGATGACAACCCCGCCATCCTGCAGCCCGACGGCGACAGGGTCGATACGGCATTCGATCGCACCTGCGCCTGGTGGCGCGAATGGATGAGCCGCATCACGCTTCCTCAGGGCCCCGACGAACACACCGTGCGCTCGGCGATCGTGCTGAAGTCGCTGAGCTTCGAACGGACCGGCGCGATCGTCGCCGCGCCGACCACCTCTTTGCCGGAAAGCATGGGCGCGGAGCGCAACTGGGATTATCGCTTCAGCTGGGTCAGGGATTCCGTTTTCACGGTGCGCGCGCTCTATGAGCTGGGGTGCGAACGGGAAGCCGACCGTTTCCTCAAGTTCGTGCAGCGCAGCTCCGCAGGCAGCGCGGTCGAAATGCAGATCATGTATGCGGTGGACGGCAAGCGCCGGCTCACCGAAGTGGAGCTCCACTGGCTCGAAGGTTATGGCGGCTCGCGGCCGGTGCGCATCGGCAATTTCGCATCGGAACAGACCCAGCTCGACATCTACGGCGAGATCCTGGAGATGGCATGGGAGGGGCATGCCAAGGGGCGCGAAATCGATACCCAGTACTGGAACTTCCTTTCGGACGTCGTGAACATGACCGCGGTGAAATGGAAGGAGAAAGATCACGGCATCTGGGAATTCCGCGATGAGCCGCGTCACTTCGTGCACTCCAAGGTCATGTGCTGGAGCGCGCTCGATCGCGGCATCCGGCTGGCGCAGGAAAATCGCCTGCCGGCGCCGCTGGACAACTGGGCCGAAGCACGCGATGCGGTGCGCGCCGCCATTGAACGTGAGGGCTACGACTCCAAGCGGGGCGTGTTCGTCCAGGCCTTCGAGAACCAGTACCTCGACGCGGCGCTGCTGCTGCTGCCGCGCACCGGCTTCGTCGATTACAACGACCCGCGCATGGTGCGCACCACCGACGCCATTCACCAGCAGCTCAACCGCAACGGCCTGCTGGACCGTTACGACTCGCCGGACGGCTTGCCCGGCAACGAAGGCGCTTTCGTGCCATGCACCTTCTGGCTGGTGCGCTGCCTCGCCTACCAGGGAAAGACGGACATGGCCTGGGACTATTACCGGCAAGCACTCGGCTGCGCCAACGAACTCGGCCTGTTCTCGGAAGAATACGACGCCGCACGCGGCCGAATGCTCGGAAATTTTCCCCAGGCATTGACGCATGTGTCGCAGATCACGGCGAGGTTGGCATTGGAGAAGGCTAAAGTCTGATGTCCACGGAAAACACGAAAAACACGGAAGAATTCCTGGATGCATTTCGCTCTCGGGTTACCGCCGAGCATGCAGCATGCGCTATGCGCACGAAATGGAATGATATGAACCTACTGCCGCATTTCGTGCGTATCGCGTATGCGGCGAACTGTTGATTTTCGACTTTTCCGTGTTTTTCGTGTTTTCCGTGGACAAGGGGTTTGCTTCAACCACGCTTCTGCAACGTCAACCTCACCAAATCCGGAATGCGCTGTGTGCCGAGCTTGGCCATCATGCGGGCTTTGTGGACTTCGACGGTGCGCGTACTGATGCCGAGCAGGTCTGCGATCTCGCGGTTGTGGCGGCCTGCGACCACGAGGTCCATGACTTCGCGTTCGCGGGCGGTGAGGGTGCCGAGCAGGCGCTCGAACTCGGTCGCCTGTTCCTGCGTTTCGTGCGCTTGCGACTGGCGGCGGAAGGCTTCGTCGACGGCGGCCATCAGGCGGGGCTGGTCGATCGGCTTTTCGAGGAAATCGACGGCCTGTGAACGAAAGGCTTCGCGCGCTGATTCCACGTCGCCGTGGCCGGTCATGACGACTACCGGCAGGACGCTTCCCACTTCGCGCAAACGTTTCTGCAATGCGAGGCCATCCATGCCTGGCATGCGGATGTCGATAAGGATGCAGCCGCGCCAGTCGGGGCGGTAGGCATCCAGGCAGCTTTCCGCGTCGGCGAAGAGCGTGATCGGATAGCCCTGCACGCTCAGCAGCAGGCCCAATGCATCGCGCACCGAACGGTCGTCGTCGACGATGAAGACGGTATATCCGCTAGGCGGCATGGTCGGCTCCTTGGGTTGTGATCGTTGATCTCGTTCCCTCTACCGGCAGGAACAGTTTGAATATGCCGTGGTCCGCCGCTTCGGCCACCAGGCTGCCGCCGTGCGCCTCGGCGATGGCGCGGCTGATGGTCAGGCCCAGTCCCAGGCCGCTTGCCTTGCTGGAGTGGAAGGCTTCGAACAGGTGCGCAGCCAGTTCGGCCGGCACGCCGGCTCCGGAATCCTCGACGCGGATGCATACCAATTTCTGGCTTTCCATGTGCGCCGACAGGGTGACGCTGCGCTTGCCGCGCGGCTCATCGGCCACCGCGTCGAATGCGTTGGACAGCAGGTTGCGCAGCACCACCTCGATCTGCAGCCGGTCCGCCAGCAGCGTGCACTCGGGAACGTCGCCGCTGTGCAGGACGATGTCCTGCTGCTTTGCCTTTTCCGCAAACAAGCCGGTTGCGGCCGACAACAGTTCGCGTAGCGCTACGGGTTCGAGTTGCGTCGCGCCGGTGCGGAAGAAGTCGCGCAGGCGGCGCACCACGTCCGCCGCGCGGTGCGACTCGGCCACCATGCGCTGCACGGCGTCCCGCAGGCGCTCGCCGGTGTCGCCGCGCGCCAGCAGCTGTTCGCAGGCGGCACCGTAGGCGGAGAGGGCAGTCAGGGGCTGGTTGATCTCGTGTGCCAGCGCGCCGGCCATTTCACCCGCTGCTGCAAGGCGCAGCGTCTGGCGCAGCTCCGCGCTGACGCGCTGCCTTTCGTCGACCACGATGCCGATGAAAAAGCCGAGCAGGGCCAGGACCACCATCAGGGTCTGGATCTCCAGCACCGTAAGCGCGGGGAAGCCGAGCAGCTGCACGCTGCCGATGATGCCGAGCTGCACCATCGTCGCGCCCAGCACTGCGCCGGTCAGGCCATCCCTCGCGGCGGTCCAGACGATGGGCAGGAACAGCACGTAGAAATACTTGTAGTTCGCCTGCGCCCCGATGCCAAAGGCCACCCACAGCGAGATGAGTGTGACCAGCAGGTAGAGCGCCATGCGCCAGGTGGTGCAGACGGCGCGCAGTTTCGCGCGACCGCGCTCGTCCAGCAGCATCCAGAAGACCGGCATGCAAACGATGATGCCGACGCAGTCGCCCACCCAGTAGCGCACCAGCGCATCGATCCATGCGCCGCCGGGAATCAGCCGCGCGAACGACAATGCGGAGACGAAGGCGATGCTGTTGAGCAGGGTGCCGACCGCGACGATGGCCACCCATTCGAGGAGCCCGCGCAGGTCCATGAACAGGGCGGTCCCGGCGAGACGGCGCCGCAGTATCGCGGCAATGGCCCAGTAGCCGGCGGTCAGCAGGGCCGAGATGCCGAACCAGAGCGGGAGCGCGGCCGGCAGGTGGCGCACCCAGGCATCCGCGATCAGGATGGCCACGCCGAGCGCAAGTGCTGCGCGCGGACCGTAACGCAGCACATAGACCAGCCCCAGCGCCGCAGCCGGGCTCCACGGCGTGATGTTCAGGCCGTACAACGGGTGGATGTAGCTCACCCAGTCAAGGAAGACATAGCCCAGGATGAGCAGCAGTACGTCATGCCAGGCGAGTCGCAGGGTAGGAAACATGGGCGCAACCTGATCGTTCCATCTCATCGGTCTCATATTGTGTGCGCTCGTGGCAATACTGGAAATTGGCGAAGCCCCGTAAGGGATTTACGTATTGTCGCTAAAACCAGGTGCGCGGGCAATGCGCCGCGGCGGGTTTGGTAGATGGCCACGAAGGGAACGGAAAACACGAAAACGGCAAAACCAGGCAGCATCATTTTCCGTGCTTTCCGTGTTTTTCGTGGACTGGATTTCTAGCGGTTCCCCCTACGAGCCTGCCCGAATTTTCAAGCGCATGCCGCGCGCCTAAGATGGATTGCATCGCAACCTGCATCCTGAACGGCCATGGCATCGCTCACACCGAACACTGTTGAAATCATCGCAGCGGTCGTCTTTGCCGTCGCGGTCATGCATACCTTTTCGACCGGGTTGTTCGCGCAACTGGGGGCGCTGTATCCGCGCCATGCCGGACTGTGGCACCTGCTGGGCGAGGTGGAGGTGGTGTTCGGCTTCTGGGCGCTGGTGCTGGTCGTGATCATGTTCTTCGTCACGGGCAGGGCAGAGACGGTCCACTATCTCGACGGCCGCAATTACACCGAGCCGATGTTCGTTTTCGTCATCATGGTGATTGCGGCGAGCAGGCCGATCCTGCAGGCCGTGCTGGCGCTGGTGCAGAAGCTGGCTCAGCTTCTGCCGGTGCGCGACGCGCTCGCGGTCTATTTTCTCTGCCTGTCGCTGGTTCCGCTGCTCGGGTCTTTCATCACCGAGCCGGCAGCGATGACGCTTGCGGCCATCCTCCTGCGCAACAGCTTCTTTTCGAACCATCTCGGCACGCGCCTGCAGTATGCGAGCCTTGGCGTATTGTTCGTCAATGTCTCGATCGGCGGCACGCTCACGTCCTTTGCCGCGCCGCCGGTCCTGATGGTCGCTGCGACCTGGCACTGGGACACCGCCTACATGTTCACGCACTTCGGCTGGAAGGCTGCGGTGGCCGTCATCGTTAACGCAGCGGCGGTGACATGGATCTTCCGCCACGAAATCGCCGAGCGCGGACCGTCTGCCGTCACCGGCAAGGACCAGGGATGGGTGCCGCTGCCGGTGGTCGCCGTGCATGCCGCGTTCCTGTTCCTCGTGGTCGTGTTCGTACATCATTCGACCATCTTCATGGGCCTGTTCCTGTTTTTCCTTGGCTTCACGCATGCCTACCAGCGGTACCAGGACCGGCTCATCCTGCGCGAAGGCTTGATGGTGTCCTTCTTCCTCGCGGGCCTCGTTACCCTGGGCGGCCTGCAGCAATGGTGGCTGGAGTCGACGCTGGCAAATGTGGAGGCGACGCCCCTGTACTTCATTGCCACCGCGCTCACTGCCGTCACCGATAACGCCGCGCTGACTTATCTCGGTTCGCTGGTGGAGGGCGTTTCGCCGCAATTCAAGTATGCGCTGGTGGCCGGGGCGGTGACGGGCGGCGGGCTGACCGTGATTGCGAACGCGCCCAATCCGGCGGGGTTTTCCATTCTGAAGCCTTATTTCCGCGACGAGGCGATCAGCGCGTCGGGCCTGTTCGCCGCGGCGTTCCTGCCGACCTGCGTCGCCATTCTTGCATTCCAGGTGCTCTAGTCATCAGTTCTATTTTTATTTTTCTACGAACTTCTGAAGCAGGACATTAGTGGACCCGACGAATACAACCAGTCATGACGGTAGCAAGGGCACCGGCGGGTTTCGCTTCGCTCTACCCACCCTACCGGAAGTAACCCGAGGCACGCAACCAGCATGGAGGCTGCGATGAGTGAGATGTCAAGACAAACAGAAGCAGGGCACGGCGTGGAGCGGCCTCTCCACCTGCTGATTCCGGTCGATGCCACCGACAGGTCGCGCTGGGGCATCCGCCATGCGCTTGCGCAGCATCGCGCGGGCGTGCCGCTTCGCGTGTCCTTGCTGTTCGTCGCGGTGCCGCCCGATGAATGGAGGATCCTGCGCTTCAGGAGCGAGGAAGAAATCCTGCGCTTCCAGTTCGAGCGCGGGAAACTGCTGATGGACGACGCCGCATCCGAACTGCACAGGGCCGGCATCGAGGTCGACTATCTGGAGCGCGAAGGCGATGTGGTATTCCATATTCTCGACGCGGCCGAGCAGCATGACTGCGACGCGATCGTGATGCCGGTGCCGTACCCGAGGCTGGTGAAGTTGCTGTCGGTGGATGTGGCTCGTGAAGTCATGCGACGCCAGCGCGCCGTGCCCGTGGTGAGCGTGGACAATGAAGGCCTGGCCGTCATGACGGCCTAGGAGAGCGCCGGGTGACGATGGCGTCAGCCTTCAGCCATGCTCCTTCCCGCGCCGCGCTCGCGGCCGGTAATGCGCATGCAGGTATTGCGCCAGCCAGGCATGGATCTCGCACGGCATGGCGACGCCGTCCACCGGTTCACCGGAATCGAGCATGCGCGTGCCTTCTCCGTAGCTCACCGAAGCCACAATCGGCATCGCCCGCTGCCCCTGCATCCGCCACATGACGAATACCTTGGGCTCGGGTGCGGCCCAGTTTTCGAAATAGCCGTCGTCTTCGTCGGGATAGAGTTCGAGCCGCAGGCCCGATACCAGGTACGATTCGTTTCCAGCCGCGCTGCCGAGCGGGGTGATCGGGGCAAGGGTGCCGATATCGGGAATGACCGCCACGGCGGCCCACGTGTCTTCAGCCCAGCGGTGGCGCGCGGCGCGGCGCTGCATGATAACGGCAATCGGCATCTCGGCCATTCGCATTGCATCCTCCTTGATTGTGCTTGTTCCTGCGGCAATGCATGCCTGGTCTCCCTTTGCAAGGGGAAGGAATCGTCACTTGATCTTGTCGGGCGGCCCCTGTTTTTCCGGCTGCTTGACGTCGGCGCTCGGCGGCGCGGTGCCCAGCTTTTCGCTTTTCACTGGAACCGCATTCGTCGTCGGCGGCGCCTGCGTCTTCGCGCCGCTGGCGCGCCAGCGGGCGGCGATCTTGTCCATCGTCTCCGTCAGTTGCTGCTTTTCCTTTTCAGCCTGGGCAGCCGCCTGTGCTTTCTTGGCGGCCGCTGCCTGCTGCTGTTCGGGCGTGGGCGGAGGGAGCTTCGCGACAGCGCTGCCGCAAAGCAGCAGGGCAATCGTCAGGATGATGGGCTTGCGCATGATGGGATCCTCGCTACTGCTTGCCCTTTTGTTCGGGCTGCTGCTCCTGTGGCGTCGGCGCCGCTTTCGTTCCGGCCGCACCGGGCGTGGTGCCGCCCATCGCCGGGCCGCTCGTCGTACCGCCTGCGCCTTCGGGAATGCTCGGTGTGCCGCTGACGCTGCCTCCGGGCAGCGTTGCCTGGCCGCGTTTGCTTTCGCCGCCGGCTTGCGGTGCGGCCGCCGCGGGCGCGCTTGTGGTGCCGCCCGCGCGCGCCATCACTTCACCGCTGGTGCCGCCGCCAGAGGTCACGCCGCCTGGGAAATGCGTCTGGCTGGCGCCCGCCGAGGAGCTTGTATTCTTGTCGCATCCGGCCAGCGCGCCCAGCAGCGCACAGGAGCCGGCAAGGAGAAGGACGCGCTTGTCCATGGAAGATCCTTTCTCAGCTGCCAGGGCGCGGCGATGCGCCAGGCGGAACCGGGCGACCGGGGGGCACCGGATTGCGGGCCTCGGCCTGTACTTCGTCGTACCAGAGTTCATGGTGGGTCCTGGCCCATTCCTCGTCGACCGTGCCGTAGCGCATCGCCTCGTATGCGCCCGGTGTGCCAAGCGTGCCGAGATAGATGTGCCCCATCGCCGCGATGATGTACAGCGTCGCGCCCGCGAGGTGGAAGTAGTTGGACATCTGCAGCAGGTAGCGCGTGAAGCCGGTGTTCGGGCCGGCGTTGATGAAGTAGGGGAAATCCAGCAGCAGGCCGGTGATCGTCATGACGAGGCCGAGCAGCGTGAGGCCGCCCCAGAACCACAGCTTCTCGCCGGGATTGAAATAGCCGGCGGGCACATGCTCATGGCTGATCATGCCGCCCGCTTTGCGGAACCATATCCAGTCGTGGCGATGGAAATGGTTCTTGCGCACGAAATTGAAGAACAGCATGATCGAGCAGGCGATGAACAGCGGCCCGACGAAGTTGTGCAGGTACTTCGAAATCACGGCCAGCCAGGAAAACACCTCGTGGCCCATCCACGGCAGCAGCACCTTCTTGCCGAACAGGACGATCAGGCCGGTGAAGGCCATGGTGAGAAAGGCGATCGCGGTCGTCCAGTGAATGAGACGGTCCCAGTCGGAGAAGCGCCGTATCCTGCGGCCGGTTTCCGGGCCTTCGATGCGCTGCGGGCCGAAGGTGCGATAGAACACGAAGATCAGCAGCGGCACCACCAGCACCAGCACGCCGGAGATTGTGGCGAAGGGGCCGTTGCGCAGTACGCGCCAGGTATTCCCGCCGCGCTGGAGGATCATGTCCTGTTCCGGCATGAAGCCGGGTGGGATGATGTAGTGGCGGTCGAAGTGCTCCCGGCCGGAGGCGGCGTCGCCATAGCCGGGTTCGGGCAGGTTCTTTTCCGCCTGCAGGATGGTCTGTTCCTCGGCATAGGCGGGTACCGCGCTCTCGTTAGGCACCGCTGCCCTGGAAAGCAAGGGCAGCAAGGCGAGCAGCAGGAGCAGGGCAAACAGGAGTGGCATGCTGGTTCGGGCGCGATGCATGGCGGCCTCCGTCAGGGGTTGGTCCGGTTGTATTCGTTCTGGCGCTGGTTGCGGTTGTTGATGGCCGCGTACCAGGCCAGTCGGTCGTTATGGAAATACGCCTGCTGCGGCAACCTGTCCTGCTTGCCGTCGTACTTGCCGTCGATCCAGGTCGGGTGCTGCTCCACCTCGAGGCAACCGGCCAGCAGCAGCGGCAACAGGGCCGCGAGGAATCGGAGGTTCTTCATGTCGGCAGCTTTCGCGGATTGTTCTGGAAATCGTCGAGATCCTGGTTGGGGCGCGGTCCGTCGCCCCGCGCCTTGATCTCGCCGTCCTTCGGAGGCTTGTAGGCGATGTCCCAGCCCCACAGTTCCGGACCGTAGCCGCGCGTCTCGACGCGTGCTTCATAGATCTTCGCGATGATGTTCGCATCGCCGCCGAGCAGCGCCTTGGTGCCGCATTGCTCCGCGCAGGCCGGCAGCTTGCCTTCGCTGATGCGATTGCGGCCGTATTTCTGGAACTCTGCTTCGGAGTTGTCCGGCTCCGGACCGCCGGCGCAGAAGGTGCACTTGTCCATCTTGCCGCGATGGTTGAAGGCGCCAGTCTGCGGAAATTGCGGCGCGCCGAACGGGCAGGCGAAGTAGCAATAGCCGCAGCCGATGCACATGTCCTTGTCGTGCAGCACGATGCCGTCCTCGGTGTGATAGAAGCAGTCCACCGGGCAGACGGCCATGCAGGGCGCGTCGGTACAGTGCATGCAGGCGACGGAAATGTAGTGCTCGCCCGGCACGCCATCATTGATGCTGACGACGCGTCGCCGGTTCACGCCCCACGGCGTTTCATTCTCGTTCTTGCAGGCGGTCACGCAGCCGTTGCAGTCGATGCAGCGTTCGGTGTCGCAGATGAACTTCATTCTGGCTGCCATCTCATCCTCCATGCTTCGCAAGCCGGCACAGCGATGCCTTGGTTTCCTGCATCATGGTCACCACGTCATAGCCGTAAGTCCATCCGGTATTGACCGCTTCGCCGCGCACGATCGGTGCGGCACCTTCGGGATAATGCGGCTCCAGGTCTTCGCCCATCCACCAACCGCCGAAGTGGAACGGCATCCACACCAGGCCTTCCGGCACGCGTTGCGTCACCAGCGCGCGCACCTTCAGCCGCGCGCCGCTCGGCGTTTCCACCCAGACAAATTCGCCCGTCTTCACGCCGGCACGCCCCGCATCGTAGGGGTTGACCTCGACGAACATCGTCTGCTGCAGCTCGGCCAGCCAGGGATTCGAGCGCGTCTCGTCGCCGCCACCTTCATACTCGACCAGCCGGCCGGAAGTCATGATGAGCGGGAAGTCCTTGGCGAAGTTCACCGACTGGACCGACTTGAAGAGGGTCGGGAGGCGCCAGAAGGCAGCCTTGTCGTCGTAGGTCGGATACAGCGCGGCGAGATCGGGACGCGGCGTGACCATCGGCTCGCGATGTACCGGCACCGGATCGGGGAAGTTCCAGACGTTGGCGCGCGAACGGGCATTGCCAAAGGGAGCGCAGCCGTGCTGAATCACCACGCGGATGATGCCGCCGGAGAGGTCGGTCTTCCAGTTCTTGCCTTCGGCCAGAGATTGTTCCTGCGGCGTCAGCTCGTTCCACCAGCCGAGCTTCTTCAGGAACACATGGTCGAATTCCGGATAGCCGGTATCGATCTCGCTGTCCTTGTTGGTCGAGCCGTCCGCGGCCAGCAGCGGCGCGCCGTTGTGCTCGACGCCCCAGTTCGCGCGGAAAGGAAGGCCGCCACCGATTACCGGCTTCGACAGGTCGTACAGGATGGGTGTGCCGGGATGTTTCAGTTCCGGCGTGCCCCAGCACGGCCATGGCAGCCCGTAGTAATCGCCCTTGCAAGGGCCGGATTCCGCGAGCAGCGTGGTCGGATTGAAGGTGTGCTTGTTCTGCATATGCAGCTTCAGCCGTTCCGGCGAGCAGCCGGTGTAGCCGATGGTCCAGCAGGAGCGGTTGATCTCGCGCAGGATGTCCTCGATTACCGGCTCGTTCTTGACCACCTTGATGTTCTTGCAGAGTTCTTCCGCGAAGCCGAACTTCTGCGCGAACAGGTACATGATTTCATGGTCGGTCTTGCATTCGAACAGCGGCTGGATCACCCGCTCGCGCCACTGCAGGCTGCGGTTGGAAGCCGTGACCGAACCTTGCGTTTCGAACTGCGTCGCCGCCGGCAGCAGGTAGACACCATCCTTGCGTCCGTGCATCGCGGCCGTCATGGTCGGATAGGGATCGATGACGACGAGCATGTCGAGTTTCTGCATCGCCGCCTTCATGTCGGGCAGGCGGGTCTGGCTGTTCGGCGCGTGGCCCCAGTAGAACACTGCGCGCAGGTTGCTCGGCTGATCAATGAACTCGTTCTTTTCCAGCACGCCGTCGAACCAGCGCGACACGGTCATGCCGGGCTTCTCCATCAGTTCCTTGGATGCGAACCGTCCCAGCAGCCAGTTGTAGTCGACGCCCCACACCGCCGCGAAATGCTTCCACGCGCCTTCGGCCACGCCATAGTAGCCGGGCAGCGTGTCGGGATTGGGGCCGATGTCGGTCGCACCCTGCACATTGTCGTGGCCGCGATAGATGTTGGCGCCGCCGCCGGAGACGCCGATATTGCCCAGCGCCAGCTGCAGGATGCACAGCGCGCGCACGTTGGCCGTGCCGACGTGGTGCTGCGTGATGCCCATGCACCAGACGATGGAAGAGGGGCGGTTCTTCGCCAGCATTTCCGCGGCGAGGCGCACGCTTTCCTCCGGCACGCCGGTGACGTCGGCTACCTTGTCCGGCGTCCATTTCGCCACTTCCTTGCGCACGTCGTCCATGCCGTAGGTGCGGCGCGCGATGTACTCCTTATCCTCCCAGCCGTTGTTGAAGATGTGCCACAGCACGCCCCATACGAAGGGAATGTCGGTGCCCGGGCGGATGCGCACGTAGTGGTGGGCAAAGCGCGCGGTGCGCGTGAAGCGCGGATCGACCACGACCATCTTCGCGCCCAGCTCCTTCGCATGCAGGAAGTGCAGCATCGAGATCGGATGCGCTTCCGATGGATTGGAACCGATGAACATCACCGCCTTGCTGTGCGACAGGTCGTTGAAGGAATTCGTCATCGCGCCGTAGCCGAAGGTCTGGGCCACTCCCGCGACCGTGGTCGAATGGCAGATGCGCGCCTGGTGGTCGCAGTTGTTCGAGCCCCACATCGACACGAACTTGCGCAGCAGGTAGGACTGTTCATTGTTGTGCTTGGACGAGCCGATCCAGAAAATCGCGTCCGGCCCCGCCTGCTGGCGGATCTGCAGCAGCTTGCCGCTGATTTCGTTGATCGCCTGGTCCCAGGAGATGCGCTGGTACTTGCCGTCGACCAGTTTCATCGGATAGCGCAGGCGGCGTTCGCCATGGCCGTGCTCGCGCACAGAGGCGCCTTTCGCGCAATGCGCGCCCATGTTGAAGGGCGAGTCGAAGGCTGTGTCCTGGCGCACCCACACGCCGTTCTGCACGATGGCTTCCACCGAACAGCCGACCGAACAGTGGGTGCACACGGTGTGTTTCAATTCTGCCTGGCCCGTAGCGGCGGGCGGTGCGTCTGCAGCTGCGGCAGGACCGATTACGTTCAGCGGAAGCTGGCGCGCGACCACGGCGGCGCCTGCGGTGACGCCCGCACGCATCAGGAAGCCGCGCCTGGTCAAGGTGTCGACGTGGCGATCCGCGCTCCGGCGCAGCGTGCGCTGGCCGACCGTGCCGCCGGACTTGCGAACAAGGGACATGGCAGCGCCTCCTCAGAAAGCTGCGGTGGAATAGTATTTCCGGATGTGTTCTGTCTCGTGATACCCCTGCGGCCCCTCGGATGCGGAGGGCGCGGCGGGTGCGACGGTCGATGCGGGGGCGGATTTGTCCGCCATCAGCGCGCCGGCAACAGCCAGCGCCGGTACGCCTGCCGCGGCGGCGAGGAAGTGTCGGCGCGGCCGGATTTTCGAATTGTGCTCCAGGTCTTCCTTGTTCATGTTGTAGCCCCTCCGGAGTTTTATTGCCTTCAAGCGTCATCCATCTCGAATGCTTCTGCCTCAAGTTCGAAAAACGCCTGGACGAAATCGGCGACTGTCCGATAGAAATTCGCGCCCTCGGCGCTTCGGATGTGGTCCAGGCAGGGCGCGTACCAAGGCGCGATATGTTTCTGGAAAAAAGCCTTTTGCTCGGACACTGGCCGGGGCGCGATCCCGGGACCGCCGGCGATGAGGAGCCGCATCGTTTCACACAGCGCGCCGAGGTGATCCTCGAGTTCGCCGCTCCCCTCCCTGCGTGCCAGGCCGAGTGCGGCCAGGTCGCTGCGCAGGGACGCAAGCGGCTTTTCCATCAGGAAGCCGGCGAGGTACAGCGATGCATAGGGATTCACGATCGGCGTGGCGACGCTGATGAACATGGCATCGAATTCATCCCGCACCGCATCGGCGGGCGTCACCGCCGCGGCGAAAACCAGCTTTTCCCAGGCGCGGTCGAGCGGGTTGCCGTCGTTTTCCGCTGAAAGGGAATCGGCCGTGGCAAGGCCATCGAGCAGGGCGACATCGGGAGGAATGAGCATGAGGCGGGCGATGAGCGCGTAGAAATCGGCACGCGCCTGCTCCTCCGCACAGGTCTCTGGTGGCGGCGAAATCAGCCCGTCAAGCGCGGGCATCGTCTCCGTCCGGTTCATTCGACGCACTTTCTGTTCAAGCTGCGCCTCCATGGTGTGATGCGGGAAAGAAACCAGCGCGAGGTGTAAACATGCACACATCGCGCTTCCCGACCGTTATTTGATTCCTGCAAATGAAAATGTTTCAGGCAAATGTGTCGCGGGAAGAACTAGTCGACAGGTATTTGCGTATCATCAAAAAACGGGCGCAAAAAATGCCGCCCGTCATTGCTCCAGCCTGGGGCCGTGCACGCTGCTGCCGCCGGCCTGCATCATGTCGATGACGCGGCAGTCGCCGCACATCTTCAGCCGTTCCACGCTTCCGCTGAACGCTTCATGCGTTGCCAGCCGGGCCAGCATGCTTTCGATCACTTTTTCCGTTCCAAAGGGCTTGCCGCAACGAATGCAGGCGAAGGGGCGGGTTTCATTCAGGACTGCCGGTTTTTTCGCGGCTTCATCCAGCAGCAGTCGCGGCACGAGTTCGAGCGCATGTTCCGGGCAGGTCTGCACGCACAGGCCGCATTGCACGCAATTGTTTTCGATGAAACGCAACTGCGGCCGGTCCGCCGTATCCATCAGGGCGGAGGAAGGACAGGCGCCGGCGCATGCCATGCAGAGCGTGCAGCTTGCGGTATCGACCCGTACGGCGCCGAAGGGCGCACCCGAGGGCAGAGGAATCTGTTCGGGCTGATGCGGCGCGTGCTGGCGCAAATGCGCGAGTGCGAAATCGAGCGTCGTGCGCTTTTCGGGAAAAGCGTTGAAGGCGGCCGCGCTTGCGGGCGTCGCGCCGCGTTGCACCTGCTGCAGCGCGGCGTCCAGGTCCTCCGGTTCGTCCGCTTCGATCAGTTGCACGTGATTGCCGGCATAGCCGAGCCCCGAGAGGATCGCTTGTGCGATGCGCATCTGCTTCTTCAGGGCCTCTACGTAGGACGGCGCCTCTTCGCCCGTCGCCAGCACGGCGATGCCCGCCGCGCCATAGGCGACGGCCGCCAGCCACAGATCGATACCAACCGATGCCACGTGGTGCACCGACAGCGGAATGACGCGGGCCGGCATGCCGCGCCAGGCTTTGCCGCTGCGTGCGAGCCGTCCCAGAGCATTCACGAGTTCTGTGCCGCGCTTGCGGCTGTGCAGCAGGAGCACCGGCTGCGTTCCTCCTGCGGCCGCATAGGTGGCAAGCAGGGTCTTCATGCGGCGGCCGAGGTAGGGTGCGTCGGGGTAGCCGTAGGTGAGAGCGCCCGAGGGGCAGACCGTGGTGCAGCCGCCGCAGCCCATGCAGAGGAAGGGATTCACCTTGACGTGGTCGCCGTTGCTGCTGATGGCCGCCGTGGAGCAGACGTCGATGCAGGCGGTACAGCCGGTCTTGCGATTGCGGCTATGTGCGCACAGCTTTTCCTTGTAGCGGAAATATTTCGGCTTTTCGAACTCGCCCACCATCTGCGCGAGACGCAGCGCGGCGTCGTACTCCGCCATCATCTCGCGTCCGGCCGCGACATAGCCTTGCGGCGGTTCGTCCAGCGCAAGCAGCGGATTCATCGAGAGGTCGAACACGAGGTCGCAGTGTTCTTCATGCGGCTGCGCCTGGCGCGCAAAGTCGATCGCGGCAACCGGGCCGCAGGCCTCGATGCACTCGCCGTGCCGCTGGCAGCGTTGCATGTCGATCTGGAAAACCGGACTGATGGCCTTTTCCGGGCAGGCGGCGATGCAGGCATTGCAGCGTACGCAGCGGTCGAGGTCGATCGGGTTGTCCTGTTGCCAGGCCACGCTGAAAGCGCCCAGCCAGCCGTCGATCTTCACGTTCGCTCCGGAAAACACCGGGTACCGCCTTTCGTGCGGCATGATCGCTGCGGCGCGCGGACCGGTCAGCAGGACGCTCACGCTCAACTGATCGCACAGACGCTCCGCCCAGGGCAGCACACGGTCTGCGCCGCCGATGATCATGACGCGGCCCTGCGAGACGTAGTTCACGGCTGGTACCGGTTCCGCATCCGGCAGGGCGGCATCTGCCAGCAGGGCAGCCATTTTCGGCAGGGCGCTGGCGGCCTGCGCGCTCCAGCCTCCGGTTTCGCGCAGGTTGACGAAACGCAGCGGAAATCCCGTTTTCTTCTGCTGCGCCAGTTCTTCGAACAAGGCCTGTTCCTGCGTGCAGCCGACGACCACTTGGGCATTGCCGTCGAGCGCCTCAAGATAGGCATCAACCTGCCTGCCGCACAATTCGGTCGCAACCGGCAGCGGGCCTGCGCCGAGCGCCTTGCCGATTCTTTCACCCGCCGCCGCATCGAGCGGCATACTGCGATTGCAACTGCAAATCCGGAACGTTGTGCTCATGCCGTCTGCCTTTCTGTCATGGTTGCGCGTCCGCATCCGGGTCTGGTTCTGGAGGCGAGTCGTCTTCGGGCGCTGCTGTTGCTGCTGCTGCCGGCTCGCTGGTGTCGGCCTGCTCATCCTTTTCCGCTGGCGGCAACAGGCTGCGCGCATGCTGAAGCGCTGCGAGCATGACGGGCGACAGGGGCGTGTATTTCGTGTAGTCGCCCATGTAGATGTCCAGTCCGTCCATGCTGTTGAAGTGCGGATCGGCGAAAAGCGTTTTCAGTGCGGCGCGGCGCACGGCAGGATCCGTCCCCTTGGCGAGAAAGAGCGAATAGTCGGAGTCGGGCGTCAGGCGCCGCACGTCGTCCAGCGTGGGAAGCCGGGGCGGTTCTGCCGCGGGTTGCGTTTCTTCCGGCTGCGGCGGTGCTACGCTTTCGCGCGCCTTGCCGCTCTCGGCCTTGCGCCGCGACCAGCGCCGGAAAAAGCTTTCTGCGGCCATCTCATGTCTCCGGTTCAGACTGCTTGCTGCAAACCACTTACTGCTTTTCCGCCGACGGATAAAAAAGCTGCTGGCCGTCCACCCGGAAGGAAGCGATTTTCTTCTGTCCTTCGGGCGAGGTCAGCCAATTGATGAAGCGCATCGCGCCCTGATAATTGACGTCCTTGTGCTTTTCCGGATTGACAGCGATCACGCCATAAGGATTGAACATCTTCGGATCGCCCTCGACCATGATCGCCAGCCCGGTCTTCGCGCGGTAGGCGCCGTAGGTGGCGCGGTCAGTAAGGGTGTAGGCCTGCATCTCGCCCGCCATCGAGAGCACCTGCCCCATGCCCACGCCGGCGGATATGTAGGATTCACCGCCCGGCGTGATGCCGATCTGTTTCCAGTACGCCTTTTCCATCTGGTCGGTGCCAGAGTTGTCGCCGCGTGAAATGAACTTCGCATGCTTGCCGTCGATCGTCTTCATCGCCTGCAGCACATCCTTGCCGCCATGAATGCCGGCCGGATCGGACTGCGGGCCGACCAGCAGGAAGTCGTTGTACATCACGTCGCGCCGGTTGACGCCATATCCTGCCGCCATGAATTTGTCTTCCGCCGGCCGCGCATGCACCAGCGTCACGTCGACGTCGCCATTCTTTGCCAGTTCCAGCGCCTTGCCGGTGCCCACGGCGATGACTTTCACCTTCAGGTTCGTTTCCTTTTCAAACTGCGGCAGCAGGTAGCCGAGCAGTCCCGAATTCTCGGTGCTGGTGGTGGTGGAGAGCCGTAGCGTTTGCGCCATGGCCTGCGGCAGGGCGCAGACGAGGGTGAACACGGCGAACAATGCGGCGGGCAGGCGGCGGTGCAGGGAAGGCAGCTTCATGGGTTTCCTTTCATGAGTGCGCCGGGACGGCGCGGGTTTGCAGATGGCCGTCGCGCAGCTTCATGCGCTGCATGCCGGGCACGGCAATCAGGTCGCGGTCATGGCAGGCGATCACGACGCTGTTGCCCGCCTCCAGCAGCGAAGGTATGAGGGCGATGACCTGCTCCTTGGCGCGGCCGTCGAGATTGGCGGTCGGCTCGTCGAGCAGCAGGAGGCGCGGCGCGAGCACCTTGGCGCGCGCAAGCGCCACACGCTGCTTTTCGCCGCCGGACAGCACCGCGGGCCTGCTGCCGCGCAGATGCGCCACGCCCGCCCAGGCGATCGCCTCTTCCACGCGCCGCGCAATCTCTGCCTTCTCGATACCGCGCGCGAGCAGACCGTAGGCGATGTTATGAAACAGGCTGGTCGAAAACAGCACCGGATGCTGGTGCACGTACACGATGGCGTCGCGCATCGTGCGGGGGTAAGGCGACAGTCGCACCGCATCGCCGCCAAAACTGGCGCGCGCAATCTCCGCAGGTGCCAGGCCGGCCAGCACCCGCAGCAACGTGCTCTTGCCCGAGCCGTTGGCGCCGGTGAGCACATAGGCGCAGCCGGGTTCGATGCGCAGCTGGTCGATATCGAGCAGCAGGCGCTGGCCGACCGTTTTTTGCAGGTGCTGGAGCTGGAGCAGCGGACGCGTCATCATCGTCATGCTCCCAGGGAAGCCTTGGCATTGCCTTGCAGCAGCAGCATGGCAGCGTTGATGAAGAGCGCGATCGCCATCAGCACGATGCCCAGCGCGATGCCTTGCGCAAACTCGCCCTTGCTCGTTTCGAGGGCAATCGCGGTCGGCATGGTGCGCGTGTCGCCCGCGATATTGCCGCCAACCATGAGGGCGCAGCCGACTTCGGAAATGATGCGGCCGAAGCCATTGACGGCGGCGACCATCACGCCGAAGCGTGCTTCGTGCAGCACCGTGCACATCAGCCGAAAGCCGGAAGCGCCATGCGCGACGGCTGTTTCCGCCAGGCGCGGATCGGTGGCCTGCACGGCCGAGAGAGTCAGCGCCACCAGCAGCGGCAGCAGGATGAGCGCATCGCCGAAGACGATGCCGGATTGCGTGAATAGCCATTGCAGGCTGCCGAGCGGACCGCGGCGCGACAGCATCATATATAGCAGCAGTCCGATGAGCACCGTGGGCAGCGACAAGGCCGCTTGCGTCAGCAGGATCACGATGCGGCGGCCTGCAAAGTTGCGCGTGCCGATGAAGTAGCCGAGCAGCAATGCGGGCGGGCCGGCGACCAGCATGCCGAGCAGGGATGTTTTCAGGGAAACCCAGACGACCTGCCATAATCCGCCGTCGCCTGACAGCAACAGGGAGAACGCATCACGCACGGAATCGCTCAGGTCCATGAAAGCCGGTTGTGGTCAACGGGAAATTGGTGGCGACATGTCGCCGGTGCGGATCATGTTACGACGGTGACAAGGCTTTCATCCCCGCATCACGCAAGGCTTATGACGCTACTCAATAAATGCGGCTCGTAAACCAGCCGTTCCTTTCCTGTGAGCAGCAGGAAATGCTTGCCGGTGCAGCGCGCCAGCAGTGTCATGTCAAGGCCCTGCGCGACCATGTGCCCCATGCGCGTGGTGCCGGAACGCGACAGCAGGAAGGGGATGCCCATCTGCGCGCCCTTGATCACCATTTCCGAGGTCAGCCGACCGGTGGTGTAGAACACCTTGTCGTCGCCGTCGATCTCGTCCAGCCACATCTTGCCCGCGATCGTGTCGACCGCATTGTGCCGGCCAACGTCTTCGATGAAGTAAAGCAACTCGCCTTCGGGAGAGAACAGTGCGCAGCCATGCACCGATCCAGCCTGCTTGTAAATCGAGGGCTGCACGCGGATCGTGTCGACGATGTGATAAAGGACGGATTGCCGCAGGCGTGCGTCCGGCGGCAGCGTGATGGTATCGACTTCTTCCATCAGGTCGCCGAATACCGAGCCTTGGCCGCAGCCGGTTGTCACCACCTTGCGCGCGGTCCTTTCTTCGATGTCAGCGATGCCGGAGCGAGTCCGGACGGCAACGGCGTTCACCTCCCAGTCAACTTGCACTGACGCGATTTCGTCGACGGAGCGCACGAGGCGCTGGTTGCGCAGGTAGCCGAGCGTCAGCGCCTCCGGCGCGCTGCCCAGCGTCATCAGTGTTACCAGCTCGCGCTTGTCCACGTAAACAGTCAGCGGGCGCTCGGCCGGGATCGCGATGGTGGAGCGGCGGCCGCGTTCGTCCAGCACGTCCACGTCATGGGTCAGGTCGATGCTTGCATGGGACAGCTCGGGACGGCGCGACATGTTGGCTGGAAAATCCATGGGTGGAGTGAACCATGTTGCCAAATGGCGTACAGGCTGTCTTGTGCGGCATCAACCCGCTGCCTATGAAACATGGCACTGGCGTGAAGGCGTGAAGGCGACGGGCGAGAAAATGCGCCTCCGGCTATCATCATGAGATCGATCGCAGGAAGGCCGGAGATGATTCTCGCGGCAGTCCTGCGCCACCGCACGCCACCCAGGAAACCCATGATTCCTTTTTCCGTTCTCGATCTTTCCCCGATCACCGAAGGCAGCGATGCCGCGCAATCCTTTCGCAATACACTCGACCTTGCGCAGCACGCGGAGCGCTGGGGATACCGCCGCTTCTGGCTGGCGGAGCATCACGGCATGCCCGGCATCGCCAGCGCGGCGACATCTGTGCTGATCTGTCATGTCGCGGGGGGCACCTCGCACATCCGCGTCGGCGCGGGCGGCATCATGCTGCCCAATCATTCTCCGCTCGTGATCGCCGAACAGTTCGGAACGCTGGCGTCGCTGTTTCCCGATCGCATCGATCTCGGCTTGGGGCGAGCACCCGGCTCGGACCCGACCACCGCGCGTGCGTTGCGCCGCAACCTGGCGTCGGACGCGGACGAATTTCCGCAGGATGTCGTCGAGCTGATGGAGTATTTCGCAGACACATCGCGCCGCCCGGTCCGTGCCGTGCCAGGCGCCGGCCTGAACGTTCCGCTCTGGATCCTCGGATCGAGCCTGTTCGGCGCGCAGCTCGCCGCGGCGCTCGGCCTGCCGTATGCATTTGCCTCGCACTTCGCGCCGGCGCAGATGATGCAAGCGATTGACCTGTATCGCAACACCTTCCGTCCCTCGGCACAGATGGACAAGCCGTATGTCATGCTCGGTTTCAACGTCTTTGCCGCCGACACGGACGAGGAGGCGCGTTTCCTCGCGACCTCCGCACAGCAGGCCTTCGTCAACCTGCGCAGCGGCCGTCCTTCGCGCCTACCGCCGCCGGTGAAGAACTACCGCGAGAGCATCGGACTGCAGGAAAACGCCTTGCTGGACAGCGTGCTTTCCTGTGCCGCGACCGGATCGCGTGACACCGTATCGAAAGAGATTGCCGCCTTCATCGCGCGCACCGGCGCGGACGAGCTGATGATCACGTCGCAGATGTTCGACCATGCCGCGCGGCTGCATTCCTATGAAATTGCTGCGGAGGTTCAAAAGGCGTTGCATTAAGCTGAACCGTGGTGAACCTTCGATCGCGCATCCAAGTCGACAAGACTGCGTGGTATCTGAACCGTGAACATTGATGGAAAGGAATGGATAATGAAAACACGCCGCCTCGGTAAAGACCTGCAGGTATCCGCCATCGGCCTTGGGTGCATGGGCATGAGCGACTTTTACGCCAACCGCGATGACAAGGAATCGATTGCCACCATTCATCGCGCCATCGACCTCGGCATCACTTTCTTCGATACCGCGGACATGTACGGCCCGCATGCCAATGAAGAGCTGCTTGGGCGCGCCATCAAGGGCAAGCGCGACGGACTGGTGATCGCCACCAAGTTCGGCATCGTGCGCACGCCGGAGAATCCGGCCAATTACGGTGTGAATGGTCGGCCGGAATATGTGCGCAAGGCAGTGGAGGGCAGCCTGCAAAGACTTGGCATCGACACGATTGACCTGTACTACCAGCATCGCGTCGATCCCGACACGCCGATCGAAGACACGGTCGGTGCGATGGCCGACCTCGTCAAGGAAGGCAAGGTCCGTTATATCGGCCTGTCAGAAGCCGGGCCGCGCACGCTGGAGCGCGCATCGAAGGTGCATCCGATTACCGCTTTGCAGAGTGAATATTCGCTCTGGACGCGCGATCCGGAAGGCGAGGTGCTGGACACCTGCCGCCGGCTCGGCATCGGCTTCGTTCCCTACAGCCCGCTGGGGCGTGGTTTCCTGACCGGCGAGATCAGATGCCCACAAGACTTCGCGCCCGACGACTACCGCGCGCGTAGCCCGCGCTTCCAGGGCGAGAACTTCGCGAAGAACCTGGAACTGGTGGACAAGGTGAGGGAGATTGCTTCAGCGATGGGATGTACGCCGGGGCAGCTTGCATTGGCATGGGTGCTGGCGCAGGGGGATGACATCGTCCCGATCCCAGGGACCAAGCGGCGCAAGTATCTGGAGCAGAATGTGGCGGCGGTGGAGCTCAAAATCGATCAGGTGCATATGGATGCGATCAATGCGATCTTTCCGAGGGATGTGGCGGCAGGGTTGAGGTATCCGGAGGCGATGATGGCGAGGTTGAATGCTTAGGTTTGGGTTGTGTTGTGTGCTTTGTGTATCTTGTGTGTTTCTTCGGTAATGCAATGCGGTAGTCTCTCCGTGGATGCTTGCCGGGGGCGGCCCGGCAGCCGCTCACTTTTCTTGTCTCGCCAAGAAAAGTAAGCAAAAGAAGGCGACCGCAAAGTCTCCGCCCCTTCGGGGTGCCCGCAGCAATGCAGGCGAAAGCGGGAAGCGA
>NZ_DATFAI010000001.1:0-18541 GCF_035254685.1 Noviherbaspirillum sp. | reverse complement strand
GGAAGGCACGCCGCTGCACGGCACCGAGCCGATCGATCCGCTGGAGTTCGTGCGCACGGTGGCGGTGGCGCGCATCACGATGCCCAAGGCGCGCGTGCGCATGTCGGCCGGGCGGCGCGAGATGGGCGAGGCGGTGCAGGCCCTGTGCTTCCTGGCCGGCACGAATTCGATTTTCTATGGCGACAAGCTGCTCACCACGGGCAATCCCGATGCGGATGCCGACAGCGCCCTGCTGGAGAAGCTCGGCATGCACGCGAAGCATGTGACGGAAGAAGTGGAAGAGTGAGCAATTAGAGGACGTATTCCCTCCCCCTGCTAGGGGGAGGACCAGGGTGGGGGTGGTGAGCTTGAGATATCGACCGTCGATAGCTCAACCGCAGCACCCCCATCCCAACCTTCCCCATGCAAGGGGGAAGGGGTACGACAGAGGATGCATTACCAACCATAAAACAACCCCGCCGACCACCGGCTACCCGCCGGGCAGGCGCCACAAGGAGTAAGCGTGTTCACCAAGATCCTGATTGCAAACCGCGGCGAGATCGCTTGCCGCGTTGCCGCCACCGCACACCGCATGGGCATCAAGACCGTCGCGGTGTATTCGGAAGCGGATGCCAACGCCAAGCACGTTGCCGTATGCGATGAATCCGTCCTGATCGGGCCGGCGCCCGCGAAGGAAAGCTATCTGCGCGCCGACAAGATCATTGAAGTGGCGCTCGCCACCGGCGCGCAGGCCATCCATCCCGGCTACGGCTTCCTGTCCGAGAACGAAGAATTCGCCGAAGCCTGCGCCAAGGCAGGCCTCGTCTTCATCGGCCCGCCGGCCTCGGCGATCCGCGCCATGGGCTCCAAGTCCGCGGCGAAAGCACTGATGGAAAAGGCCGACGTGCCGCTGGTGCCCGGCTATCACGGCGAGCGCCAGGAGGCCGACTTCCTGCAGGAACAGGCCGACCGCATCGGCTACCCGGTGCTGCTGAAAGCCAGCGCGGGCGGCGGTGGCAAAGGCATGCGCATCGTCGAGAAGAGCGCCGACTTCAAGGCCGCACTCGATTCCTGCAAGCGCGAAGCGATCAACAGCTTCGGCGACGACAAGGTGCTGGTCGAGAAATATCTCACGCGTCCGCGTCACATCGAGATCCAGGTGTTCGCCGACACGAAGGGCAACTGCGTTTACCTGTTCGAGCGCGACTGCTCGGTGCAGCGCCGCCATCAGAAGGTGCTGGAAGAAGCTCCCGCTCCCGGCATGACGGCCGACCGCCGCTGCGCGATGGGTGAAGCCGCTGTGGCTGCCGCCAAGGCAGTCGGCTATGTCGGCGCCGGCACGGTCGAGTTCATCGCGAATCAGGACGGCTCCTTCTACTTCATGGAAATGAACACGCGGCTGCAGGTCGAGCATCCGGTCACGGAAATGATCACCGGCCTCGACCTGGTGGAGTGGCAATTGCGCGTTGCTGCCGGCGAGGTGCTGCCGAAGAAGCAGGACGAGCTGCACATTCATGGCCATGCGCTCGAAGCGCGCATTTATGCGGAGAATCCGGAGAAGGGATTCCTGCCGTCGATCGGTACGCTGCGCCACATGTCCACACCGCAGGCGGTGACGTTTGAACTCGGTAAGGGCAGCGTCGGAATCGATCCGGCAGCCGTACGCATCGATTCGGGCGTACGCGAAGGCGATGCGATTTCGCCTTTCTACGACCCGATGATCGCCAAGCTCATCGTCTGGGGCAAGGATCGCGCGGAAGCGCTCGGCCACATGGCGCAGGCCTTGTCGGAATACCAGATCGTCGGCCTCGCTACCAACGTCGCATTCCTCAAGCGCTTGGTGGAAAGCCAGCCGTTCTCGCATGCCGACCTCGACACCGGCCTGATCGAACGCCATCACGCTGAACTCTTCCCGGCGGTGCAGCCGGCTTCGATGCAGGTCCTCGCGCTCGCTGCGGCATCGCTGCTCACGTCGGAGCAAAGCGCGCATGCCGCCGCCAATGACCCATGGGCCAATACCAGCGGCTGGCGCATGAACGCCACGCTGCTGCGGCAACTGGACTTTGCCGATGAAGCCGGCGCTTATCCTGTAGCGGTCGGCTATCGCGAAACCGGCTGGACCGTGTCGCAAGGCGACAGGTCGATGGCGATGACCCTGGTCGAGCGCAAGGGCGACCATCTCGTGATCAAGCTCGACGGCGCAACGGTGCGCGGCACGGTGGTGCGCGACGGCGAGATGTTCCATGTCTTTACCGGCGGCGCGCATTTCCCGCTGAACTACAACGATCCGCTCGCGCATGCCGGCGAGACCGAAGCCGAGGGCGGGCGCCTCACCGCGCCGATGCCGGGCAAGATCGTCGCTGTGCTGGTCGACAAGGGCAAGACGGTCGAGAAGGGCGCACCGCTGCTGATCATGGAAGCGATGAAGATGGAACACACCATTGCCGCACCGGGCAACGGCACGGTCGAAGACCTGCTGTATGCGGTGGGCGACCAGGTGGCGGAAGGTGCGCAGCTGCTGGCGTTCAAGGCGGCGTGACGTGATTTCGGAGTAATGACAAGTTCCTTCCCCCTTGCAGGGGGAAGGAGCTAAATAGTCGCAAAGTTTGAAAAAAGGGACCAACATGACCCTCCCCAGCAAAGTCAAAATCGTTGAAGTCGGCCCGCGTGACGGACTGCAGAATGAAAAGGAAACCATTTCCGCCGACGTCAAGGTGGAACTGGTCGATCGCCTGACCGACGCCGGTTTCGTCAACATCGAAGCCGCCTCGTTCGTCTCGCCGAAGTGGGTGCCGCAGATGGCGACCTCGGCCGAAGTGATGGCGCGCATCAAACGCAAGCCGGGCGTGGTTTATTCCGTGCTGACGCCGAACATGAAAGGCTTTGATGCGGCGCTGGCCGCGAAGGCCGATGAAGTGGTGATTTTCGGTGCGGCATCGGAAGCCTTCTCGCAGAAGAACATCAACTGCTCGATCGCTGAATCGATCGAGCGCTTCCGTGAAGTGGCGGAGGCGGCGAAGCAGAACAAGGTGCGTTTGCGCGGCAGTATCAGCTGTGCCTTCGGCTGCCCCTACCAGGGCGAAGTGTCGCTGGAGAGCGTGGCCGATGTGGTGCGCCGCCTGCGCGATCTCGGCTGCGACGAGATCGACATCGCCGACACCATCGGCGTCGGCACGCCACGCAAGGTGCAGGCAGTGATGGAACGGGCCGCGAAGGAATTTCCCATCGAGCGCCTGTCCGGCCATTTCCACGACACTTACGGCCAGGCGCTGGCGAACATCTACGCCAGCATGGAAGTCGGCATTGCGATCTTCCATTCGTCGGTCGCCGGACTGGGCGGTTGTCCTTATGCCAAGGGCGCGACCGGCAACGTCTCGACCGAAGACGTGTTGTACATGATGAACGGGCTGGGCGTCGATACCGGCATCAATCTCGACAAGGTGGTGAATGCCGGCCAGTTCATTTCGCAGCATCTCGGCCGCAAGGCGGTCAGCCGGGCGGGCAATGCGATTGCTGCCAAACGCGCGGGGTAAAGAAAGAGAGTGGTTGAACGCAAGTTGCCGTCACTGCTGACGGAAATTCGTGCCTGCAGGTTGTGTGAAATGCATCTGCCGCATGGCCCGCGCCCGGTGGTGCAGGCGGGCAGCGGCGCACGGCTGCTGATCGTCGGGCAGGCGCCCGGCAGGCGCGTGCATGACACCGGCATTCCATGGAACGATCCCTCCGGCGACCGCCTGCGCGACTGGCTCGGTTTGTCGCGCGAGGAGTTTTACGATGAACAGCAGGTTGCTATCGTGCCGACCGCATTTTGTTACCCGGGCAAAGGCAAGAGCGGCGACCTGCCGCCGCGTCGCGAATGCGCGCCGGCCTGGCATCCGAGCCTGTTGGCGGCGATGCCAAACGTGCAACTGACCTTGCTGATCGGCCGGTATGCACAAGAGTTCTATTTGGGCGACAATGGCAAGCCGACCCTGACTGAGACGGTGGCGGCGTGGAAGGAATACCTGCCGCAGTATTTTCCCTTGCCGCATCCCAGCCCGCGCAACCAGTCGTGGTGGAAGAAAAATCCTTGGTTCGAGCGCGAACTGCTGCCGGAATTGCGCCGTCGTGTCGCCCTGTTGATCACCTGAAGGAACGAACGGAAAACATGTCTGATGCCACGCAAGTGAAATTGCCCGACACCGCACAACGCGTTGCTGATCTGCTGAAAGAGATCGGTCACGACAAGCCGGTGGTAATGCTGCCGGAGACTGGCAAGACCTCCGCGGAAGCCGCCGCCGGTCTCGGTTGCAGCGTCGCCGAAATTGCCAAGTCCATCGTGTTTCGCCGTCTCTCCGATGACGCCGCCGTGATGGTGGTCGCCAGCGGCGCCAACCGCGTGGACGAGAAGAAGGTCGCTGCCATGGTCGGCGAGCTCGGCAAGGCCGATGCCAAATTCGTCAGGGAGCGCATCGGCTACGCAATCGGCGGCGTGTGTCCGATCGGCCATGTGCAAAAGACCGTGATGCTGGTCGACGAAGACCTGCTGAAGTTCGACAGCGTCTGGGCGGCGGCGGGGCATCCGCATGCCGTGTTCAACCTGACGCCGCAGCAGCTGCTGCAGATGACCGGCGCGCCGGTGGCCGATGTCGCGCTGCGAGCGGCAAACTAAACAAGAACGAGCAATCAAGGAGACAAGATGAGCCCGGAGCTGAAACCAGGCATCGAATTCGAATGGACCTACGTCGTGCCGGAACGCTCGACGGTGCCGCGTCTCTATCATGACACCCCATTCTGCCTCGACATGCCCGACGTGCTCGCCACCGGCTACATGGTCGGCATGATGGAGCTGGCCTGCGTGAACGGCATCATGCCTTACGTCGACTGGCCGCGCGAGCAGAGCGTCGGCGTGCACGTCAATTTCTCCCATCTCGCTGCCACGCCGCCCGGCATGACCTTGCAGATTCGCGGTAAGGTCGTCGCAGTCGAAGGGCGCCGTGTGAAGTTTCGTGTGGAAGCATGGGACGGCATGGACAAGATCACCGAAGGCGAGCATGAGCGCATGATCATCGCACCCGAAAAGTTCAACGCCAAACTGGCGGAGAAGAAGGCAAAGGCATGCGCGGAAGCATGATCGATTTCGACCCTGCCACCGACACCGGCAAGGCGCCGTCCCCCTGTATCAGCGTATGCCGCATGCATCCGCAGACCGGCCTGTGCGAAGGGTGTTTTCGCACCATCGAGGAGATCGCCACGTGGAGCACGGCGACTGAAGAGATGAAGCGTGAGGTGTGGATGGAGATCAGAAGGCGGCGGGAAGAGGTGTTCTGACAATATCGTAGCGTGCACATGGCGCACGCTACTCTCTGCAAAATAATGGATGAGTTCCCTCCTCCTTGCAGGGGGAGGGCTAGGGTGGGGGTAGAGAAGTTGAGCCGTCTTGATATGTTGACTCAACCTCTCTACCCCTCGCCGGGCGCCCCCATCCCAACCTTCCCCCTGCAAGGGGGAAGGAGTAGACGGAGCTTCGCTATGAGAAAGATCGACTGGTACTTCGATTTCATTTCCCCCTTCTCCTACATGCAGAGTGAATTGCTGCATACCTTGCCTGGAGACGTGCAGATCCATTTCAAACCCGTCCTGTTCGCGGGCCTGCTGCAGCACTGGGACAACAAGGGACCGGCCGAGATCCAGCCGAAACGCACCTGGACCTACGAGCATTGCGCCTGGCTAGCGCACCGGCACGGCATTCCGATGACGATGCCGGCGCATCATCCGTTCAATCCCTTGCCGCTGCTGCGCCTGTGCATCGCGCTCGGGACCACGCCGGAGGTCGTGCATCGCCTGTTCCGCTATGTGTGGCAAGAAGGAAAACTGCCCACCGAGGAAGCGAACTGGCAGGCCCTGCTGCGGGAACTGCATGCGACGCCGGAGATGCTCAGCGCGCCGGAAGTGAAGCAGCAATTGCGCACCAACGGCGAGCAAGCCATTGCGGCGGGTGTGTTTGGCGTCCCGACCGCCGTCGTGGATAATCGCTGCTTCTGGGGACTGGATGCGACCGACATGCTGATCGCGTGGCTGCGCGGCGATCCGTTCTTCGACTCGGCGCTGTTCAAGCACTCGCAAACCATGCCGCAGGGCATTCAACGAAACACATAGATCCATGAAATTCGAATTCTACAAACCGGAGCGTAATGTCACCGGCCCCGCCTACAATCCGTTCTTCAAGCTGCTTGCGACCGTCGTCACGGCATTCCTCGCCGCTTACGGCTGGAACATCGTCATGCGTTTCCCGCTGCTGCAATACGGCATCGGCGTGAAGGCACTCTTGCTCGGCGCGGCAGTAATGCTCGTCATCAGCTACTACTGGTTCCTGCGCTCGACCGTCACGGTCGACGAGAAGGGCATCACGCAGACCTGGATGTATAACCGCCAAGTCGAATGGCGCGACATCCGCAGCGCCAAGATGATCGGCATTCCGTTCCTCAGCTGGATCTTCCCGCCGCGTCTCGTGGTGCGCACCGGGAATGCCTTCACTACCTTCAACGGCGGCTCGCAGGCGGTACTGGTCGAGTTCGCAAAGATTTCTCTCGCCTACCAGATGAAGAAATGAAACTGCCTGCAAGCATGCGCGTGTTCGAGCGCGGGTGGCTGTCATCGAACAACATTCTTTTCATCGGGCGCGAGCAGACCGCGCTGGTCGACAGCGGTTACGTGACGCATGCGCAGCAGACGCTCGCGCTGGTGCGCAATGCGCTGCAGGACAGGAAGCTCGACCTGCTGATCAACACCCACCTGCACTCCGACCATTGCGGCGGCAATGCAACGCTGCAGCGTGCCTTTGCCTGCCGCACGGCGATTCCTGCCGCCGAAGCGGGCAAGGTGCGCGCGTGGGACGATGATGAGCTGACCTACAAGGCGACCGGCCAGCAGTGCGAGCGCTTCAGCTTCGACGACACCATCGCCTCGGGCGACATCCTTACGCTCGGCGATATGACCTGGCAGGCACTCGCTGCGCCCGGCCACGATCCGCATTCGCTGATTCTCTACTGCCCCGATGAGCGTATCCTGATCTCCGCCGACGCCTTGTGGGAGAACGGCTTTGGGGTGGTGTTTCCCGAACTCGAAGGCGAATCCGGGTTCTCCGAGGTGCGCGATACGCTCAGGCTGATCGCGTCGCTCGATGTGAAGCTCGTCATTCCTGGTCATGGCGCGCCCTTCACCGATGTGAACAAGGCGCTGGAAACGGCGTTTTCGCGGCTTGATTATTTTGTTGGGGATCCGGTGCGCAACGCGCAGAATGCCGTCAAGGTGCTGCTCAAGTTCCTGCTGCTGGAGAAGCAGAGCATTCCGCTGGACGAGCTTGAGTCCATGCTGTCGGGTATCTTCCTGTTCGAGGAAGCCAACCGGCGGTATCTGCACAAATCGCCTTCCGAGCTGGCGCACTGGACGGTGGCGCAACTGGTGCGTGCTGGTGTGGCGCAGGTGCACGTGGATCGGCTTGTGAACAAGGATTAGTGTTCCTGCGGATTTGATGCGGGTGCCAGTTCTTTCTTCGGTGATTCAACACCGCACGTTCTCCGTGGAGGCTTGCCGGGGGCGGCCCGGCAGCCGCTCACTTTTCTTGTCTCGCCAAGAAAAGTAAGCAAAAGAAGGCGGCCCCGCTGCCACCGCCCGCTGCGCGGGTTCCCAAAAGAGCACCTGCCAAAACGGGAAGCGAAACAAACTCGCCTTCGGCTCAGACAGGTTTCGCTTCTTTTTCCGTTTCGGCAGTCACTCTTTTGGCGTCGTCAGAAGGGGGATGGGTTTGAATCTCCCGCTCTCGCCTGCATTGCTTCGGGCACCCCGAAGGGGCGGCGAGTGCGGTTACTTGGACCTTAAGGTGTAACCCATGTGATTGAATTCTTTTGTTACCTATGTGGTTGACTGCTACAAGCTGCCCTTCGGGTCCCCGAAAAATTGTGCGGCAAAGCGGGAAGCGAAATAACTCGCCCTCGCTTCGCTCGGAGCTCAGACAGATTTCGCTTCTTTTTCCGCCCGGCCGATGAATTCTTCGGCAGCTCACAGCGGGAAAGGCAACAGCCTCTGAGCGCTATCTCATGTGGCTGAAATAGCCGTCATTCCATGAAAAGGGTGCGCGCCCATCCTTCCCTACTTCAACTCATACTTCGCTTCCGCAAACGGATGCAGCGGTGGGAGGTCGTCAAAGTTCGGTGCCCGTCCCTGCTGCTTCGCCATGAAGGATTCGACCAGGTTGCCGGTGCGCCAGATACCCGATTGCAGCCAGCCCATCTGGCGCAGCGCATCCTGCGTGGAGTGGTCGCGCGCGTAGTGGATGGCCTGTTTGCTGCCCCAGATCGCGACTGGCGGCTTTTCCGCGATTTCGCGTGCCATCTGCATCGCCGCTTCGAGCATCGCGTCCTGCGTGTCGAACACGTCGTTGACGAGGCCGATGGCAAGTGCGCGTTGCGCGTGCAGGCGGCGGCCGGTGTAGGCGAGTTCGTGCACGATGCCTTCCGGGATCAGCTTGGGCAGGCGCTGCAAGGTGCCGAGGTCGGCGGTCATGCCGATGTTGATTTCCTGGATGCAGAAGAAGGCGTCCGCAGTCGCGAGGCGGATGTCACAGGCGCTGACCATGTCGACGCCGCCGCCGATGCAGCCGCCATGGATGGCGGCAATGACCGGCATGCGCAGCTCTTCGAGCAGGTTGAACGTGCGGTGCATCTGTTCCAGTTGCAGCACGATGTTGGCGCGATGCGATGCCGTGGTGTCGCTGATGGTGGCGGAGGAATCACCGGCGAAGACGTCGAGCGCCATGCCGGCGGTGAAGTGCTTGCCGGTCGACGAGATCACCAGTGCGCGCGCCGGGGCATTGCGTTGCAGGTCTTCGAGGATGGTGGTCAGCTCGCGCCACATGACCGGCTGGATGGTGTTCAGTGCGGCAGGGCGGTTGAGCACGAGATGGGCCACCTTGTCGGCGATGCGCAGGTCGAAGCATTGGTAGGTCATGCGGGTTCCTTTGTTTTTCTCGGTCTGGGTTATCGTTTTTATGCAGCAGGTTCGTGCTCTGCCGGGCCCATCTGCAGTGAGCGCAGCACGGCGTTCACCGCGGCATTGAACAGCTCGTCGGCGCGCTCGGTCTTCAGGTAATAGCCCTTGAGTTCCAGGCTGACCGCGCCGTGCATCGCGGCCCACAACAGGCGTGCGGCGGCCGTCGGATTGGATGGCGGCAGCGCGCCATTGCGCATGACTTCCTCAAACGTATCGATCAGCGCCGCGAGCGATTCCCACGCCTGCTTGCGCGACTCCACCGGTGGCACGAAGCCGGCAATGGCGTCGCCGAACATCACCATGTAGTAGCTCGGGTTGCGCTTCGCATACTGGTGGTAGATGTGTGCATGCAGCAGCAGCGGCGCAAGCCCTTCCAGGTTTTCCCCGTTCTTCAGCGCCTGCGCGGTGGCCGTCGCGAATTCCTGCTTGAGCCGGGCGAAGCCTTCCAGGTACAGCTCGTTGGCCAGGCCGTCCTTGCCGCCGAAGAGCGAATAGAGCAGGGTGGTCGAGCAGTTGACCGCCTCGGCAACCCGCCGCACCGTCAGCGCCGACGGGCCTTCTTCGGTCAGCAGGCGCGTGGCGGCGTCCAGCATCCCCTGGCGCAGATTGACGCGCAGCTCTTCCTGCGCCTGCCGGAAGTCGATTGGCGCGCGCTCGCCGGGTGCTTGTTTTTTTGCTTTCATGCCCAAAAATCCGTTTGACAAAAACATTGTTTTTTCTGATAACATAATAAACAGACTGCAGAAAAACGCAATCGGTTTCCGATATTTCGTTGAATAGAGAGCAATGAATTCTTGCAATGAATGCTGTGCCGCACCCGGCATTCATGCTTCACAAAAAGGAGTTTCCATGAGTGGCAATCGCATTCCCGCAGCCTTGCAGAACCTGACCTTGCCCGTCATCGCCTCGCCGATGTTCATCGCCAGCGGCCCCGAGCTCGTCAAGGCGCAGTGCAAGGCGGGCATCGTCGGTTCCTTCCCCGCACTGAACGCCAGGCCGGCCGAAATGCTGGACACCTGGCTGACCGAGATGCAGGCCGATCTCGACGCCTTCCGCCAGATGCATCCGGGCGCGAAGGTCGCCCCCTTTGCGGTGAACCAGATTGTGCACCAGTCCAACGACCGTCTTGCGCACGACGTCGAAGTCTGCGTGAAGCACCAGGTGCCGATCATCATCTCCAGCCTGCGCGCGCCGCCGAAGGAAATGCTGGATGCGATCCACAGCTACGGCGGCGTCGTGCTGCATGACGTGATCTCGATCCGCCACGCGCAGAAAGCACTGGAAGCCGGCGTCGATGGCCTGATCCTGGTCGCAGCCGGCGCAGGCGGCCACGCGGGAACGCTCTCGCCCTTCGCGCTGGTCGGCGAAGTGCGCAAGTTCTTCGACGGCCCGATCGCCCTGTCAGGCTCGATCGCCACCGGCGATGCGATCCTCGCGGCGCAGGCAATGGGTGCGGATTTCGCCTACATCGGCTCGCGCTGGCTGGCGACCAAGGAATCGAACGTCGACGAAGCCTATCGCCAGATGATCGTTGACGCGACCGCTGCCGACATCGTGTACACCAACCTCTTCACCGGCGTGCACGGCAACTATCTCAAACAGTCGATCATCAACGCCGGCCTCGACCCGGACGACCTGCCGGTTGCGGACAAAACAAAAATGAACTTCGGCTCCGGCGGCGGCAGCAAAGCCAAGGCCTGGCGCGACATCTGGGGCGCCGGCCAAGGCGTCGGCCTGATGGACCAGGTCATGAGCGTGGCGGAAGTCGTGGAAAAACTGAAGGCGGAATACATGGCAGCGCGCAAGCGGCTGGCGCTGTAAGGATTGGGTCCACGGAAAACACGGAAAACACGGAAAGAAAACCCTCAAGAATTTTTCCGTGTTTTCTGTGTTTTCCGTGGACGATGGTTTTGGGTGGGCTATCCCGGCCTAATGGAGCAAGTGTGCTACCGATCGCGCCAATTGCGATCAGCATTCATGCTTCAGCCGGCAATAAAATAGATCCACGAAAAACACGAAAGACACGAAAGATTCTTTATAGGTTTCCTTTCGTGTCTTTCGTGGACACTGTTTTTTATGCGGACGTCCCCTCCGTCTGGATCGCCCAGATAGCAGGAAGGTTGCGCCAGTAGCCGTAGGCGTCCATGCCATAGCCGACGACGAATTTGTTCGGTAGGGTGAGTCCGATGTAGTCTGCCTGCACCGGTTTTGTCTTGCCGATGTCCTTGTCGGCGAATACCGCAATCACTACTTCTGCGGCGCCCATCTCGAACAGGCGCTCCTTCACGTGCGCGAGGGTTTCGCCTTCGTCGAGGATGTCGTCCAGCACGATCACGGTGCGGCCCTCGACGTTCGAACGCGGGATGACCTTCCATTCGATCTTGCCGCCCTGGTCCTTGCTGCCGTAGCGCGTTACGTGCATGTAGTCGAACTCCAGCGGAAACTTCAGACGGGTCAGCAGCTGGCCGCAGAACACGACCGCGCCGCCCATCACGCCGAGCACCAGCGGGAAGGCTGCGCCTTCCTCGCGATTGAAGCGGTCGTTGAGTTGCAGTGCAACCTTGTCGACTGCGCGCTGCACCGCGGCCTCATCAAAAATCAGTTCGGCGCCGGCGAGCAGGGCGCGCGCTTTGTCGCGATGGGATTCGCTGTCAATTGTGTAGGGCATGATGCCGGACCTCAAGGCAAATGGTGGATCGTAATCCTACAGCAGTATTGCCCGCAGCAACAGTTGCACGATGCATTACGTCATCGCGTGCTCGGCGTGGATTCGATACCAGTTTTCGAAATCGGCCGTCGGCAGCGGCTCGCAGATATGGAAGCCCTGGATCGCCGCGCAGTGGCGCGCGTGCAACGACTGCAGCGTCGCTTCCGACTCGATCCCCTCGGCGATCACCTGCAGCCCCAGCTCCCTGCCCAGGTTGATGATGGCGGCAGCAATCGCGCGGTTGCCGCGATCCGTGGTGAGATCGCGCACAAAATCACGGTCGATCTTGATCGCATCGACGGGCAACAGTTTCAGGTATGACAAGTTCGAGAAACCCTTGCCGAAATCGTCCAGCACCACGTGCATGCCAAGCTGCCTGAGTGCGCGCAGCGTGTCGAGCACCGCGGCAAGGTTTTGCAGCACGATGTTTTCCGCAATTTCCAATTGCAGGCAGCCCGGGTCGATGCCACTTTCCTGCACGATGCGGCTCACCATGCAACGGAATCCTGGCTGCCGGAACTGCACCGGCGAGACGTTGACCGAGACGGTGATATCGCTCATGCCGTTCATGTGCCAGGCGCGTTGCTGGCGGCATGCTTCGCCGAGCGCCCACTCGCCGAGCTGATTGATGAGGCCGGTGCATTCCGCCACCGGGATGAACTGCTCCGGCGCCACGCCGGAATCTGGCCAGCGCAGCAATGCCTCGGCGCCGATCACCCGGTCCGCATCGATGTCGACAATCGGCTGGTAGTACAGCCTGAACTGGTGCTCCTGCATGCCGCCGCGCATGCGCTGTTCCAGGTTGCGCGCACTGGCGGCACGCAGGTTCAGTTCATTGGTGAAGAACTGGAAGTCATCGCGCCCGCATTCTTTGGCATGGTACATCGCCGCATCGGCATGCTTGAGCAGGGTGTCGATGTCTTCGCCGTCGGACGGGAACAGGCTGACGCCGATGCTCGACGAAATGTTCAGCTCCAGTTCCCGATAGGTATAAGGCCTCGCGATCGCCGCGACGCATTGCGACGCCACCCGCGCGGATGCAGCCGGTCAGTCGCCTGGCCACTTCCTGCAGCACCGCGTCGCCGGCCTCGTGGCCGTAGGCGTCGTTGATCGGCTTGAACCGGTCGAGGTCGACGAACAGCACGGCGCAGCGCAGGCGGTCGCGCCGTGCCGCCGCCAGCACCTGCTCCCCGAGTGCAATGGTCAGTGCGCGGTTGGGCAGGCCGGTCAGCGCATCATGCTGCGCCAGCAGCAGCATCTTCTCTTCCGCATGCTTGCGCCGCGTGATGTCGAGACAAGTTCCGGCCACGCGCAGCGGCATTCCCGCGCTGTCGCGCTGGACGACCTGCGCCCGCACATACATCCACTTCCAGTCGCCGTCGCTTCCGCGCAAGCGGATTTCCCTGTCCATCGGGCCGGGCGGGGCATGGCCGACCTCGGCCAGGCAGTGCAGGATTTCCGCACGATCATCCGGATGGATCAGGGAAAGCCAGAATTCCAGCTCGGGCCGCACCTCTTCCGGCCTGAGACCGATCGCCTGCGGCAAACGATCGAAGCAATGCATCGTGCGCGCGTTGCAATCGAGGTGCCACAGGTACACATCCGCACCATCTAGTGCAAGATCCAGCTCCTGCCTGCTCTTTTTTTGGGCTTCGTCGGCATGCTTGCGCGCGCTGATGTCACGGATCACGCCGGTGAACCTGCGCCGGCCGCCGACCACCATTTCGGTGACCATCAGCTCGATCGGAAAATGCGTACCGTCCTTGCGCTGGCCGACAAATTCGCGGGCCATGCCGAGGAGACGGCGTTCGCCGGTGCGCAGGTAGCGCTCCAGGTAGCTGTCATGGGACTCACGATGAGGAGAAGGCATCAGCACGCTGATGTTGCGGCCGATCAGCTCTGTCGCCGCGAAGCCGAAGACTTTTTCCGTCGCCGGATTCATCGCTTCCACGGTGCCGCGTTCATCGATCACGATGACGCAATCCTGCATCGTCCAGAGCATGGCACGCAGCAGCTCACGGTCTGCTTCGCTCCTGCTCTTCAGAATATCCTGCATCACATTCGTCTAACAGAGATGGCACTGCGGATGTATCCGTTGCAATCATTCGCGAAAACAAGGGTACAAAACAAGGGTACGATCCAACGGAAATTTGACCTCAGTGCGTCGGCTTGATTCCCGTCTTCATGCGAGTCGGGCAGGCCGGAAAGGTTGATGGCAGGCATGCGGGGGAATTCGCATCTGCAGGGAATTTTCGGACAGCGGCGGGTTCGAAGAAGAATTGCCTTTTACACATCAGCGAACGCAATGAAAACCGCATTGAAGCAGCACCAGGTCAAGACCGGGCGGCCGGCAAGGAAAGGGTTGACGCCGCGCATGCCGCATGAACGCGACGAGTCGGAAGACAGCCAGGCGCAGGGCCCGGTGCGCGACGAGATGAAGCAGGCCTACGAGGATCTGCAAAACGGGCAGGTCGACACGGACCTGCGCGAAACAGGTGGCGTCGACGAAGTCGTGAACACGCGGCCAGGCAAGTCACCGGACAAGGTCGTCAAGAAATCGTTTTAGTAGTTGGACACCGAGCGTGACTTGACGAGCGCAGTGGCGGTCGCGGCGTTATTGTTGGTGTCCACGGAAAACACAGAAAACACGGAAAAAAGCTCTCAAGGAATCTTTTCCGTGTTTTTCGTGTTTTCCGTGGACAATTGTTTTTACGCCCTGAGCGATCCGTCTGCGGCTTCACTCCCTCTGCAGCCGCACGCTTACTCGTACTTGCGCGCGTCCTCAATCACCTTGCCGTCGTTCGGCAGGCTGCCGCGTGCTACCAGCACGACCTCACCGCGTAGCTTGGTCACGTCGCGGATCGTGTCGACGATGCTGCCTTCCATTACGGCATTCCGGTCATCGACTTCGCAGTGCAGCGTCATCACGTCGTTCGCCATTTCGCCGGTCACGACGAGGCGCGCCTTGCGGATCTGCGGGTGACGCCGCGTGACCTCGGCCACTTGTGACGGATGCACGAACATGGCGCGCACCTTGGTGGTTTGGTCGGCACGGCCCATCCAGCCCTTGATGCGTGTGTTGGTACGGCCGCAGCGCGAGATGCCGGACATGACGGCCGACATGTCGCCGGTGCCGAAGCGGATCAGCGGATAGTCGGGATTGAACGACGTAATCACGACTTCGCCCACCTCGCCCTCCGGCAGCGGATCGCCGGTGCCGGGGCGCACGATCTCGAGGATCAGGTCTTCATCGAGGATCATGCCGGGATTCACTTCGCCGTCGGTCTGCGTTTCGTAAGCGATGTTGCCGATGTCGGCCGAACCGTACATTTGCAGCACATGCGGCACACCGTTGTCCTGCAGCCATTTGCGCAATGAAGGCGGCAAGGCTTCTGCACCGACCAGCGCGCGTTTCACGCTGCTGATATCGGCCTGCATTTCCTGCGCCTTTTCGATGATGATCTTGAGGAATGACGGCGTGCCGACATAGGCATCCGGCTTGAGTTCCGCCATGGCCTGCACCTGCATTTCCGTCTGGCCCGTGCCGGCCGGGATCACCGGGCAGCCGAGCCGCGCTGCGCCGCCTTCCGCCATGAAAGCCGCGGGCGTGAAGTGATAGGAAAAGCAGTTCTGCAGCACGTGTCCCGCACGCAAGCCGAGCGCCGACATCGGGCGCGCGAAACGCCACCAGTCCTGGCTGGCGCCTTCCGGATCGAAGATGGGGCCGGGCGACATGAACAGGTGCCGCAACTGCCGCGGCGGCGTCGTGGTCAGCCCGCCGAACGGCATCGCCTTCATCTGCAACTCTTTCAGGTCCGACTTGCGCGTGACCGGCAGCTGTGCCAGCGCTTCACGCGAGGTGATGTCCATCGCCTTGACGCCGTGGAGGATCGCCCCCCAGCCCGGCGCGGCTTGCGCGCGCGCGACGAGTTGCGGGAGCCGGGCCATCAGATCGCGTTCGCGTTGTTGCGGATCGCGTGTTTCCAGGGAGTCGAGGATGTCAGTCATGGCGGACCTGTCGATGTGTGAAGTACGTTTTTCCTTTTTGCAGGCGCACTGCGGGCCGGGGCGCGGCAGGCGCCAGTGCGTTTGCGTCGTCTTTTCGGGGGATTGGTGCGCCGAACGCACCCTAGGCACCCTACGGCTTGAGCCCGGGCTTCAGGCCAGCCATCGCTTGCGTCGTCGGTAGAACTTCATGTCGCGGAAGCTCTTGCGCTCCGCGCCGGACACGCCAAGGTAGAACTCCTTGACGTCTTCATTGGTTGCCAGGTCCTTCGCGTCGCCTTCCATCACTACGCGGCCGTTCTCCAGGATGTAGCCGAAATCCGCGTAGCGCAGCGCCACCATCGTGTTCTGCTCGGCCACCAGGAAGGACACGCCTTCCTTGCTGTTGAGGTCCTTCACGATCTCGAAAATTTCTTCAACGATCTGCGGCGCCAGGCCCATCGAGGGCTCGTCCAGAAGGATCATCGACGGCTTGGCCATCAGCGAGCGGCCGATGGCGCACATCTGCTGTTCGCCGCCGGAGGTATAGCCGGCCTGCGACATGCGGCGCTGCTTGAGGCGCGGGAAATAGTGGTACACCATTTCCAGTGAATCCTTCAGTTCTGCGCGCGAGATCCTGCGGGTATAGGCGCCGGTCAGCAGATTCTCTTCGATGGTCAGGTGGCCGAAACAGTGGCGGCCTTCCATCACCTGCGACAATCCGCGCTTGACGAGCTCGTTCGGCGTCAGCTGGTCGACCCGCTCACCCTTGAATTCGACGCTGCCCTTCGTCACATCGCCGCGCTCGCCGCGCAGCAGCGTCGAAATCGATTTCATCGTGGTCGATTTGCCCGCGCCGTTCGCGCCCAGCAGCGCAACGATCTTGCCCTGCGGGACCTGCAGCGAAACGCCTTTCAACACCAGGATCACGTGGTCGTAGATGACTTCGATGTTGTTCACGGACAGGTAAGGCTGGCCATTGGCTGCGGTTGCAACCGGCACGACAGTTTGCGTTGTCATCATGTTTTTTCTTGAATCAGATTTCACGAACCAGAGGGTGAAGCAGGTGTTGCGCTGTAATGCCGTTCAGTTGAACCTGCATCTGAAAGGATGTCATCCGCGCGAAAGCGGGGACGGCATCCTTTCGGGGGGAAGGCGCTTCCGCCTTCCGATGCAAGTGCCTCAGTCCGCGCAGGCCGGCGAGATCTTCTTCTCGGCCGCGTACTTGGCGGAAGATTCCTCCACCAGCTTGCGGGTCAGCGCCTTGTCGCCGGTGACCCAGGTCGCCGTGACCGGCACCCACTTCTTGCCGTTCCACTGCTGCACCTTGACCGCACCCGAACCTTCATGGTCGTCGCAGGTAGTCTTCACCGGCGGGAACATGCCGAGCGCGCCAAGCTGCTTCTGGCGAGCTTCGTCGATGTTCAGGTTCTCAAAGCCCCAGCGGACCTGTTGCGCCGTCATCACCTTGCCCTTGCCGAACTTCTCCTGCGCCTTGCGCATCGCCTCAACCCACAGGATGGCCGCCGTCACGCCACGCATGTGGTACACGGAACCGACGCGGGTCTTGTCGTCGAGGTTGCCCTTGCCGGCGTCATAGACCTTCTTGCGGATGTCGTCGAGCACCGGGTAGTTGCCCGGCGTGTTGAAGGTCATCGAGGTGTAGTTCTTCGCTGCGTCGCCGGCCGGGATCACGTCCTCTTCCGAGCCTGCCCACCATACGCCGAGCATCTTCTCGCGCGGGAAGCCATTACGCTGCGCGGTCTTGATCGCCACCGCGTTCATCACGCCCCAGCCCCACAGGATCACGTAGTCGGGCTTGGCCTGGCGGATCTGCAGCCATTGCGACTGCTGCTCGTTGCCCGGATGCGCGACCGGGATCTTGATCAGCTCGAAGCCGTACTTCTTCGCCATTTCGTCAAAGACCGGGAAGGGCTCCTTGCCGAAGGCGGAGTCGTGGTACAGGTCGACGATCTTCTTGCCCTTGAGCTTGTCGACGCCGCCGACTTTGCTGCCAAGATAGGCGATCATCGCCGCAGCCTGGTCCCAGTAGCTCGAGATCAGCGGGAAGACATACGGGAAGACCTTGCCGTTGGCAGCATCGGAACGGCCGTAGCCGAGGGTCGTCAGCGGAATCTTGTCGGTGGCCACGCGGTCCAGGATGCCGTAGGCGATGCCGGTCGAGAGCGGTTCCACCAGCGAGGCGCCGCCGTTCTTGGCCTTCAAGCGCTCATAGCACTCGACGCCGCGCGACGGGTTATATTCGGTTTCGCATTCTTCCCAGCTCACCTTCACGCCATTGATGCCGCCGGTCGCATTCACCAGGTTGAAGTAGTCGATCGCACCGCCATAGAAGCCGGAGCCGCCCGCAGCGTAGGGGCCGACGCGATAGGAAAGCAGCGGGACGTATTGTTCTTGCGCCGCTGCGACGCTTAATGTGCCGGCCAGCGCGGCGCCCAGCAGGACTGATTTGATCAACTTCATGGTGCTCCTCCTCCTTGTAAAGACAGCAATGACGACTGTTGAATCAACGTGTAACTCAATGCGGGAACGGCCACAGACGCAGCTTCTCCTTGCCGATCTGCCACAAGCGCGCCAGACCGTGCGGCTCGACGATCAGGAAGAAAATGATCAGCGCGCCGAATACCATCAACTCGAGGTTGGATGCGACCGAGGTCGGCAGCTCCAGTCCATGCGCAATGATGTTGAGCAGGATGGGCAGCAGCACGATGAAGGCCGAACCGAAGAAGGCGCCGATGATGGAGCCGACGCCGCCGATGATGATCATGAACAGGATGCGGAAGGACAGGTCCAGGCTGTAGGCTTCCGGCTCCACCGTGC